>NZ_JBDPLS010000015.1:0-207087 GCF_039871515.1 Nonomuraea sp. B1E8 | reverse complement strand
CGATCACGTCATAGGCGGCCACCAGGGCGAGCGCGGCCTTGTGCGCGCCGTCCAGACGTTGCCTGCGCACCTTGGCGTGCAGCGCGGCCACGCGGGCCACCGCCTTGCGCCGCCGCTTGGAGCCCCGTTCCTTCCGGGCCAGAGCCCGCTGCGCGTCCGCCAGCCGGTCAGCGGACGCGGCCAGGTGGCGGGGGTTGCTCAGATGCTGCCCTTCGCTGGTCGTGACGAGGGACGCCACGCCCATGTCGATCCCCGCGACCGCGCCGGTGACGGGCAGCGATTCGGCGGGCACGTCGTCGCACGACAGCACCACGAACCACCGGTTGCCTTCCCGCTTCACCGCGATCGTCTTCACCCGGCCGCGCACGGTCCGGTGCCGGTGGACGCGGACATGCCCGACACCCTGAAGGCGCACGTAGGTCGTGGTGGGGTGGCCGGGCTGGGAGTCCCACCGGCAGCCGTCGCCGTCCTTCGGCCACTCGACCGTGTCGAACCGGCCACGCCCCTTGAAACGCGGGAAACCCGGCGCGCGTCCGGCCTTGACCCGGTCGAAGAACGCGCGAAACGCCTTGTCGAGCCGTCGCAGGGTGGCCTGCTGGGAGGAGAACGACCAACGCCCCTGCCCGTCCGCATCATCGGCGCGGATGTGTTTCAGCTCGGCCGACTGATCGCCATAGCGGACGCTCACGCCCGCCCTGGCGTAGGCGGTGCGGCGGTGCTCCAGAGCGGCGTTGTAGAGCGTGCGGTGGTCTTCCAGGCACGCCGCCAGCGCCGCCGCCTGCCGGGTGGTGGGGCGCAGCAGGAATTTGAACGACCTGCGCACACCCACCTCCCATCACGTTCGGTAATGACATCATCACGATATCGGCTGGCGCCGACAAAACCGGGAAGAACATCTGTGATGCGCAGACCTGACAGGTCAGGGCACACTCAGGCCTTGACGGCCCTCCCACTCCCGATTCCCCCGTCACCTCAAGGCGACGGTCCCCTCGGAAGACTCTGATGGACGTGGACATGGATTTCGTCTGCCGGCAGGCGGGCCGCCCGGTGACCGCGCTCACGCGCAGGGACGTGGCACGGGCGCTGCTGGCCGTGCCCTCGGGGGTGGCGCTGGTGGCGCTGCCCGACCTGCGGCGCGCGATGATGTCGGCGGGCAACCCGCTCTCCCGCCCGTTCTGGGAGTCCGCCAAGGCCACGCTCCGGTCGATCGAGTCAGGCGTGGCCACCGTGGGCGACGTCCAGCGCTGGATCGAGTCCACCGGCACCGAGCCGATCCTCATGACGCCCAGCTACTTCGTCTGGCCCGAGGAGAACGAGCGCGGGCCCGTGGCGGCCGAGATGTTCGCCCGCCTGGTGGCCTTCCTGGAGGAGCGGGTCGTGTCGGGGGAGATCGATCCCGACGCGCTGGCCGAGGGCGCCCCCGAGGCCCGCAGGGCCTATGAGGAGCTGCAGGAACACTGGCTGAGCACGCCGCTGCCCGACGGCAGGGTGCCCGGCTTCGCGGTCAGCGACGAGCAGGACGAGGAGGTGTTCTCCGCCTGGGACGAGGAGGAGGCCTTCGCGCTGTCCGAGCTGCGGCGCATCATCGCGGGCCTGCCCAGGCAGCCCGACCTGCCCGCCGACGAGCTGGAGGCGGCCGCCGTACGCCTGCGCGCGCTGCTCGCCCTGCCCGGCTATCCCGCCGACGTGTTGCGGGCCTGCGCCGGCTTCGATGAGCAGCCGATGCCCGACGACGACCAGGACCTGTGGCTGACCGTGGCGGCGGGCGTCGTGGGTCCCGTCTCCGACCTGCTGGAGAACGGCGACCTGCTGGAGGAGTTCGCCGATCTCGACGGGGAGATCGGCATGGAGGACGCGACGCTGGTCCATCTCCACGCCATCCAGTGCGCCGACTGGCTGGCCGGGGTGGCGGCGCTGGCCAGGCTCGGGCCGGGGGTGCTGGCCTCGCCCGAGCGGATCGCGCGGCTCATCGCGGAGTCGGAGGACATCGACGTCGACGAGCAGGACGGCGAGGATCTCGGCGCCACCGAGGGGTTGTTCGCGCCGGTGGTGAGCCTGTGGGGCTATCTCGGCATCGTCGACGAGGACGACGTGCTCACCCCGCTGGGCTGGTGGGGGTTGCCGAAGGCGCTCGAACGTGCCTGGTCGCCCGCCGAGTGAGGCTCAGCGGGCGTCGGTGATGTCCTGGAACTCGGGGTGGCGCTCGATGTATCGGGCGACGTAGGGGCAGAGCGGCACGATGCGCAGGCCGGTGTCGGCGCTCACCTGCAGCGCGTGGCCGGTCAGCTTGCCTGCCAGCCCCTGCCCCTGGAACTCCGGCAGCACCTCGGTGTGCGTGAAAACGATCTTCGTGGGCAGCAGGCGGTAGTCGGCGAACCCGGCGACCTTGCCGTCCACGTGAATCTCGAAGCGGTTCTGCGTCGGGTTGTCGACCACGTCCACCGGCATCTACTCGGCCTTCTTCTCGGTCGTGTCGCCTTCGTGCGGCACCTGGATCTTCGTCATCTGCTTGTTCATCGACTTGATCAGGAAATAGAGCGCCAGCCCGATGAGGGCCACGACGGCGAAGCCGAGCACACCCGGACTCACATCACCAGCTGCTAGGAGGGTCACACCTCCAGTCTGCCACCGGCACCCCATGCTCCGGTCAGTGGCAGGCGGGCGAGACGTCGTCGGCGTGGATGCCGGCGAACAGGTCGTCCTCGGGCAGCCCGGTGTCGACCAGCGAGCGCGCCAGGTGGTAGTCCTCGGTCGGCCAGATCTCCTGCTGCAGCTCGCGCGGGCAGACGAACCAGAAGCCGTCGGGGTCGACCTGGGTGGCGTGCGCCAGCAGGGCCTCGTCGCGGATCTGGAAGTAGTCGCCGCACGGCACCCGCGTGGTGACCGGCCACTTGGCGGGGCGGTCCTCCCAGCGGGAGATCCAGTCGCCGTAGGGGGAGCCGAGGCCGCGCTCGTTCATCGCCTCGTGCAGCGCCTCGAAGCGCTCCTTGGTGAACCCCATGTGGTAGTAGAGCTTCAGCGGCTGCCACGGGTCGCCGGCGCCGGGATAGCGGTCGGGGTCGCCGGCCGCCTCGAACGCCTCGACGGAGACCTTGTTGGTCATGATGTGGTCGGGGTGGGGGTAGCCGCCGTCGTCGTCGTACGTGATGATCACGTGTGGCCTGAAGTCGCGTACGGCCGCCACCAGCGGGGCGGCGGCGTCCTCCAGCTTCTGCACGGCGAAGCAGCCCTCGGGCAGCTCCTCCTCTTCGTTCTCCGGCAGGCCGGAGTCGACGAAGCCCATGAAACGCTGCTCGACGCCCAGGATCTCGCGCGCCCGCTCCATCTCGGCCCTGCGGACCTCCCCGATGTTGGCAACGATCTCGGGGCGGTCCATCTTGGGGTTGAGCACTGATCCGCGTTCGCCGCCGGTGAGCGTGCACACCAGCACGTCGACACCTTCACGCACATAGCGCGCCATCGTGGCGGCGCCCTTGCTCGACTCGTCATCAGGGTGGGCGTGGACGGCCATCAACCTCAACGGTGCACTCACGGGCGGGATCTCCTCAACGGACCGGTCAGTCACCCAGAGAGGTTAGTTTCTGCTGGGCGGTCGCGAGGGCACTCCCCCCGCGGGCGACAATTGTCTCGGATAACGCTGAGGGAGTGCAGGGAGATTCCGCCATGGCCACCAGAGATGTCGAGAACGGACCCGTTCTCGGCACACCCGACGACTTCCCCGATCGTCCAAGGCGAAGGGGGCGGCTCGTCGTGCACCTCGTGATCGGCGTGCTGGTGGCCATCATCGCCGGTGGATGGGGCTACGTGATGTGGTCGATGACGGCGGGCGGCTCGGGTGCGCCGTCGCAGGTCGTGACGTTCAACGTGGACGGCCCGACCCGCGCGGAGATCACCTTTGAGGTGTACAAGCCAGACGATAGAGTGGCTGTCTGTCGCCTGCGGGCGCTGGATGTCAATCATGGGGAAGTCGGCAGCAAGGAAGTAAGAATCCCGGCTGGTGAGGGTAGTAAGCAGCTCAAGGAGAGCCTCGACACCAGCGGTCAGGCCACTTCCGTCCACATCCAGTACTGCAATCTCGTATAGTGAGACATTTGGGGAAGCGTTGGAGCGACTGACTTGTTAGCCTTTCGCAATTCAACCGTACGTAACCTCAAGTGACCTCAGGGCCCCCTAGGCAAGCAAGGAGAACCCGTGGCCGACTCTCGCGATGAGAACGTCACATGGCTGACGCAGGAGGCGTACGACCGCCTGAAGGCGGAGTACGAGTATCTCTCGGGCCCCGGGCGCGTCGACATCGCCAAGAAGATCGAGGCCGCCCGGGAAGAGGGTGACCTGCGCGAGAACGGCGGCTACCACGCCGCCAAGGACGAGCAGGGCAAGATGGAGGCCCGCATCTTCCATCTCCGTCAGATCCTCGACAATGCCCAGGTCGGAGAGGCCCCCAAGGCCGAGGGTGTGGTGGGCCCCGGCATGACCGTCACCATCAGGTTCGTCGGTGACGACGACGAGGTGACCTTCCTGCTCGCCTCCCGCGAGGAGAGCGGAGCGCCGATCGACGTCTACTCGCCCAAGTCCCCGCTCGGGGCGGCGATCAACGGCAAGAAGATCGGTGAGAAGGCGACCTACGCCCTGCCCAACGGGCGCCAGAACACCGTCGAGATTCTCGAGGCTGTGCCGTACATCGGCAACTGAATCCCATGGACAACGACCGCCGGGCCCACGTTGGCCCGGCGGACTTTTCGCATTCATCCGGGATTCGGCAGGACCTCAGCTTTCTGGTCAAGTCGCGTAAGCGGCGCGACACGTACAAACTGGTGCCGTTCATCGTGGTGGCGCTGGTCGCGGTGCTGACCGCCGACGTGCTGCTGCTCGCACAGTTCCAGGACAGGCCCGCCGTCGTGCGGGCCGAGCCCGAGCAGACGCTCATGGCCCAGCAGCGGCCCCAGCCCAGCCGGCCCCAGGAGCAACCACCGCCGGTGAGGACCGTCCAGCCGGTGGCGCCGCTGAGCAAGCTGCACAAGCCCAACCTGTTCGTGCTCTCCCGCAAGCCGTTCACGCGGCAGCAGTTAGAGAAGGTGGCCAAGCTGCGCGGCGTGCGGGCGCTCGAGCTGGCCGACGCGGCGTCCGTCACGCTCGACGGCAAGCGGGTGCAGACACTCGCGGTCGACCCGTCCACGTTCCGGGCCTTCACTCCCAAGGTGACCGCCGCCTCCGACGCGTTGTGGCAGAACGTCGCGGCCGGGGACGTGGCGGTGTCGTTCGTGCTGGGCAACGACGGCGGGCTCTCGCTGCACCGCCGGGTGGCGGGCCCGGCGGGGCCGCTGCGCATCGGCGCCTACGCCACCACCGGTTTCGGCGCGGTCGACGCGGTCGTGTCCAAGGACGTCGGCCGTACGCTGGGGCTGCCGCACGACAACGCGCTCATCGTCAGCGCGCCCAAGACCAACTCCGCCAAGCTGCGTGACCGGATCCTCGCCCAGCTGCCCAAGGGTACGCAGGCGGTCATGGTCAACCCGGTCCTGCCGCCGCCGCAGAAGGTCAAGCAGAACTGGCCGGCCGGCTCGTTCATGACGGGCGAGCAGCTCACGGCGGCGCTGAAGGCGGCCGTGTCCAAGCTCGGCAGGCCCTACGTGTGGGGCGCCGAGGGGCCCGACACCTTCGACTGCTCCGGCCTGGTCCAGTGGGCCTTCGCCCAGGCGGGGGTGCGGATGCCGCGGGTGACCCACCAGCAGTGGGTGACGGGGCCGCAGGTGCCGCTGTCGCAGGCGCAGCCCGGTGACCTGCTCTTCTGGCGCAACGACCCGACCAACCCCGCCTACATCTCCCACGTGGCGATCTACTGGGGCGACGGGAAGATGTTGCACGCGCCCCGCACGGGCGACGTGGTCAAGATCGTCCCTGTGAGCCGGCGCAACCTCGCCGGAGTCGTCAGGGTCAGCCCCGTCGCCGCCTCCAGGGTCCGCTAGACCTTCCCCCCGCGCGCAGACCTCCGTATCCCTGGGTGCGATCTACCAATCGGCGGTGTAATGATGATTACATGGATACAGATGACGTGACGGCAGAGATTCGCGCCTGGTTCGCCGGGAGGCTCCCCGGCGAGTGGTTCACCGGCGCGCCCGAGATCGTCAGGGACCGCGAGGAGATCGCGGTGCTCGGCCGGCTGCCCGACCCGCCGGGCGACGTTCCCGAAGCCGAACGGTCCGCCCTGATCGACGGGCTGGCCAGGCGCTTCAGGGAGGAGACGCGCGAGCGCCGCATCGAGATCGCCAGGGAGGCCGAGCACAAGTTCCGTCAGAAGGTCTCCTGGGGTGTCGTCTGCGGCGACGAGGCTGTGATGTTCACCACACTCTCCGTGCCCGTGATGACCCGCCTGCGCCAGTCGGAGCGCCGCGTGCTCGACACGCTGGTGGCCGCCGGCGTGGCCAGGAGTCGCAGCGACGCGCTCGCCTGGTGCGTACGCCTGGTCGGCAAGAACGCCGACACGTGGCTCAGCGATCTGCGTGACGCGCTCCAGCACGTCGACCGGGTTCGCTCCGAGGGCCCCGACGTCAATTCCTAGAGCACCCAGCGGAAACGGCCGGCGGAATGGACTAAACCACTTCAGAAATTGGTTTAGACCAGCTGAATTGGACTGGACCACTGCCGGAAATCGCTTCTTTTAAATCCGTTCCCGTTGGGTAGGCTCCCGCAATCGTCAGGGTCGCTGCCTGCGACGACGGCCGTGCCGACAGGTCTATGCCAATTGGCCTTCCGACCGTCTCGTCGTTAATGATGACTGGGCCCTGAGAGAGTGGAGGAGTCACCGTCGTGTCCGTTTCCGTGGAAGTACCCGCACCGACCAGCAATAGAGAATTGGCCGCGTGGGTAAAGGAGATCGCTGCCCTGACTCAGCCCGACCGCATCGAGTGGTGCGACGGGTCAGAGGAGGAGTGGACGCGCCTGACCAACCTCCTCGTCGAGCAGGGGACGTTCACACGCCTGGCCGCCAGGCCCAACAGTTTCTACGCCAAGTCCGATCCGAGTGACGTGGCCAGGGTCGAGGACCGCACGTTCATCTGCTCGGAGCGCGAAGAGGACGCCGGGCCCACGAACAACTGGATCGCGCCCGGCGAGATGCGCGAGACGTTCGGCGAGCTGTTCAAGGGCTGCATGCGCGGCCGCACGATGTACGTCGTGCCCTTCTGCATGGGCCCGCTGGGCGGGGAGATCTCCCAGCTCGGCGTCGAGATCACCGACTCCCCGTACGTCGCCGTGTCCATGCGCGTGATGACCCGCATGGGCGACAGGGCGCTGCGGCTCATCGAGGAGCGCGGACAGGGCTCGTTCGTCAAGGCCGTGCACTCCGTGGGCGTGCCGCTGGAGCCCGGCCAGGAGGACGTGCCGTGGCCGTGCAGCTCCACCAAGTACATCAGCCACTTCCCCGAGACCCGCGAGATCTGGTCCTACGGCTCCGGCTACGGCGGCAACGCCCTGCTCGGCAAGAAGTGTTACGCGCTGCGCATCGCCAGCGTCATGGCCCGCGACGCCGGAGCGGCGCGAAAGGCCGGAGAGAGCGAGGTACGAGCCAACGAAGGCCGCAGCAAGCGCGACCATGGGGAGGGCTGGCTGGCCGAGCACATGCTCATTCTCAAGCTGACCCCGCCGTCGGGCGAGGTCCGCTACATCGCCGCCGCCTTCCCGAGCGCCTGCGGCAAGACCAACCTCGCCATGCTCCAGCCCACGATCCCCGGCTGGAAGGTCGAGACGATCGGCGACGACATCGCCTGGATGCGCTTCGGCCAGGACGGCCGCCTCTACGCGATCAACCCGGAGGCGGGCTTCTTCGGCGTCGCGCCCGGCACGGGTGAGGTGACCAACGCCAACGCGGTCAGGACGCTCTGGGGCAACAGCATCTTCACCAACGTCGCCCTCACCGACGACGGCGACGTGTGGTGGGAGGGCCTGACCGAGGAGCCGCCCGCCCACCTGACCGACTGGAAGGGCCGCTCGTGGACGCCTGACAGCGACGAGCCGGCCGCCCACCCGAACGCCCGCTTCACCACCCCCGCCTCCCAGTGCCCGATCATCGCACCCGAGTGGCAGGACCCCAAGGGCGTGCCCATCTCGGCGATCTTGTTCGGCGGCCGCCGCGCCACCGCCGTTCCTCTGGTGACAGAGTCGCTGAGCTGGGAGCACGGCGTCTTTCTCGGAGCCAACGTCGCCTCCGAGAAGACCGCCGCCGCCGAGGGCAAGGTCGGCGAGCTGCGCCACGACCCGTTCGCGATGTTGCCGTTCTGCGGCTACAACATGGGCGACTACTTCGGCCACTGGCTGAACATCGGCCGCCGCAAGGGTGCCGTGCTGCCCCGGATCTACTACGTCAACTGGTTCCGCAAGAACGCCGACGGGAAATTCATCTGGCCCGGTTTCGGCGAGAACAGCCGCGTGCTCAAGTGGATCGTCGACCGGCTCAACGGCGAGGCCAAGGCGGTGCCCACTCCCATCGGCCTGCTGCCCGCCGACCTCGACACCGAGGGCCTCGACCTGTCCGAGGAGGACCTCGAGGCGCTGCTGACGGTCGACCGCGAGGTGTGGCGCGAGGAGGCCGCGCTCATCCCGGCCCACTTCGAGAAATTCGGCGCGCACCTGCCGAAGGAGCTGTGGGAGGAGTACAACGCCCTGCTCGACCGCCTCGGCTGAGCGCCGTCCCCTTGTGCGGTACGGCCGCGCCGCCTAACTTGGCGGCTTGCCGTACCGCACAGGAGGGCCGCAGTGGACCACGTCCTGATCGTTGCCGCGCTCGCCGTGATGGTCCTGGTCAGCGCGGCCGAGAATCGTGTCGAACGCGAGCGCGGGCGCGTCCAGGGGACGGCGTCCGCCGGGGAGGGCCACCGGCTGGACCCGTACGAGCTGGCCTATCTGTCGGGCGGGCCGCGCCGGGCGCTCAACACGGCGCTGGCCCTGCTCGCCTCGGCCGGTGCCATCCGCGTCTCGCGTGGCTCGAGGGTCACCGCCGTGCACGGCGCGTCGCCCTCGCCGGTGCCGCTTGAGCAGGCGGTGCTCGGCGCGCTGGCCTCGCGGCCGGGCGGCTACCAGGCGAGCGAGCTCCGCCGCGAGCTGGAGTCGTATCCCGCGCTCATCGAGCTCGCCGCCGGGCTGGAGCGCCGAGGGCTGATCGTGCGGCAGCCGGCGTTCGACACGGCGCGGCGGCACTACGGCCTGCTGCGGCTCGCGGTGGGCGGGGCCGCGGGCTACCTGGTGCTGGTGATCGTGCTGGCCGTCGCCGGCGTGGCGGGCAAGGAGACGGTGTACATCGGGGCGGTGTTCTTCAGCCTGTTCGCCGTCGCCTCCGGTCTCATCGGGCTCTACCGGCAGAAGCGCAGGCTGCGCAACGTCGTCACCGGCCAGGGACGCGAGGTGCTGCGGTCGGCCCGCGCCCACCATCCGAGGGGCGTACGCGACCCGCGCTCGCTCTCCCTGGCCGTGGGGATCCCGGTCGCGCTGTACGGGCTGAGCGAGTCGGGCGACCAGTTGCTCTGCGACGAGCTGTCCGTCGGAGCCCCCGGTGCCGACTGCGCCGGCGCCTGCGGCAGCTTCAGCGGCTCCGACGGCATCACCTTCGGCGGCGGCGACTTCGGCGGCGGCTCGTCGAGCTGCGGCGGGGGGTCGTCGAGCTGCGGGGGAGGAGGATCGAGCTGCGGTGGCGGTGGCGGGGGCGGGGGTTCGTGATCGCCGCGATTTAAATGAGCAGAACGAAACGTTGACCTTCGCCCCGGCGTCCTTCTGGTAACAGCCTGTTCCGGCTGTGTGGAGGGAGGCGTCATGGACCTGTTCCTGCTGATCCTCTCGGTGGCTCTGCCGGCCGTCGCCGTCGCCACCGCTTTCTCGATGAAGCGCGAGCGCGCCGCCGGCCACGAGGCCCCGGCGGCCTCCGGCGCTCCCGACCTGGACCACTACGATCTCGCCTATCTGGCCGGCGGGCCCGGCCAGGTGGCCGGCACGGCCATCGCGCTGCTGGCCGGCTCGGGGGACCTGCGCGTGTCACGCGGGGGCCACGTGCACAGCGTGCACGCGCCGTCCGTGTCGCGCGCCCCCATCGAGCAGGAGACGCTCGCCAAGGTGGCGACGGTGTCCGGGCTCCAGGCGTCCGCGCTGAAGCGCAGGGTGGGCGAGAGCCTGGCCATGGACGCGCTCCGGCGGAACCTCACGGAGCTGGGGCTGGTCCTGCCCGGCCACCGTGTCAAGCGCCTGGGCCGGCTGGCGGCCCGGCTGCGCGCGGTCTCGGGGCTGGCGTTGACCGCGGCGGTGGTGTGCCTCGTGACCACCCCGGCGCTGCTTCCCCTGCTCCTGCTGACGGGGACGGGCATCGGCGCGGCCGTGGTGGCCGGTGACCACCGCGCGTCCCGGCGAGGCACGCTCACAGCCGAGGGGGCCAGGCGGCTCGACCAGGCAAGGGCGGGCCACCCCAGGGGCACGGGCGACGGTCCCGTGCACATCGCCCTGTACGGCCCGGCCGAGTCGACCGACCCGCGCCTGCGGACCGAGCTGGGCGTCATGAGGTCGCCGCGCCGGAACTCGCGGCGGGCGACGTACCGTGGCACGGGAGGCGTCGGCTCCTGCGCCGGCGGCGGTTGCGGCGGAGCCTCGCACGGCGGCTCGAGCTGCGGCGGCAGTGCCGGTTGCGGCAGCGGTTGCGGAGGAGGGAGTTGACATGGCCGAGCTGGGAGTGGGCATCGGCTGGCGGAGCGAGCTCGACCTGACGATCGAGCGGATGGACGGCGTCGACTTCCTCGAAGTGGTCGCCGAGAACCTCAGGCCGGATCGGCTGCCCGAGTCGTTACGCGTGCTGCGCGAGCGGGGCCTGCCGGTGATCCCGCACGGGGTGTCGCTCGGGGTCGGCGACGCGGAGCCGCCCTCGCCCGCCCGGCTCGCCCACCTGGCCGCCTGCGCGCAGGCTCTCGACGCGCCGCTGGTCAGCGAGCACCTGGCGTTCGTACGCGGGGGCGGCGTCGAGGCGGGGCACCTGCTGCCCGTGCCGCGCACCCGCGAGTCGCTGCGGGTGGTCACCGAGAACGTGCGGCGGGCCCAGGACTCCCTGCCCGTGCCGCTGGCCCTGGAGAACGTCGCCGCCATCTTCGGCTGGCCCGACGACGAGCTGACCGAGGCCGAGTTCCTCGCGGAGCTGGTCGCGGCCACCGGCGTAGGGCTGCTGATCGACGTGGCCAACCTCTACACCAACCAGGTCAACCTGGGCCTGCCGGCCGTGGCCGCGCTGGACGCGCTCCCGCTGGAGCACCTCGCCTACGTCCACGTGGCCGGCGGCTACGAGCACGGCGGCATCTGGCACGACACCCACACCAAGGTCGCCCCGCAGCCGGTGCTCGACCTGCTGACCGAGTTGTGCGCCCGCGCCACGCCTCCCGGCGTGCTGCTGGAATGGGACGACGACTACCCGAGCGACGCCGTCCTCGCGGCCGAGCTGTCCCGGATCAGGGCGGCCATGTCCCTGGCGGGAGAGCCGCGGTGACCGACACGCAGGGTCCCGGCGGGGGAGCCGCGGCGACGGACGAGGCGCGGCGGCGGCTGGCGCAGGCGCAGGGGCGGGTGGTGGCGGCACTGGTCACGGGGGCGGAGCCGCCTGAGGGCTTCGACCCGGAACGTATGCGGGTACAGGCGGCGAGCCTGCTGGCCAAGCGGCGCGGCATCGTGGCCAGGCTCCGCCCCGACGCGGCCGCCGCCGCGGGCCCTGACCTGGCCGCCGAGTACGCCGCCTACGCGCGTTCCCGCAGCACGCCGCCGCCCGGCTACCGCGCGGACGCCGACGACTTCGCCGCCTGGTTGCGGGCCCGTGGCCGCATGCCCGCACCGCCCGGGAAGGTCCGCTGGTGGACCCGTCTCCTGCCGGGGAACGCGGGCAGGTCCAGACCGGACGGATGGCCCGAGTGACCGGGGGACATCGCCCGCGTTTAGCCGACTTTCGAGCGGAAACTGTGAGGGGATGGGGGGACTGCGCTGTGTCGATGGTTCGTATCTGAGCGTCACGCCCATCGCGTGCAGGGACAGCGTCGGCAGGCCGTACGAGATCACTCTCGAGCTGCACCGGGACGGCACGCCTTACGGCAGCGTGGGGGAGCGGTGCGGCTGGCTGCTCGTGCGCCTCGCTCGCGGTGTCGACGAGGCCCGCAGGGACGGCGGCGCGGCCGGGCGGTGGGCCGATCCCGACGATCGTTTCCCCGGCGAGGCGCCCGACAGCGAGCTGTTCTCCTTCCGCTACCGCACGCGCTCCGGCGCGGGCGGCGGGGAGCTCCGCTGCCAGCTGCGCACCATCCCGAGGTGGCAGCCCGTGACCGGCGAGTGGCGGCTGACCAGGCGGGCCTATGTGGAGGCGTGGGGCGCCACGGGCGTGGGCACGCGGGCGGTGCTGACCTCGGCTGAGTTGTCGGGGTTCGTCCGCGGGCTGGTGCAGGAGGCAGAAGGGTGTCTGGAAGGCAGAGACTTGGCCAGAAATCCAGTCCAGGGGGCAGGCACGGGCGAATCACGGTGATAATTGCCTGTTAGGTCATAGCACCGCAGGGAGGCACGTCCGTGGGCCTGCGCAATCTGGTCTACCGGCTCTATGAGCACCGGCTGGAGGCCAAGCTGTCCAAGGACAGCGTCCCCCGGCATGTCGGGGTCATCATCGACGGTAACCGCCGCTGGGCGCGGGCCATGGGCATGCGCGACGTGGCCCGCGGTCATCGCAAGGGTGCGGACAAGATCTCGGAGTTGCTCGGCTGGTGCCGCGAGACCGGGGTCGAGGTCGTCACCGTGTGGATGTTGTCCAACGACAACCTCAACCGGCCGCGGGACGAGCTGGAGCCCCTGCTGCGCATCATCGAGGACGTGACGCGCGAGCTCGTGGCCGAAGGCTGGCGGATCAGCCCGGTCGGAGCGCTCGACCTGCTGCCGGACCGGACGGCGAATGTCCTCAAAGATGCAAAAGAAGCCTCCTCACACCGTCCAGGCCTGATTGTGAACGTTGCAGTTGGGTATGGAGGAAGGCGTGAGATTGCCGATGCGGTGCGCTCACTCCTCCAGGAGCATGCGAGCAAGGGGGCGAGCATCGAGGACCTCGTCGAGGTGCTCGATGTGGAGCACATCGCGGAGCATCTTTACACTCGCGGCCAACCCGACCCGGACCTCCTCATCCGGACCTCGGGCGAGCAGCGCTTGTCGGGCTTCATGCTCTGGCAGAGCGCCCATTCGGAGTTCTACTTCCACGAGGCCTACTGGCCGGACTTCCGCAGGGTCGACTTCCTCCGAGCGCTGCGCGATTACGCTGCGAGACACCGGCGTTACGGTTCCTGACGCGACATCTGGGTATTCAGGACGTAACGTTGGAAATGTCCGGCCACAGGACGGACATTTCGGAGAGGGCCCGCCTTTGCATCGTGAACTGCCGAGGGGGGCCGGACCCCGGCGCCGACGGCACGTAGCGGTCGGGGATGCGGGTCCGGTCCGATTCCCGCCTCGTCTGCAGGGTGCCCGCACCTATGGGCGCCCGGGGGAGAACGTGTGGCAGTGTCCTCGAGCAACCCTACGACCAAGCCGGCCAAGCGCACGTACGTGCTCGACACCTCGGTCCTGCTGGCCGACCCGGCGGCAATGACCCGCTTCGCCGAGCACGACGTCGTCCTTCCGATCGTGGTCATCACGGAGCTGGAAGGAAAGCGGCACCATCCCGAGCTCGGCTATTTCGCGAGGAAGGCCCTGCGCTACCTCGACGAGCTGCGCGTCCAGTACGGCAGGCTCGACGAGCCGATGCCGACGGGGGATGGCACGATCAGGGTTGAGCTCAATCACAGCGATCCGTCCATCCTGCCCGTGGGCTTCCGCCTGGGGGACAACGACACCCGCATCCTGACCGTGGCGCGCTCGCTGGCCGCCGAGGGCTGCGACGTCGTCCTGGTGTCCAAAGACCTGCCGCTGCGGGTCAAGGCCGCCTCGATCGGCCTGTCGGCCGAGGAATACCGCGCGGAGCTGGTGCACGAGTCCGGCTGGACGGGGATGGCCGAGCTCCAGGTGACCGCCGAAGACGTCGAGACGCTCTTCGACCAGGGCACCGCCGACGTCGAGGAGGGCAGGGAACTGCCCACGCACACCGGCCTGCGGCTGCTGTCGGCCAAGGGCTCGGCGCTGGGCAGGGTGCTGCCGGACAAGTCGGTCAAGCTCGTACGCGGCGACCGCGAGGTGTTCGGCCTGCACGGCCGCTCCGCCGAGCAGCGCATCGCGCTCGAGCTGCTGATGGACCCGGAGATCGGCATCGTCTCGCTCGGCGGCCGGGCCGGCACCGGCAAGTCGGCGCTGGCTCTCTGCGCCGGTCTGGAAGCGGTCCTGGAGCGCCGCCAGCACCGCAAGGTGGTCGTCTTCCGCCCCCTCTACGCCGTGGGCGGCCAGGAGCTCGGCTACCTGCCGGGCACCGAGGGCGAGAAGATGGGCCCGTGGGCGCAGGCGGTCTACGACACGCTGGGCGCGATCACCTCGCCCGAGGTGATCGAGGAGGTGCTCGACCGGGGCATGCTGGAGGTGCTCCCGCTGACGCACATCCGCGGCCGCTCGCTGCACGACGCGTTCGTGATCGTGGACGAGGCCCAGTCGCTCGAACGCGGCGTGCTGCTCACGGTCCTGAGCCGGATCGGCGCCAACTCGCGGGTCGTGCTCACCCACGACATCGCCCAGCGCGACAACCTGCGGGTGGGCCGGCACGACGGCGTGGTGGCGGTGGTGGAGAAGCTCAAGGGCCACCCGCTCTTCGCGCACGTCACGCTGACCAGGTCCGAGCGTTCCCCGATCGCCGCCCTGGTGACGGAGATGCTGGAGGACATCACGCTCTGATCACTTGAGCTCGCCGCAGGTGTACCGCCCCTCCGTCGTGGAGGGGCGGTTCTCGTTCTCCCGTACGATCTTGACGAGTTCGAACGCCGCGTCCTGCTGGGCGGTGCAGACGATCTGGGCCTTGCCGAGCTTGGTCAGCGTGCCCTCTCCCCTGATGTAGACGGTCAGCGTCGAGGTGCGCGGGAGCTGCACCTCGTCGCGCTGGATCGGGTTGAGCGAGTCCTTGATCCCGATGTAGGTGAAGCCGCGCAGCGCCGTGTCCCGGTTCCCGAGCGGCTTGGTCGACGCGTCGAAGAGCGCCCCGAGCAGGCTGCCGACGGTGTCGTTGTCGACGTCGGCGGGTTCCAGGATGAGCTCGCCGTCCTTGAGCAGGTAGATCGTCTTGGACGGCGGGGGAATCCTGGTGGTCGGGGCGTTGCCGCGGTCCTGGACGTCGGTGGGCGAGATGCCGCAGGCCGCGGCGCCGACGAGCGCGGCGACGGTGAGGATGCGTTGGGCTTTCATGCGTGGGGCAACCAGACGGTGAAGAGGGTGCCGGGGTTCTGGGCGCGTACGGAGATCGTGCCGCCGTGCAGGTGCACGTTGGCCTTGGCGATGGCGAGGCCGAGACCGCTGCCCTGGCTGCGTGACCGGCCCGCGCCGGCCTTGAAGAAGCGGTCGAAGACGTGCGGCAGCGCCTCGACGGGGATGCCCTGGCCGTGGTCGCGCACCTTCACCTCCAGGCCGCTCTGCGTGGTTCTGGTGCTGACCAGCACCGGTGGCCGGCCGTGCTTGAGCGCGTTCCCGACGAGGTTGGCCACGATCACGTCGAACCTGGCGGGGTCCAGGTTGACGGCCAGTCCCTGGGGGGCCTTCACGGTCACCTGGTCGCTCCAGCCGCGCACGGCCAGGCAGTCGTCGATGGCCTCGGCCACGTTCAACCTCGAGCCGTTGAGCGTGGCCGTACCCGCGTCGAAGCGGCTGACCTCGATGAGGTGCTCGACCAGCTCGCGCAGGCGCTCGATCTCCCTGAGCACCAGGCGTACGGCCTCGGCCGGCGCCTCGGGCAGCCGGCCGGCCTCCTCGGAGAGCATGTCGGCGACGGCCGTCATCGAGGTCAGCGGCGTGCGCAACTCGTGGGAGACGTCCGCCACGAACCTGCGCGACATGGCCTCCAGCGAGCGCAGCTCGGCCACGCTCAGCTCCAGCGCCGCGGCGGCGTCGTTGAACCTGCTGGTGAGCTCGGCCAGCTCGTCCTGACCGTGGACGGGCAGCCGCGTGTCCAGCCGGCCCTGGCCGAGCGCCTGCGCGGCCGCGCTCAGCCGCCGGACCGGCAGCAGCACCTGCCGGGCCGACAGCAGCGCGACGACCAGCGCGATCAGCACGATGACCACGCCGGCCTGGATGAAGGTGATCCTGAGCGTGGCCAGCTGCCGCTCGTCGTCCTTCAGCGGGAAGAAGACGAACGCCCGCAGGTTCGTCGCCTCGACCCTGCTGCCGGCCTCCCGGTAGACCTCGGCGCCGACGATGAGCCAGAGCTCGCCCCGGATGATCTTGCGCTGGGTGACGACGCTCTGCTTGGCCCGGCCGTGGAGCTCGTTGGGCACGTCGCTCATGGACATCGGGCCCTCGGAGGCGATCAGGGCGCCGTACTCGATGAGGACGCTGCGGCCCGGCCCGTTGAGCGCGTGGGCGAGTCGCCCGAGCTCCTTCGCCGTGGGGGCGGCCTCGCCCGGCCTGAGCCGGCCGATGGGGAAGGTGATGCTGCCGAGCTCCCTGGTGACCTGGTCGAGCGCCGTGGTCTCGGCCCGGGTGACGAGCGCGGTCTTGGCCAGCTCGAAGCCGATCGTGGCGACCAGCAGCGAGGCGGCCACGGCCACGAGCGTGAACGTGATGACCAGACGGGCGCGCAGCCCGGTGGGCAGCGGGATCACGGAGGGCTGAACCGGTAGCCGAACCCGCGCACCGTGTGGATGAACACGGGTTCGCCGGGCTTGGGCTCGATCTTCGCGCGGACCCGCTGCACGCAGGCGTCCACCAGCCGCGAGTCGGCGATGTGCGTGTGGTCCCACACCTCGCGCAGCAGGTAGCGGCGGTTGAGCACCTGCCCGGGGTGCCGTATGAGCTCCAGCAGCAGCCGCAGCTCGGTCGGCGTCAGGTGGATCTCCTTGCCGGCGAGCGTGACCTTGAGCGCGCCCCGGTCGATCACGAGGTCGCCGAAGGTGATGCGGTCGGAGGCGGCCGACTCGGCCCGGCGCAGGATGGCCCGGATGCGGGCGTCCAGGACTCTGGGCTCGACGGGCTTGATCACGTAGTCGTCGGCGCCCGCCTCCAGCCCGACGACCACGTCCAGGTCGTCGCCGCGGGCGGTGAGGAGGATGACGGGAAGCTGGTCGAGCTTGCGTATGCGGCGGCACACCTCGATGCCGTCGATCCCGGGGAGCATGACGTCGAGGATCGCGATCTCGGGGCGGCGGGCCCTGATGTGGTCGAGCGCCTCCTCGCCCGTCCCGTAGGACGTGACGGAGTGCCCCTGCCGCGTCAGCGCGAGTTCGAGTGCCGTACGGACGGAGGGGTCGTCTTCTACAAGAAGGATGCCAGCCACGCGCACATTATTGTTCCATGTCCCAAATATCCGAGTTACGTCACCAAATCGTGACAATCCGTTGATGGGGCTATGAGGTGCCGAGTGTCGGGCCTGCGGGCGCAGGTGAGGCGAGCGATGGTGTGATGAATGTCACACTGATCGGGAAACTCCACGCTAACCCGACAGTTAGCCAAACTTACGCCAAGGGATTCCCGCGTTTCGGTTGCGGACCACCCCCCAGGACAGGGCAAGCTCGTGGACCGTGAGCCCCGGTCCGCAGTTGAGCGAGCGCCCTCGCGAGCGCCACCCGAAGGATGCCCCTCCCTCGGCGCGGCGGCGTTCGCGTGTCACGCCGAAGCGCGTCACCATCATCGCCGTCACGCTGGTGATCGTCTTCGGCGGCGGTGGCTTCGTCGCCTACCGCGCCGTCCAGAACGCCAACAGGCCGCAACAGGCCGCGCTCTCCGTCGACGACTTCGCCAAGCTGGCCGGCGGCGACCTGTCGGCGCCCGACCCCGAGACCGACGCGCTGAAGAACGCCGCCGAGCAGGCCTACCGCGCCGACCAGCTGAAGAAGGGCCGCTCGGGCAAGGGCAAGGACAAGGACTTCGACTGGGTCGTCCCCGAGCGGGCCCCCGGCGGTGACGGGTTCCCCGCCGCGAACTTCCCGCCGGGCAGCGACCCCTCACCGGGCAGCAACAAGGCCACCGCCAAGTCCATGCTCGCGGCCAGCGGCTGGGGCAACGACCAGTGGGGCTGCCTGGAGCGGCTCTGGCAGAAGG
Organism: Nonomuraea sp. B1E8; assembly: GCF_039871515.1. Taxonomy (NCBI): domain Bacteria; kingdom Bacillati; phylum Actinomycetota; class Actinomycetes; order Streptosporangiales; family Streptosporangiaceae; genus Nonomuraea; species Nonomuraea sp. B1E8. Next base: position 188,886 of record NZ_JBDPLS010000015.1, on the reverse strand, counting down.
AGAGCGGCTGGAACGAGCGGGCGATGAACCGCTACTCCGGCGCGTACGGCATCCCGCAGTCGCTGCCGGGCAGCAAGATGGCCAGCGCGGGCAGCGACTGGCAGACCAACGCCACCACCCAGATCAAGTGGGGCCTCGGCTACATCAAGGGCCGCTACGGCACGCCGTGCGGCGCCTGGGCCCATTCACAGTCGGTGGGCTGGTACTAACAGGTCAACTTTCCTCCACTAATCGGCAAGCCGCCGCGTCCGATCGGGTATATCGGCGCACGCTGGCCGCATGGGTGTGAAGGTCAGTGTGATCGTCGTTGTCTGCAATCCGGGTGACACCGCCGACGCGTGCATCCGCTCCGCGCTGGAGCAGACGATGCCTGCGGACGACTACGAAGTGATCTTCGTCGACGACGGATCGTCCGATGGCATCGGGGAACGGCTGGACACCATCGCCTCGGCCCGCCCCAACGTGCGTACGCTGCACCTGCCGCACACGGGCACGCCGATGCGCGGCCGCAACGTCGGCCTGGCCGCGGCCACCGGCGACTACGTCTACTTTCTCGACCAGGGTGACCGCCTCGAACGTGACGCGATCGCCCGCATGCACGACCGCGCGATGGAGACCGACGCCGACGTGCTGATCGGCCGGCTGGTCCGCGACTACGGGCCGCCGATGGCCGCGTTCGAGCGCAGCACCGCCCGCGCCGACGTCCTGCGCGACAAGCTGCTCACCCTGCTCCTGCCGCAGCAGCTCTACCGGCGCACCTTCCTGGAGCAGCACGAGCTCGGCTTCCCCGTGCCCGGCGGGCTGATGGGGGAGCAGGCGTTCGTGATGCGGGCGTACCTGCACGCCAAGTCCATCGCCGTGCTGGCCGAGCACGTCTGCTGCCACCTCGGCCGGCGCCCCGTCGCCGAGGAGGAGCCGCGGGCGATCGTCAAGGAGCTGCACGCGCTGCTCGACGACATCGACGCCTACGTCGGCGAGGGCCGCCAGCGCGAGCGCATGTACGCCCACTGGTTCCGCTCCGTCGTCCTGCGCCCGCTGCTGACCAGCAAGTTCGCCGACTCATCCGTCGACCGCGGCATGCACTTCCGGGTGGTCCAGGAGCTGGTGTTCCAGCGCTTCCCCGAGCGACTCGACACCTACCTGCCCGTTCAGATGCGCGTGGTGGCCGCGTACGTGCGCACGGGACGCCTGGACCAGATCGTGCTCCTGTCCAACTCCACCAGGCGGGCGGGCCTGCGCTCCGACCTGACCGAGGTGCGCTGGGACGCCCACGTCCTGGTGCTCGGGCTGACCGTGGAGGTGCACGGCGGCGACGGCACACCCGACAGGTACCGTGCCGACGGCGACCGCCTGCACTGGATCCCGCCGCGCTCGATCGACGCCAGGCGCCTGCCGGAGAGCGTCACCGACGTCACCGACGCGGTCGAGCGGGCGCGCATCGAGGTCTACGTCCGGCACACCGAGACGGGGCTCGTGCACTTCCTGCCGCTGACCCAGCACGTGGAGCGCGTCCAGGACGGCCGCCGCCGCTTCCGCGTGCAGATCAAGGGCGAGGCAAGGCTCGACGTCACCAGCGCCGCACTCGGCGAGCCGCTCAGGCCGGGGCAGTGGGAGGTGCACGTACGCATGTTCGGCGGCGCCAACCAGGCCAGGAGCCGCGTCAGCCGCGCCGAGGGGCCGCTCAACTGCCTGGGCGTGCTGGCCCAGCGGCCCAGGATGCGGCTCGTGGTGCCGTGCTGGACCGACCAGGGCGAGCTGGGCCTGGTCGTCGAGCCGCGTTCGTTCTCGGAGTCGATCGCGCTCGTGTCCCCGGGCGTGACGGTCAAGCACCTCGACGGCCACCTGTACGTCGTGCTGCCGGTGCCGTACGTGCCGCCCAGCGGAGGGCCGCCGCTGGAGCTGGTGTTGCGCAGCAGCGGGCGGCGTGCCCGCGAGGTGTCCGCTCCCGCGCTGGTCGAAGCCGGCGTGCCGGGCAGGATCGCCGGGCAGCTCGTGGCCAAGGTGCCGGTCAAGCGGTTCATGCCGGAAGACGACCACTTCGGCCCCGGCACCTGGTTGTCGGCGCTGCGCTCGTCGGACGGGGAGTTCGGGCTCAGGTTCGCGCTGGAGATGCGCAGGGGCCGGGTCGAGGTGCGCCCGGCCGCCGCGGCCGACCCCGAGCGCCGCTCGCCCATGGGCCGCGACACCCTGCTGCACCGGATCGGCCGGCGGCTGCCCGGCGCGCGCCACATGGTGCGGCTGGCGCGCGCGGGCGGCCACCGGTACCTCAAGGAGTGACCCTGCCCTGCGGCCTGGGCTCGGCCAGGTCGCTGCCCCGGGTCTCGCGCGCGGCGTAGACGGAGACGAGGGTGAGCACCGCCGCCAGGCCGAGGTAGGCCGAGATCGGCACGCTGCTCGCGTACTCCCGCAGCAGCGCGACCGCGATGATCGGCGCCAGCGCGCCGGCCACGATCGCCGAGAGCTGCGCCCCGATGGACACGCCGGTGTAGCGCGTCCTCGTGGCGAACAGCTCCGAGAAGAAAGCCGCCTGCGGGCCGTACATCATGCCGTGGAAGAGCAGGCCGACGGTGACGGCGAGGGTGATCGCCAGGAAGCTGCCCGTGTCCACGAGCGGGAAGAACGCGAAGATCCACACTCCGATCCCGGCGGCGCCCGCCAGGTAGGTGGGGCGGCGGCCGACGCGGTCGGACAACGCGCCCCACACTGGGATCGTCACGAAGTGGATGGCCGAGGCGACCAGCACCGCGGTCAGCACCGTGGAGTTGTCGATCTGCATCTGCTTGGCGTACGTGATGACGAAGACGGTCAGGAGGTAGAAGGAGATGTTCTCCGCCAGGCGGGCGCCGATGGCGACGATCACGTCCTTCCAGTGGTGGCGGAGCACGCCCACGATCGGCGCCCGTTCCTCCGGCTCGGCCTGCTGGAACACCGGCGACTCGCTGATCGACAGCCGGATCCACAACCCGACCAGCACCAGCGCGCCCGACAGCAGGAACGGCACCCGCCAGCCCCACGACAGGAACGCCTCGTCCGACTGCCAGGCGGCCAGCGCCGCCAGCACGCCGGTGGCCAGCAGGTTGCCGCCGGGGGCGCCGGCCTGCGGCCAGGAGGCCCAGAAGCCGCGCCGCTCGTTGTCGCCGTGCTCGGAGACAATCAGCACCGCGCCGCCCCACTCGCCGCCGAGCGCGAAGCCCTGCACCAGGCGCAGCCCCGTCAGCAGCAGCGCCGCGGCCGGGCCGAGGGTCTCGTACGTCGGCAGGCAGCCGATCAGGAACGTCGCCGTGCCCATCATCAGCAGGCTGACGACCAGCAGCGTCTTGCGGCCCAGGCGGTCGCCGAAGTGGCCGAAGACCAGGCCGCCGAGCGGGCGGGCGACGAACCCGACGGCATAGGTGAGGAACGCCAGCAGGGTGCCGGTCAGTGGATCGGAGCCGGGGAAGAAGAGCTGGTTGAACACGAGGGCGGCTGCCGAGCCGTAGAGGAAGAAGTCGTACCACTCGATGGTGGTGCCGACCAGGCTCGCGGCGACGACCTTCTTGATGGAAGTGGCCATGCCGGTCACGGTAGGGAGTGACCGGCGTCACTCATATGGCGTCGGAGCCTACAGTCTGCGTGGTCTATGTGTGGCCGAGCCGGTGCAAGCGGAGCGCGAGCTGGATCTCGAGCGCGCGCTCCGGCGCCATCCAGCCCTCGCCGAGCAGCTTGCCGACCCGGTCGAGCCGCTGCGTGACGGTGTTGACGTGGATGTGCATGGCCTCGGCCGTACGCGACGGTGACCCGCCCGAGCCGAAGTAGGCGGACAACGTGCCGGTGAGCGCGGTGCCCCTGCGGGCGTCGTACTCGATCACCGCGCCGAGCGTCGAGTCCACGAAACCGCGCACGTCACGGCCGTCGCCGACGAGCAGGCCGACGAAGCCCAGCTCGGCCGCGCTCGCGCCGTCGCCCGCCCGGCCGAGCGCGATGAGCGCCTCCGCGCACCGCCGCGCCTCCTGGTAGGCCCTGGCGACGTGCTGAGCCCCGGGCGGCTCCCTGCCCTCACCCGGCATGCCGGACGCGCCCGCCGTGGCCAGGCTCTGCAGGGACGCGCTCAGCTCGGCGGCCACCCGTTGCGCGGCGCCGCCCGCGTCGGTGCCCGGCAGCAGCAGCACGACCTCGTCGCCGCGCCCGGCGGCCAGCCCGTGCCAGATCGTGGCCTGCGACGACGCCCAGAACGCGGCCCGTTCGCGCTGCCCCGCGTGCTTGGCGACCACGACGACGTGCGGCGCGCTGAGATCGACGCCGAGCCGGTGCGCCCGGTCGGCCAGCCCGGGGGAGCCGGGCCGCGCGATCAGGTCGTCGAGCAACTCGCCCCTGACCCGCCCCTCGGCCTCCGCCACGCTCCGGCGGAACAGCAGCAGCAGCGCGCACACGAGCGCCGCCCGCTCCAGGATGCGCTCGTCGGCGTCGTCGCTGCGCAGGACCAGCGTGCACAGCGGCTCCCCGCCGACGTCCACCGACGCGATCAGCAGGTCGCCCCTGCGCACGGTACGGCGCAGCGCCCTGGACGCCTGCGCCGCCTCGAACACCTCCTGGTCGAGCTCCCCGACGTCTCCCGTGAGCGCCCGGCCCAGGTCGTCCAGCACCGCGAGCGAGCCGCCGAGCACGTCGGTCACCACCGCCGCGACGTCCTCGATCCCGCCGCCGCGCAGCACCAGCGAGGTCATCCTGTCGTGCGCCAGCGCGGCCCGCTCCACGGCCTCGCCGTGCGCCCTCGCCGTCCGGTGGGCGTGGGAGAGCTCCTCCAGCGCGTTCCTCGTCTCCTGCAGCAGCCTGGCGTTGTCGATCGCGACCGCGGCGTGCGCCGCCAGGCTGGCCAGCAGCGACACCTCCTCCTGATGAAACGGCCGCGCGCTGCGGTTGGCCGCCATCAGCACGCCGATCACCCGCTGACCCAGCCGCAGCGGCACGCCCAGGATCGCGACCAGGCCCTCCTCCGTGACGGCCTCGTCGATGTCGTCCTTGTGCCGGAACCTCCCGTCGGCGAAATAGTCGGCCGTCGAGTACGGGACCGCCGTCTGCGCCACCAGGCCGCCCAGCCCCGACCCCATGGCCAGCCGCAGCGCACGGAACTTCGCCGAGATCGACCCGTCGGTGACCCGCATGTACGTGTCGCCCCGCTCGGGGTCGTGCAGGGTCATGTACGCGATGTCGGTGGCCAGCAACTGCCTCGCCCGGTGCACGATGGCCTCGAGCACGGCGTCGAGGTCGCGCAGCGCGGCCAGGTCGCCGGCCGTGTCGTACAGCGCCGACAGCTCGGCCTCCCGCCTGGCGCGCCTCTTGAGCAGGTCGCGCACCTTCAGCGCCTCGACCTTGGCCTGTTCGAGCTCCTCGATCGTGGCCGGGTCCGCGCCCGCGGCCCTGGCCGCGATGATCGGACCCTCGAACTCGACCGCCGACGCCTCCCTGGCCAGCAGTTCGAGAAAGGTGGCGCCGGTCACCTGGCCGTCCAGCCGCCGTCCACAGGGAGCGACACGCCGGTGATGAACGCCCCGCCGGGCCCGCACAGGTAGGCGACCAGCTCGGCCACCTCCTCCGGCTCGATCAGCCGCTTGATCGCGGCCGGCTGGAGCATGATGTCCGTCACCACCTCGTCGGGCGCGATGCCGTGCACCCTGGCCTGGTCGGCGATCTGCGCCTCGACCAGCCCGGTGCGGACGTAGGCGGGGCAGACGCACGTCGAGGTCACCCCATGGGCCGCTCCTTCGAGCGCGACCACCTTGGAGAAGCCCTCCAGCCCGTGCTTGGCCGCGGTGTAGGCCGATTTGTACGGGGAGGCCCGCAGCCCGTGGACCGACGAGATGTTCACGAACCGGCCCCAGCCCCTAGCGTACATGCCGGGCAGCACCTCGCGCGCGATCAGGAACGGCGCCTCGACCATGACCTTGAGTATCGCCGAGAACACCTCGGGCGGGAACTCCTCGACCGGCGCGACGTGCTGGAACCCCGCGTTGTTGACCACGATGTCGATGGGCTCGTCAGGCAGCGCCGCCACGAAGCCGGGCTCGCTCAGATCGGCCACGACGGCCACGCCGCCGATCTCGTCGGCGACCTCCTCGGCCGGCTCGGCCCGCAGATCGACGACCAGCACCCTGGCTCCCGCCGCGGCCAGCCGCCGGGCGCAGGCCGCCCCGATGCCGCCGCCCGCACCCGTGACCAGCGCGGTCCGCCCCGTCAGCTCTTTCGCCATATCCCTCGACTTTAGGCGCTCGCCGCGCGCAGGCGCATGGGTGCGCGAGACATAGATCCGTGTCGTCTTATGTGGCCGACATGGCCTGCTATGGTGGATCGCATGATCGCGTATTCGTTCCTGTGGTGGCCCGCCTCCTAGGCGGACCTTCCAGCGCATACGCACACGGCCGCCTCGACGAGGCGGCCGTACTCATGTCGCACGCGCCCCCGTCGAGCACTGACGAAAAGGGACGCTCACCATGACCAGCACCACAACGCCCGGCACCGCGACCACCACCTGGCCGCAGCTGCTCACCATGCTGCTCGACGGCGTGTCGCTCACCTCGCGCCAGGCCGCGTGGGCCATGGACCAGATCATGTCGGGCGCGGCCACGGACGCGCAGATCGCCGCGTTCGCCGTGGCGCTGCGGGCCAAGGGCGAGAGCGTGGCGGAGGTGTCAGGGCTGGCCGACGGCATGCTGTCGCGATCGGCCGCCATCAGGGTGTCCGGCGACCCGGTCGACCTCGTCGGCACCGGCGGCGACCGCGCCAACACCGTCAACATCTCCACCATGGCCGCCGTCGTGGCCGCCGCGGCGGGCGCGAAGGTGGTCAAGCACGAGGGCCGGGCCGCCTCCTCCATGGCCGGCGCCGCGGACGTCCTGGAAGAGCTCGGCGTGGTCGTCGACCTGCCGCCCGGCGCCGTGGTCGCGATCGCGGAGGAGGTGGGCATCACGTTCTGCTTCGCGCCGGCGTTCAACCCGGCGCTGAAACGCACCTCCGGACCGCGCCGCGAGCTGGGCGTGCCGACGGTCTTCAACTTCCTGGCCCCGCTCACCAACCCCGCGCTGCCCGCCGCGCAGGCGGTCGGCGTCTTCCACCCGGCGATGGCGCCGGTCATCGCGGGCGTCCTGGCCGAACGCGGCGGCTCGTCCCTCGTCTTCCGCGGCGACGACGGCCTCGACGAGCTCACCACGTGCGGCCCTTCGACGATCTGGGTCGTACGGCGCGGCACGGTGACGCGGACCGCCTTCGACCCCGCCGACCTGTCGATCCCGCGGGCTCGCCCTGACGACCTGCGCGGCGGCGACGCCCGGCACAACGCGGCCGTGGCCCGCGCCGTCCTCGCGGGGGAGCCGGGCCCCGTACGAGACGTCGTGCTGCTCAACGCGGCCGCCGCCCTGGTGGCGGCCGACGGGGTGCCGCCGGCCGCCGAGCTCACCGCCGCCCTCGCCGCCGCCCGCAAGCGGGCCGCCGACGCCGTCGACTCCGGCGCCGCCGCGGCCCTGCTCACCCGCTGGGCGCAGGCCACGCAGCAGGCGCGGCCGTCCTAGGGACGGGTCATCGACAGAACGTCGAGCGCGGCGTCCAGCTGCTCCTCCGTCAAGGTGCCGTCGGCCACGTGGCCGCGCTCGATGACGACCTCGCGGATCGTCCTCCGCTCCGCCAGCGCCTGCTTGGCGATCTTGGCCGCCTCCTCGTAACCGACGTACCGGTTCAGAGGGGTGACGATCGACGGGGACGACTCGGCGTACTCGCGCAGGCGCTCCACGTTCGCCGTGATGCCGGACACGCAGCGGTCGGCGAGCAACCGCGAGACGTTGCCCAGCAACCTGACCGACTCCAGCACGTTGCGGGCGATGACCGGTAGCTGCACGTTCAGCTCGAAGTTCCCCGACGCGCCGGCGAACGTGATCGCCGCGTCGTTGCCGATGACCTGCGCTGCCACCATGCCCGCGGCCTCAGGGATGACCGGGTTGACCTTGCCCGGCATGATGGACGAGCCGGGCTGCAGGTCGGGCAGGTTGATCTCGCCGAGCCCGGCGCGCGGGCCCGACCCCATCCAGCGGAGATCGTTGGCGATCTTGTTCAGCGAGACGGCGACCACCTTGAGCTGCCCCGACAGCTCGACGATCGAGTCCTGCGCGCTCTGGGCCTCGAAGTGGTCCCGCGCCTCAAGGAAGGGGATGCCGGTCGCCTCGCGCAGCTTCTCGATCGCCGCCTGGGCGAACCCCGGCGGCGTGTTGATGCCCGTGCCCACGGCCGTGCCGCCCAGAGGCAGCTCCAGCACGTGCTCGAGCGCCGCGGTGACGCGTACGACACCGTGCTCGATCTGCGTGGCGTACCCCCCGAACTCCTGGCCCAGCGTCACCGGGGTCGCGTCCATCAGATGGGTGCGGCCCGACTTCACCACGCCGTCGAACTCGATCGCCTTCGCCCGCAACGCCTCCGCCAGATGCCGCAGCGAGGGCAGCAGGTGGTAGGTCACCTCCGTCGCCGCCGCCACGTGGATCGACGTGGGGAAGACGTCGTTGGACGACTGGGAGGCGTTCACGTGGTCGTTCGGGTGCACGGGCCGGCCCAGCCGCTCCTCGGCGAGCGTCGCGATCACCTCGTTGGCGTTCATGTTGGACGAGGTGCCCGAGCCGGTCTGGAAGACGTCGATCGGGAAGTGGGCGTCGTGCTCGTTCTCGGCCACGTCGGCGGCGGCCTGCGCGATCGCCTCGGCCATGTCCTTCTCGATCACGCCGAGCTCGCCGTTGACCTCCGCCGCCACGGCCTTGATCAGGGCCAGCGCGGCGATGTGGGACGGCTCGATCGGCCGCCCGGAAACCGGGAAGTTCTCCACCGCCCGCTGGGTCTGCGCGCGCCACCGTGCTCCCGCGGGCACGCGCACCTCGCCCATCGAGTCATGCTCGATCCTGAACTCGCTCATGACTTCAGTCTGACTCACGCATCCGGGCCCGCCGGGAAGCGCCCCGCGTTCAGCTCGAGATGAGGGCCACGATCAGAATGGCGATCACCACGGCCGCGGCGGCGGCGACCGCCATGAGCACCAGCATGCCGTTGCGGTTGGCCTCGGGCCGCTGCTCCGGCTGGCCGGCGATGGCGAACAGGTCGGTGCCCAGCCCGCCCTGCCCTCCTCCGGACACCCCGCGCTGCGGCACCGGCGGCTGCTGCCGCGAGCCGGGCTCCTGGTCCGTCGGCGGGTAGACCTGCTGGCCCGGCGACCCGCCCTTCGGGATGCGCGTGGTCATGAACGCGCCCTCGTCACCCTGCCCCTGTGGCGGCGTGCCCTGCTCGGGACTCGAGGGGAAGGGGCCCTTGGGCCGCGAGATGCTGACCGTACGCTCAGGGTCGAACCCCGCCTCGGGGGACGCGGCCCCGGGCGCGCCGCCCTGCGGCCCGGCGCCGCCCGCGGTGGTCCCCGGCGCACCGAAGTGCTGCTCACCCTGCGGCGGGCGCCCGATGTTCTGCGGAACGGTGGGCGCGTTGGAGCTCCGCACCGGCCCTCCGGCCCCATACGGCCCAGCCCTGTGCCCACCGGCCCCCTGCCCGCCAGGCCCGTTCCCCTGCCCTCCGGGACCCTGCTTCCCGGGTCCTTGCGCTCCGGGTCCTTGCGCTCCGGGTCCTTGCGCTCCGGGTCCTTGCGCTCCGGGTCCTTGCGCTCCGGGTCCCTGCCCGCCGGGTCCCTGGCCACCGGGCCGGGGTCCGCCCTGGCCTTGCCCGCCGGAGCCCTGCCCGCTGGTCCCCTGCCCGCCGGGGCCCTGGCCACCGGGCCCGCCAGGGCCCTGCCTTCCGCCGGGCCCGCCAGGCCCGCCGCCCGTGCCCGGTGCCGGGCCGGGCCTGCCGCCCATCGGGTTTGTCGCACCCGGGCCCTGCCCAGGTGCTCCGGGCCCAGGTGCTCCGGGCCCGCCCGGTCCTTGCCCGGAGCGGCCCTGCTCGTGTCCTGGGCCGCCGAAGGCGCCCTGTGGACCCGGCGCGCCTTGCCCCGGCCCGGGTGCGGTGAAGGCGTTCGGACCCGGCGTGGACGCGCCGGAGTGGCCCTGCCCCGGTCCGCCGACCCCACTCGGACCGCTGAACGCCCCCCGCGGCGCCGGACCGCCCGGCCCGTGTCCGGGCCCTCCAGACCCCTGCCCGGATCCCCCAGGTCCCTGCCCGGATCCCCCAGGTCCCTGCCCGGGCCCCGCGGGACGCGGCCCATGACCTCCGGGACCCTGTCCGTGACCTCCGTGACCCTGTCCAGGGCCGCCCTGGCCCTGCGGCGCTCCCGCCCCGCCAGGCGCGTATCCGGGCCCGCGCCCGTCCGGGCCGGCACCCTGTCCACCACGGCCGGGCGCCTGGTCGGCGGGGGTCTTCTGGGCAGTGAACGGATCGGGCAAAGCGGCCTCCTGCGCCTTAAGAGCCTCGGCCGTGAGCACCGGCATCTCGCTTGTGGGGGTGTCGGCGACCATGCGCAGCAGGGTCTCCGCCTTGGCAGCGCCGAGACGCTGCCGATAGTCCTTGTTCAGCAGCCCGTTCAGCACGGGACGGAGCCGCCCCGCCTGCGTGGGCGGGTCGGCGCTCTCGGTGAGCAGCGCCGCCAGCGTCTCAGCGACCGTGGCCCGTTCGTACGCCGGCCGCCCCTCGACCGCGAAGTAGAGCGTGGCCCCGAGCGCCCAGATGTCGGACTCGGGCCCGGTGTAGTCGCCCCTGGCGCGTTCCGGGGCGGTGTAGCCGGGGGAGCCGATCACCATGCCCGTCTTCGTGAGCCGGGAGTCGCCCTCGGCCTTGGCGATGCCGAAGTCGGTCAGCACCACGCGCCCGCTCTCGGTGATGAGCACGTTGGCGGGCTTGACGTCGCGGTGGGTGATGCCCTGAGCGTGCGCGGCGCGCAGTGCGCCGAGCAGATCGACGCCGATCTCGGCCACGAGCCGGGGCGGCAGCGGACCTTCCTCGTCGATCACCTGCTCCAGCGAGCGGGCCTCGATGAGCTCCATGATGATCCACGGGCTGTCGTCGTGGATGATCACGTCGTGGATGGAGGCCACGGACGGGTGGTTGATCCGGGAGGCGATGCGGCCCTCGCGGACCATGCGTTCGCGCAGCTCCGTCCGTTGTTCTTCGGTGAGCACCGGGTCCTGGCGGATCTCCTTGACCGCCACCTCGCGCCCGAGCGCGCGGTCGCGTGCGCGCCATACGGTGCCCATGGTGCCCCGGCCGAGCGGGGTGATGAGCTCGTAGCGCCCCGCGAGCAGGCGTGTCTGCTGTTCCGGCATGAGAAGAAGATATCGATTCTCGCTTGGGAAGTGCTTTACCCTCGCTTGCGAAGTTCTCTTGGCCAGAACCGCCGAGGAAGGCACAACTTTATCACCGTCGCTTTCAAACGGGCATAAGCCGACGGCGACGGCCGCGCTTCAACGCGCTTCCTGTGCACACCCTCGCCGGGTTTACGTTCCTGCCTCGGCGCGGGCACGGTGACGGTCTGGGTCTCGGCGCGGTGCAGCCCGCGATGCGCGGGCCTGCGTGTGAAAGACGGCGGCGTGAGGGCCTGCACCGGGCGTGCGGATCTGGGCTTGCGCGGGGTCAGCGGCTCCTCCGCCGAGCCTCCTGCGGCCACCCTGGCCAGCATGAGCGAGGCGCGCACGGAGTCGAGCCTGGTCTGCGGGTCGATGCGCAGGAGCGCGTCGAGCACGGGGGCCAGCGGGCCGGCCTTGCTCATCGGGATCGGCTCGCCGCTGGTCAGCGCCGCGAGCGCGGCGGCGGCCGTACGGCGGCCGTGCAGGCCCCTGCCCTCGACGGCGGTGTAGAGGGTCGCCCCGAGCGACCACAGATCGCCCGCGGGGCTGGCCTTCGAGCCGAGCACCCGCTCCGGTGCGATGTAACCGGCGGACCCCAGCACGATGCCCGCCTGGGTAATGGAAACGTCACCTTCGAGTGCGGCCAGGCCGAAGTCGGTGAGCACCGCGCGGTCCTCGGTCACGAGCACGTTGCTCGGCTTGACGTCGCGGTGGAGGATGCCTTTCGCGTGCACCGCGCGCAGCGCCCCGAGGATCTGCCGGCCGATCTCGGCGGCCCTGCGCGGCGGGAGCGGCCCGTGCTCCTGGATGAGCTGCTCGAGAGACCTGGCCCGGAGCAGCTCCATCACGATCCATGGCCGGTCGTCCTCGGTGACCACGTCGAACACGGTGATGACCGAGGGGTGGGTGACCATGGCGGTCGCCCTGCCCTCGCGCTCCGTGCGGGCGCACAACTCGGCGCGCAACTCCTCGTCGAGCACGGTGGGCAGGCGTACTTCCTTGACCGCCACGTCGCGGTCGAGCAGCTCGTCATGTGCCCGCCAAACGGTGCCCATGCCGCCACGACCAACCGGCTCCATGAGCCGGTAGCGCGCGGCGAGTAGGTAACCGGAGGGCGCACGCATGCCTGGCAGCTTACCTATTTGTGTAAACCGACCAGTAGAGGCGTGGCCGATAAAATGTTGCGAAGTTAAGTCAAGTCGCCTGACTCGTCACGTCGGCAAACCTCGTGGCCGCCCTGTTGATGAGGCTCACAGTTTCTCGACGTGCACGTTCCGATAGCCGGTCCGCCGTGAACGACCTCGCAGTTCCTCGCAGTTCCTCGCCGCCGATGGTGTCGACGGTCCGGTCCGCGTCGGGCGGCGTGACCCACTGCCCAGTCCGCCTCCTCACCTTTGCGGGCGGTGAAGGTGATGCCGCGCAGCCGCCCGGCGGGGCGGTGCCCACCGACGAGACCATGCGCTGCCGGAAGCGTGTTCGCGCAGCTCGCCGGGGTAAGTGTGCTCATCGGCACACTCTCCTCGCCGATATCGGCGGATGATGCCTTGGAGGGAATGTCGGTCGCTCGACTCGCTCGCTTACGGGCGTCTAGGGGGCGCCGTCAGCGGGTTGTAAGGGTGCCGAAAGCGGTCGGGGGCATGGTAAAGCCATGAGGGAGGGCCAAGTCCTGGGCCATCGGAAATGTCGGTGCCGAGCGTCACACTGGGGGCATAGGCCGAAGTCCTCCCACCGATGCCAGATCGTTGAAGGACGTGATGAAGATGCGCCGGACCCTGGTTCGCCGCCGGCCGAAGAAGCCGGTCAGAGCCGGCCTGGACCTTCGCACGCCGTCCGGGCGCCTGCTGCCCTATTGAAACCACGACCAGGAGCGCTATCTGAGAGGTGCGCGATGTGCAGTCACCACCCCGTTTGCCCCAGTGCCGACTCGCCCGACCGTGAGGCTTCGCACGTGATCGCTTCCCACCCTGACCAGGGGTGGAGCCTGCTCTGCAACGGCGTCGTGCTGTTCGACGACACCGGCCTGCTGCTGCCCGACGGCTCCGTCGTGGCACCGCACCGGGCACCGGTGGCCGCGTGACCGCCCACCTCCGGCCGGAGCCGCCGCGCCCAGCACCCGCTGGCGCCTGACCACGGCTCCTCAACCCCCCGGCGGCCGTCGCGCCGCGGTCGCCGGCATCCGCCCGCCGGCGACCTCCCTCGCGAAACCCCTCGCCGCCGTCAGCGGCGGCCGATGGACAGCACCGGGCCCGTCCTGTCGGTGAAGAAGTCGTCGCCCTTGTCGTCCACGACGATGAACGCGGGGAAGTCGACCACCTCGATCTTCCACACGGCCTCCATCCCGAGCTCGGGATATTCGAGCAGTTCGACCTTCTTGATGCAGTCCTGCGCCAGCCTGGCCGCGGGGCCGCCGATGGAGCCGAGATAGAAGCCGCCGTGCTGCTCGCACGCCTCGGTGACCTGCTTGGACCGGTTGCCCTTGGCCAGCATCACCATCGACCCGCCGGCCGCCTGGAAGCGCCCGACGTACGAGTCCATGCGCCCGGCCGTCGTCGGCCCGAACGAGCCGGAGGCGTAACCGTCGGGGGTCTTGGCCGGCCCGGCGTAGTAGACGGCGTGGTTCTTGAGGTATTCCGGCATCTCGCCGCCGTTGTCGAGCAGTTCGGCGATCTTGGCGTGAGCGATGTCGCGGGCGACCACGAGCGGCCCGGTGAGGGACAGCCGCGTCTTGACCGGATATTTCGTCAGCTGGGCGAGGATCTCGGGCATGGGACGGTTGAGGTCGACCTGGACCACGTCGTCCGAAAGGTGCTCGTCGGTGGTCTCCGGCAGGAACCGCGCCGGGTCGGTCTCCAGCTGCTCCAGGAAGACGCCCTCCGGCGTGATCTTGGCCAGCGCCTGCCGGTCGGCGGAGCAGGACACGGCGATGGCCACCGGGCAGGAGGCGCCGTGCCTGGGCAGGCGGATGACGCGCACGTCGTGGCAGAAGTATTTGCCGCCGAACTGCGCCCCGATGCCCAGCTTCTGGGTCAGCTCGAAGACCTTGGCCTCCATCTCGAGGTCCCGGAAACCGTGCCCGGACGGCGAACCCTCGGTGGGGATCGAGTCGAGGTAGCGGGCGCTGGCGTATTTGGCGGTCTTGAGGGCGTATTCGGCGGACGTGCCGCCGACGACGATCGCCAGATGGTACGGAGGGCAGGCGGCCGTGCCCAGCGAGCGGATCTTCTCCTCCAGGAAGGCCAGCATGCGCTTCTCGTTGAGCACGGCCTTGGTCTCCTGGTACAGGAACGACTTGTTGGCCGAGCCGCCGCCCTTGGCCATGAACAGCAGTTTGTACTCGTCGGGGTGGCCGTGGGGGTCCTCGGCGTACAGCTCGATCTGGGCGGGCAGGTTGTCGCCGGTGTTCTTCTCCTCCCACATGCTCAGCGGAGCCATCTGGGAGTAACGCAGGTTGAGCCGGGTGTAGGCGTCGTAGACGCCCCGCGAGACGTGCTCGGCGTCGCGCCCGTCGGTCAGCACGTGGCGGCCGCGCTTTCCCATGACGATCGCGGTGCCGGTGTCCTGGCACATGGGGAGCACGCCGCCGGCCGAGATGGAGGCGTTCTTCAGCAGGTCGAGCGCGACGAAGCGGTCGTTGCCGCTGGACTCGGGGTCATCGACGATCTTGCGTAGCTGGGCGAGGTGGGAGGTTCGCAGGAAATGGGAGATGTCGTGGATCGCCGTCTCGGTCAGCAGCCGCAGCGCCTCCGGCTCGACCTCGAGGAACGTACGCCCGGCCGCCTCGACCTTCCGCACCCCCTCCGTGGTGACCAGCCGATATTCGGTCTCATCGGCTCCCAGCGGCAGCAGGTCGGTGTAGTCGAACTCGCCCATGTCCATCCTTTCGGTCACCAAGAGGTTAACGGGTGACCGGGCCGCCGGAGGTCACGCCTCGGAGACGGCCGCCTGCGCTCGCGCCCGCGACCGCCCCGCGGTGAGGCCGAGCGTGATGCCCGCGATCACCAGTCCGGCGCCGAGCAGGTCGTACGCCGTCGGCATCGCGATCCCGAGCACCGCCCCCGTGACGATCGCGCCCACCGGGACGAGCCCGGCGAACAGCCCGGCCAGCCCGGGGCCCAGCCGGGACAGCGCGGAATACCACAGGAAGAAGGCTCCGACGGTCACCACGAGCGCCAGGTAGGCCAAGCCCAGCCCTTCGGCCACGGTCGGCGTCCGCACCATGCCGGGCCCTTCGTACGCCAGCCCGACCAGGGCCAGCATGGGCACCGCGAGCGCCGTCGAGTAGGCCGACACCCTGATCGCTCCCAGCTTCGGCAGCAGGGGGATGGCCAGCAGGGAGAAGCACACCTCGCCCACGAGCGCGCCCAGCGCCCAGAGCAGGCCGGGCAGGTTGCCGCTGCCGAGGCCGGTGGCCAGGGTCGCCCCGGCCACCACCACGCATGCTCCGATGAGCATTCGTGGCGCGGGCCGCCCGCCGGCCAGCGCGAGCCAGAGCGGCACGGTGCCGAGGACGGTGCCGACCAGGGCGGGCCCTGACGCGTTGGTGGCCTCGATCACGCAGACGTTGAAGATGACCAGGCCGAACAGGGTGAGCCCGGCGAGGCACAGGGCCTCGCGCAGCGTCAGGCGGACGAAGCGCAGGCCGAGCACCCGTGTGATGGCGAGCAGGATGGCGGCGGCCACGAGGTAGCGCACGGCCTGTCCGCCGTAGATGGGGTAGCCGCCGATGAGCCCGGAGACGCCCGCCAGCGTCCCGAGCAGGAACATGGCCGAGGCCGCGCGGACGATTCCCTGTCTCATGTGCGGGATGCTAGAAGCACGATGGTTCGGGAAAACAGTCCAATGTCCCGCCGGATGACAGGACCAATATGGCCGACCTCCACATCCAGATAAATCGCGGCAAAGGCGGGATCGCTGGTCAGATCGCCTCCGAGCTGCGCGACGCCATCAGGAGCGGCCGGCTCGCCCCCGGCACCCGCCTGCCCGCGACCCGCGAGCTCGCCGCCGACCTCCAGGTCTCCAGGGGCGTGGTGGTGGAGGCGTACGAGCAGCTCGTCGCCGAGGGGTTCCTGTTCTCCAGGGTGGGCGTCGGCACCCAGGTCACGCCCGTGCCCCCCGCCAAGGCGCCGAGGCAGCGCGCCGCGGCGCGGGAGCGGCCCGCCTCGGACGCCCCCGCATGCGCGCCGTACTACGGTCACCGTCCCACCTCTCCCGACCTCGGCCACTTCCCCCGTGAACGCTGGCTCGCGGCCGTCAGGCACGTCCTGGCCACCGTACCCTCGGACGCTCTCGACTACGGGGACCCTGGCGGCGTGCCTGAGCTGCGGGAAGAGCTGGCCGGCTACCTCAGGAGGGTCAGGGCGGCGGACGCGCGCCCGGAGAACCTCATCATCGTCGGCGGCGTGGCGCAGGGCCTGAGTCTCGTGCTCAACGTGCTGTCCCGGCGGCGCGCGCTCCGGCTCGCGGTGGAGGACCCGACGAGCGACCGTCAGGCGCCCCTGCTCAGGAGAGCGGGCGCGCACCTCGTCCCGGTGCCCGTGGACGAGGAGGGTCTCGACGTGCGCAGGTTGAGCGGCGACGCGGTGCTGGTGACGCCGGCCCACCAGTTCCCGACCGGCGTGGTGCTCTCCCCGTCCCGCAGGGCCGCGCTGATGGAGTGGGTTCACGTGGGGGACCGGGTGATCCTGGAGGACGACTATGACGCCGAGTTCCGCTTCGACCGCGACCCTGTCGGCTGCCTGCAGGGCCTGGCGCCCGACCGCGTGATCCTGTCGGGCAGTGTCAGCAAGGCGCTCGCGCCCGGCCTGCGCCTGGGCTGGGTGGCCGCGCCGCCCGACCTGGCCGAGGACGTGCGCCGGGCCAGGGGCGAGCTCGACCTGGGCTCGCCGGTCATCGAGCAGTACGCGCTGGCGCACTTCCTGCGCACCGGCGGCTACGACAAGCACCTGCGCCGCATGCGCAGGGAATACCGCCGCCGCAGGGACGCCCTGGTCAGGGCGCTGGCCCGCGAGCTTCCCGAGATCAGCGTCAAGGGCATCGACGCGGGCCTGCACGTCTACCTGGAGCTGCCGGACGGCTGGGACGAGCCGCGGACGGCGCGGGTGGCGCGGGAGCTGGGGTTGTCCGCCGAGCCTGTGGGGCCGATGCGCCGGTCGCCGGGGAAACCGGCGGTGGTGGTGGGGTTCGCGCGGCTGCCCGGTCACAAGGCCGTCGAGGCCGTCCAAGGCTTAAAAGTAAGAATGTCAGGACATGCTATGGATTAAAGGTTTCATATCCGCCTGGGCGAAGGCTCCGGCGGGGGACGGGAGACGTTCATGCGTGTGGGACTGTTCGGGCTGGGTCGGATCGGGGCCTTCCACGCCGCGACCATGGCCGCCCATCCGCTGGTGGACGAGCTGATCGTGGCCGATCCCGTGCGGACGTCCCCGTACGGCAGGCCGGGAGACCCCTTCGACTCGGACGCCGTGGTCATCGCCACCCCGACCAGCACCCACGCCGAGCTGATCGTCCGAGCCTGCGCACTCGGCATCCCGGTGTTCTGCGAGAAACCGGTCGCGGGCACGGTGGACGAGACCGTCAAGGTGCTGGAGGCGCGCGCGGGCAACCGGGTGCACGTCGGGTTCCAGCGCCGGTTCGACCCCGGGTACGCGGCCGCCGCGCGGGCCGTGCGCGACGGCGAGCTGGGCGAGCTGCACCGGGTCCACCTGGTCACGGCCGACCCCGCGCCGCCGCCCGCCGCGTACATCCCGCTGTCCGGGGGCATCTTCCGCGACTGCCACGTCCACGACTTCGACGCCCTGCGCTGGGTGACCGGCCGCGAGGTGGTGTCCGTCTACGCGCGGGGCGCCAACCGGGGCGCCGCGTTCTTCGCCGAGGCGGGCGACGTGGACACCAGCGCCGCGCTGCTCACGCTGGACGACGGCACGCTGGCCACCCTGCAGGGCTCGCGCTACAACGGCGGCGGGTACGACGTGCGCATGGAACTCGCGGGCACCCGCCGCACCCAGGCGGTCGGGCTCGGCCCGCGCGCCCCGCTCCACACGACCGAGGACAATCGGGAACCGGACGATCCCTGGCCCGACTTCGTGACCCGCTTCGCGACCGCGTACCGCGATGAGATCGACTGCTTCCTCCGCGGCGGCCAGGGCCTCTGCTCGATCGAGGACGCGCTGGAGGCCCTGTACGTCGCCGAGGCCGCCGACCTGTCGCTGCGCGAAGGCCGTCCCGTCGACGTGGCGGAGGTGCGGCGATGAAGCTCGCGGGAGCCCCCATCTCGTGGGGCGTGTGCGAGGTCCCCGGCTGGGGTCACCAACTTCCGCCCGACCTGGTGTTGTCCGAGATGCGCGAGCTCGGCCTCACCGCGACCGAGCTGGGCCCTCAGGGTTTCCTGACGCCCGCGCTCATCGAGCGGTACGGCCTGCGCCTGGCCGGCGCCTTCGTGCCCGTCGTGCTCCACGACCCGGGCCACGACCCTCTGCGTGGCCTGCCGGAGGACGGGCTGCTCGTGCTGGCCGCCGCCACGGGCGACGACGGCTACGACACGCGCCCCGAGCTCGACGCCGCCGGCTGGGCCACGCTGCTGGGCAACCTCGACCGGATCGCCGCCGCGCTCGGGCCCCGAGCGGTCCTGCACCCGCACGTGGGCACCATGGTCGAGACCCGGGCCGAGGTCGAGCGGGTGCTGGAGGGCAGCTCGGTGCCGCTCTGCCTGGACACCGGCCACCTGCTGGTCGGCGGCACCGACCCGGCCGCCCTGGTCGAGGCGGCCGCGTCGCGGATCGCGCACGTGCATCTCAAGGACGTCGACGCCCGCCTCGCCGCCCAGGTCGCCGCCGGGACGCTGCCCTACACGCAGGCGGTGCGCGAGGGCGTCTACCGCCCGCTCGGCCAGGGCGACGTGGACATCGAGGCCATCATCAACGGCCTGACCAGGAGCGGGTACGACGGCTGGTACGTCATGGAGCAGGACGTCATCCTGTCCGGCCCTGACGACCGGCCGATCGAGGACGTGCGGCGGAGCCTCGCCTACCTCGACGGGGTGATCGGCGCGGGCTGACCGGTGCGGCTCCTGGGCTCGAATCCGGGCGCGAGCACGCTGAGCGCGGCGGCCGGCACCAGCGGCGCGGCGAACGCCACCCGCATGTCCCCGGCGTCCGCGATGCCGCCCACCAGGGCCGCGCCCACGGGGTGGATCAAACGTGAGGCGGAGTCAGGTTAGCCGCAGAACCAGCCGTTCCGCCAGCACGCAGACCGGGCTTCAGCGACCGGTTCCCCGGTGTGGCCGCCCACACGCCGAGCGCCAGCAGCGCCGCCACCTCCGTGACGGCCAGGCCGCGCTCCACCAGCCCGAGAGGCATGACCCGATACCACGGCAGGCCGTTGCGCGTGCCGATGAACACCATCGTGGCGATGCCCACCACCCACAACACCGAGCACACCCCGAGCCCGAACGCCACCAGCGTGGCCCGCGACCGCTCGCGGCGCCCCCACGGCCCGGTGATGAGCACGACCGCCAGCGGCAGGCACAGGAAGGCCACGAAGCTGCCCACCCGGTGGATGCTCCCGCTCACGCTCGGCCCCACCGACCAGTCGTGTTTCTCGAACCAGGCCGTCATGAGCAGCCCGACGCTCCACCCCATGAGCGCCACGGTGCCGAGAACGCCGGCCAGCTTCCTGCGCGCCAGGGACACCCCGATGCCCACGGACCCCGCCGCCAGCAGACCCACGGCGAACCCGAAGATCCAGCCGTCGGGGCCCAGGCCGTGCTCGCTGATCGTCCGCCTGATCGGGTTCATCTCGTCGAGGCTGGACACCTCCAGGCCGAGGATGACCGCAATGCCCGCGCCTGCCGCGCCGAGACCCCACCGCGCCGGTTGATGCACGCGCACACACCTCCTACGCCGGATCAACGGCCGGGGACGCGTACGGATTCCGCGCGGCGCCTACTTCTCGCGGCTCTGCCCGGGGACGCTGCCTCCCGCCACGCCGAGACGAACGAGGACCTGGCCGAGGAGATCGTCGCCTCCCCGGCGCGAATCGGCTGACGCGGACCGGTTCGGGACGAGCGCGTCCGGCGAGCGCCAGATATCGTCAGAAGTGTGAACGAACGCGCTGGATCGTGGTTGCCCAAGCTGCAGGAAGTGGGAGAGCGGCTGGCCGAGGAGTGGGTGTCGGCCCGCCGCCCGCCGGTGTCCGGCGACGCACCGCAGCCCCACGAGCTACGCGCGTCCGACGCCGACCGGGAGCGCATCGCCCAGGTCCTCCAGGACGCCCACGCCGACGGCCGGCTCTCCCTGGAGGAACTGGAGGAACGGCTCGGCGTGCTCTACTCCTCGCGCACGCTCGGCGAGCTGGCCTCGCTCACCGCCGACCTGCTGCCCGCCGAGGAGCAGCCGCTCAACCTCGACGGCCGTCCGGTGTCGGCCATCTTCAAGAAGGAGCAGCGCGGCGGGCGCTGGGTCGTGCCCGCCGAGGTCGCCGTGACGGCCATGTTCGGCACGACCAAGCTCGACTTCCGTGACGCGATCCTGCAGAACCGGCAGATCATCATCAACGCCACCCTCGTCTTCGGCGGGCTGGAGATCCACGTTCCCGAAGGGCTCGAGGTGATCAGGGTCGCCAAGGACAAGACCGTCCGGCTGACCAAGCAGCCGACCGAGCCGGGCGGGCCCGTCGTCGAGGTGCGCACGACCAACTTCGCCGGCGAAGTCAAGGTCAAGGAGCCACCCCGCCGCAAGCGCCGCCGCTGACCGCGCCCCATCGGCGCCGGGCCCGCCGCCTCAGCCCGCGGTGTCGAAGTTGATCGCGCTGTACGCCCGCAGCTTCCAGAGCTGGTGCTCGCTCTCGATCTTGCGGATCGTCCCCGACCGGCCGCGCATGACCAGCGATTCCGTCACCGCCGAGCCGGCCCTGAACCGCACACCCCGCATGAGCTCGCCGTGCGTGATGCCGGTCGCCGCGAAGAACACGTCGTCCGACCTGACCAGGTCGTTGGTGGTGAGCACCTGCCCGAGATCGTGCCCGGCCTCGACCGCCTTGCTCCGCTCGGCGTCGTCGCGGGGCCAGAGCCGGCCCTGGATCACGCCGCCCAGGCACTTGAGCGCGCACGCCGCCACGATGCCCTCGGGTGTGCCGCCGATGCCCAGCATCAGGTCGATGTTCGTACCGGAACGGGCCGCCATGATCGCGCCGGCCACGTCGCCGTCGGTGATGAACTTGATCCGCGCGCCCGTCTCCCTGATCTCCTTGACCAGCCGCTCGTGCCTGGGCCGGTCGAGCACCACCACGGTCACGTCGGACGGCGAGCAGTGCTTGGCCTTGGCCACCGCGTTGATGTTCGCGGACACGGGGGCCTCGATGTCGACCACGCCGGCCGCCTCCGGGCCGGTGACCAGCTTCTCCATGTAGAACACCGCCGACGGGTCGTACATCGAGCCGCGCTCGCTCACGGCGATCACCGACACCGCGTCGGGCATGCCCAGCGCTGTCAGCCTGGTGCCGTCGATGGGGTCGACGGCCACGTCGCAGGCGGGGCCGCTGCCGGCGCCGACCTGCTCGCCGTTGAACAACATCGGGGCGTGGTCCTTCTCGCCCTCGCCGATGACCACCACGCCGTTCATCGACACCGTGTTGATCAGCTGGCGCATGGCGTTCACGGCCGCGCCGTCGGCGCCGTTCTTGTCTCCCCGGCCGACCCAGCGGGCCGCCGCCATCGCGGCGGCCTCCGTGACCCGGACGAGCTCCATCGCCAGGTTGCGATCGGGGGCGTGCTCGCCCGTGGCGAGCTGGGCCGGTACGGACGTCTCGTCGGACATGATGCGTGGCCTCCTCGTGGAACCTGTACGTCGATCGTAGTTGCCGCCATATTCCCGCTCAGGGCGGGATAATCTGCCCTGTCGACATTGCTTCTCTGCCCAGAAGCGGGGAGAAGGCGACCTCGGTAAGCTTCGACTGGTCGCCCTGCCTGTCGGAGGACGGGTCCCGCGCTGGAGATCCCGCCTCCGCCGTGGAGCAGGATGGCGCCTCGCCGTGGAGGGGATGCGAATGAGCGATGTGGAAAACGTGGTGGCCCAGTCGCGCACGTCCGAGCGGGGCGCGGCCACACGCAGCTCACTGCTCGCCGCAGCCAGGGAGGTCTTCGTCTCCAAGGGCTTCGCGGAGGCGGGCGTGACCGACGTGGTGGCCAAGGCGGAGGCCAGCGTGGGCAGCCTTTACCACCACTTCTCCGGCAAGGCCGACCTCTACCTCACGTTGTGGGAGGAGTTCCAGGCCGGGCTGTCCCAGCGCACCAAGCTGGCCGCCCGCGCGGCCCGCGCCGACGGCGAGACCGACCCGATGCGCGTGTTCGTCAGCGCCGCCCGCGCCTATCTGGAGGGCTGCCTGGAGGAGCGCGAGCTGGCCGCGCTCTTCCTGCGCGGCGACGGCCCGCCCGGCTTCGACGTCATCATGCGCGACCGGCTCCGCAAGTGGGCCCAGCTCAACGCCGCCCTGTTCGAGGACGAAGGCGCGCTGGTCGTGGTGATCACGGGGGCGCTGGCCGCGGCCGTGTCGGAGGTCGTACGGTCAGGAGACCGGGGCCTGGCCGAGGACGCCCTCGCCATCATCGGCCAGATCCGCCCGGCCACTTCGGCGACCGCCTCGTCCAGCGGGTAATCTCGCAAGGTGTGCGACGGTTCACCGAAGGTTTCTACGGCTACGCGGTAGCCCTGCTGGTCTGCCTGGTGGGAGCCGGGGTGTTCCTGCTGGTCACCCCGCAGAGCCGCGATGAGCACATCCCGCGGGTCGACTACTCCATCACCGTCGCCAACTTCGGCCACGAGGTGCCCTACGGCGTGTGGGCGCCGCGGAACGACCCGGCCGGATGGGTGCCCAACAGCAACCGGATCGCCGCAGGCACGGGCGGCGCCAAGGTCCTCTACCTCGGTTACGCCACCGCCGAGCGGGAGCACGCGATGTTCGCGCAGAGCGACGAGAAGCCGCCCGCCGGGTTCGCGAGCCGCATGGCCAACAGCGACAAGGCCGTGGGCACGCAGCAGATCGGCGGGGTCACGTGGGAGCGGCGCTTCCGCGAGGACAAGAACCAGCGCACCCTGGTGCGGATCCTGCCCGACGTGACCCTGGTGGTCACCGGCACCGCCGGCTGGCCCGAGCTGGCCGAGCTGGCCGCCCTCCTCCAGCAACGTCCCCAGGGCTGACCCCGCGCCCGCGCTCCCGCCAGGGCATGCCCTGCCGCTCGCGTACGGGTACGCGCCTGCGCCCGGGCACGCGCCGTCGCGTCTAGGGTGGGTGCCGTGGCAGACGAGAAGGCACCCTCATATGAGCAGGCCCGCGAGGAGCTGACCGAGGTGGTGCGCCGCCTGGAGACCGGCGGGCTCACTCTGGAGCAGTCGATCGAGCTCTGGGAGCGGGGCGAGAAGCTGGCCGCCGTCTGCGAGGAGTGGCTGCAGGGGGCACGGGTCAAGCTCGCCGCGGCCATGGCCCGCCGCTCCGACCCCACATCGGACGACGCGGGCGACGCCCCGTTCTAGCCAGCCCGCCCACGTCGGGCGGCGCTTCCGCCTGCGGCGGGGTCCGTAGCCGTTCCTGCCGCGGCCGGTCCCAGGCCTGGTGACCGATCGCGGTTCAGGATCGTCAGGAGCCGGCGGGTTCGAGGACGACCACCGGGATGCGGCGGGTGGTCTTGGCTTCGTACTCGGCGAACTGGGGTGCCTGCGCCACCATCCGCGCGTAGAGCCGGTCGCGTTCCTCGCCCTCAACGGCGACGGCCCTGGCCTCGAACGTGTCCACGCCGACCTCGATGGTGGCCTTGGGGGTGGCGCGCAGGTTGTGGTACCACGCCGGGTGCTTGTCGGCGCCGCCGGCGGACGCGATGACGACGTGGCGGTCGCCGTCCGGCAGGTACATCAACGGGGTGGTGCTCTGCTTGCCGCTCTTGGCTCCCGTGGTGGTGAGCAGCAACAGCGGCGCCCCCTCGAACATGCCCCCGACCCGCCCCTCGTTGGCGCGGAACTCGTCTATGACCTGCTGGTTGAAATCCTGCATCATGGCTCCTCAGGGAATCGGAGAAATCTCCGGTTCGAAGATTAATCGGAGAGTTCTCCGTTTACAAGCTGTATGCTCCCTCCGTGTGCGGACGCCGAACCCTGCCCGTGATCGGGCAGCCCCAGCCGGAACGGGCCGACGCCGCCCGTAACCGACGGAAGATCATCGAGGTGGCCGCCAGGATGATCGCCG
The DNA here is from genome assembly GCF_039871515.1 of Nonomuraea sp. B1E8. NCBI lineage: Bacteria > Bacillati > Actinomycetota > Actinomycetes > Streptosporangiales > Streptosporangiaceae > Nonomuraea > Nonomuraea sp. B1E8. The sequence continues at coordinate 164,389 of NZ_JBDPLS010000015.1, read as the reverse complement.
AGCACGGCGCGGACGACATCTCGCTCGACGAGGTGGCCCGCGTCGCCGGCGTCGGGGTCGGCACGGTCTACCGGCGCTTCGGCGACCGCGCCGGGCTGGTCCTAGCCCTGATCGACGACCAGGAGCGGCGGTTCCAGGAGTCGTTCCTCGCCGGGCCGCCGCCGCTCGGGCCCGGCGCCCCCGCGGCCGAACGGATCACCGCGTTCCTGGGCGCTCTGGTCGACCGGGTCGTGGCCCAGCAAGGGCTGTTCGTGCAGCTGGACACGTGCGGCAAGACCCTCAGGTACGGCGGGCCGTACCGGGTGTACCACGTCCACCTGGCCACGCTGCTCGTCCAGGCCTGCCCGGCGGCCGATCCGGCGTTCCTGGCCGACGCGCTCCTCGCACCCGTCAACGCCCGCCTGATCGCCTTCCAGCAGGAAGAGCGCGGCATGACGATTGAGGAGATCAAGGCCGGCCTGGCCCGGCTGGCCACCGTGGTCACGTGCGGCTACAACGTCCCGCCCGGAGGCAGCCAGCGGTAGCCGGGGCCGGCCTCCTGGGCCAGCCACCCGTTCACGCTCGCCAGCCCCCGCTCGTTGACCTGCGCGTCATGGATCCCGTACGCCCGCCGCGCCCGCACCGCGCGGACGAAGTCGATCACCTCGGCGGTCTTCAGCCACGACGCCTGCAGCTGAGGGCTCGCTCCACGTCCCCGGGTCGATGACCGGCCTGCGCCCCTCATGCTCCACGCGTACGCAGGCGTGCGTGAACTTCGTGACCTTCAACCGCCGGACCTCAGGTCAGACGCCGCTCGTCTCACCGGGCTCCTCGGTGCGCACGGTCAGGCGGTCGTCCGTAAGGCGGATCGTCAGCACGGTGCCGGGGGAGACGTCCTTCGCCCGGCGCACCACGTCACCGGACGGGTGCTGCACGATGGCGTAGCCGCGCTCCAAGGTGGCGGCCGGCGACAGCGCGATCAGCCGGGCACGCAGGTGGGTGAGGTCGTCGGACGCCCGGTCGAGCGAACCGGTCAACGACCGCCTGGCGCGCTCGCGCAGCGCGTCCACCTGCTCGGCCCTGCGTTCGAGCTCGCGTACGGGATCGGCCAGCGACGGCCGCGACCGTACGGACGTCAGCCATGACATCTCGCGGTCGAGCCAGCCGCTCAGCACTCGCCGGCCCCGGTCGCGCAGCTGGCGCACCAGCGTGAGCTGCTCGCCGACGTCGGGCACCACCTTCTTGGCCGCGTCGGTGGGGGTGGACGCGCGTACGTCGGCCACCAGGTCGAGCAGCGGGCTGTCCTGCTCGTGGCCGATCGCGCTCACCACGGGGGTGCGGCAGGAGGCCACGGAGCGCACGAGCGTCTCGTCGGAGAACGGCAGCAGGTCCTCCAGCGAGCCGCCGCCCCGGGCGATGACGATCACGTCGACCGAGGAGTCGGCGTCGAGCCTGCCCAGCGCCTCGGTCACCTCGCCCACCGCGTACGGCCCCTGGACGGCCACCTCTTCGACCTTGAACCGCACGGCGGGCCAGCGCCTGCGGGAGTTTTCCAGCACGTCGCGCTCGGCCGCCGAGTCGCGACCGCAGATGAGCCCGATCGTGCCGGGCAGGAAGGGCAGCCGACGCTTCCTGTCGGCGTTGAACAGCCCTTCGGCGGCCAGCAGCTGCCTGAGGCGTTCGAGTCTGGCCAGCAGCTCGCCCACGCCGACTGGGCGGATCTCCATCGCGGTGAAGGCGAACGATCCTCTGTTGACCCAGAAGTCGGGCTTGACGTGCACGACCACCCTGGCGCCGTCGGCCGGTCTCGGCATGGCCGCCTCATAGACCCCGCGAGGGGCGGTGACCCTGGCCGACACGTTGGCGACCGGGTCGCGCAGGGTCATGAACACCGTGCCGCCGCGGGCGCTCAGGTCGGTGATCTGGCCCTCGACCCAGACGGTGCCGAGCCTGCCGATCCAGCCGCCCACCATCTGCAGGACAGTGCGGATCGGCAAGGGTGACTCGGGCGAGGTCTTCGAGGTCATGACGGAAGACTACGCGGGCTTCCGCACGGGCCGGACGGTTCTTCCCCGCTACTCGCCGGCCTGCAGCTTGGCGAGGCGGTTCTCGAACATGCGGATGACCTCGGCCCTGGCCGTCGTCGCCCGCTCGTAGGCCAGGAAGGCGCTGATCTGCTCGGCGGTCTTTCCGCGCATCCTCGCGCGCAGGGAGGCGACGGTCAGCTCCGCGTAGCCGGGCAGCGGCTCGGCCAGGTCGGTCGCCGCGGCCGTCACGGGCTCGGGCGCCGCGGCCGGCTCCGTGGACGCCGCCGGTTCGGGTGCCGCGGCGGGCTCCTTGGCGGCGGACTTCCTGGTGGCGGGCTTCCTCGCGGCCTTGGGCTTGGCCTGCGTCGCCTTCGGCTTCGCGGCGGGCTTCGCGGCGGGCTTCGTGGCGACGGCCGGCTCGGCCGCTACGTCCGGCTCCTCAGCGCCGGCCGGCTTGGCGACGGCCCCCTCCGCGATGGCGGGCTCGTCCGTGACCGCCGGCTTGTCCTCGACGGCGGGCTCTGCGGCCTTGGGCGTGGTGGGCGCTGCCGTCGCCTCCGCGGTCCTGGCTTCGGCGGGCTTGACCTCCGGAGCCTTCGCCTCCGCGGTCCTGGCTTCGGCGAGCTTCGCCTCCGCAGCCTTCGCCTCCGCGGGCTTGGTCTCCGCTGCCTTACCTGTGGGCGCGGCGGGCTCGGCGGTGGCGGGCTCCGCCTTGCCGGCCGGGGCGAAGATGACCGGGTCGGGCCTGCTCTTGCCGGTGCCGTTCGGCTCGGCGGCCCCCGGACGAGGGGCGAAGATGACCGGCTCCTTGCGGGCGGGCTTCTCCTCGTCCTCCGCGGCGGGCGCGGCGAGCTGGTCGGCGGCGGGCCGGGAGTCCTGCTCCTCCTTGTCGCCCGACCCCCTGATGGAGTTTTTCACCCGGTCGACGAGCAGCATCGCCTGCCCGGCGGCGCTGAGCGCGGTCTGGGCGACGAGAAGCGGCAGATCCTTGGCCTTCTCCTTGAGCTCGTCCTTGTTGGTAACGGTTTTGGCGATGTTGCGTATCACGTCGCTGAGGGACATGTACGTCTCCCTGGGAGGTCAGTATTGAACGGCCAGTGTGGCAAACCGCGGGCGGCCACGCATGCGCGGGCCTACTGGCCGCTCCACGTAGCATAAGAAGTATGGAGCCGCAGACCCCCACTTCCCGCCGAGTCCTCGTAGCCAAACCACGTGGCTACTGCGCCGGAGTCGATCGAGCCGTGGTAGCGGTCGAGAAGGCTTTGGAGCAGTACGGTGCGCCGATCTACGTGCGCAAGCAGATCGTCCACAACACCCACGTCGTCAAGACGCTCGAGGCCAGGGGCGCCATCTTCGTCGAGGAGACCGAGGAGGTGCCGGAGGGGGAGATCGTCGTGTTCTCCGCCCACGGCGTCTCGCCCGTCGTGCACGAGGAGGCCAGGGCCCGCCGGCTGCGCACCATCGACGCCACCTGCCCGCTGGTCACCAAGGTGCACAACGAGGCGAAGCGGTTCGCGGGTCAGGACTACGACATTCTCCTGATCGGGCACGAGGGCCACGAGGAGGTCGAGGGCACCTCCGGTGAGGCGCCCGACAACATCCAGCTGGTCGACGGGCTCGACGCGGTCGACAAGGTGCAGGTGAAAGACCCGAACAAGCTCGTGTGGCTGTCGCAGACCACGCTGTCGGTCGACGAGACCACCGAGACGGTCGCCCGGCTCAAGGAGCGTTTCCCCACGCTGATCGACCCGCCGAGCGACGACATCTGCTACGCCACCCAGAACCGGCAGGTCGCGGTCAAGGAGATCGCCGCCGACTCGCAGCTGGTCATCGTGGTCGGCTCCGAGAACTCCTCCAACTCCAAGCGGCTGGTCGAGGTGGCGAAAGACTACGGCGCCGAGGCCGCCTACCTCGTCGACGACGCCACGTTCATCCGCGACGAGTGGCTCGACGGCGTCACCACGGTCGGTGTGACCAGCGGCGCGTCCGTTCCTGAAGAGCTTGTGGATGGGGTGCTGGCGCGGCTGGCCGAGCACGGGTTCGGCGACGTGACGGAGGTGCAGCCGGTCGACGAGCGCATGCGCTTCGCCCTGCCCCACGAGCTGCGTAAGGACATGCGGGTCTCCTGACGCGGGCGGTGATCGGCCGCCCCGAACCGGGTGGTCCTTCCGTGACGTCCGGGCGTCATCGCGCGTTCTGCTCGTGCATGGCGCCCGGAGCACCCGGTGCCGGCCGGTCTCAGTCGTCGGCGCGCGGCGTGCCGTACACCTTCGGCTCGAAGTAGCCCTCCGGCTCGGGCACGAACGGCTGGCGCGGGCGCGGCACCTCCGCGCCGGCCTTCAGCTCCTCGCGCAGGTCGCGTACGTTGTCCCGCAGCCCGCGCCGCCACGCGACGCCCAGCACGGCGGCCGAGCCGGCGAACAACCACGGCGCCCCCTGCGTCAGCGACGTGTAGAGACCGAGCGCCAGCGACTGCACGATCGACACCGAGCCGAACGCCCGCCCGAGCTCGACGAAGAGCGTCGCGCAGAAGAACACCAGCGGCGGCGTCACCACCAGCGACAGCAGCTCGCGCCGGTTGACCAGCAGCACGCCAAGCAGGCTGGCCAGGACGAACGCACCGCCCACCAGGTGGGGGACGTCGAGCAGGGCGGTCAGCACGTAGCCCGCGAGGGTGGCGACCAGGGAGAGCGCGATGGCGCCGCGCGCGGTCAGCTTGACCGCCGAACGCCTGCCTTTCCCGGCCACTGGCCCACCCCCGTCTACTGCGACCCGTTGGCCAACTTACCGTTCGGGTGCGAAATCAGTGACGAGGTTGGCTGAGAAGCGGTTTCGAGCAGCTCGGGTGAGGCGAGGGGCCTGGGCAGCCCTTCGAGCATCTCGGGGGAGTCGAGGTCGCCGTCGACGACGCCCAGATCGTGCAGCTTGCGCGCGGTGACCAGCACACGGCTTTCGAGCGATCCGACCGACTTGTTGTACGCCTCCACGGCCCGCGTCAGCGCCCTGCCGAGCGAGTCGACGTTCCTGCCCAGGGTCGAGAGCCGTTCGTACAGTTCCTTGCCCAGCTCGAACACCGCCCGTGCGTTCTCGCTGAGCGCCGCCTGCTGCCAGGCGTAGTGCGCGGTGCGCAACATCGTGATCAGGGTCGTCGGCGTGGCGATGTGCACCCGCCGCGTCATGGCGTATTCCAGCAGCCCGGGGTCGCGTTCGAGAGCGGGCGCCAGGAACGCCTCGCCGGGGATGAACAGCACGACGAACTCCGGCGACGGGTTGAACCCCTGCCAGTAGGACTTGGCGGCCAGCCGGTCGATGTGCTCGCGCACGTGCCTGGCGTGCGCGTCGAGCCGGACCGTGGCGAGCGACTCGTCGGACGCCTCCGCGGCCTCCAGGTAGGCCGCCAGCGACACCTTGGAGTCGACCACGATGTTCTTGCCGCCGGCCAGCCTGACGACCATGTCGGGCCGCATGGAGCCCTCGGCGACCTGTTCGTCGAAGTCGCAGTAGCGCTGCATCCCGGCGATCTCGGCGACCCTGCGCAGCTGGAGCTCACCCCACCGGCCGCGCGCCTCGGGCCGCTGCAGGGCCCTGACCAGAGCGGTGGTCTGGGAGCGCAGCTGCTCGTGGCTCTGGCGTACGAACTCCATCTGCTTGGCCAGCTCCGCACGCGCGGCGCGCTGGCCCGACTCGGTGTCGCGCAGCTGCGACTCGACCCGGGACAGCGCGTCCTTCAGCGGCTCGACCAGGTGCTCGACGGCCTGCCTGCGCTGCTCCAGGTCGCCGGTGGCCTCGGCGCGGCTGGCGGCGAGCCTGGTCTCGGCCAGCTCCAGGAAGCGCACGTTGTTGACGTCGAGCGCGCGCGTGGACAGGGCCTGGAAACGTTCGGCGAGCTGCTCCTCGACGTAGACCAGCTTCTCCGCGGCGGATTTCGCCCGCGCGTCGGCCTCGGCCACCCGCACCGCCGCTCGTGTCCTGGCGACGAGGAAACCGATGAGCAGCCCGGCGGCGAGACCTGTGAGAAGCGAGATGACATCCACTTCATCGATGATTGCAGGACTCCCGGGCGCGGATCTCCCCGACACGCTTGGGCGTTCCGCTTGTGCGCCGAGACTCTCGTCGCCGAGAGTAGTGGAATGGACACGCTCGCGAAGCAGGGGGTGGTGGGCGTCTCGGTGGCGGTGGCGCTGGTCGCGCTGGCCGGGGCCGTCATCGCCGGCGCGGGGAAGAGCTCCCGGCCCGAGCGGACGCCCGGGCCTGCCGCGCTGCGCTGGTCGCCGGGCGCGTGCGTCACCGGCGACTTCGCGCTGACCCCGTGCAACGGCGGTGTCTCCGAGGTAGTGGCCGTCGCTCCCGACCCGCCGGGTCCGGGTGACTGCCCCGAGGACACCGACGACGTCCTGCGCGTCGGGCCGGGCCGTACGGCGTGCGTACGCAACTTCCTCGACCCGCACCCCGGAGCCCCCGGCGGTGGCGGCGGACTGCTCAGGGCGGGCGACTGCGTGGCGCACGACGGTCGCGAGCGGCCGTGCGCCCGGCCCGGCTGGTACGGCAGAGCCGTCGCGGTCACGCCGGACGCCGCCGCCTGCCCCGAGGACACCCTGGACACCCTCGGCAGCGGCTCCAGGACGATCTGCCTGGGTCCTGGCGGACAGGTGCTCGACCGGGGCGCGTGCGTGGCGCGGCCGCCGAGCCGGGTGGCCGACCGCTCGGACGTCACCAGGGTGGCCTGCGGCTCGGCCCGGGCGTGGGCCAGGGTGCTGTCGTCCGAGACGGCCGCGCGGAACTGCCCGGCGCGCTCCGAGCGTTACCTGCGCTCGTCCTCCGCCCCGCGCCCGGTGACCTGTCTGGACGTGCTGAGCAAGTAAACTCGACGTCCGTGAGTCTCTCCATCGGCATCGTCGGCCTGCCCAACGTCGGCAAGTCCACGCTCTTCAACGCGCTGACCAAGTCCGGCAACGCGCTCGCCGCGAACTACCCGTTCGCCACGATCGAGCCCAACGTGGGCATCGTGGGCGTGCCCGACGACCGCCTGCCCAAGCTGGCCGAGATCTTCGGTTCGGCCCGCATCCTGCCCGCCAAGGTCGAGTTCGTCGACATCGCGGGCCTGGTCAAGGGGGCTTCCGAGGGGCAGGGCAGGGGCAACCAGTTCCTCGCCAACATCCGCGACACCGACGCGATCTGCCAGGTCATCCGGGTCTTCGACGACCCCGACGTCACCCACGTCGACGGCGAGATCTCGCCCAAGCGCGACATCGAGACCATCAACACCGAGTTGATCATGGCCGACCTGCAGACGGTCGAGAAGGCCGTCCCGCGCCTGCAGAAGGAGGCGCGCAACAACAAGGACAAGAAGGTCGCGCTCGAGGCCGCGGAGGGCGCCCTGAGGGTGCTGGAGACCGGCAAGACCATCTTCGAGAGCGGTCTCGACCGCGACGAGCTGCGCGAGCTGCACCTGCTGACGGCCAAGCCCTTCCTGTACGTGTTCAATCTCGACTCCGACGAGCTGGCCGACGCGGCGCTCAGGGAGCAGCTGTCCACGCTGGTCGCGCCGGCCGAGGCCGTCTTCCTCGACGCCAAGATCGAGTCCGAGCTGGTCGAGCTCGACGAGGAGGAGGCGCTCGAGCTGCTGCAGTCGGTCGGCCAGGAGGAGTCGGGCCTGCGCCAGCTGGCCAGGGTCGGCTTCGAGACGCTCGGCCTGCAGACCTATCTGACGGCGGGCCCGAAGGAGACCAGGGCCTGGACGATCAGCAAGGGCGCCACGGCGCCGGAGGCGGCCGGCGTGATCCACACCGACTTCCAGCGCGGCTTCATCAAGGCCGAGATCGTCTCCTTCGACGAGCTGGTCGAGGCGGGCTCCATCGCCAACGCCAGGGCCGCGGGCAAGGCCCGCATCGAGGGCAAGGACTACGTCATGCGCGACGGTGACGTGGTGGAGTTCCGCTTCAACGTCTGACCGGACGGTCCCGGAAAAGGAATGGACGTCTGATCCCGGGACGAGTGATGCGTCAACCTCCGCGGGCGTCCGCGCGTCGAATCGTCACGGCGTTCACGCTGACTCGGGAGACCCTCATGATCCGTCGCATCATCCGGAAACGACGCCCCGCACCCACGCTCACGGGCATCAGCCTCGAGGAGGAACTGGCCCTGATCAGGGTCGAGCTCATGTACGGCCTGCGTGTCAACCGCGAGGCGTACCTCCGCAGGAAGGTCGACGAGCGCAACGAGATGGTGACCCGCATGCGCGAGCAGGGGCCCACGGGCATGCTGGCCGATCTCCGCGGCTCCCTGGAGCGGGCGGTGCAGCCGACGGTCGTCGACCTGGAGAGCAGGCGCCGGTCGCACTCGTCTCAGGACCCCGAGCCCGCCTGACGCTCCGCCTCCGCTCGTGACCTATGCCGAATCCGCAGGTCGCGAGAGTCCTTGCGCGATTTGGACAGGAATCCGTGGCCGCCACGCTATGCGTTTTTAGGCGTTTGGCCTGGTCAAAAGCCGTTTACACCGGGAACTCACTGGAATCGGGTCTGGGGCCTGTCATGAGGGCCCGGTTTGCCGTGAGGACGGTCATGCCGCAGCATGGGCGTGGCTTTCCTGGAACAATGGCGGAGACCGGATAGGGTGACTACTTCACCGCGGATGATGGGGATCGGCAACGGACGACACCGCGCCAGCCGGGGGGATCGGCGCGAGCGGAGGCGTGATGGCTCGTAGGTCTACCGTCCAGCACGATCCTCGGATCGCTGGCGAGCCCGAGCTTTCCGCGCGCCTCGACACAGACGACTTCGACGCGCCGCCGCCTCGCCGGCCCCGGCGCGGCGGCTGGTCGGGCGGCGGCGGACGGTGGCTGGTGTGGACCGGCCGCATCATTCTCTGGGCACTTATTGTGGTTGTCGTGGTGAATGGGATTCGTGCCCCATTTGAGAGGTTTACCCAGCAAGAGGTTGCCGCGCCCAATGGTGCGGCGCAGGAGCACCATGGATTCCCCGCCGAGCGTGGCATGGCATTCGCCGCCCAGTTCGCGGGCGTCTACCTTAATTTCAACCCCGACGACGCGGCGAGCAGGTCCAGCAAACTCGCCGCGTTCCTGGCCCAGGGCATGGACCCGCAAATGGGCTGGGACGGCTTCGGCAAGCTGGCGGCCGTCGCCATCCAGGCCTACGACATCGAGGCGGCCGACGCCCACAACGCGGTGGCGAGCGTGGCCTTCCAGACCGGACCGCGCAGGATGATGTTGTCGGTCCCGATCTACTTCTCCGGCGACGACGCCGGAGCAAGGTTCGTCGTCTCAGGGCGTCCGGCGATCCTGCCCGCCCCGGCCCCGGCCGACCTCCCCCAGGTGGCCAGGCCCGAAACCGACGACGCGGCGGCGGCCGAGCTCAAGCCGCAGCTGGAGGGCTTCTTCAAGGACTACGCCGACGGTGACGCCGCCGGGCTGCAGCGCTACGTCGCCGCGGGCAAGAGCCTGCCGAGCTTCGGTGGCGCCTTCACCTTCGCAGAGCTCAAGGAAGTCGTGGTGCCTGTGGGGGGTGCCACCAGAGAGATCCAGGCGGTGGTGGTGTGGACCGTCCCGAACGGCGACGTCCCGCCCACTCCCGACTCCACCGACCCAGCGACGGCCGGCGGGCGTCTGGAGCAGGCCTATCGCCTGACCGTCGAGAAGCAGGGCGACAAGTGGTTCGTCGCCGATATCCGCGGCGCCGGCCGGGTCGCTGATTAGGGCATGGCCACGCTGCTGATCGGTACCCCCCGGGAGGACAAGAAGTGACCTATAAGACCGTACTGCTCACCTTGATCGAGATGACGCCGACACCGGTGTCGACCGGCATCGACACCGGAGGGCTCGCCGACTTCCTGCGCGCGTTCTTCGCGCCGCTGTTCCTGGTCGTCGTCTCCGTGGTCGCGCTGTTCTTCCTCTTCACCCGCGAGATCACGCGGTTCGTGCAGTTCCTCATCTTGGCCGTGGCCATCGGTGTGATCTTCTACGTTCCCAACATCATCGAGGTGACGGCGAAGGCGATCGCCGGCGCACTGGGCATCACGTAAGGGTTGAGACCGCTCCCCGGCGGTCATGAACGAGCGGGCGAGAGGAGGGCCGTGTGGACCTGCCCACGTACACGAACATCTGGCGGATAGAGAAGCGGCTGTACAAGCTGTACGACCTGCGCCTGCCGATGCCGCTGCCGATCGTCTGGATCGGCGTCTTCGTCGGGGTGTTCGTTCCGTGGTCGCTCCTGCTGGTCCTGGTGGGCGTGCCGGTGGAGATGCCGTGGCACGTGCTGTTCCTCGTCCCGCCCGGGATCGTCACGTGGTTGTCCACCCGTCCCGTCATCGAGGGCAAGCGGCTCACCGAGCTGCTCGAGTCCCAGCTCCGCTACCTCGGCCAGCCCAGAGCCTGGTACCGCCTCGCGCCCGGCGCCGAGCCCGAGACCGTCACGTTCTCCGCTCGCGTCTGGCGTGCCACCCCCGCCAGGGTCAAGACGAAGAAGCCGCGCAAGGCCCGCCAGGCGCAGCGCAGGCGCGAGGGCCAGCGGATCACCGGGCCTCGCCAGGTGCGGCCCGCCGTGGCCGCCGCCGCTGCCGCCGCCGCGCAGGCCCCGGTGGGCGAGCAGACCGGCGCGCGTCCCGGCTGGGGCACGCGCCGCGGCACCGCGCCGGCGCTCAAGGCCCAGGCACACCAGGCGCCCCCCTCCCCGGCACGCGGCAGCGCGGGTGGCACGATCCGGCGCGAGAAGGGGCTCTCAGGCGGCGCTGAACGCCGTCACGACCGCTCGCCCGTGCCGTCCGCGGGCTCCGGCGCGCCGGAGCCCGGAGACAGGCGTACATCGTTCGGCGAGACGGACGCCGAGGCGCGGGCCGCACGGGACGCGGTCGTGCCGATCAAGACGGCGGAGAGCCGCAAGCCCGTCGCGGGCAAGCCGATCGACACCGAGGCGCTGCGGAGGTTGAGAAGACTCGCGGCGAGCGCCGACGCGCCCGCCGGGACGCCGGAGCCCGCACCGGAGCCCGCGCCGGAGCCCGCACCGGAGCCCGCACCGGCCGAAAGCCCCTGCGACGACGCGCGCCACGATGCTCGTGACGGCGCGCGCCACGACGGTGGACAGCGGCGGGACGACGGGCGGCACGAGGACGAGGCCGCACGCGATCAGCACAGGAAGGGGCAGCCGCCCCGGCTGGGGCCGGCCCTGGTGCTGACGGGCACGCAACGGATCTGGCCGCCGCTCAACCCCGACGCCAAGCCCCTACCCCGCCCCGCCACCCCCACAGAAGCCACTCCCACGGACGACCGCGCGGCAGCCACCTCCACGGGAGCCACCGCCGCAGGAGACGACCGCACGGGGGCCGCTCCGGTAGGAGACGACCGCCCGAGAGCCACTCCCACGGGAGATGACCGCGCGGGAGTCTCCGCCACAGAGGACGACCACGCCGAAGCCGTCCCTACCGCACCCGACACGGCGAAGGCCGACGACGTTCCCCCGGCCGCTGCCGGTGATGCGCCTGTGGCCGCTGACGTTCCGTCGGTTGCTGGTGACGCGGCTGTGGCCGCTGACGTTCCGTTGGCGGCTGCCGGTGACGCGGCTGGGAACGTGGACGCGCCGTCGGACGCCGAAGAGGCGGGGAACACCTCCAGCCAGGTCGCGGACGTACGGGAAGCGCCAGGCACCCCGCAGGCGCCCGACGCGGCAGCCGACCGTGACGTTCCCGCGGCGCGCGCTCGCGGTGCCCGTGACGCCCGGGCCGCTGGTGGGCGCGGCGGTCAGAGGGCTGCGGGGCGGGAGGCGCCCCCGTTGCGGAGCGAACCCGGCCGGGGCGGCGAGCTGGTGCCACCGGTGCCCGGGCCGCGTCCGGGTGAGGGCAGGGTGCGCCGGGTCGAGTCGGTGGTGGGGCGCGACTCCGGCGGATGGCGGCGGATCGCCCAGGTGGTCGTCGGCGGGGGTGGTGTACGCACCGACGGGTCCGAGATCGACGAGGCCAGGGCGAGGGGCGTGTTCAGCGGCAGCCGCAGGGTCGTCGTGCTGGGCTGCACCGGCGGCGCAGGGCAGAGCACGACCGCGCTCATGCTGGGCCACACGTTCGCCCGCTACCGCGACGACAGGGTGGTGGCCGTCGACGCCAACACCGGCGGCAGCACCCTGACCAGCAAGATCGAGCTGGAGACCCCCGAGACGCTCACCTCGCTGCTGTCCGGTCTCGACCGGGTCAGCGGCTACCTCGCCATGCGCGGATACACCACCAGGACGGCCTCCGGGCTCGAGGTGATCAGCGCGGACACCGACGCCGGCGCCGAGCAGCGCCTGGCGGACCGGTCCCTCTTCTCCGACCACCGGCTGGGCGAGTCGATGCGCCTGCTGGACCGCCACTACAAGCTGGCCGTCATCGACCCGGCGGCGGCGCTGGCGGCACGGTTCCTGCCGTACGCCGACCAGCTGGTGCTCGTGGTCCCGGCGAGCGAGGAGGCGTCCGAGGCGGTGGCGATGACGTACGAGTGGCTCGACGGGCACGGCTGCGCGGAGCTGCGCAGGCGTGCGGTGATGGTCGTGAACGGCGTGAGCAGGCGTTCGATGGCCGACGTCGAGCAGGCGGAGGCGGTGGCCAGAGGCAGGTGCCGGGCCATCGTCAGGGTCCCATGGGAGGACGATCTGGCGCCCGGCGGTGCGGAGGTCGTCGAACCCGGGCAGTTGCGCGCGGCCGGGCGGCGGGCCTACCTCGCCCTCGCGGGCGTGGTGATAGCGGGCTTCGCGGCACAGGCACAGACCGTCCGACCGAGCGAGGAGGAGTTGGCGAGTGACCCCCCGGGCACGAGAATCGGTGAGCGATAAGTGAACAAGCGAGCAGGCCTGGCCCGTTCATGCGCTGAGGGGGCGGCATGAGCAGGGCGTCACGAGCGCACCAGCGCCTCGCGGTCCGCTATTTCGACGACCGCATCCTGCTCACGGACACCTGCGCATGGGCGTACTTCAGACTCCCGACGGTCAGCTACGAGTTCGTCACGCCTGAGGAGCGCGAGGCGCTGGCCACCAACATCACGATCGCGCTGGCCGCGATCAGGATGCCCGACGCCGAGGTCCATCTGAGGGTCGCGCACCGCACCTACCCCGCGGCGGAGTGGGCCATGGCGCTCAACGCCACGTCCGACGAGGGGCCGGGCTGGCGCGACTACCTGGAGGAGATGTACCGGCACGTCTGGGCGAAGGACTTCTGGTCGAAGGAGGTCTACCTCGGCGTGCGGCTCGGGCCGCGCGGCAAGCAGCTCGGCAGCGGCGTGCTCAGCCAGCTCCTCGGCTTCTACCAGAAGACCGAGAAGTCTCTCGGCATGGAGGACGACCACGTGCCCGACAGCGAGATCGGGCGGTGGACCGAACACGCGGAGCGGCTGGGCAGGGCGCTCGCGTCGAGCGCCCTCTACGCCAGGCACGCCACCTCCGTGGAGGTGGCGTGGTTGTTCCAGCACGCGGCCGCGGGCGCTCTGGGCGACCCGCCGCCGTCGGCGAGCCCGAAGCGGCGCTGGGGCAGGGGCGAGATCGAGGCGCTGGTGGAGGGCGAGATCCACAACGGCAGGTCGTTGTTGCGGATCGTGCAGCCGCAGGGCGACTCGTACGTGGCTCATCTGTCGTTCGCGCGTTTCCCCGATCTCATGCCGTTTCCCGACGGCGAGCCGTGGATGCACTTCGCCGACCAGCTCGCGTTCCCCGTGGAGATCTCGTCGCGGATGCGGCTGATCCCGCCGGTCAAGGCGTCCAAGGACGTCGCGCGCAAGCTGGCGCACGCCCGTGACATGGACCACCACATCCGGGAGGCGGGCGCGGAGGCGCCGCTGGCGCTGGCGGAGCAGATCGACGCGGCCCGGATGCTGGAGCACGGCATCACGAAGGAGCGGCTGCCGTTCGTGTACGGCTGGCACCGCCTGATCGTGTCGGCCCCGACCGAGGACATCTGCGTGCAGCGGGTGGAGGCGGTTGTCGAGCACTACCGCGACATGGGCATCGACGTGGTCAACTCGACCGGCGACCAGTTCTCGTTGTTCCGCGAGGCGTTGCCGGGGGAGAAGGTGCAGGTCAACGCCTACGCCCAGCGCCAGCCGCTGCGGACGATCTCGGGCGGCATGGCCACGGCGACCGTCGACCTGGGCGACCGGCTGGACGACGGCAGCGAGGGCTGGCTGGGCCCGTACATCGGCGAGACGGTGGGCAGGGCGCGCAGCATCGTGCACTTCGACCCGCTGCTGGCGGCCAGCCGTAACCGGCCGACCGCCATCGCGATCACCGGCGAGCCGGGCGGTGGCAAGACGACGCTCGCGCTGCTGATGATCTATCAGATGGCGTTGCGCGGCGTGACGGTCGCGGTGATCGACCCGAAGGGCGACGCCGAGTCGCTCGTACGGCTGCTCGACAAGCGGGGGCGTAAGGCGCGCATCATCCCGCTCGGGTCGGCGGCGCCAGGGCTGCTCGACCCGTTCTCGTTCGGCGACGACATCGCGGCGAAGAAGACGATGGCCACCGAGACGCTGCGCCTGCTGCTGCCCCGCATGTCGGAGGAGCGCGAGTCGGCGATGATCCAGGCGGTGGCCGCGGTGTCGAACGCGCCCGACCCTTCGCTGGGCAAGGTCGTCGACTTCCTGGAGCAGGCCGGCGACGCCGCCTCGAAGAACCTCGGCGCGGTGCTGCGCTCCATGTCGGAGATGCACCTGGCCAGGCTCTGCTTCGACCCTTCCGGCGGCGACCAGATCGACACGGAGGGGTGGACGACCGTGTTCACGCTGGGCGGGCTGACGCTGCCCGACGTGGCCACGACCAGGGACGACTACTCCTACGAGCAGCGGCTGTCGGTGGCCCTGCTCTATCTGGTCTCCCAGTTCGCGCGCAGGCTGATGAACGGCCTCGACCGGCGCGCCCCCAAGGCGATCTTCCTGGACGAGGCGTGGGCGATCACCTCCACGCCCGAGGGCGCCAAGCTGGTGCCGGAGGTCAGCCGGATGGGCCGCTCCCGCAACACCGCTCTGGTGCTGGTCTCGCAGAACGCGGGAGACCTGCTGAACGAGCAGGTGACCAACTGCCTGTCGTCCGTCTTCGCGTTCAGGTCCACCGAACGGGTGGAGGTGGACCACGTCATGTCCCTGCTCGGGGTGGAGCCGTCGGAAGAGCACAAGGCCGTGCTGCGCTCGCTCGGAAACGGCGAATGCGTATTCCGTGATCTGGATGGCAGGGCGGGCCGCATCGGAGTAGACCTGATCTCCGAGGAACTTCTCCGTTGGCTCGACACGAACCCCACACACGACAAACCCGTCGCCGACGGGCATGATGATCTTCAGGGGGGCGTGGGCAGAGCGCAGGAGGTACGGTCATGAAGGTCCGGCTATCCCGACGACTCGCGCTGGCGTTCGCGCTCGTCACCGCCGTGCTCGTGGTGCCCGTCGTGGTGGGCGGCGTGTCCGCCCCGGCGGCCGCGGCGCCCTGCGACCTCTCGGGCGCGCTCGCGCCAGAGGTGATCGGCGGCGGCACCGACGGCATGATCCAGCCGCCGCCCCCCGAGGGCGGGGCGCAGGCTCCGACCACCAACTACGGCCAGTTCGGGATGAGCGGCCAGTTCTGGCACACCCACGAGCTGGGCTGTTCCGACTACGTCGCCGTGCTCGGCAACATGTGGGCCAACGGCATCTTCACCGCGGCCAAGGCCGTCGACCGGCTGACGATCACCACGTACCAGGCGGCGGCGACCGAAGGGCCACTCCAGTCGATCAAGGACGTGGTCGACGACATCGTCACGAACCTGGCCGACGCGATGTACTGGCCGCTCCTCCGGCCGATCGTGATCATCGGCGCGATCTGGCTGGCCTGGTACGGCCTGATCCGCAAGCGGGCCACCACGACCGCCGAAGGCGTGATCTGGATGGTCCTGGCGGTCACCGTGGCGGTCTGGTTCTTCAGCAGGCCCGGCGACTTCACCGGCCTCGGCAAGGTGGTCACCGACAAGACCGGCGAGGTCGTCAACTCGGCGTTCTCCGGCCTGCCCGGCGCGGGCGGCGCGTCCTGCCTGCCGCCTCCCGGCGACAGCGATCCCGAGCTCAAGCCGGGCGGCTTCGGCCAGGGCGGCACGCCGGGCGTCGAGCAGAACGCCGACGCGCTGTGGTCCACGCTGGTCTGCAAGCCGTGGCTGGTGGGCCAGTTCGGCACCGCCGATCCGCAGCAGCCCATCGTGCGCGACTTCGGCCGCAAGATGCTGGAGATCCAGTCGATCCCGCCCGCCGTCGCCGGTCAGCCCGCCCCCGACGTGGGGGCCCGCCAGTCGGAGTACGCGGAGCTGGCCTCGCAGCTCAGGAACGACCCTCGTTACACCGTCTTCTCCGGCAGGGACTGGTCCAACCGCCTCGGCGTGGCCGTCGGCGCGTTCATCGCCGCGCTGGTGGCCGGCACGCTCATCTTCCTGGTGGCGGTCTCACTGCTGGTGCTGAAGGTGGGCTTCCTGCTGCTGCTCATCCTCGGGCCGATCTTCCTGCTCATCGGCGTGCATCCGGGCAGCGGGCGGATCATCGCCATGCGCTGGGTGGAGATGCTCGTCGGCACGCTGCTGAGACAGGCCGTGCTGACGATCGTGCTCAGCGTGCTCGTGTACGGTTACGCGCTGATCATCTCCACGGCCATGCCGTGGGGGCTGCAGGTGTTGTTCATGGCCCTGCTGACGATCGCGGTGTTCTTCTACCGCCGCCCGTTCCAGCACCTGTTCGCCTCGCTGAACGGCCACACGGTCACCACCCGCATGCTCGGCGAGGCGGCCGGCTCGTCCGTGCTCGAACGGTCCGCGGGCGCGCTGCCACCGGTCGCGTCGGCCAGGATCGGACGCTGGGGGCTGCGCAAGGCCGAGCCGGTCATCAGGGCGGCGGCCGCGGCCAACCCGGCGGGTGCGGCGGCCACGGCGGCGACAGGCCAGGCCAGGGTCCGCGCCGAGGAAGGGGAAGGCGCTCCCTCCGGCACCCGCGTGCCGGCCACGGCGGCGCCCCTCGACACCGACCAGCAGGGCGGCAAGGCGGCGACCAGGGCGCCGCTCGAACCACGCAGGGGCACGGCGCCGCCGCTCAACCTGGGCGCTCCCACCCGCACGCGCGGCGGGGCGGGCGGGCCCAGGCCCGGCGGCGGTCCTGGCGGCTCCGGTGGCGCGGCCGGAGGCAGGGCCGGTGCGGGCGCGGGCTCCGGCGGGTCCGCGGGCTCCGGCGGCGGCTGGTTCGGCGGCGGGTCCGGTGGCGGCTGGGCGCGGCGCGGCGGATCGTCGGGCGGCTCGCGTAACGGATCGTCGGGCGGCTCGCGCGGGTCCCGGTTCGGCGGGTCGGGCGGCACACGTTCCAGCGGCTCCGGCGGCGGGCTGTTCGGCGGCTCCAACGGCTCAGGCCGGTCCGGCGGGTCGCGATCCGGCGGCGGCGGTGGCCGCGGCCAGGCGGGCCCCCGGATCTTCACGTCCGGCGAGTCGTCGTCCCGCTCCTCGGAGGCGCCACCGCTCTGGCTGCGCAGCGGCAGCGACGGTGGCGGCTCCGGAGGCGACAGCCCTTCCGTGCCGTTCTGGCTCAAGCCGAACTCCCCCGACAAGGACTGAACGTGACTCCTCCGCGCCCTGAGGGGAGCGGCTTCTCGCCCCGCTTGAGCGGGAGACGACGGCCAAGTCCTGACCGATGCCCGAAAGCACGAAGCCGATCCCGTCCGGAGGTGGCGACAATGGCTGAGGTTCTGGCGACGGTCCCCTCGGGAGGATCTGATGGCACAGCCAGGTGACCGGCGCGGGCTGGCCTTCGCCGTCATCGTCGTGGTCGTCGCCGCGGTCGGCGTCTACCTGACGATCGGGCCGCCCTCGGAGGAGCAGGCGGAGCCCGCGCCTGAGACGACCCCCGCGGCCGTCGCACCGGCGGCTTCGAGCACGCCGCTGGCGACCGCGAGCGCCGAGCCGTTCGACGTCTACTCCTACCTGCCCATGCAGAAGGAGCAGCTCGCCGCGGCTGCGGACCTGGCCGAGCGGTTCACCGCCGAGTACGGCACGTTCCGTTACGACGAGGATCCGGCGGCCTACGCGACGCGGCTGAAGGCGTACACGACGGCCGAGTTCGGCAACGAGCTGACCAGAACGCTCTCCTCGGCGGGCACCATCGAGCAGAACCGCAATGACGAGATCGTCTCCACGGCCACGGCCCGGCTGAAGGAGATCAGGCAGGTCGAGAAGACCTCCATCGTCTTCGTGATCAGCGCCAGCCGGCAGGTCGCCGCGAAGAGCGGTTCCAAGCAGCACAACGAGGAGTACGCGGTCACGGTGAGCCAGCAGGGAGCCGACTGGCGCGTCTTCGACCTCCGTCCGTCGACGGAGGGCCAGGAGGGGGACATTCTGGAGTGAAAGGTTCGCGTCTCGCCCTGGTGATCGGTCTCGCCGGGGCATTGGTCCTGGTGGCGGTCATCGTCTCGCCGATGTTGCTCATCTCGTTGCCGTCCTTCATCTCCGGCGGCGGCAGCTCCGTCGACTGCGAGGACGACACGCAGGTGGAGGAGGTGTCCGACTCGGGCTCCTCCGACATCCCCGGAAGATACCTGGAGCTGTACAAGAAGCACGGCAAGAAGATCGGCGTGCAGTGGAACATCCTGGCCGCCGTGGGCAAGCGCGAGACCGACCACGGCCGCTCCGACCTGCCGGGCGTCAAGGACGGCACCAACCACGCGGGCGCGGCGGGGCCGATGCAGTTCCTGATCTCCACGTGGGGCGGCAAGGCCAGGATCCCGATGTCGTCCGACTTCAACGGCTACGCCTCCGACGGCGACGGCGACGGCGTGGGCGACGTCTACAACCCCGCCGACGCCATCCTGGGCGCCGCGAAGATGCTCAAGCGCAACGGCGCGCCGGAGAACGTGCGGCAGGCGCTGTTCGTCTACAACCGGGCCTGGTGGTACGTCGACCAGGTGGTCGAGATCGCCAGGAAATACGCCAGGTCCGGCGAGGTGAAGGTGCCGCCGCAGGCCTCGGAGGAGTGCGACGACCCGCTGATCGAGGCCGCGCCGAGCGACGTCGTCGCCAAAATCCTCGAGTACGCGCTCGACCAGCGCGGCAAGCCGTACCTGTGGGGCGGCACGGGGCCGGACGCGTTCGACTGCTCGGGCGTCATCTACGCGGCCTACCGGGCGGCGGGGTTAGTGATCCCGCGGACGACGTTCGTGCAGTGGCCGTTCGGGGTGAAAATCCAGGAAGGGGACGAGCAGCCGGGTGACCTGGTGTTCTTCAACTCCGGTCCCGGCACGTCCGCGAACAACCCCGGCCACGTCGGCCTGGTCGTGTCCAAGGGCAAGATGCTGGAGGCGCGCTGCCGGCTGTGCGGGCCGATCAAGGTCACCAGCTACGAGGCCCGTACCAACAGGGTGGGCTTCACCCGCCCCCTCCAGAACCCCGACGTGCTCGAACAGCTCAAGAAGCTGCAGAATCCATCCCTGTGAGGAATGTGACGTGATGAGCACGGTCGTGGTCGTGGCCGCGGTGATCGTCGCCCCCGGCCGCCGGGTGCTCGCGGCCCAGCGCGCCGAACCGGCGGCGCTGGCCGGCGGGTGGGAGTTCCCCGGCGGGAAGGTGGATCCCGGGGAGGACGAGCGGGCGGCGCTCGTGCGGGAGTGCCGCGAGGAACTCGGCGTCGAGATCGCGGTGGGCGAACGCGTGGGTGGTGACTGGCCGCTTTCGGCGGGGTATGTCATGCGCGTGTGGCTGTGCTCCCTGATTTCGGGCGTGCCCGAGGCCAAGGAGCACCTGGCGCTGCGGTGGCTCGGTCCCGGCGACTATTACGACGTCGACTGGCTGGGCGCTGACCTTCCCATCATGAAGACCGTGGAGAATCTGCTGCCCCGGTGATGGACCTCTCGCTCTGTGTGACATGATGGTGACTCAGTGTGATTTGTCGCAACGGGGGAGTGGAAATGATGCGGCGTGGCTGGATCATTGCCGGAGCCCTCCTTCTGACGGCGGTGCCTTGTGTGCCTGTGGGGGCCACAGGGGTGTCGCTGGTGCTCGAGCGGATCAAGGGGTCTGACGGCGCGGGCCAGCGGGTCAGGACGGGGGACGTCCAGCGGTTCAAGGTACGGCTGAACGGGATGGGCGAGGGCGCGAGGGTCGCGGTGGCGGCCAGCCCGGCGGAAGCGCTGGCGGAGGTCGTCTGCGCCCCGTCGCCCGACCATCCCGCCTGGAGTCCCGGGCCGAGGGCTGTCATGCCGGAGCATGCCAGGCTTCCCGGGGCGGACCGGGAGGAGCTTGCGGAAGGCTCCCGGGCGGAGGTGGCGACGGCGGGCGAGGCGGCCTCCGAGGAGCTTGCCGTACGCGCGTTGTCGGTCCCTTCCGGCTCCACCCGCACCGGCGCCTCCCTGCCGGGAACGCGGGTGTGCAGGCTGGGCGAGGTCTCCGGGGAACGATCCGTGGAGGTGACGCTCACCGCGCCGGCCGGGGCCAGGGCCGTGGCGCTGGCGGCGGCCGCCTGGGTGCGCACCGACGCCGGTGACGGGCTGACGGCCATGGCCGACACCGTCTCCACGGGGGTCAGGAGCACCGTACCGGCGACCCGGCCGCCCGGACCGGACGAGCCCGGCGGCGGAGCGCGGGTGCCCTACGGAGTGCGGGACCGGTCGCAGGACGCTGACTATTCTGCTGTCGCCGGAGCCGGCCGGCCGCCGGCCGGCCCTGGGGTGGGCGAATGGCCTGGTCCGGAGTTCTGGCCGCCCGCCGGTCCGGTGGCCGGGGGTGGGTGGCCTCCCGGTTCAGGCGGGGACGGCCCGCGGCCCGTCGGTCCCGATGATGGACCGCCTCCTGGTTACGGCGCCGAGGCACGTTCACCCGGGGGTGCGGAAGGACGGAGGCCTGCCGGCGTCGAGCGGCATTCCCCGGTGTGGCGCGGTGCGGGCGAGCCCGGGGTGCGGGAGCGTGGCGTGGAAGCGCGGGAGCCTGTGGAGGCCGGGGCGCAGGAGCACGGTCAGGTGATCCGCGAGCTGGAAGGCGCGCGGCGCGAGGCGCAGGGACCACCGGCCATGCGGGGCGGGGTCGAGGAGCAGGGGCCGCCTGCCGTCTCCCCGCAGCGGGCGCCGGGAACGTCGGCACAGGAGCAGGGCGCGGATCCCGGACCCGCTCAACAACCGCCCATCGGGACCCGGTCCCAGGGCTCCCCATCTCACGGGTCCCGGTCTCATGGGGGAGCGCAGTCCCGGGGATCCGGCCAGCCTCAGGGCGCTGTGCCTCAGGGCGTCGGGCAGCCTCAGGGTGCCGGGCAACCTCAGGGGACGGCGCAGCCCGGTGCCGCCCAGCCTCAGAAGACCGCCCAGGCTCAGGGCCGGCAGTCCCTGCCCGCGCAGAACCGGGGGGCAGCGCAGGCTCAGGGCTCGACCCGGTCCCACGGGTCCACGCAGTCGTTGCCCTACGCGAACGCGCAGGAGGTGCCTGACGGGTTCGCGCAGGCGTTCCCCGACGGGGCGCCGCAGGTGCCGGCGACCGCGGGGAACGTTCCATCCCCGGAGGTGTCGTTCCCGCCGGCCGCGAGTCCGGGGTCGGCGCCGTTGCCGTTCGAAATGGTGTCGTCGGCGAAACGTGTGCGCCCGGAAGAGGGGGTCAGCATCGTGGACGGCGCGACGGGTTTCTGGCTGGCGGCCGCAGCCGTCGGACTGCTGCTGGGGGCCTTGGGGCTCATTGTCACGGTACAACAGGGCCGTAACCGTAAATTGGAGTTGTAAATCGGTCTTTACTGTTACTTTGACCCGGCTAGTATTCCCTTGACCATGGTTTCGGGATTGGCGGAGGGCAACGGTGGAGCGCACGAGAGCGACAGCCGTGTCCGCGATCGTCCTGGCGCTGGGCCTCGCCGGTGCGGGCGCGGCCCCGTTCGTCGTGCAGAGCGCCAGCGCGTCCACGGCGGCGTACGACCCCATCGAGGGGTGCAGTCCCGGCGAGGTGTGCGACGCGTGGCCGGAGGATCCCGAGACCACGGTGACGGTCACGGCGACGGCGGGCGAGCCCCCTCCTGACGAGCCGGAGGAGGAGCAGGATCCGCAGACGACGATCACCCAGACCGTCACCGCGACTCCTACGAAGACCACCAAGAGCCCCACGCCGACGAAGACCACCAAGAGCCCGACTCCGAGCAGCACGCCGTCCACTCCGCAGCAGCAGCCGCAGCCGCTGCCCACGCAGAGCGTCGAGGTGCCGCCCAGCACCTCCGCCACTTCCACTCCTGAGGAGAGCGTGGAGATGCCGGCCATCGCGCCGACCGAGACGCCCCCCAGCGCGCCGTTGAGCGAGACGCCGCCTGCCTCCTCCGAGGAGGTGCCGCTGGAGTTGCGGAACGCGGCGCCCGAGTTCGACCAGCGCACGCTGACGCAGAAGCTCAGCATCCCGGCGCTGGTGCTGGTGCTGCTCGCCCTCTTCGCCGTCCTCATCTTCGAGGGGCGGCTGCGCCGGATGGCCCACGCGGCGGCGGTACGCAAGGCGGGGCCGATGGCCCAACCGGAGATGCCTCCTGGTGGCGGCTACCCGGCGGGCCCGGGCTACGCCACGGCCGGCTTCCCCGCCCCCGGCTATCCGGGCGGCACGGCGTACGCGCCGATCATCAGCTTCGTCCCCGTGCAGACCTATCCGGGCGGCCAGGCGCAGTACGGCGCCGTCTACCAGGACCCGCCGCAGGACTACCCGCACGAGGAGCACCCCCCGGCGGAGGATCCGGTGGTGCTGCACCCGGACGAGTTCGGCTCCTACGGTCACGAGCCGCCCAAGCAGAGCGAATACCGTGACCCGTTCGAGCCGGTGATCCCGCCTGCGGACATACCGCCGGGGGGTGCGAGCCCGTACGACGACGAGAGGGAGCGCCCGAGCGCGCCGGCCTCGGCCGCGGAACCGGGTGACGCGGAGCCCTGGCAGGGCCCGTCGGCCTCGCTGTTCGAGCCGCCCGTCCGCGGCGGGAACTACGACCCGCCGCCCTACCTGCCCGCCGACGGCGAGGTGACCGCGATCCAGCCGCTGCCGGACCAGGAGGCGGCCCTGGAGCAGCCGGCAGGCCCGCAGGAGGGTCAGGAACCCGCGCAGGACGCGCCGGGCGACGCCAAGCGCAAGCGCCGCTGGGGCCGCAAGAAGTAGGCGCACGCCGCGGAGGACAAGCGCACAGCGCGGACGCACGAAGGCGGGGGCCGGATCATCCGGCCCCCGCCTTCCGTGTCAGCGCCCTACGAGGTGCGCTTGAAGATCTTGTTGCCCAGCCACACCAGCGGGTCGTACTTCCGGTCGACCACGCGCTCCTTCATCGGAATCAGCGCGTTGTCGGTGATCTTGATGTGCTCGGGGCAGACCTCGGTGCAGCACTTGGTGATGTTGCAGTAGCCGAGCCCGTGCTCCTCCTGGGCCGTCTCCTGCCGGTCCGCCACGTCGTACGGGTGCATGTCCAGCTCGGCGATCCGCATGAGGAAGCGCGGGCCGGAGAAGGCCGGCTTGTTCTCCTCGTGGTCGCGGATCACGTGGCAGATGTTGTTGCACATGAAGCACTCGATGCACTTGCGGAACTCCTGGGACCGCTCGACGTCGACCTGCTTCATCCGGAACTCGCCGGGCCGGACGTCGGCCGGCGGCGTGAAGGACGGGACCTCCCGGGCCTTCTGGTAGTTGTAGGACACGTCGGTGACGAGGTCCTTGATGACGGGGAACGTGCGCATCGGCGTGACCGTGATGGTCTCGTCCTCCTCGAAGGTGGACATCCGGGTCATGCAGCCCAGCCGCGGCTTACCGTTGATCTCCATGCTGCACGAGCCGCACTTGCCCGCCTTGCAGTTCCAGCGCACGGCAAGGTCGGGCGCCTGCGTGGCCTGGAGCCTGTGGATGATGTCGAGGACGACCTCGCCCTCGTTGACCTCCACGGTGAAGTCCTCGAGCCTGCCCTCGCCGCCCTCACCGCGCCAGACCTTGAACTTTGCCTTGTAGCTCATGACTTCGCTATCCCGTCGAACTCGGTCATCTCTTCGTCGGTGAGGTATTTGCTCAGCTCGTCGCGTTCGAAGAGGCTGATCAGGTCGTCGCGCATGCGCGGCTGGATCTTCTCCTCGACGCGGACGGACGAGCCGCCCTCAGTGGAGCAGACGAGCAACTTGCGGCGCCACTCCGGGTTCATCCCGGGGAAGTCGTCGCGGGTGTGCCCGCCGCGGCTCTCCTCGCGCAGCAGCGCGGCGCGCGCCACGCACTCCGACACCAGCACCATGTTGCGCAGGTCGATCGCGAGGTGCCAGCCGGGGTTGTAGACGCGCGAGCCGGCCGCTCCGACCAGTGCCACGCGCTCCTTGAGCTTCTCCACGACCTGGAGAGCCTCGGCGACCTCGTCGGGCTTGCGGATGATGCCGACGAGGTCGTTCATGGTGCGCTGGAGCTCGTGGTGCACCTCGTAGGGGTTCTCGCCGCTGCGTCCGAGCGGCGCGATCGCCTCCTCGCGGGCCGCTTCGACCGCGTCGTCGGCCACCTTGGGCCGGGCCGCGAGCCCGTCCACGTACGCCGACGCGCCCGCGCCCGCCCGGCGCCCGAACACCAGCAGGTCGGACAGCGAGTTGCCGCCCAGCCGGTTGGAGCCGTGCATGCCGCCGGAGACCTCGCCGGCCGCGAACAGGCCGGGCACGGCCGCCGCGCCGGTGTCGGCGTCGACCTCGACGCCGCCCATGATGTAGTGGCAGGTCGGGCCCACCTGCATGGGCTCGGCGGTGATGTCGACGTCGGCCAGCTCCTTGAACTGGTGGTGCATCGACGGCAGCCGCTTCTTGATCTCCTCGGCGGGCAGCCGGGTGGAGACGTCGAGGAAGACGCCGCCCTGGGGCGAGCCGCGACCGGCCTTGACCTCGGCGTTGATCGCGCGGGCCACCTCGTCACGCGGCAGGAGCTCCGGCGGGCGGCGGTTGTTGGCCTGGTCGGTGTACCAGCGGTCGCCCTCTTCCTCGCTGGTGGCGTACTTGTCCTTGAACACGTCGGGGACGTAGTCGAACATGAAGCGCTTGCCCTCGGAGTTGCGCAGCACGCCGCCGTCACCGCGGACGGACTCGGTGACGAGGATGCCGCGCACGGACGGCGGCCAGACCATCCCCGTGGGGTGGAACTGGATGAACTCCATGTTGATCAGGTTGGCGCCGGCGAGCAGGGCCAGGGCGTGGCCGTCGCCGGTGTACTCCCAGGAGTTGGAGGTGACGACGTAGGACTTGCCGATCCCGCCGGTGGCCAGGACGATGGCCGGCGCGTCGAAGAGGATGAAGTTTCCCGTCTCGCGCCAGTAGCCGAACGCGCCGGAGATCGCGTCGCCGTCCTTGAGCAGCCGGGTGACCGTGCACTCGGCGAAGACCTTGATGTAGGCCTCGTAGTCGCCGTGGGTCTCGTAGTCCTCCTGCTGGAGCGCGACGACGCGCTGCTGCAGGGTGCGGATCATCTCCAGCCCTGTGCGGTCACCCACGTGGGCGAGCCGTGGATACTCGTGCCCGCCGAAGTTCCGCTGGCTGATCTTGCCGTCCTTGGTGCGGTCGAACAGCGCGCCCCAGGCTTCGAGCTCCCAGACGCGGTCGGGCGCCTCCTTGGCGTGCAGTTCGGCCATCCGCCAGTTGTTGAGGAACTTGCCGCCCCGCATGGTGTCACGGAAGTGCACCATCCAGTTGTCGTCGGGGTTGACGTTGCCCATCGCGGCGGCGGCGCCGCCCTCGGCCATGACGGTGTGCGCCTTGCCGAACAGCGACTTGCAGACGATCGCCGTGCGCTTGCCCTGCTGGCGCGCCTCGATCGCGGCCCGCAGGCCGGCGCCGCCCGCGCCGATGACGACGACGTCGTACTCGTGGCGCTCTGTGTTTATCGAGTTTTCCACTGAAGCTGGTCCTTACGCGAACGGGAAGGCGATGATGCCCTTGGCGACCAGACGGACATAGAGGTCGGCGCCCATGACGGAGAACATCGAGGCCCACGCGAGCTGCTGGTGCTTGGCGTTGAGCTTGGAGACGAACGTCCAGGCCCGATAGCGCAGCGGGTGACGGGAGAAGTGGTTGAGCCTGCCCGCGGTGATGTGGCGGCACGAGTGGCAGCCGAAGGTGTAGCCGAGGATGAGCACGGCGTTGACGAGCAGGATCCACGAGCCGAGGCCCAGCGGCTTGTGCACCAGCGCCAGGACAGCGTCGTAGGTGAGGATGGCGCCGATCACCACCGCGAAGTAGAAGAAGTAGCGGTGGATGTTCTGGATGATCAGCGGGAACCGGGTCTCACCGGTGTACTTCCCATGGGGCTCCTGCACGGCGCACGCCGCCGGCGACAGCCAGAACGAGCGGTAGTAGGACTTGCGGTAGTAGTAGCACGTCAGCCGGAACCCGCCGGGCAGGCCGAGGATCAGCAGCCCCGGCGGGAGCGCGTACCAGCCGCCGACGGGCGCCCACCCGAACAGCCGCGCGCCGTCGCAGACCTCCTGGGTCGTCAGGCAGGGCGAGGCGAACGGGGCGATGTAGGGCTCGACGAAGTTGCTCGTGTCGATGATCGCCCACACACCGTAGACAAGGAATGAGCTGAGCCCGAGGAACGTCACTAGCGGGACGAGCCACCATCGGTCGGTGCGCAGCGTGCGCACCTTGACCTGGGCACGCTGCCTTCTCGCTGGTGCTTCGGGCGTCGTTTGGGTCATCGCGGACCTCTCCACCTCCCGCGGACCCATCGCGCGGGGGGTCCGTGGTTTTCGTATTCGCTGGGCGCGCGGATGGCGATCTCCGCTCAGGCGCGCGTTGGTGGGGGATACGTTACGACGACAGGATCGAGTTTAGTGAGCGGGGTCACTCACAATTTCGATGACCCGCTGTGATTCCTGTCACGTAGGCGCGTCACATGGGCTGCCCCGAGGTAGGAAGTTTAACCACCGTTACGAAAAAATTATCTATCTGTCGGACAACGCGGATAAATTGCTCAAAGTCCACAGGCTTGGACACGTACGCGTTGGCGTGCAGCCGGTAGCTGCGCAGGATGTCCTCCTCCGCCTCCGACGTCGTCAGGATCACCACCGGGATCGTGCGTAGCGCGGGGTCGTCCTTGACCTCCCGCAGCACCTCGCTGCCGCTCTTCCTCGGCAGGTTGAGGTCGAGCAGGATGAGGTCGGGGCGGCTCGCGTCGCGGTAGTCGCCCTCCCTGCGCAGATAGGCCAGCGCCTGCTCGCCGTCGTTGACCACGTCGAGGCGGTTGCGGACCTTGTTGAGGTCGAACGCCTCCTTCGTCAGCAGGATGTCCCCCGGGTCATCCTCGACCAGGAGCACGTCGATCGGTCGTACGTCCATCGTGATCAGCCTCCGGCCGCAGGTAGTGTCCAGCGGAACGTCGTGCCCCCGCCCTCGGTCTCACCGTCCAGCCACAACCGGCCACCGTGATACTCGACGATCTTGCGGCACAGGGCGAGCCCGATTCCGGTGCCGGGATAGACATCGCGGGGATGCAGGCGCTGGAAGATCAGGAAGATGCGGTCAGCGTACTTCGGCTCCACCCCGATGCCGTTGTCGGAGCAGCTGAACTCCCACATGTCGCCGTTCCGCTCCGCCCCGATGTGGATGCGCGGGGGCTCCTCGGCGCGGAACTTCACGGCGTTCTCGACCAGGTTCTGGAAGAGCTGGGTGAGCTGCACCCGGTTGCCGGTGACCCGGGGCAGCTCGTCGCGGGTGACCGTGGCTCCGGTGTCCTCGATCGCGGCCGAGAGGTTCTCCAGCGCCGCGTCCAGCGCCACGCCCGAGTCGACGACGGCCTTCTCGCCGGTGACCCGGCCCACCCTGGAGAAGTCGAGCAGGTCGTTGATGAGCAGTTGCATGCGCTTGGCGCCGTCGACCGCGTAGTGGATGTACTGCCTGGCCCGGTCGTCGAGCTGCGGGCCGTAACGCTGCTCCAGCATCTGGGTGAAGCCGGCGACCTTGCGCAGCGGCTCCTGGAGGTCGTGGCTGGCGACGTAGGCGAACTGCTCCAGCTCGCCGTTGGACCTGCGCAGCTCCTCGCTCTGGTCGGCGGCGACCCGCCAGGCCGCGACGATGCGGTCACGCATGGAGTCGACGTGACCGGCCAGCTCGGCCAGCTCCGCCGGCCGGTCGACGTGCAGGACGTGGTCGAAGTCGCCGGCGGCGACCGTACGCACCTGTGTGGTGAGCCGGTCGATGGGGTTCAGGACGAAGTGGCGCACGATGAACGCCAGCCCGATGCCGCAGGCGAGCAGCACCGCGAACACCACGATCAGCGTGACGTTCAGCCGGGACAACTGCGCGGCCACCTCGGGGGGCGGGGACAGCTCCATGGTGCGGGCGCTCATCACCAGGACGACCGTGACCCCGGCCACGAACGCGATGCCGGCGACCGCCCCGACGAACAGGAACCAGCGGGCGACCGGCAGCCGGCCCAGCCCCTTGGCCTCCGGGGCGGGCGGCAGCGGATGGATGCTCATGCTCTCCTCCTGCGCAGCAGGATCACGGCGAGGTCGTCGCTCAGCGTGCCGACATGGGGGATGAGCCGGTCGAGGTCGATGTCTCCGCGAGCGCGTACGAGCTCGACCAGGCCGTCGACCCCGATCTCCCCGCCGGGCTCGCCCACGGCCGCCTCGATCAGGCCGTCGGTGTAGAGCATCATCGTCCACTCCTCGCCCAGCGGGACGTCGATCACCAGCCACTCCACGTCGGGGAAGATGCCGAGCGGTGGGCCGGAGGGCGTGTCGCACACCGCCTCGGCGCCTCCGTCGCGCACCAGCACGGGAGGTGGGTGGCCGACCACGTGCATCTTCGCGTGCCGCAGGTCGGGGGCGATGGTGGCCGTGCAGAGCGTGGTGAAGATCTCGGGGGCCTGGCGCTCGGCACGCAGCAGCGCGTCGAGCGTGCGCAACATCGCCTCGTCCGTCTGCCCGGCCAGCACCAGCGTGCGCCAGGCGATGCGCAGCGCCACTCCGAGCGCCGCCTCGTCGGGCCCGTGCCCGCACACGTCGCCGATCACGACGTGCACGGAGCCGTCCGGCGTCTGCACGGTGTCGAAGAAGTCGCCGGCCAGCGTGCCGCCGCTGCCCGGAAGGTAGCGGGTGACGTGCTCGATCGCGCCGGTACGCAGCAGCGCGTCGGGCAGCAGCGCGCTCTCCAGCCTGGCGTTCTCCTTGGCCGTCAGCTCCGCCTGCAGCAGCGCCAGGTGGGCCAGGTCGGCCCGCTTGCGCTCCATCGCGTATCTGATGGCCCTGGCCAGCAGCCGCGCGTCGACGTCCTGTTTGACCAGGTAGTCCTGGGCGCCTGCCTGGACGGCGGTGACGCCCACGTGGACGTCCCGCAGGCCGGTGAGCACGAGCACGGCCGCGTGCGGGGCCAGCGCCAGGACCTCCTCCAAGGCTTCCAGGCGGTTCGCGTCGGGCAGCGTCAGGTCGACGAGCACGCATTGGATGTGCTCGGTCAGCTTCTCCTTCGCCTCGCGCAGACTTCGCGCCCGGAGGATCCTGGGCAGGGCTTCCGCCTCCTCGAGCAGCTCTTCGACGAGGAAGGCGTCGCCGTCGTCATCCTCGATGAGGAGCAGCGTCAGCGTTTCTGAGAGATTTGCCGTCAAGACGCCTCTTCGGGGAGTTGAAGTGGTAGTGCTCATTTTGTGATGAGCTCCACGCCTTGGGGAAGCGTGCCTTCATGTCCAGACTCCGCCACGAAAGCTAGCAAAATCTCGCGGAACGCCTGTGCCGCTCTGGTCGGCTCGACGTCCTTGCGGTGGGCCAGGGCGATCGTCCTGCTGAGCCCTGGCGGCGCGAGCGGCGTGCCCGAGAGGCCAGGCCGCCCGTCGAGCACCATCGACGGCACCACGGCCACGCCCAGGCCCGCCTCCACGAACCGCAGCACCGCGTCCATCTCGCCGCCCTGCACCGCGAATCTCGGCTCGAACCCCGCCTGACGGCACGCCGCCAGCGTGGCCTCCCGCAGGTCGTAGCCGCGCCGGAACATCACCATCTGGCGGCCGCGCAGGTCCTCGATGTGCAGGTAGCGCCCGCGCGCCGCCTCGTGCGAGGGGGTGGCGACCACGAGGTTCTCCCTGAGGATCTCCTCCGTCACCAGGGCCGGGTCATCGCTGTGCAGCGGCATGATGATCAGCGACAGGTCGAGCTGGCCCCGGGCCAACGCCCTGACCAGGTCACGCGAGCCGCCCTCCTCCACCAGCAGCTCGATTCCCGGGTACGCGCGGTGGAAGCGGGCCAGCGCGTCGGCCAGCAGCCCCGCGCACAACGACGGCGTGGCGCCGAGCCGCACCCGGCCACGCCTGAGCCCCGCGAGCTCGGCCACCTCCTGCCGGGCGGTGTCGGCGTCGGCCAG
Organism: Nonomuraea sp. B1E8; assembly: GCF_039871515.1. Classification (NCBI taxonomy): domain Bacteria; kingdom Bacillati; phylum Actinomycetota; class Actinomycetes; order Streptosporangiales; family Streptosporangiaceae; genus Nonomuraea; species Nonomuraea sp. B1E8. The sequence goes on along the minus strand of NZ_JBDPLS010000015.1, from coordinate 134,079 downwards.
GATCCGGCGGGCCAGCGGCAGCAGCGCCTCGCCCGCCGCGGTCAGCGTGACGTTGCCCCGGGCGCGGGAGAACAGCCGGGTGCCCAGGTCGTCCTCCAGGGTCTTGATCTGCTTGCTGAGGGACGGCTGCGCGACCCGCATGCGCTCGGCCGCCTGGGTGAAGTGCCTGGTCTCCGCGACCGCGACGAAGTAGGCCAGTTGTTGCAGCTGCATGTGACATTCCTCGCATCGGCCGACCGTCCCTGGCGTGGGGCGACCGTACAGACCCGAATCATAGCTTGTGGCTATCGAAACGAGGCCTACGATGACTTGGACGGATCGTCGCTGCGTACATAGCGTCTGGAGACGTGACAGCCACGATAGAGCGCGGCGCCGCCACAGCGCCCGTCACCCCTCCCAGCACCCGGAAGCGCCGCAGAGCGCGCGGCTTCATGGGTTCCTCGAACGGCAAGAAGGCCGTCATGGCCGTCACGGGCGCCGTGATGGTGCTGTTCCTCATCCTCCACATGCTCGGCAACCTCAAGATCTTCTTCGGCCGCGACTCGTTCAACGAGTACGCGCACGCGCTGCGCACGCTGCTCGAGCCGATCGTCCCCTACCGCACGGTGCTGACGATCGTGGAGATCGTGCTCGCCGCCTCCGTCGTCCTGCACATGTGGGCCGCGATCTCGCTGGCCCGGCGGGCGGGCAAGGCCAGGCCGGTGAAGTACGTCGCCAAGAAGTCGCAGGCCGGCGGCTACGCCACCCACATCATGCGGTTCGGCGGCCTGACGATCGCGCTGTACGTGGTCTGGCACCTGCTCGACCTGACCTTCGGCGTCGTCAACCCCAAGGGTTTCGACTCCGCCCCCGCCGACCGGATGGTCGCGGGCTTCGACCCCTCCCGGTGGTGGGTGACGCTCATCTACGTCGTCGCCGTCGTCCTGGTCGGTCTGCACCTGCGGCACGGCGTCTGGAGCGCGTTCCAGACCCTCGGCTGGGCCAACCGGGCCCGCAACAAGATGCTGCGCCTCGGGGCGGGCCTGCTGGCCGCCGGGCTGGTCATCGGTTTCCTCGCCCCGCCCCTCGCGATCACGTTCGGAGTTGTGCAGTGAGGAGTGGTGAACGACCAATGGGCGCGTACAAGGAGGGCTCGGAGATCCGGGACGCCAAGGCGCCTTCCGGCCCCATCGAGGAACGGTGGGAGAAGCGGAAGTTCAGCGCCAAGCTGGTCAACCCGGCCAACAAGCGCAAGCTCCACGTGATCGTGGTGGGCACCGGCCTGGCGGGCGGCTCGGCCGCCGCGACGCTGGGCGAGCTGGGCTACAACGTCACCTCGTTCTGCTACCAGGACTCACCCCGCCGCGCCCACTCCATCGCCGCGCAGGGCGGGATCAACGCCGCGAAGAACTACCGCGGCGACGGCGACAGCATCTACCGGCTCTTCTACGACACCGTGAAGGGCGGCGACTTCCGCGCCCGCGAGTCGAACGTCTACCGCCTCGCCCAGGTCTCGGTGAACATCATCGACCAGGCCGTCGCGCAGGGCGTGCCGTTCGCGCGCGAGTACGGAGGCCTGCTCGACACCCGCTCGTTCGGCGGCGCCCAGGTCTCCCGTACGTTCTACGCCCGCGGCCAGACGGGCCAGCAGCTGCTGCTGGGCGCGTACCAGGCGCTGGAGCGGCAGGTCGCGGCCGGGACCGTCACCATGCACACCCGGCACGAGATGCTCGACCTTATCGTCTCCGACGGGCGGGCCCGCGGCGTCATCGTGCGCGACATGGTGACCGGCGAGATCGAGCGGCACGTGGCCGACGCCGTGGTGCTGGCCACCGGCGGCTACGGCAACGTGTTCTTCCTGTCCACCAACGCCAAGGGCTGCAACACCACGGCGATCTGGCGGGCGCACGAGCGGGGCGCGTACTTCGCCAACCCCTGCTACACGCAGATCCACCCCACCTGCATCCCGGTCTCCGGCGAGTACCAGTCGAAGCTGACCCTGATGTCGGAGTCGCTGCGCAACGACGGCCGCGTCTGGGTGCCGCTGCGCAAGAACGACTCCCGTGCCCCCGGCGACATCCCGGAGGAGGAGCGCGACTACTACCTGGAGCGGATCTACCCCGCGTTCGGGAACCTCGTGCCCCGCGACATCGCCTCCAGGGCCGCCAAGAACGTCTGCGACGAGGGCCGCGGCGTCGGTCCCGGCGGGCTGGGCGTCTACCTGGACTTCCGCGACGCGATCGGCCGGCTCGGGCGCGACGCCGTGGAGAAGAAGTACGGCAACCTGTTCGAGATGTACGAGCGCATCACGGGCGAGAACCCGTACGACGTGCCGATGCGCATCTACCCCGCCGTGCACTACACGATGGGCGGGCTGTGGGTGGACTACGACCTGCAGTCCACGATCCCCGGCCTGTTCGTCATCGGGGAGGCCAACTTCTCCGACCACGGCGCCAACCGGCTGGGCGCGTCGGCGCTGATGCAGGGGCTCGCCGACGGATATTTCGTGCTTCCCACCACTATCGGTGACTATCTCGCGGACGGCCCGTACAACGACGTCGACGAGGAGGCCGTGGCCGCGGCCGAGCTCAGGGTCCGCGACAAGATCGATCGGCTGCTGTCCGTGAACGGCACCCGCACCCCCGACTCCTTCCACCGCGAGCTGGGCAAGCTCATGTGGGACTACTGCGGCATGGAGCGTACGGAGGAGTCGCTGCGCAAGGCGCTGGAGCGCATCCCGGAGCTACGCGCGGAGTTCTGGCAGAACGTCAAGGTGACCGGCACCGCCGAGGAGCTGAACCAGGTCCTGGAGAAGGCCGGCCGCGTCGCCGACTTCTTCGACCTCGCCGAGCTCATGTGCCTGGACGCCCTGGTCCGCACGGAGTCGTGCGGCGGCCACTTCCGCGCCGAGTCACAGGACTCCGACGGCGAGGCGCTGCGCGACGACGAACACTTCGCGCACGTGTCGGCCTGGGAGCGCACCCCTGACGGGCCGGTGCTGCACAAGGAACCGCTCGAGTACGAGTACGTCAAGATGACCCAGCGGAGCTACAAGTGAATTTGACCTTGAAGGTCTGGCGCCAGAGCGGCCCTTCGGACGCGGGACGCATGGTGACGTACCGGGTGGAGGACGTCTCCCCGGACATGTCCTTCCTGGAGATGCTGGACGTCCTGAACGAGCGCCTCATCCTGGAGGGCGACGACCCGATCGCCTTCGACCACGACTGCCGCGAGGGCATCTGCGGCATGTGCGGCATGGTGATCAACGGCGTTGCGCACGGCGAGCAGCGCGCCACGACGACGTGCCAGCTGCACATGCGCCACTTCGAGGACGGCGCCACGATCACCATCGAACCGTGGCGGGCGGCGCCGTTCCCGGTGGTCAAGGACCTGGTGGTGGACCGCAGCGCGTTCGACCGGATCATCCAGGCGGGCGGCTTCGTCTCCGTTCCCGCCGGTTCGGCGCCCGACGCCCACAGCATCCCCGTACGCAAGGAGGACGCGGACGCCGCGTTCGACGCGGCGACCTGCATCGGCTGCGGGGCCTGCGTGGCCGCCTGCCCGAACGGCTCGGCCTCGTTGTTCACCGCCGCCAAGATCACTCACCTGAGCCTGCTTCCCCAGGGCCAGCCGGAACGTGTGTCCCGCGCCAAGGCCATGGTGGACCAGATGGACGCGGAGGGGTTCGGCGGCTGCACGAACACGGGGGAGTGCACGGCGGTCTGCCCCAAGGGCATCCCGCTGGACACGATCGCCCAGATGAACAGCGACTATCTCAAGGCCAACACCAAGTAGCCCGCCGCCCTCACCTCGGGGCGGCGAGGAAGTCCGTGATCAGGGCGGCGACCGCCTGCGGCTGCTCGGCGAGCAGGTCGTGGCCGGAGTCAAGCTCCCTGACCCGGATGTGGGGCGGCAGGGAGGCGAGGTCGCGGCGCACCCCTCTCCTGAACGCCGCCATCAGCTCGCCGCCCGGCACGGCCTGCGGGTCGCGGGTCGGGATCACGACCAGGGCGTCACAGGTGACCTCGCGCAGCAGGGGGATCGTGTCGCGGAACTCCGGGGTGTGGCGCACCGCTTCGAGGAGTTCCGCGCCCGGCCGGGCATAGACCTGCCCGTCCCTTTCGACGAGAGCCCTGGCGGGGAGCATGGGCCGGAGTTCGGCGGGGAGCGGTCGGCCCATGCTCGCGGACTGCTCGTCGAACACGGCCTTGAGGCTCGCCAGCTCCAGGTCCCTCGTCACGGGGTCCATCCCCGGGTAGTTGCCGGGGGAACTCTCGGCGGAGCGCAGTCCGTCGAGGTTGACGATCGCCGGGCATTCGGGATGACGCCTGGCCCACAACACGGCGAGCATGCCGCCCAGCGAGTGACCGGCGACGGCCGGGTTGCCGAGGTCCAGATGTGCCACCACCGCATCGAGGTCGTCCAGCGCCCTTTCCCACTCCCACGGGCCGTCGCCGGACAGGCCGTGGCCCCGCAGGTCGAGTGCCACGGCCCGGTGGCCGGGCAGGTCGAGCGGGTCCCAGGCCTCCAGCGTGCCGCCCAGGCCGTGGAGGAGGAGGACGGGCTCGCCGGGCCCGCCGTGGTCGCGTACGGCGAGGGGGATGTCGTGGTCAGTGATGGTGACGTCGTGCGCCATGACGCTCCTGAGGTTGGTTCAGCCGTTCGCGGATCGAGTGGGTGCTCACCCCGCCGTCGGGATGCCGGTCGAGCTTCGCGCGCTTGACCAGGTCGTGAACGCCCGAAGGGTGAGTAATAGTCCCTTGACACAAGTTAGCAAGTACTTGCTTAGTGTCGTCAAGTAGTTAGCGCGGGCGGACTCCGGCAACTCCGTGAGCTGCGCAGAGAATGATAGGTACACTTATGATTAGTGTAGCTATGGTTCACGGAGGTCCACAATGCTCAGCAAGCCCGAGCGGCTTTTCGGCCGTGACACCGAATGGGAAGAGCTAGTTGAATTCGTCACGAGCCGGTTGGTGGGTGCCACCCTCGGGCTCGTGTACGGTCGCCGCCGCCAGGGCAAGACGCTCATGCTCGAACTCCTGGCCCAGAAGACCGGTGGTCTGCTCTTCGGCGCCACCCAGCAGGCCGAGGCGCAGAACCTGGCAGATCTGGGCGCGGCGTACGCAAGCCATCGTGGCCTGCGCACGCCCGTCTCGTTCGGCAACTGGCGAGAAGCGCTGGACGAGTTGCTGCGTCTCGGCGACGAACGCGCCACGCCAGTGATCATCGACGAGTTCCCCTACCTGGTCTCGGCCACGCCGGCGCTCCCCTCCTACCTGCAGCAAGCACTCAACCCGACCGGGCATGCCAAGGAGAACACCCGCACTCGGCTGATCCTCTGCGGCAGCGCCCTCACGACGATGGCCCAGTTGCTCGGGGGCGGCGCTCCGCTGCGTGGACGTGCCGTGCTGGAGCTGATCGTGCGGCCCTTCGGTTTTCGCGACGCGAGCGCTTTCTGGGGTCTCACGGAGTCGCCGGAGCTGGCGTTCCGGGTGCACGCGCTCGTCGGTGGCACGCCCGCCTACTTGGAAATGTGCGGCGGCTCGGGCCCTGCCGATCTCGACGGGTTCGATCGATGGGTGCAGCGGCGACTGCTCAACCCAGCGTCCGCGATGTTCCGCGAGGGCGGACTGTTGCTCAGGGAAGAGCCGTCGATCTCCGATCCCACCTCGTACGCAGCCGCGCTGGCGGCGATCAGCGCCGGAAACCACCGCCGCAGCGAGATCGCCGCCGCCCTCGGCAGGCCCACGAGCGCGCTGGCCCATCTGCTCGGCGGCCTTCAGAGCATCGGCCTCGTCCATCAGGTCGACGACGCGTTGCGGGAGAAGCGCAGCGTGTTCAAGATCGCTGAACCGATCGTCCGGCTCCATCAGCTGGTCACACAGCGGCGAGAACCAGAGTTGGTCAGCGGCCAAGCGGCCCGGGTCTGGCGCGACCATGCCGATACGGTCGCCTCCAAGATCTATGGACCCCATTTCGAAGACCTTGCGCGCGAATGGTGCTTCCTTCATGCGTCCACCGCGACACTCAACGGAACGGCAAGCACCGTCCGTCCCAGCGAGATCTCGTGTCGTGCGCACCGTCATGGACACGAACTGGACATCGTGGTGTCCGAGGCGAACTCCTTCGCCAGCGATCGGATCACTGCGATCGGTGAGGCGAAGGGCACCCTTGCGCCCATGGACGTCGCGCAGCTTCAGCGCTTGGAGCACCTTCGCGCCCTGCTTCCTGACACCCGCATCGACGAGCAGCCCAAGCTGCTGCTCTTCGCGCGCTCCGGATTCACCGATGGCCTGACGGAAGTGGCGCGTGGGCGGTCAGACGTGGAGCTCGTCGACCTGAACCGTCTGTATTTCGGGGACTGACCACGCGTCGGAGTAGGCGTGGCGACTCAAGGCGTCCGGCTGGGCCGCTCTTCGACGAGCCGACCGGCCTCACAGGTCAAGTGTCGCGGCCTGGTGGCCGGGCAGGTCGAGCGGGTCCCAGGCCTCCAGCGTGCCGCCCAGGCCGTGGAGGAGGAGGACGGGCTCGCCGGGCCCGCCGTGGTCGCGTACGGCGAGGGGGATGTCGTGGTCAGTGATGGTGACGTCGTGCGCCATGACGCTCCTGAGGTTGGTTCAGCCGTTCGCGGATCGAGTGGGTGCTCACCCCGCCGTCGGGATGCCGGTCGAGCTTCGCGCGCTTGACCAGGTCGTGAACTCCCTGCCGGGTAATGCCGAGCATCGCGCCCGCCGTGGCGAACGGCACCGCCACCTTGCCCGGATGGCCGGCGCGCCTGGCCACGGCCCTGCCGAAGGCGGTGCTCCACCACTCGTCGGGGGGATCGAACGGGCCGTCGCCGGGGAAGGCGGCCGCGATCAACCGCGCCGCCGTACGGACCGCGAGGCTTTCGTCGGGGCCCAGCAACTGGGCGGCCCACACCTCGGCCTCGATGCGCAGGCGCTCCCTGACCGGGTCCACCTGCTCCCCGGAGCCGAAGAGGATCTCCAGCGGATCGACGATCCGCCGCTCGACCAGCTCGACCAGCTCACCCGCCAACGCCACGTGCTCACGCGTGTTCACTTGACGTACGATAGCAAGTACTTGCTGTCATTCGTCAAGCAGCGGCAGGTGGGAGTTCGTCGACCTGATCCGTCTGTGTTGCGGAGACTGACGCGTCGGAGCGGGCGGGGTGCTCCGTCAGGCGGTCTGGCGGGACTCGTCGTTGGCGTTGGTGCGGATCTGCTGGATGCGCTGCTTGGTCAGGCCGAGCAGCTCCCCGATGTCGCCGTCGGACAGGCCCAGCTCGTGCATGTGCTTGACACGTTTCTTCAGTGTGCGCGTGTAGTCTTCGGCGATCGCGGCGGCCTGGCGCTGGAGCGCGGCGAAGTCGTCGAGGTCCTGCTCGGACAGGCCGGGCAGCGCGTAGTGGAAGACGGGCGCGGGCGGCCGGTCGCGGTCGGCGAACAGGAACGGCAGCCCTTCGGTGACGTCGGCGTGCAGCTCCTTCAGTGTGCGCGCGGACATGCCGCCGGCCACGCCGTCCACCTGGGCCAGCCACAGGCTGCCCGCCAGGGTGATGTGAACGTCAACGCGGTCCGCGGTCATGAGTCCTCCAGCCAGTGGTCGCCGAACAGGTGGGCGAGCCCCTGCTCGAGGGAGTCGACCAGATGGGGCGTCTCCCCGGGGTAGAGCGGGACGATCGCGCGGGCCGCGACGCGGCCCTCGGCGTCCCACAGCAGGAGGAAGCGCTGCCGCCTGGTCGTCTCCGCCCAGTCGCAGCGCAAGCCATGGGTGTGGGAGAGCCCGATGATCCGATCGCGGATGGCCGCGTAGTCGTCTCGTTCCACCACACGCGGCAGACTATATCCCTTGCCTACCTCCGACAAGAGGTCTTGTCGCCGACATCGGCTATGGCGTGTTCCGGCCCCAGGCGCGCATGAAGGTGCACACGGTGGCGCGGGCCAGGTCGTGGAGCTGGGTGTCGCTGATCTGACGGGTGCCCAGGCGGGAACGGGCCTCCAGCGGGCCGAGGAGCAGGGCGAGGAACTGCTCGGCCACGAGGTCGGGGTCGCCGGCGCGCAGGCGGCCTGAGAGCGCGAGCCGGGCCAGGCGGTCGGCCAGCGCCTGGGTGAGGTGGTGGGGGCCACTGCCGGTCACGACATCGAGGATGTCAGGAAATCTCGTGCTCTCGGAGTAGAGCAGCCGTTTCAACGCGCACGAACGTTCGTCGGTGTGCAGCCGGAGCAGCGCGTGGGCGACGCCCTCCAGCACGCCGGCCAGATCGTCGCCCGGATCGGCCAATGGTGCGAGCGCGCCGATCCGGGCGTCGAGCGCGGCCTGCGAGGCGGCCTCCACGGCGTGCCGGAACAGCGTGGCCTTGTCGGTCATGTGGTTGTAGACCGTGGGTTTGGCCACGCCCGCCTCGTTCGCGATGTCCTGCACGCAGGCCTGCGCGTATCCCAGGCGGGCGAAGACGGCGAACGCGCCGTCGAGGATCGCCTGGCGCTTGTCGATGCGCCCGCGTGTGCTGGTGGCCATGCCTGTGATTGTACGCGCTGGTTCATCCCTATGGACGTGCAGGTTGTATGAGAACGCATTAGATAACTAAATTGAACCCATGAGTTCAATACCACCGGACGACCGGATGGATTCCCGGCTCCTCGGCATGATCGGCGTGATCCTGCTCGGCGGGCTGCTGGGCATCCTCAACAGCACGATGGCCGCCGTCGCCATCGACACCCTGGCCGGCGCCTTCGCCACCTCGCTCAGCACGGTCGGCTGGACGTCCACCGGCTTCCTGCTCGCGGTCACCGCCACCATCCCGTTCACCACCTGGGCCGTCGACCGGTTCGGCGGCAGGCGGCTCTGGCTGGCCGGGTTGTCGCTCTTCCTGGCCGGATCGTTGCTGGCCGGGCTGGCCTGGAACGTCGGCAGCCTGATCACCTTCCGGGTGCTCCAGGGGTTAGGGGCAGGACTGCTCGACCCGCTCGTGCTGATCCTGCTGGCCAGGGCCGCCGGGCCGCGCCGGGCCGGACGCGTGATGGGACTGATGGGCGTGGTGCTCTCGCTCGGGCCCGTGCTCGGGCCGATCGCGGGCGGCGCGGTGCTCGCCGGACTGTCGTGGCGGTGGATGTTCCTGCTCAGCGTGCCCGTCGGACTGGTCGCCCTGCTGCTGGCCGTACGGGTGGTCCCCGCCGACGAGCCGTCCCATGGGCCGTCCGGCGCGTCGCCCGCCCGGCTGGACGTCGTGGGACTGGCGCTGCTCGGGCCCGGATTCGCGGCCGTCGTCCTGGCGCTGTCGCAGACGGCCGAGCAGGGGTCGTTCGCGGCCTGGCAGGCGCTGCTGCCGCTGGGCGCGGGAGTGCTGCTGCTGGCCGGCTACGCCGTGCACGCGCTGCGGTCGCGCCCGATGGGTTCACCGGCCAGGCGGAGGAACCCGCCGCTGATCGACCTGCGCCTGTTCGCCAACCGCGGGTTCACGGCCAGCGTCACGATCATGGGCCTTGGCGGGTTGTCCCTCTTCGGGGCGCTGTTCGCGCTGCCGCTGTACTACCAGCAGGCCCACGGGCACGGCGTGCTCGCCGCCGGCCTGCTGATGGCGCCGCTCGGACTCGGCGGCTCCATCGCGATGCCACTGGCCGGGCGGCTGTCGGACCGGATCGGCGCACGCGGGCTCGCCATCGCAGGCGTCACCGTCGCCCTGCTCAGCGCGCTCTCCTTCACCCGGATGGGAGCCCACACGCCCGAGATCTGGCCGGCGCTGGCGGCGCTCAGCATCGGGCTGGGCAGCGGATGTTTCAGCGCGCCCACCATGGGCTCGCTCTATCGCACGCTGCCCGAGTCCATGGTGGCGCAGGGCAGCTCGGTGCTCTACATGCTCAACCAGCTCGGCGCCGCGCTCGGCGTGGCGGTCGTCACGCTCATCCTGCAGACCGCCGGCGACGTGATCACCGGTTTCCACGGCATCTTCTGGCTCGTCGTCACCATGCTGGTGATCGTGCTGGCGGTCATCCCGCTCCTCCCCGGCCGCCCGCCTCGGGCGCAGGCCGCGGCCGGGGAACTCGCGAGCACCCCGGGCTGACTGCTCACCAGCGCTCCACGAGGTGCTCGCGGCCGGGCGGCGGCTCGCAGGGCTGAGAGGTGGAGCCTGGTCAGCCCTTGTAGTTGAAGATCTGGCGCAACGTGTGCCGCACCTCCACCAGATCGGTCTGGTCCGCCATCACCTGGTCGATGGGCTTGTACGCCTCAGGATGCTCGTCCACCAGGGCGGCGGCCCGGTCGGAGTTCCAGGTGCGGCCGCTCATGGCCGCGGTGAGCGAGCTCGCCGACAGCTCGCGCCTGGCCTTCGTCCGCGACATGCGGCGACCCGCCCCGTGGGAGCACGAGGTGTACGACTCGGGGTTTCCGCGCCCGCGCACGATGTACGAGCGCGTGCCCATCGAGCCCGGGATCACGCCCTCGTCGCCGCTGTCGGCCTTGATGGCGCCCTTGCGGGTGATCCACATCGACTTGCCGAAGTGGGTCTCCCGCTGGGTGAAGTTGTGATGACAGTTGATCGTGCGGACGCGCTGTCCCTTGCCGACGACCCGGAACAGGGCGTTGATCAGGACCTTGTCCATCCGGGCACGCGAGGCCATCGCGTAGCGCTGGGCCCACAGCATGTCCTCGATGTACGCGGTGAACTCCGGAGTGTCCTGGACGAAGTACGCCAGGTCCGGATCCTCCAGGCCGACCTCCTGCTTCTTCATCAGCTTCTTGGCGCCCGTGATGTGCAGCTGGGCGAGCTGGTTGCCGATGCCGCGCGAACCCGAGTGCAGCACCGTCCAGACGTGGTCGCGCTCGTCGAGGCAGACCTCGACGAAGTGGTTGCCGGACCCGAGGGTGCCGAACTGGTCGGCCACCTTCTTCGTCTGCTTCGGGTTGAGGTCGGTGTGGGGGAGCCCGAGGTCGCTGAGAGCGCGGTCGGTCGAGGGGTCGTCGTGGCCCTTGCCGACGCCGGCGGGGATGCGATGCTCCACCATGGGCATCAGGGCCGCGAGCGTTTCGGGCAGGTCCGCGGCCGTGAGCGTCGTCTCGCTGGCCACCATGCCGCAACCGATGTCGACGCCGACGGCGGCGGGAATGATCGCGTTCTCTGTGGGGATCACCGAGCCGACCGTCGCACCGATGCCGACGTGCGCGTCGGGCATGAGAGCGACGTGGCCGGAGACGAACGGCAGGCGGGCGGTGCGTGCGGCCTGCATGATCGCGCCTTCGTCGATCTCGCTGGCCCACGACAGCAGGTTCGGTGCGGGCTGGTTCGGCATGAAAATGCTCCTTACTGGTTGTTGATCAGTGTGGCGGGGCCAGTAAGGATTTCCCACCCATTTATCGGCTGCGGGTCACGCCGACCGTTCCAGGTTCACATGGTCCCTTTTTTAGAGAGCGCTCCCTCATCGGGTCCGGGTGCAGGTGTCGGGTGGTCAGGGCCGGGTGGACCGTCTCCTGTTGGCGCGGCTCGGGAGAAAGCGCCGGGGTGCGGCGCGAGGATCTGTCATTCTCGCTGGTCGAAGCTGTATATAGGCGTGTGAGGCGCGGCTTCTCGCGTGTCAGGCAGGTTTTCATCTGGTAACGAGCATCTTGACAGCGGCAGAGGAGGCGAGCACTCTCCCAATCAGGGAGCGCTCCCCGAACATCCCCGCTTCTCACCCTGACGGAGACGTCGTGAGTCCACACCCCGACCCGTGGATCTTCGACCCGCCATCCCCCGCCCTCGCGGTCGCGGCGACCGGCCGGGACCGCCTGACGCGTCCACGCCGTTTCCCGTCGCGGATGCTCATCGACCTCGTGCGCGTCCACCCATGACGACCAAGGGAGCCGCCATGCTCGCCTCACGACTCTTCGCGCTGCTGACCCTGCTGATCGGCCTGGTCGCCGTCGTGCCCCGCCCGGCGGTGGCGGAGCCCGTACGGGTGGCGGAGTTCCTCGCCGACTGCCCGTTCAGCCACCGGCTGCCCGATGACCCGATCGTCTTCCCCGGCCTGCCGGGCGCCTCGCACATGCACAGCTTCTTCGGCAGCCGCGTCACCAACGCCCACACCCAGCTCAACGACCTGCTCAACGGCGCCACGAACTGCAACCCGGCCGTGGACAAGTCGTCGTACTGGGTGCCGACCCTCTACAGGGACGGCGCACCCGTGGAGCCGGCCATCGTCACGTTCTACTACCTCGGCGAGGGCGTGCGGGACGACATCGTCGCCAGGATCCAGCCGCTGCCCCTCGGGTTGCGGATCGTCGCGGGCAACGCCATGGCGACCGGCCCCGACCACACGACGATCTCCCGGTGGTCCTGCCTGCACGCCGGGCACGTCGGCGCGTCGAAGGACTTCGTCACCTGCCCGCCGGGGACGATGCTGGAGTCGTACCTGGACTTCCCGCAGTGCTGGAACGGGCGCGACCTCGACTCCGCCGACCACAAGAGCCACATGGCCTATCCGGTGGCCGGCGCCTGCCCGAGCACGCACCCCGTGCCGGTGCCCAAGCTGCGGCAGGTGATCCGTTACCCGGTGAGCGGCGACCCGTCGCACTTCCGGCTGGCGTCGGGTGGCGGGTTCACGATGCACGGTGACTTCTTCAACGCCTGGCCGGCGGCGGAGATGGAGCGCCGGGTGCGCGACTGCATCCGGCCGATCATCAAGTGCGGGGCCGACGGGCGGCCGTCGTAACTCCTGTTCCTCGCCCGGGCGGGCCGTCACCGCCCGGGCCCTCCGGAGGTCGTACGCGTGTCACGGGTGCTCGGAATCCTGCTGCCGGCCGTCCTGCTGCTCGGCTGCTCGGCCGCTCCTGACCCTGTTCCTGTTCCTGCTCCTGTGCAGGCGCCCGCCTCCGGCGGGGCCTTCACCACCACGGACGTGGCCTGGCTGCAGCTGGCCGAGGCCCTGCACACGCGGGCGCTGCCCCTCCTGAAGCTCGCGCGAGACCGCGCGGCCGACCGGCCGCTCGCCGGTCTGGCGGCCCGGCTCGGGGAGGAGCACGAGAGCGGGCGCGGCCGGCTGCGCGCCCTGCTCGCCCAGGCCCGGGTCACCGGCGAGAACCCGCATGCCGGGCACGACATGCCCGGCATGCCCACCGTCGCCGACCTGGACGCGCTGTCGGGGCTGCGGGACGAGGCGTTCGACCGCAGGTTCGTCACGCTGTTGCGGGCGTACCTGAAGCAGCTCGCGCTGGTGGCGAAGGGCGAGCAGGGCGCGGGCGGCGCGCGACAGGTGCGCGAGCTCGCGTCCGCCATGCGGCGCGACCACACCGCCGACCTGGCCGAGCTGGACAGGATCGCCGGACGTACGTGAGGCGCGGCTCGGTAGGTTGACCGGATGGAGCTCGCGGAACTGCTGGGGCAGGGCCGCAGCGCCGGTACCGAGGAACGGGTGCTGCGCCGCTACCGGTCGGGCATCGACGCCGGGAGGCCGCGGTAGACCTGCACCTCACGGCCCGCGGACCGATGGTGATCGACTGGTGCAACACCGAGGAGGGCGGCCCGGAGGAGTGACTGCGCCATGTCGGCGATGATCCTCGCCCAGGTCGCGGCCGACGCCGGGGACGAGCGCGCGCAGGCGGCACGGGTGGTGCTCGGCGCGCTGCTGGCCGGGCTCGGTGCCGCGATGGGCTATGGCGACGCGCTCGACCGCGCCAAGGCCCGGCGCGGCGCGAACCCCACGATGACCACCAGGGAGCTGGAACTGCTCGACGCGGCGGCGGCCCTGGTGCGCGAGCTGGGCCTCACGGCCGCCAGGCGCCCCGCGCCGCCGTCTCGGTGACGTAGCTCTCGAAGGGCTTCGGCGGCCGGTCGGTCACCTGGCTCACGACCTCGGTAACCGGCTGGTCGCCGAGGGCACGCAGGGCGGTGAACGCCTTGGCCGCACGGATGGCGTCGCCGGAGAAGCCCTGCGCCGCGATGTATTCCTCCTCGCCGCCCAGATAGGTGATCTCGCGGCCGACCGCCCAGCCGATGATCTCCGCGGCCTCCCCGAACGACAGGGCGCGCGGCCCTGTGATCTCGTAGGAATGCCCCGCGTGGCCGTCCTGCGTGAGGGCCGCGGCGGCGACGGCGGCGATGTCGCCGGCGTCGACGAACGCCTGGCGCACGGCGCCCATCGGCACGATCAGCTCACCCGCCATGACCGCGGGCCGCAGGAAACCCTCGTCGAAGTTCTGGTCGAACCAGCTCGGCCGCAGGATCGTCCACCCGGCGCCGCTGTCGCGGACCGCGCGCTCCGCGTTGATCAGCCGCTCGTCGCCCATGACCTCGATGCCGCCGCTGGACAGCAGCACGATCTGCTCGACGCCCTGATCCACTGCCAGCGACACGAACGCCGGATCGATCGGGACGCCCTCGGGGGCCATGAGAAAGACCCTGGACACCCCTCTCACCGCGGGCTCCCACGTGCCGGGCCGCGCCCAGTCGAACGTGGTCTCGCCTCCTCTGGAGGCCGCACGCACGGCGTGGCCGGCCGCGCGCAGCCGCTCCGCCACGCGCCGCCCGATGGTGCCTGTCGCGCCGAGGACGAGGATCACGAGCCGAGTCATGCCCCGAGTCAAGCAAAGGACACCGACAGAACCTGTCAAAGACGTCCGGCGGCCCGCTCGGTCCAGGCGGCCGTGGCGTCGATGCGCTCGCGCCACATCTTCTCGCCGCCCCCGCCGGGCTCCCAGCGGACGCAGAAGTCGAGCAGGTCACGGCAGCGCGCCAGCATCGCCGCGTGGCGCTCCGCCCAGCCGGGCACCGGCTCGCCGTACGCGGAGAAGAACCGCGGCAGCAGCGGCACCTGCTCGGGGTGGTGCATGCGGACGATCCACTCGCACCAGGCGAGGTCCTCGACCGGCCGGCCCGGATGGGCCCACTCCCAGTCGAGGATCGCGGTGGTCTCGAACGTGGCCGGGTCGAACAGCATGTTCTGCGGCCCGTAGTCGCCGTGGACGATGCCGAGCCGGTGGATGCGGGCCAGCATGCGGCCGCACTCGGCGAGCACCTCCGCGGCGCGGCCGTCGTCCAGGAGGTCCTGGCCGTGGGAGCCCTCGACCCAGCGGGTGGTCAGGCTGGTCGAGGTGACCTGGTGGAGGCGGGGGACGGGAATGCGGCCGCGCAGGCGGCGCAGATATCTGCTCTCCGTGCTGAGCCTGAACGCCGCCTCGGGCCCCTGGTAGCACTTCACGACCAGGGCGCCGTCGCCGACCGTGCTGTTGGTGTACCCGTGCTTCACAAGGGTCGATTCTGGCGCACCGGGACCCGTGCCGGGTGCACCCGCGCACGATCGCCCGTGCGCGCGATACACGATGTAAGAACGGCGCAAACCGCCCGATTGGGTGGAAGGAGCGCGCTCCGGGCGGCTGACCGGGAAAGGTGCGAGCAGCGCCATCCCGGCCACGGTGGGCACCATGTAAAGAGTGTCCGCCCGGGTTGTCGCCGCACGCTCTCACCTCCTCACAGGAAACCGAGAATCTGTTACACAGAGTGCATGTCCGAACTTCGTGCAGGCCAGGTGCGGAACCTGGTGCTGGCCACGGTGGCCTTCGCGGTGACGTTCTGGGCGTGGAACCTCATCGGTCCGCTGTCCGGGAGCTACAGCAGGCAGTTGCGGTTGTCGCAGACGCAGCTCTCGCTGCTGGTGGCGATCCCCGTAGTGGTCGGCTCGCTGGGGCGGATCCCGGTGGGGATGCTGGCCGACCGGTTCGGGGGGCGGCGCATGTTCGCGGCCGTCTGCTTCGTCTCGATCGTGCCCGTCCTGTTCACCGGCTGGTCCACGTCGTACGGCTGGCTGCTGTTCTGGGGATTCCTGCTGGGCATCCCCGGCACGTCGTTCGCGATCGGCATCCCCTTCGTCAACGCGTGGTACGAACCCGCCCGCCGGGGTTTCGCCACCGGCGTGTTCGGGGCCGGCATGGGCGGCACGGCGCTGTCGGCGTTCTGCACGCCGGTCCTGGTGGAGACGTTCGGGCGGCCTTTCACGCACGTGCTGATGGCGGCGGCGCTCGCGGCGACGGGTCTCGTCATGCTGGGCGCGAGCCGCGACTCGCCGCGCTGGTCGCCCGCGACCGCCCCCGCGTGGCCCAGGATCAGGAAGGCCATGGCGATCAAGGCGACCTGGCAGTCGGCCTTCCTGTACGCGGTGGCCTTCGGTGGGTTCGTGGCCTTCTCGACGTACCTGCCGACCCTGCTGCAGAACGTGTACCGCTTCGCCCAGACCGGCGCGGGGCTGCGCACGGCCGGGTTCTCGATCGCCGCGGTGCTGGCCCGGCCGCTCGGCGGCACGCTCTCCGACCGGATCGGGCCGGTCAAGGTCCTGCTCATCGCGTTCGCCGGCACCACGGTCATGGCGCTCGTGCTGGCGCTGGAGCCGCCGGCCGAGGTGCCCGCGGGAGCGAGCTTCGTGCTCATGGCGCTCTTCCTCGGACTCGGGACGGGCGGCGTGTTCGCGCTCGTCGCGAAGCTGGTCGAGGCGTCCAGGGTGGGGACGGTGACCGGGCTCGTCGGCGCGGCCGGAGGGCTCGGCGGCTATTTCCCGCCGCTCGTCATGGGAGCGGTCTACGCCGCCACTGGGGCGTACACGATCGGCTACGCGTTGCTCGCGCTCACGGCGCTGGTGACGCTGGCGTACACGATGCGGGCCTTCAAAGGCATCCAGGGGCACTAGCACAACCGACGCGCCGGCCCGGATCACTCATCGCCCGCGGCCACGGACCCGGGCCAGGGACATGCCCGGTGATCAGAATGGGTGTCTCCCGGGCGGCTCGGCGGGCGTTCGTCCACGAGGTGAAGGCTGAGGCGACGCCGGAGATCTGGCGGTTTCGTCGGGAATGGTCCGGTGCCGTCGTCGGAACCCACTCGTTCAGGGGAACGTTCCAGCAGGTCGAAAACCGATTGCCGGGCCGCCTCACGCCTTGTCAAGGTTGTCAGGCTATGCGCTCCCTTCCTGAGGCCGATCCTGGCGTGCCCGACATCCGCAGCCCGCTGCGCTATTTGTGGTGGACTGCGCGCAGGCAGTGGCCGTCTCTCCTCGCGGGCATCGGCTTCGCGACCCTGTGGTGGCTGGTGCAGGCCCTGATGCCGGCCGTGCTCGGCAGGGGCATCGACGCCGTCACCGCCAAGGACACCCGGGCGCTGCTGCTCTGGGCGGGTGTCCTGCTGGCGCTCGGGCTGCTGCAGGCCTACACCGGGCTGATGCGCCACCGGATGGCGGTGCACACCTGGCTGTCGGCCGCCTACCGCACCGTGCAGGTGACCGCCAGGCAGGCCGCCAGGCTCGGTGCCACGCTGCCCAAGCGGCTGTCCACCGGCGAGGTCGTCAGCGTCGGCAACTCCGACATCGCCCACATCGGCAGCTCCATGGACATCCTGCTGCGCGGCACCGGCTCCATCGTGGCGATCGTCACCGTCACCGTGATCCTCATCTCGACCTCGCTGCCGCTCGGCCTGCTCGTGTTGTTCGGGGTGCCGGTCATGGCCCTCGCCGTCTCGCCGCTGCTGCGCCCCCTGCACCGGCGGCAGCTCAGGCACCGCGAGCTGGTCGGCGACCTGTCCACCAGGGCGAGCGACATCGTGGCCGGGCTGCGGGTGCTGCGCGGCATCGGCGGCGAGCACGTGTTCGCCGGCCGTTATCGCGAGGAGTCGCAGCTCGTCCGCCAGGCCGGCGTCGGCGTGGCCAGAGTCGAGTCGGTGCTCGAAGGCGCCCAGATCGTGCTGCCCGGCCTGCTCATCGCCATCGTGACCGGCGTCGGCGCCTCGTTCGCCGTCGCCGGCGAGATCCCCACCGGCCAGCTCGTCTCGTTCTACCTCTACGCGGTCTTCCTCATCGGCCCCCTGCGCACCCTCACCGAGGCGGCCGACAAGCTCACCAAGGGCCACGTCGCCGCGGGTCGCGTGATCCGCATCCTGTCGATCGAGCCCGAGGTCGCCGGCGGCACCGGGAGCAGCCCTGGTGGCGTGCTGCGCGACTCCTACAGCGGCGTCACCCTCCAGCCGTGCTCGCTGACCGCCATCGCCGCGAGCTCGCCCGACGACGCCGCCGCCATCGCCGACCGGCTCGCCCGCTACGCCGACGGCGACGTCACCTTCGGCGCGGCAGACCTGGCCGACCTGCCCATCGCCGAGGTCCGCGAGCGCATCCTCGTCGCCGACAACGGCGCTCGCCTGTTCACCGGCCGCCTGCGCGACGAGCTCGACGTGCGCGGCGGTGCCACCGACGCGCAACTGCGCGAGGCACTCCACGCGGCCTGCGCCGACGACATCGTCGAGGCCCTGCCCGACGGGCTCGACACCGTCGTGGCCGAGGCCGGTCGTGAGTTCTCCGGCGGGCAGCAGCAGCGGCTGCGCCTGGTCAGGGCGCTGCTGGCCGACCCCGAGGTGCTCATCCTGGTCGAGCCCACCAGCGCCGTCGACGCCCACAGCGAGGCCCGCATCGCCGGGCGGCTGGCCAAGGCGCGCGCCGGCCGCACCACGCTGATCTGCACCACCAGCCCGCTGGTGCTCGACCGCACCGACCACGTCATCTACGTCGAGGACGGCAGGGTGCTGGCCGAGGGCGCACACCGGCAGCTGCTCGACAGCACGCCCGCCTACGCCGCGACCGTGACCCGCGGGGAGGACTGACACATGGCCCGCGAGATCCTTCCGGTCGCCGACCGCAAACAGGTGCGCGCCTACGCCAGGCGGCTGACCCTGCGCTATCCGCGCGAGCTCACGCTCGCCCTCCTCCTGCACGGTCTGGCCGCCGTGGCCGGGCTGGCCGTGCCGTGGCAGCTCGGCCGGCTGGTGCAGGACGTGCAGTATGGAGCCGAGGTCGACGTCGTCGTCGTGGCCGCCGCCATCGGAGGGTTCCTGCTGCTGCAGGGCGTTCTCGTGCGCTATGCCGTGCTGGCCTCCGCCAGGCTCGGCGAGAAGGTGCTGGCCGAGCTGCGCGAGGAGTTCGTCGACCGGGTGCTCGGGCTGCCGCTGTCCACCGTCGAGCGGGCCGGCGCCGGAGACCTGATCACCAGGACCTCCCGTGACGTCGACGCCCTGTCGCGCACCGTGCGGCACGCCGTGCCCGAGACGCTCATCGCGTCCGTCACTTTCGTGATCACCGTGGGTGCCCTGCTCCTGGTCAGCCCGCTGCTCATGCTGCCCATGCTGATCGCCGGCCCGGTGTTGTGGATCTCCACCCGGTGGTATCTGAAGCGGGCGCGCGACGGCTATCTCCGTGAGAACGCCGCCTACGCCGACCTCACCGAAGGGCTGGCCGAGACCGTCGAAGGCGCCAGGGCGGTGGAGGCGCTCGGGCTGCAGGAACGGCGCCGGGCCCGCACCGACGACGACATCGCGCGATCGTACGCCGCCGAGCGCTACACGCTGCACCTGCGCACCGTGTGGTTCCCCGCCGTCGAGCTGGGCTATGTGCTGCCGGTCGTGGCCACACTGCTGGTCGGCGGCCTCTTCTACACCAACGGCTGGGTGGCGCTCGCTCAGGTGACGACCGCGACGCTCTATGCCCAGCAGCTCATCGACCCGCTCGACAGGTTTCTCATGTGGATCGACGAGCTGCAGGTGGGCGGGGCGTCCATGGCGCGGCTGCTCGGCGTGGCCAACGTGCCCGACGACCGGGTGGCCTCCGCGTCGTCGTCGCCCTCCGGCGAGCTGCTGGAGGCGTCGGACGTGCGTTACGCCTATCGTGAGGGCCGCGACGTGTTGCACGGCGTGTCGCTGACCGTCCAGCCGGGGGAGCGGCTGGCCATGGTCGGGCCGTCGGGCGCCGGGAAGTCCACGCTCGGAAGGCTGCTGGCCGGCATCCACGGGCCGCGCGCCGGCGCGGTGGCCGTGGGCGGAGTGCCGCTGGTCGAGCTGCCGCTCGACGACCTGCGCGGCCACGTCGCGCTCGTCACCCAGGAACATCACGTGTTCAAGGGCACGGTGCGCGACAACCTGGTGATCGCCCGCTCCGACGCCGACGACCAGGCTGTGCGGAAGGCGCTCGAAGCGGTGGACGCGCTCGAGTGGGTGCTTGAGCTGCCCGCCGGCCTGGAGACGCACGTGGGATCCGGCGGGCTGGCCGTTTCGCCCGCGCAGGCGCAGCAGCTCGCCCTGGCGCGGCTCGTGCTCGCCGACCCGCACACCCTGGTGCTGGACGAGGCCACCTCCCTCATCGACCCACGCGCCGCCAGGCACCTGGAACGTTCGCTGGCCGCCGTGCTCGACGGGCGGACGGTCATCGCGATCGCCCACCGGCTCTACACGGCGCACGACGCCGACCGGGTGGCCGTCGTGGAGGACGGACGCATCAGCGAACTGGGCTCCCACGACGAGCTGGTGGCGGCGGGCGGCTCCTATGCGGCCCTCTGGACAAGCTGGCACGGCACCTCCTCCTCCGCTCATCAGTGACGCCGCCTGCCCACAGGTGCGGGACCTCCCCGGAAGGGTTTCGTCAGCATCGTGTGATCTTGGCGGGGACGGTGCGGTCGGTGAAGTAGCGGTTGATGTGGTCGCGGGCGCACTCGTTGAAGCCGTAGAGCGTGTGGCCGGGCCCGTCGTGGTGGACGACGGCGCTGCCCGGGACCGACGACAGCGCTCGGGCCACCGAGTCGGACTCGCCCCACGCTCCCGCTCCGAGCAGGGGAGGCAGACCCTTGGGGAGGGGAGCGGGCTTGTTGGTCACGGGGACCGGCCAGCCGATGCAGCCCAGCATCGCCGTGGACAGGGTGTTGGCGGTGCCCGCGTTGGGGGCGACCTTGCGTAGGCGGGTGTTGGTGGCGGCCAGCTCCTTGAGGTCGGCGAAGCGGGGCCAGTCGGTGCATTCCGTGACGCCCGTGGCCTGGTCGGGGTAGCGGGCACCGCGCTCGGGCACGAAGCCGGACGCGTCGCCCTTGGCCGCCTGGCGGATCGCCTGCGCCAGGGCGGGCCAGGCCGGCTTGCCCTGCCGGGCCCGGCTGATGGCGAAGGACTGCAGGTCGCGGCCGTTGTAGGCGACGTTGGCGGTCGTCGTGGGGACGGGGGCGCGCTCTGCCTTGGCGATCAGTGCCCGCCAGCGGCCGGGCACGTCGGAGCAGTCGTTGCTCCTGCACCAGGTGAAGAAGCGCCGCAGGAAGCTCTCGTTGGCCTTGGCCGACTCCTCCAGCTCGCGTTTCCAGCTCACGGTGCTGTGGTTGATCGTGCCGTCGAGGACCATCGTGCGGATGCGGCCGGGGAAGAGGCGGGCATAGGCCTGGCCGTAGATGCCCGCGTAGGAGGCGCCGTAGAAGTTGAGCTCGCCGTCGCCGAGGAACTTCCTGATGGCCTCCATGTCTCTGGCGTGGTCGACCGAGCTCATGTGGGCGAACAACTCGGGGTCTTCCAGGCGGCAGGCCTCGGCGTAGCCGCGGTTGGTGTCGGACAGCCGGCCGAAGGCGGCGTTGTCTTCCGGGGCGTCGGGGAGGGGGACGCGGGTCCAGGCGCACTGCAGGCCCGTGCTGAGGCCCTGGAACTGCTCGCCGTAGCCCCGGGTGTCCCACGTGACGATGTCCATACGCTCGCGGAGCTTGGCCCACCAGCCGGGATTGGCCTGGGTCAGGGCGATGCCGGGGCCCCCAGGGCCGCCGTAGGCCACCAGCACCGACCCCTTCGAGGCGCCGGTGGCCTTGAGCCGCCCCAGCTTCAGGGTGATCGTGCGGCCGTCGGGTTTGCTCCAGTCGGCCGGGACCTTGAGGTCGGTGCAGACCATCCCGATCTTGTCTCCGGGGCAGGGGCGCCACTCCTGGGCGGCGGTGGTGGTCGCCGCCGCGGCCGGGGCGGTCAGGCCTGCGCCCAGGAGCGCCAAGGTGAGGGCGAGGGGTTTCAGCATGGCGTTCACGATCCCGCAGAGGGTGGCGGGATCGCGTCAGACCAGGGTTTGATCTTCGCGGCGGGGGTGTCGGACCTGGGTTTGTCAGACCGTCCACTCGGCGCGTGGTTCAGAGGTCAGCTCGGTGGCGGCCTCACGATGTCCGGGCGTGGTGGGTGGGGTGGTGGTCTCGGGGTGTCCGTCCGTGGCGGGTTCGGTCCGACGCTGGGACACCCCGGGTCGGTACGGTGGCCGCCGCAGGCGGCGGGGGTCAGCCCAGCGCCTGCTTGAGGAAGTCCAGCTGCAGCAGCAGCAGGTTCTCCGCCACCACCTCCTGGGGCGTCATGTGCGTCACGCCGGACAGCGGGAGCACGCTGTGCCGGCGCCCCGCCGCGAGCAGCGCCGAGGACAGGCGGAGGGTGTGCGCGGCCACCACGTTGTCGTCGGCCAGGCCGTGGACCAGCAGCAGCGGGCGTTCGAGTTTGCCCGCGTCGGCGAACAACGACGACTTCTCGTACACCTCGGGCTGCTCGTCAGGGTGGCCCAGGTAGCGCTCGGTGTAGCACGTGTCGTACAGCCGCCAGTCGGTCACCGGCGCCCCCGCGACCGCCGCGTGGAACACGTCGGGACGGCGCAGCACCGCGAGCGCGGCCAGGTATCCGCCGAACGACCAGCCGCGGATGGCCACCTTCGTCAGGTCGAGGTCGTCGGGGTACTGCTCGGCCACCCCCTGCAGGGCGTCGACCTGGTCCTCCAGCGCCGGGGTCGCCAGGTCGTTGAGCACGGCCCGCTCGAAGGCCGTGCCGCGGCCAGGGGTGCCGCGCCCGTCGGCCACGACCACGGCGAAGCCCTGCTCGGCGAACCACTGGCTCTCCAGGAAGAGGCTCCGCTGGTTGAGCACCCGCTGGGCGTGCGGGCCGCCGTACGGATTCATCAGGACCGGCAGCCGGCCCGAGCCCTGCTCGTGCCACGACGGCAGCACCACGGCGGTGGCCAGGTCGCGGCGGCCGGAACGGCCGAGCGAGACCCGCATGTCGAGGCCGGGGCGCTCGGCGAACGACGGGATCGGCACCGCCGTGCCGTCGCGCTTCACGACCGTGGCCGACACGCCCTCGGTGTCGAGGCTCTGCTCGGTGAGCACGCCGACCCCGCCCGACATGCGCCCGGAGAACACCCCGGAACGGGTCGAGACGGGCAGCAGCGAGTGGCCGTCCCACGTCCACAGCTGGATCTCTGTCGGGTCGCCGCTCGCGCTGAACAGCACGCTGTCGTGGTCGACGTCGAGTACGGCCCGCACCTGCAACGTCGGCGGCGTGACCGGATGGTCGCCGACGTACAGCCGGTGGCCGCCGTCGGCGGAGGCCACCCAGACCAGCGACCCGTCGTCGAGGTGGGCGGGCACTCCCGTCACGATGTCGACCCAGGCGGGATCGGTGTCCTCGCGGACGAGCGTGGTCGCGCCGGTCGCAGGATCGACCGAGAACAGCCGCATCGTCTTCTGGTCGCGGGTCATCGTCACGATCGACAGCGCGTGGGAGTCCCAGGACGCCGTGGTGAGGTATTCCTCGGTGTACGGCACCGCGACCCGCGACCCGTCGAGCCCCAGCACGAACAGCCCGGTGACCGCGTTGGGCGTGCCGGCCGCCGGATAGCGCTGGACCGTGGCCGGACGGTCGGGGTTGGCCGGGTCGGCGATGTGCCAGACGTTGACCGGCGCCTCGTCGGCCCGCTCGACCAGCAGCGCGTCGCTCGACGGCGCCCACCAGTAGCCGCGCATCCTGTCCATCTCCTCGGCGGCGATGAACTCGGCCAGCCCGTATGTCACCGTCTCCGACTCCGGCGTGGCCAGCGCACGGTCGGCGCCGGAGAGCACGTCCTGGACGCGCAGGGCGCCGCCGGTGACGTAGGCGACGTGCCGCCCGTCGGGGGAGAGCCGGGGGTCGATGACCGCGCCCGGCGTGTCGAGCCGGTGCGCCTGACCGCCGGCCAGGTCGGCCACGTACAGGCCGCCGGACAGGGCGAAGCAGGCCCTGGTCACCGCGGCGTCGGTGGCGTAGGCGACGACGCCGCCCGCGGACTCCCTGCTGCGCTCGCGCCTGGCCCGCTCTTCCTGCGGCAGGTCCTCCTCGTCGGCGTGGAGCGCGCGCGGATCGACGATCAGGCGTTCGACGTGCGTCTCGGTGTCGAGCTCCCACAGGCAGGTCACCGGGTCGTCGCCCGACTTCGACCGCAGGAAGACCACCCGGCCGCCGTCAGGGGAGATCGTGAAGCCCCTGGGCACTCCGAGGGTGAACCGGCGGGTCCTGGCCGACAGTCGCGGGAAGCTCTCACTCATGGGGTCAATCCTGCCAGGAACGCACCATTGTTACGCTCAGGGCTATGACTGATCGACGGCTCCTGCTCGTGCACGCCCATCCGGACGACGAGTCGATCGGCACAGGGGCGACCATGGCGAAATACGTCGCCGAGGGGGCCCACGTCACGCTGGTGACCTGCACGCTCGGCGAGGAAGGGGAGATCATCCCCGGCGATCTCGCCCATCTGGCCGCCGACAGGGATGACGCGCTGGGGCCGTACCGGATCGGCGAGCTCGCCGCCGCCTGCAAGGCGCTGGGCGTCGAGGACCACCGTTTTCTCGGCGAACCCGGGCGCTGGCGCGACTCGGGGATGATGGGCGTGGCCTCCAACGACCACCCGAAGGCGTTCTGGCAGGCGGACCTCGACGAGGCGGCGGGCGAGCTGGTCAAGGTCATTCGCGAGGTGCGCCCCCAGGTGCTCGTCACGTACGACGAGAACGGCTTCTACGGCCATCCCGACCACATCCAGGCACACCGTGTCTCGCGCAGGGCGTTCGAGCTGGCCGCGGACCCCGGCTTCGGTTCGGGCGAGCCGTGGTGGATCGCGAAGTTCTACCACACCGCCGTCGCCAGGTCCGCGCTGCGCCGCACCTCGCAGGCGCTGCGGGAGGCCGCGGTCGGGTTCCTCGTCGAGGACGTCGAGGACATGGCCTACGGCTGCGCGGACCAGGACATCACCACCGAGATCGACGCGCGCCCCTGGATCGGCAACAAGACCGAGGCCATGCGGGCTCACGGCACGCAGATCACCGTAGAGCAGCCGTGGTTCGCGCTGTCCAACAACGTGGGCCAGGAGATCGCGGGCGTCGAGCACTACACCTTGGCGATCGGGTCGCCGGGACTGCCGGTGCCGGGGCCGCCCGTGGAGGCCGGCGGGCTCGGCGAGCCGTACAACCGCGAGAACGATCTGTTCGCCGGTATCCACTAATCTCGATCACTATGGAACATCGCAGCCAGGCCGAGTCGGCGCTGGGCGGGGCGGCGTACGGCATGTTGTTCGTGCTCGGGATCGTGATGGCGGTCGTCGGCGGCTTCACCCACCCGGTGTGGCAGATGGACGGGGTCCCGGTGGCGGCGGTCGTCTGGGTGCTGGCGTTGTTCGGGGTGGGTTTGGGGGCGGGCCGGCTGATGCGCGCCCGGCTGGGCGCGGTCGCGACGGCGATCGGGTGGCTGCTGGTGACGATGCCGTTCACGCTGGAGTTGGGGGCGGGTGACCTGGTGATCGCGCGGGGGGCTCCTGGCTACATCTACCTCTACGGAGGTTTGCTGGCCCTTGTCGGGGCCTATCTGCTTTCGCCCTCGTCGGGGAGGGGTTCATGGCTGTTGCGGGGGTATTCTCCGACTAATCCGATGTAGGGGCATAAAGTAATCTTTGTGCATTTCATCGAGCGGCACGTGGACCCCGCAGCGCATCGCAAGGTCGTCGGCCGCTTCGCCACCGGAGTCGCGATCGTCACGACGCGGCGCGACGGCGTCGATCTGGCGATGACGATCAACTCCTTCACCTCCGTCTCCCTCGAACCGCTGCTCGTGCTCTTCTGCGCCGAGAAGGTGGCCAGGTTCCATGACGCGGTGCTGGAGACCGGGATGTGGGGGGTGTCGGTGTTGCCGGCCTCGATGGAGGACGTCTCGCGTTTCTTCGCCCATCGCGGGCGGCCGCTGAACGGGCAGCTCGCGCGGTGGCCGCATCACCGGGGTGAGACGGGGGCGGCGCTGTTCGACCGGGCGATCGCCACCGTGGAGTGCGTCACCACGGCGGTGCACGACGCCGGCGACCACTCGATCGTGGTGGGCGAGGTGCGGGCGCTGAGCACGCCCTCGGAGGAGGCGCCCCTGCTCTACCACGAGGGCCGCTACAGGAAGCTCTGACCTGCCGTACACGAGCGGGGTCGCATGAGTCGGGCCAGGCACGGAGCCTGGCCCGACTCATCGGTGGCGTTCCCCCGTTACTGGGCGGGGACGCTTTCCGATGGTGACGGCGCGCCCGTGTCCGTGGGGACTCCGGTGTCCGTCGGTGTCACGGTCTGCGTCGGAGGCGCCTCGGTGGGCGGCGCGTCCGTCGGAGCCTCGGTGGGTGGCCCTGAGGGAGGTACGTCGGTCGGCGGCAGCGAGGCCGGCGGGCAGGTGGGGATCTCCTCCGTGGGGCTCGCCGAAGGCGACACGCCGTCGGTCGGCGGCGCGGTGTCGGTCGGCGTCTCGGTGCTCGGAGGCGGCGCGGTGTCCGTCGGCGTCTCGGTGCTCGGAGGGGTTCCGGTGGCGGTTTCCGCGGGCGTCGGGGGCGGCGAGGTCTCGGCCGGCGCCTCGGTGGGCGGCGGCGTGTCGGTCGGTACGTCGGTCGGCGGAGGCGTCTCCGTCGGCGGATCACCGGGCCGGCACGTGACCGTGACCGTCGGGCCGGGCTCGGTGACGGTCACCGTGACCCTCTCCGTCACGGTCGGCAAGGGGATGGGCGTCACTTCGACGCGCGCCTTGCCACGCTTCTTGTACGTGCCCCGGCCCAGCCTCTTCGTGGACTCGGCCGCACCGTCGATGACGGGGATGTCGGCGGTCGCGGTCTTGCACGACCCCCTCTTGCACACTCTCTGCTTGACGGTGAAGAGCGCGGGCCCTTCGTGGGTGAGGGAGACGTCCAGATAGGAGACGCCTCTCTTCTTGACCACCTTCGTCTTGGCGGTGTACTCCCCGGTCGTGGGACTTTCCGATGGGGCTGGAGTCTCGGTCGGGCCGTCGGTTAACGCGACCCTCGCGCCTAGTGGGCTGCCAGAGGATAGGGGTTCGGTCGCTGACGTCTGGGAAATCGCGGCTCCGCCGGCTCCTGCCAGTGCGACGGTGCCGAGCAGCGCGCCCAGGATGGAGAGTTTCATAATCCTGCTCTTGTGGGAGATTTCAGGACCCTGGCCATTATTCCGAGTTGTCAAGATCGGTCAAGACTGAGACGCATGAACAAGCGCTTCCGGTT
Source organism: Nonomuraea sp. B1E8 (assembly GCF_039871515.1). Taxonomy (NCBI): domain Bacteria; kingdom Bacillati; phylum Actinomycetota; class Actinomycetes; order Streptosporangiales; family Streptosporangiaceae; genus Nonomuraea; species Nonomuraea sp. B1E8. The sequence goes on along the minus strand of NZ_JBDPLS010000015.1, from coordinate 107,002 downwards.
CCGGCGTGTGGCGAACTGTTTGAACCTCGCCACCCCGCTCGGCCTGCTCATCGCCCGCATCGGCGGCGCCACCCGGCGACCCGGCCCCAACGGGCTCATCCTGGCCTTCGGCTACCGCTACAGATTCCCCGTCGCGAGCGCGTTCACCATCGGAAACGTGGTCCTGACCAGGAGCAACTCGCTGAACCGCCGGCTCGTCCTGCACGAGGACCGGCACGCCACGCAGTGGGCGTGGTGCGCGGGGCTGCCCATGCTGCCGCTCTATCTGATCGCGATGCTCGTCTCGGCGATCGTCTGCGGGGACCGCGCGTCCTACAACGTCTTCGAGCGCCTCGCCGATCTGGAGGACGGCGGCTACCCGTGCGCTCCCCTCCGGTGGCGAACGCGCAGGAGTGGCGATTGACAGCCGTTGTAAAAGGCGCCGTCAGGGGGTGAGCCGGAGCGTGTGCACGGCCGCCTTCTTGACCGACTCCGGCGTGGAGAGCATCGGCAGCAGCTCTCCTCGCGCCCAGGCCTCCGCCTGGTCCTCGTAGTTGTCGTGGAAGGCGTGCCCGGAGGCGCCCGTCAGATTGATCCACTGGGACTTGTCCAGGTCGGACAGGTCGACGATCATGCGCATCGACGGGACGGCGGTGATCTCGTACCCTCTCTGCACGTTCCACCCCGTGGCGTTGACCGCGTCCTTGCCGCCGGGCACGGACAGCGGGCCGCGGTTGAACAGCGCCTCGACCGGCGCGATGCCCGAGGTCCCCAGCGAGCCGTTGACCAGCTCCAGCCGGTGCAGGTCGCCCCAGCGCCACGACGTGACGTCGTCGCCGAGCCGGTCGGCCAGCTCCTGGTGAGCCGAGGCCATCGCCTGGCGCAGGATGTCGTCGCGGGTCTCCTTGCGGTTCTTCGTGGTGACGTCGTCCCAGAAGGGGTCGCCTGGGGCGGCGAGCAGCAGCCTGACGACCTCGTACCATCGGTCGCCGCCGGCCGGCCTGGCCTGCTCGGGCAGGTCGTCGTTGAAGGTCAGCACGAGCACCTGGCGCCACACGGCGTTGAAGTACGCGGCCGCCGCGGAGTCGAGGTCCTCCCGCCTGTCCCACGTCTTCAGCAGCTGCCTGGCCTGGCCGCTGGGCCCTGCCAGGTCGACCCGCATCAGCGCCGGGATCAGCGTCTCCGCGAAGCCGTTGTAGGTGTCCTGCTGGATGCGCGCCATGGCCGCCGCGTCGATCGGGCCCTTCCCGAGCGCCTCCTCGATGAGGTCGCGAATGCGTTCGGAGCGGTAGCCGTACGACCAGTCCTTGGTCAGCAGGGGGCGGTAGCGTGCGGGGTCGATGACGGCGTTGTTCGCCGTGACGATGAACCCGTCGGCCGGCTCCTCCACGGACGGCAGCCGGTCGAACGGGATCGGCTCCGGCTTCCAGTCGTACTCACCCGTCCATCCGGGGACCGGCCAGGTGCCGTCGCCGTTCTCGCGTACGGGGATGTGTCCGGGGGCCTGGTAACCGATCTTTCCTGATGTGTCGGCATAAATCAGGTTCTGGGCGGGCACCTCGAACAACGCCGCCGCCGACTTGAACTGCTCCCAGTCGCTCGCCCTGTTGAGCTCGAAGATGGCGTCGGCCGTCCGCCCCGGCGTCAGCGCCGTCCACTGCAGGGCCACCGCGTTGGCCTCGCCGCTGGGCCGGGCGGTGTCGATCACCTCGTTGATCAGCGGCCCGTGCCGGGTGCTCCTGACCGTGATCGTGACCGGGTCGCCCCCGGCGACCTTGATCTGCTCCTTCCTGGTCGCCAGCTTCAGCCGCTCGCCCCGGTAGAGGTACGTGTCGCCCTCCACCTGCTCAAGGAAGAGGTCGGCCACGTCGGGCCCGAGGTTGGTGAAGCCCCACGAGATCTTGTCGGTGTGCCCGATGATCACTCCTGGCACACCGGAGAAGGTGAACCCGGTCACGTCGTACGGGCACTCCTCCGTGAGCTTCCTGCAGTGCAGCCCCGCCTGGTACCAGACGGAGGGCATCTGCGGGGCCAGGTGCGGGTCGTTGGCCAGCAGCGGCTTGCCGGAGGCCGTGTTCGCGCCGGAGACCACCCACGAGTTGGACCCGACGCCCTCGCGGTCCTCGGTGCTCATGGTGTCCGGCACGGCGTCGAGGGCCTCGGCCGCCTGGGTGAGCAGCCGGCCGGCCCGCCGCCGTGGCTCCGCCTCCTGGTCGAAGCGGCCCTGGGCGAGGGCGCCCTGGGTGACGATCGGGGAGTGGCGGTCGTACGGATAGCCGGGGTAGAGCTGGTCGACCCGCTCCTTGGGCAGCTTGGTGAGCGCGAGCGCGCGGTCGATCTCGCTTTCCACGTTGGAGCGCAGGTCCCACGCCATGGCCTTGAGCCAGGCCACGGAGTCGGCCGCGGTCCACTTCTCCGGCTGGTAGGCGCCGTTCTGGAGCTTCAGCACGGAGTATTCGAGGCTGCGGTCGGAGGCGTTGGGGTTGGCGGCGAGCCAGGTGTTCACGCCCTTGGCGTACGCGTTGAGGTTGTCGCGCGTCTCCGGGGCCAGCCCGCCCAGCTCCTCCTCGGCGACCCGGCGCCAGCCCATGGTCCTGAGCGCCTTGTCGGTCTTGAGCGTGGCGGCTCCGAAGAGCTCCGAGAGGCGGCCGGCGGTCATGTGGCGCCGGAAGTCCATCTCGAAGAAGCGGTCCTGGGCGTGGACGAACCCCTGAGCCATGAACAGGTCCGCGGCAGTCCCAGCGTAGATGTGCGGAATCCCTGATTTATCGCGATAAATCTCCACATTTCCGGATAAACCCGGCAACCGTAGCGATCCATCCACCTGAGGGAACGACGTCCGCACCGTGACGACAAGCACGCCCGCAAGCACCAGCGCCAGCGCGAGCAGAACGGTCAACACCCGAGCGAACCACCGCAACGGCCACGGCATCCACGCATAGGGCCTCACCGACTACCTCCATCATGCCGAAACTGGCATCAAGTCTGACAGCCGAAGATCACTCCTTGGAACGTCGCAACAGGCGCGCTGAGCGCCGGTCACGGGATCAGGACCCGGCGATCAGGCCCAGGTCTGCCCTTCCGGGGTGTCGGCCACGCGGACCCCCATCTCGGCGAGTTCGTCCCTGAGCCGGTCGGACGCCGCCCAGTCTCTCGCCTCGCGGGCCCGGGCGCGGGCCTCCAGCAACTCCCCGGCCCCTGGCGGCAGCACCCGCGTCTTGCCGATCTCGCTCGGCAGGTCCAGCGCGAGCACCTGGTCCAGGTGCAGGAACGCCTCGAGCTTCGCCCCGGGCGCCACCGACTCGTCCCGCTCCAGCTCCCGCAGGGCGCGCAGCGCCGACGGCGTGTCGAGGTCGTCCTCCATGGCCGCCTCCACCCGCGCCACGTGGTCGCGGGGCATGGGCGCGCTGACCGACTCCGACCACTCGGCCACCCGCGAGCGCCACCTGCGCAGCGTGCGGTCGGCGGCCCGCAACGTCTCCCAGGTCAGGTTGAGCTGCTGGCGGTAGCGGTGCTCCATGAAGGCCAGGCGCAGCGCCAGCGGGTCGAGGCCGGCGTCGGCCACGTCGGAGAGCAGCACCACGTTGCCGGTGGACTTGGCCATCTTGCGCCCGTCGAACAGCAGGTGCTCACCGTGCACCCAGTGGCGCACGACCTCGTGCCCGGCGGCCGCGTCGGACTGGGCCCGCTCGTCCTCGTGGTGCGGGAACCTCAGGTCGATGCCGCCGGTGTGGATCTCGAAGCGCGACCCGAGATAGCGCAGGGACATGGCCGAGCACTCCACGTGCCAGCCGGGGAAACCGCGCCCCCACGGCGCGTCCCAGCTCAGCTCGCCGGTGGCGGGTTTCCACAGGGCCCAGTCGGCGTGGAAACGTTTGCGGGGGTCGACGGCGTCGATGCGGTGGGCGGGCTTGAGCGCGTCCAGCCGATTACCAGAAATTTCGCCGTACGAGGGAAAGGTTTGTACGTCGAAGAAGACCGACCCGTCCGGCACCGCGTACGCGTGCCCCTTCTCGACCAGCTTGGCGATCAGCTCGATCATCAGGTCGATGTGCTCGCTCGCGCGCGGCATGTGCTCGGAGGGCCGCAGGCCGAGCGCGCTGGTGTCACGCCTGAAGGCGTCCTCGTAGAAGCGGGCGAGCTCGCTCACCGAGCGGCCCTCGGCCCGCGCCTGCGCGAGGACCTTGTCCTCGCCCTCGTCGGCGTCGTCGGCGAGGTGGCCGACGTCGGTGATGTTCTGGCAGGCCAGCACGCGCACCCGCCGCAGCTCCAGAACCCGTCTGATCAGGTCGGACAGCACGTAGGTGCGCAGGTTGCCCACGTGCGCGTGGCGGTAGACCGTCGGCCCGCACGTGTACATCCGCACCGCCCGCCCGGCGGCGATCTCCTCGACCTGCCGGGTGCGCGTGTCGTAGATCCGCACCATCCGCCGAGCTTAGCCCGAGGTCATCCGCCCAGGAAACCGAGGATGTCCCTGTCGCCGCGCTCGCGCAGCCTGTCCAGGATCTCGTCGCGCGTGGCGAGGTCGGACGCCCCGATCCTGGCCCCGATCAGCCGCAGCCCCTCGATCTCCGAGTTGACCGGCGCGGTGATCCCGATGAGGTAGAGGGCCCGGTTGAGCGGCGGCATGCCGGGAGGAGCGGCGGGCATGTGGCGCGTCAGCAACTCGCCGCCGTCCGACACGGTCAGGAACACGTGGTCGCCGTCGCTCGCCTTGAAGTCGGCAAGCACGTTGCGGATCGACCCCATGGTGGGCTGGTTGTGCCAGCTGATCACCACGTCACCGGACGGCGTGGAGGCGGTCAGCGACCCGCCTGGCGCCATCCCCAGGTACGCCGCGAACCCGGTCGGCAGCGGAGAGCCGGAGCCGCGCAGGTGCTCGGCGTTGATGTCCACCCGGTGCCACCAGCGCCCGTCGCGGGAGCGGAAGCTGCGCCGCGTCTCCGCCACGCCCTTGCGCGGATGGTACGGCTCGGCCTCCCCGCTCGGCGAGGTGCCCGCCACCCGGATCCAGCCCCGCTGCGTCCGCTCGAACCCGGGGCCGCCGGAGTAGGCCCGCACCGAGCTCTCGCTCACGTCGTAGCGGGAGGTCAGGTTCGTCACGATCGTGCTCACCGACGCCTCGCCGCCGGCCCGCTCGATCTCGCGGGCGATCATCTCCCTGATCCCCAGGTATTCGTCGCCGCCCCAGCGGGTCAGGCCGTACTTGTTGCGGTCGATCCGGCGGAAGCGGTCGTCGGCGGTGAGCTGGTTGCGGATGCCGACCAGGCTGTAGTCCTCGCCGATGCGCTCCTGGATCTCCTCCGGCGACAGCGGCGTGCCGGCCACCGCCAGCACCGCCTCCGCCTTCTCGTTGATGCTGCGCGGCCACGGCACCACGTGCGTGCCCAGCACGCGCAGTTGCGGCACGCCCAGGATCCACCGCTCCGCGACGTCCTCCCGCACGCCGAGCTGGGCGACCATGGTCACGGCCTCGGCGAGCGGGTGCGGCCCGTCGGCGAACAGCTGGCGGGTCTTCTCCCTCAGGTCGTCGGCCCCGCCCGCCACGAGCCAGCCGCCGGACTGCTCGTAGCCGGTCAGCAGCGTGCGTACGAACCGCCACGCCGGGATGCCCAGGCTGCGCAGCTCGGCGGCGTGCCACGGGACCGTGGTCTGCAGGTCGTCGGCGGGCACGGCCGAGCCCAGCCGGCCGCGCAGCCACGACACGTGCGCGGCCACCGCGGCGGCCTCCGGCTTGGCGAGCCAGGCCTCCACGTGCTCGCGCAGGTCGCGCTCGATCTGCCTGATCCGCTCCCGCGTCACCGAGAACCGCTGCGCCAGCTCGTCGAGCGTGGCCCGCTGCGTCGCGTACAGCCGGTCGCGGGCGATGGCCCGCTGCCGGTCGTCGAGCGCTCCGAACAGGTCGTCGATCAGCTCGGGCAGCGGCTTGTCCGCCCTGGACGGCGCCGGCACGGCCTCGGGAAGGGGTTCGAGCAGCCGCTCGAACACGCCGGTGAACAACTTCTGCACCACGTCCTTGCCCAGCGTCTCCGGCGTCCGCTCGGCCTCGGCGGGGTCGGAGAAGCGCAGCAGCGGCAGGATGTCGCCGAGCATCAGATGACCCCAGCAGGCCATGGCCAGGCCGGCCAGGTGGCCCGCCACGGTCTGCGTGCCGGCGATGGCGCAGGCACGGTCGAGTGGAATCGCCTGCCACCAGGCCTCGGGCAGCTGCGGCTCCTCCACGATCGGCGCAATCTGACCAGGCGAGGTCCAGCGCAGTGGTGGCGCGAGGTCGCTCAGGCTGAGGTTCATTGAGGTCCAACCGGCAATGGGACGTTATATCCGCAGTTCAGACTATGTGATCAGAGGGACAAAAAGGGGCTCCCCCGTCCGGAATGGGAGATATAGAGCATCGAGCGGGCACGGGTGCAGGCGACGAACAGTATGCTCCGTTCGCGCTGCAGCGCACGAGCCCTGGCGTGTGGTTCCTCCGGCGGCGGCTCGGGCACCACGCCCTCCGCCACTCCGACGAGCGCCACCCGCTCGAACTCGAGCCCCTTCAGGTGGGGGAAGGTCCACGCGCGCACGTCCAGGCCCGACAGCGCCCGCCGGGCGGCGCGCACATGCCGGACGTCACGGGCGCCGACCGCGATCTCCTCGGCGGGCACACCGTCCGCCAGCCACGACTCGACCACGGTCCGCAGCCCCTCCAGCTCCTCCTCCTGGGTGGCGTACGCCCTGACCACCGGCCGGGCGCCGTCGCGCGCCGCGCGCAGGCCGTACATGTCGGTGGCGCCCTTGACCAGGCCGGGCGCGAGGCCGCCGCCGCGCAGCCTGACCACGAACGACAGCAGATCCTGCGGCAGGCGGTAGGAGAGCTTGAGCGTGTGCTGGACGGCGGGAATGCCGACCGCGCCCAGCGCCACCCGCGCGTCGGTGACCCGCTGGTGGGGATCGCCGACCACGAACAGGTCGTCGCGCGCGTGCGGCGCCGCCGCCCGCAGCAGCCGCCACTGGGCCGGGCTGACGTCCTGCGCCTCGTCCACCACGATGTGACGGTACGGCTTGCGCCCGGGATCGACGTCGTCGAGCAGGTCACCCGTCGCGCGCGACAGCAACCTGAGCGCCTCGTCGGTCAGCTCGGCCAGCGAGCGCGCCCCCTGCCCGACCAGCGCCGGTCGCCGGCCCTCCGCGTCGGTCACGATCCGCATGGCCAGGCGATCGGCGTTGTCCACCTCGACCCGCTTACGCACCACCTCATCATCGATCAGAAGGTCGAGTTTCGCAGACAGTTCTTCGGCAAGCCCTTGGGAAAACGTCACGAGCAACACCGGTCCCGCGCCGTGCGCGGCCAGATGAGCGGCCCTGTGCAGGGCGACGACGGTCTTGCCCGTGCCCGCTCCGCCCACCACCAGCACCGGATGCTCGTAGCGTGCGGCCCTGGCCAGCCGGTGGTGCGGCGGATGCAGGAACGTGCACCAGTCAGGCGCGCGCAACACCCGGTCGAGCTCCACCTTGCCGGCCACGAACACCGCCCGGTCCGGGCTGCGCAGCAGCGCCGCGTACAGATCGTCGGGGTCGACCGGCCCCGGCTCCTCCGACGAGGCGCGCCAGGCGTCCAGCTCCCGCCACGCCTGCGCCAGCGTGCCGCCGCGGGCGAGCACCGCGAGCGGGGCGTGCTGGGTGGGCGGCAGCAGGGGTTCCAGCGCCGCCACATCGGCCTCGGTCGTGACCAGCCTGAACAGCGGCAGCGCGTGAAAGTCCAGGCCGAGCGCGAGCAGATCGCCGTCGCAGATCGGGGCGAACAGGCCAGGCGAGCGCACCGACCTGCGTAACGCGGGCTCGACCCGTTCGAGCGCCTCGGCGTCCCACTCCTCGATCACGCCGAGCACCGGGTTGACGCCGAACCTGTGACGCTGCGCGTACGACCAGGCCTCCGGGTCGGGCAGCACCGTACGCAGCCAGAACACGTCCCGCTGCCGTACCACCACCCCGCGATGCCCCTCGGCCAGGCGCAGCGTCGCGACCCTCGCGTCCCTGGCGCCCCGCACCCCCTGCGGATGCGGGGCGCCGGCCACGTTGAGCAGGAACCGGCGCAGCGCGACCACGGCATCCCTGCGCACCGGCGGTGCCAGTGCGCTGAGCTCCCTGGGAAACGCAGGGCCGATCGCGAGCCGCGGCACCGGCTCAGTCCAGGAGAGCGAGCAGGTCGCGGTCCCCGCGCTCGCGGAGCCTGGTGAGCAGGTCGGGCAGGCTGACCGGGCCCGTCATCCCGATCCTGGTGGCGATGACCCGGGCCGCCTGGTCCCTGGTGCCTCCCGGGGCGGTGTACCCGACCAGGCGCAGCGCCTTGGTGATCTTCTCCGCGCCCTGGGCGGCGACCGGCAGGTGCCTGGCCCTGAGCACACCCTCGTCCGACAAGGTCAGGAACAGGTGCCCGCCCTCGCGCGCGCCGACGTCGACCAGGAGGCGCTCGATCGACTCCAGCACCGGCTTGCCGTGCCACGTCATCGTCAGCTCGCCCGCGGCGCTCCTGACCGTCCTGCTCTCGCCCGGCGACAGGCCCAGGTACGACGCGAACCCCGTCGGCAGCGCGCACTCGCCGCCCGCGAGCTGCTCGGCGGTCACGTCGATGCGCAACCACCAGCGCCCGTCGGGCTGCCGGAAACAGCGCCGGGTCTGGGAGACGTCCTTCAACGGCTGGTACGGCTGGCCGGCCTCGTCGGCGGAGCCGCCGTTCGACTCGCCCGCCGGCGCGACCGGCGCGAACGCCTGGAACTGCGGCGGGCCGGCCGGCGGGGGAGCCGCCTGAACCGGGCCGAACGCCGACTGCGCCTGCGGTGCCTGGGCGGCCTGCGGCTGGGGCTGCGGCTGGGGCTGGGGTGCCAGGGTCGCCAGGACGAACTGCCAGGCGGGCACCTCCAGCGCGCGGATCTCCACGTGGTGCCAGTCGGCCGCGCCGATGAGCTGCTCCTTGGGGGCGGCCGGGCCCAGCGTCCGCACCAGGTCGTCCAGGTGGGCGCGGTACGGTGCCGCCTCCTCGCTGGCCAGCCACTGGTCGAGGCGGGCGCGCAGCTCGTCCTCGGTGGCGGTGATCTCCGCCGGGGGGACGGCGAAGAGCTTGGCCAGCTGGTCCACCGCCGAGGGCTCGTCGGTGAAGATCCGGTTCTGCGCCACCGCCCAGCTCTTGTCGTCCAGCCCGGCGAACGCGGCCTCGATGAGCTCCGGCAACGGCTGCTCCTGCCCGGCCGCCTCCATCGGTTCGGGCTCCACGGTGCCCGGCCCGGACGCCGCCCCGTCGCCCTGAGACTCGTGCACCGGCGCCGCATCGGCCCGGGGCCCGGGCTCCGGCGCTCCGTCGGCCCGGGGCCCGGGCTCCGGCGCTCCGTCGGCCCGGGGTCCGGGCTCCGGTGCTCCGTCGGCGTGGGGTCCGGATTCCATCGCTACGGCCTGAGGCTCGGCTTCCGGCGCCGCTACGACGTGAGGCTCGGGTTCCGGCGCGGCGTTGCGCTGGTGCTCGGGCTCCTGCCCGGCCGCGCTCACCGGCTCCGCACCCTCGGGGGAGGACTCCAGCACGTCCTGACCGGGCGCGAGGGCATCGGCCGCGCTTTCCGCCCGCCCACCGAACGGCTGCCACGACTGCTCCGCCTCCGCGGCGGGCGCACCCTCAGCCTCGGCCTCCGCGACCGGCCCCGGACCCACGGCTTCAGCCGCGGGTTCCGCAGCCTCAGGCTCGGCGGCCCGCTCCGGGCTCACGGCTTCAGCGGCAGGTTCCGCGACCGGCCCCGGGCTCACGGCCTCAGCCGCAGATTCAGCGACCGGCGTGGCCCTCGCGGCGCCGGCGCCGGCTTCCGCGACCTGCTCGGCACTCGCGGCCTCAGCGTCGTGGTCGGCCGCCGGCGCGGCTTCGCTCGGTACGGCGGCGAACTGTGCCGGCGCCTCAGCGGCACGCTCACCGGCCGCGTGAGGCGTCTCGTGCTCAACGGCCCGCTCGTGGAGCCCGCCTGCCTCGACGGCCTCCTGACCCCCGCCCGGCTGGCCGGCGGCGACGGCGTGCTCGGCGCCCGGCTGGTCGGCCTCCGCTGGGTGCCCGGCTGCGAGCTCCTGAGACGCGTGCTCTCCCCGCGGGGTCTCACGGGGCGGTTCCCCGGCCGTCCGCGCGGGCTCCGGGCCGGCGGCGACGGGCTCGGACCCGTGAGCCGTTTCCGGTGCGGCCGGTGCGGGGGCCACGATCGGGCCGACCGTGGCCGCGGCCTCGGCCGCCGATGCCGGGCTTTCAGGACGCGGGCGCGCGAGGCGTACCAGGACCGCGGAGAACAGCGTGTTCAGCACCGGCCGCGCCTGGATGAAGGGCTGGTCGACCAGCTCCCGGCTGGTCAGCGCCAGCAGCCCCGCCCACGAGCCGGCCCGGTCGAGCGCGATGGCGACCGCGGGCTCGTCGGCCTCATCGGGGTCCAGGACGTGCAGTGCCGGCAGGACGTCGCCCACCGTCGCCGCGGGCCAGTGCTCCAGGGCGATCTCCGTGAGCAGCTCGCCCAGCGACTCCGGGCCGATGGCCGCGAGCACGTGTGGCATGGGCAGGGTGCGCCACCACGCGTCCGGCAGGTCCGGTTGCCCGGTGAGTAGCGTGATCGTCGACGCGTCGCTCCACCTCAACGGTGGTACGAGGTCGCTCAGGCAGAAATTCATCCCGTTCCGTTCACCAGCCCCTCACGCCGCCGCAGCGGTGCAGCCATAGTCTCGCCGCCCACGGAACAGACCATAGTCCGGCAAAACAGCCCTACGCATCATGCACTACGCATCAGCGCCGAACAGCGGCAAAGCGTAGGCGCACGTAGTCCGCCATCCAGCCACTCTCCCTGCGCAGCGCAGGGGCGGCCAGTTCGTTGACGCGCCGCAACAGGGGCCCCACGATGTCCGGTGGGAGCCCCTCGAGCACCGAGGCGGCGAACGTGTTCACCCAGTCGGCGGCTCCGCCCGGGCACTCGTCGAGAGGTGTCGGCCGGTCGAAGTATTCGAGCAACCTGACGACGAAACCCTCCTGTTCGAGACGCCGGGCGTACTCGGCAGGCGTGGGAAAGTACCACGGCAGGTCCGGTTCGCGCAGGCCGTATTCGCGCCAGGCGGTGAGCATCGCGGCGGTCAGCTCGGCGCAGTTGCCCGCCCCGCCCATCTCCGCGACGAAACGCCCGCCAGGCGTGAGCGCCTCGCGGACGTTCGCGATCACGGTGCCGGGGTCGCGGCTCATCCAGTGCAGCGCCGCGTTGGAGAAGACCGCGTCGTACGGTTCGGCGACGGTGAAGTCGTGCCCGTCGCCGACGATGAAGTCGATGCCCGGATACTGTGCCAGCGCCTTCTCGATCATCCTGGCGGAGCCGTCGATGCCGAGCACGTCGGCGCCCCTGAAGGCGATCTGGGCGGTGAGCACTCCGGTGCCGCACCCGAGGTCGAGCACGCGCTCCCCGGGTCGCGGGTCCAGCAGGTCGACCAGTGGCGCGCCCTGCGTCGAGACGTAGCCGAAGCTGCTGTCGTAGGCGCGACTGTTCCACCGCTCCAAACTCGGCGTGTCGTATCGCAAGACGATCAGCTCACATTCGATCAGACATCGGGCCCCCGTGGCCGTGCTGTCCGTTCACTTTAGAGCCTGAACGTCCCTACGACATATCAAGTCACATCGGACTCATCCCATGCTCTTCGCCCATTGCCGCTTGAGGTACGCCTTCGCCGCGTCTGCCTGCGGAATCGTCAGGATGACCGGAGGGCCGGGCGCCTTGGGCAATTTCGCGGCCTGCTCGGCGTCGAGCGTGCCCTTCATGCGCATCGCCTCGGTGCGCGCGGGCCGGGCGAACCCCTTCATGAGCAGGTTCTGGCCCTCGTCGGAGAACAGGAACTCCTGCCAGAGCCGGGCGGCGGCCGGATGCGGCGCCGTCTTGCTGATCGCCTGCACGTGGTAGCCGCCGAGCGCGGCGTCGCGAGGGATCGTCACCTTCCACGCGTCGGGCTGGTGGGCGCTGCGGGCGGCGTTCAGGTGGTCCCAGGCGACGATCGTGTTGGCCTTGGCCGGGTCGGTGAGCCTGCCCGCCTGCTTGAGCTTGGCGAACAGCGACACCCCCTGCGCGGGCTGCGGCACGCCGGCCCGCATGGAGGCGGCCATCACGCCGTCGAACGCCGACGCCGAGCGCAGCGGGTCGCCGTCGAGCGCGACCCGGTAGCCGGGCTTCAGCAGGTCGGCGAAGGAGGCGGGCGGCTTGACGGCGCGCGGGTCGTACCCGATGGACATGTAGCCCCCGTAGGCCGCGTACCAGCCGCCTGACGGGTCCTTGACCTGGTCGGGCAGGTCCTGCCAGCCCTGCACCTTGTACGGGGCGAACCGCCCGGCTCCGGCGACGGCCACGTCCATCGTCAGGTCGAACACGTCGGGTTTGAGCTGCGCGGCGACGTCGAGCTGGCGCTTGCTGCCGGCGTTGGGCTCGAGCTCGTTGACCTTGATGTCGTACTTGTCGGCGAAGGTGTCGATGATCTCGCCGTAGTTGACCCAGTCGCGGGGCAGGGCGATCACGTTGAGCTCGCCCTCGCGTGCGGCGGCCTCGGCGAGCCGCTCCATGGTGCCGAAGCCCGCCTTCATGGAGGCGGCCTGGGCGTTGACGGGCGGCAGGTTCTTGGCCTCGGTGGAGGCGGAGTCGGTGGACGACGCGCCGCATCCGGCGCTGGCGAGGATGGCTGCTGCGGCGGCGCAGGTACGTACAGTCACACAACGAATACTTACCGCTACATCCGTCCAGGTCGAGGAGGCGCGGCCGGAACGACCCTGGCGGCTACGAGCGTCTCTTCGGGAATCTCCACCAGCGTGCCGTCTTTCTTGCGGACGGTCAGCACCCCGGACTCCCACGACACGAGGATGCCCACCGCGTCGCGAAACCCTTCTGGAACGCGCCTGCGGGTGGTGATCCGTGCGCCGATGTCCTGACTTGTGATCGCGATGACGAGCCGTGCCGCCACGAGTTTGCCACCCTCCGTTTCGGCCAGTCGGCAAGCACGGCAATACTAGGGCGTAGCAAACCGCGGTCAGAGTCATGCCATGGTGCGGAGAGAAGGAGCTCGAGGTGACCTACGTCATCGCGCAGCCTTGCGTGGACGTCCTGGACAAGGCGTGCATCGAGGAATGCCCCGTTGATTGCATCTACGAGGGCGAGCGCATGCTTTACATCCACCCCGACGAGTGCGTGGACTGCGGCGCGTGTGAGCCTGTATGCCCCGTCGAGGCCATTTTCTACGAGGACGACCTTCCCGAGCAGTGGAAGGACTACTACAAGGCGAACGTGGACTTCTTCGAGGACCTCGGCTCGCCCGGAGGCGCCTCGAAGGTCGGGAAGATCGAGAAGGACCACCCGGTGGTGGCCGCCCTGCCGCCGCAGGCAGAGGGCCACTGACGGTCCCGGCACGGAGCGAGCGGGGGCATCCAGGCTGGGTGCGCCCCGTCGCCGAGGCATGCCCGGCGCTCGATACGGCAACGTGACACCCTGGAGAACCGTGAACAACCTGCCCGACTTCCCCTGGGACAAGCTGGAGCCGTACAAAGAGCGCGCGCTGGCACATCCCGGCGGCATCGTCGACCTGTCGGTCGGCACGCCCGTCGACCCCGTGCCCCAGAACGTCCAGGACGCGCTGGTGCAGGCGGCCGACAGCCCCGGCTACCCCTTCACCCACGGCACCAAGGCGCTGCGCGAGGCCGCCGCGGGGTGGCTGCGCCGCCGGCACGGCGTCACCGTCGACCAGCGTGACGTGCTCCCGGTGATCGGCTCCAAGGAGTTCGTCGCCTGGCTGCCCACCTATCTCGGGGCACAGCGGGTGGTCTTCCCCGAGCTGGCCTACCCCACCTACGACGTGGGCGCCCGGCTGGCCGGTGCGGTGGCGACCGCCGCCGACAGCACGCTCGCGCTCGGCCCCGAGCGGGTCGACCTCGTCTGGGTCAACTCTCCCGGCAACCCGACGGGCAAGGTGCTGCCGGTCGAGCACCTGCGCAAGGTCGTGGCGTGGGCGCGCGAGCGCGGCACGGTCGTGGCCTCCGACGAGTGCTACATCGAGCTCGGCTGGGAAGAGGAGCCGGTCTCGATCCTGCACCCCGACGTCTGCGGCGGCTCCCACGAAGGGCTGCTCGCGGTCCACTCGCTCTCCAAACGCTCCAACCTGGCCGGATACCGCGCCGGGTTCGTGACGGGTGACCCCGTCCTGGTCAAGCGGCTGCTGGAGACGCGCAAGCACGCGGGCATGATCATGCCCGCCCCCGTCCAGGCGGCGATGACGGCCGCGCTCGGCGACGACGCGCACGCCGACCGGCAGCGCGAGCTCTACTCCGCCCGCCGTGCCCTGCTGCGCCCCGCGCTGGAGCGGGCCGGGTGGCGCGTCGACCACTCGACGGCCGGGCTGTACCTCTGGGCGTCGAACGGGCAGAGCGCCTGGGACCAGGTGGCCAAGCTCTCCGAAATCGGCATTTTGGTCGCGCCGGGCGAGTTCTACGGACCGGCAGGTGAGCGGCACATCCGCATCGCCGTCACGGCCACTGACGAGCGGATCGGTGCGGCCGTGCGCCGCCTCCAGTAGGATCGCGCGACATAGCCCGCCGCGCGGGCTTGACGCATACATTGATAAGAGCTTCTGCCGAGACAGACCGCGAGTGGAGCGAGCTGATCGATGAGCATGACCTCCATGGTCGTACTCGGGCTGAGCATCGTCACCGTCCTGCTGTTGCTGGGTGCCTTCCTGGCCACCCTGCGGCAGGACAGGAAGGGCCGGACGAGCGCGCCGCCGGCTGAGGTCGCTCCCGTCGAGACCCCGCTGGCCGCGCCGGTGATCGCGCCCGGGCATGCCGGCACCGACTACACCGACCCTCGCACGATCCAGGTCGGCGACCGGATCGAGGTGCAGGGCTCGCCCGCGCGCGTGCTCGGCTCGATGCACGTCTCGTGGCAGGGCAACCAGTGGACCGAATATCTCCTGCGCGACCGCTCGCGCCGCCTGCAGTGGTTGTCGGTGGAGGTGCTCGACGGCGACCCGCCGCACCTTGAGGTGCTGCTCTGGACCGACGTGCCCACCCAGGGCATGGTCCCGGCCAAGAGCATGCTGATCATGGAGGGCGTGGAGTTCTTCCCGATCGAGCGGGGCACGGCCGCGTTCAGGAGCGAGGGAGACACGGGAAACCCCGAAAGGGGCCTGCTCGACTTCGCCGACTACCGCGCGTCGGACGGGCGGCTGCTCTCCTTCGAACGCATCCAGGGCCGCTCATGGACGGCCTGCTACGCCCAGCCGCTGCCGCCCGGCTCGATCTCCATCGTGCGCAGGGCGTCCTGACCGGGCCTCCGGACGGGGCCTCCGGACGGGGCCTCCTGCGGGCGCTACGACAGGTCGACCCGGCGGGCGCTCGCCTGGCCGCCCGTCTGCCAGCCGTCGCGCTCGAAGTCGTTGACCCAGGTGGCGCCGTTGTAGCCGACGCTGTTGAGCGCGTACTTCTCGGCGTGGGCCACCGACCACGCGGCCACCAGCCAGCCGCGCCGCTTCGTGGTGATCGCCGTGCTGCCGAGCGCCCTGGCGAGCTGCTTGCGCGCCGCGGCGGCCCGCGACTTCGGAGCGGGGGTCTTGCCGGCGGGATACCAGCAGTGCACCGCCTGGGGGACACGCCCGGTGAACGCCGCGGCGAGAATCTCGGCCTCGCTTTCGTGCGGGGCATAGGCGTAACCGCCCGCCGAGCGCTGCACGGCCTGCGCCGCCTCCGCCAGCGGGAGCTTGCGGTAGTTCTTCACCTTGACCAGGGCGGCGAAGAACTTGTTGGTGGCGTAGACGGGGTCCATGAGCTGCTTCTTCTTGCCCCAGCCCTGCGACGGGCGCTGCTGGAACACGCCCACGGAGTCGCGGTCGCCGAAGTTGAGGTTGTAGAGCTTCGACTCCTGGATCGCCGTCGCGTACGCGATCACCACCGCCCGCTCCGGCAACCTGCGCCGCGCCGCGACCGCCGCGATGGTGGCCGAGATCTGCGCCTGCTCGGGATCGAGGTTGCGGACGCCGTCGGGCGTGTTGACCACGCAGTACGCGTGCCGCTCGGCCAGCTGGGGTGTCCGCTTGAGAAGGTGGTAGAGGCCCACGGAAATGGCCACAGCGAGAACGATCACGATGATCGCGATGGTGATGACCCCACGGGAGAAGCGCACGCGCACGCTGAAGAACCTACCCGGACGGATAAGCTCCGAGGCCATGAGTCACGTGAGCACCTCGTCACCGATCTCGCCGGTGGTGGACGAGCTGTGGGAGCGCAGGGCGGAGTTGTCGCCCGCCGACGTCGACGCGCGCAACGTGGTGGTCGGCGCTGTCGACCTGCTCGACAAGGGCGAGGCCAGGGCGGCCCGCCTGATCGACGGCGACGTCGTCGTGGACGAGCGCGCCAGGCGGGCGATCCTGCTCAGCTTCACGGTGCTCGGCATGGCCCGCTCGCAGGTGGGCGACTTCCAGCACCACGACAGACACCCGCTCAAGAGCTCGTTCGACGGGGTGCGGGTGGTGCCGGGGGCGATCGCCCGGTGGGGCTCCTACCTGGCGCCCGGGGTGGTGCTGATGCCGTCGTTCACCAACATCGGCGCGTACGTGGACGCGGGCACCATGGTCGACACCTGGGCCACGGTCGGATCCTGCGCCCAGATCGGCAAAAACGTGCATCTGTCCGGCGGGGTGGGCATCGGCGGCGTGCTGGAGCCGCCCGGCGCCGTCCCGGTCGTCGTCGAGGACGACGCGCTGGTCGGCAGCCGGGCGATGATCGTCGAGGGGGCCCGGGTCGGGCAGGGCGCGGTGGTCGGCGCGGGGACGATCCTCTCCGGCTCGATCCCCGTGATCGACGTACGGACGGGCGAAGAGGTCGCCCGCGGCCGCATCCCCGCGTGGTGCGTGGCGGTCAGCGGCACCCGCCAGAAGGAGTTCCCCGGCGGCACGTTCGGCCTGCCCTGCGTGCTCGTGCTCAAATACCTGGAGCCGGGGCAGCGGCACGACAAGGCGGCGCTCAACGAGGTGCTGCGCGAACACGGAGTGAACACCTGATGCTTGACCTGACGCAGGACGTACGCGCGCTGACCGCCGCGATCGTGGACATCGAGTCGGTCAGCGGCGCCGAGCGGCGGCTGGCCGACGAGGTGGAGCGGGCGCTGTCGGCGCTGCCGCACCTGAAGGTCGACCGGTCGGGGGAGACCGTCGTGGCCCGCACCCAGGCGGGCCGCCCCGAGCGGGTGCTGATCGCCGGGCACCTCGACACCGTCCCCGTCGCCGCCAACCTGCCGAGCAGGGTGGAGGGAGACTTGCTGTACGGGTGCGGCACGTCCGACATGAAGGCCGGCGTGGCGGTCGCGCTCAAGCTGGCGGCGGCCGTACCGGCGCCGGGCAGGGACATCACGTACGTCTTCTACGACTGCGAGGAGGTCGAGGCCGAGCGCAACGGCCTCACCAGGGTCGCCAGAGACCACCCCGGCTGGTTGGCGGCCGACTTCGCGGTGCTGATGGAGCCGACCGACGGCGTCATCGAGGGCGGCTGCCAGGGCACGCTGCGCGCCGAGGTCACCGTGACGGGCAAGCGCGCCCACAGCGCCAGGTCGTGGCTGGGGGTCAACGCCATTCACGGGATCGAGCCGGTGCTCGCCAGGCTCAACGCGTACGAGGCGCGGCGGCCGGTGGTCGACGGTCTCCAGTTCCACGAAGGGCTGAACGCGGTCGGCGTGCGCGGCGGGGTCGCGGGCAATGTCATCCCGGACCGGTGTGTGGTGACCGTCAACTACCGCTTCGCGCCCGACCTGTCGATCGAGCGGGCCCAGGAGCACGTACGCGAGGTGTTCGGCGGTTTCGAGGTGGCCTTCGTCGACGCCGCGCCCGCGGCGAGGCCGGGCCTGACGCATCCGGTGGCGGCGGCCTTCACCGAGGCGGTCGGCGGCACGCCGCGCGCCAAGCTGGGCTGGACCGACGTCGCCCGCTTCTCCGCGCTGGGGGTGCCCGCCGTCAACTACGGGCCCGGCGATCCGAACCTGGCGCACCAGCAGGGGGAGTACGTGTCGCTGACGAAGATCGTGGAGAGCGAGCGGGCCATGCTCGACTGGCTGTCCACATGAAAGTGGCCTTCCTCGCCGGCCATTTGGCGGGGAAGACCACTTTCAGTCCCGAGCAGCACCCTCGGCAGTTAGACGCGGGGGAGTCGAAATTCGGTTCCCTGCTTCTTCCAAGAATTTTTATTGGCCGTTGTCAAGGCACTTACCTGCGGTTTTGCCCTGATAGGCACCTTTATCCGCCGGCACGGTACGGCTCCGGCCGCCGAGCGGAGGTGGAACCGGCCGCGCCCGAAGGCGACTAGCGTGACCCGCATGGAACAGTCACGTCGGGAACGCCGTCAGGGGCAGGCCGTCGTCCGCGGCCGCCTCGTCCCCACCTCCACGCACGACCAGCGCCTGCTCGCCCGGCAGGGGCCCTCCGACTGGGTGCACATGGACCCGTGGCGGGTGCTGCGCATCCAGGCCGAGTTCGTGGAGGGTTTCGGCCAGCTCGCCGAGCTGCCGCGGGCGGTCACCGTCTTCGGCTCGGCGCGCACCGGTGAGGAGTCCCCCGACTACACGCAGGGCCGCCGGCTGGGCCAGGCGCTGGCGGAGGCGGGCTACGCCGTCATCACGGGCGGCGGGCCCGGCGTCATGGAGGCCGCCAACCGGGGCGCGCGCGACGTGGACGGCGCGGTGTCGGTCGGGCTCGGCATCGAGCTGCCGTTCGAGCAGAGCATGAACGACTACGTCGACCTCGGCATCGAGTTCCGCTACTTCTTCGTGCGCAAGACGATGTTCGTCAAATACTCCTGCGGCTTCATCGCACTGCCCGGCGGCTTCGGCACGCTCGACGAGCTGTTCGAGGCGCTCACGCTGGTGCAGACGCGCAAGGTCACCTCCTTCCCCGTGGTGCTGGTGGGCGCCGAGTTCTGGGGCGGGCTGCTCGAGTGGATCAAGGCCGCCCTGCTCGGCACCGGGAAGATCGCGCCCCAGGACCTCGATCTGATCACCGTCACCGACGACGTCGACGAGGCCGTGCGCATCATCGCCGACGCCGACCGGGCACGGTCGAAGCAGCAGGAGGAAGAACTGGCGTCCGCCGCCGCCCAGCCCGCAGAGCCCCAATAGGCTGGCCCTTCGTGAACATCTGCGTCTTCTGCGCCTCCAGCCTGCGTATCGACCCGAAATACATCGAGCTGGCCCGGCAGGTCGGCACCGAGCTCGCCAAGCGCGGCCACACGCTGGTGAGCGGCGGTGCCACCGTCTCCTGCATGGGCGCGGTCACCTCGGCCACCCGGGCCGCCGGCGGGCGCACGGTCGGTGTGATCCCGCAGGTCCTGGTGGACATCGAGGTGGCCGACGAGGAATCCGACGAGCTGGTCGTCACCGACGGCATGCGCGAGCGCAAGGGCGTCATGGACGCCCGCTCCGACGCCTTCCTCGTGCTGCCGGGCGGCATCGGCACGCTGGAGGAGCTCTTCGAGATCTGGACCGCGCGGGTGCTCGGCATCCACGACCGCCCCTTGGTGATCCTCGACCCCTGGGGCCTGTACGAACCGCTCAAGACCCTCGTCAGCACCATGTACGACCAGGGCTTCACCCGGGCCGACGTCTTCGACGCGATCTCCTGGACGTCCACCGTGGACGAGGCGTTCGCCCACCTCGAAGCCC
Source organism: Nonomuraea sp. B1E8 (assembly GCF_039871515.1). Taxonomy (NCBI): domain Bacteria; kingdom Bacillati; phylum Actinomycetota; class Actinomycetes; order Streptosporangiales; family Streptosporangiaceae; genus Nonomuraea; species Nonomuraea sp. B1E8. Next base: position 87,320 of record NZ_JBDPLS010000015.1, on the reverse strand, counting down.
GTTCGCAGCCCGTGCGGCCCAGCGTCGCCGAACTCGGCGAGGCGACCGGCTGACCGGATTGCGCTGCTTGCGGTGATGCTGAACGAGCCCCGCCGTATGAGTACGATGCCAATGTGCTGGTCGTACTCGCCATCGCCGCGATCGCCATCTTGGCATGCGTGGTCTTGGTCTCCCTTGGCAGGGGCGGTGAGCTGACCGACTTCCCGCCGGACGTGCCGCCTCTCGAACTTCCCGAGCCCGCGCAGCTCACGGCGGTCGACTTCATGGCGCTGCAGTTGCCGGTCAACCTGGTCGGCTACCACACGCAGAGCGTCGACGAGACCCTGCGCAGGGCCGCCAGCGCGATCAGCGCCCGTGACACCCGGATCGCGGTGCTGGAGCAGCGCGTCTCCGAGCTGTTGTCGAGCCGGCTGTACGCGCGGCAGGAGAGCCACGCCGCGCCGGGAGCCGGTCCGCGCACGGACCACGCGCCGCAGGCCCCTGCCACCTACAGGGAGCTGCCCGAGTCGGGCGACCCGGTGCCCGGTGGGGGGCCCTGGGACGACGACGCGGAGGGGCAGTACGCGCAGTGGCGCGTCCCACCTCGGGATGCCGCCGTCGAGCAGGCCTCCAACGGAGCCTCGCAGGCCGGTGCCGAGTCCAGGGAAGGCGATGACGGCACCGGCGCCGGTCCCAGCTCCGGCGACGGGCCCGCGGACGGTGGCGAGGCCGCGGACCAGCCGGAGGGCGTGCCCCCGGACGGCGAAGGTCCGCAAGACGTGACCCGCGACGGCGAGCGGGGAGAGCCGCCCGCCGACCCGATCGAGGCGGACACGGCCGGTACGGACACGGCCGGTACGGAGACGGCCGGCACGGACACGATCGGCACGGAGATGGGCAGCGAGCCGGTGGCCGGGGAGGCGCGGGGAGAGGCGGAGACGCCCGCGCGCTCCACGCCGGGAGACGATCGGTCGTGACGGAGCCGATCCGCTGCACCTGGCCTGGCATGGCCGACCCGGTCTACCTCGCCTACCACGATGAGGAGTGGGGCCGCCCCGTCAAGGGTGACGACGCGGTCTTCGAGCGTGTGGCGCTGGAGGCGTTCCAGTCGGGCCTGTCGTGGCTGACGATCCTGCGCAAAAGGGAGAACTTCCGCGCCGCCTTCGACGGCTTCTCGATCGTCAAGGTCGCCGCGTACACCGAGCAGGACACCCAACGGCTGCTGGGCGACGCCGGCATCGTCCGCAACCGGGCCAAGATCGAGGCCGCGATCAACAACGCCAGGGCCGCGCTCGAGCTGCCCGAGGGGTTGTCGGACCTGGTGTGGCGCTTCGCCGAGCCCGACGCGGCCGTGCCGAGGGCGATGGCCGACGTGCCCGCCACGACCCCTGGCTCCAAGGCGCTGGCCAAAGAGCTGAAGAGGCACGGCTTCACCTTTGTCGGCCCGACCACGGCGTACGCGCTGATGCAGGCCATCGGCCTGGTCAACGACCACATCGAGGGCTGCCTGGCACGCTCACGCCGACCGTCCTGACACGGTCCGGGGAGACCCGTCAGGCGGCGCCCGACAGCAAGGACGGGCGTGCCCGTCAGGTGCCCTCGAATGTGGGGCGTTCCTTGGCGAGGAAGGCCCTGGTGGCGTTCTGGTGGTCGCGGGTGGCGGCGCACGCGTCCTGCAGGTCGGCCTCCAGCGCCAGCGAGTCGGGCAGCGCGTGCGTCGCGGCGTAGGCCAGCGCCCGCTTGGTGGCGGCGTACGCCACGGTCGGGCCCTGAGCCAGCGACCCGGCGAGCTCCCGCGCGGTCTTCAACACGTCGTCCGGGGGGACCACGCGCGTGACCAGCCCCAGCTCCAGCGCGCGGGCCGCGTCGACGGGCTCGCCGAGCAACATCAGCTCGGCGGCCCTGCCCCGGCCGACCAGCCGCTGCAGCGTCCACGACGCGCCCGAGTCGGGCGCCAGCCCGATGCCCGCGAACGCCAGCGCGAACTTGGCCCTGTCGGACGCCACCCGCAGGTCGCAGGCGAAGGCCAGGGACGCGCCCGCGCCCGCCGCGACGCCGTTGACGGCGGCCACCACCGGCTTGCCCATGGTGGTGATGAGCTCCACGATCGGGTTGTAGTGCTCGCGTACGGTGTCGGCCAGGCCGCGGCCCGCCTCCAGGTTGCCGGCGTGCTCGTGCAGGTCCTGGCCCGCGCAGAAGGCCCGCCCCGAGCCGGTGAGCAGGACGGCCCTGACCGCGGGGTCGGCCGCCGCCCGGCGCAGGGCGTCGAGGAGGGCCTGCTTGGTCTCGGCGGTCAGCGAGTTCATCGCGTCGGGACGGTCGAGGGTGATGGTGGCGACGGCGTCGGCCACGTCATAGCGGATCAAAGCAACTCCCTGTCGACGAACGCGGCGGCTGCGGGCAGCAGCCGGGTGGCTTCCTGCTCGAAGTAGAGCCTGGCCTTCTCGCCCGGCCAGCCGGCGGGCAGCAGTTCGGGCGGCAGCCCCGGGTCGCGGAACAGGAAGTTGCGCCAGCCGTGCACGAGCCTGCTCCTGGTGGCGAACACCTGGTCGGCCGGTGCCCCCTCAGGGAGCCCGCTGATCAGCGTGTCAGCCTCGGCCAGCCAATGCTCGTATGCCTCGCCGATGGCGGCCAGATCCCACGCCCTGGCGACGAGCTCGCGGGGGTCGCCCTCCAGGGCCGAGTCGAACCTGTCGGCCCGCACGCCCTCGCTCTCGAGCAGGTTGTCCAGCTCGATCGACGAGCGTGGGCCGATCCAGGCCGTCTCCGACAGCGCGGCGTAGCCCAGGAACGTCAGATCGGCGCGGAGCCGCTCCCTGCGAGGGCGGTCCTTGACCGGTCCGAAGACGATCAGATGCCACCTGCCGTGCCAGATCAGCGTTCCGGCTCGGTAAATTCTCAGTGCCGCCTCATCCAGGCGCCTGACGCACTTCGGCGTCAGCCCGTAGCCGGGGCCCTGAGGGAGCCTGACCGGTTGCAGCCAGCCCTGCCGGACCATGCGCGAAACCGCCGTACGCACGGCGGGAGCGGCGATCTCCAGGGGTTTCATAAGCCGGACGAGAGCGGCCACGGTGGCCTGCCCACCGCGCGAGCGCAGGTGGTCTCCATAGAGGTCGAACAGAGCGGCGCGAGCGTGCACGAAGTCCAGTTTGGACGCGATCGCCGACCTCGACAACGCATTCTGGGAGGAGATCGTTACCCATGAGCGCTCTCGATGCGGGAGAATAGGACATCACAGAAGACGTGAATGCGCCGACCACCCCCGATGGGCGGTCGGAAATCGCGGGCCGCGGGAGCCCAAGGCAGGAAGGGAAACACGCATGGCGGCGATGAAGCCGCGGACCGGCGATGGTCCGCTCGAGGTCACCAAGGAAGGGCGCGGCATTGTCATGCGGGTCCCCCTGGAAGGTGGCGGCCGGCTCGTCGTGGAGATTTCCGCCGACGAGGCCAAGGCGCTCGGCGAGGCGTTGAAGAACGTCGTCGGCTGAGCGCTCCCGAGAGACACCTTTTGGTTCTACGACCCTGGCGATAATCCGGCGCCAGGGTCGCTGACGTTCGAGGAGAGATTCCGTGCCCATTGAGACCACTGCGTCGGTGGTCGCCGAGGTTTCCGACGATCCCGAGCTGCTGGCCGTCCCCTACACCTCTGACCTCACCCCAGCGCACGCGGTCGAGCTGCACCTGCCCGTGACCGACCTGCTGGCACACTACGAGGCCAAGGGGGAGGCTGGAGAGGTTGTCGAGGTCCCGGTGGCACGGGGCGGCGGCGTGGGCCGCGTGCTGCTCTACGGCGTCGGCGACGGCTCCCCGCGCGCGCTGCGCCGGGCCGGTGCGGCGCTGACGCGCAGGGTCAAGGGCAAGGACACGCTGACCGTGGTGACGCCCGGCGGCGACGAGGCGGCCTTCGCTGAGGCGGCGCTGCTGGCGGCGTACTCGTACAAGATCGGCAAGGTGGGCAAGCCGGCCGTGCGGACGCTCGCGTTCGCGGGGGCGGACGAGGCTCAGGTGCGCCGCGCGCAGGTGGTCGCCCAGGCGGTGGCGCTCGCCCGCGACCTGGCCAACACGCCGTCCTCGGTGAAGAACCCCGCCTGGCTCGCCGAGCGGGCCGCCGAGAGCGGCCTGCCGGTCAAGGTGTGGGACGAAGAGCGCCTCCAGGCCGAGGGCTTCGGCGGCATCCTCGCCGTGGGCCGCGGCTCGGCCAGCCCGCCCCGGCTCATCCAGCTCTCCTACACGCCCGAGCGGCCGGCCGACCGGCACGTGGTGCTGGTGGGCAAGGGCATCACGTTCGACTCCGGCGGGTTGTCGCTGAAGCCGACGGACAACATGAAGACCCAGAAGACCGACATGGCGGGCGGAGCGACCGTGATCGCCGTGCTCGGCGCGCTGGCCAGGCTGGGCGCGCCGGTGCGGGTCACCGGGCTGGTCGCGGCCGCCGAGAACATGCCGTCCGGTACGGCGCAGCGGCCCAGCGACGTCATCAAGCACTACGGCGGCCGCACCGTCGAGGTGCTCAACACCGATGCCGAGGGGCGCCTGGTGCTGGCCGACGCGCTCGCCTACGCCGACGCCGTCCTCGACCCCGACGCGGTGGTCGACGTCGCCACGCTCACCGGGGCGATCACGGTCGCGCTCGGGCGCAACGTGGGCGCCGTCTACTCCACCGACGACGCGCTGGCCAAGCAGCTCGTCGACGCCGGTCAGAGCGCGGACGACCGGCTCTGGCGGATGCCGCTGATCGAGGACTACGTGCCCGCGCTGAAGTCGCCGATCGCCGATCTCAGCAACGTCGAGTCGGGGTCGAGGTTCGGTGCCGGGTCGATCACGGCGGCGTTGTTCCTGCGGGAGTTCGCGGGGCAGCGGCCGTGGGCGCACCTCGACATCGCCGGCGTCGGTCGCAGCACGGTCGACGAGGGCACGCTGAGCAAGGGTGCCACGGGGTTCGGCGTGCGCGTGCTCCTGGAGTGGCTCACGCGCACCTGACGGGCGTCAGCCGGCGATCTTGATGGCGGCGAGCAGGCCGTCGCCCAGCGGCATCAGCACCGAGCGGAGCCGGTCGTCCGACTGCACCAGCTTGCCCACCTCGCGCAGCGTCACCGTCTCGGGGTCACGCTGCGCCGGGTCGGCCACCCGGTTGTGCCACAACATGTTGTCGAAGGCCACGATGCCGCCCACGCGCAGCAGCCGGACCGCCTCGGAGAGGTAGTCGGCGTATTCGTGCTTGGCGCCGTCGGCGAACACCATGTCGTAGCCGCCGTCCGACAGCCGTGGCAGCACGTCGAGCGCCCGGCCCGAGATGAGCCGCACCCGCCCGCCGGAGAAGCCCGCCTCGGCGAACGCCTGCCGGGCCAGCCGCTGGTGCTCGGGCTCGACGTCGACACTCGTCAGCGTGCCGTCCGTGCGCATGCCGCGCAGCAGCCACAGACCGGAGACGCCGCAGCCCGTGCCGATCTCGACGACGGACTTGGCGTTGACCGCGGTGGCCAGGAAGCACAAAGCCGCCCCGCCACCGGGAAGGATGGGCGTGGCCCCCATCTCCAGCCCGCGCTGCCGCGCAGCGTGCACGATCTCATCCTCATGATGGAACTGCTCCGCATAGGCCAGAGTGGCCTCCACCGGAGTGGTCATCGGCCGCCTCCCCCCACTTTCGTGCGATTGTCGCAAAAGGTCATACACGTGATTGGTGTCGATCGCAGCCTATGGGAGACACGCCGGGACGGGAACTCAGGAGGGACCTGAGGCGTTGCAGGTTTAAACGGGCTTTGCCGGTCCGGAAGGCAGGCAGTGCGCACGAAGGGACGAAACCAGGCACTATGGCGGTAGCGGTGGTCCCAGAGAGAGGAGTTCTGGTGGACGAAAGCGACCACCAGACAGATGCTCCGGTGTCGTCTGACTGGACTCCTCCCACGTGGGAGGAAGTGGTGCGGACCCACTCCGCACGGGTATATCGGCTGGCGTACCGGCTGACCGGCAATGTCCACGACGCGGAAGACCTGACCCAGGAGGTCTTCGTCCGGGTCTTCAGATCGTTGTCGAGCTACACCCCCGGCACCTTCGAGGGATGGCTGCACCGGATCACGACCAACCTGTTCCTCGACATGGCGCGGCGCAAGCAGCGCATCAGGTTCGAGGGGCTGGCCGACGACGCCGCCGAGCGGCTGCGCGGTCGTGAGCCGTCTCCTGCCCAGGCGCTCGACGACGCTCATCTGGAGCCCGACATCCAGGCCGCCCTCGACGCGCTCGCCCCGGAGTTCCGGGCCGCGATCGTGCTCTGCGACATCGAGGGCCTGTCCTACGAAGAGATCGCGGCCACGCTCGGCGTCAAGCTGGGCACGGTCCGAAGCCGGATTCACCGTGGCCGGGCGCAGTTGCGGGAGGCACTCGACCATCGAGCCCCCCGTAATTCTCAACTCCCCCCGACCGTGACCCGTGGGGAGGAAAACTGATATGGCTCATCTTGGAGAACGCGTATCCGCGCTTGTCGACGGGGAGCTCAACCACACCGAACGCGAGCGCGCGCTTGCCCATCTGACCTTCTGTGCTGACTGCCGGCGAGAGGTCGAGTCGATGCGGGCGCTGAAGTCGCGCCTGCGCTCGCTCGACGATCCCGCGATGCCGGCCGACCTGACGATGTCCCTGCTCCGGATGGCGGAGCCGGGAGGGCCGCTGCCCCCGAGGGAGCGCCCTTTCCCCACCCGCACCTTCGGCGGGGTGCCCATCCCTGGGCCGCACAGCATCGCGCCTCTCGACAACCGCCCGCGCCGGGACGCCGCTGGTGGGGCCACGGGCCCTGGGCGCGGTGGTAGGCGGCGCACGACCTACGTGGCGGTCGGGGTGGTCTCCGCGGCCGTCGCGCTCGGCACGTTCTTCGCAGCCACCGGCGTGGGCCAGAGCAACCCCGCGCCCCCGGTCGAGCTCTTCCAGCGGCCCGATCGCAACTCGCCGACGAGTGCTCCCCCCACCGCCACACCTTGAGATCGCACCATGCCTGGGATACTTGGGGTGGCGTAGTCAACGACGCGCGGGGCATACGATCTGGGTTCGGGATTTGTCACAGGCGATTCCTGACAAATGCTTTATGACCCTCGTATGCCGCGAGAGCGAGGATTGCGGTGGCCGAGCCAAGGAGTGGTGAGACTTAGATGACCGACGAGACGCGCCCCAACGAAGGACGCACGACGTCGGACTACCCCGAGCCACAGGGGCGGCCGGACTTTCTGCCCGCGGATGACGCGTCCGAGCACGAAGGCAAGCGGCCCGAGCCGCCCGCCTCGTTCGGCACCTCCTGGGGCGACCCGTCGGGCCGTTCCGAACGTTCCGGCGCGCCACCGTACGACAGCCGCCCGTCCGGCGGCTCTCCCACCGGCGGCGGGGCCGCGCCGGACACTTCCGGGCCGCGGCCCGGTGCACCCTCGTTCGGCCCGCCCGACCCGGGCACCCGCTCCCATGACGATCCGCCGTCCGAGCCGGGCGTGCGCCCCTACGGCGGCCCGCCGTCCGATCGGGACTCACGCTTCCATGACGGTCCGTTCTCCGGGCTCGCCGAGAGCGGCACGCAGGAAAATCCCGCCTTCGGCCGTCCTGACGGCGGTGAGGGCGGCTACGACCGTCCCGATGGCGGCACGCAGGAGAACCTCGCGTTCGGCCGCCCTGACAGCGGCACGCGGGTGTACGAAGCCCCGCTCTTCGGCGGCCCGCCATCCTACGGAGGCGCGCCCCCGCCGCCTCCGCGCCAGGCACTCGGCATGGGCGCGGGCTGGGCGCCGCCGCCCTCGGGCGCGCACAGCCACGGGAGCAGGCCGCGCCGCATCCCGAGCACCGGCTTTCTCATCTCGACCGCCGTCGTCATCGCCCTGATGGCCTCCCTGCTCGGCAGCGTCGGCACCTACCTGCTCACCAAGCCGGCCAGCGACAACGACCCCGGCTACAGCCTGGGCCCGGTGCCGACCGGCGCCACCGACCGGGCCCCCGACTCGGTGGCGGGCGTGGCGGCCCGGGTGCTGCCGAGCGTGGTCTCCATCGAGGCCGGCAACGGCACGGCCACCGAAGGCGCCTCGGGATCCGGCTTCGTGATCAAGAACGGTTACGTGGTGACCAACAACCACGTGGTCTCCCCGGCCGCCAAGGGCGGAGAGATCAGGATCATGTTCAACAACCGCAAGACCACCTCGGCCCGCATCGTCGGCCGCGACCCCGGCTCCGACCTGGCCGTGATCAAGCCCGAGGACACGTTCGGCACGCCCGAGATCACCCTCGGCAACTCCGACCAGGTCGTGGTCGGCGACCCCGTGATCGCCGTCGGCTCCCCGCTGGGCCTTACCGGCACGGTGACGACCGGCATCGTCAGCTCGCTCAACCGCCCGGTCATCGCGGGCGACGACACCGGCGCCAGTTCCGAGGAGCCCGCCTACATCAGCGCGATCCAGACCGACGCCGCCATCAACCCCGGCAACTCCGGCGGACCGCTCGTCAACGGCCGCGGCGAGGTCGTCGGGGTCAATTCGGCGATCGCCACCCTCAGCCGCTCGCTGAACAGCCAGAGCGGCAGCATCGGCTTGGGCTTCGCGATCCCCGTCAACCAGACGCGGCGGGTGGCAGAAGAGCTGATCGCCACCGGCAAGGCCAAGCGTCCCAAGATCGGCATCCTCCTCGACCGCGACTACAAGGGCCAGGGCGTACGCATCGCCTCCGAGCCGGTCGGCGGCCAGCAGCCGGTCGACGCCGACGGGCCCGCCGGCAAGGCCGGGCTCAAGGCGGGTGACGTCATCCTGGAGATCGACGGGCTCGCGCTGCAGGACGGCAACGAGCTGATCGCGCTCATCCGCAGCAAGGCGCCCGGCTCCACGATCAACATCAAGTTCCAGCGCGCCGGCCAGGAGCAGAGCGCCACGCTGACCGTGGAGGCCGACGACCAGCCCGCCCCGACCCCGTCCTGAGGGCGTTCCGTCGTCGGTAGATCGGCTGCTCCTCCGCAGCAGCCGATCGCTCCTCCCTTTACGGCACAGCCGACGGAGCCCCACCCGCCGTCGTGCGTGACCGGCCTTCCAGGGTGACGCTCACCGGCTTCCCCGCCGCGCCGCCGTAACGAACCGGGCTCGGCCGTCCGCGTGGTGACAAGGCACCCGGGTCCGCGTGCGGGGATTCGTGGGCGGCGGCTCGGCTGTTCGTGCGGTGTGCGGGCGTTCCAGGCCACGGGTGACGGTCCGTGGGCAGGTGGGGGACCGGGCGGCTGGGCGTGGAAGCGGATCGGGCGGCTGGGCACGGGATTCGCAGCAGAAATGACCATGGGGGCGGCGACCGACCTACGCCGGAGAGCCCTTAGTCTGTGGATAGGCCGGGGTTGTCCTCGGAGAGGTTGGACTGCGGTAGGAGCTCACGGTGTTCGGACTCGGGTGGGGGGAATTCGCGGCGCTGATCGTTATCGCGCTGCTCGTCTTCGGCCCCGACAAACTGCCTCAGGCCGCCTCGCAGGCGGGACGGACGCTGCGAAACCTGCGGCGCATGGCCACCAACGCGCGCGACGACCTGCGTGCCGGGCTGGGCCCGGAGTTCTCGAACTTCGACCCCGCCGACCTCAACCCGCGCACGTTCGTCCGCAAGCATCTCCTCGACGACATCGAGGACGACTGGAACAACAAGCCGCGCGAGCTGGAATCGGTCACCACGGCCCCCGCCACGCCCGACCCGGTGGACGAGCTGGGCTACGGCGAACTTCCCCCGTACGACTCCGAGGCCACCTGACCGAGTCGATTGACGCCCGCCCTTGTGACAGGCCACCCGATTGAGCCGGGTAACGTCCGGCTGTCCCCAAGCGCCCCGCCTGACGATGACGTTCGCGTCCCTGCTTGAGCGGCGAGTGGCGCGCCTTCAGTGGTGAAGCCGGCGACCCTTGCTGATAGTTGCCAAGGTTATAGTATTCGAGTTTACTATCTGCCATGGATCTCAAGCGGGAGAAGGTGCCGTCGACCGGCTGGCTGATCTGGCAGGTGGCGTTGCGCTGCAGGACCGCGCTCGATCGAGCGCTGGCCCCGTTGGGGCTGACCAACGCGCAGTACGGCCTGCTGGCGGCCCTGTGTGAGCTGTCCCGCAGCGGGGCGCCCCCTTCCCAGCGTCAGCTCGCCGAGTTCGCCGGCCTGGAACCGATGTACGTCTCCAAGCTCGCCCGCACGCTGGAACAGGCCGGGCTCATCGAGCGCCGGGACGACCCCGACGACACCAGGGCCGTCCGGCTCACCCTCACCGGCTCCGGAGCCGAGCTCGTCGCGGCCGCCCGCCAGAAGGTCGTGGCCCTCGACGAACGCATCCTCGCTCCGTTCGGCGGGAGATCCAGTGACGATACCGCCCACCTGCATGGCCGGCTGCTGACCCTGCTTCACCACCTCGACCAGGAGAAGCCGTCATGAGGATCGTGGTTCTGGGCGCGTCCAGCCGCACCGGGCTGTGCCTGCTGACAGAGGCGCGGCGGCGCGGTCACCACGTCGTCGCGTTCACCCGCCGGCCTGACGCGCTGGCCGGTGTCGCGGCCCCGGCGGAGATCGTGCACAACGACGGCCGCGACCTGGACACAGTGCGTGCCGCCCTGACCGGCGCCGACGCGGTGATCTCCCTGCTGCCCGGAGGAGGCCGCCGCGACCCCCACCTGGCGGCCGAGTCGGCCCGCGTCCTCACCACCGCCATGGCCGACGCCGGTGTCCGCCGGCTGGTCGTCGTCAGCGCCTATCCGATCGTGGGCGTGCGGCCCCGCGTGCCGATCTGGATCCTCCGCCGCGTCCTGGCCACGCCGTACGCTGACGTGTCGCGGATGGAGCGGATCGTCTCCGCAGCCGACCTCGACTGGACCATCGCCCGCCTGAACCGGCTCGTCGACAGGCCTGCGACCGGCGCCATCACCACCAGCACCGGCCTGCTGGCGAAGCCTCGCCCGCACAGCCGCGCCGACACCGCCGCCACCCTCCTCGACCTCGCCGAGGTCCCCGAGACCGCCCGATCCGCGCTCAACGTCAGCGGCTCCTGAGCCCACGCGCGGGCCGGGCGGCGGGGCCGGGGGTCAGCCGCGGGGTGCGAGGCCGAGCTGGAGGCCCTTGAGGCTTGAGGAGCGCTTGCTCAGGGCGCCGGCGATCGAGCGCAGCTCCGCGGCGGCCGGCGAGTCGGGGTCTGTCAGGACCAGGGGCTTGCCCTCGTCGCCGCCCTCGCGCAGCCGCAGGTCGATCGGCACCTGGCCGAGCAGCGGCACCCTGGCGCCGAGGATGCGGGTCAGCGCGTCGGCGACTGTCTGGCCACCGCCCTCGCCGAACACCGCGATGCGCTCGTCGCAGTGGGGGCACGGCAGCCAGGCCATGTTCTCGATGACGCCGGCGATCTGCTGGTGTGTCTGCGCGGCGATGGAGCCGGCGCGCTCGGCCACCTCGGCGGCGGCCATCTGGGGCGTCGTCACGACCAGGATCTCCGCCGAGGGCAGCCGCTGCGCCACCGAGATGGCGATGTCGCCGGTGCCCGGGGGCAGGTCGAGCAGGAGCACGTCGAGGTCGCCCCAGTAGACGTCGGCGAGGAACTGGTGCAGGGCCCGGTCGAGCATCGGCCCGCGCCACACCACCGCGGTGTTGCCCTCCGGCTTGAACATGCCGACCGAGATGACCTTGATGTCGTGGGCCACCGGCGGCATGATCATGTCTTCGACCTTGGTGGGCTTCTCGGCGGCGCCCAGCATGCGGGGCACGCTGTGGCCGTAGATGTCGGCGTCGACGATGCCGACCTTGAGGCCGCTGGCGGCCATGGAGGCGGCCAGGTTGACGGTGACGGACGACTTGCCGACCCCGCCCTTGCCGCTGGCCACCGCGAAGACGCGGGTCAGCGAGCCTGGCTGGTTGAAGGGGATCTCCTTCTCCGGGCCCCGGTCGCCTCTCAGCTTGGTCTGCAGGGCCTTGCGCTGCTCGGTGCTCATCACGTCGAGCTCGAGTTGCACGTCTGTCACGCCGTCGAGCTTGCTGACGGCGTTCTTCACGTCGCGGCGGATGGTGTCCTTCATCGGACAGCCGGCCACGGTGAGGTAGACGCCGACGCGCACCGCGCCGCCGGAAGCGATCTCGATGCTCTTGACCATGCCGAGGTCCGTGATCGGGCGGCGGATCTCGGGGTCGATGACGGTGGCGAGAGCGGCCGTCACGTTTTCCTGGGTTAGTGCCATCGAAGTCTCGGCACGAGGGAGTGCCGTCCCTCCTTTGTCGGTATATGTGTGACAGGCGCTGGACGCCAGTGAGGATGCCCCTCCATCGTATGAACCGAAGGCCTCGCTGGGTTAATCCGAGCTGTTAGATGTTCGTGCAACAACGTCCTAAGGTTACTCCGTGTCTCTTCTGCGCCACGAAGGCCTCACTGCCGACGAGCTGGCGGTCTGGCGGATGTTGCAGCGGGCCCAGGTGCGCATCACCCGTCACCTGGAGGCGGAGCTGCTGGTCGCCCACGACCTGCCGCTGGCGTCGTACGACGTGCTCATGCAGCTGGCCGAGGCGCCGGAGCGGCGGTTGCGCATGAACGATCTCGCCGAGCGCGTGCTGCTCTCCCGCAGCGGGCTGACCAGGCTCATCGACCGCCTGCAGCGCGACGGCCTGGTGGCGAGGGAGGCCTGCGCCGACGACGCGCGCGGGTTGTTCGCGGTGCTGACCGAGCGCGGGGAGGTCAGGCTGGCCGAGGCGACGCCGACCTACCTGCGCGGCATCAGGACCCAGTTCCTCGACATGCTGGGCCCTGACGAGATCGGCGAGGTGCGGTCGATGCTCGCCAAGCTCGACATCACCGGCGCTCCCTGAGCTCCTCCAGCAGGCGTCCGAGCTCGGAGCGCAGATAGTCGCGGGTGGCCACCTCGTTCAGGGCCAGGCGGAGCCCGGCGATCTCGCGGGTCAGATATTCGATCTCCGCCTGGTTGCGCTCGGCCGTCTCGCGGTCCTGCTCGTACTGGATGCGGTCGCGGTCGTCCTGGCGGTTCTGGGCCAGCAGGATCAGCGGCGCGGCGTAGCTGGCCTGCAGCGACAACATCAGCGTGAGGAAGATGAACGGGTACGGGTCGAACTTCAGGTGATCGGGCACGGCCACGTTCCAGGTCACCCAGGCCGCCACGAAGACGGTCATGTAGACGATGAACCGGGCGGTGCCCAGGAAACGGGCGATCCGCTCCGACAGCCGCCCGAAGGCCTCGGGGTCGTAGTGCGGCCGCAACGACCGCCGCAGGTCACGGGGCTGGTCGAGGCGTTCAGACGTCATGGTCGGCCCCTTCGCGCCAGTCCTCGGGAAGCAGGTGGTCGAGCACGTCGTCGACGGTCACCGCGCCGACGAGCCGGCCGAGCTCGTCCACGACGGGGGCGGCCACGAGGTTGTAGTTGGCCAGGTAGAAGGTGACCTCGCGCAGGGTGAACTCCGGCTTGATGGGGTCGATCGAGGGGTCGAGCACGCCGCCGAGAATCGTGGACGGCGGCTCGCGCAGCAGCCGCTGGAAGTGCGAGACGCCCAGATAGGTGCCCGTCGGCGTCTCCGTGGGCGGCCTGGTGACGTAGACCTGCGCCGCGACGGCCGGCGTCAGGTCCTGCTGGCGGATGTGGGCGAGGGCCTCGGCCACCGTGGAGGTGGGCGGCAGGATCACCGGCTCGCTGGTCATCACGCCGCCCGCGCTGTCGGCGGGGTAGGTCAGCAGCCGCCGCACCGGGGCGGCCTCTTCCGGCTCCATCAGCGCCAGCAGCCTGGCCGCCTGCTCCTGGGGCAGGTCGTGCAGCAGGTCGGCGGCGTCGTCGGGCGCCATCTCCTCCAGCACGATGGCGGCCCGCTCGGGCTCCAGCGTGCCGAGGATGCCGATCTGGTCGGCGGGCGGGAGCTCCTCCAGCACGTCGGCCAGCCGGTCGTCGTTGAGCGCGCGGGCGATCTCGACGCGGCGCTTGGTCGGCAGCCCGTGCAGCGCGCTGGCCATGTCGGCGGCCCGCAGCGACTCGAACGCGGCGATCAGACCGGCGGCCCCCTGGTCCTTCTGCAGCGTGTCGAACCCGGTCACCTCGGTCCAGTCGACGATCCGCAGGTCGCGCCGGCGGCCCCGGTGGAGCGCGACCTTGGTGATCTCCCACGTGGACGGCTTGACCTCCTCCATGGCCACGTCGTAGACGGTCATCGGCTGGTCGTCGCAGGTCACGGTGAGGTCGAGCATCTCGCCGATGGCCAGCGTCTCCGTGGCCCGCTGCTCGAACCTGCGCATGTTGAGCCGGCCGGTGAAGACCACGGCGCCGGCCTCGATGCGGCGTACGCGGGTGATGGGCAGGAAGACCCGGCGGCGCGGTTGCACCTCGACCACCAGGCCGTGCACGTTGGGCCGGCGGGTGAGGCGCAGGCCCGCCACGACGTCGCGCACCCTGCCGATCTGGTCGCCGGCGGGGTCGAAGACCGGGGTGCCCTGCAGCCGGCCCACGAAGATCTGCACGTGGCCAGGCTAACAGGGCTATCCCGTTGCGCCCCGTACGCCGGACGTGTCAGTATCAAACCCGCTTAACGGTCATTACGCTTCGGATGGTGTGCGATGAGGTATGCGGGGCTGGCGCTCGCGTTCGTGGGCTCGTGGTGTTTCGCGTTCGCCGGGCCGATGGCCAAATATCTCATCGCGGCCGGGCTGGCGCCGATGGAGGCCGTCTGGACGCGGATGGCGGGGGCGGGGCTGCTGCTCGTGGCCGTGCTCGCCGTGGTCAGGCCGCGCGCGCTGCGGATCACCCGGTCGAAACTGCCGTTCTTCGGCCTTTACGCGCTCATGGGCGTGGCGGGCGTGCAGTCCCTGTACTTCGTGGCCATCACCAGGCTGCCGGTGGGGGTCGCGCTGCTGCTGGAGTTCATGGCCCCGGTGATGGTGGTGGCCTGGGTGCGGGTCGTGCGCAGGATCAGGCTCGCCCGGGCCGCGTACGTCGGCGCGGTCGTGGCGGTCGTGGGCCTCGCGATCGTGGTCGAGGCCTGGCAGGGGCTGCGGATCGACGCGCTGGGCCTGCTGCTCGGCCTGCTGGCCGGGGCGTGCTGCGCCGGATATTTCCTGATGTGCGATGGCTTCGGCGACGACATCGACCCGCTGGGCCTGATCGCCTGGGGTCTGCTGGGCGCGGCCGTCCTGCTCATCCCGATCTCGCGGCCCTGGAACATCCCCTGGGAGGCCTTCACGGTCTCCGCCACCCCGGAGGGCGCCGTCACGCTGCCGGTGATCGGGGCCTACCTCTGCATGGCGGTCGTCGCGACCTCGATGGCGTACATCCTGAGTATGTACGCCGTGCGGCGGTTGTCGGCCGCCGTGGGAGCCACGGTCGCGTCCCTCGAGGTCATCGCGGGCGCGGTGGTGGCCTGGGCGCTGGTCGGTGAGACGCTGGGCGTGTTCCAGATCGTGGGAGGGCTGATCGTGCTCTCGGGCGCGCTGCTCGCCCAGACCGCCACCGCATCCGCCCAGCCCCCGGAGGCGCCCGAACCCCAGGTCATCGAGGAACCGGCCGCGGTCACCGCTCCGGGGTGAGGCGCACGACGGTGCACTCGCGGGCCCAGCGCTCGGTGAGGCCCTCGCTGTCGCGGGCGTTGAGCCGCTCCTTCGCCAGCGCCGCCACGGCGTCGCCGGCCGAGGCCTGGTCGACGACCGACACCGCGGCGTCGAACTCCACCAGCCTGGCGCCGTTGTCCTTGCTGCGCAGCGTGACGTGCACCCGGTCGAGCTGGTCGAGACCGGGCAACTGCTGCTCCTCGCCGCCCGTCACCACGTAGATCGCGCCGTCGTGCCAGGAGTGCCAGGCCAGCCGCGGGCGGTCGAGGGTGAGCCAGAGGATGCCCGACTTCTTCGCGCCCTCTTGGATCGCAGGGGTGTTGTCGCTCACAGCTCCGACTGTACGGCCGAGCCGGGGCCGGGGACGAGTACCGTGTGCGCATGCGCTCCCGTCGTTCGGTGCTCGCCGTGCCAGGCAGCAACCCCCGTTTCCTCGACAAGGCCCAGACCCTGCCCGTCGACGAGGTCTTCCTCGACCTGGAGGACTCCGTCGCGCCCCAGGCCAAGGAGGAGGCGCGCAAGAACATCGTGACCGCGCTGCGCGAGGGCGACTGGTCGGGCAAGACGCGGGTGGTCCGGGTCAACGACCTCACCACGCAGTGGACCTACCGCGACGTGATCGAGGTCGTCGAGGGTGCGGGGGAGTTCGTCGACTGCCTGATGTTGCCCAAGGTGCAGGACTCCACCGAGGTCGTCTGGCTCGACACGCTGCTCACCCAGATCGAGAAGGCCATGGGCCACGAGGTGGGCCGCATCGGCATCGAGGCGCAGATCGAGAACGCACGCGGGCTGGTCAACGTCGACGCCATCGCGGGGTCGTCGCGGCGGCTGGAGACGCTGGTCTTCGGCCCGGCCGACTTCATGGCCTCGATCAACATGCGCACGCTCGTCGTCGGCGAGCAGCCGCCCGGCTACGTCGAGGGCGACGCCTACCACTACATCCTCATGCGCCTGCTCATGGCGGCCAGGATGCACGACCTGCAGGTCATCGACGGCCCCTACCTGCAGATCAAGGACGTCGAGGGCTTCGTGAAGGTGGCGCGCAGGGCGGCCGCGCTCGGGTTCGACGGCAAGTGGGTGCTGCATCCCTCCCAGGTCGACGCGGCCAACGAGGTGTTCTCGCCGGCACAGGAGGACTATGACCACGCCGAGCTCATCTTGGAGGCGTACGACTACTACACCACGGTCGAGAGGCGCGGCGCGGTCATGCTGGGCGACGAGATGATCGACGAGGCCTCCCGCAAGATGGCGCTCGTCGTGGTGGCCAAGGGGCGGGCCGCCGGGCTGACCCGTACAACCTCCTTCACACCTTGAAGCCGACGGCGGTGAAGAACCAGAACGACGAGGTCAGCCAGAGCCCGACGAGCACCGTGAACGCCGCCCCGCCGAGCACCGGCAGCGTCCAGCCGGGCGCGCCGCGCCTGGGCAGGGCGAGCATCTTCGCGGTGAACACCCCGTAGAAGAAGCAGCCGAGCAGCGAGTGCACCAGCACCCTGGGCACGTCGTACTGCAGGCCCAGGGCATAGAGGCAGTGGAAGGCGACGGGGATCGTCAGCAGGAACGCGATCCTGCCCGACCAGCGGTGCACGCCGGGCGGGATGGTGACGCCGAGCCTGCCCCACATCGACAGGGCCGAGACCACCTGCACGATCGCCAGGACGAACGCGCCCGTGGTGAGCCAGACCTTCATCGGCAGCGCGGCGGAGAACCCGGCCACGCCGACCGCGAACCCGGTGGGCGTGTGGGCCCGCCCGAAGACGCCGAGCGCGACCACGACCAGCCCTCCGGCGATCAGCGGCCACAGCAGCGGGGTCAGGCTGCGGGAGGGCCGCTGGTGGATGGCGGTCATGACATCTCCTCGATGAAGCCGTCGACGTCCTTGGGGTAGACCGTGGTGTCGTCCACGGTGAGGGGGGTGGTGGGCCGCTCGCCGTCCAGCCGCGGGATGTCGAGCTGCTCCTCGCCGAGGACGGCGGCGCCGACCTGGGTGAAGCCGCCCTGCGGGTTCTTCAGGACGATCCAGCCCGCCCTGAGCTTGGCGCCCCTGACGATCGCGGTGGCGCGGTAGAGGCCCGACGGCTTGACGACCGTGGGCGCGACGAAGCTCCACTTCTCGCCGCCGAGGGCGACCGTGCCCCTGGCCTTGCCCCCTCCCAGCGCGGCCGTGACCTTGGCGCTGCCGAAGCCGGTCAGCGACAGCTCGCCCGCCGACTCCTTGCCCTTGAACCAGGCCTCGGTCCTTCCGTCGCAGAAGTAGCCGATGGCCTTGCCGTTCCTGATCGAGATGGCGATGAGGCCGCCGTTGCCCTTGACGCGCCCGCCGTAGTCGGCCCTGGTGATCTTCTCGGGCTCGGTGCGGGAGGGCGAGGGGGAGGGTTGCGCGGTGTTCGTCGCCGCGGGAGGCGACTCCGTGGTGTTCTCCCGCGCGGGGGTCGTCTCCTCTGCGGAGGGCGCCTCCGCTGCTGTGTTCGCGGCCGTGTTGCCGGCCGTGGGTGCCGCGTTGATGCTGGCGACACCGAGTCCCGCGGCGAGCACCGCGCCCGCCGCGAGGGTGATGACAGGTCCCAGCCTTGACATGGACTGCTCCCAGGGTCGAATGCCTACGACCCCGAGCATCCGCCCAAAAGAGCGCGCCGTCTGTGAACTAATGCGCACCAAGCGGACAGAATGTATGGATGCAGGAAAACCCAGGGTCCCAATTCCCGTACGGCGCGCCGCCGCCGGGCTACCCGTACCCGCCCCAACGTCAGCCCTGGTTCCTGCCGACACCGCGCGGGGCCCGCTACGACCACATGGCCAGGACCGCCGCGTCCCATCCGTGGCGGGCGATCGTCGGGACGCTCATCATCGCCGCGGGCTTCTTCACGCTCGGCCTGGTGGTGGTGTTCGCGGGCATGCTGGTGTCGCTGCTGGCCGGCATCCCGTTCACGATCGAGCCCAGCGGGCAGCTTTCGGGCAACCCGGAGTTCGCTCTGGTGGTCCTGCTGCTGTCGCTCGCGCCGATGATCCTGCTCGTGCTCGGCACGGCGGCGCTCATCCAGCGCCGCCGCCCCGGCACGGTTTCGTCCGTGGCCGGGCGGCTGCGCTGGTCCTGGATGGCGCGCTGCGCGGGGCTGGCGGTCCTGGCGCTGGCGGCCGGCCAGGGCACGCAGCTGCTCGTCATGTCGGCGTCGGGCGAGAGCAGTGAGATGTTCGGCTGGGCTGGTTGGGAGGGCTTCCTGCCGGCGCTGATCGTGATCGTGCTGCTGGTGCCCTTCCAGGCGGCCGCCGAGGAGTACGTCTTCCGCGGCTGGTTCGTGCAGGCGGTGGGCGCGCACGTGCGCAATCCGATCTGGTCGATCCTCATCGGGGCGGCGTTGTTCGCGTCGTTGCACGGGTATCAGCCGGCCGGACTGGTCGACGTGTTCGTGTTCGGGGCGGTGATGGGATGGCTGACGGTGCGGACGGGAGGTCTGGAGGCGGCGATCGGGCTGCACGTCATGAACAACGTGCTCGCCTTCGGGCTGAGCGCGGCGGCCGGCAGCCTGGAGGAGGCCCTCGACCAGCCGAACGTGCCGGTGCCCTGGCAGGCGCTGCTGGGGACCGCGGTGCAGCTGGCGGTTTACGCCGGTGGTGTGTTGTATCTAGCCAAAAAGCGGTCAATAAGCACTGTTTCTGGATAAATCAGGCGCAGGGTGCCGGGAATCTCGCTAGAGAGGTCTCGCTATTCCGGCCGAGTCATGCTGGTCTGGATCCTGTGGGGACGGCGAGGTAGTCGTTTCGACCGTTCCCATGCCCGGACACGACCCGATTGATCGACCCGTACGACACGTTCGACGAGGAGGTACGGCGCGTGGCCTCCGGCCCCAGCGAACCGCCACGGCGACCGCCGGGTGACGACGACCCGCGTTCTGAGGGGGCGTCGGAACCGCAATCTTCTGAAGAGCCCAGGATCAGCCATGCGCCGCCAGGGCCCACCGACGACCGGGCCAGGGGGTTACCGCTGGCATCACCCTGGGACATGCCGCCGTTCGCCGCCCCCGTCCCGGAGGACGAGCCGCAGGAACCGCCCAAGGGACGCCGGCCGTACAGCTCGCCGACGGTGGATTCCGAGGCGGAGCCCGAGGTGGAGCCGCGCCGCCGCCCCCGCCGCATCGTCAACCGTCCCGACAAGCTCGTGGCGGGCGGCCCGCCCCCGGAACCGGAGCCGGATGCCGTCGAGGAGGAGGCGGCGCCGTTCCAGGGCACCCGCATCCCCCCGTACGTCCGGGTCTACCCCGTCGAGGAGCCCCCCGAGACCGAGCCGGCGCCCGAGCCCCGGGAGGAGCACCCGGAGGAGGGCGAGCCGGAGGTGCGGCGCGTCGGACGGCCGCCCGCGGGACGCCCCACGCGCCCCGACCTCCTGGTCGCCACAGGACCGCCCCGCCCGCAGGGGTCGAGCGGCAGGCACCACAGGGGTCCGGCGCCGGCCGCCGTCCGCAGGGCGGGCCCCGTACGCCGCGGCAGCAGGGCGACCCCCATCGTCCTGACCGTGGCCGCGGCGGTCCTGGTGGCCGCCGGCGTGCTCGTGTGGCAGTGGAGCGGCGACGAGGCCCCCGGCCTGCGCCTGGAGGCGGGCACCGGGCGTTCGGGCGACGAGTTGTTCACCGTGCCCGCCGCGGGCGACGGCGTCAACCAGAAGCTCAACGACATGGCCTCGGCGGGCCGGGCGGTGGTGGCGGTCGGCAGCGACACGACGAGCCCCACGCCGCGCCCGCTGTTCCTGTTCTCGCCGGACGGGGGCAGGACCTGGCAGCTCGGGCAGGTGCACGGCGTCTCCTCGCCCACGGTCCAGCGGGTGGTCGGCGGCGACGGGCGGTGGCTGGCCAGCGGCGGCGACGGCCTGGCGGGCGAGCGCGGCCTGTGGACCAGCACCGACGGGTTCAGCTGGACGGCCGTGGAGCAGCCGGGCGGGGCCGCGTTCCGGGCCGGTGACCACATTCACGACATCGCGCGGACGGGCTCGGGGTTCGTCGCGGTGGGGCGTACGACGGGAGAGGACGGCGGTTCCGGGCCCGCGGCCTGGCGCTCGGACGACGGAGCCAGGTGGGAGCGCGTCGAGACCAGAGGGCTGGAAGTACGCGAGATCAGAGCCGTGGTCGCCAGGGGTGACACGGTCGTGGCCATCGGGCAACCCGCGGTCGGCGAGGGATCGCGGGTGCTGCGCTCGGCTGACGGCGGCCGTCACTGGCAGGCGACCGGCTTCCAGCTCCCCGAGGCCGTGCCGCGTACCGGGACGCTGGGCCTGCTGCCCAAGCAGTTCGTCCTGGTGCCGACGCGGCAGCGCACGGTCACGGGTGACGTACGCGTCTACTGCTCGCCGACAGGGGCGCAGTGGAAGCAGTGCGGCACCATCGGCGGCCTGAGCGGCGAGAGCCCCGGCGTGGAGTCGCTGATCTCCCACAAGTCCGGCGTCGCGGCGATCACGCAGGCCGGCCTCGGCAAGTACACGGTGCTGACCAGTACGAACGCCCGCGACTGGGACAAGCGGGCCGACTTCGCGGACCTGCGGGGCGCGACCCTGCGCGGATTCACGATCTCCGACGGCGGCACCCTGTTCGCCGGCGGAGACCAGGCGGCGTCCGACGTCGACAACCAGCTCGTGCTCATGGCCGCGCCCCCGCGCGGCGCGGCGGCGCGGGTCAAGCTCGGCGAGGTCGAGGGCCTGTCGCGGATCGCGCGCGAGACGACCGCGCTGACCAGCTTCTCCGGCAGGTACGTCGCCGTCGGCTCGGCGTCCGGCGACGCCGGCCTGTGGACGATCAAGAACTGGCAGAGCTGGAAGTCGATGAGCCTCGGCGGGCCGGGCAGGCAGTCGCTGGAGGACGTCACGCACGGGGAGCGGGGCTGGCTGGCGGTCGGCGCCACCGAGACGAACGTCGCCGTCACCGACCCCCTCCTCGTCACCTCCGCCGACGGCGAGAGCTGGAAGAGGCTCGACGTCTCCGGCGACCTGGCCCGCGACAAGGACCACCCCTCGCTGACGACGCACGTGGTGACGGCGGGCAAGCAGGGGTACGTCCTGGTGGGCGAGTCCAAGGACCAGGCGGGCGTGTCGAGCACGGCCCTCTGGTTCACCCCTGACCTGCGCACGTTCACCAGGTCGGAGAAGTTGCCGCACGGCGGCTCCGGCGTGCGCGTCCACGACGCGGTCGCCAGCTCCGACGGCTTCGTGGCCGTGGGGGGCTCGGGCGCCGCCGGACAGGAGAACAGCGTCGTGTGGCACTCCGACGACGGCGTCAACTGGACCGCTCGCGACGCGGTGTCCCCACCCGGCGCCACCTCGGCCGGGCTCCGGCGGGTCACGGCGTACCAGGGCAAGCTGGTGGCGATCGGCACGGCGCTGGTGGACGGCGCGCGGCGGGCGTTCGCGGCCGCCTCCGACGACGACGGCGCCACGTGGCGTACGGCCTGGCTGCCCGCGGAGCAGGCGGCGGCGGTCTACGACCTGGCGGCGGCCGATGAGGGCCTGGTGGCGGTCGGCTGGCACGGCGCGCCCGGTGAGGGCGACAGCGCGGCCTGGACCTCGCAGGACGGGTTGTCGTGGAACCGGATGGAGCTGACGAAGGACAGGCTGGCGGGGCAGGGCATGCAGTGGTTGTCGGCGGTGGCGGTCTCGCGTGCCGACGCGTCAGGGGCGGAGGTGGTGGCCCTCGGCCGGTCGACGACGTACAACGCCGACCATCTGATCCTGTGGACCTCCAGCCTGTCCGCCAGCAGGTAGGAGCCGAGACCCGGCGAGTGGGGCGGGCGGCGCCGCGAACCCCTCATCGCCCGGCAGGCGCTTCGGCTAACGGGGCAACACGCCCCAGCCCGTCAGCGTGTCGAGCAGTCCTTCGGTGAGCGGCAGCCGGGCCAGCTCGTCCATGCCGCACCACCGCACGTCCGCGGCGTCGTCACCGGCCGCGGGGGTCCCGCCGGTGACGGCCGCGAGATAGTCGCGGATCACGTACGTGACCCCGCCGGGTCCGGGGCGCTCCACCGTGCCGGCCAGGCGGCCCACCTCCACGTGCAGCCCCGTCTCCTCCAGGACCTCGCGCCGCAGTCCCTCGGTGTCGGTCTCGCCGGGCTCCAGCCTGCCGCCGGGGATGGACCACAGGCCCATGCCGGGCGGATGCCCCCGCTGCACAAGAAGAATTCGGTCAAAGGCGTCAAAAACTATCGCCCCAATACAATTTACGCGCACATGACCAAGATTACGACGAGATAACGAGAACCGCCCTTGACGCAACGCCGCGGAAGGAAGCACCGTGGGTAGCTGTGAGAGCGGCTGCAACGTGCCCACGGTGTTCTGGCCGGCTTCACGAGCCGAGCGCCTGGTCGAGCGCGTATCGATGCGACACGCACGGGGATGTCCTGCCCTATCAGCCTCCATTGCCGCCGACCAGCACGGCGCTGGAGGCGATCCGCAAGAGCTCCGTGGTTCCCGTGTGGCTGCCATGGCCGTTGCCGGCCGGCTGGCTGGTGACCGGTTTCGGCGAGGTGGGCGACCAGCGCACCGGCGGTCGCGCCAGCGTGGTCGCGCTGAGCGGGCCGTCGCTCACGGAAGGGCCTGCCGACCTGCTCATCATCGCGGAGGAGCCGGGCATCGGGCTGGGCGCGGCGTACGCCGGGCTCGACGGCCCCGACCCGGGCTCGGGGTTCGACGCCGGCCCGCCGAACGCCAAGATCCAGGTGCTCGGCCATCCCACCGCCATGTGGTGCGTGAACGGGCAGGCCGACCGTGCCGTCTACGCCGGCGAGGCGCTCGGCAACTGGTTGTGGGCGATCGCCTGGCCGGCCGACGCCGGCTGCCTCATCGCGCTCACCGAGCTGTCGCTGATCGACGCGCGGGATCACGACCTGGATGTCCCTTTCGGCGCGTTCTCTCCGCGGCTCGAGGAGTAGGACGGGCGACGGCGATTCGCGCTCTCCTGTAGACGGGCTAGAGTTCGGAGGCGTGACAGCGCGTATCGAGCGAGTGGTGACCGAGGGCGTCGTCGACATCGACGGCACCGAGCACAAGGTCGAGAACAACACCTGGATCGTGGGTGACGACGACGAAGTGATCGTCATCGACGCGGCGCGTGACGCCGACAAGATCCTTGAGCAGGTGGGCGAGCGTGAGGTGCTGGCCGTCATCTGCACGGCGGGCCTGCCCGACCACGTCGGCGCCTCCATCGAGGTGGCCAGCAGAGACGAGGCCGTGGTCGCCCTGCATCCCAAGGACAAGCCGCTGTGGCGGGAGACCTGGTCGGAGACCTGGCCCGACATCGACATGGAGGACGACGGCGTCTTCGAGGTGGCCGACGTCCAGCTCGACGTCATGGAGACCCCCGGCGTCACTCCCGGCGGCGTGTCGCTCTACTGCGAGGGGCTCGGCGCCGTGTTCACCGGCAAGGCCCTGCAGGCCGACGGCCCCGGCAAGCTGGGCGGCGAATACCCCGCCCTGGCCGACCAGCTGACCTCGATCGGCGGGCGGCTGTTCACGCTGCCCGGCGACACGCGGGTGCTGGCCGCCCACGGCGACGAGGTCACGGTCGGCGACCTGGAGCCGCACTTCGACGACTGGGTGTCCGGGTCGCTGACCCGCGTCGACACCGAGCCCGCCGACGACGGCCCGCTCACCGACGGCACCAAGATCTCCGGCATCCGCCTCGGACCCGGCGACGAGTGAGGCCATGAGCAGGGTCGGCGGGTCCCGTCCGGCCGCCTCGCGGGGTGAGGGCGGATGAACACGCAGCTTCCGCTGGAAGGGATGCCGCGGCGGCTCTACTCCTGCACGCCGTCGCGGCTGAACGCCTGGCTCGACTGCCGCCGCCGCTACCGGTTCACCTATCTCGACCGGCCGCAGCCGTCCAAGGGCCCCGCCTGGGCGCACAACAGCGTCGGGGCGAGCGTGCACAACGCGCTGGCGGGCTGGTGGCGGGAGCCGTACGAACGCAGGACCTCGCTGACGGCGGCCGTCCTGGTCACGAACGGGTGGATCACCGAGGGGTTCAAGGACGCCGAGCAGTCGGGCCGGTGGCTGGGCCGCGCTCGCGACCTCGTGTCCGGATATGTCGCGACTTTAGATCCTGCTGACGAGCCGGTCGGCGTCGAGCGCACGGTCGCCACCCGCACCAAGGTCGTCGCCCTGTCCGGCCGCATCGACCGGCTCGACCGGCGCGGCGACGAGCTGGTCGTGGTCGACTACAAAACCGGCCGCCGCCCGCTCACCCAGGACGACGCCCGTTCGTCGCTCGCCCTGGCCGCCTACGCCATCGCCGCCTCCACGATGATGCGCACGCCCTGCCGCACCGTCGAGCTCCACCACCTGCCGACCGGCGAGATCGTCCAGTGGCGGCACACCGACGAGTCGCTCACGCGCCACCTGCGGCGCGCGGAGGAGGTCGCGACCGAGGCCGCCGAGGCCGACGAACGCTACCGCGAGCTCGTGGCGGCGCCCGCGCGCAAACCGGCGGCCCCGCCGGGCGAGCGGCCGTCCGTCGGGCCGGCCGCCGTGCCGGCGGAGGTCGACGAGCTGTTCGCGCCCGCACCAGGCCCCATCTGCTCCTGGTGCGACTTCCGCCGCCACTGCCCAGAAGGGCAGGCCGCAGGGCCGGAGCGCCGCCCCTGGGACGGGCTTGCCGACTAGGCAGGCGTGGCGTCGGCGTTCAGCCAGTTCGGGCTCGACTCGCTGGTCTTCGTGCAGGCGGGCGGGCGCGACACGGGCGGCTGGGCCATGGCAGGCGTGTCGGCCGCTTCACGGGCGTGCTCGCGCCCGTCAGGCGGCCGGGGACTTCGGCCAGCGGCGGGGATCGGTCAGCCCCTTGAGCCCTCTGCTCACGTCGTAGCCCGCGGCGCCGAGCCGCTCCCTGGAGGCCCGCAACATCCGCCGCGTGGCCGGCATGAACGCACGGTCGTGCACGGGCTCGGGCAGCGCGTTCATGGCCAGCCTGAACGCCACGAGCCCGGCCGTCACGGCCGCCGCGGGCACCTCGGGCAGCGCGCCGTACAGGCGCCTGGCCCAGTCGGGCAGCGTGAAGTAGCAGAGCGCGCCGAAGGGGAAGTAGCCGGGTTTGCCGGGGGACAGCAGCCTGAGCTCGCGCGGCAACCGCGGCCACATCAGGAAGCGCACGGTCGAGGCCGCCTCCTCCGTCACGCGCAGGCTGGGACGCATCTGCTTGAAGTAGGCGTCCATCTCCGCGCACGAGCCGGGCACGTCGTCGAGGTGCAGGCCGACGTACGTGGCGCTCTTGCGCTGCTCGCGCAGGTAGCGGTCGGCCTGCCGCTCGGTCAGCCCGAGCCCGCCGCGCCTGGCCACCTCGAGGTACGACGAGACCTCCGCGCAGTGCACCCAGAGCAGCAGCTCGGGGTCGTCGACCCGGTGAGTCCCGCCGGTGTCGGGATCGTGGATGCGCAGGGCCCGGTGGATGCCGCGCACCCGCCTGCCGATCTCGTCGGCCTCCTCCGGGCTGCCGAACGTCACCCGGCCCACGAAGTCGGCGGTGCGGCGCAGGCGGCCGAACGGATCGTCCTGGAAGGTGGAGTTCTGCCAGACGCCGCGCATCGCCAGCGGATGCAGCGCCTGCAACATGAGCCCGCGTACGCCGCCGACCCACATCGAGCGGTCGAGATGCACCTGCCATGTCGCGCTCTGCGGCGGCTGGACGACGATGTCTTCGATGCCCCTCATGGTGAACGCAGGATTACACGGCAGTGGACCTTGTGTCCAAGTAATGTTTCTCGGCCGTGTTCCAGAACCTCACCAGCGCCGCCGCCGTCGTCTCCGGCGCCTCCACTGCGGGGGAGTGCACCGCGCCCGGCACGACCACGGAGTCGGCTCCGAGCCTGACCGCCATGTCCGACTGCGCCTCCGGCGGCCACCCGTCGTCGTGCTCGCCGAACAGGACGAGCGTGGGCACCTCGATCTGGCGCAGCTCGTCGGTGCGGTCGCGCATGGTCAGCACCTGCTCGGCCATCCGTGTCAGGCCGGTCGGCGAGTTGCTGATCAGGCGCTTGCGCAGGAACTCCCTGATGTCGTCGGACACGTCGCCGGCCAGCGCCTCGGGCTCGAACCTGTGGTGCCACAGGTGTTCCAGGCCCAGCGCCGGCACCTCTTCGGTGATCGTCCTGGCGTTGCGCGCCCGTCGGCCCTCGATGGGCCCTGGACCCGAGCTCATCAGCGTGAACGACGCGAACTTCGTTACCCCGTCGATCACCGCCTCCCTGGCCACCAGCCCGCCGAAGGAGTGGCCGACCAGGTGCACGGGATCGCCGCCGCCGACGACCTGGGCGAGCGTGTCGATGTCGGACCCGAGCGCGGCGCACGTGTAGGCCCTGGGGTCGTCGGGGCCCGGCGTTTGGTACTGGCCGCGCAGGTCGACGACCACCACCCGGCGGCCCGACTGGGCCAGCGTCACCAGGACCGCGAGGAAGTCCTCCTTGCTGCCCGTCAGGCCGGGGACCAGCAGCGCGGGCCAGCGCTCGATCACACCACTGACCGGAACCGCCTCCAGGACCGCGAACGTGCCCTGTGGCGTTTCGATCTTCTGTGGTGCGACGCCAGGCGGCAGGTCGAGGAATCGCGGCGTACTCACGTGGGGCAACAATACCCAGAGGTCAGCGCCTCGACACCGGCATGGCCACGACGCCGGTGCGAGTTCTCGGGAGAGACGAGCTGTGCGCGGTGCGGGAAACCCGCCCGTCTGAGCCCTGGTGCGCCCTCAGACCCCCGTGGCGGGCGCTGAGCGCCTCCTGGGGTGGCCTGCGTACGCGGGCGGTGCCCATCCGGGCTGGTGCGCCGCGGCATCCTGTGAGGGCCCTTACGGCCCGTCGCCCGGCATGCGAAAGGCGCGCACCCGCTCGGGGTGCGCGCCTCTGAGTCGCCTCCTCAGCCGGCGCGGCGGCGGTTGCCGCCACCGCCGTTGCCGCCGTTGCCGCCACGGGACTGGCGCCGCTGCTGCTTGCGCTCGGTCGCCGCGGACGGGGCGATGTCGTCGTCGTCCGTGGCCAGATCGGGTGACTGGAAGATCACCGCGAACGGGCTCGGCGGGATGATGCGGTCGGGCTCCTTGCGCGCCGGTGGCGGCGGCGTCGACAGGAAGCTCGGCTCGGCCGCGGCCGGCGTCACCGGCTCGGGCCCTGAGGTGGGCCCGGTGGTGGGCCCGGTGGTGGGCCCGGTGGTGGGCCCGGTGGTGGGCCCGGTGGTGGGCCCGGTGACAGGCGCGGCGGGAGCGACCGGCGCGGACTCGGCTCCGGCGTCGCGCTTCGAGCGGGTGCCGGTCCCAGTGCCGGTCCCAGCGCCGCTCCCGGTGCCGGGATCGGCGTCGGTCCCGGCGTCGGCCGCGGGCTTGGCGGACCGGCGCGAGCGGGTGGGCTTCGCCGGCGCCTCCGGCGCCTCGGCCAGCGCCTGCTCGATCGCCGTGGACGCCGCCCCCCTGCGGGTGCGGCTGCGCTTCGGCTCGGCGGCCTGGACCTCGTCCGGCGAGAAGATGGCGGGAGTCTCCTCCGTCTTGGTCTTCACGGGCTCGACCTCCGTCGTCTCGGCGGGTGCGGTCTCCGCCAGCTCCCTGCCGCCGCGGGTGCGGCGGCGCTGGCGCGGCGTGCGGGCGGGGCGCTCCTCGCGCTCGTCGCGGCGGCGGCCGCCGCGCCCGCGGATCCTGCCGGTCTCACCGAGGTCCTCGATGCGCTCCGCGGACAGTCCGGCGCGCGAGCGGCTCGCGTGCGGCAGGACGCCCTTGGTGCCCTCGGGGATGTTGAGCTCGGTGTAGACGTGCGGCGAGGTGGAGTAGGTCTCCTCGGGTTCGGCGAAGTCGAGCCCGAGCATCTGGTTGATCATCTTCCAGCGGGTCAGCTCCTCCCACTCCACGAACGTGACCGAGATGCCCGTGCGCCCGGCCCGGCCGGTGCGGCCGATGCGGTGCACGTAGGTCTTGTCGTCGGTGGGGCAGTCGTAGTTGACCACGTGGGTGACGTCGTCGATGTCGATGCCGCGGGCGGCCACGTCGGTGGCCACCAGCACGTCGATCTTGCCGTTGCGGAACGCGCGCAGCGCCTGCTCGCGCTGGCCCTGACCGAGGTCGCCGTGCACGGCCGCGACCGCGAAGCCGCGGGTGTCGAGCTGCTCGGCGACCATGTCGCAGGCCCGCTTGGTCTCGCAGAAGACCATGGTGAGCCCGCGGCCCTCGGCCTGCAGCAGCCGGCCGACAATCTCGATCTTGTCCATGCGGTGGACCCGCCACACGAGCTGGCGGGTGAGCGGCGTGGTCTCGCCCTCGCCGCTTTCGAGCTCCGCGCGTACGTGTGTCGGGCGGTTGAGGTATTTGCGCGACAGCGCGACGATCTCGCCCGGCATGGTGGCCGAGAACAGCATCGTCTGCCGCTGCGCCGGGATCAGTTTGAAGATCCGTTCGATGTCGGGCAGGAAGCCGAGGTCGAGCATCCGGTCGGCCTCGTCGAGGACGAGGGTGGTGACCTGGCTCAGGTCGAGATGCTTCTGCTTGACCAGGTCGAGCAGGCGGCCGGGGGTGCCGACGATGACGTCGACCCCGGCCTTGAGCGCCTCGATCTGCGGCTCGTACGCCCGCCCGCCGTAAACGGTCAGAACCCGGGAACCGAGCTTGCCCGCGGCGGTGACGAGGTCTTCGCTGACCTGGACGGCCAGCTCGCGGGTCGGTACGACGACCAGCCCGCGCGGCTTCTTGCGGTTTTTGCGCGGCTTGCCGATGCCCTGGAGCATGGCGATGCCGAACGCGTAGGTCTTTCCCGTGCCCGTGCGTGCCTGACCGATGAGGTCCTGGCCGCTCAGCGCGAGCGGGAGTGCCATCTCCTGGATGGGAAACGGTGCGACGATGCCCTCGGTCTCAAGGGCATCGGCGATCTCTGGTGTGACTCCGAGGTCTCGGAAAGTCGTCAGCGTGGCCTGCCTCAGTCTCAAATGAAGGCGGGCCTGCCGGGACCGACGGGCGGAAAACAGCCCCCGTGTCGTGGGTCCGCGCGGTAGAGCCAGCCCTCTCGCGTCATCAGCGACCGCGCACCCGGGGAACGGGGGGCAATCGGGGGGAACCCCCCGAATTTACACAGTGCGGTCGCACTTTCACAGAGCAGTGTACTCGATACCACAACGCTGACCGAGCTTACGTATGTTCCCGAAGATTCCCCCAAGTACGCTGCCTTGTTATGAAGGAGTCTCCTGGAGTCGTCGACCTGCTCGGTGTGCTGGCCTACGCGGAGTTGAGCGCCCACGCGCGGATGACCGAGGACGCCGCGTCTCTGGCGCCCTCTCTCGCCGACCGGGCGGCGCTCAGCGAGCTCGCCGTCACCGAATTCGCCCACTTCCGCCTGCTGCGCGACCGGCTGACCGAACTGGGCGCCGATCCCGCCGAGGCGATGACGCCGTTCGTCGCGGCGCTGGACGCCTGGCACGCGCAGACCAGGCCGGCCGACTGGCTGCAGGCGCTGGTCAAGACGTACGTGGGAGACGGCATCGCGCTCGACTTCTACCGGGAGGCGGCCAGGCACCTCGACCCGTCGATCGCCAGGCTGGTCGACGAGGTGCTGGTGGACGAGGGGCGGTCGAAGTTCGCGGTCGAAGGGGTGCGGGCGGGCATCCAGGCGGACCCGGCGGCGAGCGGGCGGCTGGCGCTGTGGGCGCGGCGGCTCGTCGGCGAGGCGCTCAGCCAGGGCCAGCAGGTGGCCTCGGCCCGGCCGGAGCTGGCGCTGCTGCTGATGGAGTCGGCCGGCGAGGGCCACACGGACATATCCCGACTTTTCGCGAAGTTGACCGAGGCGCACAACAAGCGGATGGCGGCCATGGGCATCTGAGGCAGGCACGTTGCCGGCATCGGGCGGCGCGCGGGCACGCAACGGTTGTACCGTGCCAGACATGAGGGCCTCGCGTCGCTACGGCAGTATCTTGACGAGATGTGAGCCGGCCCGCTGGACACCGCGGGCGGTGCTGCGGAGACAGAGCGCGGCCTGCCCAGCCACGGAGCGCAGGCGGGATGCCGTGCCCCGGCCGCGCAGGCCCCGGGGTTGCCTGATCGGCCAGCCGCCCGCGCAGGGCTGAGCCGGGAGCCGAGCCAGGAAGAAACCGGCGCGAGCCCGTGCACGAAGGTGGGGGAGGCGGGGCACGGCGCGTTTCGCCGCACCCCGCTCACAAGTCTCTAGAGCGTGCCGCCGAACCCGACCGGCCGCGACTCATCCTCACCGATCTCGATGAACCCGAGCGAGGCGACCGGCACGACGATGCGCCTGCCCTTGACGTCGGTCAGGGCGAACACGCCGCGCTCGACCGACAGCGCGTTTCTGATCTCCTCCTCCACCTGCTCTGCGGTGAGGTCGGTCTCGACAACGAGCTCGCGGTGCACGGAACGCACGCCGATCTTGATTTCCATCCTGGCTCCCTAGTCGACGGGGCTGGCTCACACCCCATGGTGACCGCTCGTTCCGGCGAAAATGGCAGACGATCGCGCCCAGCGAACGGGTTATGCCGTACGCGGAAAACCGCTGATGCCGCGCCAGGCGAGCCGAGCCATGAGCTGCTCGGCCGCGTCCTTCGGGATCGAGCCCTGCGTGGTGACCCAGTAGCGGGCGCTCACCTCCGCCATGCCGACCAGGCCGACGCCGAGCAGGTGCGCCTCGTCGCTGGTGCACCCGGTGTCCTCCTGGATGACCGCGCTGACCATCTCGGCGCACTCGCGCAGCGACCGCTCCACCCGCTGCCGCACCGGTGCGACGTTGCGCAGATCGGACTCGAAGACCAGGCGGAACGCCTCGCCCTGGGTGGAGACGAAGTCGAAGAACGCGCTGAACGTGGCCTGCACGCGCAGTTTGTTCTCCTGGGTGGAGGCCAGCGCCTCGCGGCAGCGGTTGACCATGTCGTCGACGTGGAGGTCGAGCAGCGCCAGATAGAGCTCGAGCTTACCGGGGAAGTGCTGGTAGAGCACCGGCTTGCTGACGCCTGCCCGGTCGGCGATCTCGTCCATGGCGGCCGCGTGGTAGCCGTTCTCGACGAACACTTCCTGCGCGGCGCTCAGCAGCTGCCGGCGTCGGGCGAGTCGGGGCAGCCGGGTGCCCCGGGGCTTCGCGTCCGGGGTTGCGGTCACGCGGGTCTCCATAGATCTCTCAGCGGGGCTGTGCGGACATCCTACGGGCGCGTCAACGGGCCCTCAGTGACAACGGTCACCGACGGGCCGCCATCGCACAGGTCATCGCCGTGGAGCCGGCTCAGCCAGACCGGCTCAGCGATAGTCGTCATCGTCGAGCTCCACGACGCGGTCCTGGTCGGCCGCGTCGGCGGGATCGACGTCGAGCGGCAGCTCGCTGCGCAGCCTGCCGACGGGGCGGATCTCACGTTGCTGCTCGGCCGCGTCGGCCTCGGGCGTCTCGATCGAGAAGCGCCCCTCCTCCTCTTCGTAGGTGCTCGCGTCCCCGCGTATGTCCATCTCTGACATGTCGGTCCCCCTCTTGGTGTGGACGCGTCCAGACTACGCCCGGCTGAAAAGGTCGCCGCGTTTCTCCACTCTGGCGAGTACGTCCGGCGCCGTGAACACCAGTTCCTCGGGGCGCTCGCAGTCCTCGACCTCCTTCCACGACAGGGGGGTCGAGACCGTCGGCCGCTCCCTGGCCCGCAGCGAGTAGGGCGCCACGGTCGTCTTGGCGGGGTTGTTCTGGCTCCAGTCGATGAACACCTTGCCCGGCCTGGCCTTCTTCGCCATCACGCTGACGACCTCCTGGGGATGCTCCTTCTCCAGGAGTTGTGCCAGCCGTTTGGCGAAGGCGGAGGGCTCCTCGCGGCGGTCCCAGTCGGCGTACAGCTGCATGCCCTTGTTGCCACTGGTCTTCGGCACCGCGACAAGCCCTTCGCCCTTGAGCACCTCGCGGAGCATGAGCGCGACCCGGCAGCACTCGACGATCGTGGCGGGCGGGCCGGGGTCGAGGTCGAACACGAGCGTGTCGGGCGGCAGCGCCTCGCCGTCGTCGTCGACGCGCCACTGGGGAACGTGCAGTTCGAGCGCGGCCAGGTTGGCGTAGTAGACGAGCGTGGGCAGGTCCTCGACGACGGCGAAGTCGATGCTCTCGCGGTTCTTGGTGCTGCCGGGCGCGGGCAGGTTGACCCGCCTGACCCAGTCGGGGGTGTGGTCAGGGGCGTTCTTCTCGAAGAAGGACTGGCCGGTGACGCCGTTCGGGAACCGCTTGACGGTCAGGGGCCTGCCCGCGAGATGCGGCAGCAGGACAGGGGCGATGCGGCTGTAGTAGTCGATGATCTCGGCCTTGGTGAAGCCGTAGTCGGGATAGAGCACCTTGTCCAGGTTGCTCAGCGCCAGCTCGCGCCCGTCGACCTTGACCGGCACCTTCATGGCGTCACCTCCGAGGGGAGCTTGTCGGGGCGCAGCCCGCGCCACACGGGGTGCCGCAGCCGCTGCTCGTCGGTCCACATCGTGTAAGCCACCTCCCCGACGAGATCAGGCCTAACCCACCGGTTCCGCCACGGAACCTCGTTGCAGAACGGGCTGCGCGCGACCTCGAGCGGGCGCAGCCTCCCGTGGAGATCGTCCAGTACGGCGTCCGTGAACCCCGTGCCGACGTGCCCCACGTACGTCAGCCCGGCGCCGGTGAACACCCCCATGACCAGCGACCCGATCCCGCCGGACCGGCGGCCCTTGCCCGGTTTCCAGCCGCCGATCACGACCTCCCTGGTGCTCAGGTTCTTCACCTTGACCCACCACGGTGAGCGCGTGCCCGGCCGGTAGGGTGCGTCCAGCCGCTTGGCGACCACGCCCTCCAGCCCCTGCTCGTACGTGGCCGACAGCAGGTCGGAGTCGCCGGGGAAGTACGGGGGCGCACCGACGTCCAGCTCGTCGAGGAGTGCCCTGCGGTCGCGGTAGGGCAGGTCGAAGAGGGGCGTGCCGTCGAGGTAGAGCAGGTCGAACGGCATGTACGTGACGGGATACCGTTTCAGCATGGCCGGGTCGGGATCGGTCAGGTGCATCCGGTGCTGCAGCCGGCTGAAGCTGGGCCGGCCCTGCGGATCCAGCGCCACGACCTCGCCGTCGATGATCGCGTGCTTGACCCCGAACTCCGCGATGAACCCCGAAATCTCCGGATACCGCCGCGTGTACTCGACCCCATGCCGCCCCGTCACCCGTACGCCGTCCTCGATGTGCACGAGAGCCCGGATGCCATCCCACTTGACCTCGAGCCCGTACATGTCGCGATCGGTGGGTAGTTCTCCGGGGACAGCCAACATCGGTTCGACCGGGTATGGCATTGGTTGCCCCATGACGGGTATGTGCCCATCGGTGGGCCGTTGAGTGCTGAGGAGTTGCGTATGCGCAGCATCTGGAAAGGTGCGATCTCCTTCGGGCTGGTCACCATCCCGGTCAAGCTCTACTCGGCGACCGAGCAGAAGGACGTGACGTTCCACCAGGTGCACCGCGAGGACGGCGGGCGGATCCGGTACAAGCGCGTGTGCACGGTCGACGGCGAAGAAGTCCCCTACGCCGACATCGCCAAAGGGTACGAACTCGCCACCGGCGAGGTGGTCGTGCTGACCGACGAGGACTTCGAGGACCTGCCGCTCAGCAGCTCGCGCCGGATCGACGTGCTCCAGTTCGCCCCCGCGGACCAGATCGACCCCATCTACTTCGCCAAGTCGTACTATCTGGAGCCCGACGCGCAGGGGGCGAAGCCGTACGTGCTGCTGCGCGACGCCCTGGAGAGCTCCGGCCAGGTTGCGGTGGTCAAAGTGGCCCTGCGCCAGCGGGAGTCGCTGGCCACGCTGAGGGTCAGGGACGGCATCTTCGTGCTGGAGACGATGCTCTGGCCCGACGAGATCCGCACACCCGACTTCCCCTTCCTCGAAGAGGACATCGAGGTACGCGCGCAGGAACTCAAGATGGCCGAGTCGCTGATCACCACCATGGAGTCCGACTTCGACCCGAGCGAATATCACGACACGTACCGCGAGGCCCTGCAGCAGGTCATCGAGGCGAAGGTGGCGGGCAAGGAGGTCGTCGCCGCCCGCGAGGAGGAAGAAGCGGGACCCGCCGTGGACCTCATGGCCGCGCTGAGGGCGAGCGTCGAGGCGGCCAAGAAGGAACGCGAAGGCGAACCGGCCAAGCAGAAGAAGGCGGGCGGCACGTCGAAGGACGAGGACAAGGCCGCTTCCAAGCGCAAGACCCGCAAGTCCGCGTAGCGCTCCGCCCGGGCCCGGGAGCCGCCTGGGCGCGCGCGTCCTACCGTAGGGACGCCCTCGGCGTGGCGGGCCGCTCGACAGCGGAACCTGGTTCGTTCTGGCAGAACGCCTGGGGGCGGGCGTAGCGGATGTGGCTCGACGCCGGCGGCAGACGACGGCCGGCGATGTCACCGTCCAACCTCGCCCCGGCGAACCGCACCATCGTGTACGGCGCCCCGCCGTGCCCCGGCGACGGGTTCGAGGTCTCGCCACCTGACATCTCCGTCCTGTGCCCGGAGGCACTGCGGGCTGGGACGGTTCCGTCGGCGGCGAGAATCTTCCAGCCGGAGCCGGTGTCCCGAGCCCCGCGCAGCCTGGACGGACACACGGCCGTCAGCGACCTCCTCGGACCACTGAACCCTGCCTGGCCATGGCCGTGCGCCGGCCGACGCGGAAGTCGGGAACGAAGCCGCCGCCATGATCAGTCACCGAATCGGACAAACCGGATAATTCATAGCATTTCATTGGATAAATGTTTAATAGAAGCAATAACATTGTTAATGCCTAGCAAAATGGGGCGATAGCTGTTTGTCTCCCTGCGTGGCGGAAATGACATTCCGTGGATGACTCTTCAGCAGCCGTCCAAGACTGTTTTCTGTTTATCGGGAAACGCGAGAACGGGGCAATCGATCCTTTAGGGGGAAAACGCAATGCCCAAGCTCAAGAGTGCTATCGCAGGCCTCGCCATCAGCACGGCCCTAACCGGTGGCGTCGTCGCCGTCGGTGCGGCGACGACCTCGTTCGCCGCCGGTGCCGCCACCCAGGTCAGCACCGGCACATCCGTGGTCGCGGGTGGCTGTAATGGCTGGTGGCGCTGCGGATGGCGCCGTCACCACCGTCAGAAGACGCACGTGAGGGTGAAGGTCCACAACAGGAACCGCAACATCAACAGGTTCCCGCGTCCGACTCCGACTCCGACGATCACTATCACCGCCACTCCTGCAGAAGACGAGTAAGGTGACCCGCCGGACGGCATGGAAATGAGCAGTCGTCTTTCACGTACGGTCGCCGCTCGCGGGGAGCGGTAATTGACCGGGTGAAATCTCGGCCCTCGGGAACGGCCCGTGCATCCATCGCACGGGCCGATCCTGAGCTTTGTTTCCACGTGTCTCCACGGCAATTACTGGTGAGGGCTCTGCCGGCATCCGTCGGGGGGTCCTCGCTGCCGTCTTATAAGTGGTGGGCCAAGAGCTCTATTTCATGGCGCATGGCGTAATAGCCATGATGATGTATGCGGCCGGAAAAGGCTTGCTAATTCCAGTTAGATGGACATTGTCTCGGTTAGATGCAGGATGCGGATGAATCGCTAGCGAGACATCCGATCCCGCTTCCCGCCGATCCTCGCGATCGCAGGAAATGGGAGAACGGGGCAATCGATCCTTTAGGGGGAAAACGCAATGCCCAAGCTTAAAAGTGTTATCGCAGGCCTCGCCGTCAGCACGGCGCTGACCGGTGGCGTGGTCGCCACGGGCGCGACCACGACCGCTGCCAGTGCCGACACCCAGGTCAGCGCGGGCACGTCCGTCCTGGCGGGCAGTAACTGCCACAAGCGCCGCTGCGGTTGGGGCTGGGGCCGCTGGGCCCGAGGGGGCGGCTGGGGCAAGTGGGGCCGGAACCGCCACCACGGCCACGGCCGCATCCGGATCGTCATCGTCAACCGGAACCACAACGTCAACCGCTTCGACCACGACCGGTTCAGGTGATCGGCTCGCTCGTGGTCTGAGCCCGTGGCGCAACTTCCCTGCGCCACTGTAGGAGTCCGCTAAGTGCGATGTACTCCTGCATGGGAACGGGTGCCCGCATTTGACGGGATCGACGTCATCTCTCCGTAGAAAACGGCGTCCTCCCACAAATGCGGGCACTCGACTTTTCGCCGCCGCCGCCCCCCACCACCGACCGCTCACCCCCGTCACCCACCCTGGCAGCTCCCCGCCGCTCCACCCTGACCGCCTTCCCGCCCCACCCGGGGCGGTTCCCTGCCGCCCCACCCGATCCACAGCGCCCTGCCTGGCCCGTGCCGCCGCCTTCACCACCGCCGTCAACGCCTCCACTGCAGCAACCCCAGGCGGCGGGCAGACGCACAGCGCACAGGTGGGCATGCCTGCCGCGCGGCCGGCATGGCACGATCGAGGGCGCCGGCCAGGGCTCCAGCGGGGACATGGGACATGGTGCCTGAGCACGCGGGGCATGGTTGCCGGAGCACGGGCGAGGCACGGTGCCGGAGCGTAGGTGCCGGAGAACAACGGCACCCGAGGCGAGGCGGACGCAGCGTGCGCGGTGGATATCAGAGGACGTGATGTTGACCGGGCGGCTCATGCGGCGATGACCACAACCTGCGTGCCCGGCCCGCTGGTGCGCCCGCCGCTGCGTCGGCCTGCTCGTCCGTGCGCCGGTGGTAGGTGCGTCCGTCGGCCCGCCCGTGCGTCCGCGCGCCTGCCCCCCGGTCCATCCGGTGTTCGTCGTCGGCGACGAGGAGGCTCCCGGGAGTGGCGACGAGGAGGCTCCCGGGAGTTCGGTACGAGGAACGTGAAGTGCCCGCATTCGCTGGGTGGACGTCGAGACTCCGAAAGGAGGACGTCGGTCGCCGCGAATGCGGGCACTCTGTGGTGAACCGGAGTTCATCGCCGTGGCGGACTCCGGGGGTGGCGCAGGGAGCGCGCCACCGGGCTCAGGCTATGGTGTGAGCCCGATCACCTGAACCGGTCGTGGTCGAAGCGGTTGACGTTGTGGTTCCGGTTGACGATGACGATCCGGATGCGGCCGTGGCCGTGGTGGCGGTTCCGGCCCCACTTGCCCCAGCCGCCCCCTCGGGCCCAGCGGCCCCAGCCCCAACCGCAGCGGCGCTTGTGGCAGTTACTGCCCGCCAGGACGGACGTGCCCGCGCTGACCTGGGTGGCGGCACTGGCAGCGGTCGTGGTCGCGCCCGTGGCGACCACGCCACCGGTCAGCGCCGTGCTGACGGCGAGGCCTGCGATAACACTTTTAAGCTTGGGCATTGCGTTTTCCCCCTAAAGGATCGATTGCCCCGTTCTCCCATTTCCTGCGATCGCGAGGATCGGCGGGAAGCGGGATCGGATGTCTCGCTAGCGATTCATCCGTGGTCTACATATATCCGAATCAAGGACCAACTAACCGTAATTGTCCAGTTTTGCCGGATAGTAGAGACCTGCATGGCTTTGTGGGGATGGCCGCCGCCGCTGAATGTTCGTACAAATGCAGCGAGGGCCCCCTGGCTGATGCCAGTGGAGCCCTCGCCGGGAGTGCCGTGCGAGATGTAGAGAAATGAGCCCGATATTCGCTGGCCGTGTTCACGTCGCTGTGCACGACGGCCATTCACGGATAACGGGTGCTCATTCCCGTGCCATCAATTCACGGTCATGTCACCAGCCACCGTCGTGGTGGTGGCGGCGGTGGCGGCGCTCGCCGTTCTCGTTGCGGTTGTCATTGCGGATGACGACGCAGATGTTCTGGCGGTGGTGACGGCGGTGTCCCCAGCCCCAGCCCCAGCCGCCACCGTGGTGGCCGTGACGCTTGCAGCTTTGACGGTGGTGACGCCGGTGTCCCCAGCCCCAGCCCCAGCCGCCGTCGTCCCCAGTGACGACGGACGGGCCGGTGCGGACCGGGGTGTTGGCCTCGGCGCTGGTCGCGCCCAGGCCGACCACGCCGCCGGTCATCGCCGTGCTAAGGGCGAGGCCTGCGATAACACTCTTGAGCTTGGGCATTGCGTTTTCCCCCTAAAGGATCGGTTGCCCCGTTCTCGACGTTTCCGGGTTACCTGAAAACAGGTCTTGGACGGCTGCTGAAGAGTCATCCATGGAAAGTCATTTCCGGGGCTGTGGGCGGGCAAACAGGAATCACCCTATTTTGCTGTGCATTAACAATCTTATTGCTCGGCTTAAACATCTATCCAATGAAATGGCATGATATGTCCGATTGTGCCGCCACCGAGAGGGTCGCAGCGCGAAATGGCGGATACTGCCCGTCCCGGCGTCCGGATGTCCTGGGCGCGCGAGCGCAATACCCTGATCTGAGTTTCTGGTGTACGTATTCGCCGACACGATGGAATGGCGCGATCGACCGGTGGCACCGAATCGTGCGTCGGCGGGCACGCCCGAATGGGTGCGGCGGCGCCGCCCCTTCGTCGATCCCGCCATTAACGGTAAGTGCTCCGGCGATTACGCTAGGTGTCGCTGGTCTGATGCTTTCCGAGCCGTGCCTGCCATAAACGGCAAACGGCGGCTTTTGCCGCAGTCTTGGGCTGTCATGAGATCCCTTAGATGTCTATGAAGCGATATATGCCGATATGTCCGTATCGACGTGGCGCGGCATGCCCAGCCGCCGCGGCGCCGGCCGCCTCAGGAGGGCGTGGTTATCGTTGAGGAGAGGGGAAGAGACGTCCCAGCGTGACGAAGGAGGCTCGATGAT
Source organism: Nonomuraea sp. B1E8 (assembly GCF_039871515.1). Classification (NCBI taxonomy): domain Bacteria; kingdom Bacillati; phylum Actinomycetota; class Actinomycetes; order Streptosporangiales; family Streptosporangiaceae; genus Nonomuraea; species Nonomuraea sp. B1E8. Next base: position 48,162 of record NZ_JBDPLS010000015.1, on the reverse strand, counting down.
GACCGCGGAGCCGGTCCCGCACTGGCCGGGACGCATGATCGGCTCGGTGCACGTCCGATCCACCCAGCCGGCCCCGGGCGAGACCTGGGCCGGTTCCTCCACCGCCAGGCCGCCCCATGGCGAGGGTCCGGGCGCGGCGCACGCGCACGCGGTCAGGGAGGGCCCGACGGAGCAGGCCGTCTTCGTGCACGGGCTGGCGGGTTCTGCGACCAACTGGACCGACCTCATGGACGAGCTCAAGGACGAGGTCACCTGCCACGCCCTGGACCTCCCCGGCGCGGGTCACTCGCCGGTCCCCGCCGACGGCGACTACACCGTCGCGGGCCACGCCAAGGCAGTGATCGGCCTGCTGGAGCGGACAGGCCCCGCCCACCTGTTCGGCAACTCGCTCGGCGGCGCGGTCTCCGTCAGGGTCGCCGCCTGCCGTCCCGACCTGGTCCGCTCGCTCACCCTCATCTCGCCCGCCCTGCCCGACCTGCTCCCCAGGTACGGTCCCGTCCGCGTGGCCGCCGCCGCGCTGCCCAAGCTGGGCGAGTGGGCGGCGAACACGATGCGGCTGCTCCCGGCGGAGCAGCGGGTCAGCGCATCCCTCGCCATGGTCTACGCCAACGCCGGCGCCGTCCATCCCGAACGCCTGCGCGACGCCGTCGCAGAGCAGCGCAGGCGCGACGACCTCCCCCACGCCGGTGAGGCCGTGATCGCCTCGGCCCGGGGCATCGTCGCCGAATACTTCCGCTTCGGCGAGGACAATCTCTGGCGCCAGGCGGCGAAGGTCGAGGCGCCGACCCTGATCGTGCACGGGCGGCACGACCGTCTGGTCCGCCCGGCCATGGCCGCGAAGGCGTACCGTACATTCCGGAAGGTCAGGCTGGTGTTGCTGCCCACGGCCGGTCACGTGGCGATGATGGAGACACCGCAGGTCGTGGCGGCGGAGGCACGCCGTCTGATCGGTGAGACTCGATTGGGGAATGCCCGACTCGCCAGCTAGGTTTCAAGGTGAGATAAGACCCCCTGCAAACGGGAGCGTAGAAAGTGTCGTTGCCACCGCTGGTCGAGCCGGCCGCAGAGCTGACCGTCGACGAAGTGCGCCGCTACTCGCGTCACCTGATCATTCCCGATGTGGGCATGGCGGGGCAGAAGCGGCTGAAGAACGCCAAGGTGCTGTGTGTGGGCGCCGGGGGCCTGGGCTCGCCCGCGCTGCTCTATCTCGCGGCGGCGGGCGTCGGCACCCTCGGCATCATCGACTTCGACGTGGTCGATGAGTCCAACCTGCAACGCCAGGTCATCCACGGCCAGTCCGACGTGGGCAGGCCGAAGGCCGAGAGCGCCGCCGCGTCCGTCCGTGAGATCAACCCGCTGGTCGACGTCGTGATCCACAACACGGCGCTGAGCACGGAAAACGTCATGGAGATCTTCTCCGGCTACGACCTCATCGTCGACGGCACCGACAACTTCGCCACGCGCTACATGGTGAACGACGCCGCGGTGCTGCTCGGCAAGCCGTACGTCTGGGGGTCGATCTACCGCTTCGACGGGCAGTCGAGCGTGTTCTGGGCCGAGCACGGGCCGTGCTACCGCTGCCTCTACCCGGAGCCTCCGCCTCCCGGCATGGTGCCGTCGTGCGCCGAGGGAGGCGTGCTCGGCGTGTTGTGCGCGTCGATCGGCTCCATCCAGGTCAACGAGGCCATCAAGCTGCTGACCGGCGTCGGCGAGCCGCTGGTGGGGCGGCTGATGATCTATGACGCCCTGGAGATGAAATACCGCGACGTCAGGGTTCGCAAAGACCCCGAGTGCGTGCTGTGCGGGAAAAACCCGACGGTCACGCAGCTGCTCGACGACTACGAGGCGTTCTGCGGTGCGGTCTCCGACGAGGCCGCCGAGGCGGCCAGCGGCTCCACGATCACGGCGCTCGAGCTCAAGGGCATGATGGACCGCGGCGAGAGCATCTTCGTCGTCGACGTCCGCGAGCCCAACGAGTACGAGATCGTCTCCATCCCCGGCGCCAAGCTGATCCCCAAGGGCGAGTTCCTCAACGGCTCGGCCCTGGAGAAGCTGCCGCAGGACAAGAAGATCGTGTTGCACTGCAAGTCGGGCGCGCGTTCGGCCGAGGCGCTGGCGGTCGTCAAGGACGCCGGTTTCTCCGACGCCGTCCACGTCGGCGGCGGCGTGCTGAGCTGGGTCAAGACGGTCGACCCGAGCCTGCCCAGCTACTGACGGTCTCAAAGGGGCGCTCGCCGTGGATTCCGCACGCCCCTGGCCCACCCTGGTGACGGCCTCCGCGCTGACGCTGATCTGCGCGGTGGCCGCCGGGGTGGCCGGCAGCGCGGCGGGCACGGAGCTGACCCGCGGGCCGAGCACGGCCGAGCTGCACGCGGCGGCCCAGCGCGAGATCGCCGAACGCTGGCGCGCCTGGCCCACGGGCCGCATCTTCCCCACCACGCTGGCCTACGCCGCTGAGCAGGGCGGGCGAGAGCGCGCCATGAGGATCGGCATCTCGCCGCACACCTCCTGCGCGGACTCCGTGGACGCCGAGGCCGCCACGGCGTTGCGCACGGCGGGCTGCCGGGGCGTGCTCCGGGCGACCTACATCGACGCGCTGCGCGGGGTGCTCGTGACGATCGGCGTCGTGGCCATGCGCGACGAGCGGGGTGCCCTGCAGGCCAAGTCCGCCTTCTCCGACAACGGCGAACCCGAGCCCGGGCTGCGGCCGCTGGCCTTTCGCGGCACGGTGGCCGACCGGTTCACTCCTGCCGTACGCCAGGCGGGCTCGGTGCGCCACGCGGGCCCCTATCTCGTGCTGACCACCGCCGGCCAGGTGACCGGGCGGCCCGCCGGCACCGTGGGCGAGCAGCGGCCCGCCATCTTCGCCTTCGCCACAGAGATCTCCGAGCACGTGCTGTCGAAGCTGAGCACGCCACGGATGCCCGACTGCACGGCCAAGGAGTGGGCGTGCTGAGGCGGGGCAGAGGCGGGGCTGTGCTGAGGCGGGGCGCGGTGGTGGCGGCGCTCGGGTCGTTGCTGCTCGCGACGCCGCCCGTCTGGGCCGACGACGTGCGGGGCGGCCAGCAGGCGGTGATCGAGACGCTCGACCTCACGAAGGCGTGGCGCACCAGCAGGGGCGCGGGGGTGCTGGTGGCCGTGCTCGACTCCGGTGTCGACCGGCGCCATCGTGACCTGGTCGGCTCGGTACGCGTGGGCAAGGATTTCACTGAGGGCGCAAACCCGCGGGGCGTGACTCCGCGCAGGTTGCACGGCACGTACATGGCCTCGCTGATCGCCGGGCACGGCCACGGGCCCGAGGGAAAACGGGGGATCATCGGCGTCGCGCCCGAAGCGCACGTACTGTCGGTAAGGGTCATCCTCGAGGATGAAGAGCCCGGTTTCCGGGAGTTCAACTCCGCCGAGCGCTTCGAGAACGTGGTGGCCCGCGGCATTCGCTACGCGGTGGACGAGGGAGCAGACGTGATCAACATGTCGATCTCCAAAGAGCTGGCGACCCGGCAGGAGCGTGCGGCGATCCGTTACGCCATCTCCAAGGGTGTCGTGCTGGTGGCCGCCGCCGGCAACCACGGCGACAACAAGATCGACGGCGACTTCGCACCCTATTCCTACCCGGCGGCGTTCCCCGGGGTCGTCTCGGTGGGGGCGACGGACCGGCGGCTGCGGCGGGCAGCGTTCTCCAACCGCAACTCGTCGGTGCTCGTGTCCGCGCCCGGCGTGGACATCATGGGCGCGGGCCCTGGCGGCGAGTACTGGGTCGGCAGGGGCACTTCGCAGGCGACCGCGCTGGTGTCCGGGGTAGCCGCCCTCATTAAAGCGAAATATCCGGATATGTCGCCGCCGCTCGTCGCCCGAGCCCTCTCCACCGGCGCCACCGACCGCCCGCCCGGCGGCTACGACACCGCCACCGGCTTCGGCGTCGTGAACGCCACCAGGGCGCTGGCCGAGGCCGGCAAGCTCGCCGGGCACACCGAGACCGCAACCGGCGCCGAGGCCCACGACCCGGCCAAGCCGCTGGCCGGCGGCGGCGCGGGCCCCGTCAAGGTCATCACCAGGGACCAGCGGCAGGTGACGCTCTACTCCGCCATCGCCGCCGCGGCGGGCGCCGGTGCGCTTCTGTCCCTGGCGGTCATCTTCGTCCTGGTCAGGCGCGTACGCCGGGTGCAGAGCTCACAAGAGGCATGATCCGCCTCCTTAGGGGGACGAAATAGACAAGCGAACGCGGGAACGAGGCGGTGGTGAAGGCACGTAGGACGACCTCAGGGCTTCCGCGCGCCGGGGGAGAGGCCACGCAGCGACGGAGCAACCCGCTCGGCGCCGCGACCGGCCGCAGGTCACGCGTCCGCGCATGGCCCGCGGCCAATTCCCGCACGCGCACGGCCGCCCGGCAGCGCGCCCAGATGGACGACCTCAGGCAGGGCATCCACTACCGGCGCATCTTCGTCGTGCTGCTCGGCGTCATCCTCGCCGTCTCGACCATCGTCGTGCTGCTGGGCACGGTCGGGCTGGTCGCCGAGACCCGCTCGCGCCCGCTGACCGCCGCCGAGCAGAACCAGTACAAGGACGAGGAGATCGCCAGGCGCTGGCAGGCGTGGCCGGCCACGGGCGTCTTCCCGGAAGAGGTGAAGTACGTCGGCCTCGACCGCGCCCAGCAGTACGCCAGGCGCGTCGGCATCGCACCGGAGACCGACTGCGGCAAGGGCGTGGACGCCTCCGTGGCAGGGGTGCTGCGGAGCCACGGCTGCGTCACCATGTTGCGGGCCACGTACACCGACCAGACGGCCGCGTTCGTCATCACGGTCGGCGTCGCCGTGCTGGAGGACGAGGAATCCAGGGTCTCGGCGACGGACGAGCTCACCAAGGACGACCGCGTCGGCGTGCTGCCGGTCGCCTTCCCCGGCACGGTGACCGAACGCTTCGGCCCCCAGCAGCGCCAGCGCATCGGCTGGGTGGGCGCGGGGCCGTACATCGTGTTCTCGACGGCGGGCTATGCCGACGGGCGCACCAGGGCCGCGGTCCCGCCCGAGGAGATCCTGCACAGTGAGTTGTGGCCCGCGGCCAAGTCGGTCGGCAACCAGATCGCCTACTTCCTGGCGGACCCGCCCAAGGTGCCGCCCTGTACCCAGGGGAACGTGTGCTGAACGCCGTACGCACGCTCACGGCCGCGCTGCTCGTCCTGGCAGGGCCCGCCGCCGACCCCGTACGCGACCAGCAGCAGTGGGTGCTGGACGCGCTCAACATCGAGCGGGCGTGGTCGGTCACCAAGGGCGCGGGCGTCACCGTCGCCGTCGTGGACAGCGCGGTGGACGGCAAGGTCAAAGAGCTCAAGGGCCGCGTGACCGCCGGCCCCGACATGACCTCGGGCGCGGTGAGCCGCGAGGTGTCGCCGGGCAGGCACGGCACCGCCATGGCCGGGCTGATCGCCGGCTCGGGCGAGGGCGACGGGTTCACCGGCGTCGCCCCGGCCGCGCGCATCCTCTCGCTGCCCCTGGTCACCGACGAGGAGCCCACGATGGTCACGCCGGCGCCGGACGATGGGCGCTCGCGGGAGAGCCCGCTGGCCCGCGCCCTGCGCTACGCCGCCGACCACGGCGCCCAGGTCGTCAGCATGTCGATCGGCTCCTACGGCCCGCTCAGGTCCGAGCGCGAGGCCGTCTCCTACGCGCTCGGCAAGGGCGTCGTGCTGGTGGCCGCCGTGGGCAACGACGGCCAGACCGACTACGCGAAGAAGGAGGGCACCTCCTACTGGAGCTTCCCCGCCGGCTACCCGGGCGTCATCGGCGTGGCGGCCACCGACAGGCAGGGCAGGCGGGCGACGTTCAGCAGCGACAACCTGTCGGTGCTGGTGGCGGCGCCCGGCGTCGGCGTGCCCGTGGTCAAGCGCAGGAGCGGCTACGAGATGTCGCAGGGCACCAGCTCGGCCGCCGCGCTCGTGGCGGGCGTGGCCGCGCTGATCAAGTCGCGCTATCCGGCGATGCGGCCCGAGCAGGTGGCCCAGGCGCTGTCGTCGAGCGCCAGGGGCCGGCCCGCCGCCGGTTACGACGACCAGACGGGGTTCGGCGTGGTCGACGCGGCGGCCGCGCTCAACGCCGCCGGAAGCCTCACCGGCGCGAAACGCAGCGTCGTGCCGGGGATGGAGCACTTCGGGGAGGGCGAGGACGCACCCGTCCCGGCGCCTCCAGGGCCCGACCCGCTCCGCCTGGTGTTGTACGGCGGCGGCGTGCTGGTGGCGCTGGTGGCGTTCTGCGGCGCGATCATCATGCTCAATCAGCGCAAGGAGTGAAAGGCTCCGTACGACGGGAGGAGTGAACATCCGCTATGGTCCCCCGTCATGGGATACGAGCTGCGGGTGGTGCGTGAGTCACCACTCGCCTTCGCGGAGCTCGCGAAGGCCATCGCTCCGGCCGGTTTCGAGCTGCGCGGATCTGACGAGATCGTGGCCGGTCACGGGGGCGCCGCGCACGCGGTGGCACGCTGGGATGACCAGCTGGTCGGCGAGCCGGGCTCCGACTGGCAGGTGGCACAGCTTCTGCGGTTGTCGGCCGCGCTCGGCGCCCGGCTCGTGGGCGAGGACGGCGAGGTCTACGCTCTGCGTGACGGCGTCATCGAGGTCGAGGCGGGCGGCGGCACGGTGGAGATCGGCAAGTTCGACGAGATCATCGACGCCGGGCCGGCCTCATGGGCTCCATGAACCCGTTCGCGGAGAAGGTGCTCGATCTCGTGGAGCGCATCCCGCCGGGCAGGGTCATGGCCTACGGCGACATCGCCGAATACCTCGGCGAGGGCGGTCCGCGTCAGGTCGGCGCGGTGATGTCGACCTGGGGCGGCGGCGTGCCGTGGTGGCGGGTCGTCCACGCGGACGGCAGCGGCGCCGCCCCTGACCACCTGCGGAGATGCCTGGCCCACTGGCGCGAGGAGGGCACTCCGCTGCGCGGCGAACGGGTGGACATGCGGCTGGCCCGCTGGGACGGGCGTTCAGCGGATTTTCAGTAAGCGGCTTGACCAGCACTTTCGCCGAACGGGCGATTCTGTGACATGTGACGCGCATTACCATGGGCAGAACACTGATGGCGGCCCGAAAGGCGGTGCCTCCCTATGGCCACCGGCGTTACAGCCCAAAGCCAGGGCGGCGATTCGCTCGCCGACCGCCTGAAGGCTGTCCAAGATCTTTGTGATCGTGGTGAGCCTCTCGAAGCGGTCATGCGAGCGGTCGGTCCAGGCGGTTGCGACGCGGCATTCGACACCGAGGTGCTGAGCGGCCCTCTGGGGAACCGCATGGACCTCGCGGTCAAACGCGGCGCGGCGCGCCGGCGCGAGATGCTCCAGCTCATCCGCCCCTACCTGGCGGGCGTCGACGCGCGCGTCAAACGTGACCTGCCGGTCGCGCGCCGCGTCATCTGCCACCTGATCGAGCACCGCCCCGACGAGGAGCTCGTCGAGGGCGAGACGCTCACCACGGTCGTGGCCGCGGCGGCCGAGCCGTCCAAGCGCATCCGCAAGGGCCTGCGCTGGTACGCCGAGCTGCCCTTCAGCGACGAGCTGCCGTCGGACCTGCTCCGGCTGCGCCGCTCCGACCTGGTCCCGGTGACCCACATCGACGACATCGTCTGGGTCGACGGCAAGCTGCGCGTCACCGGCTTCGCCTACCTGGCGGGCCTGTCCGTACGCAGCCGCAGGTTCAACTGGGCGACCGTGGTGCTGCGCGGCCCCCGGTGGTTGCCGCCCATCCGCATGCGCACGCGCCGGGTCCTCGCTCCCGAGGCCACCCACGGGGCGCGCGAGCCCGGCTGCAACTACGACTGGTCCGGATTCACCGCGGAGCTCAGCCCGTGGTCGCTGCGCTGGCGCGGCGCCGTGCGCGGCGCGGTGTCCGCCGTGCGCCGCCGGATGCGCCACCGGCCCTCCGTGCCTGACGCCACGACGTGGCGCGCGGAGATCGTGTTCTGGAGCCGGGGAGCGCGGGCCACCGGCCTGCTGCGCGGCTTCTCGATCGGCAGGGCGGAGCGGCCGGCCGGGCGCCGGCTGAGGCACGGCTGGTGGGCCAGGCCGGTCTGGACGTCCGACAGGGCGCTGCAGATCGTGCTCCAGCCCAACCGGGCCGAGTTGAAGGGCGTGTCCGTCGACGGCGAACGCCTCGAACTCAAGATCTCCCTGCCCGGACGTACGGTGACCAAGGGCCACGCCAGGCTGGGCGGCCACCGCATCGCCGCCGACTTCACGCCCTCGGGCGACGGCACGCAGGTCGTCGTCGGGCTGGCCGTGCCCGCGCTGCTGCAGGAGAAGGACGGCCGGCGGCTCTGGGTCGAGCCCAAGGGCGACCCCGCCGCGTCGGTCATGCTCGCCGACCTGCCGGGCACCCGCACGACCGTGGGCGACCGCGAGATCACCGTGCTCGGCGACCGGCGCGACCGCGTCGTCGTCTCCGCCCACCGCACCCGGCCGGTGATCACCTCGGCCGCCTGGGAAGGGCCGGTGCTCGTCCTGCGCGGCGACTATCCCGACGCGCCGGGCCCCCGCACGCTCACGTTGCGGCACAGGTCAGGGCTGTCCTACTGGATTCCCATGGAGCGGTCCGGCGCCGCGTTCACCGTACGCGTCGAGCCGGCGGCCATGGACCGTTTCGGCGATGCCGTGCCGCTGGCGTCCGGCACCTGGAACATGTCGCTGCGCCACCCCTCGGGTGAGATCGTGCCGTTGCGCGTCGACCACGCCGCGCTGCCCGGGTTCGACGAGGATCCGCGCACGTTCGACGGGCGCACATACCGGATGATCTCGACGCGGTTCGACGTGCCGGTGGTGACGGTCGAGGAGGACCGGCCCGCCGACGAGCGCGGCGTGGCGGGCACCCACGTGCTGCGCCGCGTGTTCTACCCGGCCCAGCGCACCGAGCCGCTGACGGACGCGACCGCCTACGTCGTCAACGACGGGCGCCTGTACGCCGACAGCGTCCGCGCCATCTACGAGGAGCGGCTGCGGCGGGGCGACGACCGCGAGCACATCTGGATCGTCAAGGACGGCGCGTTCGTGCCGGAGGGCGGCGCGACCGTCGTGCGTGCCGGCAGCCGCGAGCACCACGCGGCGCTGGCCAGGTCGCGCCACATCATCACCAACGCGTTCCTGCCCACGTGGTTCCGCGCCCGGGAGGACCAGGTCGTGGTGCAGACCTGGCACGGCACCCCGGCCAAGCACCTCGGCAACGACCAGCCCCACATGCAGCGCGACCCGAAGCCGCCGATCTGGTACCGGCAGGCGGCGGAGGTGCGCGGCTGGGACCTGCTGCTGTCGCAGTCGCCGTGGGCCACGCCGGTGCTGCGCAAGGCGTTCGGCTACAAGGGCGAGGTGCTGGAGAGCGGCCTGCCCCGCAACGACCTGCTCACCTCGCCCGACCGCGACGCGCTCGCGGCGGCGGTGCGCGAGCGTCTCGGGCTGGCGCCGGGCAAGCGGGTGGTCCTGTACGCGCCGACGTGGCGTGACTACGACCGCAAGAACGCCATGGTCAAGCTCGACCTCGCCAAGGCCAGGCAGGCGCTGGGCGCCGACCACGAGATCCTCGTACGCGCCCACCCGATGCAGGCCATGCCCGCTGTCCCCGACATCGCCCGCGACGTCACGACATATCCGGACATCGCCGAGTTGCTTCTGGTGACCGACGTCCTGGTGACCGACTACTCCTCGGTCATGTTCGACTTCGTCTGCACCGGCCGCCCGATCGTGTTCTACGGCTACGACCTGGCGAAATACTCGTCGAAGCGGGGCCTCTACCTCGACCTGCCCGAGCTGGCGCCGGGGCCGGTGTTGTCGACGTCGGCCGAGGTGATCGACGCGCTGAGGTCGATCGACGAGGTGGCGGCGGCACACGCGGACCGTTACGACGCCTTCCGCGCCACGTTCGCGCCCAAGGACGACGGCAAGGCCACGGCGCGCGTGGTGGACCACCTCTTCCCCTGACGGGGACGGCCGGTCGTCAGAAGAGGTCGGGCAGGTCCGGCAGGAGGAGGCGCCTGCCGGGATCGTGCGCGGGCTCGGCGGGCGGCCGTGCCGCGCCACCGTGGGGGGTGTGCTCGACCAGGAGGTAGAGCAGCGCCGCCACGCTGGTGCCGCAGACCATCTCCCCGTCGGCGATGAGCCCGCGGACCAGGGAGAGGTGGAGCCACTCCACCCGCGTGGCCTCCGACGGATCGGCGGGCGGCCCGACGCGGGTGGCCGACTCGGCGCGGTAGACGTGGTGCAGGCTGTCGGAGAGCCCGTTGAACGGCTGGACGGACAGCAGCGGGCGCAGCGGTCCAGGCCGCCATCCGGTCTCCTCCTCGGCCTCGCGGGCCGCCGCCGCGATCGGCATCTCGCCCTCGTCGATCCGCCCGAGCGGGATCTCCCAGCCCCAGGTGTCGGTGATGAAGCGGTGCCGCCAGATCAGCAGCACCCGGTCGTGGCCGTCGGTGACGACGACGCCCGCGCCGGGCGCGGTGCGGACGAGCCGGTGGTCGAGGCGGCGCCCGTCGGGCAACTCCACGTCGGCGATCCTGAGGTCCAGCCACTCGTCGGAGTGGAGCGACGTCTCGGAGTGGACCAGCCAGCGCATGACTCCAGGTTACTGGACATCACTTTCCGTAGACAGGGTGAAGCCCGGAGCGAACGGCGGGGCGGCGTGTCGCCGGGGATCTGGATATTTGCCTCGATACGGTAGGCGGATCGCGCGAGGAGACCGGGCAAGTCGGCACGATCTACCCCTGTGGTCTGGTGGAATCTAGGGTTGTGAGTGGTCAGACCTGGCGCCTGGTGCGTCGCGGCAACGGCGGCCCTGTTGTGCCTCCTGTGCTCGACGAGCACCAGCGTGCCGTGGTCGAGCACGAGAGCGGCCCCCTCCTCGTCCTCGCCGGGCCCGGCACCGGCAAGACCACCACGATCGTGGAGAGCGTCGTCGACCGGATCGAGCGGCGGGGTCTCGACCCCGAGCGGGTGCTCATCCTCACCTTCAGCAGGAAGGCCGCCGAGGAGCTGCGCCAGCGCGTCACCGCCCGCCTGCGCCGCACCACCCGCACCCCGCTCGCCCTCACCTTCCACTCCTACGCCTACGCCCTCCTGCGCCGCGAGGCCGTGCTCGAAGGCAAGCCTCCGCCGCGCCTGCTCACCGGTCCCGAGCAGCTCCTGGAGATCCGCCGCCTGCTCCACGGCGAGCTGGAGAACGGCGCGCTCGACTGGCCGCCGTCGCTGCGCGAGCCGCTCAAGACCCGCGGGTTCGCCGAGGAGCTGCGCGACTTCCTGTCGCGGGCCAACGAGCGCGGCCTCGACGCCGAGCGCCTCGTCGCGCTCGGCCGGCGGCACGGGCGCGCCGACTGGGCGGCGGCCGGCAGGTTCGCCGAGCGTTACCAGGACAGGTTCGACCTCGACCCCGAGGAGACCTACGACTACGCCGAGCTCGTCAGGGCCGCCTCGGCGCTGCTGTCCCGGCCCGGGGTGCTGGCGCGCGAGCGGGCCGCGCACGACGTGGTGTTCGTCGACGAATACCAGGACACCGACCCGGCTCAGGAGCTGCTGCTGGCCCAGCTCGCGGGCGACGGCCGTGACCTGGTCGCGGTGGGAGACCCCGACCAGTCGATCTACGGCTTCAGGGGCGCCGACGTGCAGGGCATCATGCAGTTCCCCGAGCGGTTCCCGGCCCGCGACGGCCGCCCCGCGCCGGTGCTGGCGCTGCGGGTGTGCCGCAGGAGCGGCGCCGACCTGCTGGAGGCCTCGCGCCGGGTCGCCGCCCGGTTGCCGGTCGCCCCCATGCCCGACCACGCGTACGGGCACGAGCACGACCACCGCGACCTGGCGCCGCTGCTCGACGCCGAGGCCGGTGACGTACGGGTGCTGCTGGCCGACAGCACCAGCCAGGAGGCCGCCATCGTGGCCGACACCCTGCGGCGGGCCCACCTGATCGACGGCGTGCCGTGGCGCCGGATGGCGGTGCTGGTCCGCTCGGCCAAACGCCAGGTGCCGCTGCTGAGGCGGGCTTTGACCAACGCGGGCGTGCCGACGATGATCGCGGGCGATGAGGTGCCGATCGCCCAGGAGCCCGGCGTGCGCCCGCTGCTCACGATGTTGCGGGTCGCGCTCGACCCGGCCCAGCTCGACGAGCCGGTGGCGGAGGAGCTGCTGACGGGCCCGCTCGGCGGCACCGACATGATCGGCGTACGCCGGCTCCGCCGCGCTCTCAAGATCGCCGAGAACGACGCCGTGGCCGCGCTGCGCGAGGCGGGCGCCGGTGACGACGAGCGGCCGTTAGTGGCACGCTCGTCCGGCGAGCTGCTCGTCGCCGCCGTGCAGGACGTGCGCGAGCTCACCCGCGTCGAGCCCCACATCGCCCTGCCCGCCGAACGGGTCGCGGGGCTCCTCGCCACCGCCAGGGAGGCCGCACAGCAGGAGGGCACCGCCGAAGACCTCCTGTGGGCCGTGTGGCAGAGCAGCGGCCTGGCCGCGCGCTGGACCGACCTGAGCCTGGCGGGCGGTCCCAGGGGCGCGCAGGCCGACCGCGACCTCGACGCCGTGGTGGCGCTGTTCGACCACGCGGCCAGGTTCGTCGACCGCATGCCCAAGGCGGGCCCCGAGGTGTTCATCGACGACCTGGCCGCCCAGGAGATCCCCGGCGACACGCTGGCCGACCGGGCGCCCGACGGCGACGCCGTACGCGTGCTGACCGCCCACCGCTCCAAGGGCCTCGAGTGGGACGTCGTCGTGGTCGCGGGTGTGCAGGAGGGCGTCTGGCCCGATCTGCGCCTGCGCGGGTCGCTGCTCGGCGTCGACGACCTCGTCGAGGTGGTCGAGGGCGCCGAGCCGAGCGCCGCGTCGCTGGCCTCCAAGCTGCTGGCCGAGGAGCGCAGGCTGTTCTACGTGGCCGCGACCAGGGCCAGGCGCAGGCTCGTGGTGACGGCCGTGGGCGGCGACGACACCGACGAACGGCCGTCCAGGTTCCTGAGCGAGCTGATGCCGGGCGCGGTGGAGACGGCCACGGTCGACGACCGCGCCCGCTGGCTCACCATGTCCGCGCTCGTGGCCGACCTGCGCAGCGCGGTGACCGACCCCACCAAGCCGGCGAAGATGCGCCGGAAGGCCGCGAGCCAGCTCGCGCGCCTGGCCGCCGCGGGGGTCCAGGGAGCCCATCCCAACGACTGGTACGCCCTCACCCCCATCTCCGACGACCGCGCCCTGAGCTGGCCTGACGGGGTCGTCAGCATCTCGCCGTCGGCGGTCGAGAGCTTCACCAAGTGCGGCCTGCGCTGGCTCCTGGAGACGGCGGTCGGGGCCGCGGGCACCAGCACCGCCCAGGGCCTGGGAAACGTCATCCACGCGCTGGCCGTCCTGGCGGCCACCGACCTGCCCAGCGAGGATCTCCTCGGTGACCGCCTCGACCAGGTCTGGAACGATCTCGACTTCGGCGGCGTCTGGTACAACCGCAAGCAGCGCCAGGTCGCCGAGCAGATGATCGGCAAGTTCCTGCGCTGGCACAAGGAGAATCCGCGCGAGCTGGTGGCGCTGGAGGAGGCGTTCACCGCGATGCTCTCCGACGGCGTGCAGATCAAGGGCCGGGTCGACCGGGTCGAGCGCGACGGCGACAACCGCGCGGTCATCATCGACCTCAAGACCGGCGGCGCCAAGCCCAAGGCAGGTGATCTCGACCGCCATCCGCAGCTGGGCGTCTACCAGCTCGCGGCGCTGCTCGGCGCGTTCGCCCGGCACGGCATGACCGAGCCGGGCGGCGCCGCGCTGGTGCAGCTGGGCAAGGCGGCGGGCAAGAAGGAGGCGCTGGAGCAGCGGCAGGGCGCGCTGGCCGACGACCGCGACCCCGGCTGGGCCGCGGACCTGGTCGACACCGTGGCGACCGGCATGTCGGGCCCGTTCTTCCAGGCCAAGGTCAACGACGGCTGCCGCACCTGCGCGGCCAGGGCGAGCTGCCCGGTCAACGACAACGGGGGCCAGGTGTGCTGACCCCGGCCGAACTCGCCGGCAAGCTCGGCATCCTGCCCCCCACCCGCGAGCAGGCCGCGGTCATCGAGGCGCCGCTGGAGCCGACCGTCGTCATGGCGGGCGCGGGCTCGGGCAAGAGCGAGACGATGGCCGGCCGCGTGGTCTGGCTGGTCGCCAACGGCCTGGTCAAGCCGGAGAACGTGCTCGGCCTGACGTTCACCCGCAAGGCCGCGGCCGAGCTGGCCACGAGGGTCAGGGAGCGGTTGGCCGGCCTGGCGGAGGCAGGCCTGGTCGAGCCGGGCGCGCTCGACAACGAGCCCACCGTGTCCACCTACCACGCCTACGCCTCCCGCCTGGTGACCGACCACGCGCTGCGCGAGGGGCTGGAGCCGACCATGCGCCTGGTCACGCCCGCCGTGTCGTGGCAGCTCGCGTCGCGGGTGGTGGCGATGTACGACGGGCCGATGGACAAGATCGAGCTGGGGCCGCCGTCGGTCACGGCCGCCGTGCTGGAACTGGCGGGCGAGCTGTCGGAGCATCTGCGCTCGCCCTCCGACGTCAGGCGGCTGGGCGGGTGGCTGAAGGACCGCCTCGCCGCGCTGCCCGGCCGCACCACGCTCGCGCAGCGCAGGCCGCTCGGCGTCCAGGAGGCCAGGGAGCAGCTGCTGCCGCTGGTGGAGGCGTACGAACTGCTCAAGCGCCGCCGCGAGGTCATCGACTACGGCGACCAGATGTCGCTGGCCGCCAGGATCGCCTCCGGTCACAAGGAGGTCGGCGAGATCGAGCGCGCCCGCTTCTCCGTGGTGCTGCTCGACGAATACCAGGACACCAGCCACGCCCAGCTCGTGCTGCTGCGCTCTCTCTACGGCGGCGGCCATCCGGTGACCGCCGTGGGCGACCCCTGCCAGTCGATCTACGGCTGGCGCGGCGCCTCCTCCGGCAACCTTCGCCGCTTTTCCCGAGATTTCCGGACCAGCTCGGGTGATCTTGCCCCGGTCCGCCAGCTCAGCGTCAGCTTCCGCAACGGCGACCGCGTCCTCGACGTCGCCGCCCGCGTCCAGCTCCCGCTGCGCATGGAGGCCCGCGAGGTGCCGGTCCTCGTCCCCGGCCCCAACCGCGTCGACCGGGGCCGCGTCACCTGCGCCTTCCACGAGACCGCCGAGGACGAAGCCGCGTGGATCGCCGACGGCATCGCCAGGATCCTCGGCCAGGAGGTCGCGCCCGACGGCATGCCCTGGGGCGAGCAGGAGCGCAAGAAGACGCTCGCCGTGCAGCCCCAGGACGTCGCGATCCTGGCGCGCAAGCGCTCGCAGTTCCCTGCCCTGCGCAGGGCGCTCGAGGATCGCGACATCCCGGTCGAGGTGGTCGGCCTCGGCGGCCTGCTCACCGTGCCCGAGGTCAGCGACATCGTGGCCACCCTGCGTGTCCTCTACGACGCCACGGCCGGCGACGCGCTGGCCAGGCTGCTGGCCGGGCCGCGCTGGCGCATCGGCCCCGCCGACCTGCGGGTGCTGGGGGAGCGCGCGAGAGACCTGGCCCGCGAGCTGAGCGAGAGCCACCGCGAGGACGACCCGCTCGACCAGGTGGTGGCCGACCTGGCGGAGGAGCGCGGCAGCCTGGTCGACGCGCTGGACGAGCTGCCCGACAGGGAGGAGTGGCTGGAGGCGTTCTCGCCGCTGGCCCGCACCAGGCTCGTCGCGCTCGCCCACGAGCTGCGCCAGCTCAGAGCCCACACCGCGCAACCGCTGCCCGACCTGATCTCCGAGGTCGAGCGGCGGCTCGGTCTCGACGTCGAGGTGGCCGCGCGCAGCGGCACGGTCAGCGCGTTCGCGGCGCGGGCCGACCTCGACGCGTTCCTCGACGCGGCGTCCAGGTTCGCGGGCGACTCCGAGGATCCGACGCTCGGCGCCTTCCTGGCCTACCTGCAGGCGGCCGAGAGCGAGGAGTTCGGGCTGGAGGCCGGACGGGTCGGCGAGAGCAACAGCGTCAAGCTGATGACCGTGCACGCCTCCAAAGGGCTGGAATGGCCGATCGTGGTCGTGCCGGGGTTGTCGCAGCTCGTCAGCTCGAAGGGGACGATCGCCACGGGCAGCGTGTTCCCCGCCACCCCGGTCACCAACAGCCGCTGGACGGACAACCCGCGCAAGCTCCCCTACTCCCTGCGCGGCGACGCCGCCGACCTGCCCAGGCTCGGCGGGCTGAGCAAGGAGGAGCTGGCCGCGTTCGACGAGCGCTGCCGCGAGCGCGACCTGATGGAGGAGCGCAGGCTGGCGTACGTCGCGGTGACCCGGGCCCACTATCACCTGATCGCCTCCGGCTACCGCTGGGGCACCGCGACGAAGCCGCTGGAGCCGTCCGACTTCCTGCTGGAGATCCGCGACACCGCCGACCGCGTCTCGTTCTGGGCCGGCGACCTCGCGGAGGGGGTCACCAACCCGCTGCTCGCCGAGCCCGCCGAGGCCGTCTGGCCCGTCACGCCCGAAGGGCTGCGCTACGAGTCGGTGCTCGACGGCGCCCGCCTGGTCGAGGACGCCCTCTCAGGCAGGCTCGCCGGCTCACCCGCCGAGGAGGAAGAGGCCGGGGAGCCGCTGCGCTCGTTCGAGGAGGAGCGCCTGCGCGCCTGGGAACGCGACACCGACCTGCTCCTGCGCGAGCGCGAGCTGCACCGGCGCCGGCCCGCGACGACCGTCGAGCTGCCCGCGAAGCTGACCGTGTCGTCGCTGGTCACGCTGGCGGCCGACCCGCGCGAGCTGGCCCGCAGGATCCGCCGTCCCGTCCCGGCCAAGCCCGCGCCGCTGGCCCGGCGCGGCACGTCGTTCCACAAGTGGCTGGAGACGCGCTGGGACCAGCAGCGGCTGATCGACGACTTCGAGCTCGACCTGTACGACGAGCTCGAAGAGGCCGACGTGCGGCTGGCCGAGCTGCAGGAGCGGTTCGAGGAGAGCGAGTGGGCCGACCGGCGGCCGGTCGAGCTCGAGGTGCCGTTCGAGACCATGATCGCCGACCGGCTGGTGCGCGGGCGGATGGATGCCGTCTTCGAGCGGCCCGGCGGCGGCTACGAGGTCGTCGACTGGAAGACCGGGCAGCCGCCCAGGGGCAGGAAGGCCAGGGCGGCGTCGGTGCAGCTGGCGGCGTACCGGCTGGCCTGGTCGCAGCTGGCGGGCGTGCCGCTGGACCGGGTGGGCGCGGCCTTCCACTACGTACGCGCCAACCGCACGGTGCGCCCGGTCGACCTGCTCGACGCCGACGGCCTGGTGGCGCTCATCGAGAGCGTCAGGATCGCAGATAGTGGAAAGCCGGCTTCGGGTGCATGAGGAAGTCGTGGTGCGAGATGTTCCAGGCGTAGGCGCCGGCCATCTCGAAGACCACGGTGTCGCCCACGCGGGCCGTAGTCACGATATTTCGGGCGAAAACGTCTTTCGGGGTGCACAACTGGCCGACGAACGTCATCGGCTCGTCGGCGACCCCCGGCCCTGACCCCGTGGGAAGCACCGTGAAGGGCTGGTCGTGGCCCTTGGTGGCCGGCGTGCGCAGGTGGTGGGTGCCGCCCAGCACGATCGCGTACGCCTCGCCGCGCACCCGCTTCACGTCCACGACCCTGGTCACGTAGAAGCCGCAGTAGACGGTCAGCGCCCGGCCCGGCTCGATCCGAAGCCGCCGCCCCCGGCCCAGCGCCGCCAGCCCGGCCCCGTACGCCTCCCAGTCGAACCTCCTCTCCGGCGCGGCATAGGAGACCGCCATGCCGCCGCCCAGGTTGACCTCGTCGTACGCGCCCCCGAGCAGGATCCCGGCCAGCCGCAGCAACTCGTCCGCGTCCAGCCCGCTGGCCAGGTGCGCGTGCAGGCCGCGCAGCCGCACCCGCTCGCCGAACAGCGGCAGGCACTCGGCCACGCCCTCCTCGTCCATCCCGAACGGGCCGCTCATCGTGAGCGCCGCTCCCTCCACCGGCAGGTCGGGGTTGAGCCGGAGCAGCACGTCGGCCTCCAGGCCCGTGGCGAGCAGGCGGCGCAGCTCGTTCGGCGACTCCACGTGGATGCGGTGGTGCGGCAGGCGCAGCTCCGCGTCGGTCTTGCCGGGTCCGCCGAGCGCCACCGGCATGCCCGGGAACAGGCTCGTGACGTGGGCGTGCTCGCCACCCGACGACACCTCGAACCCGTCCACGTGCCCGGCCAGCACGCGCAGCAGCTCGGCGTCGGGGTTGGCCTTGACGGCGTAGTACAGCTCGGCCGCACCCAGCGCCTGCCGTACGGACGCGACGTGCTCGTCCAGCGCGGGCAGGTCATAGAGGTAGGCCGGGACGGCGGGCAGGCTCGTGGCGGCGTCCCCGACGCGGGCGCTGATCACGCGAGCGGGTTCGCGATCGGGACGTAACCGGCGGTCCGGTCGGCGGCCCTGGCCCAGCGCACGCCCAGGTTCGCCTTGGCCGGCAGCGGCGCCCCTGCCAGCAGGTCCGACAGGGGCAGCGGCCGGCCCAGCTCGCCGGCCTGGCGGGCCAGCAGGTCGCGGGCGACGTGCCACAACGCGCGCAGCAGCGCGTCGTCGGGTCCGGCGAGCGTCGCGGCGATCTCGGTGAGGTGGTTGACGAGCAGGCAGTAGACCACCCGGGCCCAGCCCTGCTCGGCGTCGTAGGTGAGGGCCCTGGTGACGTCGGGGTGCAGGCCGCCGAGGTCGTGCCGGCCCTCGACGAGCTTGGTGCCCTCCAGGTCGCGGAAGACGGCCTGCGCGGGCAGCCCGGAGGTGTCCAGGCCGACCAGGACGTTCTGCAGGTGGGGCTCCAGCACCACGCCGTGGGTGAAATACAGCTCCAGCACCGGCAGCGCCACCACCCGCACGTACGCCTCCCACCACGGCAGCGGATCCAGGGCGGGAGCGTCGAGGGCGAGGGCGGCGGCCAGCACCGGGGTCACGCCGGGGGAGCAGGCGGCCCACGGGCTCTGCCTGACGATCACGCCCAGCCCTTCGAGCATCCTCAAGCCGAGGGTGGCCGAACGGTAGCCGGGTTCGGGCAACCAGCGGGTGGCGGGATGCCGGGCCGACACGTCACCAAATATGGGTTCGAGTCGCCTGGTCAGCTCCACGGCCCCGGCCAGCTCGTACCAGGCGTTCTTCCGCACGCAGTTCGTGATCCGTACATCCAGGGAGAACTTCAGGCAAACCTCCGCCTCCGGGGCGTACACCGTCCGTACGGACGAGGTCGGCTGCACCACAGGGCCGGGCCCGAGGTCGACCAGCTCGGCCCCGAACGCGGGCCGCAGCAGGTCGAGCTGCCACGGATGCGCGGGCAGCAGCCGGTAGCCCGCCGGCGCGTCGCCCATCGCGTCGAGCGCCGACGCGTCCCCGTCCTGCGCGACGAGGTCCGCCCGCACGCCGAGCAGCCTGAGAGGGAACTCGGCGTGCGCCTCCGGCGCGTACCGCAACCAGCCGGCCCCGCCCCGCGCCTTCGGGCTGGGGTGGAACGGATGGCCGAACACGAGCGACTGTTCCGACGCCAGCCACGGATCGGCGGGCGGCCCGGCCGCGCCCCTGGCCGTCAGGATCGCCGCCACGGCGTCCCTGCTGGCCGCCACCTGACCGGCGAACTCGCCGTTGCACTCGAGCCCTCCCAGCTCGGCCTCGGCCAGCCCGATCAGCTCGTCCGTGGTCAGCGCCTGCCACGCGCCCCCGGCCAGGCGCTCCGGCGGGCCGTCGAAGCGCAGCGCGGCGCCGCCGTGGGCACGCACGCGCAGCAGCGTGCCCGCGACCCGCAGCAGCAGGTACGGCGGCGCCGGCCACACCAGGCCGCGCGGCCCGGCCACCTCCCGCACGCAGCAGCGCAGCAGGGCCGCCAGCGTCGCCTCCTCGGCCAGGGCGGAGGGCGCCGCTACGGCCAGTCCGTCAAGGCTCGGCATTCACGCTCTCCTCAGATAGTTGGGCCCGCTGGTCCCGTAGAACTTGTTGATGTCGCGGGCGCCGGACCGCTCCTTCGCCACGAGCGTCCCGGCTGTGATCATGGACTTGCCGGTCAGCCTGGCGGCGTCGAGCGTCCGGGCGCGCAGGAGCCTGGCCATGGGGTCGTCGCCGTACTCGGCGAGCGCCTCGGCCAGCGTGTCGCGCAGCAGCGCGGACGCGCGGGCGTGCGGCAGCGCCCCGAACGTGACCGCCGCGGCGGCCAGGTGCAGGGTGATGGTCACGAACACGTCGGCCAGCGCGTGCGGATCGTCGTTCAGCATGCGCCGGTCCCCGAACTCCGGCACCGCCACCCCGGCGGCGGCCAGCCGCGCCGGTGAGGCCAGCAGCCCGTCGTTGTCCTTGACGAGCAGCTTCATGCGGTCTCCCCCGAGAACCAGGGCGAGGTTCTGCTGGTGGGCCTCCAGCGCGACGCCGTAACGCACGAGAAGCCGTACGTTCCACCGCAACAGCAGCCGCAGATAGCCGGGCAGCACGTCGCCCACCTCGTCGAGCACGCCGGGAGCGGTCAACGCGGCGACCGGCACGATCTCGCCCGCGGGCAGCCGCCTGGCCATCCACGCCAGATGTTCGTCCCCGGTCTGCGCGTAGGTCTGCTCGTCGGCCAGCAGCACGTCCGGGCCGGCCAGCTCGCGCAGCAGCAGCTCGGCTCTGGCGCCGTCGGCCAGCGTCCCCGGCCTGATCGAGCGGCGGTTCCTGGCCCCCAGCGTGCTGATCGGCAGCGGCAGCTTGAGATGCAGCCGGGGGGCGACCTCGACGGTCCGCATGGACAGGGTGGGCCGCACGGTGACCGCGGCCTGGTCGAGCAGGCGCACGCCGTCGATCTTCCGTACCTCGCCGGTGGTCAGCGGGTGCACGGGGAACAGCGCCTCGCGCGGCCCCACGGGCAGGCCGGGGTCGGCTTCCGCGGGAAGGCGCACGGCGGAGCCCGGCGCGAGCGCGTCCCGCGGCACGGCCGCCCACCGCAGCTCGAAGGCGGGCCCGAACTCCGGCGCGTAGGCCACCAGCTCGTCCTCGGACAACCCCGGCCGGGCGCGGGAGGTCGGATAGACCGGATGGTCCACGAACGCGGCCCGCGTCTCGTACGACGGCCGCCGCGCCAGCACCTCGTCCGCCCGGGAGTCGTGCGCCTCCAGCGCGGCCAGCGCCGCCAGGCACTCCTCGAAGAACGCCGCCACCCCTTCGGCGTCGGCGGGGTCGGCCACCTCCACGAGCGTCTCCAGCACCTGCTCCAGGCCCAGCCGCTCGCCCTCGGCGACCACGAAGTCCTGGAACAGCAGCCCTGGCGCCAGGCGCACCCAGCGGCCGTCCGCCAGCAGCAGCCCGACGCCGTCCCTGGTCCTGGTGACGCGGGAGGACAGCCCGCCGTAGTCCTCGCGCAGCAGGGCGTTCAGCACCCGCGCGGCGAGGTACGCCTCCCTGGCGCTCATTCGAGCACCCACGGTCGGCGGGCCCGGTAGCCGGCGATGGCCGCGTCGACCCGCGCCCGGTCGGGCCCGACCGCGCGGACGACGGCCAGGTAGTCGCGGTTGGTGTGGGTGAGGGAGACGACGTCGCCGACGGCCCGCAAGGGCCGGTGCCAGAGCCGTACGTCTCCGGCCTCGACGGACTCGTGGCCGGGCGCCTGCTTGATCGTCCCCGGCCGGTCGGCGACCAGGCTGACCGCGCTCCCGTATCCGGCGGTTTCTGGGACGGCGGGCGCCGGCTCGCCGAGGTGCACCCGCAGGATCCACGCGAACAGCGGCACCCGGAGCATGTCGCCCAGCAGGAAGTCGCAGTGGTCGCCGATCACCCGGTAGTTGACCTCGACGATCCTCGGCCCGCGCGGGGTGACGACGTACTCGGTGTGGCAGGCCCCGAACCCCGCTCCGAGCGCCCGCAACGCCTCCAGCACGTGCTCGTGCGGCCCGCCGGGCGCCCAGTCGAGCCGCTCTTCGACGAAGTACGGCAGCGGCCCCAGCGTCGTCTCGAACCCGCCGAGCACCCGCAGCCCGGTGCCGTCGCCCAGCGTCTCCAGCGTGCGCAGCGGCCCTTCGAGGTATTCCTCCACGACCAGCGCCTCGCCGGGCCGCCGCTTCCTGACCTCGGCCACGGCCCGGTCCAGGTCTCGCTCGACGAGCATGACGTCCTCGCTGGCCACGCCCTCGCGCGGCTTGAGCACGACCGGGTAGGGCGGGTCGCCGGGCACCGGGTCTCCGGGCGCGAGCCGTACGGTGAAGACCTGCTCGACCCCCGCCTCCCGCAGCCGGCGCCGCATGAGGAACTTGTTCTTGGCCGCCACGCACGCCCGCCAGTCCTTGCCGGGCAGCCCGAAGTAGTCCGCGGCCAGCGCCGTCTCCGCCTGCAGGTGGTCGGAGTTGGAGAAGATCGCGTCGGGTCTGCCGAGCTGCTCGACCGTGTCGATCAGCGCGCGCGGATCCCGCACGTCGCACGCGACCGCGTGCGGATGCTGCTCAGGCCGGTCCGTCAGGATCGTCACCTCGCAGCCCAGCGCGCGTGCCGCGGGCAGGAAGCCGTCCGTCACGGAGTCGGTCGGTTTGAGCGCGGTCAGGTAGAGCCGCAACGCGAGGACCCCCAGAAGAATCAGGTAAGCCTTACCTAACTCATCGATCGTAGCTCAGAGAGATCATCGCGTCGCCCGGATACGTTAATCGGCCGCCAACTGCGAGGTCATAGGATGACATGGAATTCGGGAGGGGACGATCGGTGGGAACGACCGCGGAAGAGCAACTCGTCGGACCACTGCTTCTGG
Organism: Nonomuraea sp. B1E8; assembly: GCF_039871515.1. Taxonomy (NCBI): domain Bacteria; kingdom Bacillati; phylum Actinomycetota; class Actinomycetes; order Streptosporangiales; family Streptosporangiaceae; genus Nonomuraea; species Nonomuraea sp. B1E8. The sequence goes on along the minus strand of NZ_JBDPLS010000015.1, from coordinate 25,520 downwards.
CGCGGGGCACCGTCGACAGATCCGTGCTGCTGCGAGCCGACGAACACCGGCTGGAGCAGGCGTGGTCGGATCCGGCGACCAGGGTGCTGGTGATCGACAACGGTCACACGCTGGTGCGCCGGCAGGGAGATGAGGTGCAGGCGGTGCTCTTCACCACCGCGGAGGCGCCCCCGGGGCCGCGCTATCTCCTCGGCGTGGAGGGCGGAGCCGCCTACTTCGCGGTCGCCGCGCCGCTGCCCGGCGTCTCCAGAGGCGACGGCAACGGCCGCGTGACCGTCCCGATGGGCCTGCGTGACACGCCCGAGGGCGTGCCGGTGCCGGCCGGGCTGCGCCAGGCGGGCGGTCTGCTCGGCGACCGCGACGCGGGCCTGCTGGTCTACGCCGTGGCGCTGGAGGCCTGGCACACGACCCACGAGTTCTGCCCGCGCTGTGGCGCCCGCACCACGATCCAGGCGGGCGGCCACATCCGCGTCTGCCCGCAGGACTCCAGCCAGCACTTCCCGCGCGTCGACCCGGCCGTGATCATGCTGATCCGCGACCCCGACGACCGCTGCCTGCTCGCCCGCGGGCCCCAGTGGCCGCGGGGCCGCCTGTCGATCCTGGCGGGGTTCGTCGAGCCGGGCGAGTCGCTGGAGGCCGCCGTCGCGCGCGAGGTGGCGGAGGAGGTCGGCATCACCGTCGTCAACCCGCGCTATCTCGGCAGCCAGCCGTGGCCGTTCCCGCGCAGCCTCATGCTCGGCTTCTTCGCCGACGCCACGACCACCACCCTGACACCCGACGCCGAGGAGATCGCCGAGGCGCACTGGTTCTCCCGCGAGGAGCTGGTGCGGGCGCTCGACTCGGGCGAGCTGCGCCTGCCGCCGCCGGTGTCGATAGCCCGCCGCCTGATCGAGACGTGGTACGGCGGCGAGCTGACCGGCGACTGGTGATCAGGCGGGCGCGAGCAGGGCCTTGACCTCGATGGCCGACGGGTTGGTGCGCACGACGCGGCCGCCCGGGGTGTCGATGACGACGGTCGGCACCACCTGGTTGCCGTTGTTGACGCTCATCACGAACTCCGCGGCGGCGGGGTCACGCTCGATGTCGACCTCGTCGTAACTGATGCCCTCGCGGGTCAGCTGGGACTTGAGCCGCTTGCAGGGGCCGCACCACGTGGTGCTGTAGATCGTGAGCGCCATGTTGGGAAATCCCTCCAAGGTCAGGAAGACAGGCGCTCGGTGCAACAACGCGACCCTGCCGCTTAATCCCGCCCGGTCCCCGGCCGTCAGCCGATGCGCTCGGCGATCCAGGCCTGCACGCGCTCGGCCACGCCGGGCATGCGGTAGAGGGGGGCGCTGTGGTTGCTGCCCGGCGCGGCGTAGACCGTCACGGGGACTCCGACCTGGCCCAGCATCTGCTTGAGCAGCTGGCTCTGCACCGGCGGCACGAACTCGTCCTTCGAGTGCACGGCCAGCACCGGCGCGTCCTTGCGGCTGGCGTGCCAGGCCACCTCCATGCTGGCCCACACGCGCGAGCACTTGCCCTTGGGATGGCAGTCGCCCGCCAGGCGGATGGCGGCGGTGCGCAGCTTGCGCTTGTTCGGCTCGATGGCCTTCGCGCCGTCGGCGTAGGCGCGCAGCGGCGAGATGATCGGCGACAGCCCCACCACGCCCTTGAGGCCGGCGATGCCGTCACCGTAGGTGCCGACGGCGGCCGCGATGTGGCCGCCGGCGGAGAAGCCGACCACCACGTAGTTGCTCGGGTCGAACGCCCACCTGTCGGCGTGCTTGCGGGCCGTCGCGATCGCGGCCAGCGCGTCGGTGCGCTGCGCCGGCCAGGCGGCGTCGCCGGACAGGCGGTAGTTGAGGTTGAAGACCGTGTAGCCGAGCTCGGCGTAGCTCCGCGTGATCTCCTTCATGTATCTCTTGTCGCCGCTGGACCACCAGCCGCCGTGGATCAGGAAGACACCCGGGCGCTCCATGCCGTCGGGGGTCCACCACACGTCCATGCTCTGGCGCTTGTGGCGGCCGTACGCGACGCTTTCTAACGCGAGGCCCCCAAGCCCATCCGGATTCAGGGGATTACTCACCGTAGGGCCGGGTGTGGGCTCCCTGGTCGCATTCGCGGCGACGACCGGTGTGAGCACAACGGCAGCGAGCGTCAGAGCACCCACAGTCACCGCAGTTCGCACGGCCTTCCTTTCCCCCATGCAGATGGTCGGCCCCATTGTGGGGGAAGAGACCAGTAGTTTGCATCTTGTTGGCTATGAACATACGCCGGCAGGCATGTTGCCAGAATAAAGCGCATGGCCGCCACTCCTTGGGAATATGTACGGGTGAACAACGGTGAACAACGTGGATGACGTTCTGATCGGTCTCGATCCCGAGCAGCGGGCGGTCGCCGAGGCCGTGCGGGGGCCGGTGTGCGTGCTGGCGGGCGCGGGCACGGGCAAGACCAGGGCGATCACCCACCGCATCGCGTACGCGGTCCGCAGCGGCGTCGTCGAGGCGCGGAGCGTCCTGGCTGTGACGTTCACCACGCGCGCGGCGGGCGAGCTGCGCCAGCGCCTGCGCACGCTGGGCGCGCCCGGGGTGCAGGCGCGCACCTTCCACGCGGCGGCGCTGCGCCAGCTCACCTACTTCTGGCCGCGGGTCATCGGCGGTGAGGCCCCTTCGGTGATCGAGTCGAAGCTGCCGGTGCTGGTGGAGGCCTGCCGCCAGGTCCGGAGAAATCCCGACCGGTCCGAGCTGCGAGACATCGCGGCCGAGGTCGAATGGGCCAAGGTCACCCAGATCGGCCCGGAAGACTACGTCGCGGCCGCGGCCAAACACCACCGCACCCCTCCCGTGCCGGCCGAGGAGGTGGCCCGCCTCTACGCCACGTACGAGCAGATCAGGCGCGAGCGCCACCTGGTCGACTTCGAGACCATTCTCGAGCTGACCGCGGCCGTGATGACCGAGCACCAGGAGGTGGCGGCCCAGATCCGCCAGCAGTACCGCTACTTCGTCGTCGACGAATACCAGGACGTCAACCCGCTGCAGAAACTCCTGCTCGACACCTGGCTCGGCGGGCGCGACGACATCTGCGTGGTCGGCGACCCCAACCAGACCATCTACTCCTTCACCGGCGCCAGCCCCCGCTACCTCTCCGGGTTCGCGGTGGAGCACCCGGAGGCCGCCGTCATCAAGCTGGTGCGCGACTACCGCTCCACCCCCCAGGTGGTCGACCTGGCCAATCTCGTCATCGCCAAGGGCAGGTCCCCCCACCGCCTCGAACTCGTCGCCCAGCGCCCCGACGGCCCCAAGCCGGCGTTCGCCGACTACGACGACGAGCCCGCCGAGGCCGCGGGCGTGGCCAGAGCCATCAGGAAGCTCCTCGACAAGGGCGTGCCCTCGCGCGAGATGGCCGTGCTCTTCCGCGTCAACTCCCAGTCCGAGGCCTACGAGGAGGCCCTGTCCAAGGCCGAGATCCCCTACGTCCTGCGCGGCGCCGAGCGCTTCTTCGAACGGCCCGAGGTGCGCCAGGCGGTCGTCCTCCTGCGCGGCGCCGCCCGCTCCGCGGCCGGCGAACCCCTGGCCTCCGAGGTCCACCACATCCTCGCCGGCATCGGCCTGACCCCCACGCCCCCCTCCGGAGGCGGCAAGGCCCGGGAGAAGTGGGAGTCGCTGAAAGCCCTGGCCGACCTCGCCGAGGACATGGCCGCCGAGGGCGCCGACCTGCCCACGTTCGTGGCCGAGCTCGAACGCCGCGCCTCCGAGCAGCACGCCCCGCCCGTCGAAGGTGTCACCCTCGCCTCACTCCACGCCGCCAAGGGCCTGGAATGGGACGCCGTGTTCCTGGTCGGCCTGACCGACGGCATGGTGCCCATCATCTACGCGGAAACCCCCGACCAGATCGAGGAGGAACGCCGCCTCCTCTACGTCGGCATCACCCGAGCCCGTGAACACCTCTCCCTGTCCTGGGCCCTCGCCCGCGCGCCGGGCGGGCGCAAGAGCCGCCGCCCCTCCCGGTTCCTCGACGGCCTCACCGGCCGCGCCTCCACCCCGGCCCGCGTCGCGTCGCCGTCCCGCGAACGCCGCCAGGTGGCCGCGCCGGTCAGCTGCCGCGTCTGCGCCAAGACGCTGGTGGCGGCCGCCGAACAGAAACTCGGCCGCTGCTCGACCTGTCCCGCCGACTACGACGAGGCCCTCCTCGAACGCCTGAAAGCCTGGCGTACGGCCACGGCCAAGGAAGCCAAGATTCCGCCGTACGTCGTCTTCACGGACGTCACCCTCCAGGCGATCGCGGAACGCGCGCCCGAGACGGAGCAACAACTGCTGTCGATCGCGGGCATCGGCAAGGTCAAGTTCGACCGCTACGGCGAAGCCGTCCTCGCCCTCTGCCGCCACCCCTGACCACTCCAGGCTTCGCTTCGGTCACCAGGAGCTGACACGATCATGTCCATGACCTTCGCACCGCCGCCGGAGGCCGCCGCCTGGCGACACCTCGGCGCGCGCACCGGCTTCGAGGTGGTCTACTTCCGTCCGACGGGCGGAGGCGGGCACCGCGTCGAGGGCTGCACGACGGCCGTCGAGGACGGGGTGGCCTGGGCGGTCGACTACGCGATCGACGTGGACCGCGACTGGGTCACCCGGCGTGCGGAGATCAGGAGCCGATCGGCGGCCGGACCCCGGCACGCCGTCCTGGAGGGCGACGGTGACGGCGGCTGGCGGATCGACGGCGTGCCGGCCTCTCACCTGGACGGCTGCCTGGACGTGGATCTGGAGTCGTCGGCGGTGACCAACACGTTCCCCGTGCACCGGATGCGCCTGGCCGTGGGCGGGGGAGCCGGAGCCCCGGCCGCGTACGTCCGCGCCGCCGATCTCACCGTCGAGCGCCTCGACCAGCGCTACGTCCGGGTCGCCGACGACGGCCAGGGACAGCGTTACGACTACGAAGCGCCGGTCTTCGGCTTCGCCTGCCGCCTGGTCTACGACGCGTCAGGGCTCGTCCTCGACTACCCCGGTCTGGCCGCCCGGGCTCTGTGAGCTCGGCGAGGCGGTCCCCGGCGTCCAGGACGGATGCCTCAAGAAACGGCCCGGCGAAGCAGGCGGCGAGGGCTTGCCCCGAGAGCTGGACGCGCCGTCGCGAGAGTCGTGGGCCGGATGCCCGAAGCGGCCACGATCTGTCCGCTACTCCTGCGAGGGTGGTCTCCGGGAACCGAACGACAGGGCCTACGCCTCCGGAGGGGCGGGCCGGAACGGGCCAGGAAAGGGAGCAGGGTATGGGGATGCGCACGCTGGGCCGTACCGGAATCCAGGCCGGCCACGTACTGCCTGGGCACCATGATGGCCGGCCCGCTCGGCATCCCCGACCACAACGACTCCACACACCGGGCCATGGGGATCGACGTCATCGAAGCCGCCGACGTCCCGGCCGACACGCACCCCCTGCTACGCCGCGGATCAGCCGTCGAGTGCGTCGCGGCATGGTGATCCGATGACCGTTCTCGACACCAGGGCGCTCAACCGCGCGACGCTGGCCCGGCAGTTGCTGCTCGACCGCGCCGGCCTGCCGGTCCTCGATGCGGTCGGGCACCTTTGCGGCCTGCAGGCCCAGGAGCCGCAGGAACCGTTCGTCGGGCTGTGGTCGCGGCTGCGCGCGTTCGACCCGGCGGTGCTCTCGGACCTGCTGGTACGGCGCAGCGTGGTGCGTACCCATCTCATGCGCCGTACCGTCCACCTCGTGACCGCCGAGGACGTCCTGGCATGGCGGGCCCGCCACAACCCCATGCTGCGCCAGCGGGTGCTCGGGACCTACCGGAGTCAGCTCGCCGGGGTCGATCTCGACGAGCTCGCCGCGGCCGGGCTCGAGGTGATGGCCGACGACCAGCCCCGCTCGATGTCCGAGCTCGCGCGGGCGGTCGCCGGCCGCTGGCCGGAGCCAGGTCCGCGACCTCTGGGGGAGATGCTGGTCGCCGCCCTCATCCCGATGGTGCAGCTCCCGCCACGCGGGCTCTGGCGCGCGAAGGCCGGAGTGCGCAACGTCCCCATCTCCTCCTGGCTGGGCCGCGACATCGACCCGCCCGCCACGGACGGCTCCGACCTCGCGGGCCAAGCGCTGGTACGCCGCTACCTCGCCGCATTCGGCCCGGCCGCCACCGCCGACCTGCGCGCATGGTCAGGCCTGGCCGGACTCCCGGCCGCCGTCTCCGCGATACGCGGCGAGCTGATCAGCTTCCGCGACGAGAGAGGCCGGGAACTCCTGGACCTCCCCGACGCGCCGCGCCCCGATCCCGGCACACCGGCCCCGATCCGGTTCCTGCCGGCCTTCGACAACGCGCTTCTCGGCTATCACGACCGCAGCCGTATCGTCGACGACGCCCACCGCGGCCTTTCCGTGGCCGGCGAGCGCGTGGTCCTGGTCGACGGCCGGGTCGCCGCAACCTGGACCGTCAAGGACGACACTGTGCACGTCACCCCGCTGCGTCCCTTCTCCCGGGCCGACCGCGACGCCGTTGCCGAGCAGGGGCAGGCGCTGGCGGCGTTCCTGTCCGACGGCGACAACCACCGCGTACAGCTCGCCGCCCCTGCTGGATGAGAACGACATCTTCGCCGCCCTCGAAGTAGCGACCGCCCTGCCCGGGCGAAACCGTGGCACGAAAGGAAATCATCAGACAAGCCAGGCCCCCTTGCGGCCTGAATCCAGCGGCACGTCACACTTGTCCCGAAGACCGGAGAAGCGAAGGGGACCGACACGTGAACGAGGCGCTGAAGGAGTTGCTGGACCTGCTCGACCTTGAGCAGATCGAGCTGGACATCTTCCGGGGAAGAAGCCCGGAAGAGCGCATCCAGCGCGTCTTCGGCGGTCAGGTCGCGGCCCAGGCGCTGGTGGCGGCCGGCCGTACGGTGCCCGAAGACCGCAACGTGCACTCCCTCCACGCCTACTTCATCCGCCCGGGCGACCCGTCCATCCCGATCGTCTACAACGTCGACCGCCTCCGCGACGGCCGTTCGTTCACCACCCGACGCATCGTGGCGGTCCAGCACGGCAAGGCGATCTTCACGATGTCGGCGTCGTTCCACGTCGCCGAGGAGGGCGTGGCGCACCAGGCGTCCGTGATGCCGGTGGTGCCGGACCCCGAGACGCTTCCCACGTTCAAGGACAGGATGTACGAGCTGGTCGCCGATCATCCTGACTTGCGCGACTGGTTGTCACGTCCGCGCCCGGTCGACGCGCGCTACGCCTCGCCGCTCACGTGGGAGGCGTACCAGAATCCGGAGCTGCGCAGCGCCGAGACGAACGTGTGGTTCCGCTATGACGCCGAGTTGCCCGACGACCCGCTGCTGCACGTCGTTCTGGCCGCGTACGCCTCCGACTTCACGCTGGTCGACACGATACTGCTGGCGCACGGCATGGCCTGGGGAGCCTCGGACATCGTGGGCGCCTCGCTGGATCACGCCATGTGGTTCCACGGACCGTTCCGGGCCGACGACTGGCTGCTCTACGCGCAGGAGTCCCCATGGTCGGGGAGGGCGCGGGGCCTCGCGCGGGGCGAGATGTTCAACGCGTCCGGCGAGCTCGTGATCTCGGTCGTCCAGGAGGCGATGATCCGCCAGACGAAGTAGGCCCGAATCGCCTGCCCATCGGCAGGCCGCAGAGCCTGTGGAATGTAACGAAATCGCAGGTAGAAAATATGTTGCCGGTTCCTGGGTTCCCGGTTTAGGGTCTTGGTCAAGCGAGTCGGGCAGTCCTGTTCCGACGATCTCAGAGGGAGGAGAGTCACTGTGATCAGCATCAAGATGCCAGCCACGACGTGGCTCGCCTCCGCGTGCCGTGACTCGGTGAGACTCGTCGATGGTCCCACGAAGTTCCGGCAGGAGAAGTCTGTCCGTAGTCAGGCCGCCGCCTACGCGCACGCCCACTTCGGCGCTGCCGCCGCTCAGGCAGCTCCTGTCTACACCGCTCGTATCGAACTGTCGGCCAACCAGCTCACCAAGGGTGGACTGCGCGGTCCGCATCCCTGGCGGGATACCCCGGTCATAACCTGACCGGGAAGACCCCACCAGGCCGCGGATCCGCAGACAGGATCCGCGGCCTTCTTGTTTGTCCGTGATCCCCGACCACCCACGAGGTGCCCGAACAAGATCAAGAGATCGATCAAAGGAGAAAGCAGATGGGGGCGAAGACGATCATGGACCTGATCGACGAAGCCGAGATCCCCTGTCGTACCGACCCTGACCTGTGGTTCGCCGAGTCGCCGGAGGACGTGGAGTTCGCCAAGGCTCTCTGCGGCGGCTGCCCGATCCAGAAGGCCTGCCTGGCTCGTGCGCTCGAGCGCGAGGAGCCTTGGGGCGTCTGGGGCGGCGAGCTCATCCTCAGGGGAACCATCATTCCTCGCAAGCGTCCGCGCGGGCGTCCCCGCAAGCACCCGGTCGCTGCCTGAAACACCGCACCTACGAGCAAGAAAGCGAAACGTGATGATCACTCAGTCGACGAGGAGCCTCGCAGTGCCGGATCTCATCCATGAGTTGGTGAATGACCGAATACAAACGCTTCATCGAGAGGCGGAGGAGCAACGCCTCATCGCGCGCCTGCGTCGCGTGGAGCGAGCCCGGCGTGGGGTCAGGCGGGCGAACGACCGCCTCCGCAAGGCCATGAGCCACCCGTTGTGATCGGAGAGATCCTGCCGCCGGCGCAGGATCTCTCCTTGAGCTCCAGCCGATGAGAGCCGGGCGCGTCCAAGCGCCCGGCTCTTCCTTTTGCCCCGAGACGTTGCCCCAAGGGTCTCGCCTTGCCCTGCGAGGGATCTCACCCCCAACGACGAGCTGCCCAGCAAGGGCCTCCCGGTGATCCGTGCGGACGGTCGGACCTCGCGGGACGGCACCGCTGGGCAGCTCTGCCACATCGCGGGGCACGGTGTCGGACGCCGGGTCAGGGGTGCAGGGCGTCGCGTGCCTCGCGCGCGCCGAGAGATCCAACTGGGCCGCGGGATCACTCGCCACGATCTCTGCCGTGCCTCTCCTCAAGGCACGGGACCGGTCAGGGGCCGGCCAGGCAGTGTACGGCGGGGATCTCGGCGGGCACGCCCGGCGCCGACGGGTCGACCACGGTGGTGAGCTCGCCGACGCTGGAGGCGAGGCAGCCGGCGATGGCCGATGGGTCGACGACGGCGTTCGCCGGGGGCGCGGCGGAGAGCAGGCCCGCCGCCGCGAAGGCGGTAACCACTAGCAGACGCGCGGATCCATCCATGAAGGTCCTTCCAACAGTGTGACTCTTTGCATTCAAATAATTACACACAGTAGTCAAGTTATGGTAGAGGGAACGTCGAATTCTCATCTGGCAGCCCGGCCAGGCGCCTCGTTGACCCATGACCTGTCACCCGTCCAGCCCTGGCCAGGTTGTGTCCGGTCGGCAAACCCGTTCGACCCAGGCCAGGCGCACATCGATCCTGGTCGACCTGGCGCAGGATTCACCGCGGGGGAAAGGCGGCGTCGCCGAGCCAGGCCGGAATCGGCAGCGGTCAACCGAGGGCCAGGGCCTCGTCATCGGGGTCGTCGGCGAAACCGGGAACCCAGCGGATCACCTCGTCGCGGAAGCGCGCTGTTGCGCCCAACTGGCACAGAACACCCACGCCCGCCGCATGAACCCGGTGGATGAGCACGTACGACGTCGGCAGGTTGAGCTGGCGGACCACGTTGGTGGGGCGGAGGTCCGTGACGCTGGCGACCTGCGCCTGCAGCCACTCCCGGCTGAACGTGAATTCCTCCACCGCGGTCGGCTCGACATAGGGGGCGAGGAAGGCCCGCAACGCGTCGGGGTCGATCTGGATGTCCTCGCGGATGAAGCCCTCATTGCGCAGGCCCCGCACGACGGTTTCCATGTCGCCCTGGTTGAAGATGCGGGTCAGCTGGCCGAACGACTTGGGGTAGCCGTCGGGCAGGCGGTTGACCGCGCCGAAGTCGAGAACGCCGAGCTTGCCGTTGTCGAGCATGCGGAAGTTGCCGGGGTGGGGGTCGGCGTGCAGCATGCCGACGCGCGCGGGGGAGCAGAAGAGGAAACGCACGAGAAGCAGGCCGGCCCGGTCGCGCTGCTCCTTGGTGCCATCGGCGATGATCCGGGACAGCGGTGTGCCGTCCATCCACTCGCTGACCAGCACCATCTCGTTGGCCGCGACCACGTCGGGGACGTGGAAGTCGGGGTCGCCGTCGAACTCCAACGCGAACGCGTGCTGAGCCTCGGCCTCCCTGAGATAGTCGAGCTCCTCGGCGATCCGCTCCCGCAATTCGCTCAGCACGGCCTTCATGTCGAGGCCGGGCAGCAGCGTCCCGAACACCTTGCCCAGGCGTGCCAGCTGTGCGAAGTCGCCGAGCAGCGCCTTGCCCGCCCCTGGATACTGGATCTTGACGGCCACGTCGCGGCCGTCGTGCCACACGGCCCTGTGCACCTGGCCGATGGAGGCGGCGGCCGTCGGCTGGTCGTCGAAGGACAGGAAGTGCTGCCGCCAGTCGTCACCCAGTTGTTCGGTGAGCACGGTGTGAACCGTGGAGGCGGGAAGCGGGGGAGCGGCGTCCTGCAGTTTGGTCAGCGTGGCGCGGTAGGGGCCGGCGATCTCCTGAGGCAGCGCCGCCTCGAAGATCGACAGCGCCTGCCCGAGCTTCATCGCTCCGCCCTTGAGCTCGCCCAGGACCTTGAAAACCTGCTCGGCGGTACGCTGCTGCACCTCCTGAGCCACGATCTCGGCGGACTTGCCGCCGAGGCGTTTGCCCAGCCCCAGAGCGGTGCGCCCCGCGAAACCGAGCGGAAGGGCGGCCAGCTTGGCGGAGCGCGTGACGGCACGGCGTGGAAGATCGCTCACACTCATGCGCGAACCTCGAAAGATCCGCTTCCCCCCTTCGTGGTCGTCCCTGAGCACGTCAGTCGCGGTTGTCATGCCATGACCATTCTTAGCGAATAAGGATTGTTTCGCATACAACGACATTGCGGGTGAATGGTCCAGGACCGCCTTTTCCAACGCCAATCAGGGGTTACGTCCATTGTGCCGTTGGTCACAGCGGACTCCCGGCCATCGAGATGAGCAAGCGCGTGGCCGGTCGCCGCGGCTGCGACCAGGGCAGCCAGCGTCGAGTCGCAGGCGATCTCGCCGGGCGGATAACCACCCAGCCTCGCAGTGACGATAGGCCAAGCCGGGTCGTGGTCGCGCCGGGTCAGGTCGAGACAGTGCAGGCACGCGCTCTCTCCGGGCAGGACCAGCGGGCCGACAATGCCATGGCCCTCGAAGGCCGACACCAGGAGATGCGGGATGCGCAGCGCGGTCAGCTCGTTGACCAGCACCCCGTCGAGCGGGCCGACCGGCGCCAGCACGACCAGGTCGGGCCGATCAGTGGTGTCCCCCAGATACGGTCCTCCCGCCAATGCGTTGACGGACGGCGCGACCTCCCCTTCCCCAGGAGAACCCGCCCTGCCAGGCCGAGGCCCGGCGTCCCGAGCAGGCGGTCGACGAACCCCACGCCCGCCCTCGGACGCCGGCGAATCAGACCGAGAACCGGACGAGGACGCAGCGACTCCCACAGACCGGATAGGGCGCTCGGACTCGGCGTCATGGTCGGGCTGGGATGGCCGGCCGCCGTTGGGACTGCGGCGGCGCGGGCGATCGGCGTCGGGGACCGCCCGGAATGGTCGGGATGGCCGGGGCGTTGCCGGCCCGGGAGATGACGGCGCGGGGACGGGTGGCGTGCGGCCGCCGGAGGTGAGCCTTCTGGCGACCGTGACCGCGCCGGCCTCGCGAGTCAGGCCCAGCTCTGCCCACGTCAGACCGCCCGGTGTGATGTCGCCCGGCCGGACGACGCCCGGGTCGAACACCCGGATGTTGCCCACCCCGGCGCCCGCGAGCAGCGCCACGACCTGCGCCCCCACCCGCCCGGCCCCATAGGCCCGCACCCGCTTGTCCCTGCGCCGCTCCAGCACGGCGATCCCGCCTTCCGGCGAGGTCGATGCCAGGTCGAGGGCGTCGAGGTCCGGCCGCAAACGGTCTCGCTCGGCCAGCGGGAGGTCACGAAGGGCGCCGGGGCCGGCGGAGGCGTCGTGGAGGGCTCCTTGCAAGGTGAGCTGGTCGAGCAGGGAACGGGCTCGGTCTTCCTCAAGACCTGCGCGGGCCGCCTCGCGCAGGACCCGCTCCAGATCGCGGGTGCCGTCGAGACTCTCGATCCATGCGCGGACCGGGCGGGTCAGACCGCTCAGCATGACGGCCCTGAGGGGGTGCACACCGAACTGGAGGGTGTGCTCGTCGCGGACGATACGCCGGAGGGCGGGCTTCACACGTGGCCTCATGGCGGGAAGGCTCGCACGCGACGGCAAGATCCGGTGCGGATTCCTCCGTGGCTGTGGATAACTGCGGACCTGCCGGAGCAACTGTGGACAACGCGCCGCTTCAGCCCGTTCCCAGAGTAGGCTCTTCCGAAGCAGAACCGCCCGGCGGGACACGAGCGTGCCAACCCGTGGGCCGGGGACGGCCCGTGGCATCACGGCCAGGCCGGGTTACGCTTCCCGGCATGACCGAGCTCCTGGTTGATCGCCATGACGACGGAGTCGTCCTCATCACCCTCAACCGCCCCGACATGCGCAACGCCATGACCGACGCCATGACCGCCCAATGGCGGGCGACGATGTCGTCGCTGGCCAAGGACCGCGACGCCCGCTGCGTCGTGATCACCGGGGCGGGCACCGCGTTCTCCTCCGGCGGTGACCTGTCATGGATCGGCGATCGCGGCGCGGAGGCGGTGCCGTTGTTGCGCGACCGCATGCTCGACTTCTACCGCACCTGGCTCATGGTCACGGAGCTCGAGGTCCCCACGATCGCCGCCGTCAACGGTCCCGCGGTGGGCGCGGGGCTGTGCGTGGCGCTGGCCTGTGACCTCGTGTACGCCGCCGCCGACGCCAAACTGCTGGCCCCGTTCACGTCGCTCGGCCTTCATCCCGGTATGGCGGCCACGTATCTGCTTCCCAGGAGGGCGGGCACGGGCCTGGCGCGGGAGATGCTCCTGGCCGGCCGTACGGTGACAGGTGCGGAGGCAACGGTTAAAGGACTAGTAAATGAATGCTTCCCGAAAGATGACCTTATGTCGGAAGTACGGTCCATCGCCGGGAAGATCGCGAAGAACGCACCGATAGCCACAAGACTCACAAAAGTCGCCCTGAACCAAGACCATCAGGACCTGGAAGCCGCGCTGAGGTGGGAATCCCTGGCACAGCCGGTGACCATGGCATCGTCCGACATGATCGAAGGGCTGGCCGCGCATCGGGAAAGGCGTGTGCCCAAATTCACCGGCTCTTAATCATCTGACCAGCAGAAACAACGTCCACCCTCTGTGGAATTTCGTCAGTCTCGGCTACCGTGCATATGTGCCCCCCGAGACAGTCGAGGTTCGTCGCAGTTCTCGTCGCAGGCGTACGGTCTCCGCCTACCGCGACGGTGACAAGACGATCGTGCTCCTGCCCGCCTGGCTGAGCGGCGAAGACGCGGATGAATGGGTGAGCCGGATGCTGGATCGGCTGGCCGCGAAAGAGCGCCGGCGACGGCCGACGGACGAGGCTCTCCTCGAACGGGCCAAGGAGCTGTCGGCCAGATACCTCGACGGCAAGCCCGACCCCGTGAGCGTGCGCTGGGTCGACAACCAGCAGCACCGGTGGGGCTCGTGCACCCCGGAGAACGGCACGATCAGGATCTCGACACGGCTCAAGGGCCTGCCGGAATGGGTCATCAACTACGTGATCATCCACGAGCTGGTGCACCTGCTGGTGCCCAGCCACGGCCCCAAGTTCTGGGCGCTGGTAGAACAGTATCCGAAGGCAGAGCGGGCGCGCGGGTTCCTCGAGGGATTCTCCGCCGCGGCCCACACGGCACCGGAGGAGTGTTGACGCGCATAGCCGCGGTCCTGGCACGACGGCGCATGTCGCAGGCGGCGCCCCCGGGCGTCGACCCGGCGATGTTCCTCGAGGCGGTGGCCGAAGACACCTACGAGATGGTCGCCGGGCTGGAGCTCGTCACCCCGGTCCTGATCACCAGCGTGCCCGAGCTCGACGCGATCGTCTGGCCGGGCACCCAGGTCATCCTGGTCGACGAGGACGAGCCGTTGAAGAGCATCCTCGCCCGCCTGGACGCCGACCAGGCCGCCGTGATCGCCGCGGACGCCCCCGATCTTCCTCCGCTGCTGGTGGGAAAGTTGTTCAGGGAGCTGGGCAGGGCCGAGATCACGATCTGCCCCGCGGAGCGCGGCGGAGCCGTGGCACTGGCCTGCGCGCTTCCCGCACCGGGCTGGGCCGACCCCGACCTCGACGACGCCGACGTGGTGGCCACGTTGCGCGCCCAGGCTCCAGGGCCGCGCAGGGTCGCCACCACCCCCGGCTGGCATCGCCTGCGCACCCGAGGCGACGTCGAACGCCTCGACCCCGGCCTCGAAGGCTGGGACAACACGCGAGCTCTGATCGCCGCGCGCTGACTCAGGGCACGGCGAGCTCGGCCAGCAGGGCACGGTGGTCGGTGCCCGGCACGTCGTGCACGCTGACCTCCTTGACCCCGACCCGCTGGTCGACCAGCACGTGGTCGATGGTGATGATCGGCGGCACCCGTTTGTTGGCCGGCCACGTGGGGATCAGCCCGGCCCCCACCTGGTCGGCCGCGTCTTTGTAGCCGCGTGCCAGCAACGAGCGCATGGGCGCGTGGTCGAGCGAGGCGTTGAAGTCGCCCGCCAGGATCCGCACCCGCTCGCGTGAGGCGGAGGGAAACGCCTCCAACGCCTCGTTCCAGTCGGCGTAGTTACGGCCGAGCGGCGGATAGGGATGCGCGTCGACGAACTCGATCGGCGGCCCGCCGGGCAGCGAGACCAGCGCGGCCGGCATGCGGTGCCCGATCTCCGGCATCACGCCGGGCAGCTCCTGCATCGGGTGCTTGGAGTAGAGCCCGCTCCCCCCGGCGCTCCACTCGGCTTCCAGCACCCGGTGCGGCATGATCTCCTTGAGCCCGGCCGCGTCCAGATCGGAGATGGCCCCCGGGGTCAGCTCCTGCGTGCTCAGCACGTCAGGCTCGAACTCGCGTACGAGCCGCATGATCGTCGCCACGTCGGCCCTGCCGAACAACATGTTGATCGTCATGACCTTGAGCGGCCGGCCCGCCGTGGCGTCCGCGGTGCCCAGCGCCCTGGGCAGCACGCTGAAGCCGAGCGCGGTCGTGGCGAGCAGCGCGACGGCGGTCGCGGCTCGCTTGCGCCCGACCGCGGCGATCAGCAGCGGGATCAGCGAGCCCGCCGCCGCGTACGGGGTCGCGGTCATGAGCTGTGTGGGCAGTGACCCGCGCTCCAGCCCGGCCACCCGGGCGACGGCCCAGGCGGCGAACGGGGTCACGGCCAGCCAGGTGAACGCCGCCGCCGGAAATCTGCGTCGCTTACGGACCGGCACCACGATCGTGCCGCCGACGGCGGAAGTCTCCACGCAAGCCCCCTTTGGAACGACCCAAGAGGACTCTAGCCAAGTGCTCGCGAGCCGAGCGCGTCCCGTCCGCGCGCGGCCAGTCGCCGCGTCGCCTCGTCGGACAGCTCGGGGATCTCGTCGACAGGGAACCAGCGCAGGTCGAGTGACTCCTCGCTGATCACGGCCTCTGCCCCTTCGGGCGCCACGGCGGCGTATTCGACGTCGAGATGCCAGCTGTGCGGCGGATGGCACCACACGACGTGCTTGTCGACGGCGAGCGGCCCCGGCAGTAACTCGAGCCCGGAGATCCCCGACTCCTCCCATGCCTCCCGCAGCGCCACGTCGGCGAGCGACATGTCGGAGATCTCACAGTGGCCACCCATCGGCAGCCACATCTTGGCCTTCGGATGCAGGGTGAGCAGCACCTGGGAGCCGTCGTGCGACAGCACGGCCGTCGTCGCCGTCAGATGCCCCGGCACGCAGGCGCGCGTCATCGCGTCGTCGTGGGTGCGAAGGTGCTCGAGGAACTCCGTGCGCAGCGCCTCTTCCTCGGGCGTGGGCGCCGTCCAGCCGGACAGCACCGCCACGGCGTCGCGGTGCAGGCTCAACTCTTGTCGCCCTCGCCCTCGTCGTCCGGCTTGGCCTCCAGCTGGGAGATGTCCCAGGCCTGCTCACCGCGTACGAACGCCTCGGGGTCGTCGAGGTCGTCGGCCGTCGGCATCAGGTCGGGGTGTGACCACAACCCGTCGCGCCCGTCGACCCCCCGCTCGCTCTCCAGCGCGCGCCACAGCGCGGCCGCCTCGCGCAGGCGCCTGGGCCGCAACTCCAGCCCCACCAGGGTGCCGAACGTGAGCTCGGCGGGACCGCCGGTGGCGCGCCGCCTGCGCACGGTCTCCGCCAGGGCCACGGCGGAGGGCAGCTTGCCCTGGGCGGCCTGGTCGACCACGGTGGCCACCCAGCCCTCGACCAGGGCGAGCATGGTCTCCAGCCGCGCCAGGGCGGCCTTCTGCCGCTCGGTCTCCTCGGGCTTGAGCAGGTTGCCCCCGCTGAGCGCCTCCTGGATGGCCTCGGGGTTGTTGATGTCGAGACCGCGGATCTGCTCTTCGAGGGCAGAGGTGTCGACGGTGATGCCCCTGGCGTATTCCTCGACCGCGCCGAGCAGGTGCGAGCGCAGCCACGGAACATGCTGGAACAACCGGTGGTGCGCGGCCTCGCGCAGCGCCAGGTAGAGCCTGATCTCGTCGGACGGCACCTCGAGGCCCTCGCTGAACGACGCGATGCCGCCGGGCAGCAGCGCGGCCGTGTCGGACAGGGGCAGCCCGATGTCCGTGGTGCCGACCACCTCGCGGGCCAGCGAGCCGATCGCCTGCCCGATCTGCTGGCCGACCATCATGCCGCCCATCTGCTTGAGCATGCCCATCAGCGGCCCGGCCATCTGCTGGGCCTCGGGAGGCAGCCCCGAGCCTCCGAGCGCGCCGCCCATGGTCTCGACCATGCGTTCGGCGATGGGCTCGCAAAGCTTTCGCCAGATCGGGATCGTGTTCTCGATCCACTCGGACCGGCTCCAGGCCTGCGGATTGGACACGCCGCTGGGCAGCGTCGTCGCTTCGTTCAGCCACAGGTCGGCCAGGCTGAGCGCCTCGACGATCTGACGGCGCTCGCCTTCCATGACGCTCGGATCGCCCTCGGCGGCCACGGAGTGCCGGGCGATGTTCTTGGCCATGTCCCAGTTGACAGGGCCTGAACCCTGCGGCGCCGACAACATGTCGGCGAACTGGCGCATCGCCTGAGCCATCTGCTCAGGGTTGCCGAACATGGCGAACGGGTTCTCGTTAGGGTCGTTTTCGCGACCTGGCAGGTCAGTCACCGCTCTACCTCGTGCAGGATGGAGGAGTCCACATCCGCCACGTTAGTCGTCCTACGGCGGATCAGTGCAAAGTGAGGACCTGGTGCCTACCTCGAAACGCCCGCGTCAACCCGTCGTAGCCGTCACCGGCGCGGCCTCCGGCCTCGGCCGCGAGCTGCTCGCTAGGCTCGTATCCGCTGCGGATTTCCGCAGGGTGGTGGCCATTGACGAGCAGCGCGGCGACGTCGGTGAGGCCACCTGGAGAGTGCTCGACGTACGTGATCCGCTCTTGGCGAACCGGATCTCCGACATCGACGTCCTCGTTCATCTGGCCGGCGACTACACCGTCGACTCCGACCCCGGCGAGCGGCGCGCCTACAACCTGCGCGCCGCCCAGACCGTGCTGACGGCCTGCGCCGCGGCGCGCGTCCGCCGCGTGGTGCTGGTCACGAGCGCGATGGTGTACGGCGCCGCGCCCGACAACGAGGTGCCCCTGCCCGAGGACGCCCCGGTCACGGCAGAGCCCGACACCGGCGTCGTCGGCGACTTCCTGGAGATCGAGTCGCTCGTACGCAGGTCGCTGCGCAGCCATCCCGGCCTCGAGGTGACCGTGCTGCGCCCGGCCGCGGTGGTCGGCCCCGGCGTCGACACAGTGATCACCCGTCACTTCGAGTCGCCCCGGCTGCTGACCGTGAAGGGTTGCAGCCCTCACTGGCAGTTCTGCCACATCGACGACCTGCTCTCGGCGCTGGAGCTGGCGGCGCGCGGAGCCGTCACGGGCGTGGTGGCGGTCGGGTGCGACGGGTGGATGGAGCAGGAGCAGGTCGAGGAGATGTCCGGCATCCGCAGGTTCGAGCTGCCCGCGGGGCTGACGTTCGGCACGGCGCAGCGCCTGCACCGGCTCGGCATCACCCCGGCACCCGCGACCGACCTGCACTACGTCGTCTACCCGTGGGTGGTCGACTGCACGGCGCTGCGCGAGGCGGGCTGGAAACCGGCGTGGACGAACGAGGCCGCGTTCGAGCAGCTTCTGGAGCTGCGCGAGAACAGGACGACCGTGGTCGGCAGGCGCCTGCCCGTCAAGGAGGCGACGCTCACGGCCGCCGGCGCCACCGTCGCCGTGATCGGCACCGCCGCGATCGTTCGCCAGGTGCGGAAGAAGAGGCGTCAGTGAAGGCCGGTGCGAAAACTCCCAGGTGATCTGCTGCAACGTCCCTGACCAGGCACGACATCAGAGCGGCAGGCCGGCGGGCAGATTTCTTGTTGGTAGTCTCTTTCCGTGGACGTCATCCGGTTGCTCGGCATTCGTGAGACCCCGCTGTCCGTGGACGAGGTGCTGGCCGCCGTGGGCGACCACGCCGCCGGCGGCACCACGATCTTCGTGGGCACCGTCCGCGAGCAGGACCAAGGAAAGCAGGTGACCCGGCTCTCCTATTCGGCGCACCCCTCGGCCGAGGCCGAGCTGCGGCAGGTGGCCGAGAAGGTGGCCGCCGACTTCCCCGTGACGGCGCTGGCCGCCGTCCACCGCGTGGGCGACCTGGCGCTGGGCGACACGGCCGTGATCGTCGCGGTGGCCGCGCCGCATCGTGACGAGGCGTTCAAGGCCTCGCGCCGGCTGATCGACGAGCTGAAGGCGCACGTCCCGATCTGGAAACACCAGTCGTTCGCTGACGGCGAGGCCGAATGGGTCGGTGCCGGCGAATAGGCTTTCCACCATGTCACGACGCGCCCTGACCCTGCTGCTGTCGGGGTTTCTCGTGCTCGCTCTCGGCGTGGTGGGCGCGCTCCAGAAGGTCCCCTACGTCGTGCTGAGTCCCGGCCCGACGGAGAACACCATCGGCGAGGTCGACAAGAAGCCCGTGATCTCGATCAAGGGCCGGCAGACCTATCCCACCAAGGGCGCTTTGAGCCTGGTCACGGTCGCCTATCAAGGCGGCCCTGCCGCCCAGATAGACCTGCTGACCGCGTTGCGCGGTTGGATCGATCCGACCGTCGCGGTGGTCCCGCAGGAGACCATCTTCGCTCCCGACCGTGACCCCAAGGAGGTCGAGGAGGAAAACACGGTCGAGATGTCCAACTCCCAAGACTCGGCCACGGCCGCCGCGCTCAACGAGCTCAAGATCCCCTACAACATGGTCGTGTCGGTCGTGTCCACGGAGAAGGGCAAGCCCGCCGAGGGCAAGCTGCGCAAGGGCGACGAGATCAACGCTGTCGACGGCAAGCCGGCGAAGAACGTCGATGTCGTGGGTGACGCGGTCAAGGCCCGCAAGCCGGGCGAGAGCATCGTCTTCAACGTCACCAGGGACGGGGCGAAGCTCGACGTCACCGTGCCGACGATCGCGGGTCCCGAGGGGCAGACCCTGGTGGGCGTGCTGATGCAGGCCACGTACAAGTTCCCGTTCGACGTCGACATCAACGTGGGCGACGTCGGCGGGCCCAGCGCCGGGCTGATGTTCTCGCTCGGCATAGTCGACAAGCTCACGCCTGGCGAGCTCACCGGGGGCAAGCGGATCGCCGGCACCGGCACCATCCAGCCGACGGGCGAGGTCGGGGCGATCGGCGGCATCGCCCAGAAGATGGTCGGGGCGAAGGAATCGGGCGCCACCGTCTTCCTGACGCCCGCCGACAACTGCGCCGAGGCCTTGAAAGCCGTCCCTGACGGGCTCCGGCTGGTCAAGGCCGACACTCTGCACAACGCGGTGCTTGCGCTGGACGCTCTGCGTACGGGTAAGGGCAACGCGCCCGCTTGTGACGCTGGATGAAACTTTCGGCAAGGCCCATGCGTTAGTCATTGGGCTGGCACAGCGGTGTAGGTTGCCAGACACGGACCGATTTTCATGACGACGAGGGGTTGGCCTTGAGCTTCCGGACCCCAGGAGCCGGCCGGGCGATGCGCTTGCCCCGCCGACCGCGACTGCTTCTGCCGGTGGCGATCGCCCTTGTGGTGATCGTTGCGCTGTTCTTTCTCTTCTCCGGTTTTTACACCGACTACCTGTGGTTCGACGCGACGAACTACACGTCGGTCTTCACCACTGTCCTGCTGACCCAGATCGTGCTGTTCCTGGTCGGAGCGGCGCTGATGGTCGGCATCGCCGGCGGCAACATGTTGCTGGCCTTCCGGATGCGGCCGATGTTCGGGCCCGCGGTGTTCGGCGGAAGCAGCGGCGCCGACCGCTACCGCATGGCGCTCGACCCCCACCGCAAACTCATCTTCATCGTCGGCATGGCGCTGCTCGCGCTCTTCTCCGGCTCCTCGTTTGCCGGCCAGTGGCAGACGTGGCTGAAGTTCATCAACGGCGAGACGTTCGGCAAGCTGGACCCGCTGTTCCGGATGGACATCTCATTCTTCATGTTCGACTATCCGTTCATCCGGATGGTGCTCAACTTCCTGTTCACCGCGGTGATCATCTCCATCATCCTCGCGGCGATCACCCACTACCTTTACGGCGGATTCCGCCTGCAGTCGCCCGGCGTCCACGCCTCCAGGGCCGCCCGCACGCACCTGTCCGTGCTGCTGGGCGTCTTCCTGCTGCTCAAGGCCGTCGCCTACTTCGTCGACCGCTACGGCCTGGTCTTCTCTGACCGCGGATTCGTGGACGGCGCCTCCTACACCGACGTCAACGCCGTCCTGCCGGCCAAGACCATCCTCGCGATCATCGCCCTGATCTGCGCCGCCCTGTTCTTCGCCGGTGTGTTCCGGCCCGGCGGCATGCTGCCCGGGGTCTCCGCGGGCCTGCTCGTGCTCTCGGCCGTCCTGATCGGCGGCGTCTACCCGGCGCTGGTCGAGCAGTTCCAGGTCAAGCCCAACCAGCAGGGCAAGGAATCCCCTTACATCCAGCGCAACATCCAGGCCACGCGAGAGGCGTACAACGTCGACAAGACCGAGGTCGAGACCTACAACGCGCAGGCAGACCCGGCAAAGGTCGAATCCAACGGCGACGCCTCCGTCTCCGGAGTGCGGCTGCTCGATCCGGCGCTCGTGTCCTCGACGTACGAGCAGACCCAGCGCATCCGCGGCTTCTACAGCTTCGCCGACACGCTCGACGTCGACCGCTATCCCGACAGCACGGGCAAGCTGACCGACCACATCGTCGGCGTGCGCGAGCTGACCAGCCCGCCCCAGGACCAGAACAACTGGATCAACCGGGCCCTGGTCTACACCCACGGCTACGGCTTCGTCGCCGCGCCCGGCAACCAGGTCGACTCCAGCGGCCTGCCTGCCTACGACGCCAAGGACATGCCGGTCACGGGCTCGCTGGTGAACAGCGCCAAGCTCAAGGAATCGCGCATCTACTTCGGCGAGGACCCATCATCCTCCGAATACGTCATCGCCGGCGGCAACCCCGACAACCCGCAGGAGCTCGACTACCCGGAGACGGGCGGTACGGGCCAGAAGAACACCACCTACACCGGCAAGGGCGGAGTGCCCGTCGGCTCGTTCATCAACCGGCTCCTCTACGCCGCCAAGTACAGCGAGGCGAACATCCTGCTGTCGGGCGACATCAACGACAACTCCAAGATTCTTTACGTCCGTAACCCGCGTGACAGGGTCGAGCAGGTCGCGCCGTTCCTCACGATCGACGGCAACCCCTACCCGGCGATCATCGACGGGCGTGTCACCTGGATGCTCGACGGCTACACGACGTCCAACGACTACCCCTACTCTCAGAGCGAGAGCCTCGGCGACATGACGCGCGACACGTCCACCGACCGTCGCGTGATCGCCCAGCAGCCGCGTGACCAGATCAACTACATCCGCAACTCCGTCAAGGCCACGGTCGACGCCTACGACGGCACGGTCAAGCTCTACGCCTGGGACAACAACGACCCGGTGCTCAAGACCTGGAGCAACGCCTTCCCCGGCGTCGTCCGCCCGGCCTCGGAGATGAGCGCTGACCTGCGCAGCCACGTGCGCTACCCGGAAGACCTGTTCAAGGTGCAGCGCTACACGCTCTCGCGCTACCACATCACCGACCCTGCCGCCTTCTACAGCGGCCAGGACTTCTGGAACGTCCCCAACGACCCGACGCAGGGCGAGCAGAACGTCAAGCAGCCGCCCTACTACCTGACCACCACGATGCCGGGCGGCACGCCGACGTTTTCGTTGACGACGACCTTCGTGCCACGGCAGGGGCCCAACCTGGCGGCGTTCATGGCGGTCGACTCGTCGTCCGGTTCCGGCTACGGCCGGATGCGCATCCTCCGCATGCCGTCCAGCACTCCCATCCCGGGCCCCGGCCAGGCACAGAACGCCTTCCAGAGCCGTTTCGCGGGTGAGCTCAACCTGCTGGGCGTCGGTGCGTCGTCGGTGCGTTACGGCAACCTGCTGACGCTCCCGTACGCGGGCGGCCTGGTCTACGTCGAGCCGGTCTACATCCAGGTGGCCGCGGGCGGCGGTCAGGAGCCCTATCCGATCCTGCAGCGCATCCTGGTGTCGTTCGGCTCCAAGATCGGTGTGGCCCGCACGCTGGAGGAGGCGCTGCAACAGGTCTTCGGGGGCGAGCAACAGCAACAACCCCAGGAGAACGAGCAACAGACCCAGCCCAACCAGGCCAACACGGCGCTCAACTCGGCGATCGCCAACGCGAAGAAGGCATACGACGACGCGCAGAAGGCCCTGCAGGCGAGCCCGCCCGACTGGGACGCCTACGGCGACGCGCAGAAGCGGCTGGAAGAGGCCCTGAAGACCCTGGAAGGGGCCAACAAGCAAGAGCCGGCGCCCACGGGCACACCGAGCCCATCGCCCTCGGCCACGCCGTCTGCGACGCCCACAGGCACAAGCTCGCCGCCGGCCTCCGCACCACCGTCAGTCGCGCCGTCACCCACCGGATCACAGGCGGGAGGCACCTCTTAGCGCAATCAATTTGCGCCCACCCCGCGCCGCCGATACGCTTACAAAGCACGACGACGCGGGGTGGAGCAGTTCGGTAGCTCGCTGGGCTCATAACCCAGAGGTCGCAGGTTCAAATCCTGTCCCCGCTACCAGGCCAGAGGCTCGGGATTCGGAAACGGATCCGAGCCTTTGATCGTTTCAGAGTCTGACCGTCACAGGCACTTCTCTGAAGGCTGTATAGTTGTTAGCAACACACCGACGCGGGGTGGAGCAGTTCGGTAGCTCGCTGGGCTCATAACCCAGAGGTCGCAGGTTCAAATCCTGTCCCCGCTACCAAAGAAAGTCCCCGGCCATCGGATCATCCGATGGCCGGGGACTTTTTCGTTTCTCCGATAACGGGTGTTCACTTCTGCCTGTTCCGTGATTACATGATTACATGTCTGATGAGGCAGTTCCCACGATCTACGAATGGGCCGGTGGAGTCGACGCCTTCGAGCGGCTGACCGAGACCTTCTATCGCAGCGTCATCAAGGACGACCTGATTGGGCCGCTGTTCGCACACATGGACGCCGATCATCCGAAATATGTGGCGATGTGGCTCAGCGAGGTCTTCGGTGGCCCTGACCGCTACACCAAGGAACGCGGCGGATACCCCAACATGCTCCGCCACCACCTGGGCAGGGCGATCACGGAGCCGCAACGCCGCAGGTGGGTCAGCCTGCTCATGGACGCGGCCGACGAGGTGGGGTTGCCGGACGATCCGGAGTTCAGGGCGGCGTTCGCCGGCTACATCGAGTGGGGCACCCGGCTGGCCGTACAGAACTCCCAGCCGGGCGCGGAGCCTCCGCCGCAGGCGCCTGTGCCGAACTGGGGGTGGGGCGTGGCGCCGCCGTATCAACCTTGAGCCGTTCGGGCGGTCACCGGCTCCACTCGTCCGGTTCCGCATAGGCGTCCGGCTCGTCGAGCGGGTTCACGTACGTGTCGGAGTCCCGGAGGTCCTCTACACGAACCCAACGGGAGATGCCCCGTGAAACCTCGTCGTCGATCTCGGCGATGCGGTGCAGATAGGGCAGCCGGTCCCGGTACATGTCGATGATCGACAGCTGGAGGTCGTCCCCCATGTCCTGGCCGATCTCGTAGAGGTTGTCGTCCATGGCACTCAGGCCTTATTGATCATTTCGATCGCCTTCTGCACGGCCCAGCCGAGGAGCAGGACCCCGAAGACGACTTGCACGATGCGCATCCACAGGGACGAGAAGTGATCGGCGTAAACAACGATGCCGACCCACATCAGGCCGAATATCCCGACGAGGAGGATTGCTGCCCAGTTCAGCCCTCGCTGCCACATATGTGAAGTCTCGCAGCTGGTCCGCCAATGGCGGGTATGCCGGGAGTCGTCATCGGGTCACTGCGCTGGGGCCCTTCAGCGGGGGAGCGTCCTGCCCGTGCCGACACAGCGCCGCAGGCGCACGCCGCGCCGATGGCGTCGCTGAGGTGGCTCCTCCAGGCACGCGAGCAACGCGGCCGCCGTCGCGGCGTCGGCAAGGACGCGTTGCACGGTCTCGTCGCCCTGGGGCAACTGGCCGTGTTCAGCCAGCTCGTGCTTGAGGAACGCCATGGGATCCGGCGCGTGCGCGGCGTCGGCGGCCACGGTCGCCCGTGCGGACGTCAGCAGCCGCAGGTAGTGGGTGCGTAGGATGGCCTCGCGCATGCGGGAGTGCTCGAGATCGTCGATCAGCATCCTGGCGATGTTCAGCAGGTCTCCGGCTTGGGTCGTCTCATCGGCGAGGAAGGCGCGGATGTCGTCGAACTCCGAGCGGGTCATGGCGGACACCTCCGAGAGCGCAGTCTGCTCGTAGGTACATTCGTAGCGGCGGGCGATTGCGGATGGCTTGCCGTCGGCTTGCGCCGCGAGGTCGCCCAGGGGAGTTCATCGGCAAGGTTTGGGCGTCCGCTGGCGAGGGAAGAACCTCCCGATTACCTGAGTGGGCCGAAGTAGGTGCCACAGGCTGCTAGAGTTGCTTCGCGCAGGGCGGTCTGGAGGTTCCTCGGAGCCTCGGAGATGCCCGGCAAATCCCACTACCTTCACGGTCGTCCGTCATGGTTTCGCACCGGTTCGGACGGGCTGGTAAGTTAGAGGGGTTGTCTCCGAAAGGGGGCGGCGCTTAATTCCCGCAGGTTGTGCAGATCCGGTCAATTTGACAGGGACTTGAACGGCTGAAAGAGTTAAGACACAACGAAATGAACGCCTCTGAGCGGAGATCCCGGGTTCGGGGTTTTGGTGAGGATGGACGCGTGCGTTTCTTGAGAACTCAACAGTGTGTTAAAAGCCAGTGCATGATGCACAACCCCGTCGATCGACGTTAGTCGGTTTTTGACGGATTCCTTTTGTTAGTTGGGTTCAGACCTTTTTTGGAG
>NZ_JBDPLS010000014.1:0-250520 GCF_039871515.1 Nonomuraea sp. B1E8 | reverse complement strand
CGGCGGCAGCGCGGGCATCGAAGAAGCGCTGCGTTCCAGCGCCGACCACCCACCCGCGCCGATCGCCACCGAGGTGCGGGCACTGGCCCGGCGGCTCACTTATCGCACCCCCACCGAGCAGGCGCTGCGGGCGTTCGCCGACGATCTGGCCGACCCGACCGGCGACATGATCGCCGCCGCGCTGATCCTGGCCTGCCGGGCTCGCGGGCAAGGGCTGCGCGAGGTGTTGCAACGCCTGGCCCGTACGGTCGCCAAGGACGTCGCCGCCCGCCGGGAGATCAACGCCGAACGCGCCACCCACCGCGTCACCGCCCGCTGGGTCGTCGGCGCGCTCCTCGGTTACACGACCTTCGCCCTGCTCAACACCACCTACGTGGCTCCGTTCAGCACGGTCGGCGGGCAGCTGGTGCTCGCCGTCGTGATCGGTCTGTACGCGGGCGCGTTCACCTGGCTGCACCGCCTGGCCAAAGCGCCGAAGGGGCACCGTTTCCTCAACGCCGCAGGGGAGCGTACATGATCGAGATCGTGCTGGCCTGCGGCTTTCCACGGCATCGAACGAGGACAACCATGACGATGTACGGGCTGCGTCATCCACTACTCGCCAGAACCGCCGCCGGCACGGCACTCATCGCCCTGCTGGCCGGGATCCCCGCCATCCTGCTGATCTTCTTCTGGCCTGTCGACCTGCCCACGCTCGATGACCTGGCCACGCCAGGCGAGCCCGTCGTCATCAGAACCCTGCTGCTGGCCACCGTGTGGACCTGCTGGGCGCTGTTCGCCCTCGCGGTGACGGTGGAACTGGTGGGCACGGTCCGCGCCCGGCGCAACCACGTACGCCTGCCCTTCCAGCGACTGGCCGTGTACCTGATCACCACCATCACCATCGCTGCGACCGCCCCCATCGCCGCGCCCCGCGCCCTGATCCCGGCCGCAGCGGTCGCCGCCACCTCCACGGAACTGCCCGAACACGCGGCAACCGTGGAACCGGCCGGCAGCGTCGCCGAGAATTCACCGCACCCAGGTGGGCGTCATCCGCGCCTGGGCGAACGCGTGCCGACTGCAGGCGGCCCTCGCCGAGGCCGGCATCGCCTATGAGCACCACCGCGAGCTCGCCCCGACCACGGAGCTGCGCCGTCTCCAGTACGCCGAGGACGACCGCCGAGGGGTCGGCAGGCGCTCGCGCCGCGAGCTCGCCGCCGAGTACGCCCGCCGCTACACCGCCGAGGTCCTCGACCGCGCCGACCTGACGCCGATCGTGTCGGCGCTGCCGGCCGGCGGGACCGCGGCGCTGCTCTGTGTCGAGCGCGACCCGGAGGCGTGCCACCGCTCGTTGATCGCCCGGCGGCTGGCCGAGCGGCACCACGTCACGATGGAGCACCTGCGCCCGCCGTGCCCCGCGAGGGGTATCGTCACGCCGCGCCCGGCTGGCTACTCTCCGCCGTCACCGTCGCCGTCACCGTCGGAGCCGCCGGGCCAGCCCGACGAGGGCTCGGCGCCTTCGCCGCTGTCGGGCCAGCCGTCCTCGACGGTGTACCGGGTCTCCTCGTCCACGACCAGGTCGCCGTTCCGGGTTGCGAACGCCCAGACCACACCTCCGTGGCCGGAACGCAGCCGTGCCGGGCCGCGTACGGAAGGGCCGTCGAACAGGTCGACCCGCACCGGGCCCGGCGGCAGCCGCGCGGCGTCGTCGGCCCGTGCGAACGCCAGCCGGACGTACCGCGCCCTCCCGTCCACCCGGGCGATGACCGTCCGCACCGGAAAGCCCGCCACCGTGCGGCCCTCACGCAGGGCCACGCCGGTGAGACCCCGCAGCACCTCCCCGCTCGCCGCGCGCCGCCATGCCCGCCGCATCCTGAGCCTGACGGAGGCCTCGCGCACCCCTGTGGTCCCCGTGACCGCGGCGAGGGCCAGCGGGAAGAGGAGGAAGGGCGCCATGTCGAGCGCGAGGAGGTCGGCACCCTGTCCCAGGGCCGTGGACGCGAAGAACACCAGCAGCCCGACGGCGAGGGCCGCGATGCCGAGGGCTGAGGTGGGATCGGGCGCCCCGCGCATGCCGGCACGGCGTGCCACCCTGAAGGCGCTGCCGTCGTCGCGCACGTCGTGGGCTCGTTCGTCCGTCATGCCGGGCCGCGGGCAGGTCCGGCGACGGGAACGCGTGTCGCACTGGTCACGGCACGTTAGACGCCGGCCAGAACGGCTTTGTTCTCGGCCGGCTCCAGGACACGTTGGACACTCCTGAGCTCGCAGACAACGAGAGATCGTCTCCAGTGATGAGCTCTCATGGATCTGCAGCGCGCGGCATGGCCGCACCCCACCAGGGGAGGGAGGGTGGCGCAGGGCAGGAGGCCGCCGCCGAGGAGATGTCGCAGGCCTACCGTCAGGCGATCGCCGAGGGGCACATCGACCCGGGTCTCGACCCAGGGCCGAGATCGTCCTGCTCCTCGCCGCGGTCGCGCCCGGGTGCGCAGGCGCGAGCACACCGCGGCCGCGCGGAGGCACGGCCGCCGGGCGGCGTCAGGAGATCGGTACGTCGGAGACGGGCTCGAACCCGGGGATCCGCACGGTGACGCGGGAAACGTCGGCGGGCGGCTTGAACATCGCCCACAGCGTGTACTGCTCGCCCTTCTCCACCGTGTAGTCGTCCAGCCCGAGGCGCTGCAGGTCGGGGCCGATGGCGACGCGGGCGTCCGCATCGCGCACGGTCCGGTAGCGCCGGTCGCCGGCTTCCAGGGTGATCGCGGTGGTGCTGGACTCCTCGTAGAGGCCGCTGCTGTCCTTGGACGACGTCCAGACGTTGAGGGGGAGGTCGTCCCGGTTGTGTACCGTCCAGGTGAGCAGGACGTAGCCGCCGGCGTCGCGCCGGAGCTCGTTGACGCGCACGTCGGCCTGCCGGGGCCAGTCGCTCTCGTACGGCGGCGGGGCGCCCGCGGGGGCCGTCGCGATGACCGGCAGGTCCTTGCCGGTCATCGCGGGCTGCGGCGTGGCCGTCCGTGGGGCTGCGGTGTCACTGGGACCGGGCTCGGCGGCGGGGCGGTCGAAGCTGACGGTGACGCGGCGGTTGAGGCGACGGCCCGCCGCGTTGTCGTTCTTGGCGACGGGGCGGCGGGAGCCGTGACCGCGTGCCTCGTACGATACGCCGTCACGGGTGACCAGCTCGCGCAGCGCCTTCTCGACGCTCCGCGCGCGCTCGGCGGACAGCGGGTCGTTGACGGCGTCCGTGCCGGTGCTGTCGGCATGGCCCTCGACGGTGACGGTGGCGCCGTCGGAGCGGTCGATCTCGGCTGCGACCTCCCTGAGCACGACCTGGGCGCGGGACGTGAGCGTGGCCTTGTTCACCGCGAACAACACGTCGGCGGACAGCCGCAGGGAGAGCCGTTCGCCGTCGTCGTCACGGGCCTTGGCCGCGTCGTCCACCTGGCTCACGAGGCGGAGCACCTGTGGCTCGGTCGCCCGCACCGACATGGGATCGACGGGCTCGTCGTCGCCGTCCGTCACGCGCAGCCGTTCGGGCGCCGCGGTTCCTATGGGAACGTCGAGGAACGGCGGCACCGGGCCGAACAGCACGTCCACGCGGGTCACGCCGGCGGGCGGAGCGGGGAACACGGCCACCAGTTCCTTCGTGGCGTGCGCTTCGACGCTCGGCCAGCCGCGCGTGCACAGGCACGAGTCGTCGCCGTACCCCAGGGGATAGGCGCGCGTGCCGTTCACGTGGTCGAGGAGCGAGACGCCGCCGATGGAGTTGCTGTGCAGCCGTGGGCTGTTCCACGGGACGGCCAGCGTCGCGCCGAACTTGTACGGCCGGTCCGTGTCGTTGCGCACGCGCCAGCGCGCGACCACCCGCTGCGGGGAGACCCGGTCGAGCGCGGTCAGCTCGACCGCGACGTCCTCGCCCTGCGGCAGGTGACGCACTCTCAGCACGTCGCCCGCGGGGCGTTCCTCGGGCGGAGGCGAGGCCGTGCCGTCGCTCCGGGACGCGGTGACCGACGGCGACGGGGTGGCGGGCTCGCCGCCGCGTTCTCCGGCGGTGCACCCGCCTGCCGCCAGGGCGAGCGCGACCGCTCCCGCCACGTACCTCACTGCTGTGCGCATTCCTGTGCCCTTCGGACGACGGGCCGTGTGCGGACCTAAAAGGTAGGACGTGTGTACCGCAAGGTCGGTTCGGGCCGCAGAAGAGGCCGGGCGGGCCGACTACGCGAGAATAGCGGCAGTCGTCTGGTTTGTGGCGGGCTTTGACGCCGGGGGCGCGGCTCGGGGGCCCGCTCGGTCAGGGCGGGGTGGAGGCTTGCCGGGCGCCCGGCAAGCCTCCACCCTGTCAGTGCCGAGCGCGGCTGATGGCGCTCTGCGAATCTGACCAGAGCTGCTCTGTGAAAGTTGCCAGGTCGAAGCCGGCCGGCTCGGACACGGACTGCCCGGCGGCCAGGCGGGTGTCGCGCCTGGACTTGAGCAGGCTGGCCACCGTGGTGATGGTGAGGACGGTGATGATGACGGCCAGCGAGACCCAGTTGTTGATCTCAAGGGCCCAGGCGACGTGCTCGCCGCCGTTGATGAAGGGCAGCTCGTTCTTGTGCAGGGCGTGCAGGACGAGTTTCACGCCGATGAAGCCGAGGATGACCGCGAGGCCGTAGAAGAGGTAGACGAGCTTTTCCACTTGCCCTCCGAGCAGGAAGTACAGCCGTACGACGCCGCCGTTGGGGTCGTAGTCCTCGTTGTCCTTGTTGCCGAACGCGAACTTCCACGCGGTGTAGACAAGGACGCCGCCGAAGATCCACACTGCCGTGCCGAAAGCGACCGGCCGCGCCCGCCTCGGCAGCAGTGGAATGATCGTGCTCTGCAAGTTTTCCAGCCCGCCGGGCGGGTGCGGCGGGGCGAGGGCGGGTCCTGGCCGCCGCCGTCACGGGAGGCGCGCGGCGGCGTCGTCAGCGAGCCAGCCGGCCCGTGTGGCGAGGACGCCGGCCTGGAAACGGCTCTTGGCGTTGAGGCGGGCCATCAGGTCGGCGGTCAGGCGGCGTTCGGTGCGGAGCGAGATGCCGAGCTTGCGGGCGCACACCTCGTCGGTGTTGCCCTCGGCCATGAGCCTGAGCAGGGAAAGCTCCTGGCGGCTGATGCCGTCGTGCTCGCGTTGGGGGGCGACGCCGATCGGGGTGGCGTCCTCCCAGAGCTTCTCGAAAAGCGCGCACATGGCGGTGATCACACTGCTCTGGCGCAACACCATGGCCCCCCTGGACGTGTCGTTGATCTGCACCGGAAGCAGCGCCGCCCGCCGATCGAAGATGATCATCCGGAGTGGGACCACGGGAGCGGTGCGGATCGACGCTCCCTCTTCGGTCAGCCAGTTGACGTAGGCGAGGGTGGCGGGGTCGTTGGACAGGCTCTCCAGGTAGATCGAGCGCATCCGCACGCCGCGGGCCAGGACCGCCTGGTCCTGGGGCCTGCTGGCCTCCATGTTCTCCCTGGTCTGCGGTCCGCCGTCCACGAACGCCATCACGTCGGACACGCATTCACGCCCCATGACCTCGATGTGCGTCCTGACGTCGTCCAGGCCTGAGAGGTACTTGATCTCGGCCCGGCCGGGGGCGCCGTTGCGCCCGTTGTACTCCGCGATCAGGTCGTTCACCGCTGCGCGGCCGGCGGCGATCGCCTGCCGACGCTGAAGCAGCTCGGCCTCGCGGCTGGCGAGCAGCGAGGTGAGGCTGATTTCGGGGTCCACCAGGTGCAGGTGACCCGGCCGTTCCCAGGACGGTTGGATCAGCCCGAGCCGGGTCAGCTCGCTGAGGGCATCGTGCACGTGCCCGGGTGGCAGCTGCGTGCGGATGGCGAGCTCCTCCACCTGCAGCCCTGGCTCGCGCATGATGACGCGATAAAGGGACTCAGCGTCGACGCTGAGTCCCAGCGCCGCGAAAAATCCTCGTGTCATACGTTCGCTATGGCCAAGGAACGACGACAGTGGGGCCGCACGAAACCCGTTGCGGGGACGTCCGTAATGGAGGGCGGCCGTAACACCTTCTGCGAGGCATCAAGGTGCCAGGGCAGCATGGTGACAGCCAGAAACGGTGACACCCCGGGACGGCTGCCCGAAACTCTTCTCTGTCGGTTTTCCGTACACGTGATACTGCGAGGAGTCCTGTCTTCATGAAGGGAGCCATCCTGTCGCTCGCGGCCGCCGCACTGGTCGGCCTGGCACATGGGGCCGTCTCCGTGAGCGCGAGCGACCATGGCACGGTCGCGCTGCCGCCCGTTGGCTGCCTGCCGGACGCCGACTGTGGCCCTGGCAACCTCGGCTGGCAGGACCAGACCGAGCCTTGATGCGCTGCCCAACGTGAGTTGAGGGCCACACCGCCTCGAATGCGAAAGGTTCTACAGGCTGCATATGAGAGTCGAACTGTTCCGGAGACTGACCTCTTTCGCCGGCGCGCTGGCGCTCGGCGCCGGCCTCGTGGCGGCCGCATCGGCTCCGGCCTCGGCGGCCGTTTGTTCCGGCTCCCACCTAGACAACTGGTCCATCACCGGCGGATACATCGCCGTCTACTACAACTCCTCCACCGGGAGGAACTGCGCGATGACTTACACGAACAATCCCGGCAAAGCGCAGTACATCATGGTTTCTATCTCCACCTCGGGCGCCTCCGACAGGGACGCCGGCACCTACACCACCTACGCCGGTCCGGTCAGCGTGTACGCCAAGGGCAAGTGCATCAGCTTCCAGGGCCAGGTCGGCAAGAACAACCCGACCGAGGGCGTCACCGACGTTTACTGCGGCTGAGCCTTCAACGCCGATTGAATGCCGTTCACCCCAGAGTTCATCTCGTCGAGAACCTGAGACGCGATCGCGCTGGGTCGAGCCCGGCCAAGCGAGGGGTCCGCGACCTGGTCGCGGATCCCTCCGGCACCGACCCTCCCTGGCGGCCGGACCGCATCAGCGAGTCGGGGCACGCGGTTCATCGGGAGGACCGACCACGCGGCCGGTTGGCGCCCGGCCGGCCATCCTCGCCGTCAGCTTGGCACAGCCACAATCAGCTTGGCACAGCCAGAAGGAGCCAGGGCGCTCCCACCGGCCCTGCGGCGAGTCATGGCGGCGGTCAGCCGCAGTGGACTCTGTCCACCCTCACGTCGCCGTATCCACCGCTGCCCTTGACGGTCGCCAGCACGGTGATGCACTTGTCCCGGGCCGAGACGTAAACGGGACCCGCGTAGTACTCGAACTGGCCGCTGTCGGAGTCGGCCCACGAGGAGGCGCCGGAAGTCTTGATCCGCACCGACTTGTAGGCCCTGGAACCATAGGTGCTGCCCCGGCCGTAGGCCACCGCGCAGTTCCGCCCCTTACCGGAGTTCCAGCGAATCTCAAGGATTCCGTACTTCGAACCCCCCCAACTTGATGTTGTACGTACCCACAAGTTTGTAGCCGCTGCCGCACGGGCCCGCCGCGCTCGCCGGAGCAGCGGTACCCACCAGCCAGGCGGAGGCCATGGCCACGCTCGCCACGGCGGCGAGCCCATTACGAAAACGCATATGCCTTCCTTGTTTTTGCGTGGCGCCGTCATCGCGCCCGAGCCTGCTTCTCATTGCGGGGCTCGACCGAGCTTCGAAGGACTCTCGGACAATGAAGCCCGGAAACACCCGCCAACCCGTTCGACCCGCAGCAGTCTGGATCATCCGACCAGCACCGGTCAGCACTTGCGGCTGGCAGGATGGTGCTCCGGCACCATCATGCGAGGGAGTGGTGTGCGAATTTGGCCTGGTCGCAGCGTGACACAGGCTGCTTCCGGCGACTGAACAGGACGACAACGTCGCCATCGCCGATGACCTCATGACCAGGCATCGGATCTTCACCGTCGCCCGCAGCGGCATGAGCGGCGGCGACGCCGTCCGCGTCACACCCGCCCTGTTCACCTCCGCCGGCGACGTGGACCGGCTGGCGGCCGCCCTGAACGACATCTGCCCGCGTACCGGGTGCCGGTGAGCCCAGGGCGCTCTTGACAGGCGCTCCCCGCCGACCATTATCTTGCTCATGTGAATAGCTCTTCAGATGAAAGCGTGTTGATAGTGGACGGCTGCACCGTCAAGGTGGTCGACGCCGACCGCGTGACCGCCGTACGCGAACGGATGCCCGCCGCCGAGGACCTGACCGACACGGCCGACGTGTTCGGCCTGCTGTCGGACCCCAACCGGCTGCGGCTCCTGGTGGCGCTGCTGGACGGCGAGCTGTGCGTCTGCGATCTCGCGGCGGTGACCGGCCAGAGCGAGTCCGCCGTCTCCCACGCCCTGCGGCTGCTGCGCGCGCACCGCATCGTGGCCGCCCGCCGCTCCGGCCGGATGGCCTACTACCGGCTGGAGGACCCGCACGTACGGATGCTGCTCGACCTGGCACTCGCCCACACCGAGCACACCGACGCCATCCACCCCGAACGCGAAGGAACCCCGTAATGGGCGCCGGACACGGACACGGGCACGCGGGAAGCCGCCACCGATGGCGGCTGGCGGTCTCCTTCGCCCTGATCGGCGCCTACTTCGTCGTCGAGCTGGCCTACGGCCTCATCTCGGGCTCGCTGGCACTGCTCTCGGACGCCGGGCACATGGCCGCCGACGTCGTCACCCTCGGCGCCGCCCTGGTCGCCACCAGGATCGCCGCCCGCCCGGACACCACCGGTCGGCGCAGTTACGGCTCCTACCGGGCCGAGATCTTCGCCTCCCTGCTGGCCGTGATCATGATGCTCGGCGTCGCCCTCTACGTCGTCATCGAGGCCATCGGCCGCATCGGCGGCGGCACCGAGGTCTCCTCCGGCCCCATGCTCGTCGTCGGCGCCATCGGCCTGGCCGTCAACCTCGCGGCCCTGTTCCTGCTGCGCTCGGGAGCCGGCGAAAGCCTCAACGTCAAAGGCGCCTACCTCGAGGTCGTGGCCGACACCGCCGGTTCGGTCGGCGTCATCGCAGCCGGCTGGCTGGTGTCCACCACCGGCCAGCCGTTCTGGGACACCTTCGTCGCGCTGGCCATCGGCGTCTTCGTCGCCGTGCGCGCCATCTCCCTCGGACGGCAGGTCTTCGCCGTGCTGGGCCAGCACGTGCCCGAAGGCCTCGACGCCGGTGCCGTGGCCCAGGACCTGGCCGCCATCGCGGGCGTCCGCGACGTGCACGACCTGCACCTGTGGACACTGACGTCCGGCATGAACGTGGCCACCGCCCACCTGGTCACCGCGGACCTGAGCGACAACCACGCCGTCCTGGACCAGGCCCGCGACCTGCTGCGCCACCGCCACGGCGTGGCCCACGCCACGCTTCAAGTGGAACCGGCCGACCACCGCGGCTGCGACGAACTGGGCTGGTGAACCACCGCAGGCCCCGGCGACCCAGTGCTTCACATCGGCGCCCCACCCCGCCTACCGGATTGGAAGAGCTGCGGGGTTTCGCCGCCTACCACATCCCGCTGATGCTGCTCGTTCTGGCGTGCTCCTGGCTGGGTGAAGGCCAGGCGCCGCTGGACGACGTCGACGCTGAGTTGTCTGCCGCGTCGGGTGGAAAAGTCCGGATCGGTGGGTGTTCCGGCGCGTTCGCGTAGCCGGGACTTGAGCAGGGTGACGGTGCCGGTGGTCAGCGGAGTGATGCGCTGTTTGCGGCCTTTGCCCAGGCAACCGATGGAGGCGCCGACTTCAGAAGGAGGGCCCGCATCACCTGGTGCTAGCCCGTTGCCGTCGGGGCGGCGGATCAGCTGCCGGTCGCGTACTCGGAGAAGATCTCATCGAGTACGCGTCTCGCGCCCGCGGCCTCCTCTTCGTCGTCGCCCAACGTGTAGGCGTAGGTGGCGAGCGTCTTCCACAGGGCCCAGCCACGCCCGCGGGCCCATGCCGCCTCACCGACCGACAGCCGCTCCCGGAACGCCTGCCGGCCCTCGGCGGTCAGCAAGGTCCATGCGACCGCCAGGTCACAGGCCGGATCGCCGACGCCGCAGGTGCCGAAGTCGATGACCGCCGCCAACTGCCCGTCGTCGAGCAGGAGATTTCCTTCGGCGACGTCACCGTGGAACCAGCTCTCCACACCGTCCCAGCGTGCGTCGAGGGCGCTCTCCCAGATCTCGCACACCAGGTCGACATCGACGTGGCCGTGCAGTTCCGCGAGCGCGTTCTGGGCCACCCCGTCGTACGTCCGCAGCGTGCCGCCGCGAAACCAGTTGTGCTTTCCCGGGCGGGGGCCGTCGGCGGGGTCGATGCTCCGCAAGGCCGTCAGGAACTCGGCCAGGTCAACCGCGAATCGCACGGGATCGGCGATCCGCTCCGCGCCGGCCGGCTCGCCGCCGAGCCATTGGTAGATCGACCACGGGTACGGGTAGCCCGCGCCGGGCTCGCCCTTCGCCAGCGGTACGGGAATCGGCAGCGGGAGCCGGGAAGCGAACACCGGGAGCCACCGGTGCTCCTTGTCGACTGCCAATGCGTACTCGGACGCGCTGGGCAGGCGCACCAACATTCCGGCGCCGAGGTGGAACGTACGGTTGTCCCAGCCGCCGTTGGCAACGGGGCGAACCGGGAGGCCGGCCCACTGAGGGAACTGCTGTTCGACGAGGCGACGAACCTGCTCCGCCTCGACGGTGATGCGCTGGGGCACGGGACCGAGATCCGGTGTGTTACTCAACGACACATCCTGTCATTGGCGTGCCTGCAGATCGAAGTTACGGAAACAGCGGCGCTGGAACGCCAGTGCCGCGACCAGATTCGCCGCTCGGTTGACGGTGTCCAGGGTGGCTTCCAGCGCCGCCGCCTGCTGCGGCGTCGGCAGCAGCTTCACCTGCACCACCAGTTTCACCATCGAACACACTATCAAGATCCACGTCGCAGCGCGGGGAATCCAAACCCGATATCCGCGCTGCGCAAGGAGTTTCCGGTCCACATCCGCCGGTACCTATGGGGCAGCCAGCTCGGGTCCCCCTTCGTATTTCTCCGTCTCCTGCGGCGGGCCACCCCTGCCGATCACCAAGGAGTACATCGAGAACCAGAAGCGGCCAGGCTGAGCCACCCACACAGACCGACTGTCAGAGCACCGCTCGGGCCTGGAGGCGCTCCCGCGCTGTCGTTTCCTCCCGGGCGTAAACGGTAAACGCCCGGGATTCCACGCCAGATCACGCTGAAAGCCCCACCGGAGCGCTCTCCCCACGCAGTAGCTTTGGTTCCGCAACAGAAAAAGGAGAGATTCCGTGCCCGGCATGGCCCGTGAACGACTGGCCGAGCTGCTCGATGTGTCGGCGGAGCCGGCTGCGTCGAGCGTCTTTCGGAAGCTGCCCAAGACCGAGTTGTCGGTGGCGGTCGATGGGGTCGGCCCGCTGCGGTTCCCCGTCTCCGACGAGCAGGCCGTACAGCTGCGTGGGCTCGGCCGCCGGGCGCGGTTCGGGCGCGGCGAGCGTACCTTGACCGACCCGGAGGTCCGCGACACCTGGGAAATTCCCAAGGAGCTGGTGCGCATCGAGTGGACGGAAGCGTTCACGACCGTCCTCGACGGGATGCGCGCGGAACTGGGGCTGCCACCGCACTGCGAGCTCACGCCGGAGCTGCACTCCATGCTCCTGTACGAGACCGGGCAGTTCTTCGTCGCGCACCAGGATTCCGAGAAGGACGACGCCATGGTCGCGACCTTGGTGGTGACGTTGCCGTCCGCGCACACCGGCGGCGAGCTCGTCGTCGAGCATCAGGGCCAGACCAAGAAATACCGAGGGCTGCAGACCGCGGTCTCGCTGGCGGCCTTCTACGCCGACTGCCGGCACCAGGTTCTTCCCGTGAGAACGGGCAACCGGGTCACCCTCACCTACAACCTGCTCCTGACGGGCGACAGCCACACTGTGGCGGGCGAGCATCCGCTGGTCAGCGATCTCGCGGCCTGCCTTCACACGCACTTCACCACCCCGGTCGTCCTCCCGTACAGCCATCGCAGGGGCGATCCGCCGACCCGGCTGGCCTACCTCCTCGACCACGAGTACACCGCCCGCGGGCTGAGCTGGTCCCGGTTGAAGGGCTCCGACGCCGCGCGGGGTGCCCTGCTGCGGGCCGCGGCGGCGCGGGCGGGTTGCGAGATCACCCTGGCCCTGGCGGAGATCCAGGAGACCTGGGACGCCTACGATCCCGACGAGGACGAGGACGCGTGGTACGGCGACTATGAGGACGAGGACCCCAGCGACCACGAGGACCCGGGCAGCGCGGACGACAGGCAGTACGTCCTCCAGGATCTGATCGAGACCTCCACCACGCTCGCCCACTGGATCGGCCCGGAGACAGGGCGGCTCGAGAACATCTCGCTGGACCTGAGCGACGCCGAGGTGGCCTCGACGACCCCGACGGCTGACATGACGCCCCACTCCTCGGAGTACGAGGGTTACATGGGCAACTACGGCAACACCCTCGACCGCTGGTACCGGCGAGCGGCGCTGGTCATGTGGCCACGGGGCCAGGGCTTCGCCAGCCGGGCCGAGGTATCTCCGGGATGGGCGCTGGACGAACTCATTGCGATGGCCCGCGCCGGAAGGGTTGCGGAGGCCCATGAGGCGGTGCGGTCGCTGGAGTCCTTCTGGCACGCCCTCGGCCGTTACGCCGATCAGACCGAACTTCTCCGCAAGGCGCTCGAAGCGGCCGTGGAGCTGGATGACACGCAGATCGCCGCCATGCTGCTGCGGCCGTTCGCGCTGGAGCGGCTGGTCCCCGGACATGGCCCTGCATTCGCGGCCCTGGCGGCGCACTACGGCGACACCTGGATCGACGGCCTGCTGCACGACTGGTCGCAGAGCTGGCGGCCTGGCTCCTACGGCCTCGCCCAGGCACCGTTGGAGTGGTTCGAGAATCTCCCACAACTGTGTGCCGCGCTCTCGGCGGAGGGGAGCCCATCCACCGCGGCCGCCCGCCGCATCGTCGAACTGTCGTGGACGATGTTCGCGGGCCAGGTCGGTCCAGCGCTCGACGGGCCGCTCACCTCTCGACGGGAGGCCTGGCTGGCCGCCTTGGGGGCGCCGTGCTCCGGGATCATCGCGGCCGCGGCCCGGCTGGGATCGACGGACGTTCTGGAGAACGCCCACAAGCTCACGCGGACAACCGGCGATCGGGCGCACGTACTGGCGATGGCCACGCTGCGTGCCGCCGGGACGAGCCGAGCCGGCTTCGACGAGCTGGCCCTCAACTGTGCCGATCGGATCGGGGCATTCCTGGCGCAGCCACAACGCGCGCCGGGCAACTGGTCGATCGAGCTGCCCACGGGATGCGCGTGCGAGCTGTGCGAAGTGCTCGGCGCGTTCCTCCGAGACCCTGAGCGGCGCGCTCTCGACTGGCCGCTCGCGAAGGACAAGCGCAGGCATGTCCACGCCCGGATCGATGAGGCGGAGCTGCCCGTCCATCACGAAACCAGACGGCAGGGCCGCCCGTACACCCTGGTGCTGGCCAAGACAGAAGCCCTCTTCGAACGTGAGCGTCTCGCCCGCGAGCGCCACGAAACGGACCTGGCTTGGCTCACCGACGGCTGGAAGGTCTCCACCTGAGCCGGCACGGACATCGTCAGGATCAGCGCCCGGCGCGGCTTTACCTTTTCACCCTGTGAGGGCTGGGATGGATCTCGGCCCTCACATTTCTTGGTCAGGGTGATAGGTCGGCACGCGGAGCATGCGGCGAGATGTTCTGGGAAGCGAGAGCCGCTCCGCCTGCCGCCTCAGTACTGTGACGTCGCATGACCGACACCGAGATTGAGATCACCGCGGACCTGGTCCGTGACCTGCTGCAGGAGCAACATCCGGACCTTGCTGGGCTGGCCATCCGGGAGGTGGCGGGCGGCTGGGGCAACCAAATGTGGCGCCTCGGGGACGAGTTGGCCGTGCGCATGCAGCGCATGGACCCCACCCCGGAGCTCCAGCTCAAGGAGCGGCGGTGGCTACCCGTGCTGGCCCCGCGCCTGCCGCTCCCGGTGCCGGTCCCGGTGCGGTTCGGCGAACCGTCCGAGCGCTTCCCCAAGCACTGGACCGTGATGACGTGGGTTCCCGGCGAGCCGCTGGACCACGGCTCGATCAGCCGCGGTGCCCACGCGGCCGACACGCTGGCGAGCTTCCTCCAGGCGCTCCACGTGGAGGCGCCCGCCGAGGCCCCGGCAAGTTCGGACCGCGGCTCTCACCCCAGTAGGTGCACGGGCGGCTTCGAGCAGTTCTTGCAGGCCGTTGACCCCGACGCCGTCGGCGATGTCAGCGCCGTCCGGGCCGTCTGGGCCGATGCCGTCGCGGCCCCCGAGTGGGAGGGCCCGCCGGTGTGGGTGCACGGCGACCTCCATCCCGCGAACGTCGTCGTATCGGACGGAACGCTCTCGGGCATCGTCGACTTCGGTGGCATGTTCGCCGGTGATCCGGCGTGGGACCTCGCCGCCGCATGGGTGCTGCTACCCGCGGGTACGGCCTCGCGGTTCTTCGACATGTACGCGCATGCGGACGAGGCGGCGATCCGGCGCGCCCGCGGGCTGGCCGCTATGAAGAGCCTCTTCCTGATGCTCATGGGGCAGAACGGTGATCGGGGCCTTGCCGGCGGTAAGCCGCACTGGGGACCTGCAGGCCGGGCGGCACTTGATCGTGTTCTGAAGGGCGTTTGAGTGAGATGTCGCCGACGGCGAAGACTCGCGTGAGCCGGGCCGCTTGCCCCCGGCGCAGTCACCCGCCGGGTGTGGGCGTGCGCTGGTCCGTGACCGGACCGGGGCGTTGCCTCGTGCCTCTTCGCGCGAGGAGCGCCCGCCGCGCCGACACGATCACGGCCAGGACGACGAGACCGAGGATCACCATCGTGACGGGCCGTCCGAGGACGTATCCGGGGTTTCCGTCAGAGTAGGCCAGGGTCTGGCGCAGCGAGACTTCGAGCGTGGGCTGGAGGACGA
This sequence comes from Nonomuraea sp. B1E8, assembly GCF_039871515.1. Taxonomy (NCBI): domain Bacteria; kingdom Bacillati; phylum Actinomycetota; class Actinomycetes; order Streptosporangiales; family Streptosporangiaceae; genus Nonomuraea; species Nonomuraea sp. B1E8. The sequence continues at coordinate 235,658 of NZ_JBDPLS010000014.1, read as the reverse complement.
CCGCCAGCACGAAGGGGGCCATGCTGAACCCGGCCCGGCGCAGCATGAATCCGAGCAGTCCCGCGACCAGCATGACCACGACGTCGAACATCGAGTTGTTCTCGGCGTACACGCCCACGACGCACAGGCCGATCACGAGCGGCATCAACGTCTGCGGCGGGATGGACAGCAGGCGGGTGAAGAGTCCCACCAGCGGAAGGTTGAGCACCAGCAGCATCAGGTTGGCGATGTACATCGCGGCGATCACGGTCCAGAACAGGTCGGGCTGATCCTCGACGAACGTCGGGCCGGGGACGATGCCGTTGAGCAGCAGGGCCGCGAGTACGAGTGCCATGGTCGGCGCGAACGGGATCCCGAGCGCCAGCAACGGGACGAACGCCGCGCCGGCCGCCGCGTTGTTGGCCGCCTCAGGGCCGGACACTCCCTCGACGGCGCCCTTGCCGAACTTGTCAGGGTTTCTGGAGATCTTCCGCTCGACGACATAGGAGGCGAACGTCGACAGCACGGCGGCGGGGCCGGGCACCAGCCCCAGCAGGAAGCCGATCACCGAGCCACGCACCGCCGCGGGAGCCGCCTCGCGGGACTCCCGCCCGCTGGGCAGGAGCTCCCTGAGCCGTGGGGCCTTGACGGGTTTCGGACGCCAGCGCCGGCCGACCATCGTGAGCGCTTCCGCCACGCCGAAGGCCCCCATGACCAGGGCGATGAAGCTGAAGCCCTCAGCCAGGGTGTCGGATCCCATGGTGAACCTCAGGTCACCGCCGGCCGGGTCGATCCCGACCGTGCCGATCGCCAGGCCGGCGCAGATCATGACGATCGCTTTCGCGACGGAGCCGTCGGCGAGCGCCGCCAGCAGCAGGAGTCCCGCGACGCACAGTGCCAGGTATTCGGGCGGGCCGAGCTTGACCGCTATCCCGCTCAGCCACGGCGCCGACATCATGAGACCGAAGATGGCGATGGTGCCCGCCAGGAACGACGAGAGCGCCGCGATGGTCAGTGCGGGCCCTGCTCTGCCCCGTTTTGTCATCTCGTGGCCGTCGAGCGCTGTGACCACCGACGACGCTTCACCGGGTACGTTGAGCAGGATCGAGGTCGTCGACCCACCGTACGTGGAGCCGAAATAGATGCCGGCGAACAGGATCAGCGATCCCGTCGGACCCAACTGCGTGGTCATCCCGAGCAGGACCGACATCGCGCCGATCGGCCCGATACCGGGCAGCACGCCGACCATCGTGCCGAGAACCACGCCGACCAGCGCGAGGATGACGTAGGCCGGATCGGCGAAGGCGGCGAAGCCCGCGCCGAGGTTGTCGATCGCGTCGCCCACGGGGCGTCCTTCCGTTCAGAACAGGCCGAGCGTGCCGCCCGGCAGGGGGACCGACAGCCAGCGCACGAAGATCAACCAGGTGGCCGCGCCGAAGGAGAAGCCGAAGATCACGGCGCTGCTCCACCGGGCGACCCCCATGACCTTGGCCATCAGGACCAAGGAGATCGCCAACGTCACGATCATCCCCACGGTGTCGCCCACCGCCGGCACCAGCAGGGCGGCGGCCAGCACGCCTGCGATCCGCCACCAGCGCACCTCGCCGTCGCCCTCGCCTTCCGCGTCGCCTTCCGCGTCGTCCTCCGGTGGGGTGACGCCGCCCGGCGTCCGTCGACGGCTCTGCAGAAGGACGGTGGCGCTGGCGGCGACCAGCACCAGCGCGACGACGAAGGGGAAGAAGCCCGCCCCGCTGTCCGCCATCGTCCCCAGGCCCTCACCGAGGGCCAGCGCGCCGTACAGCAGGCCCAGCACCAGCAGCGACCCGGCGGCGATCACATCCGGCTTGGCGATCCCTCGCACAGGACCCGTTCCCCTCATTTCGCCGCGATCAGGTTCGCCGCCTCCGCGGTCTTCTTGGCCAGCCGCGCCTTGGCCGTCTCACCGTCGGCCCCGCTGACGACCAGCCCCAGCTTCCGCGCCGCCTCGGCGAACTTCTGGCTCTTGACGGCCGAGCCGAACACCTCGCCCAGTTTCCGCTGGACGTCGCCGGGCAGTCCCCGCGGCGCGATCAACACGTTGTAGGCCTCCCACTCCAGGGCGACGTCCTGCTGGGCGAAGGTTTGGATCTCGGGGGCGAGCTCGATGGGCTTGGCGGAGGCGATCCCGAGCGCGCGAAGCTTACCGGCCTTCAGCTGCGCCATCCCGCCGGCCAGTTGCATGACGCCCACGTCGACGTTGCCGCCGAGCAGGGCCGTGACGGTCGCCTGGTCGCCGTCGAACTTCACGTGCTTGAACCGCGTGCCCGTCAACTGCTCGAACTTCCCGGCCGGGATGGCATAGTTGAGCGGGCCCTCGGCGATCGTGATGGCCCCGGGACCGGCCTTGGCGGCTGCGACCAGATCGCCGATGCTCTTGTACGGCGAATCGCCGGGAACCACGAACAGCACCGGCGACGTGGTGACCTCGCTGATCACCGAAATCGCCGCCGGGTCGTAGGAGACCTCCTCGGTACGCGGGAGCAAGGTCAGCGGGCCGTCCGGCACGAGCCCGATCGTGTGCCCGTCCGGTTTGGCGCTGAGCGTCGCCGTGGTGCCGACCGAGCCTGCGCCGCCCTCCCTGTTCACCACCTGGACGCGCCGGCCGAGCTTGCCCTCGTCGTTGACGACCTCGACCAGCGAACGGGATGTGGCGTCGATGGCGCTACCGGCTGGATAGGGCACGATGAGCTGGATGTCCCGTGTCGGATAGCCACCCTGGGACGCGGGCGCACCGCATGCCGCGGTGACGAGTACGACGGCCGCGAGGAGCGCGGGCAACACGGCACGGCCGCACCTGCCGGCCGGAAGAATACTCATGGGGCACCTCCTGGAAGGGACAGGGGAGGATGGGTTCCCGGCCCGATGGCGGCCGTGGCGACGATCTGGTCGTGCCAGCCGTCGTCGCCGAAGTCGTAGGCGTCTCGGTGGAGCCGTTTGAAGAACAGGTGCGCGCTGTGCTCCCAGGTGAAGCCGATCGCGCCATGGAACTGCACCATCGCGGCCGACATCCGGCGGGCCAGGTCGGCGGCGCGGCTCTTGACCACCGACGTCATCAGCACGGCGTCGTCGCGTCCGGTGTCGTGGGCGTGGGCGGTGTACCACATCGCGTCGGTGATCGTCGTCCATGCGACGTGCAGCTCGGCCAGCTCGTGCTGGATCGCTTGGAAGCCGCCGATCGCCCGGCCGAACTGCCGGCGCCCGCGAAGGTGATCAAGAGTGATCCGCATCGCCGTGCCCGCGGCGCCGACGAGGTCCGCGCTCACCAGCACGGTCAACCGCTGGACGATGCGCTCGAAGACGTCATCGTGCGCCCAGCTCAGCGGCTCAGCGGGCACATCGGCCAAGGTCACCCGGGCCGCGCGCATGGTCCGGTCGACGGGCTCGACCGCGCGGATCGACACCCCGGGATGTTCGGCAGCCACGACGCACACAGCGGGGCCGCTCGCCGACGTGGCGGCGACCAGCATGATGTCGGCATCCTCCGCATGGCCGACGATTCCGGCGTCGCCGTTGAGCACGCCGTCACCGGTGGCGGTGACGGCGATGCCGTCGCGGTCCCACGAACCGCCCGGTGCGCGCAGAGCGGTCGCTCCGGCGAGCTCGCCCGCGACCATCGGCGCGAGCCAGCGGCGCCGCTGCTCCGGGTCGGTCGAGGTCGCGAGGACGTCGCAAGCGGCCATGGCCGTTCCGACGCCCGCGGGCGCGAGGCCGGCCCCCAGCGCCTCGGTGACCACGGCGAGGTCGAGCAGCCCGAGTCCGAGACCGCCGTCCGACGGCGCGGCCGTCACCCCGAGCCAGTTGAGGTCTGCCGCCGCACGTCGCAGGCCGGCGTCGATCCCGGCCGAGGGCGTGTCGGCGTACTGCGCCACGCGCGCCAGGTCCAGGTGGCGATCGAGCCAGCGCCGTACGGCGCCGCCCATCGCCACCTGCTCCTCACTGAGCCCAAAGTCCATGTCACCGGTCCACTTTCGCGAATGGCACACAGTTCACAATGCATGTGTGAAGTACGTCAAAGACGTGAAATCAACCTGACTCATTGCATTTCGCAATGAGTCGGTCATGGGTTTTGCTCTTTGACGCTCCAGGACGACGGTGCTCAGGATGGGCGTGCGCGCAGGGGCCGGATCGGACAAGGAGTGGTGCACGGCATGGATCTTCGATACTCGTCGGCGGCGGAGAGATTCCGGCGGGAGATCCGCCGGTGGCTGGAGGAGTCCGTGCCGGCGAGGTGGCGCCAGCCGCGTTTCTGGATCGACCGGGACGGTAGTGAGGAGTCCCTGGAGCTGCGGCGCCGTTGGGAGAAGGACCGGTACGACAACGGCTTCGCCGGCGTCGACTGGCCCGTCGAGTTCGGTGGGCGCGGAGCCGACCACGAGATCCGGGCGGTGCACGACGAGGAGATGGCGCGGGCCCGGGCGCCGATCGGTCCCTTCCTCGGCCTGACCTACCTCGGCACCGCGCTGCTCGGCCCCACGCTGCTGCGATACGGCAGCGACGTGCAGAAACGCACGATCCTGCCGCGGATCCTGTCCGGCGACACGATCTGGTGCCAGGGGTTCTCCGAGCCGGAGAGCGGCAGTGACCTCGCCGGCCTCTCGACCACCGCCCGGCGTGACGGCGACGTCCTGGTGGTCTCCGGCCAGAAGACCTGGACCTCGCTGGCGCGCCACGCCGATGCGATGTTCGCCCTCGTCCGCACCGATCCGGAGGCGGAACGACGCCGCGGCATCACCTTTCTGCTGATCGACCTGACGCTGCCGGGGGTGCACGTGCGCCCGATCCGTCAGATGTCCGGCTCGCACGAGTTCGGGGAGGAGTTCTTCGACGAGGTACGCGTGCCCGTCGACGGCAACGTGGTCGGCCGGATCGGCGACGGCTGGGCCGTGGCCCGCCACCTGCTCTCGGTCGAGCGGAACGCCTCGCCGATCAGCCAGTACGTGGAGTTCGGCCACGAGCTCGACGACGTGATCGCCGCGGCCCGGCACACCAGGAAAGACGGCCGTCCGGCCATCGAACACCCGCAGATCCGGGCACGGATCGCACGCTGCCGGGCCGACCTGGAGCTGCTCCGCGTTCGCGGCTACCACACGATGACCCGCCTGGCCCAGGGACAGGACCTGGGCGCCGACGCCTCGGTCACCAAGCTGCTGTGGTCACAGACCAGGCTGGCGATCGCCGATCTGGGCGCCGACATCCTCGGTGCGGACGGCCAGCTGAGCGCCGGGCCTGACGGCGGTGGGCATCTCGGCCATCTCCGCTGGCGCCACCTTCACGTACGCGGCCAGCGGATCGCCGGCGGCACCGCGCAGATCCAGCGCACGATCATCGCCCGCGACCTGCTGGGCCTCCCCCGGTGAGCGGGACGGCGATCGGCTCGGGAACCGTGCTGTTCCAGCTGCGCGACGGGGTCGGCACGGTGACCCTCAACCGGCCGGAGCGCCGCAATGCGATCTCCTGGAACCTCGTGCAGGATCTGCTCGCCGCCATCGAGCGGGCCGGCTCAGAAAAGGACCTGCGCGTCCTCGTCGTCACGGGTGCCGGTGACGACTTCTGCGTCGGCGCCGACCTCGCGCGGGTCGGGTCGGACAGTGCCCAGGACCAGGAGACGCGCACGCTGCGCGGACGTTCGGTGGCCGACGACCGCGAACGGCTGACCCGGGCCTCGGCCATCGTGGAGACGCTCGTGCACTTCCCCTCGCCGACGATCGCCGCCATCAACGGCGCCTGCGCCGGTGCGGGGCTCTGCCTCGCGCTGGCCGCCGACTTCCGGCTCGCGGCGCGGGAGGCGGTGTTCAACACCGCGTTCGTCAGCGCCGCGGTGTCCGGTGATCTGGGCAGCGCCTGGCTGCTGACCCGCGCGGTGGGCGGCGCCCGCGCGCGGGCGCTGCTGCTCGACCCGGTCAAGCTCACCGCCGCCGAGGCGGCCGACCTGGGACTCGTGACCGAGACCACGACCGATCTGGAGGCACGGATCGGCTCGCTGGCCGGCAAGCTCGCCGCGCAGGCACCGAAGGCGATGCGCTACGCGAAGCAGAACCTGGCGGACGCCGGATCGGCCACGCTGCCCGACTACCTGCGGCGGGAGGTGCCTCGTATGGTCGACTGTGCCCGCAGCGGCGATGCGCGGCGGGCCGCCCAAGCCTTCCTGGAAAAGCGCAGACCGGTGTTCACCGGAGAGTAGGAGCGGCATGACCCCCCCTCTCGCGGGAGTTCGCGTCGTCGAGTTCGGCCACTACATCGCCGCCCCAGCGGCGACCCAGATGCTGTCCGACCTCGGCGCCGAGGTCATCAAGATCGAGCCGCCCGCCGGCGACCAGGCACGCGGCATCGGCGCCTACGGCGAGGGCATCGTCCTGGCCTACAACCGCGGCAAGCGCTCGATCGTGCTCGACCTCAAGCAGGCCGGCGACAGGGACACCGCCCTGGGTCTGATCACGGAGGCGGACGTCGTCGTGCAGAACCTGCGGGCCGACGCGCTGGCCGGCCTCGGTCTCGGTCCCGACGACCTGCGGCCGGCCAACCCCAGGCTCATCTACGTCTCGATCCGTGGTTTCAGCTCCCGAGGCCCCTCGGCGAACCGGGCCGGCCTCGACATCGCCGCGCAGGCCGAGAGCGGGCTGATGTCGATCACCGGCGAGCTCGACGGTGATCCGCTCCGGGTCGGCTTCCCCGTCGCCGACGTCGCCGCCAGCTACGCGGTCGTCCAGGTCGTCCTCGCCGCGCTCCTGCGCCGGGAGCGCACCGGCGAGGGCGGGGTCGCCGAGGTCTCGCTGCTGGACGCCGCTATCCACCTTCAGTCGGCGATGTGGGGCGAATGGCACGCCTCCGGCCAGGAGCCGCGGCGCAAGGGAAACGGCCAGGCGACCGTCGCTCCCGCCGCCGACCTCGTACGCACCGCCGACGGGACCATCGTGTTGTCGGCCTACACCGCCGACCACTTCGCGCGGCTGTGCCGGCTCATCGACAGAAAGTGGATGATCGACGACCCTCGCTTCGCCGACAACCCCGCCCGGGTCGCCAACCGGGAGGCGCTCCTGGCGGAGATCTCGCGGGCCATCGGCGTCCTGCGGACCGAGGAGTGCCTCGCGATGCTGGCCGACCACGGCATCGTCGCGGCGGAGGTGCGCACCTACCACGACGTGGCCGAGGCGCCGGACGTGCATGCCAGCGGAGTCCTGACCACGGGCATCGGGCCGGACGGTGACCGCTACACCGTTCCATCACTGCCCTTCACCCTCGACGGTGTCACCGTCGAGGCGGACCAAACGGTGCCCCGCGCCGGGGCCGACTCGGGTGCGCCCGGCTGGCGCGGCGCTTGACCTGGTGAGCAGGGCGCACATTGGATCGCATCATGAACGTCCGCGAGCTCGAATGCTTCCTCGCCGTCGTCGACCAGGGCAGCATCACCCGGGCCGCTTCCGCGCTCTACCTGGCACAGCCGTCCCTGTCGCAGATCATCCGCCGCCTGGAAAGCGACCTCGGCGTGGAGCTGTTCCGCCGGGTCGGGCGCGGACTGGTGCTCGCCCCCGCCGGTGAGGCGCTTGTCGGGCCGGCCCGCCAGGTCGTCCGTGACCTGCACCATGCCCGCCAGGTCGCCGAGGGTTACCGGGGGCTCGAACGCGGACGGGTCGACCTGGCGATCTCCACCTCCCTCACGTCCAACTTCCTGGCCGCGTGGGTAGGTCACTTCCGCCGCCAACATCCCGGGTTCACGGTCCGGCTCAAGCAGCACGACGGCGACACCGACGAGATCGTCCACCTGATCAGGTCGGGCGAGGCCGAGCTCGCCTACGCGGTCGCGCCCGTGTCCCGGCAGGGAATCGACTGCTTCCGCATCGGGGAGGGCGAGGTCGTGCTGGCGCTGCCGCCCAGTTGGCGCGCCGGCTTCCCCGACCCGATCCCGGCCGCCCTGCTCGACGGCCTGCCGATGATCGTCGATCGGGGGTTCGGGCGTGCGTACCTCGACTCCATCGGCGTCGAACCCACCGTCGTCGTCGATGTCAGCGAACCCGCCGGACTGGTGCCACTGATCGTCGCCGGCGCGGGAGCCGCCGTCCTGCCGATGCGCCAGGCGCTGGACGCTCGACGCAGGGGAGCCAGCCTGCGCATGATCGAACCACTGGCCGTACGGGCGATCTACGCCATCACCTCGACCTCCCCGCTGTCGATACCGGCCCGCCGATTCCTCGAACTCAGCAGGGAGAACCTTGATCGCTGGAGGCGGGCCGTGACCAGACGCACCGACCGGGGCATGACGCTGCTGGAGGCGTCCATCGACGCCGACAACGTGATCGAAGCCGCATACCAGCGACTGGAGGAGACCCCTGACCAGCCGATGACGCCCCTCGCTTCCGCACCACTCCCGCCGCAGGATCCCTGATCTGTGGATCGCCGTGCCCAAGGATGATCACAGAGTGCCGGACTGGGCCTCAGACGTCACACCGTTGACCAGGGTCGCCGACGAGCCGGCCGATACCGGCCCCATCCTGCGCTTCCACCTCTCGTGCGTCGCTGCGCCGCGGCGGACGTGCCCTGCGGTCACGTCCTCGATCCATCGCCCGCACACCCTGCAGAGCAGCACATCCTGTCAGACCTCTTGCCGCCGAATCCGGTTATAGTAGATCGCGACGTCTTCTGGGGCGTGCAAACGCATGTCCTCGCCGTCAGCGCTCACCATGTAGACCCACCCGGGCGGAGCGGAATCGGGTTTCGTGAGTGTGAAGGGGCCTTCCCCGTTGATTGCCCACACCGTGCTACCGAGGCCCACAGTGTGACCGTCTTTCGTGCGATAGCTTGAGGTCATACAGCAGTCGTACCACCGCTTCCGTTGTCCTGCCGCCCTTTCACAGACCTCTAAGCCTAAAAGGTGGTTCGCGAGTAATTCCTGCTTGGTGAGCCGGGCGTACAGAGACAGCAGCGCAAGCCGTACGCGAGCGATACAGCACCACCTGGTACGTGAGCTTCAGGCCGTGCTGAGTGTAGAGCGCGGCCTTGTCGTCTGGGTCCGCTTCCGAGACCAGCCGCACCAGATCCCCGACATCCGACAAACCGGCGGAGCGGAAAGCAGCTCGGCACCCTCTACCAACGCCGGCGCAGTTTTTCCGCGGACCCTTTCTGGGTTTATGCCAACCCGCTCCCGAGCGAACGTGACGTCAAAACTGCCGCGTTACTAACGAACACGCTGTGATCTAGCATCATCGTGGCCCGACTTCGAGGAGCGACGTATGGATCCCGTCGATGAGCACTTCGCCGACCTGCTCGAGGCCGGGCTGCCAAGACAGCTCTGCCTCACCTGGTGCCAAGGGGACGACCTGGAGGTGGTGGCCAGGGACTTCGGCGCCGACCTGGCCGGCGGCCTGTGGGCTGATCCCGACGAGCTAGAAGAGCTCGAAGAGGAGCATCGGGGCGAACTGCTCCAACTCACCGCCGCGGACGGGTGGGTAATCGCGCTCGAACCGCAGGGGTTCGAAGGCAGCAGGAAAGAGGTGCTCACGCGCCTGTCGCGCTCGGAGCAGGCCTTGAGCGTCTACTGGAACGTCGAGATGGACAGCGCCATCGCCTACGCCGACGGAGGGCGGGTGCTGACCACGTTCAACCTAGTGAACCCGGACGAGCGCACTGGCGACGACCCGCACTCGCTCGACCACCTTCTGTCCCAGGTCGGCCTAAACGGCGGGCAGCCGACGCACGCGCGCAAGGCGCGCAGCCTCGCGCTCGGCGAGCTGATCAGCGGACGGACGCTCACGCCCGAGCGGTTGCGCGCGCCGCAGCTCGTCTTCACCCTGACCGATCCGCGCCCCGACGCTCTCGTGCCCTCCGCGTGCCTGAACCCACGCATGCCCTTCCTCGACGAGCCGCCGTTCGCCCGGATCCTGGCCGCACCCTCGGTCGCCTGCGCGCCGGACATCGTCCAGATGGTGGTGGCCGCCGCGCTGCCGGTGGCCGCCCTGGAGGACGGCCTGGCGCGCGAGGTCGCGGCGCGAGGCGAACAGGGCTCCGCCCAGAAGGAGGCCCTGCGGGCGCGGCTGCTGGGTCGCGTCACCGAGCTCAGGCGCCGCGTCGGCCGCCTGCGCAGCCAACGCGGCCTGGGCGGCGCCGAAGAAGCGGGCCGGTTGGAGTCGATGGCCGACGCCACGTTCGTGCTGGCCGAAGCCCTGCGAGACGACCCCATGACGGCGGCCGACGCGGCGACCGCAGGAGTCGTGAACCTGTCGCTGCCCCGCGCCGACGAGCTGCGCATGCGCGTCCTGCACAACGCGGTCAAGCACATCGCCTACAACCTGCGGCATCCCTCCTGACCGCCTCTGACAGGACGTCGGGCTCAAGCAGCGCCCCTGTGGAGCCGAGCCACACCTGATGGAGGAGGCTTTAGGGCTCCTCCCGTAGGTTCTGCCGTCTCCACCAGCGATCCTTACGAGCGCTCTCCGGTGCCGGCGAGTCATATCGAAGGAGAGGGCGGGATAGCCTGGCCTGCGGTGCCTCGAACCACGTGACCGGAGGAGTCGATGCTGGGATGACGGCAGAGCGACCGATGCCCACACAGGACGACGTGCTCGGCTACTTCGACACGCTGTCGAACTGGGGACGGTGGGGCGACGACGACGAGCTCGGCACTCTCAACCACATCACCGACGACGTCCGGCTGGCGGCGGCGCGGGCCGTGCGCCACGGCAGGAGCGTGTCGTGCGCATGGGAGGTCGCCGTACCGGAAGACATGGAGCGGTCGACGACGACGTGCCCGTGCGCCGCCGACATGCCGGGTGCCGAGAACATGCCGCCCGCATTCCACGCCGACCGGCGCTGGGGCTTCTCGTCCGAGCGGATCGGCGTCACCTTCCACGGCAACACCCTCACCCACATCGACTCGCCGTGCCACATCTTCTGGGACGGCACGATGTACAACGGGCGGTCGCACTCGCTGGTCGGCGCCGCAACGGGATCGGCGTGGGCGTCCGTCACGGCGGCGGCGAACGGGATCATCACGCGTGGCGTCCTGCTGGACATCGCGGGCGTGCGGGATGTGCCGTGGCTGGAGCCGGGGCAGGGTGTGTTCCCCGACGATCTCGAGGAGGCCGAGCGCCGCCAGGGTGTGCGGGTACGATCCGGCGATGCGGTACTCCTGCGGACGGGCTATGGCCGCGTCCGGCGCGAGACCGGTGCGGTCAGCGGTTTCACGCAGGCCGGGTGGCACGCGTCCTGCCTGCCGTGGCTGCATGAACGGGAGGTCGCGCTGATCGGCGCCGACACGCCCCAGGACGTTCAGCCATCGGGGTACGAAGGCGTGTTGATGCCGGTTCACGCCGTGAGCCTCGTCGCGATGGGTCTGTGGATGGTCGACAACTGCGACCTGGAGGCGTGCGCGGCGACGGCTGCCGAGCTCGGCCAGTGGGACTTCCACCTCGCAGTCGCGCCGGTCCGCTTCGCCGGTACGTCCGGCAGCCCGGTCAACCCGATCGCCACCTTCTGACCGCGGTTCACGAGGACGTGCCATCCGCCGTCTGGCCGCCGCCCCGATCAGGCCTGCTCTTCACGGGCCTCTGACGGGCGCGGGTCATGGGGCATGGGGTGCCGAAGGTTGTGGGCGCAGGCCGTCCATCATGACCGTGACGAAGCCGGCGGCCAGTTCCGGGGAGCTCTCGTTCGAGCGTGCGATCGCGTAGGCCGCCTCACCCAGCAACACCGTGGTGACGGCCGGGTGAAGGTCGGCTCTGATCGCTCCGGCATCCTGCGCCCGGCCGATCAGGTCGCGCAACGTGTTGCGGAGTTCGGCGCGCCGCAAGGTGGTCAGGGGAACCCGCAGGCCCTCAAGCTGTTCGCTCATGATCCAGTGGGCTGCCTGAAAGGTGATCAGTTCGGGCAGGAAACCGCGCAGGGCCGCGCCCGGGTCGTCTTCGGCCAGCGCCTCCTGGGCGCGTCGAATGAGCGGGCCGAGCAGGTCGGCGACGGCCGCGTCAATGAGCGCGTCCTTGGTGCCGAAGGCTCGTACGACCGTTGCGGCCCCCAATCCGGCCTGACGGGCGATGGTCTCCACTGTGAGAGTCGTCTCGGGCCGGGCGAGCAGCGTTTTGGCGGCCTCCAGGGCAAGGCGCCGGTTGCGTACGGCGTCCGCCCGGCGCGGCCGACCCTCGACCGCCTTCGGTGTTGACATCTGGAATGCCCCTTCCACATCATTAACTGGAATGCTCATTTCAGTAATTTATGTGCCTGGGGAGGGCCCATGCAAGCACTGCTCACCGCCCCTGACTCCGCCGCCGGCGTACGGCTCGGCGAGACACGCGAACGCGCCGACCGGCACGACATCGACACGCTCCCCCGGAGGCTGCGGGCGAGCGACGCTCCCCGTCGGATGACGGTGACGCTCCGATGAGCCGGCGCATCCTGATCTCCGGCGCGAGCATCGCCGGGCTCACCCTCGCGCACTGGCTGCGCAGGCGCGGCTTCGAACCCACGGTGATCGAGCGCTCCCCGCGGCTGCGCGCCGGCGGTAACGGCGTCGACGTCCGCGACCAGGCCATCGAGGTGGCCGAGCGGATGGGCGTCATGCCACGCATCAGAGCGGCAGGAGCCGACGTGGTGGGTATGGCGTTCCTGGACGCCGACGGCGAGCCCCTGGCTCGGATGGACCTGCGGCCCAGAGGCGACGAAGTCGAGATCATGCGCGCCGATCTGGCGGCCATCCTGCACGCGACCGCCAAACGTGGCGTCGAATACGTCTTCGGCGACTCCATCCAGAGCCTGCGCCAGGACGATGACGGCGTCGCGGTCACCTTCGAGGAGGGATCCCCGCGCAGGTTCGACCTGGTCGTCGGCGCCGACGGCATTCACTCCACGGTCCGCCGCCTCGCCTTCGGGCTGGAGACGCGGTTCCTGCGGTACCTGGGCCACTACTTCGCCTTCGCCGACGCCGATCCCGCCCTGGGCGAGAACCGCTGGGTCACGGCCTACAACGAGCCAGGCAGGATGGCCCTCGTCTATCGCTCGGGCAACCACACGGGCGCCAAGGCCAACTTCATGTTCCACCGTCGCGAACCGCTCCTCTACGACCACCGCGACATCGACCGGCACAAGGACCTCCTACGCGAGGCCTTCACCGGCCTTGGCTGGCATGTGCCCGCGCTGCTCGACCGGGCCCTGGCCGATCCCGACCTGTACGTCGACTCGCTCGCACAGGTTCGTATGCCCTCTTGGTCGTCGGGCCGCATCGCTCTGGTCGGCGACGCCGCCTACTGCGCTTCCCCGGTGTCGGGCTGCGGCGCCCGGCTGGCCATGGTCGGCGCCTACCGCCTGGCAGGCGAGCTCGCCACCGCCGACGGCGACCACGAGATCGCTTTCCGCCGATACGAGGACGGTTTCCGAGATGCCGTCCGGCGCATGCAACAGGTCGGCCCCAACCTCCGGCTCATGATTCCCAAGAGCCGGCTCGGCGCCCGTATCAGGAACGCCATCGCCCGGTCACCGCTCCTGGACTCCCTGGCGGGCATCGAGCGCATCATGAGCCCCAAGAACACCGACCCGCTGCCGGACTACGACAGCCGGGCCACCACCGCCCGCTGAGAGCCGGTGGTACAACGCCGGGTGCGGTCCGGGCCTTCGCAGGCCACGACCCACCTGGCGCCATGTCGGCCCGGGGTCACGGCTGATTGAGGACGCGGCGCAGTGCGGTGGTGGCGGCGGCGAATTCGGTGTCGTCCAGGAGCGTGCGGCCCCATTCGAGCAGCGGCCGCCGCGCCTGCTGGATGCGGGTGGCCATCTCGTGCCCGTGGGGGGTCAGGGTGAGCTCGACGTGGCGGCGGTCGTGCGCGGACGGATGGCGGTGGACGAGCCCGGCGTTGTGGAGGCGGTCCACGAGCCGGCTGGGGTTACCGGTCTCGGCGATGAGGCGGGCGCCGAGCTCGCCGAGGGTGAGGGGCTGGTCGTCGGCGAGGATGAGGATCGCCTCGGCCTGGACCACCGTGATGCCCAGCGGCCGCAGGGCCTCGCTGAAGCGTCGGTTGATCTCTCGGTGTACGGCCTTGACCGCCAGCACGAACTCCAGCACCTGGTCCACGGAACGGCATCCTACTTGAATCGATGACATGACGTAGATATCGTGCGCCATATCGTTAGATGACATGACACACACCTAGGAGAGCGATATGCGCAGCACCGTCCTGTCGCGGACACCGACGTTTCACTTCGAAGCCGTCCGGGCCCTGTGGTCGAGCCCGTTCAACGGAGCCGACTACGGAGAGGTCGTCTCGGCGGTCTCCCGGGTGCGCCCCGGCGACTTCGAGTCCTGGCACCGGCAATGGGCCCACCTGGCCATGGCCACGTGGGGCCGCGCCGATCGCCTGGGCGACCCGGTCTCGCGGGGCAAGGCCCTGCTGCGGGCGAGCAACTACATGCGCACCGCCGAGTTCTACCTGGCGCCCGGCGACCCTCGTCGCGTGGACTGCGCGAGCCGTTCCCGGACGTGGTTCGACGCCGGACTGGCCGCCCTCGGCGTGGCCGCCACTCGCTCGCGCGTACCGTACGAGGACGCGGAGATGGAGACGATCTTCCTGCGGTCATCGCGCCCGGACGCCCGGGACGTGCTGGTGGTGCACGGGGGCTTCGACTCGACGCCGGAGGAGTTGTACTTCGTCGTCGGCGCCGGCGCGCTGGAGCGGGGCTTCCACGTGCTGCTGTACGAGGGGCCCGGGCAGGGCAACCTGCTGCGGGAGTTCGGGATGCCGTTCACGTCGCAGTGGGAACGTCCGGCCGCGACGGCGATCGACTCGCTGTGGCGGCACTGCGATCCCGGCGCGATCATCGGGGTGGGGGTGAGCTTCGGCGGCCACCTGCTGGCCCGGGCGGCCGCGATGGAGAAGCGCTACGACGCGATCGTGCTGCTCGACTACTTCCCCGGCATGTTACGAGCCTTCGCCCACAAGATGCCCCGGCTGCTGCGCGGGCGGATCGGCGCCATGCCCGCCTGGCTCCAACTCCTGATCAGGCTGAACGCACGTTTCGACGCTGAGCTGCGCTGGGCGCTCGGCAACGCGTTGTGGACGTTCGGCGTGTCCACGCTGCCCGCCCTGGTCGCGGAAATGGGCAGGTACGACGACCGCGCGTGGGCCGATGCCATCGAGGCCGACGTCCTGGTGCTGCTGGGCGAGGACGAGCACTTCTTCGACAACCGCCTCGGGTACGACTTCGCCCGCCGGCTGACCGGCGCGCGCTCGGTCCGGGTGCACGAGTTCCCCGGGGCCGAAGGCGGCGGTCTGCACTGCCAGAACGGGGCCGTCCACCTCGCCCACGAGGTCATCTTCGACTGGCTGTCCACCGTCAAGGAGGCCGGCCGATGAGCGAGCCGATCAAGCATGGCCGGATGGTGGTGCGGCGCTTCGGCGACGCGGAGACGCTGACGCGGGCCGAGGCGGTCACGCCCGTCCCCGAGCCGGGCCAGGTCAGGGTCAGGGTGCTGGCAGCGGGAGTCGGCTACACCGACGTGATGGCGCGCAAGGGCGAGTACCTCTTCCAGCGGGGACGGCCCTTCAGCCCCGGGTACGAGCTGGTGGGTGAGGTCGTGGACCACCACGTCGGCGCGCCGCCGCCCTGGCTGGTGACCGGCGCCCGGGTCGCCGCCTGCCTGACCAGGATGGGCGGCTACACGGAATACGCGAACCTGCCCGTGCGGATGCTGGCCCCCGTACCGGACGGCCTGGACACCCTGGTGGCGGCCGCCCTCCCGCTGGACTACCTGACAGCGCTGAGCCTCCTGGACCGGCATGGCCGGGCCCGCCCGGGCGACACCGTGCTCATCAACGGCGCGACCGGCGGCGTGGGCGACGCGCTGTGCCAGCTCGGCGCGCACCGGCGCCTGTCCATGTACGGCACCGCCTCCGAGCGCAGCCTGCACCTGCTGCGCGACTACGACATCGTCCCCATCGACTACCGCCACCAGGACGTCGCTCAGGTCGTGCGCGCCCGGCACCCCGAAGGCGTCCGGATCGTCTACGACCACCTCGGCGGCGCCGCCCTGCGCGCCGGCCACCGCCTTCTGGCCCCGGGCGGCGCGCTGGTCAGCTACGCGTTCATGGCCCGGCCCGGACACGTGCTGGCCGACACCGTCCGCGGTGCGCTGCACAACCGCATGCTGAACCTCCTGCCGGGCAGGCGTACGGCCATCTGCTCGCTGCCCCGGGAGATCGCCGCGGACCCGCCGCGGCACCAGGCGCTGCTCACCCACCTGTTCGAGCTGGCGCTCACGCGGCGCATCCGGCCGCGGATCGGCGCGTGCCTTCCGCTCGCCCAGGCCGCCGACGCCCATCGGGCACTCGAACGACGGGACGTCCACGGAAAGATCATCCTCACCATGTCCTGACCCCGGTTGCCCCGACGCTGAACACATGTTTACTATAGTAAACGTGTGTTCAGCTCTTTCGGCGGATCTGACCGCCCAAGCCAAGATCCGTAACGCCGCCATCGAGCACTTCGCCCGCGACGGCTTCCAGAAGACGAACCTGCGCGCCATCGCGGCCACCGCAGGGGTGAGCGCCGCCCTGGTCATCCGGCACTTCGGCAGCAAGGACAACCTGCGGAGCGTCTGCGACGAGCACGTCCTGCAGATTCTGGTGCGGAAAGCCCGGACCGTGGCCGACCTCGTCGGCGTGCGCGATCTGTCCCAGGAATATCTGTCGAACTCGGAGGAGTACCGCCTCCATGTGCAGTACATGGTGCGCGCGATCGAGGACGACTCCTCCGCGGCCACCACGTTCGTCAACACGCTGGTGGAGGAGACCGAGCAGATCTTCCGGGACGGGATCGCCAGCGGCTCGATGCGCCAGTCCTCCGACGTGCGGGCGCTGGCCGTGCACACCGTGCTGGTGAGCCTGGCCACGCTCACCATGGCGCCGCCCCTGACCCGCGCGCTCGGCTTCGAGCGGATGGGCCCCGACGTGCTGCGGCGCATCGGGCTGCCCATGCTCGAGATCTACACCCACGGCTTGTACACCGACGACACCATGCTCAAAGCCGCCCAGACCGTCTGGGACGCCCAGCGGGGAGACGATCTCTAGTCCTCTCCGCATCACCACCACACAAGGACACCCATGATGACTGTGACCGATGCCATTTCCATGGCCGGATTGGTCAAGTCGTTCGGCCCGGCACGGGCACTGAACGGCCTCGACCTCGTCGTACGGACCGGTGAGGTGCACGGCTTCCTCGGGCCCAACGGCGCGGGCAAGAGCACCACGATCCGGATCCTGCTGGGCCTGATGCGCCTCGACGCGGGTACCGCCCGCCTGCTCGGCGGCGACCCCTGGACACAGACCGCTGAGCTGCACCGCCGCCTGGCCTACGTGCCCGGCGACGTCACCCTGTGGCCCGGCCTGTCCGGCGGCGAGGCCATCGACCTGCTCGGCCGGCTGCGCGGCGGGCTCGACCGGCGGCGCCGTGACGAGCTGATCGAGCGCTTCGACCTCGATCCGCGTAAGAAGGGCCGCACCTACTCCAAGGGCAACCGGCAGAAGGTGGCCCTGGTCGCGGCGCTGGCCTCCGACGCCGAGCTGCTCATCCTCGATGAGCCCACCTCCGGTTTGGACCCGTTGATGGAGGAGGTCTTCCGCCAGACGGTCCAGGAGGTGCGGCGCGCGGGTGACCGTACGGTACTGCTGTCCAGCCACATCCTCTCCGAGGTCGAGGCGCTCTGCGACCGGATCACCATCATCCGCGACGGCCGCACCGTCGAGACCGGCACCATGGCCGAGCTGCGGCACCTCACCCGCACCTCCATCGACGCCGAGCTGGCCACCCCACCGGACGGGCTGGCCGGCCTGCCGGGCGTGCACGGCCTGCGCGCCGACGGCTGCCGGGTACGCTTCAGCGTCGACGCCGCCGCGCTGGACCTCGCACTTCGCCACCTCACCCAGGCCGGCGTGCGCAGCCTGGTCAGCCGACCTCCGACGCTGGAGGAGCTGTTCCTGCGGCACTACGACCGCGCGACCGCGAACGTCAAGGGCCGGCACGCGGAGGCAGGACGATGAACGCGTTCGCCGGCACGGGAAAGCTCATCCGCCTGGTGCTGCGGCGGGATCGTGTGCTGCTCCCGCTGTGGGTGGCCCTCATCTGCATGATCCCGGTGGTGTTCGTCGGCGCGTTCACCGGGGCGTACCCGACGGCCGAGGCCCGCCAGCACTACTACGAGACCAGCGTCCACACCAGGGCCTTCACCATCGCGTACGGCGTGCTGAACGGCTCCAGCCTCGGCGAGCTCGTCTCGTGGCGGTCGGGGTTCGTGACGTTCATGGTCGCGCTGTTCGCGCTGCTCACGATCATCCGGCACACGCGTACAGAAGAGGAGGCCGGGCGGCGCGAACTGGTCGGAGCCACCGCGTTGTCGCGGCATGCCGACCTGGCCGCCACTCTGATCGTCACCTGCGGGGCCGTCCTCGTCCTTGGTGTGGCGTCGGCGCTGGCGCTGATCGGCCAGGGCCTGCCCGCCGCCGGTTCCCTGGCGCTGGGGCTCGGGTTCACGGTGACCGGCTGCGTGTTCGCCGCGATCGGCGCCGTGACCGCGCAGCTCACGACGGGAGCGGGCGGCGCGCGGGCCATCGGGATCAGCGTGCTCGGTGCCGCACTCATCCTGCGCGGTGCCGGCGACATCGCCGCGCAGTCCGGTGACGGGCCCGCGTGGGTGTCGTGGCTGACACCGCTCGGCTGGGCGGAGGCGCTGCGGCCCTACTCCGGAGAACGGTGGTGGGTCCTCGCGCTCGCGGCCGGCGCCGTGGTGGCGCTGATCGTGCTGGCCGTGGCGCTGTCGGAGCGGCGCGACCTCGGCGCCGGCATGTTCCACGCCCGCCTGGGCCCGGCCGCCGCCGGACCTCGCCTGAGCAGCCCGCTGGCGCTGGCCTGGCGGCTGCACCGCGGCCCGTTGATCAGCAGGATCGCCGGACTCACCGTGGTCGGGCTCGTGGTCGGCGCGATGTCGGCGAGCCTCGGGACGCTGATGGACAACAGCGGCGCCGCGGCCCGAGAGGCGCTGGCCCGGCTCGGCGGTCCCGGCACGATCGTCGACCAGTTCCTCGCCCCCATGATGACCATGCTCGGCCTGGTCAGCGCCGGCTTCGCCATCCAGGCCGCGCTGCTGCTCAGAAACGAGGAGCGCGACGGGCGGGCCGAGCCCTTGCTGGCCACCCCGGTGCGCCGGCTGCGCTGGGCGGGCAGCCACGTCGTGTTCATACTGCTCGGCCCGGCGCTCGGGTTGATCGCCTTCGGGACGGCCGCCGGTCTGGCGCACGGCCTCAACACGGGCAACGTCGCCCGTGAACTGTCCCGCCTCCTGGCCGCCGCTCTCGTGCAACTCCCTGTGGTATGGGTGTTCACCGGGGTCGCGCTCGCCCTGTTCGGGCTGCTGCCCAGGCGGGTCGCCGGCACGTTCGCGGTGGCCATGGTGAGCATGCTGTCCGGCTGGGTCGGCCTGGAGTTGCAGCTCGACCAGTGGGTCATCAACCTGTCGGTCTTCGAGCACGTACCGAAACTTCCCGGCGGGGTCATGACGGCCACGCCACCCATCGTCATGACCGTCGTCGCGGCGGCCCTCGTCGCGGTCGGCCTGGCCGGATTCACCCGACGCGACATGCCCACCACCTGAGCCTGGAGTGGGTGACGCTGTGCGGCCGGGCAGTCGGCAGCCGGCTGCCACGCCCATACTCGGCGACCGGAGAGCCTGCGACATCGTCCGCAGGACCGGCTACGACCCGTCGTCGGCGGTGACGGCGAGGGCGGGCAGCCGGTCACGCCAGGCCTCGAACGCCTCGGCCATCACACCTTTGCACAACCTGGTCACCTGGTGCGAGACCCCCTTCTTCACCGAGGCGGAGCGGGCGGCGCTCGCGCTGACCGAGGCCGCCACCCGGATCCAGGACGGCGCGCCGAGCAGGTCTCCTCCGGTGACGTGCTACGTCTGGAAAAAATATGTAGATCGGTCTACTCTGTACTCATGGCGATCAAAGGGCCGTGACGCGGGCGACATTGATCGACACCGCGCGCACGCTGATGAGAGGCGCCCCGCGTCGTCCGGCCCTGGAGGCGAAACCCTCGCGTATACGTGTGCGCAGAAAATATGTAGATCGGTCTATTAAAGATGGGATGCACATGACCAAAGAACCTGATGCCCTGGTCACAGGCGCGACCGGCCTGCAGGGGCGGTGGCTGGTGGCGGAGTTGCTCGCACGGGGACGCCCGGTCGCCGCGGCCGTCCGTGGCGGGCCTGCCCGCGGGGACACCCTGCGCACGTGGCTCCGCGAACACGACGTCGGCGACCAGGCACTCACCGTCGTCTCAGCCGACATCACCCAACCGGGACTCGGGCTCTCGCCGCAGGACCAGGCCCAGCTGAGGTCCGTACGAGATGTCTTCAACACCGCCGGCCTGTACCGCTTCGGCCTGAAACGCGACGAAGCCCGGCGGACCAATGTCGACGGCGCCCTGAACGTCGCGCGCTGGGCCGGTACACGACAGCACCTGCGGCGCCTGGTCCAGATCTCCGGATATCGCGTCGGAGGAGCGGAGAGCTCCAGCCCTGCCTCTGAGAGTCATCTGACCAGGCTCTACCGGCGCTACGGCGCCTATGAGGCCTCCAAACGTGAGGGTGACGCGACCGTACGGGCCTTCGCCGCAGCACAGGGGATCCCGCTGACCGTGGTCAATCCGGCCATCGTGATCGGGCACTCGGTCACCGGCGAGGCCGAGCAGTACATCGGCCTGGCCGAGATGGTGGAGAACCTGTGGACGGGACGGCTCCCGGCACTGGCCGGGACGCGGCACACGTTCGTCCCCGTAGTCACCGTCGATCACCTGGCCCGTTTCCTGGCGGCCGTGCCCGAGCACGACCACGGCCCCTACAGCGCTCACTGCCTCCTCGACGACGCGACTCCCGAACTGCCCGAGCTGATCGCGTTCCTCGCGCGGCACCTCGGCCTGCGCGCGCCGCGCATGGTCCTGCCGACCGGCCTCGTACGACGGCTGCCCCGCGTGCTCACCAGAACCGAGCCCGAGACCCTGACCTTCCTGTCCGAGGACCGCTACGACACCTCCTCGGCCAACGCGCTGGCCGAGGCAGCCGGGTTGAGCCATCCCCCGGTGAAGGACGCCCTGCGCCGTTGGGCGGACCGGCTGGTCGCGGAGCGGTTCGGCCACGCCCGGCCGCCGCTGAAGGGTGGGTTCCACCGCGTCGCCGGAGCCCGGACCTACGTGGCGGGTGATCGCCTCTCCCCGGGTTACGTCCTGCTCCATGGCCTGCCCCTCACCGCCGAGACCTGGCAAGGCGTCCTGCCCGAGCTGGACGACACCGCGCTGGTGGCCGACCTGCCGGGATGCGGGCGATCGGCCCGGTCCGCCGCCGACCCCGCCGACTGGCTCGCCGACCTGCTGGCCCCGCTCCGGACCCGGCCGGTCCTCATCGGGCACTCGGCGGCCACCGCTCCTGCCCTGCGCTACGCGCACGCCCACCCGGACCGGGTGGCCGGCCTGGTGCTCGTCTCGCCGTACTTCCTCCAGCGGCGGCCCCGGTGGCACCTGCGCACTCCCGCGCTGGTCGGACCACTGCTGCGGACCGCTTCGCCCCAGCGGCTCGGCAGGACGCTGCTCGGTTCTCACCCGGCCGACGCCCCCGCGCAGCGCGCCCTCGACGACGCGGCAGCGCAGTTGCGGCGGCCGGGCGTCGCGCGGCGCACCGCGCGCCGGCTCGACCGAGCACAACAGCACAGCGAACGTGCCGAGCTACGGACACTGGCCGCCACCTGCCCGGTGCCGCTCCACCTCGTCACCGGCGAATTCGATCCGCTGATCGACGCCACCCTCGACGCCCAGGTGACCGTCATCCCCGGAACCGGCCACCATCCACAGCTCACCCATCCGGCCCACGTCGCGGCCGCCGCGAAAGCGAACGTCCCGATCCGCTGAACCAGAACTGGGAGGAGTGACAGCAGGTTGCCGGTGAGGGCGGCGGGCAGTCCGGCGTGGTCGCCGAGCTGGACGAAGTAGGTGGCCACGGCGTTGTTGCCGGTCTCCGAGAGTAGCGAGGCCGGTACGGGCAGCCGGGCGGCCACGCGCTTGGCGATGGGCGAGCCCAGGGCGGTGGCGGCGTAGAAGGCGCTCATGGCGAGGCCGAGCGCGCTGCGGGACGCGGTGGCGGGATCACGGGAGGGGACGCCAGGCGGGGGTGGCACCGTCCCGGCTGACACGCCCGAACTGCGCGTCGGCGAAGTGGATGCCGAAGCCGATCGTGTCCGGCTCGGCCAGCTCGGCGACGAGCTGACGCCGGAACGCGGCGGACCGGGCCGGGTCGTGGTCGGAGGCGGTCGACCAGTCGGGGTGATCGATCTGGATCGGGGAGTGCAGGGCGTCGCCGAAGGCGATGGCACGGCGGGCAGGGCCTGCGGGCCGAAGCCCGCGTCGATCAGCACAGCGCGTTCACCCTGTTCCACCAGCGTTCCGCCTGTATCGAAATCTGGTCCGGCGGACGGCGACGTCCGAGGCACGGTCGCCGGGTGATCCGGGTTCTCAGGGCAGACAGCGATCACACACCGGACGCGAGTGTCGTGGCCGTGAGGTGACCGTCGGTGGCTGCGTCGGTGTGGTGTTCATGAGGGAGGGTGAGTCATACGGCGGCGACGTCGAGTTGCTTGTTCTTCATGTCGGAGCCGTTCAGGATCTTGCCTATCGTCGGGCCGATGACGGGAGTGTGCGTCAGGCGCAGCATCGCGGCGCGGATGATCTGTTCCTTGCGGTCCTGCGGCGTGAAGAGCCTGCGCATGGTCAGCGCACTGTCCTGCTCTGCTTGGATGAACGGCCGCATCCTGGCCTCCCACGCCCGCAGCGCGCTGGGCAGGTCGTCGGGGTGCCGTCGCAGCATGGTGCCCAGCAGTTCGCCCCCGGCCATGGCGCTGGAGGCGCCCATGCCCGCGTACAAGGTCACACACCAGGCGGCGTCGCCGACCAGGACGACGCGGCCGCGGTGCCAGCGGGGCATCCTGACCTGCTGCACGGAGTCGAACAGGAAGTCCGGAGCCTGCTCGAACCGGGTGAACAAGGTCTCCAGGAGACGTCCGGTGGCCTCGGGGCCGAAGGCGGCGCGGAGCGACTCGATCGGCGGGCGGGCGAACTCGGCGTCGATGTCGCGGGTGCGGTAGGAGAACAGCAGGCTCGGCGGATGGTCGTCGTAGGGGAAGGTCCATGCCGAGCGTCCGGGCTCAGCCAGGATCAGGCCCTCGTGCATCGTGAAGCCCTCGATCGGCCTGTCAAGCAGGGTGACGGCGATCATGTAGTTGAGCGGGTGCAGGTACTCCTGCGGGCCGAAGGCCAGGCTCCGTACGGTGGAGCGCAGGCCGTCGGCGCCCACCACCAGGTCGAAGCGCTCGGTGACGACGGCGCCTGAGGCGGTGTCGTGCAACGTGACCTCGGCGGCCGTGTCGTCCTGGGTGATGCGGGTGGGCACGGTGGAATAACGGATCTCCACGTCGCCCGGCAACGCGGAGAACAGCCCTTGCTCGACGTCGCCGCGCAGCAGTTGCAGGGGTCTGCCCGGCAGCGTTGACGGGTTCATGCCCGGCGTTCGGCGTCCCGCCCGATTCACCTCGTACGCCTTGAGCAAAGGGCTGCTGCGGTCCCCGATGGCCTCCAGCACGCCCAGACGGCGGGCGGAGGCCACGCCGGTGCCGAACAACATGACGAAGTACCCTTCCGAGCGGCGCACAGGTGCCCGCTCGATCAGCACCGGCTCCCAGCCGACCTGCCGTAGCCGGAGCGCGGTCGCGATTCCCGCGATCCCGAGCCCGACCACCAGGGCACGGCGGCCACCATCTTGCATGACGACTCCCTTCCACAAAAGTGCTTCTCCAGGTCCCGGCGCGCAGCCGCGGACCGCTCGGCGTTCATCAGGGCGTGGGCGCCCGTCACCCACCCGCCAGGAACGGGGTGATGGGCTGACAGATCAGGCGGACGGGGCCGCGTGGGCCTGCGCCGAGAGATCGAGCCAGTCGGCCCAGTTCTTGAGCCGATCGGCGTAGACCTGCTGGATCATCGGGAGGTTCTGCTTGCCGAAGAACACCCGCAGGGGCGGGTCGGGGAGGTCGGCGACCTCTAGCATGGCCTGGCCGGCGGCGGCCGGGTCGCCGAAATCGAGCGCCTTGCCGTACGCGGCTTGGGCCTGGCGGGCGGCCTCATAGTGCAGGTTGGACGAGGACATGACCGCGATGGTGGGCGCGCCGGTGGCGTAACTGCCGGGCTCCACGATGGTCACCTTGATGTCGAAGCCGGCGACTTCCTGGGCGAGGCTCTCACTCAGGCCTTCCAGAGCCCACTTGGACGCGCAGTATCCGCCGCCGAGGGGGAAGGCGGCGACGCCGGCGGTGGAGGAGATCTGAATGATGTGCCCGGAACCCTGCTCGCGCAGGTGAGGCAGCACGGCCTGGACGACCCGCAGTGGGCCGAACAGGTTGGTCTCCAGCAGGCCGCGCACGTCTTGCTCGGTCAGCTCCTCGACCGCGCCGAACAGGGCGTAGCCGGCGTTGTTGACGATCACATCCAGGCGGCCGAAATGCTCCTTGGCCCGCGTCACGCTCTCGCGGACGGCTGCCGTGTCCTTCACGTCCATCTCCAGCGTGAGCACCAGGTCGCCGTAGGCGGTGACCAGGTCATCGAGGCTTCGAAGGTTGCGGGCGGTGGCTGCCACCCGGTCGCCGCGGCTCAGGGCGGCCTCGACGAAGCTGCGGCCGAAACCGCGCGACGATCCGGTGACGAACCAAACCTTGCTCATGATCTTCTTCTTTCTGCCATGGATGCGACTCCCGCCAGGCGCGCACCGGGCTCTCCCCGGCCTGCGCGAGGTCTTTGACTGCATGTCGCCGCAGAAGCCGCAGCCCGCGCTCCGAGGGCCGGACACGCCTTTCCCGGGACGAGACAGCGGGCCGTTCTGTGACATGGCGAGAACCAGGAGTGGCTCCTTGGATTTCGCCCGGCATGTGACAGGACGGGCTGTGGCGCCGTCGGACGGGGTGATGTCACAGAACGGGCGAGCTGTCTCGTCTCCTGGCGGAGAACAGGTATCGGGGCTGGGAAGGGAGGGGTCGTTGTGCGGGTGTTCGTGGCCGGTGGAGCCGGGGTGCTGGGGCAGCGGCTGGTGCCGCAGCTGGTGGCCAGGGGGCATGAGGTGACGGCGACGACGACGAGGACCGCCAGGCTGGGCCTGCTGGAGCGGCTGGGCGCCGAGGCGGTCGTGATGGACGGGCTGGATGCGGCCTCGATCGGCCAGGTGGTGGCCCTGGCGCGGCCAGAGGTCGTCGTGCACCAGATGACCGCGATTGCCGGCAAGCCGGATATCAAGCACTTCGACCGCTGGTTCGCCACGACCAACCGGCTGCGTACCGAAGGGACCGATCATCTGCTCGCCGCCGCTGAGGCGAGCGGTGGGTGCCACGTCGTCGCGCAGAGCTACGCCGCCTGGAACGGCATCCGTCAGGGCGGGTGGGTCAAGACCGAAGAGGACCCACTTGACCCGACCAGTACCGGTAAGGGCGCGCAGGCGATCCGTCATCTGGAAGAAGCGGTGATCAAGGCCGGTGGCGCGGTGTTGCGGTACGGCGCGTTCTACGGGCCTGGCGCCACCGATGACCAGGTCGAGCTGGTGCGCAAGCGGCAGTACCCGGTCGTCGGCGACGGCGCGGGCCATAGCTCGTGGGTGCATCTCGACGACGCGGCCGCCGCCACCGTCCTGGCCGTGGAGCAGCGGGCGAAGGGCGTGTTCAACATCGTCGACGACGAACCGGCCCCGGCTCGTGAGTGGCTGGCCCACCTGGCCGCGTGCGCCGGTGCCAAGCCTCCGATGCGGATCCCCGTGTGGCTGGCCCGGCCGCTGGCCGGGAAGACGGCGGTGACGATGATGACCCAGGGACGCGGCTTCTCCAACGCCAAAGCCAAACGCGAACTCGGCTGGCGATTGCGCCATCCCTCCTGGCGGCAGGGCTTCAAGGAGGAGCTGGGATGACCCGGACCGAGGAGTTCGAACAGCTGCGGCCGCTGCTGTTCTCCATCGCCTACCGGATCCTGGGCAGCGTGAGCGAGGCCGAGGACGCGGTCCAGGAGACGTGGCTACGCTACGAAGCCTGCCCGACCCGGCCCACGTCGGCCAAGTCGTTCCTGTCGGCCATGGTGTCTCGCATCGCGATCGACGTGCTGCGCTCGGCACGCATGCGGCGGGAGGAATATGCTGGGCAGTGGTTCCCCGAGCCGCTGCTGGCCGACCCGTACGAGGATCCGGAGCGGTCGGCGGAGCTCGCCGACACGGTCTCGATGGCGGCCCTGCTGCTGCTGGAGCGGCTCAGCCCGCTCGAACGGGCGGTCTTCGTGCTGCGGGAGGTGTTCGAGTTCCGCTTCGGTGAGGTCGCCGCGGCGGTGGGGCGCTCTGAGGCGGCCTGCCGCCAGCTTGCCGTACGAGCGCGCCGCCACATGGACGCCGGACGTGCCCGGTTCGAGGCCGATCGGCGGGAGCGGGAGGAACTCGCCGGTCGCTTCTTCGACGCCTTCCGCGAAGGTGACCTCGACGGGCTGCGCGAGCTGCTGGCCGCCGACGTGCAGATGGTGGGCGACAGCGGCGGCAAGGCCCCGCTGTGGGGCGACGGAATCTTCGGCGCCGACAACGTGGCCCGCATGCTGGCCGGGTTCGTCGCACCGTTCCACCGGATCGGCGGCGTCGTGGAGCCCCATGAGATGAACGGCCAGCCAGGCGCGATCTTCCGCGACCGGGACCGTAAGATCGTCAACACCCTGACGCTCGACATCCTAGACGGGCAGATCCAGACCATTCGCGCCGTGATCAACCCCGACAAGCTGGGGCATCTGGGGCCGGTGGCCGACGCCTGGGCGATCGTCCGCGAGACCAACCGGATCCGCCGGCTCAAAGACTGACGCCCACGGAAGGGACGCTGGTCATGCGTATCGCAGTCTTCGGCGCCAACGGCCCCACCGGCCGTCTCCTCACCGGGCAGGCACTCGCCGCCGGACACCATGTCACCGCGATCACCCGGCAGCCGGACTCGTTTCCCCTGCACCACGAACGGCTCGACGTCATCGGCGCCGACGTGCACATTCCCATGGCCGTCGACGCCGCCGTGGCGGAGCAGGATGCGGTGCTGTCGACGCTCGGGGTGCCCGCGGGGAAGGAACCGATCACTACCTATTCGCGTGGTATGGCCAATATTGTCGCCGCGATGAAACGGCATGAGGTGCGCAGGCTCGCCGTGGTGAGCTCGAGTGGGGTCGACCCGCAGCCGTACTCGGAGGGCGGGTTCCTGCTCAACCGAATTGTGCTGCCCTACTTGACGCGGGTGATGGCCAAGACGCTGTACGACGACATGCGCCGGATGGAGGCGCTCGTCCGCGCCAGCGATCTCGACTGGACGATCCTGCGTCCGAGCGGGCTCTACCATATGCCGTCGGTGACCGACTACACCCTCGTCGAGGGCCACGCCGACGCCAGGTTCACCTCCCGGACGGATCTGGCCGCGAGCATGCTGGCCCTGCTGGACGACGACCGCTACGTCCGCACCACGCTCAGTGTCGTCACCACAGTCGACAACCCCACATTCCTCCAGTACGTCCGCCGCGAAGTACTCGCCAAAAACTGACCCGCCGGCCGGGGACCGCCGCCGCACGCCACCACCTGGCCTTCGGTTTCGGGATCCTCTACGGCATCCACCGGCTATCAGACCTGTTCCATAGCTCAGTACTCTGCATGACACGATGTCCACCAACACACCGGATCTCGGTCCCATGCCCCAGCGCTCAGCTGCCTGGAGCCGTCGATCGGGATCATGGCGTATTCGGCGAACCCGACGACCAGGGTGGGCGCGGTGATCAGGGGCAGCAGCCGCCGGATGTCCACGCGGCCGCCGAGGTCGAGCGGCCGGCCGATGCCGGGCGGGGGCCAGCCGCCGACCAGGACGAGGCGGCGCACCAGATCCGGCCGGGTCGCGGCGATCGCGGCGCTCGCCGCGACCCGCGGACGCGTCGAGTCGAAGTAGGCGGCGCTGTCCACCTGTCACTTCCTCCACCACCGTCCGGACGCGACCTCCAGGACGAAGTCGGAATGGCCGGCCGCCGCGGGCGCCGCGCTCGTCCCGCTCGCCGGCATGCAGGTCGAGATCCAGCACGTGCTGGCCGACGGCGATCACGTCGTCATGCATTCGCGGCGCCGGCTGCCCGGTCCAGGGCCGGAGATCACGGTCGTCGACATCTGGCGGCTCGACGACGGTCTGATCATCGAGGCATGGGAGATCATCGAGCCGGTGTCCCAGGCGGCCGCCAACCTGACATGGTGGGAAATTCACTGATCGCCGACGCAGCCGCACAGCAGAACCCCAGCTCACAGTACGAGACCGGGTTTCCGCGCGGGACACGGTGAAGGGCCTGTCGGGTTGGCCCCATTTGTGACGTGGCACACATCATGCGGCCGAGGTGTCACAAACGATCGGTTCGCCATCGTCTCGTGTTCGTGCGTGCTGAACACCACTGCGCATCAACCTGATCAACACGCTCGCAGAGGGGGAGAAACCCGGCTCGGCGACGCTCTCCGGGGTGTATCCGACGAGACCTGGGCCGAGGTGCGCAAGCACTACGACGACGACCAGATCGGTGCGCCGGTCTGTCGGTTGTCATGATCAACTCGTCCACGCGGATGAATGTCATCGTGCGCAACCCGGGGGTTCCTACGAGCCCGGCATGTTCGCCGCGCTCATTCAGGACCGATCGGAGATTCTGAGCGATCTCGATTCCGCCCTGTGCAATTCGACGTACGTCCACTGGACGTCAATGGAGGCAAAGCAATGGATCTGCATCTGACTGACAAGATCGCCGTCGTCACCGGCGCCAGCCGGGGGATCGGCCTCGCGATCGTCCGCGCGTTGGCCGCAGAAGGCGTCACGGTGATCGGGGCCGCCCGAAAGATCACGGCCGAACTGACCCGCGACAGCGCCGACGCCATCGCCGTCGACCTGTCGACCTCGACCGGACCCGGGGAGCTCGTCCAGTCCGTCCTCGACCGGCACGGAGACATCGACATCCTGGTCAACAACGTCGGCGGCGGCGATCCGGCCGACCTGCGCGGCTTCAACGACTACGACGACGCCATCTGGCAGCGGACGTTCGACCTCAACCTCTTCGCCGCCGTCCGCGCCTGCCGTGCGGCCTTGCCGAGCCTGCTGCGACGCCGAGGAGTGATCATCAACATCTCCTCGGCCGGCGCACGCCTGCCACACCTCGGCCCGGTGCCCTACAACGCCGCCAAGGCGGCACTCAACGCGTACGGCAAGGCCCTCGCCGAGGAGTACGCCGACCGCGGCGTCCGGGCCGTCACCGTCTCCCCGGCCGGCACCCGGACCGAGCTCTGGACCGAACCCGGCGGCTTCGGCGCAACCCTCGCCGCCGCCCAGGGCGTAAGCCACGAAGAACTGCTCACGAACGTCGCGACGGCGGCAGGCATCAGCTCCGGGGAACTCATCGAGCCCGCACATGTGGCATCCATGGTGACGTACCTGGCATCGCCGTTGGCCATCAGTGCTACCGGGAACAACTACCTCGTCGACGGGGGCGCGGTGAAAGCAGTCTGACCGGCGATCACCTCTTCCACGCGCCCCAGAAGACAGGAGCTTGACCGTGTACCGAACAAGGGCTGCGCTCACGATGACGCAGGTAAGGCCGAGATCGTGAATGTGCGTCTGGACGCGCCCGGCAGTAGCGGCGTCAGAGCGACGAACTGGCTCGTGGTGGTGCTGTGCTTCCTCCCGATCGTCATGGACGGGTTCGACGCGACGGCGCTGGCGCTGGCGGTCCCCGCCCTCGCCGAGAGCTGGGGGCTGGCGTCGGCGGCCTTCACGGTTCCCCTGGTGGTGACGAGCGTCGGCGTGTTCGCCGGCTACCTGGGGTCCGGATGGCTGGCGCAGCGGTTCGGCCGTCGCCGGTTGCTGATCGGAAGCGTCGCCCTGTTCTCCCTCGGCACGATGGTCACCGCGGTCGTCCTCCCCGCGCACTCGATCGAGGCGCTGGGGGCCGTTCGCCTGGTGACCGGGCTGGGGTTCGGCGGGGCGCTCCCGTCCGCGGTGGCGGTCGCGACGGACTTCAGCTCGAACCGGCGACGTGACGTCGTGTCCCTGCTGATGGCGCTCGGGGTCGCGTCGGGTGCCACCGCGGCGGGCTTCGTCTACCTGCCGCTGATCGCCTCGGTCGGTGTCACCGGGCTGTTCTGGCTGGCCGGAGTGGCCTCCGCGGTGCTGGTGCTTCCCATGGCGATGCTCCTGCCGCCCGAACCGGCCGCCCAGGAGGTCGCCGGCGGAGCCCCGCGCGGCGAGCGCGTCGGGCAGCTGTTCGCTCGCCGCGTGCGGGTCAACACGCTCCTGCTCTGGCTGTACGCATTCCTCGTGTTCACGGTGTCCACCGCACTGTCGGGGTGGGCGCCCGTCCTGCTCACGGATCTCGGGGTCTCGGCGGCCGAGGCGCCGCTGGGGCTGGCGTTCATCTACCTCGGGGCGATCGTCGGCGGGGTGGCCATGATCCCGCTCGTGGCCTGGGCCGGTATCGGCCGGATGCTGATCGTGATGCCGCTGCTCACGTCGGTGCTGGTGGTGGCGTCGATCAGCCTGGGGCTCGGCGGGCTGGGATTGCTGATCGCGCTGTGCGGCGTCGGTGCCGCGGTCAGCGCCAGCCAGAACGGCCAGCTGGCGATGGCCGTCGAGCTGTACCCGCGCGAGCAGCGGACGACCGGGGTCGGGTGGTCCTCGGCCATGGGCCGGGTCGGTTCGGTCGCGGGACCGGGCGTGACCGGCGCCCTGCTGGCGCTGGGGACCTCGGCCGGCACGATCTTCTACCTCGCCGCGGGCGCCATGGTCGTCGCGGTCGTCTGCGCCGCGCTGCTGCGGGCGAGCATGCGCAGCGGGGCCCGCGCATCCTGACCCGCACCGCGCGGCCTCCTCAGCCCGCCGACGGCCGCTCGACTCTACTGCTGTGTGCGTTTCCCGACCCGGTCGGAGGTGATGCGGTAGCCGTGCGGGATGCGTGGCCAGCGAGGGGAAGGCACTGGTGTACGCCTCGTAGGCACTGAGGACCTGGCGCACGTCATCCCAGCGGGTGACCATCCACAGGTCGAGCTTCGGCAGCAGGACGACCGGCGCTTCGCGGCGTAGCCTGGCGAAGATCGGATAGGGGTCACTGCCGAGCTGGTCGAAGGTGATGGACGCGGCGAAGTCGTTCATCGACGTCACCCTCCCGTCGGCACACCAGGCTGCTCGGCGGCCGCCTCATCGCCGCCGAGGCGAGGGCGCGGAACCGGATTGCCGCGCAGATACTCGACCTCGGTGCGCACGTTCGCCAGCGATTTGGCGGCAGTGTCCTGGCTGAAGCCGTTGCGGATGACGAAGCGGATGACGGCTATGTGCTCCATGTCGGGTGGCAGGTAGTACGTGGGGGCCTGCCAGCCGTGCATCTTCAGCCGGGCGGCCAGGTCGTAGACGGTGAAACCGTCGTAGCCGGGGGCGGTCCGTACGGCGAGCACCGGGAGTTCCGAGCCGTCGGCGATGAGCGAGAGCTCGGGGAGTTTCGCGATCTCCTCACCGAGGTAGGTCGCCACGTCCCGGCAGGTCTGCTGGTAACCCTCGACGCCGAGCCGCAGGAAGTTGTAGTACTGCGCGATGACCGGTGCGCCGGAGCGGGAGAAGTTGAGCGTGAAGGTGTCCATGTTGCCGCCGAGCAGGTCGCAGCAGAGCACCAGGTCCGCGGCAGAGCGTCCGGCTCCTGCCAGACGATCCAGCCGACGCCAGGGTAGACCAGGCCGAACTTGTGCCCCGAAGTGTTGATCGACTGCACCCGGGGAAGCCGGACACGCCGATGACGCCGATGGTGTTGTCGTCACAGACTTCGCCGAGCCGGGCCGGGTTCAAGGTGAAGGCCGGCTCCTCGATCGGTATCCAGCGCGGTTCGACGTCCCGGCACTGGCAGAACTTCGGCCAGCAGGCATGGACGGCAGTGCCCATCACGAGGTTGGGCTTGGCGGTGGGCAGCCCGGCCGCCCGGCGTCGTTCGCGCCATTGGAACTTCATCGCCAGCGCGCCGAGCATGGCCGCCTCGCTGGAGCCGCCCGTGGAGCAGCCGACGCTGGAGCCGTTCGGGTCGCCCCACAGGTGATCGAGCATGTTGACGCAGCGCGCCTCGATGTCGGCCGTCTGCGGGCACTGGTCGTGGTCGACGAGGTTGCGGTCGAGGGTTT
Organism: Nonomuraea sp. B1E8; assembly: GCF_039871515.1. Taxonomy (NCBI): domain Bacteria; kingdom Bacillati; phylum Actinomycetota; class Actinomycetes; order Streptosporangiales; family Streptosporangiaceae; genus Nonomuraea; species Nonomuraea sp. B1E8. Next base: position 203,365 of record NZ_JBDPLS010000014.1, on the reverse strand, counting down.
CGGCGATGAGTTCGCGGGCCTGGGGCTCCGTCCAGGTCGTGCAGAAGGTGGCCAGGTTGAGCCGGGCGTTGCCGTCGAGCAGGAGTTCGTCTCGGATGAGCGCCTGGGCCGCTGTGGGACTCATCGGGCTGGCCGAGTTGAAAAGGGGGTCATTCGTCCCATGTCTCACAAGAGTCTGACAGAGAGGGTCCCGATCCGCTGAACCAGAACTGGGAGGAACCTCGCGATCGAGATTGTGGATGCTGCGCTGAGATCTCGGCGATTCTCTGCGCTGGACATCCTGGAATACGCCGGTAACGCTGACTTCTGCCCTGACTTTGGGAAATGAGGATACGGGTGAACGGAGAACAAACGTCTCGTTCGCGTGTGACGACCTGGAGAGACTGGGGCGCCGGCGCGGATATGAGTCGTGAGATCGACACAGGGGATCTCTGCGCCAGCGCACGCATGCTCGATCTCGGCGTGGCCGTGCTGGAGGTGAAGAGGTTTCATCCGGTGACGGCTCAACGCGAGCCGTGCCGGGCGGGCACCGAGCATGAGGACGTGGTCCATCTCATCGTGCCGCAGCACGGCACCGTGAAGGCGACCTGGTCGGGGCTGCAGGACACCGTAACCGTCGGTGAGATCTACGCGCTCGACCTCGCCGGGTTGGAGGAGATGAACCTGCAGGCCGACGGACGTGACCATCTGGAGTTGGTCATGCTCGCCGTCCCGAAGCCGCTGCTGCCACTGCGCGGTGACGCGATGGCTGCTCTCCTTGGGCACGGCGTGTCCGCCGACGGCGGAATGGGCGGGCTGCTCAAACAGTTCATCGAGGATCTGTCCGACGAGAAACTGTCGTTCAATTCGGCGGACGGGAAACGACTCGGGATGGTGTTGGTGGATCTCGTGGCCGCGTGTCTGTCCAGACAACTCGAATCCAAGCAGGGCCCACGGTCGAGCTCCCAGCAGGAGGCCCTTGGCCTGCGCCTACGTGCCTACATTCAGCGCCATCTGCATGATCCCGAGCTCAGCCCGCGGACGGTCGCGGCGGCGAACTACATCTCGGTCAGCTACCTCCACCGGCTGTTCCAGGAGCAGGGTGACACGGTCTCGGCATGGATCCGCGACCAGCGCCTCGGGCGTATACGCCGTGACCTCGCCGACGCCGCCCTGGCCGACATCCCGATCCACGAGATCGCTGCCCGCTGGGGGTTCGGCCGGCCGGGCGACTTCAGCCGGGCCTTCCGCACGGCCTATGGCGTGTCGCCGCGCGAGTTCAGGTCCGGAACGGCGTGCCGCTCCTGAGTTCGTGGGTGGCGGAGGCGGCGACCAGCGCCTGCGGCGGGTTCGGCCGGTCGTGGAGTGCTCGGTCTGGGGCTGGTTCAGCCGCTCAGGGCGGCCGGGTTCACCAGCGCCTGGGCGGCGACGAAGACCGCCACGGCGAAGACGAGGTAGGCGAACCAGCGGCGCAGCCGTACCGGGTCCAGGTGGCGGCCCAGCCGGGCGGCGGCCAGCGACCCGGCCACCGCCGCCGCGGTGAACGTGGCGATGACGCCGTAGTCCGGCATCACGCCCCCGGCGTGGGCCGCGAATCCGGCGACCGCGTTGACGAACACGATCAGCAGCGAGGTGCCGATCGCGGCCGTCATCGGCAGCCCAAGACCGAGCACCAGGGCCGGGATGACCAGGAATCCTCCGCCGACGCCGAACAGGCCGGTCAGCACGCCCACGGCCGCGCCCGCGACGATGCTCTTGGGCAGGCAGCTGCGCCAGTTGACCCCGCCGCCGGGCAGCGCGCACGCACCGCCCATGGGGGTCTGTTCGGCCAGCATCCGCCAGCCGGCCGCCACCATGAGGGCGGCGAATCCGATCAGGACCGCCTGCGGCGGCAGGAGCCGGTTGAGGGCGGCGCCGGCGAAGGCGGCCGCCGCGCCGGCGCCGCCGAAAACAGCGGCGATGCGCCAGCGCACCTGGCGCGCGCGGATGCGGGGCAGGGCGGCGGTGGCCGAGGAGATGCCCACCACCAGCAGGGAGGCCGGCACAGCCGAGGCCAGCGGCAGGCCGGCACCGTAGACGAGGGCGGGCACCGCCAGGATGGAGCCGCCGCCGCCCAGCAGTCCGAGCAGGACACCGATCACGGCGCCGAGGCCGAGTGCGGTCAGCATCGCCGTCTCCGTTCAGTCGCTTCGATCGATCGGTTCGTTCGGCAAGGTCATGGCGGTGCGTCCGCCGGTCAGCAGGAGCGGGCGCGCGGCCTGGCTCACTTGCGCTCGTCGGCCAGGGCGCCCAGCACGGCGCCGATGTCGGTACGGGGACCGCGGTTGTACGGGAGCTTGGCCAGCAGCATGCCCATGGTGCAGGTGTTCGACAGGGCTGCGAAGGTCAGCCCGCCGCCGATGGCCGCGGCGACCCACTTGGCCCTGGGGAGCACCGTGCTCGTCAGTACCGAGCCCAGCACGATGGAGCCGGCGACCAGGCGGACCTGGCGCTCCAGCTCCCAGCGGGGCCTGCCGGTGGCGACCGGGGCTCCGGCGGCCTGCCAAGCGGTGACCCCACCGGCCAGGACGCGCAGGCCTGGCAGGCCCGCGGTCGCGAGGCTCTGTCCGGCCGCTGCGGCACGCCGGCCGGAGCGGCAGACGAGCACGACATGCTCGTCGAGGTGGGCGCGGAGTTCGTCCCGGTGCTCGCGCAGCAGGTCCAGCGGCACGTTGTAGGAGCCGGGGATATGGGCGGTCTCGAACTCGCCGGGGGTGCGCACGTCGATCAGCCGGGGCGGGTCGCCGGACTCCAGGAGCCGCCGCAGGGCGGCGGCGTCCAGGGCGGCGGGGGTCTTCGGGGTGTCGGCGGTGTTCATGCGGTCTCCTTGTCAAGAGGTGAGGGTGGTCGGCTGGTTGCGGGATCGGCCATCTTCCGTGGCGGTTTCCGAATGGTCACGTCTCGGGGGCGGTGATGGTCAGGCCCGCAGCGGCGGCGTCGGCGTAGGCGTCGTCGATGTGCACCGCCGTCCGTCCGGCCCGCTGCAGCAGGCTGGTGGCGGCGGCGGCCCGGTAGCCGGAGCCGCAGTGCACCCACACCGTCCCGTGCGGCACCTCGGTCAGGCGTGCGGGCAGTTCGGGCAGCGGGATGTGGACGGCGCCGTCGAGGTGACCGGCCCGCCACTCGTTCGGCATGCGCACGTCCAGCACGACGTCCGGCGCGGGCAGATCACCGGCGTTGCGGCCGGCGCGGGCTGCGGCCAGGTCGGTGAACCTCGCCACCGGTAGCCCGGCCAGCCGGGTCTCGTCACCGCCGGCCCACTCCTCAGGGATCCCGGTCGCGGCGGCGGCCGGGCGGTCGATGCCGATGCGCGCCAGCTCGCGCTGGGCGGCGGCGACCTGCTCGGCCGACTCGCCCAGCAGCGTGAGAGGCGCCCCCCACGGGGCCATCCAGCCCAGCCAGGTCGACATCGGCCCGTCCAGGCCGAAGCTCAGGGTGCCGGTCAGGTGCCGGGCGGCGAACGCCTTGCGCGAGCGCAGGTCCACCACCCACTCGCCGGCCTCAATGCGTTTCCGCAGCAGATCGGCGTCGGCCGCCTGCACCGGGGTCAGGTCGATCAGGTCGGCGCCTGCGCTGTTGCGCGCACCCATGTGGGCGTAGTAGGCGGGGTAGGCGTCCAGTCCGGCCAGCGTCCGGGTGACGAAGTCGTCGGCCTCCAGACGCAGCACCGGATTGACCTGCCTTTCGCGGCCGATGGTGGAGGCCGGGGCGTCCGACTGGGTGGCCGAGCAGAAGCTGCCGAAGCCGTGGGTGGGCCAGATGTGCGCGCCATCGGGCAGCAGGTCGGCCAGCCGGCTCGCCGAGGCGTGCTGGTGGTGGGCCAGGGTGTGGGCGTGTTCGGCGCCGAGCAGGTCGGTGCGGCCGGTGGTGCCGAACAGCAGCGAGCCGCCGGTGAAGACCCCCTCGGAACCCTGCGGGCCGGTCAGGATGTAGGACAGGTGGTGGAAGGTGTGGCCCGGGGTGGCCACCACCGCGAGACGCATCCTCTCCGAGAGGGTGATCTCGTCGCCGTCGGCGACCGGCAGCCGCTCGAAGCCGACGGTGTCAGCGCCGGCGACCAGGTAGGCGGCCCCGGTCACCTGAGCCAGAGCCAGGCCGCCGGAAACATAGTCGTTGTGCAGGTGGGTCTCGGCCACATGAGTGATGCGCACCCCCAGCCGGCCGGCCAGGGCCAGGATCCGGTCGATGTCGCGCTGCGGGTCGACCACCAGCGCCACGCGGCCGTCGTGGGCCAGGTAGCTGCGGTCGCCCAGGGAGGAGGTCTCCACCACCTCGACGTGGATCGTGCTCATCGTCTCGCCGCCTTCGTGTGTCGTCGTCATCGCTGTCGGGATCGGGTCGTCGGCTCCGGGTGAGCGGTGCCGGGCCGTCTGCGGACCTTCTCCAGGGGCAGGCCGTCCCGCCGCCAGGCGTTCGGGCCGCCGGCAAGAAAGCGCACCCGCGCTCCGGCGTTCCGCGGGGCCTGCGCGGCGACCGCGCTGCGACGCCCGGGCGGACGCACCGTCACCGCGTCCCTACCCGCGTGGTCGGCCACATGCGGGCCCGTCTCACGGATCGTCATCACGTAACTCCTCAACGAAAATACCCGGGGGGGTATTCCCTTGTCAGATGTATGCCCAGGTCAAAAGGCGATTTTCTTCCGCACGCCTGGCGAGCGGAAGCGTCCGCATCAGCTGCGCACGCCCGGGGCCGCCTCGGCCCGAACCGACCCGGCGCCGTCGATCCGTCTCAGGACAGGGCCAGGAAGAGCTTCTCCAGCCGTTCAGGGGTGATCGGCGGCTCCTCGCCGGCCTCGCGCGCCAGCTGGCACTGCTGCAGGCCGGTCGAGATGATCTTGAAGCCGGCCCGGTCCAGGGCCTTGGAGACCGCGGCCAGCTGGGTCAGCACCCGCTCGCAGTCGTCGGCGTTCTCGATCATGGCAATCACTCCGCCCAGCTGGCCGTGGGCCCGCTTGAGCCGAGTGAGGGCGTCGGCCAGGACCGTCGCATCCATCTCCATCTGCTTCACCTTCCCGCCCGATGCGCGCCCTGGGGATGCGGGCACATGCGTCTCTCTCCGCCTGGGGGCAGAACTGCCCGACGGCGCTCCCACCATACCCCATGGGGCATATTTCCTGCGAAAACACCGATCCGGGTGACGCCCGCCACTCGCGGCGGCGAACCGTCCGAACCTCCGGCTCAGCACGACGATCCGCTCGACCAGGTTGTTGCGCCGGTACCGCGCCTCACGCTGCTTGGCGAGTTTGTTGCGGGCGACGCCGAGCAACCACGGCAGCACCTGCTCGGGCAAACAGACAGGCACCGGCCGGAACCGGTGCCTGTCGGATATGTCTGGCGCAGTCAGGTGGTGGCCTGCGTGCTCAGCTGCTGGAGGCGTCTCACCTCATCGCTGTTGGCAGCTCTCAGTGGTCGGCGACCGTGATCTTCACGCGGACGGAGCCGTCGTTGTCGCGGAGGCAACCGTCGGCGTCGTTGACGCGCAGCTGGAGGAAGCCGGCCTGGCGTGCGCGGATCAGGGCCCTGCTGCCGACCCTGTAGAGGTCTCCGTTGATCTTCGCGATCATCGAGCCGTGCGGGTGCCTGCTGAGGATCTTGCACTGCTGGTAGATCCTGCGGTCGATGTGCCTGGCGTAGCCTGCCGAGGACACGTAGGGGAACTCGCGGTGGTCGACCGTCCACCGGCCGCCGGCGTAGCGGATCCGGATCATGTCACCGGGTTCGACGTACACGCCCGCGTGCTGCCAGCCGCGCTCGGCGCTGATCCATTTGCTTTTGCCGTAGTGCGACGCGGCCGAGGCGGGTGAGGCGCCGGCGAGGACGCAACTACCGGCGGTGAGCGTGGCGAGGAAAAGGGTGGCCAGCTTGGATCGCATCTGTGAATGCCCTTCCGGGTCTCTTTCTTCTTTATGTTCGCCGTACATACGGGTTAGATGCGGCGGAGGAAGGAAAGTTCGGAGCTTTGCCATGTTTTCTTCGCCCCGCTCATCACGGCACCGTGCGCCGGTACGGGAGCCGGGAATCCGTCCTATAACGGCCACTAAGCATAATGCCAGGATAGATAGGGAGGATTCACCCATACGGGCCCCTCGCGAAAGGGATCGAAAGCCGCATCAAGCGCCCGTAGCCGGCTTCGCTGCCCCTCCAGAAGAAGGAAGTCAGGGTTCTGGGATGGGCGCGATGGCCGAACTCGGCCACGTCGGCGGCGGGGCGGGTCAGCGGCCGAGCCGGGCGTCCAGCGTTCCCACGCCGTTCTCGTGCGAGATCCCGTGGAACAGTTCGCGGGCCTCTTCCCAGACGGCCTTGGCCGTGCGGTGGTCGCCGGCGTCGTCGTGGGCGTCGCCGAGAGCCCGCAGCGTCCGCGCCAGGTAGGGGATCGAGCCGCGGGTTCGCCAGACCCGGACCGAGCGTTCGAGGGAGGCGATGGCGGCGGGCAGGTCTCCTTCGGCCAGGTTCAGCTGCCCGAGAACGCTGAGCGCGTCGGCGAGGTAATGGCCGAAGTTGCCGTCCTCGCTGTGGGCCAGCGTCAGCTCGGCGGTCGCCCTGGCCCGCTCGTCCCCGGTCGCGACGAACAACTTCGAGAGGTAGAGCAGCGAGAACGTCTCCAGATAGCGGTAGTTCAACCGCCGCGCCATGTCCAGGGACTCCTCCAGCAGTTCCTGGCCGCCCGTGAAGTCACCGCAGAACGCTTTCGCCGCCCCGAGGAACTGCGTGACCGTCGTGGTGTAGTGAGGGTTGCCGAGCGCCTCGGCGACCTTCGTCGCCTGCTCCAGGACCGTGTGCGCCGCTTGCGGGTCGTCCTCGCCGTAGATGATCGCCATCACGTGGTAGGCCCGCGCCTGGCCGCCGAGGTAGCCCGCGTCGGCGGCCGTCCGCAGGGCGCGCTCCGCCAGGGCGAGCGCCTGCGCACCGCCGTTCCCGTCGGCCGTCATGCTCCAGGCCAGGGTCGCCAGGGCGTCGGCCATTCCCACCGGGTCGCCCAGCATGGTGAACAGGTCGAGGAGTTGCGAGGCGCCGGCCCGCATCCGCGTCATCGCCGGTCCCGGGCCCGCCGGCGAGTTCCAGGTGGTGACCTCCAGGAGGCCGCGCATCAGCACGGCCTCGCCGCGCCTGTCGCCGGTCTCACGGCAGAGCGCGAGCGCCTGCTCGTGCATGCGCTGCCAGCCGTCGTACAGGCCGCGCACGTTGAGGTACGTCTCGGTGGACCCCGCGAGGTCCCACGCGAGCCGGGTCAGGCGCGCCTCGCACGCCTGGGCGACCCCCGCCATCAGCGCGGCGTGCTCCGCGCCGAACCAGGCCATCGGGTCGGCCAGCAGCGGGCCGGAGACCGCCGCGGGCAACCGCCAGCGCGGCGCACTGCTGTGCATGGGTGCGAAGCAGGGACCGGGGACGTGCTCCGCCGCGACCTCCGCCAGGGCCAGCCACGCGCCCAGGGCCCGCCGGAGCGCGGCCTGGCGCTCGGGTTCGGAATCCTCGCGCTGCGCCCGCTCGCGCGCGTACAACCGGATCAGGTCGTGGAACCGGTACCTGAGCCTGCCCGTCTCGTCCGTCCCCGTGAGGTTCAGCAGATGGGCGTCGACCAGGGTCTCGATCTCGCGTTCCGCCTGCCGTACCGGCACGTCGAGGAGGGCGGCCACCGCCCAGGAGGCGAAGTCGGGCGCGTCGAGCAGCCCGGCGAGCCGGAAGGCCCGCTGCGCGCCCGCGGGAAGCGTACGGTAGGTCATCTCGAATCCCGCGCGGATGTCGAGGTCGCCCGCCACGAGCTCGTCCAGCCGGTGGCGTTCCTCCCCGAGGACGCCGGCGAGGTGGGCCAGGCTCCACTGCCTTCTGCCGAGGAGCCTGGCCGCCGAGATGCGGACCGCCAGCGGGACGCGACCGCACAGCCGGGTGATCTCCAGAGCCGCGTCCGGATCGTCCTGGACGCGTTCGTCACCGATGATCCTTCTCAGCAGGTCCATGGCCTGGGCCGACGGCAGGACGTCGAGTTCCAGCAGGCTCGTGCCCTCGAGACCGACCAGCCGGACACGCCCGGTGAGCAGCACGGCCGTGCCGGGGGCCCCGGGCAGGAGCGGCCGCACCTGCTCCTCCCCGGCGACGTTGTCCAGCAGGATGAGGGTTCTCCGTCCGGCCAGGCAGGTCCGGTAGAGCGCCACGCGTTCTTCCAGGGATTCGGGTATGCCGGTGGCGCTGATGCCCAGGGCGAACAGGAAGCGGCTGAGCACGTCCTCCGGGCGGGCGGGGTCGGCGGAGGCGCCGCGCAGGTCCGCATAGAGCTGACCGTCGGGAAAGCGACCCGCGATCCGGTGCGCGACGTGCACGGCGAGCGTGGTCTTACCCAGGCCTCCCATACCGGCGATGCCGGCCATGGCGACGGTGCCCGGCCGCGGCTTGGTGAGGGTTTCGGTGAGCTCCGCCACCTCGCCGTCTCTGCCCGTGAACTCCGCGATGTCCGGCGGCAGTTCGGCGGGGGTGGGGGCCGTTCGAAGCTGGGACGTCAGGGCCGTGGCATGGACGTGACGGTAGGCGGACAGCGCACGCCTGGGCGCGTGCCGCGCCTTCTCGCCCGGCTCGGTGCTCATTTCGTCCGGCCGGCGCGCGGCACGTTCACGGTGGGGCCGGGCCTCCGCCGGCCTGTACGGGCCCGGCCTCCCGGACGAGCGCGTGATCTTCGCCTGGGCGCGAGGAACGAGGTCGAGTGACGGGTCCTCCGTGAGGATCCTCTGGTGCATGTCGTGCAGCTCTTCCGCCGGGTCCAGGCCGGTCTCCTCGACCAGGGTCCTGCGGGCACGCGTGTATTCGGCCAGCGCGTCCGCCCGCCGGCCGCAGCGGTACAGCGCCAGCATCAGCTGCGCGCGCAGCCGCTCCCGCAGGGGGTACTCGCCGGTGAGCGCGGTCAGCTCGCCCAGCAGCGCGGCGTGGCGTCCCAGCCTCAGGTCCACGGCGATCCGCGACTGCAGGACCGACATGCGCACCTCGTCCAGCCGCGCGGCCTCCGTGGCGAGCATCGGGACATCGGCCATGCCGGCGAACGCGGGCCCGCGCCAGAGACTCAGCGCCTCGTGCAGGAGGTGGGTCGCCACCTCCGGCTCACCGGCGGCCTCCGCCGCCTGCCCCGAGCCCGCCAGGTTCTCGAACTTCGCCGCATCCAGTTCGTCCCCGGAGACCGTCACCAGATAGCCGGAGCCCTGCCGCGCGACGCGAGCCGGGTCGTCCAGGTGCCGCCGGAGCCGGTGGACGTAGGTCTGCACGTTCTTGGTGGCGCTCTTCGGAGGGGTGCTCCCCCACAGCGCCACCACGAGTTGATCTTCCGAAACAGGGGCGCCCGCTTGGCACAGCAGAACCGCCAACAGCACCCGAGCCTTGGGCGTGCCGAGATCGAGCGGCTCACCCTCCCGCCACACCGTCAGTGGACCTAATATCCCGAACCTCATCGTGCTCCCTTGGATGGACGCACTGTAGACCTGGACGGCCTGTTCCGGCGGTCCACTGGGTGAAGAAACGGTTGCGAACTCTTCGATCCCCGGCGACGTCGGCGTGTGCTGCCGAGCGTCGGTTGCCGGGGTGATGTCAAGAACGCTCCGGGTGCTCCGACCTGTCTGGTGAGGACGGCGATACGCCCCTTGCACGGCGATTTCCGAAGCGAAGGAGCAGACATGTCACGGAATATCGAGACCGTCAACACCTACCTGGACGGTTTCCGCAAGAACGATCACGAGCAGATCCTGTCCTGCCTGACAGACGACATCGAGTGGACCGTCTTCGGCGCGTTCCACCTGACCGGCAAGGACGCCTATGACCGGGCCATCGACGGCCCGCCCGAACTCGTCGACCCTCCTCACCTGGAGGTCGTGCGCATGGTCGAGCAGGGCGATGTCGTCATGGCGGAACTCACCGGGACGGTGAAGCGAGTCGCGGGCGGCGAGATGCGCATGTCCATGGCGGAGGTGTTCGTCATGCGCGACGGCCTGATCGCCGAGCGTCGTGCCTGGGTCATCGAGCTGAAGGAGAACGGCTACCGCTGACCGGGCCGCGGCGGGTCGAGGGCCGGTTCGTCGGGGCCGGCCCTCAGTCCTCGGCCAGGCACCGCTGCAGCAGCACGAACCCTGGCATGGTCTGTGCCGGCCGGATGGCGACGTCGAAGATCTCCGGGTCCTCGAACACCGGCTCCCCGTTCGGGCGGCGCACGTACGCGACCCGCCCGTAGTCCACGCCGTCGTCGCGGTCGAAGCTCATCCAGGTGATGGCCTCCTGCTCGCCCTCCTGGAGCGGGTGGGAGGAGACCGCCCGGACGGCGATCGTGCTCGGAGGCTTGAACAACCAAACCTGCGGAACGCCCAGCACCCAGCGGACGACGTCGATCTCCAGGGCCTTCTCCGCCGCCCTGATCTCGAACGCCTCCGCCGTCACGGGATCGCGCAGGTAGTCGTACTCGCTCATGACGACCTTGTCCGTGCCCTCCATGGCGACGATGGCCGGGCACTCCCGGGCCACGATGTTCTTCTCCAAGCGCTCCACCGCATCGAACAGCAGATGCGCGGTCGCCTCGTTCATGTCGCCTCCGAACCACCTCGCCCGCAGCGTCCTCCGCCACCCCAGCGTTCCAGAAACGACCGGGCACAGGCGCACAACGCGCGGAACCCTTCCTGCGGTGTGTCGTCAGGGACCGCAGAGCGGGCAGTCGGGTCGCCGCGGGACGGGACGCGAACGGATCTCCAGCGGCCAGAAGTCCACCTCGCTCCACTTGCCGCTCAGCGCCGGCTCCAGCCCCGCCAGGACCCGGATCGCCTCCCAGCCCAGGATCGTGCCGACCAGCCCGCACAGCGCCCCGATGGCGCCCGCCTTCTGCCTCTTGCCGATCAGCGACTCCATCCGGTGACGCCCGTGGTCGGCGAAGGTCTCGGCCCGCACGCACGACCAGCAGGCCGTTCTGCCGGGAAGGACCGTCGCGCCGAGCACCCCGATGTGGTACGCGTAGCCGGTGCCCAGAATGTGCGGCACGTCCGGCCAGCAGGCCTCGCTGACCCAGGTGGCCGTGTCGTTGGGCGTGGGCAGGTCCATCGCGTTGATCACGATGCCCGACCCGTCCACCAGGTCGGTCAGGTCGGCGGGCGACGTGACGCGCCGGTCGAAGGTCTCGACCGTGACAAAGGGATTGGCCGCCCGCAGCCTGGCGGCGGCCGCCTCCACCTTGGGCGCTCCCACGTCGGCGAGGGCGAACAGGGTCTGCCGGGTCAGGTTGGACGGCTCGACCCGGTCGAAGTCGCACAGGCGGATCGTGCCGACACCCGCGCTCGCCAGGGAGAGCGCGACCCAGCCGCCGAGCCCGCCGACGCCGCACACCACCGCGGTCGAGCGGTCGACGCGCTCCTGCAACCGCACGCCGCAAGCGGCGTCGGCGCGGCCCTGGTCGCAGAAATCCTGGAGCAGCCGCAATTGGCGGTCGTAGAATTCGGCGCGCTCCTCGCCGAGCTTCGAAAAGGACGACTCCAGGTCTCCGACGCGGCTCAGGAGCCTTTCTTCCGTGAGGATCTGCAGCACTTCACCGAGCGCCTGCGCGTCACCGACGGAACGTTCGATCTCGGCATATGTACGGGTGCCGTCGAGGAGCTTTATCACGTGTTTCACGAAATCGTCGGCGGCGAATCTCTTCACGGTTCTGTCGGCCGTGCACAGGAAGAGCAGTTCGTGGCCCTCGGCCTGGACGATCACGCTGTCCCGCAGGCGGGGGCGCCACTCCGTCACGCGCTCCTCCTCGCCGAGGGAGGCGCGACGCCTCACCCGTGGCCACCGGCGCCCAGGTCTGCACCATGACCGGGCGCCGTCTCATGGGCGCCCTTTCGCCGACGGATTCTTCGGGTGCATTCTGCCCAGCAGAGGTTTGTTTCACAAGCCGGCCGGTTCCTGAATCGCCCGGTCGAGATTGCCGGCGGTGCCGTGCGGACCTTCGTGACCGTGCGTCCGGACCTGTCGCGGAGCCGGGACCCGCGGCGCATCCCCGGCCGAGGACCGTGATGACACAAGGGAAGGACCGGACCCGTGACGGACCCGGCCCTTCCCTACGAGAGCGCGGAGATCGCCTTGACCGCGGTGTCAGCCCCGCTCAAGCACGATCACCGAGGGTGGCGTGTCTTCAGGTGGTGCTGCGAGCCGACGCGGCCCAGGTGTTGCACGATCCGGGAGCGCCGCTGTTGTAGCCGCGCGTCATCCAGGCCGCCTGCGTGGGCCCCCTGCCGTGGTCGTTCTGCGGCCACGCCTTGGCGCCGTTCTTCCTGAACCAGTCCACCGTGTAGTCCCACTGCTGGTCCGAGAACTGCGATCCGTCCCGCAGCGTCGACATGAAGGCGCCGGAGAAGCACTCGGCCTGGAGCTCGGACCTGCGCGACAGCGCGAGGCGCTGGGAGCTGCCGGCCTGGTTGCGGGCCGTCCAGTAGTAGCTCCAGATCCTCGAGATCTGCTGCACGTGGTGGCCGTACTCGTGAGCCATGAGCCGCGCGATGCCCAGCGGGAACGGCTGCCGGAGCTGCTTCCTGGTGATCAGCATGTACATCGTGCGGTTGGAGGAGCAGTAGTAGCCGTCGGCGCCGGTGCTCCATTTGCCGCAGGGCGTGTTCACCTTCGTGGTGATGATGCGCAGCCGCGGCTTGGAGAAGGGCATGCGCGCCTTGCGGAACTGCGCGCCCCACGCCTTGTTCAGGCAGTTGGTCACGCGGGTCAGGAAGCGCTTGTACGCGCTCGTGCTCCCAGACGGCAGCGCGCCCGGCCGGCAGTTCACATCGGTGAGGCGGCCGGTCCGGTAGATCCGGTTCTTGGTGGCCAGCGACTTGTTCGCACTGGCACTCCAGCTCTGGGTGCTCGCCGCCGCCCCCGCGAGCGGCTGGGCAGCCTGCTGGATCTTGTTGCTGGATGCCACGGCTGCCGAAGCCACGCCGGGCGAGACGAACACCTGCGAGGTCACGGCCATCGTGAGGGCCACGCCGGTGGATGCGAGCGCTGCGAATCTGCGAGAAACGTTCATAGACTGCACAAGATTAGGTCAAGATCGGGAATATTGGGTCGCAATTGACACAATTGCTCCATGTGACAGGCGTGACAGGTGTGACAGGGGATACGAACGCACGTGGATCACGGGTTGCCGCCGGAGTCGCGATCATGATCGGCAGGACGCCCATCGCGGGACCTTCGACCCGGACAGGGCGATCGCGGCATGGCGGATTGTTTACCGTTGTCCCGCGTTGAAGGCGGCACTCCCGGTAAGGACCTCAGCATCCGACAACGGCTTCGGGGGGATCAGTGCCGGATACACCGCACGGGCGCGCCCATGCCCGGAACGCGTCCGCTGCGGGAAGTCGCCGGGCCGGACGGCCGAGGGCGACCGTGTCCTCCGGGCCGTTCCGCCCGGGCTTCTGGCGGAGCCCGCTGCGCGGTCCCTGGCTCACGTCGGTGTTCGGTCTCGTCCTGCTCGTCGGGCTTGCCGTCGTCGCGGTCACCGGGTTGCTGTCGTACGCCGCCTATGAGCCCCGCTTGCCGGGAAACGACACGACGCCGGGCAAGGGTCTGCTGGGCTTCTACCTCTTCGACTGGCCGACGCACCCGGCCTGGCTGTACCGGGTCACCCAGGGCACCCATGTCATCCTGGGGTTGACGCTGGTTCCCGTGCTGCTGGCCAAGTTGTGGTCGGTGATCCCCAAGCTGTTCCAGTGGCCGCCGGTGCGCTCGATCGCGCAGGCCGTCGACCGTGCCAGCCTGGTGTTGCTGGTCGGCGGCGCGGGGTTCCAGTTCGCTACCGGGATACTCAACATCCAGCTCTTCTACGTCTTTCCCTTCTCCTTCTATCCGGCGCATCTGTACGGTGCGTGGATCTTTCTGGCGGCGCTGGCCGTCCACGTCGCCATGCGGCTGCCGCGGGCGATCCGCGCGGTGCGGTCCCGGGACCTGCGGCGCGAACTGCGTACGCGCCTGGCCGACACGCGACCGGAACCTCCCGACCCCGACGGCCTGGTCCCGGCGGATCCGGCGCCGCCCACCATGTCCCGGCGCGGCCTGCTGGCGTTCGTCGGCGGCGGCTCGGCGCTGATGTTCGGCCTGTCGGCCGGCCAGACGCTGGACGGGCCGCTGCGCCGTACGGCCTTGTTGGCGCCGCACGGGCGCGAGTACGGGACGGGGCCCAACGACTTCCAGGTCAACAAGACGGCGGCGAGCCTCGGCGTCACCGCGTCGGAGACGGGCGGCGGGTGGCGGCTGGCGGTCGTCGGGGCGAGCCCGGTGCTCCTGTCCCGTGCGGACTTGCTGGCGATGCCGCTGCACACCTACACGCTGCCGATCGCCTGCGTGGAGGGGTGGTCGACCGAGCAGGTCTGGACGGGTGTGCGACTGGCGGACCTGGCCGGCCTGGCCGGCGTCCCGCCCGGCGCGGCGGCGGTCACCGCCAGATCGCTGCAACGCGGGGGCTATTTCGGCCAGGCCTCGCTCAGCGCCGGGCAGGTGGCCGACCCGCGTTCGCTGCTGGCGCTGCGGGTCAACGGCGCCGACCTCTCCCTCGACCACGGGTTCCCGGCGCGGATCATCGTGCCGAACGCCCCGGGCGTGCACAACACCAAGTGGGTGCGCGAACTCGTGTTCCGCCGGGAGGGACGGTGAACCGCCGCGGTCGTGGCGGGCGCCGGTGGGCGAGCGCCTACGGTGCCGGCCCCTGGCACCTTCTCGGGCTGGCGGCCTGCTTCGCGGTCGCCGGTTACGCCGCCACCCGGGTGGTGGAGGCCGGCATCTGGATGGGGTTCGCCGTGTGGTTCCTCGGCGCCGTCGTCTTCCACGACCTGGTGTTGTGGCCGCTGTACTCGGCGGCCGACACCGCGATCCGATCGCTGCCGAAGCTTCCCGCGCGCCTCGGCCGGGCACGGCCGGCCGAGGGGCGGCCCGCGGTGGTCAACCACGTACGGGTGCCGGCCGGGCTGTCCTGCCTGCTGCTGCTGGTGTGGTTCCCGCTCATCCTGCGCGGCGCCGAGCGCAACTACCGGGCAGCGGTCGGGCTGAGCACCTCCCCCTACCTCGCGCGATGGTTGTCGATCACCCTGGTGCTCTTCGGCGTCTCGGGCCTGCTCTACGCGGTGCGGCGCTGGGCCGCGCGACGGTCGAATCGCTGACCGGCCGCGATCGGCGATGACGCGACGGCGGGCGCGCTTGTCCCCCGTGCGAGCTACCGGCGAGTGTCCACCGTGCGGGGACGCTTCGGGCACGGCCTGATCCATAACGTTGGGGCGTGGTCACGGCGCTCCGCCGCTTTCCCACCACACCACCCTGTGAATCACCGGAGGACCCCCATGCCCCGCACGATCAAGGCAACCGTTCTGGCCGCGCTGTGCACCACCGTGATCGGCGCGGGAGTCGCCGGTTGCAACGGCGACGCGCTGGAGAACTGGGACCCCATCGCCTCCGCGGAGCAGCAGGTCGAGGCCGACCTGATCTCCGGGACCAAGAAGATCAAGGTCGCCGGAACGTCGGTGAACGTGTCGTGTGCGGGTGACGCGGCGGACGGTGAGCCGGTCATCGTGCTGCTGCATGGCGGGGGCGACGACCTGACCAAGCTGGCCGCGCTGCAGAAGGCGCTGAGCGGGAAGGACCGGGTCTGCTCCTACGACCGGCTCGGCGCGGGCGGCAGCGACAAGCCGCAGGGTCCTCAGGACTTCGCGAGCACCGGCAAGATCTTGACCGGGGTGCTGGACCGGGTCGCCGGTGACCGTCCGGTCGTGCTGGCCGGGCACTCGCTGGGCGGGCTGATCGCCGCCCGCTACGCCCCCGACCACCAGGACCGCGTCAAGGGGCTGGTGCTGATGGACGCCACCCCCTCGACCATGGCCGGTGACGTCGCCAAGGTGATCCCGGCCTCGGCCAAGGGCCCTGCGGCCGAGGTGCGCGCGCAGAACCTGGCGATCTTCCAGGGGCAGAACCCGGAGCAGCTCGTCATGGCCGACGGCAAGGTCCGTTCCGCTGGGGACATCCCGGTCGAGGTGATCCAGCACGGGCAGCCGTACCTGGCGGCCATCCCCACGTACGGCAAGCAGCTGGAGAAGGCGTGGAGCGCCGGCCAGCGCAAGTGGCTCGCGATCTCCAGCGACAGCAGGCCGAGCACGGCCGCCAAGAGCGGCCACTACATCTACGTCGACCAGCCCGACGTCGCCGTCAAGGCCATCCAGCGCGTCACCACCCAGGTCGCCGGCTAGCCGCCTGCCCGTCCGGGCTGCGCGCAGACGGCCAGGCTGTGGTGGGCGAACCGGCGTACGGACCGCACCTGGGAGTGGTCGCGGAGCCAGGCCAGGCGTAGCGGCACCGACGGCCCGTCGCTGAGCGGGACGGCCCTGACGTCCGCCGATCCCGTCGCCGCCGCCGCGCGGGGCGTGCACAGGACGACGGCCTGCCCCAGGCGGACGATCGACAGCATCTGCATGCCGTCGCTCACCACCGGCCCCGGACGCCCCGGCAGCCCGTCCGGCCAGAGCTCGGCGGCCATGCGCTCGAGGTTGTTTCCCCGCCAGCGCACCACCTGCTCGTCCGCCAGGTCCGCCGTAGCGATCGATTCCCTGCCCGACAGCGGATGTGACGCCGCGAACAGCACGTGCACCTGTTCCATGTCCAGGACCACGTTCTCCAGCGTCTCGTCGTCGAGCGACGCGCGCACCAGCGCGAGGTCGGCCGCGCCGGAGCGCAGCTGGTCGAACTGGTCGTCCGCGTTGCCGACCACCACACGTCCGGGCATCAGCGGCCGGGTCTCGTTGTACGCGTGCACAAGCTCGTTCAGCAGCCAGGCGTCGCAGCCGGGCCCTGTCACCGTCAGCGGAGACTGCGTCCCCGCCGCCCTGCGCGCCCGTGACATGGCGTGCCCGGCCTGGGAGACCAGGCTCCTGGCCTCGCCCAGCAGGACCTCACCCGCGGAGGTCAGGCTCACATCGCCGGGGGCTCGGACGAGCAGTGGGGCTCCGACGTCCCGCTCCAGGGCGCGGATGGCGCGGGAGAGCGCGGGCTGGGTCATGGCGAGCCGCGCGGCGGCCCTGGTGAAGTTGCGTTCTTCGGCCACCGCGATGAAGTAACGCAACTGGCGAATCTCCACGTCGGCCACGCGCGCAGTGTCTCACGTGCGGCTATGCCGCTGCGACATGGCGGCCTGCCACATCGGACCTTCCTTTCCCCGGGTGGCCGGTGTGTGCTGGACAGGCGCCGCGGCGCGGAGCCCTTTCGGCCCCGCGACCTCACCCGCGGCGCTCGTTCACCTTCACCCTCTTGATTGGATGACGCATGTCTGAGCATGCCCGCAAGGCGGTCGTGACCGCGGGAACCGGCGGGATCGGCCTGGAGACGGCCGCGGGGCTGGCGGCACAGGGCTGGGACGTCACCGTCGTGGGCCGCGACGCCGACCGCGGCGCCGCCGCGACGGCCCGGCTGGAGGAGGTCGCAGGGCGCCCCGCGGGCCGTTTCCTGCGCGCCGACCTCTCCTCCCTGTCCGGCACCCGCGCCCTCGCGGATCGGCTGGCCGCGGAAGGGCCCCTGCACCTGCTGGTCAACAACGTGGGCGGCATGTGGACCCGGCGCTGGGAGGGCGCCGACGGCATCGAGGCGAGCCTGATGCTCAACCACCTGTCGCCGTACGTGCTGACCGAGGCCCTTCTGGACGCGCTCAAGGCCGGCGCGCCCAGCCGCATCGTGAACGTCACGTCCTCCGCCATCATGGCCGCGGTGCCGGTGTTCGAGGAGGCGGAGCCGCCGGGGCCCTACTACGGCATGGCCGCGACGGGCCGGGCGAAGCTCGCCCACCTCGCCTACACGATGGACCTCGCCAAGCGACTGGACGGCCAGGGCACGCAGGTCGTGGCCGTCGACCCGGGACCCGCCGCGACCCCCAACGCGGCGCAGATGACGATCGACATCCTGCCGCCTCAGATGCGACCGCTCTGGGACCAGGTCCAGGAGTGGGTCACCCGCCCGGTGGCGGAGGCCGCGGCCGCCGTCCTCGCCGCCTGCACCGGCCCCTCGCACGGGACGGGTGCGCTGATCGGCCCGTCAGGCGCTCCCGACGACAGCCTGCGCCAGCACCTGACGGAGGACGTGGCGGCGGCCGTACGCGCGTGGACCCCCGGGCTCCTCGCCGGCTGACGACACCGTCGGCACCGGCTGAGCCGCTTCCCAGGGTTGCAACGGGCCGCGCGCACTCCGTGGGTCACCGGGCCGATGCTCGAAGGGCCGAGGCGATCCATGTGAAGATCGCCGGATCGTCCTCGCCCGTCCTGGGCGGGGTGTCGTTGATCAGCTCCACCAGGGACAGGTATCTGCCGTGGGTGGCGTCGTACCGCTCCTCCTCCTGGGCGTCCTCGCGCCGCAACTGCTCGACGAGGAGGAAGGCCCTGGCCAGCCGCTCACGTTGCTCGGTCGTGGACTGCGCGTCCATGGCCTCGGCGGCGGCGCTCGCCATGCGGACGACCAGCTCCCGCGCCCGTGGCGAGTCCGGAGCCATCCCCGATCGGTACGCCGCCACGAGCTCCTCCCCGATCTTCGCACCGTCCTTGTGGATGAAGTCCCACACCGGCGCGGCGGCCACGCTGCTCCCCGGGAAGGTGCCGTACGTGTCCTGGAGGTAGGAGCGGACCGCGCGGCGGAACTCCTCGCCCTGGACCAGGTCGGCCAGCTCGATCCAGGCTTCGAGCTGGGCGGCGCTGGGGTCCTCCGGCAGCCGCGGCCGCATCGTACGCAGGCGGTCGACGAAGCCGGACGGCACGTCGAGGCCCTCGCCGACCTCGTTCCAGAAGTCGTCGACGAGCCGCTCACGCTCCTCGTCGGGCATCGAGACGAGCTTGTGCATCAGAGCGGCCTGCGCGGCCGTGCCACCCTGCTTGACCAGCGTCCGCAACACCGCCCGCCTGGCCCGCAGATCCCGCTCCTGACGCTCGACGAGCTCCAGATGCGTCACGACGAGATCGTGCAGCGACGTCTCGCCGTCCAGCAGCCGGCGGGCGTCGTCCAGGCCGGTGCCCAGATCGCGGAGGGTGCGAACGAGTTCGAGCCGCGCGATGGCACGGATGTCGTACAGCCGGTGGCCCGCCTCGGTGGTCTGTGTGGGTGCGATGATCCCGGCGTCTGAGTAGTAGCGGATGGCGCTGACGTTCAGCCCGGTCCTGCGGGCCACGTCCCCGATGGCGTACAGCTCGTTGTCGTCCATGCCGCCACTATGGGATCTCAAGCAGCTTGAGTTGCAAGACCGCCGGAAAACCGGGTTGCCGTGCCGGCCTGGCATGCGCAACCGTGCGTGACGGGGTCGAGGCGATGCATCGCAGGACCCAGCGGGCCCGGCAGCTCAACTCGCACCGGTACGGCGGGCGCAAACCCGTCGTCGAGGACTTCCCCGGGGCGCCGCCGTTCCCCGAGGCCGGAGCGCCGCCCGCGGGCTAAGCCGTCACCGTCGAGGACGTCGCCGTGGACGGCACCTTCCCCGCGGAGGGGTTCGAGGAGCGCGAACAGGCCTGGGCGCGGGCCGCCGTCACGGCATGGGCCCGGCGGGTCAGCTGAGGACTTCGCCTCCGTCGACGGTGATGATCTGGCCGGTGACGTAGTTGTTGGCCATGAGGAAGAGGGCTGTGGCGGCGGCTTCCTCCGCGGTGCCGAAGCGGCCGAGCGGAGCGGTCGCCCCGGCGGCGGCGACCGCCTCGTCGGAGTCCAGCCCTGGCAGCGAGCGCAGCAGCGGGGTGTCGATCCGGCCGAAACGGACGGTGTTCACGCGCACCCGTGCGGGGGCGAGCTCCACCGCGAGCGCGCGGGTGAGGGTCTCCACGGCGCCGGTGACCGCCAGGGGGGCGGTCATTCCGGGAAGGGGGCGGACCACGAGGATCCCCGAGCTGAACGTGAGCGAGCCTCCCGCGGGAAGCCAGGTCGCCGCCGCGCGGGCGGCGGCGAAGGCGGCCCCGAGGCGGGAGTCGAAGGTTGTTCGGATGGCGTCGGCCGTCAGCCCGGTCACAGGGCCGGCGCCGCTGATGCCGCCGGCGGTGACGAGCACGTGGTCGGCCTGGCCCGCCCGGTCGAAGGCCTCGGCGAGGGTCTGCTCGTCTGCGCCGTCGCCGGGAACGCCCACCACGGCGTCGTCGGGGGCGTCGGCCCGGCTCGCGCTCCGTACTCGGGAGACCGCGGCCTCGAGCCGGTCGGGATCGCGGCCGACCAGCACGACCCTGGCGCCGACGGAACGCAGCAGGACGCCCGCGGCCAGCCCGATGCCCGAGCTCGCGCCGATGAGCACGGCGGTGGCGCCGGAGAGGGAGCCGGGCAGCGGCGAACGAACGGGGATGGGAGACGCAGCATTCATTGCGAAGCCTTTCAGCAAATAAACCATCCAGTTGTTTTATCAATCCTGCCGCCCGGGCGGCACGAAGTCAACTGGGTGGTTTAATTTCTCCATGGCCTACGACGCGGAGGACACCAGACGGCGGATCTTCGCCGCCGCCGCCGCCGAGTTCGCGCTGCACGGTCTGGCGGGAGCCAGGGTCGACCGGATCGCGACGAACGCCAGGGCCAACAAGCAGGCCATCTACCTCTACTACGGAAGCAAGGAGAAGCTGTTCGCCGCCGTAGTGCGGGCGAAGCTGCGAGAGGTCGGCGTCTCCGTCTTCATCACCCCCGACGCGGTGGCCGAGTCGGTCGGGCAGATGTTCGACTGGTATCAGGAACACCCGGAGCTGATCAGGCTGCTGCTGTGGGAGGCGCTCGAGGCGTCCGGCGAACCCGACGAGAGCGAGAAGGAGCGCCGTGACGGTTTCCGCCAGAAGGTGCATCACCTCGTGGAAGGAGGCGTGGTCGCCCACCTTCCCGAGGAGGAGCGCGTCCGCGCCGCCCAGGACCTGCTGTTCACTATCATGGGACTGATCGCCTGGAACTTCGCCGTGCCCAGGATGTGCCGCACCATCCTGGACGAGGAGAGCGATCAGGCCGCCCTGGCCCGCCGCCGCGACACGGTGATCGAAATCGCTCGCCGGCTCGCCGCCTCCCCGGAAGGTGACAGGCACTGAGGGTGCTCCCCCGCCGCTACCCTCTCGACGTATGTCATCGTGGCGGATCTACGCAGCGGTGGGCCTGCTGCTGACCACCGGCTGTTCGCTTCTCGGCGAGGACCCCGAAGACGTCCCCGACGTCAAACGCGAGCAGACGTTCGCCACGGCGGGCCCCCGGCAGCTCACCGACGCGGGCCCGGCTCCCGGCGTCATGCGGGAGGCCTGGCGCGTCAAAGGGCTTGGGCAAGGGGAGAATCGCCAGATCAGGCTGGAGGGCGACCAGCTCTTCGTCACCGGCGCCGACGGCTTCGACGTCTACGACGCGGGCACCGGCCAGAAGAGGTGGCACTACCGCGAGCCGGGCCGCGAGCTGACCGGGTTCGCCGTCACCAAGGATGACCTGGTCGTCGCCTCCCGATCCGAAGAAGGCAGCCACCTGACCGGGCTGGCGGCGGGCACGGGCCGGCTGCGGTGGGAGCGCGGCGGTGAGGGCACGCCGTTCACCGACGGGCCCGGCCGGCGCCTGGCCGTGGGCGAGGGAGTCGTACCGCTCCTGGTCAGAGCCGAGCCCTCCGGACGTGACGAAGAGGAGAAGCCGGACGAGTTCCTCGCCCTCGACGCCGCCACGGGCGAGGAACGCTGGCGCCGGCCGCACCACACGCCGGGCGGCTGTCACGTCGGCACCCGGTCGGCGGCCACCGACACCGACGGCAGCGTCCTGGTGTTCAGGGAGTCCTGCCGCGACGACCACTACCTGTACGCCTTCAACCCCTCGGACGGAAAGCCGCTCTGGTCGCGCACCGGCACGTCCGGCGACTCCCTGGTGGGGATCTCCGTACGCGCCGGCGCCACGCTGATCGAACTCGACGAGCACACGCGCACCCTGGTCGGCCGCGACGACCGCGAGCTCGCCAACCTGAACGGGATCGGCCGGTGCCTTACCCCTGCTCGCTGCGGAGCGTGGGAGACGACCTGGGACTGATGCATCTCGACGAGTCGCGCAACGTGGCCCTGTCGGTGATCGACGTGGCCGGCGGGCAGGTACGTACCCTGACCACACCCTACGACACCATGTCCGTCACGGCCGGCGGGCGGCTGTACGGCGTCAGCGCCAAACTCGGGGGCACCCTGCTGCCCGCCCGCCTGAACGTCCTCGACGCGGCGACGGAACAGGTCACCACGATGCCCCTGCCCCTCAGCCTCGACGCGAACGCCGGCGTCCTGCGGTGGCTCGGGACCACCGGCGGTCACCTGCTGGTGGCCACGTCGAAGGTGAACGACCTCGTCGCGTACGCCTCCACCCCCACGGACGGTCCACTGGAGCTGGGCGGCGTGGCCAAGGACGAGTGGCCGCAGGCGTGCGACCTGCTGAAGGGCGTGCCGGGCAGGACGACAGCGCGCACGCCCATGGTGGAGGGGCCGGTCAGGATCGGCTCCCAGGAGCTGGCCAGGAGCCGGTGCCACGTGGACTACTCCGCGGACGGAAAGGACGGACAGGCCATCGCCGAGGTGCTGTGGGTGGCCGCGACCGCCGCCGAGGCCGACAGCCTGGTCAACGGTGAGGCGGGCCTCTACGGCGCCGACGAGGTGCAGAAGAGGAGCGACGAGGTGGTCCTCGTGCGCAAGGGCCGCTTCGTCGTCAAGGTGCAGTCGCGGCAGGAAGACCATCTCCGGCGTATCGTCGCCGGGGTGGTCAACGGTTTGGGCTGAGAGTCAGCCGGTACGGCTGAGGCTGAACGTCGTGGTCGTGCCGGAGGTCTCCCTGGTGGCGACCCAGCCCTCGCCGGCGCCGGCGTACTCACCGGCGGGCGCGGTGTCGAGAGGGCCCTCGGCGAGGTCGTAGACGCGGACGTAGCAGTTGTCGCGGGAGCAGTCGCCGGGGCGGACCAGGAGCCGGTCTCCGAGAAGAACGGTGCTGATCCTGCCCCAGACTTTGAACGACTCGCCGTCGCTCCAGCGGGCCTTGGGGTGTACACCATCTCGCCGACCACCGACTCGTACGGCGAGGAGGTGGCCTTCCACAACGTCCTGCCGTTCGCGGGATCGAGGCCCGTGACCACATTGGGCGGCGGCCACGTGGATGCGCCGCCTTTCCGGTGGGTGACGATCATCACGCCGTCGGCGACCGAGACCTCCACGTCACTGCGGAAGGTGCGCTTCCAGGCCTGCTTGCCCTTGTCCGTGATCGCGCGCAGCTGGTTGCCGGAGACCACCATGAACCGCCGCCCGCGGTGAAGAGCCGGGCGTCCCGCCATCGGGCCTCCCCCTCGTCCTCCATCGTGATCGACCAGTCGGGGTCGGTCGCGGGCGGGGGCGTGGGCGACGGTGGCGGGGTGCCGGGGACGATCGTGCGTACAGGGGCGCTGGGCACCGTCTCCGCGGAAGTGCCGCCCCCGCTGCAGGCCGTCACGAGGAGCGCGAGCATCCCACACGCGAGTTGCCGATGTGGTCGTCGATGCACCGTGCCTCCCGGAATTTCGCACACCATATCGCCCGGAACCCGAGAGGAGACCTGGCAGCTTTCAGTGTGGGCGCGCCGGATTCATCGCCATGGGACGACGGCGTCGTCGCGCGCGCGGTAGGCGCTCGGCGGCGATCCGAGCAGGCGGAGGAACGAGCGCCGCATGGTCTCGCCCGTGAGGAAGCCGTGGCGGCGCGCGATCACCTCCAGCGGATCGTTCCCCTCCTCGATGGCCGCCCGTGCCGCCTCGACCCGCGCGCGTTCCACGAACCGTCCCGGGCTCATGCCGACCTCGCGGGAGAAGCGGCGGCTGAAGTGCCGCACGCTCATCGACAGGCGGTCCGCCATGGCGGGCACGGTGAACTCGCCTTCCGGGCGCATCACGATGTCGCCGAGCAGGCTCCGCAGCGCGGGGTCACGCGCCAGGCGCGGCAGGCGGGCGACGCTGTCGGGGTGGCCGTCGGGGCGGCGTACGAGCCACCGGGCCACCCGGTGGGCGACGTCCCCGCCGTGGTCGTCCTCGACGAACGTGAGCGCGAGGTCGACGGCCGAGACGATTCCCCGCGCGCTCCGCACCCTGCCGTCGCGGGTCGGGTGCGGCACCACCTTGACGACCTGCCGGGAACCACCCGGTTCCGCGGGCTGCCCGCCCTGGAGCGGGATGCCGTCGAGTGCCGGCGTCCCGACGCCGATGGTGGCGACCCGGCGGGCCAGCCCGGCCAGGCGCCGTACGTGGCGGGCCGGGCCGGGATCGCCGATGAGCAGCAGCGTGTCGAACTCGTGCCGGATGTCCGCCGGATCGGCGTCCGCGCCCAGCCGTACGCCGCAGGACGTGCGGACGTCCGCCCCGCCAGGAGAGGCGAGGCGTACGCGGTAGCCGCCGGCCGTCAGCCGTGTCACCCCCTCGAACACGTCCATGGGACCGGCCACGTCCATCAGACGAACCCCGTCGCCGACGGCCACCAGGACCTCCGCTGGGCCGGGCACGGCGGCGCCTCCGCGCGATCTCATCGAGCCTCCCCGTTGATGACACCTTCGCGGCCAAGTGCAGCGCCAGCAGACACTAGCCGCGCCGGTCCTCGAACCGTCCTCGAACCGTCCTCGCTCGACGGGCGTCGCCGGTAAGTGCGCTTACCGGCGAGGTGTGCGTCCCCGCGGCGTGGGCAGCACAGAACGGAGACGATCATCGATGGCGGGATTTCAAACCGGACGCACGCGATCCGTTATGACGATGAAACTTAGGGTGTGACTAATCTCTCAATAGTTTTCACCCCAAAATGCACCGAACAAGCGGTACAAGCGATGCCCTGGGCGCTCCGGCGCGCGCCGGCGGCGTTCGTCACGGAGCCCCGCGGAGGGGTGTGCTCGCTGGTCGGTTGCGATGACGGCGGAGCCGACGGCCGGGCCGCCACCACCCCGCCGACCAGCCAAAACGGGAAAGTCAACTGGCGTACCCCGGAACCTGGAGCTCAAACTGTCAGGCCGTGGCGGCCCGGTAGTCCGTGTTACCGCTTCGCGTAAATTCGGAGTCCATGTCGTCAGCACACCCACGACCGCAAGCGGATTCTCCGCCCTCCACGGAGGAACTGGGACCACCCCGCCTCGAGGACGGCCGGGAGTTGTGGCGCATCACCCGTGAAACAAAGATCCTTGATCTCAATTCCCCTTACAGCTACGTCCTCTGGTGCCGGGACTTCGCGGACACCTCGGTCGTGGCGCGCGGCGAGGACGGCGTGCGGGGCTTCATCACCGGGTTCACCCGCCCCCAGGAGCCGGAGACGCTCTTCGTGTGGCAGGTCGCGGTGGACGAGAGGTGGCGAGGCCGCTCCTTGGCCAGCCGCATGCTCGGCTACCTGGCCGGCAGCGGGTGCCGGTTCATCGAGGCCACCGTCACGCCGGACAACCTCGCCTCGGACCGGCTGTTCACCGCCTTCGCCCGCGACCGAGGGGCGGATCTGGAGCGACGGCCGCTCCTCGGCGAAGAGTTGTTCCCCCTGGATCACCAAGCAGAGGTGCTCTATCGAATCGGGCCCCTCGATCAGCAAGCCCCCCATTAGGAGACAGCTGAAATAATGGATGTTTTCGAAAGCACCGAGTCAGAGGTCCGCAGCTACTGCCGGGGCTGGCCGGCCACGTTCCGCAAGGCCACGGGGAGCCACCTCTACGACGAGGATGGGCGTCCGTTCCTCGACTTCTTCGCGGGTGCCGGCACGCTCAACTACGGCCACAACAACCCGCAGCTCAAAGAGGATCTGCTCCAGTACCTGAGCGGCGACAACATCGTCCACAGCCTCGACATGTACACCGTGGCCAAACGGGAGTTCCTGGAGACGTTCCGGGATGTGATCCTGAAACCCCGCGGTCTCGACTACCGCGTCCAGTTCCCCGGGCCCGGTGGCGCCAACGCCGTCGAGGCGGCGCTGAAGCTGGCCAGGAAATACACCGGCCGCAACACCATCGTGAGCTTCACCAACGCCTTCCACGGCATGTCGCTCGGGGCGCTCGCCGTGACGGGCAACTCGATGAAGCGCAAGAGCGCGGGAATCCCCCTGCAGACCCTCACGATGCCGTTCGACAACTATCTCGACGGCCGGACGCCCGACTTCCTGCTCTTCGAGCGGCTGCTCGAAGACAGCGGCAGCGGGCTGGACACCCCGGCCGCGGTCATCGTCGAGACCGTGCAAGGAGAGGGCGGCCTGAACGCGGCCAGTCCGGAGTGGCTGCGCGGCCTCGCCGAGCTCTGCAAGCAGCACGAGATCCTGCTCATCGTGGACGACATCCAGATGGGATGCGGGCGCACCGGGCCGTTCTTCAGTTTCGAGCAGGCCGGGATCACGCCCGACATCGTCTGCCTGTCGAAGTCCCTGAGCGGCTACGGGCTGCCGTTCGCCGTCACGCTGCTCAAGCCCGAGCTGGACGTGTGGGACCCGGGCGAGCACAACGGAACGTTCCGCGGCCCGAACCCGGCCTTCGTCACCGCGACCGCCGCGATGCGGCACTTCTGGGCCGACGAGGGGATGGAGAAGGAGACCATCGCCAAGGGCGAGCAGGTGCAGGAGTCGCTGGACCGGCTCGCCGCGGCGTACCCCGAGGGCGTGAGCGGCACCCGGGGCCGCGGGCTGGCGCAGGGGATCGCCTTCACCGAGCCCGCGCACGCCTCCGCCGTCTGCGCGGCGGCCTTCGAGCGGAAACTCCTGCTGGAGACCTCCGGCCCGGAGAGCGAGGTGGTGAAGCTCCTGCCGCCGCTCACCTCGACCCCCGACGAACTCGCGGAAGGTCTGGACATCATCGCCGACTCGGTCGAAGCCGTCCTGGTCTGAGAATCCAAAACCGGCTGAAAGGAGACAATATGATCGTTCGCTCGCTGAAGGACATCACCGGGACCGAACGCGATGTGGAGGCGCCGACCTGGCGCAGCAAGCGGCTGGTGCTGGCCCGGGAGAAGGTCGGCTTCTCGCTGCACGAGACCGTTCTGTACGCCGGCACCGAAACCTCGATGTGGTACGCGAACCACATCGAAGCCGTCTTCTGCGTCGAGGGCGAGGGCGAGCTCACCAACGAGGAGACGGGCGAGAAGCACCGGGTCGAACCGGGCACCATGTACCTCCTCGACGGTCACGAGCGTCACACCCTCCGCGCGCACACGGACGTACGCACTGTCTGCGTCTTCAACCCGCCCTGCACCGGCAGGGAAGTGCACGACGAGAACGGCGTCTACCCATTGATCAAGGAGGAAGCATGACCTTGGCCGAAGCACTCAACCCGACCCAGCGCGACCCGTACCCCACCAGGAGCGCCAAGGAGCCCGCCCTGCTGTACCGGCAGGACCCGGTGGTGTACGGCGGACCGGACGACGGGCCCATCGACGCCGAGACGCTGAACTCCTACGGGGAGAACGGCTTCCTGTCCGTCGACCGGCTCCTCGAACCCGACGAGGTCGAGCTCTACCGCGGCGAGCTGCGCCGGCTGTCGGAGGACCAGAAGATCCTGTCGGACGAGCGCACGATCACCGAGCCCGGGTCGAACGAGATCCGGTCGATCTTCGAGGTCCACAAGATCAGCCAGGTCTTCGCCGAGCTGGTGGCCAACCCGCGCGTGGTGGGCCGGGCGCGGCAGATCCTCGGCTCCGACGTCTACGTGCACCAGAGCCGGGTGAACTTCAAGCCCGGATTCACCGGCAAGGACTTCTACTGGCACTCCGACTTCGAGACCTGGCACGCCGAGGACGGCATGCCCAGGATGCGCGCGGTGAGCATCTCCATCGCGTTGACGGAGAACTTCCTGCACAACGGCGCGCTGATGATCATGCCGGGGTCGCACAAGAGCTTCGTGTCCTGCGTGGGGCAGACTCCCGACGATCACTACAAGGCGTCGCTGCAGCAGCAGGAGATCGGCACCCCCGACCCGAGCAGCCTGTCCGTCCTCGCCGACAAGCACGGCATCGAGGTGTTCACCGGAGCCGCCGGTTCGGCGACCATGTTCGACTGCAACTGCATGCACGGCTCCAACAGCAACATCACGCCGTTCCCGCGCTCGAACATCTTCGTCGTGTTCAACAGCGTCGAGAACACCTGCGTGGAGCCGTACGCCGCGTCCTCGCGCCGGCCCGACTTCATCGCCGCGCGCGACTTCACGCCCGTCGGCTGAGAACGACGGCGCGACTCGTACGAGCGGGACGCCCAGGCCCGGCCCCCGCGCCGGCCTGGGCGTCCGCGCGTCGAGCGGCCCATCAGGAGGCGGCCAGCACCTCCCGCAGCGTCCGCGCGAACTCCTCCGGCTGGTCCGTGAAGCCGCCGTGCTCGCCGGGGAAGACGACGGGCTCCGTACCCAGCAGGCCGGCCAGCGCCACGGACGTGCGGTAGGTGAGCAGCCGGCCCGAGTCGGCGCCGACGCCCACCACGACCCGGGCCGGGCCCGCCTTGAGCGCGTCGACGTCGGGCACGTAACGGGTGGTGCCGCGCAGCTCGTGGGCGAAGAAGCGGGCGCTGTCGGCCAGGTCCTGCTCGCTCGGCTCCTCCGGAGCCCCGTCGGGAACCTCGTCGCCGTCGAAGCCGGCGTTGGCCATGAACTTCGCGAACGCCGGCCCGACGCCTTCGCGGTGGAAGGTCTCGATGATGTCCTCGGTCGCGGCCCGCCGCTCGGCGGCGTCGGGCAGCAGTTCCAGGCAGGGAGGCTCGTGCGCGACAAGGGTGCGCACCCTCTTCGGGTGCCGCGCGGCCAGGGCCAGCCCCGTCACCGCGCCGCCGCTGCTGCCGAGCACGTCGGCCGACTCGGCGCCGAGCGCGTCCATGAGGGCGGCGGCGTCGTCGGCGCGCAACTCGGGGGTGGAATCCTGGGCGGGGTCGTCGAGCACGCTGCCCGCGATGCCGCGCGGGTCGTGGGTGAGCACGGTGTGGTCGCCCGCCAGCGCGTCGGCCAGCGGGGCGAAGTACGCGGCGGCCATCGGCGCACCCAGCAGGAGCAGCAGCGGGCCGGTGCCGCGCACCTCGTAACGCAGCCGCACGCCGGGGATTTCGAGAATGTGCGTGGTCGTCATGGCGAAGGTCCTTCCTCGGGTGTCATGGTGACGGAGGTAGGACCGCCGCCGGCGGCGGAACTCATCGGTCAGGTTCCCGATCTGATGGGCACGACGTTGCCGGGCGTGCCCTGGCGCGGCAGCGCGAACCAGGTGGCCTTGCCGACGAGGTCGGGATGGGTGACGTAGCGCTGGGGGTGGCAGCCGTAGAAGCCGTCGGAGAGCCTGGCCACGATCCGCAGCCCGCGGCCGTGCTCGGCCGACACGTCGTCCGGCGACGGGGAGGGCAACAGCGGGCTGCCGTCCACGACCACGATCATGATCTCTCTGGTGTCCACGTGCAGCGCGAGTTCGTAGGGGCCGTCGCCGTACATGAACGCATTGGTGATCAATTCGCTCACCATGAGAACGGCGTCGTCGATAAGATCGTCGGAAAGCGCCAGGGAGATTAATTCACCTCGAATGATCGACCGCGCCTGGCCGACCGTGCGCACGTCTTCGACCAGCGGCCACGCGTACTGCATACGGCTCCGGCGAGCTGATCGCAGCGAGGTCATGAGATCTCTTTCCGGTGAGGCGGGGCAACGAATGCACGTTTCACTCGACACGAGGGCCTGCCTATGGGTGGACGTTCGGCGCCGTCGAAACGTGTACGCACGAGAAGGCCGTTCGGGTCGAATCTTCGGCGATAAATCAGGATTCTTTTTCCGCCCGCGCCGAAACGGTGCGTGCGGCACGGGGTACGGACTGTGCCATGAGCAGTCCAGACGAGAACGCACCGAAGACCGACACCGAACCGCGCCTCGACGCCGCCAAGCGGCCCGGCAGGCGCGCGGCGCGGCCGGAGGAGCCCAAGCCCGCCGGCCGGAAGGCCCTGGAGCAGGCACTTCTCGAAGCGGGCAAGGAGTTGAAAGACCTCACCTAAGGGGCAGCGCCTACCACAACGACCACAGAGCGGCGGGCGTCAGGGGAACGTCCGTGATCTTGTCTGCGATCTCCGGCAGGGCGGCCGCGACGGCGTTGGCGATGGCGGCGGGCGGGCCGATCGTGCCCGACTCGCCCACGCCCTTCATGCCGCCGGGTGTCAGCGGCGACGGTGTCCGCGTCATCACGACCTCGATGTCCGGCACCTCGCGCGTGGTCGGCAGCAGATAGTCGGTGACGGGCTGGCCGTCCTCGGAGTAGACGATCTCCTCGGTCAGCGCCATGCCGATGCCCTGCGCCACGCCGCCCCTGATCTGCCCCTCCACCAGGGTGGGGTTGACCAGCACGCCGGAGTCGTTGACCACCCAGTAGCCTTCCAGCTCGACCTTCCCGGTCTCGGGGTCGACGGCCACCGCCGCGGCGTGCGCGCCGTACGCGAAGGTGTACGCCTTCGGGTCGTAGCTGACCCGCTCCTCGAGCCCGGGTGTGACGCCGTCCGGCAGGTCCCAGCCGCGCCAGGCCGCCGTGGCCAGCTCGCGCAGCGTCACCGACGACTGCGGGTCGCCCTTCACGCGCACCGCCTCGCCGGCGAGCTCCAGGTCGTCGGGCGCCGCCTCCAGCCGGTGCGCGGCGATGGCGACGAGTTTGTCGCGCAGGCGGGCGGCGGCCTGGGTGAGTGCCCCGCCGCCGATCGCCAGCGACCGGCTCCCGACCGACCCGACCGACGAGTACGGTGTCGCCGCCGTGTCGCCCAGCACCACCCGCACCCGGTCGATGGGCACGCCCATCCGATCGGCCGCGACCTGGGCCAGCGCCGTCTCGATGCCCTGGCCGATCGAGACCACCCCCGACGACACGACGACGGACGCGTCCTGCTCCATGCGCAGGACCGCCGTCTCGTAGCCGCCCGCCTGGATGCCGCTGGCCTTGAGATCCATCGAGGGGCCCATGCCTGTGGTCTCGACGTGGCAGGAGAAGCCGATGCCGCGCCGCCGCCCGTCGTCCTTCTCGACCGGTGTGACCAGGTCACGCAGGGTCGTCAGGGCGAGCGGGTAGTCGCCGGAGTCGTACGGCTGGTACACCCGCGACGTGTACGGCAGCTCGTCCGGCCCCACCATGTTGCGCAGCCGCAGCTCGACCCGGTCGATGCCCAGCCTGCGGGCGGCCTCGTCGATCAGGCGTTCCCTGGTCAGGGTGCCCTCCGGCTGGCCGAAGCCGCGGTAGGAGCCGGTCGGCGTGGTGTTGGTGACGACGCCGCGCACGCGTACCGCGACCCGGTCGAACCGGTACGGGCCCGGCAACGTCGTGGCCGTCACCGCGAACGTCGAGGCGCCGACGTTCGACGGGTGCGCGCCGATGTCGCCGAGCACGTCGACGTGGAGTGCCACGAACCGCCCATCGCCGTCGAGCGCCAGCCGCCCCCGGTGCACGGCCGCCCGCGCGGGCAGCGTGGCGAGCACCCGGTCGCCCGGCGTCTCCGACCAGCTCACGGGGCGGCCCAGGCGCATCGCGGCCAGGCAGACGATCGCCTCGTCGGGGTAGACGTGCTCCTTGCCGCCGAACCCTCCGCCCGTGTCGCCGCTGACGACACGCACCTGGTCGTGCATGAGCCCTAACGCGTCCGCCAGGTGCTCGCGCACGTGGTGCGGGGCCTGGGAGGAGGTGTGCACGGTCAGCTCGTCGTCGGCGTACGCCGCGACCACGCCGCGCGGTTCGAGCGGGTACGGCGAGACGCGGCCCATCCTGAAGGTCATCTCGACGACGTGCTCGGCCTGCTCGACGGCGGCGGCGCAGTCGTCGTCGCCGAGCGTGAAGTCGGTGAGGAGGTTGGTGCCCCAGTCGGGGTAGAGCAGGGGTGCGGGGTCCTCCAGGGCCCGTTCGATCCCGACCGTCGCGGGCAGCTCGTCCAGTTCCAGGTCGAGGAGGTCGGCGGCGTCCCTGGCGGCTTCCGGAGTGCGGGCGACGACGACGGCGAGGGGTTGTCCCGCGTACCGGATCGTGTCGTCCAGGGCCCGGTAGGACAGCAGGCGCTGGCCGGGCGACAGGCTCACGCAGGGAAGACGAAGATCGGGGGCGTCGGCGGGGGTGATGATGTCGAGCACGTCGTCGGCGGCCCAGGCCGCCTTGGCGTCGCAGCCGAGCAGCCTGCCGTGGGCGATGGGGCTGCGGATCACGTGGGCGTGGGCCATGCCGGGCAGGCGAACCGAGCCGACGTACCTTCCTCTTCCGGCGAGCAGCCTGGCGTCTTCCCGTCGCGGCGTGCTGGCGCCGACATACGCGTCTCCCATGCCCCGATTGTGCGCGCCGCCCGCCGGACGGTCTATACCATCCGCGAGAAGGCGCACGTCAGCGGGGGTATAGATGCAAACGTTCCTGCCTTATTCGGACTTCGCCGCTACGGCGGCGGTCCTCGACCCGCTCCGGCTCGGCAAGCAGCGCGTGGAGGCGCTCCAGGTCCTGCGCGCCCTCACCGTCCCCGGCTACGGCTGGCGCCACCACCCGGTCGTGAAGATGTGGGCCGGCTACGAGGAGGCGCTCGTCAGGTACGGCCTGGAGGTGTGCGCGCGCTGGTGCGCCCTCGGCCGCTCCGACACCTGCGCGGCCACGATCCTGGACGACCTGGCCCGGTCGCGCGGCACGACGACCGTACGCGGGCAGGACGAGCTCGGCGCGGCCGGCGAGCTGCCGCCCTGGCTGGGCGACCCCTCGCTGCACCTCAGCCACCGCTCCGCCCTCCTGCGCAAGGACCCGGGCTTCTACCGGCCCGTCTTCGGCGACGAGGAGCCCGACGACCTCGACTATGTCTGGCCGCGCTCGGACCGCCTGCCGCCTGACCGCCGGTGAAAGCCCTCGCAAACCCGCGCGATCACACGACCTCGAAGGCGGCCATCATGGCCATGTCCTCGTGCTCCAGATTGTGGCAGTGCAACACGTACCGGCCGCGGTAGTCGGTGAAGCGGGTGACGATCTCGACCGTCTGAGCGTCGCGCAGCTCGACGGTGTCCTTCCACTCCGGCGGCCCCTGGGGGCGCTCACCGTTGACCGACAGCACCTGGAAGTGGTCGAGGTGCACGTGCACCGGGTGCGCCACATCGCTGGTCAGCCGCCAGACCTCGATGTCGCCGAGCCTGGGCCTCGCCTCCATCCGCCGGGAGTCGAACGGCCTGCCGTTGATCAGCCAGCCGACACCCCCGTGCATGCTGCCGCTGCCGAACTCGAAGTCCCTGGTGACCGTCGCCCTGGCGGGGTCGAGCGGCTCGACGGTGGACAGCCGGGCCGGCACGGCCGAGTCGTCTCTCTCGTCGCGGTCGACCGCGAACCGCATCACCCTGCCCTGCTCGCCCTCCCCCGCCAGGTTGCGCAGCTCGACCCGCTGACCCAGTCGGTAGGCGGAGAAGTCGATCACCACGTCCGCGCGCTCGCCGGGCGCCAGGCGGATCTGCTTGACGGTGCGCGGCGCGGCCAGCAGCCCGCCGTCGCCGCCGATCCGGACCATCGGCCCGCCGGTGGCCAGCTCGTACACGCGGGCGTTGGAGGCGTTGCACAACCGCAGCCGGTAGCGGGTGTTCGCGACCCGCAGCTCCGGCCACGGCGCGCCGTTCACCAGGATCACGTCGCCGAGCACGCCCCCCATGTACGCCTCCCGCACCCCGGGCCGGTCGCCGAGAGCCGGATACACCATCGTGCCGTCTGCGGCGAACGACCGGTCGCAGATCAGCAGCGGCACGTCGCGCTCCCCGGAAGGCAGCGGCAGCGCCTCCTCCTCGGCGTCCCTGACCAGGAACATCCCGGCCAGCCCGCGCCACACCCGCGGCCCGGTGTAGTCCATGGTGTGGTCGTGGTACCAGAGGGTGGCGGCCCGCTGTTCCAGCGGGAAGACGTACTCACGGGAGGCGCCGGGGGCCACCAGGTCGGTGGGGAAACCGTCCGACTCCGCCGGTGTGTGCCCGCCGTGCAGGTGCAGGACGGTCGGCTCGCCGAGCTGGTTGATCAGCTTCACCGCCGTACGCCGGCCGCTGCGCGCCTGGATGGTGGGGCCGGGGAACGTGCCCCCGTACCCCTGGATCGGGGTGCGCAGCCCGGGCAGCACCTCCACCTCGGCCGCCCGCTCGGTCAGCTCGTAGAAGTCGGCCCCGGCCGAGCTGCGGACGGGCTTGGCGACCTCGGGGACCGGCAGCGGCACCGCGTACGGCTTGGGCAGGGGCGCCGCGCTGGTCAGGAGCTGCGGCTGGGGTGTGCCGGCGAGCAGCGAGCACCCCGACGCCCCGGCCGTCGCCGCCGCGCCGAGCCCGAGCAGCCGCAGCGCCGTACGTCTGGTGGGTCTCATGCCGTTCGCCGCGGCATGACCCTGGTGAGCTGCAGCACGCCGGCGCCGAACAGCAGCACCCCGATCGGCAGGTGCAGGACCTTCATGTGGAGCTCGCCGAGAATCGCCGCGACCACCGTGAAGACCAGCAGCAGCGCGGCCGGCGCGACGAAGCCGGCGGGCCCGCGGCCGGGCCGCCAGACCAGGATCGCCGCGACGAGGTGGATGATCCCGATGGCGACCAGCGCGATGCCCGACGTCATGTGCAGCGCCCGGCCACCGGACGAGGTCAGCAGCATGCCCGCCGTCACCGCCTGGAACAGCAGCGCGACCACGTGCAGGATGACCACGGCCCTGAGCGTCTGCAGGGGCCAGGAGGTCCGCACGGGCGCGGTGGCGAAGGTGTGTTGCGCGGTCATGATCGATCTCCCGAGGGTGCGTGTGTGACGGTGCTGTGAGAGTCGGCGCGCTCGGCGGCCGTGGCGGTGATGAGGGTCTCGGCGCGTTCCGTGGCCGTTATGGCGCCGAACGCGCAGAGCCGTACCAGGTCCTCGTCCGTCGCGGGTCCGCGCCAGGCGGCGACGTCGGCGTCGGTCACCCGGTACGGCGCGAGCGCGACGAGCAGCGCGAGCCTGGCCCCGGCTCGTTCCCCGGCGGGCAGATCCGCCGTCGGCCCGTCCAGCCAGGCGCTGTCCATCGGCGGATGTTCGCCGTCCCAGGCGGCGACGGCCCTGGTCACGGCGGAGCGGGCGGCCCGCCCGAGCAGTTCGCCGCCCGCCCCCGCGGCGGCGCGCAGCGCGGCGTACGCGGCGCCGACGGGCGTGCCCACCGCCCAGGCCGGCTCTGGCCCCGCGGCCAGGTCCGCCACCAGCGGCAGGCTCCCGCCCGCGGGCAGCGTGCGGCGTACCGCGCCGGACATCATGCGCCCGCCCACGCTCCGCACCAGGCGCGATCTCTGCAGGTTCGCGGGCAGCAGGTTCTCGGTGAGCAGCGCCGAGGCGACGCGGTTGACGAAGTGGAACGTCAGCGCGGTGCCGATGTACTCGTGCGCGAGCACGACGGGAAAGGGCACCGGACCCCGGCCTTTGGCCCAGACCAGCAGCTCGGCGTGTTCGGCATCGCGGGGCGTGCCGCCGGCGGCGACGGTCTCCGCGAGCCGGTGGTCGCCGGTCGCGTGCAGCAGGGTCGTGTGGGCGGCCACGCAGTACGGGCACCGGTTGGCCAGCGACACGCCGATCGCCACGATCTCCTTGGCGGTCCTCGGCGCGTTGCCCGCCAGCAGTGACTCGCGCAGCAGCGACCAGGTCGCGGCGAGCACGTCCGCCGACGGCGACACCGTCATGAACACCGCCATGCGCGCCATGCCGAAGTCCTCCGCGAGCTGCGCGTAGACCTCGCCCACCCGCCCGGTCGCGCCGCGCGGCTCCACCGGGGTGACGTAACGGAACGAGCCGGTCATCACCGGCTCCTGTCTCGAAACAGGTCCATGACCCGACATGGTGGTATCCGGCCTGGTCATCGGTCGTCGTGCCCGCGAAGACTCCTGCGGCTACGCCCCGCGCAGCAGGATCGCCGTGACTACTTCT
Organism: Nonomuraea sp. B1E8; assembly: GCF_039871515.1. Classification (NCBI taxonomy): domain Bacteria; kingdom Bacillati; phylum Actinomycetota; class Actinomycetes; order Streptosporangiales; family Streptosporangiaceae; genus Nonomuraea; species Nonomuraea sp. B1E8. Next base: position 167,542 of record NZ_JBDPLS010000014.1, on the reverse strand, counting down.
CCGGCAGTAGCGCCGAAGTGCGACCAGGCGCCGACGAACCGGCCGCGGCGACGCCCTACTCTGCAGGAGTGAGCTCTGTGCCCCGATGGCGCCCCCTGGCCATGGACGGCGCGCTCGCCGTGACCGCCGCCACCATCCTGACGCCCACCGCGCTGGTCGCCCCCGGCACGGGCGCGCTCGAACTGGCCGCGGTCCTGGCCGGCTCGCTGGCGCTGGTCGCCTGGCGCCGGGCGCCGCTGGTCGCGCTGCCCCTGACCACGGTCTGCATGCTCGTCTTCTCCGAGCACGCCGACCCAGGGCCGTCGGCCGCCTTCCCCGTGCTCGTGTCGGTCTTCGGCGCGGTCAGGGCCGGACGCTGGCTGCTCGCGGCGCTGGCCGGCGCGATCTATCTGGGCGTCGGCCTGGCGGTGAACCTGGCCACCGCCGCCCCTCAGGACACCCAGGCCATCACCCAGGGCGCGACGCTGCTGCTCGGCTGGTTCCTGGCGGCCGGGGTGGCGGCGACCGTGGCCAGGCACCGGCAGGCGTACCTGAAGCAGGTGGAGGAGCGCGCCGCCGAGGCCGAGCGGACCCGAGAGGAGGCCGCGCTCCGCCGCGCGAACGAGGAGCGGCTGCGCATCGCCAGAGAGCTGCACGACTCGCTCACCCACAGCATCTCGATCATCAAGGTGCAGGCGGGCGTGGCCATCCACCTGGCGCGCAAGCGGGGCGAGGAGGTGCCCGCGGCGCTGCTGGCCATCCAGGAGGCGGGCGGCGACGCCATGCGCGAGCTGCGCGCCACGCTGGAGGTGCTGCGCGAAGCCGGCGACGAGCCCGCGGCCAGCGGCCTCGACCGGCTCGGCGACCTGGTGGAGCGGGCCCGCTCGACCGGCCTGCGCACCACGGTGACGATCTCCGGCGAGCGGCACGAGCTGCCCCGCGAGGTCGACAGGGCGGCGTACCGGATCGTGCAGGAGGCGCTGACGAACGTCTCACGGCACGCGGGCGGGGCCGCAGCGGCGGTGCGCATCGGCTACGGCGCCGGCGAGCTGGTCGTGCAGGTGGACGACGACGGCTCGGCCGGCCCCGGCACGCCGCCCACACCCGGCGTGGGGCTGCGCGGCATGCGCGAGCGCGTCACGGCGCTCGGCGGCCAGCTGCAGGCAGGCCCGCGCCCCGACGGCGGATTCACCGTACGCGCAGAACTACCGCTGGGGGAACCATCGTGATCCGCGTGCTGCTCGTGGACGACCAGGCGCTCATTAGGGCCGGCTTCCGCGCCCTGCTGGAGGCGGAGGACGACATCGAGGTGGTGGCCGAGGCCGCCGACGGCCGGCAGGCCGTGGCCCTGGCCCTGGAGCACCGGCCGGACGTCGCGCTCATCGACATCCAGATGCCGGTCATGGACGGCATCGAGGCGACCCGCCAGATCGCCTCCGACGAGCGGCTGAGCGGCGTCCACGTCGTGATCCTCACCAACTACGGCCTCGACGAGTACGTCTACGACGCGCTCAGGGCGGGCGCCGGCGGCTTCCTGGTCAAGGACACCGAGCCCGCCGACCTGCTGCAGGGTGTCAGGGTGGCGGCCCGCGGCGACGCCCTGCTGTCCCCCGCCATCACCCGCCGGCTGATCGGCGAGTACGTCGCCCGCCGCCCCGAGCCACGGCCGGAGGGCCTCGGCGTGCTCACCAACCGCGAGCGCGAGGTGACCGCCCTGGTGGCCCGCGGCCTGTCCAACGACGAGATCGCCGCCCACATGGTGATCAGCCCGACCACCGCCAAGACGCACGTCAGCAGGGCGATGACCAAGCTGCGCGCCCGCGACCGCGCCCAGCTCGTGGTGTTCGCCTACGAGTCGGGGCTGGTGGCCCCGCGGAGGAACGTCCCCGACTGAGCCCCGGAGCGTGTTCGGCTGAGTACACTCAGGCACGTCCAACCGGCCGAGATCTGAACGGCGAGGCTCTTGGCCATGGGCGGCGGCCCTCGGCCCCGTCCTTCTGGAGTCACGTGAGCGATGTGCCGCCCTCCCACCGGAGCAGACGATCGCACCGCCGGCGGCGCCGTCCCTGGCTGCGCCGGGTGATCGCCATCACCGCGGCGGTCGTCCTGCTGGTGGTCGGCGTGGTCGTGGGCGTCTGGGCCAGGCTGACCGGCAACGTCAAGCACGTCGACGTGACCGCCGACGACCTCGGCACCGCCCGGCCGGCCAAGGTGGCCGGCACCGCGCTCAACGTCCTGGTCGTCGGCTCGGACCAGCGCGACGGCGCCAACGCGAAATACGGCCGCGTCGCGGGTGAGCGCACCGACACGATCATGCTGGTCCACGTGTCGTCCCAGCGTGACCAGGCGATGGTCGTCAGCTTCCCGCGCGACTCGCTCGTGCAGTTGCCCGCCTGCCGGGCCACCGGCGGCCTGCCGGGACAGCGGCCGCACCTCGGCATGATCAACGAGTCGTTCAACTCCGGCGGCATCGGCTGCACCTGGAAGACGATCGAGGCGCTCACCCGCATCCACATCGACCACTTCGTGAAGGTCGACTTCTCCGGCTTCAAGAGCCTGGTCGACGCCGTCGGCGGCGTGGAGGTCTGCCTGCCCGAGCCCGTGCGCGACAAGAAGGCCCTGCTGCACCTGCCCGCGGGCCGGCAGACCCTCAACGGCGAGCAGGCGCTCGGCTACGTGCGCGCCCGCTACAGCATGGGTGACGGCTCCGACATCGGGCGGATCCAGCGGCAGCAGATGTTCATCGCCTCGATGGTCAAGAAGGTGATGAGCGGCGAGACGCTGGCCGACCCGGCCAGGTTGTTCGCCGTCCTCGACGCCGGCACCAAGGCGGTCACGACGGACCGCGGCCTGACCCCGTCCGTGATGAGGGACCTCGCGCTCAGCCTGCGCGGGCTGGACGCCGGGCGCATCCGTTTCATCACCACGCCGTGGCACTACTCCGTCACCCAGCCGGGCCGGGTCGAGTGGGTGCAGCCCCAGGCCGACAGATTGTTCCAGGTGGTGGCCAGAGACCAGAGCGTGGATGGCGTCAAGAGCGGCCAGGCCAAGGTGGCCCGGTCGAAGGTGCAGGTCGAGCTCCGCAACGGCACCTGGCGCAGCGGGCTGGCCCGGGAGGTGGCCGCCTCCCTCGAACAGCGCGGCTACCACATCGCCAAGATCGGCGACACAGCCCGCAAGCCGCAGGCGAAGACCACGATCCTCTACGGCCCGAACGGCGAGACCCGCGTGCCCACCCTCGCCCGCGACCTCGTGACGGCCGCGCCCAGGCACGTGCCCGCCGCCAGGACCAACCGGCTGGTGCTGGTGATCGGCGACGACTGGAAGGGCGTCAAGCCGCTGCGCGTCGACGACCACGAGGCGATCAAGGGCTTCGACGCGACCCACGACTCCTGCGCCGCCTGATCGGCGCAGGCGGCGCGGAGGCTAGGTGATGATGGCGGAGAGCGCGGCGAGGGCGTCGACGACCTGGCGGGCGTCGGGGGTGGCCGACGGGTCGAGCAGCCACTGGAGCATCAGCCCGTCGGCGATCGCCACCACCACCGACACGAACACCTCGGGGTTCGTCGGCAGCTCGACCCCGAGCTCGCCGGCGGCCCTGCGCATCATGCCGGCCCCGGCGGTGCGGGCGCGGGCGTAGGCCTGGGCCAGCTTCTCCTTCAGCACGGGCTCGCGAAGCGCCGCGGGATAGCCCTCGACGAGGAGTACGAGCTGCGGCCCCAGCTCCTCGAAGACGTCGACCAGCTCCCTCATGGCGCGTTCGAGCATCTCCCTGCCGGTGCCGAGCTCGGTGCCGAACATGGATCGCTCGACCCGCTCCGTCCACTGCTCGAAGATCTCGGCGATGGCCTCGTTGAGCAGCGCGTCCTTGCCGCCGAAGTGGTAGCCGATGGAGGCCAGGTTGGTGCCGGAGGCGGCGACCAGGTCTCGTGCGGTCGTGCGGGCGTAGCCCTTCTCCTGCAGGCAGCTCACGGCTCCCGCCAGCAGTCTCTCCCGGTATCCACCGGCCTCTGTTCGCGACACGCGATCCATGGTATCCAGATATACGTCCGTATATGACGTACGTATATCTACATGGAGGACGAACAGTGATCCCTCCGGGACCGAGAGTTCCCGCGCTGGTGCAGACCGCGCGTTTCATGACCGCGGCACCGAGCGCGTTCGAGGCCTATCACCGCAGGTACGGCCCGATCTTCACGGTTCGCTACGCCGGTTTCCCCCCGGAGGTCTACGTGACCACCGCGGAGCTGGCCGAGCAGGTCTACCGGACCGACCAGGGCGGCGGGCACGCCGGCGCGGCGCGCCGCGACTTCCTCGCACATCTGGTCGGCGAGCATTCGGTGCTCACGCTGGACGGCGACCCGTGGTGGCGCCACCGCAAGACGCTCAACCCGCCGCTGCGCGCCAGGCAGGTCGCCGGCTACCACGACGACATCGCGGCGATCGCGGCGGAGAAGATCGCGACGTGGCCGCTGGGCAGGCCCTTCGCGCTGCGCGATCGTATGCAGGAGATCACGCTGGAGATCATCATCCGGCTGATCTTCGGGATCCGCGACGCCGAGCGCGTCGGCAGGCTGCGGGCGCTGCTGCCGGCGCTGATCCAGACCGGCGGCTCCATGCAGGTGGCGATGTTGCCCGACCGGTTGCGCGGCCCCGCCGCGCGGGTGCCGATCACGCCGTACGCGCGATTCCTGCGGCTGCGCGCCGCCGTGGACACGATCCTGTTCGACGAGATCGGCCGCCGGCGCGGCACTTCCGGCGGCACCGACGTGCTCGGGCGGCTGCTGGACACCGGGCTGGACGACCAGGAGATCCGCGACGAGCTGATCACCATGCTGATCGCCGGTCATGAGACGACCGCGACCGGTCTGGCCTGGGCGTTCGAGCGGATCCTGCGGATGCCCGAGGTGCTGGAACGCCTGCCGGACGACGAGCCCTACCTCGACGCGGTGGTCAAGGAGGTGCTGCGCGTCCGGCCCGTCGTCTATGAGGCGCCACGGCTGCTCGACTCACCCCTGCGGCTGGGCGACTACGAGATCCCGGCCGGGTGGTACGCGGGACCGTACATCCCGCTCGTGCACCGTGATCCCGCCGCCTTCGCCGAGCCCGGAGAGTTTCGTCCGGAACGTTTCCTGGCGGGGCACCAGAACAGGGGCTGGATGCCCTTCGGCGGCGGGCGGCGCTTCTGCGTCGGAGCGCAGCTGGCGCTCCTGGAGATGCGCGTCATCGTCCGGGAGGTGCTGCGCCGCCTGGAACTCGCGGCGCCCGATCAGGCGCCGGAGGCCAGGCGGCTGGCGAACGTGACGCTCGCGCCCGCGCGGCTGACCAGGGTCATCGCCCGCGCTCGGACTCCTGCTCGGACGGAGTAGGAGAGTCCTCGCGTCGCGGGTCGGCGCCCAGCTCCTCGCGGAGCCGGTCGTAGTCGATGTGATGGTTGGTGTACTTCAGCTGGCGAGCGACCTTCGTCTGCTTCGCCTTGGCTCTACCTCGGCCCATGGCTACTCTCCCTCGTCCCCGCTGCCATGCTATCCAACAACGTTACGACTTGAAGAATTATGCAACTGAACTCGATTAGTCTGGCAACATGCACGTGGAGGTCCATCAGGCCAAGGCCGACTTCTTCCGAACGCTCGGCCACCCCGCTCGCATCCGAGTGTTGGAGCTGCTCCAAGAAGGGCCACTTCCCGTCAGGGACCTGCTGGCCCAGATCGACATCGAGGCTTCGAGCCTCTCACAACAGCTCGCGGTCCTGCGCCGGGCGGGAATCGTGAGCGCCATCCGCGAAGGCAGCACGGTGGTCTACACCCTGGCCACTCCGGAGCTCGCCGACCTGCTCGGCGCCGCCCGGCGCATCCTCACCGACATGCTGGCCGACCAGGGCGAGCTCCTCGCGGAGCTGAGAGCCGAGGTCACCTAGCCGCCCTGGGATCGACAAGGCGGGCGGAAAGGACAGATCCGTTAGGCTTCGGGCATGGTCTCCGAGCTGTTCGATCCCAAGGCGTGGCAGGCGGTCGAGGGATTCGAGTTCACCGACATCACCTACCACCGAGCCGTCGACCAGGGCACCGTGCGCATTGCGTTCGACCGGCCCGACGTACGCAACGCCTTCCGCCCGCAGACGGTCGACGAGCTCTACCGCGCGCTCGACCACGCCCGGCAGACCACCGACGTCGGCTGCGTGCTGCTCACCGGCAACGGCCCGTCGCCCAAGGACGGCGGCTGGGCCTTCTGCTCGGGCGGCGACCAGCGCATCAGGGGCAAGGACGGCTACCAGTACGCCGACGGCACGCCGGCCACCGGGCGCCTGCACATCCTTGAGGTGCAGCGGCTGATCCGCTTCATGCCCAAGGTTGTGATCTGCGTGGTGCCCGGCTGGGCCGCGGGCGGCGGCCACAGCCTGCACGTTGTGGCGGATCTCACACTGGCCAGCGCGGAGCACGCCCGGTTCAAGCAGACCGACGCCGACGTGGCCAGCTTCGACGGCGGGTTCGGCTCGGCCTACCTGGCGCGGCAGGTCGGACAGAAGTTCGCCCGCGAGATCTTCTTCCTCGGCGACACCTACTCCGCGGCCGACGCCCACCGCATGGGCATGGTCAACGCCGTGGTCCCGCACGACGAGCTGGAGGCCACGGCCCTGGAGTGGGGCCGGAAGATCAACGGCAAGTCGCCGACGGCGCAGCGGATGCTCAAGTTCGCCTTCAACGCGATCGACGACGGCATGGTGGGCCAGCAGGTGTTCGCGGGCGAGGCCACGCGGCTGGCCTACATGACGGACGAGGCGGCCGAGGGGCGCGACTCGTTCCTGCAGAAGCGCGAGCCCGACTGGTCGCCGTTCCCCTGGCACTACTGAGCCGTCCCGCGCATCCCGCCCCCTGTGCAGACTGGGGGCATGAGGATCAAGGTGCCGGAGGCGTTGACGGCGTCCCATGTGAAGTACGACGGGGAGGCCGGGCGTGCCTGGTCGGCCGGGCTGCCAGCGCTCGCCGAGCGTTACCTGGAGGAGTGGGGGCTGCGGCTCGACGGCGAGCCCAGGCACGGCGTGGTGTCGCTCGTGCTGCCCGTCGTCCGCGACGACGACACGAAGGCCGCGCTCAAGCTGCAGCCCGTCACCGACGAGAACGCCACCGAGGCCATGGGGCTGGCCGCGTGGGCGGGTGACGCGTCGGTGTTGTTGCTCGAATCCGACCCGGCGACCGGCACCATGCTGCTCGAACGGCTGGAGGCCGACCGGTCGTTGTCCGCCGTGCCGGACGACACGGAGGCGCTGGGCATCCTCACCGACCTGCTGGCCCGCCTGGTGGCCCATCCCGCCCCCGCGGGGATGCGCCGGCTGGGCGACATCGCGCAGGCCATGCTCGACGACGTGGACAAGGCGCTCACGCGGCTGACGGACGAACACCACCGCCACTGGATGACGTGGTGCGCCTCGGCGGTCGCCGAGCTCGTCCACGAGCCCGGCGACCGCCTGCTGCACTGGGACCTGCACTACGACAACGTGCTGGCGGCCGGGCGGGAGCCGTGGCTGAGCATCGACCCCAAGCCGCTGGCCGGCGACCCGGGGTTCGACCTGATGCCCGCCCTGGACAACCGGTGGGACGACGTGGTCGCGTCGGGTGACGTGACGCGGACGGTGCTCAGGCGCTTCGACCTGATGGTCGACCGGCTCGGCCTCGACCCCCAGCGGGCCGCGGGCTGGACGCTGGGCCGGGCGCTGCAGAACATGCTCTGGGAGGTCGAGGACGGCACCCATGCCGAGAGCGAGTGGATGCGCATCCAGCTCGCGGTGGCCGAGGCCGTACGGCACCGGCAGTGACTCACATGGTCAGCACGATCTTCCCGCGGCCGTGGCCGGTCTCGATCTCCCGGTGCGCGTCCGCGGCCTCCTCCAGCCGGTACGCCCGCCGCACCGGGAACACGAACTCGCCCGCGGCGTACAGCGCGGCATAGCGCCCGAGCCGTTCCGCCGTACGCTCCCCCTGGACGACCTGGACGCCCAGCTCGGCGGCCTTGCCGTGCTCGACCAGCGTGACGATGCGGGTGCGGTCTTCGACCAGCTCGATCGACACCTCCAGCGCGTGACCTCCTGCCCCGTCCAGGGCGGCGTCGATCCCGCCGGGCGCGAGCTCGCGCACCCGATCGGACAGCCCCTCCCCGTAGGCGACGGGGATGGCGCCGAGTTCGCGTAGATGGTCGTGGTTGACCTCGCGGGCGGTGCCGATCACGGTGGCCCCGCGCCTCCTGGCGATCTGCACCGCCGCGGTGCCCACCGATCCGGCCGCGCCGTGCACGAGCAGCGTCTCGCCCGCCGCGACGCGCAGGCCGTCGAGGGCCAGCTCGGCGGTCTGCACGCCCGCGGTCATCCCGCCCGCCACCTCCCAGGGCACTTTCGCGGGTTTGGGGGCCACGTCCGCGGCGGGCACCACGATGTACTCGGCGTAGGCGTGCAGCCGCGAGAACCCGAGCACCTCGCCGCCCAGCGCCACCCCCGTCACGCCGGGTCCCACCTGGTCCACCACGCCGGCGAACTCGTTGCCGGGGATGCGCGGGTAGCCGGCGTCCGGCATGTACGGAGGGAGCCACCCCGCCCGTACGGCCGCGTCGAAGGGCTGTACGCCGGCCGCCCGCACCCGCACCCGTACCTCTCCCCGGCCCGCCTGGGGCGCGGGCAGCTCCATCACCTTCAGCACGTCAGGGCCGCCGGGCTCGGCGCAGGCCGCCGCCCTCATCAGTTCGGTCATGGGACAGAGCCTGCTACCTCAACCGAAGTTGAGGTCAAGTCACATACTGTTATGGGAACTTTTCCTTTTACTCGGTCTTTATCTAGATATAGTGCGACAGGGGACACACACGGGGACGGGGCACCTAGGTGGGATGACCGAGTTCACAGACGCCGCATTCAGCTTTCCAACTGTCATTTTCAGCATCCTTCTCATCGTGGTCGTGGGGTATTGGCTGGCTGTCATCACCGGCCTGTTCCACGTGGATGACGACGCGGCCTGGCTGGGACTCGGGGGAGTTCCCGCAGGGATCACGCTCTCGGTGCTGATCGCGGTGGCATGGACGCTGTGCTTGATCGGCAGCCAGATGGTGGGCGGCGACCTGCTGGTCGCCGTGCCGGTCGTCGCCGTGGCCGGCGGCTGGTTCGCCGCCCGTGGCCTGCTGCTTCCGCTGCGGCCGCTCTTCCGCGAAGGGGACCGGGCCTCGCGGAAGGACTTCATCGGCCAGATGTGCGTGATCCGCACCGGCGAGGCCACGCCCGACTTCGGCCAGGCCGAGGTCAGCGCAGCGGACGGCGCGTCCGCGATCGTGCAGGTGCGCACGACCGGGCTGGACCGCCTGGACCGCGGCGCCACCGCACTCATCTTCGACTACGACAAAGACGGCGAATTCTTCTTGGTCATGCCGTACGAAAGTGAGCATTGATGGACGTCATCTCTACCGGACTCGGCATACTCATAGCAGTTATCGCGATCATTGCCATCGGGCTCCTCGTCCTCATCGGCCGCCTTTTCCGTAAGGTCGAACAGGGCAAGGCGCTGATCGTTTCGAAGATCAACAAGGTCGACGTGACGTTCACCGGCAAGATCGTCCTGCCCGTCGTCCACAAGGCCGAGGTCATGGACATCTCGGTGAAGACGATCGAGATCCACCGCACCGGTCGCGAGGGCCTGATCTGCCGCGACAACATCAGGGCAGACATCAAGATCACGTTCTTCGTACGCGTGAACAAGACCACGGAAGACGTCATCAAGGTCGCCCAGGCCATCGGCACGGCCAGGGCCAGCGACGAGCAGACGCTGCAGGAGCTGTTCAACGCGAAGTTCTCAGAAGCGCTGAAGACGGCCGGCAAGCACCTGGACTTCGTCGACCTCTACACCAAGCGCGACGAGTTCCGCGACGAGATCATCCGGCTCATCGGCACGGACCTCAACGGCTACAGCCTCGAAGACGCCGCCATCGACTACCTGGAGCAGACCTCCCTGGTTCAGCTCGACAAGAGCAACATCCTCGACGCGCAGGGCATCCGCAAGATCACCGAGCTGACGGCCCTCGAGCACGTGCGCACGAACGAGTTCCGGCGCAACGAGGAGAAGGAGATCACCCGCCAGAACGTGGACGCCCGCGAGGCCATCCTCGAACTGGAGCGCCGCCAGGCCGACGCCGAGCTCAAGCAGCGCCGCGAGATCGAGACCGTCAAGGCCCGCGAGGAGGCGGAGATCGCCCGCGTGCAGGCCGAGGAGCGGCTGCGCGCCCAGACCGCCGGCATCAAGACCGACGAGCAGATCGGCGTGCAGCGGGAGAACCAGCACCGCGAGATCGCGGTCGCCGAGAAGAACCGCGAGCGCGTGATCGCCATCGAGTCCGAGCGGATCGAGAAGGACCGCCTGCTGGAGGTCATCGCCAAGGAGCGGGAGACCGAGCTGTCGCGCATCGCGAAGGACAAGGAGGTCGAGACCGAGAAGCGCGCGATCGCCGAGGTCATCCGCGAGCGCATCGCGGTCGACAGGACCGTGGCCGAGCAGGAGGAGAGCATCAAGCGGCTGCGCGTGGTCGAGGAGGCCGAGCGCACCCGCCAGCAGGTGATCATCGCCGCCGAGGCCGAGGCGCAGGAGAACCTGGTCAAGGACATCAAGGCCGCCGAGGCCGCGGAGGCCGCCAGCAAGTTCAGGGCCCGCGAGGAGCTCGTGCTCGCCGAGGCCAGGCAGCAGGCCGCCGATCTGGACGCGCGGGCCAAGATCCGGCTGGCCGAGGGCATCCAGGCCGAGTCCGCCGCCGACGGCCTGGCGCAGGTCCAGGTCAAGGAGCGCGACGCGGACGCCATCGAGAAGGTCGGCCGTGCGGAGGCGCTGGCGCTGAAGGAGAAGCTGGCCGCCGAGGCCGACGGCGCCAGGGCCATGGCGCTGGTCGAGGGCGACCGGCTCAAGGCGCAGGCCGAGGGCGAGCAGGCGATGGCGCTGGCCGGCGCCGCCGCGGTCGGCGAGAAGCTTAAGGCCGAGGCCGAGGGTCTCACCGAGAAGGCGGCCGCGATGGCCGCGCTCGACGAGGCCAGCAGGGAGCACGAGGAGTACCGCCTGCGCCTGGAGGCCGACAAGGAGATCCGTCTCAAGCACATCGACGTGTCGCGGCACGTGGCCGAGTCGCAGGCGAGCGTCCTGGCCGCCGGGCTGGCCAAGGCGAACATCGACATCGTCGGCGGCGACACGATGTTCTTCGACAAGGTGGTCGGCTCGATCACCGCGGGCAAGGCGGTCGACGGGTTCATCGGGCACTCCCAGGTCGCGGGCGCCCTGGCCGAGCCGTACGTCAACGGGACGGCCAGCCTGGCGGCCGACCTCGCCGGCGTGGTGAGCGGCGTGCGTACCGAGGATCTGAAGAACCTGACCGTGTCCGCCCTGCTCATGCAGCTCATCAACAACGGCGGCCCGCAGTCGTCGGCGCTCGGCGAGTTGCTGGAGACGGCCCGCCGGCTGGGGGTGGCCGACTCGCCGGTGGCCGCGCTCGCCGGGGCGAGGGGCTGACCGTCTGTGACTGCGCTCGAAGCCGGGCCTGGGCTGGAGGCGGGGACGTACGAAGTCCTCAGGAACCGGCTCCAGGCCCAGGCCAAGGCCCTCGCGGCGACGGCCGAGGCGGTCAACCAGGAGCGGCTGCGCGTGTTCGGCGGCGCGGAGCTGCGCCTGCTGGGCACCGAGCGGATCCGTACGGAGAACAACTGCGTCCCCAGGGACATCGTCTCCCTGGGTGACGTGATGTTGTTCGGCTACAACGTCTTCATCGGGCTCAAGCCGGAGACGACGGTGGCCGACGTGTTCGCGGTGCACCGGTTCTCCAGGGACGGCGACGCCTTCCGGTTCGACGCCGACAAGCTGGAGGCGCTGGAGGATCCGGCGTTCAGGAAGGACTTCGCCGAGCTCTACCGCTACTACAAGGAGACGCGGCTGCAGCAGCTCCGGCGGGTGGAGGGCAAGCTGCTGGCGGTGTTCCAGACGGGTCCTGCGGATCTGCGGGTGCTCCGGTGGGCGGTCAGCACCGGCGGAGTCCCGAAATATCTGGATAACAGGGGTGAGCGTGACCACGTCTTCCCCCCGTCCCACGACTTCGAGTGGACCCCCACCACCCGCGACGACCACGTGCTCGGCCGCCACCCGCACATCTCCATCGACGGCGAGGTCTTCGTCGAGACCGTCGGCGGCGACCTCACCATCAAGATCGAGGACAACACGGAGACCGGCGCGGGCATCTACTCCGAGCCGGTCACCGAACCCCTGCAGAGCCTCGCCGACGCCGACGTCGAGTACGCCCGGGTCGGGCCGCTCATCCTCATGCGGATCAAGCCGTACAAGGAGACCGACTGGCGGCACCTGGTGTTCAACGTGCGCACCAGGTCCGTCGTGCGGCTCGACGGCATCGGGCAGGCCTGCCAGCGGCTGCCCGAGGACCAGGGGCTGATCTTCCCCGGCGGCTACTACCTGGCGACCGGGGTCAGCAAGACGTTCGACACGGACGTGACCGACCTGGAGTTCGAGCGGGTGGTCCGCTCCCCCAACGGCGAGGACGTCCTGTACGTCTTCCACGCCATGGGCGACGGGCGCTCGCTGCTGCTGCCGTACAACGTGATCAGGAAGGAGGTGGCCACGCCCATCGTCTGCCACGGATACTCGTTGTTCGAGGACGGCACGATGGTCGTCTTCCGCGCCACCTCCGAGGAGCCGACCCGGGTCCACCCGATGCAGGTCTGGCAGACCCCGTACGTCTCCGACACCTACGCCGCCGCCCAGCCCGCCGGCACCGGGCCGCTGGAGCGCATCGGCAACGCCGAGCTGGTGCGCGGCATCTCCGACTGCCTGTCGGTGTCCCGCATGGTCGAGGAGATGGCGCCGTCCGCCGGGACGTTCGAGGGGCTCATCGCCGCGTGCACGCGGGCGTTCGACTCCTACCACTGGCTCGGCGACCACGGCCTGCGCGGCCCGCTCTCCGACGTACGCGCCACCGCCGAACAGGTCCTCGACGAGTACGAGAACGTCGAGCAGCTCACCAGGCAGGCCGAGCAGACGCTCGCCACGGCGACGGAGGAGACCACCCGCCTGGTACGCCGCGCCCAGGCCGACGACCCGGTCACCGCCGACGCCTGGGTGAGCCTGCTGGCCACGCTGCGCAGGGCCCAGGGCCACCTGGTGACGCTGCGCGAGGTCCGCTACATCGACCTGGCCGCGCTCGACGCGCTGGCCGCGTCGGTGGCGGAGGAACTGGACTCGGTGGGCCGGCGGGCGGTCGCGTTCCTGGAGGGCGCGGACGCGTTCACCGCCTACCACGCCGCCGTCGAGCAGCTGGCCGCCGAAGCCGCCGCGATCACCACGGCCGCCGAGGCCGAGCCCGTCGCCGACCGGCTGGCCGAGCAGTCGGAAGGGCTGGAGGTGGTGACGGAGGTCGTCGGCTCGCTGGAGATCGCCGACGCCACCGTGCGCACCTCCATCCTGAGCCGCATCGCCGAGGTCCTCGGCGGCGTCAACCGGGCCAGGGCCGTGCTGGACGGCCGCCGCCGCGAGTTGCTGGGGGCCGAGGGGCGGGCCGCGTTCGCCGCCGAGTTCGCCCTGCTGGGGCAGGCCATCACGGGTGCGCTGGCGGTCGCCGACAGCCCCGAGAAGTGCGACGAGCAGCTCGGCCGGCTGATGCTCCAGCTGGAGAACCTGGAGTCGCGCTTCGGCGAGTTCGACGACTTCGCCGCGCAGCTGTCGGCCAAGCGGGACGACGTCTATGAGGCGTTCTCGTCCCGCAAGCAGACGCAGCTGGACGAGCTGGCCCGCCGCGCCGACCGCATCTTCGCCTCCGCCGAGCGGGTCCTCGCCAGCGTCACCCGCCGCCTCGGCTCGTTGTCGTCGCTCGACGAGGTGAACACCTACTTCGCGACCGACCCGATGGTGGCCAAGGTCCGCTCGGTCGCCGACGAGCTGCGCGCGCTCGGGGACGCCGTACGCGCGGAGGAGCTGGACGGGCGGGTCAAGTCGGCGCAGCAGGAGGCCGCGCGTTCCCTGCGGGACCGCCTCGACCTGTTCTCGGACGGCGGCGAGACCCTGCGACTCGGCCACCACCGCTTCGCCGTCAACACCCAGCCGATCGACCTGACGCTGGTGCCGCACGTGGAGCGCGGCGACGACCGCACCTCCATGTACTTCGCGATCACCGGCACCGACTACCGCGCGCCCGTGCCCGAGTCGTTCGCCGACACCCGGCCCTTCTGGGACCAGTTGCTGGTCTCGGAGACGCCCGACGTCTACCGGGCCGAGCACCTGGCCGCCTCGCTGCTCGACTCCGTCACGGCCGGCGCTCCCCTGGCCGACCTGGTCAGGCAGGCGGCCGAGTCGCGGTACGACGAGGGTTACGAGCGGGGCGTGCACGACCACGACGCCACGATCATCCTGGACGCGCTCGTACGGCTGCGCGAGGGAGCCGGGCTGCTGCGCTACCCGGCCGACGTCCGCGCGGCCGCCCAGCTGTTCTGGGCGTTCGGGCTGGACGAGGTTTCACGTAAAACATCGACGACCCGGGCAGTGTCGCTGGTGCGGGCGCGCACGGTCTTCGGCGGCACCTCCGCCCTGGGCGCGCTGGCCGCCGAGCTGGGCGCCGCGATCGCGGAGTTCATGGCCGGCCTGCGTACGGGCGCCGCGCCGGACGCGGGCCTGGCCGGCGAATACCTCGTCGAGGAACTGGGCGGCGGCCCGGCCGGGTTCGTGACCAGCAAGGGCGCGCGTGACCTGCTCGACGCGTTCCACCACGAGCTGGGCCCGGCCAAGGCGCGCGAGTTCGAGGAGGACCTCCAGGCGCTCGCCCTGCCCGAACGCCTCCAGCTCGCGCAGGCGTGGATGTCCGCCTTCCGCGAGGGCCCAGAGGTCACCGAGGCCATCGCCGTACACCTGTGCGACCTGCCCCGCCACGACTCGAGCGCCGCCACGACCGAGACCGTGGACGGGCTGCTGGGATCCCACCCCCGCGTCGCCGGACGCAAGCTGGAGATCAGGCTCGACGAGCTGCTCACCAGGGCGCGCCGGTTCCGGCAGGAGCGGGTGCCCGCCTACCGCGCCTTCCAGCGCCGCAGGAGCGAGCTGGTCGAGGCGGAACGGCGGCGGCTGCGCCTGGACGAGTACCGCCCCAAGGTCATGAGCGCCTTCGTCCGCAACCGCCTGCTGGACGAGGTGTACCTGCCACTGATCGGCGACAACCTGGCCAAACAGCTCGGCGCCACCGGCGCGGGCAAGCGCACCGACCAGATGGGCCTGCTGCTGCTCATCTCGCCGCCCGGCTACGGCAAGACCACCCTCATGGAGTACGTCGCCAGCCGGCTCGGCCTGGTGTTCGTCAAGGTCAACGGCCCGGCGCTGGGCCACGACGTCACCTCGCTCGACCCGGCCGACGCGCCCGACGCCACGGCCAGGCAGGAGGTCGAGAAGATCTCGTTCGCGCTGGAGACGGGCAACAACACGCTGCTCTACCTCGACGACATCCAGCACACCTCGCCGGAGCTGCTGCAGAAGTTCATCTCGCTCTGCGACGCCCAGCGCCGCATCGAGGGCGTGTGGAACGGCCGCACCCGCACGTACGACCTGCGCGGCAAGCGGTTCGCCGTGTGCATGGCGGGCAACCCGTACACCGAGTCGGGCCAGCGGTTCCGCATCCCCGACATGCTGGCCAACCGGGCCGACGTGTGGAACCTGGGCGACGTGCTGTCCGGCAAGGACCACCTGTTCGCGCTCAGCTACATCGACAACGCCCTCACCTCCAACCCCGTGCTCGCGCCGCTCGCCGGCCGCGACCGTGCGGACGTGGAGCTGCTGGTGCGGCTGGCCAGGGGCGACACGACGGTACGGCCCGACCAGCTCGGTCACCCGTACACCAAGCCGGAGCTCGACCAGGTCCTCAGCGTGCTGACCAAGCTGGTGCGGGTGCAGGAGGTGGTCCTGGCCAACAACCAGGCCTACATCGCCTCGGCCGCCCAGTCCGACGCCGCCCGCACCGAGCCGCCGTACCGGCTGCAGGGGTCGTACCGGAACATGAACAAGCTGGCCGAACGCATCGTGCCCGCGATGAACGACGACGAGCTCGAAGCGCTGATCGACGACCACTACCTGGGCGAGGCCCAGACCCTGACCTCGGACGCCGAGGCCAACCTGCTCAAGCTGGCCGAGCTCCGTGGCCGCCTGACCCCCGCCCAGGCCGAACGGTGGGCGGCGATCAAGGCGGCCTACCTCAGGGCCAAGGCGCTCGGGGGAGCCGAGGACGACCCGATGACGAGGGCCGTCGGCGCGATCGGGCTGCTGGCCGACCGCGTCGGCGACGTCGGCACGGCCATCAGGGAGTCCGAACGCTGACCCACGACCGCACGTGCGGATCCGCGACAGCGGGGGTGGCCGGCGACCTCGGGGGATCTGCCGACCGCGCGTGCGGGATCGCCTTCATGGTTGCACCGCCAGGGCCTGTGACACCGCGCCGGCGCTCGCGGGCACGAGCGGCAACCGCACGTCCGGGGTCGGGATCACGCCCTGGGCGTGCAGCACGCCCTTGAGCACGGTGGGGTTGGGCTCGGCGAAGAGCGTCGCCGAGAGGCGGGCCAGCCGGTGCCCGAGCGCCCTGGCCCGGGTGACGTCCCCGGCGTGCCAGGCGGCGGCCAGTTCGGCGAAGCTCGCGGTCTCCAGATGCGCGGAGGCCAGGATCCCGCCGGCCGCGCCCAGCGCCAGCAGCGGCGAGATGAACGCGTCGTCGCCGCCGAGCACCTCGAACCCGGCGGGCAGGTCCCCGAGCAGCGCCACGGCGTCCTGGTCGAGGCCCGCCGCGTACTTCACGCCGGCGATCATCGGATGAGCGCCCAGGCGGCGCAGCGTGGCGGCCCCGACCGCCTGCCCGGTCCTGTAGGGGATGTGGTAGATCACCAGCGGCACCGGCGTCTCTTCCGCCAGCGCCTCGAAGTGCGCGACCACGCCGCGCTCCCCCGGCCGCAGGAAGTACGGCACGGTCACCAGCGCCGCCCCCACCCCCTCCGGCAGGCGCCGCAGCGCCCCGGCCGTCGATCGGGTGTCGTTCCCCGTCACCCCCACCGTCAGCAGCGCCTGCCGCTCGGCGCAGACCCGCGCGCAGACGTCGATCACCAGCGCCCGCTCCTCCGAGTCGAGCGCGGCCACCTCGCCGGTGGTGCCCAGCGCGACCAGGCCGGCCGCGCCCTGGTCGAGCACGTGGCCCGCGAGCTTCTCGACCGCGTCCGCGGCCACCTCCCCCGAGGAGGTGAACGGGGTGATCAGCGGTACGTGGATTCCTCTCAGCATGCTTCGAGGGTGACCCGCGCGAACCCGTTAGGTCCAGCACTGATTTCTTGGCCACACGTTAAGCTCAACTTATGCTCGACCCGCGCAAGCTCCTCCTGCTCCGCGAGCTCGCCAGGCGCGGCACGATCGCCGCGGTGGCGCAGGCCGTGACGTTCACGCCCTCGGCCGTCTCCCAGCAGCTCTCCGCCCTGGAACGGGAGGCGGGCGTGCCGCTGCTCGAACGCACGGGCCGCACGGTGACGCTGACGCCCGCGGGCCACCTCCTCGTCGAGCACGCGCAGGCCGTACTCGAACAGCTCGAACGCGCGTCGGCGGCGCTCGCCGCCGCCCGCGCCGGGCCCTCGGGGCCGCTGCGCGTCGGCGCGTTCCCCACGGCGGCCCGCGTGCTCCTGCCGCCCGCGCTCGCCGCCCTGACCGGCGCCCACCCGGGTCTGGAGCCGAGGGTCTCGGAGATCGACCCCGCCGACGTCTCGGCCGCGCTGCGGGCGGGCGAGCTGGACGTGGCGCTCGTGCACGAATACGACTTCGTGCCGCCGGTCACGGACGCGTCCATCGAGACCGAGCCGCTGTTCAGCGAGCCGATCTACCTCACCGACCGACCCTCGATCACCGCCGCCCGCGCCGACGCGTGGATCACCAACAAACCGGGCACCCTCTGCCACACGATGGCGATCAGGGCCTGCCAGGCGGCCGGGTTCGAGCCGATGGTGCGCCACCACATCGACGACTTCGACACCGTGCTCGCCTTCGTGGCGGCCGGTCAGGGGGTGGCGCTCGTGCCCCGCCTGGCGGCCATCGACCCGCCACCTGACGTGTCGCTCACCCGCCTGCCGCTGAGCCGCCGCACGCTGGCGGCCTTCAGGCGAGGGTACGGCGAGCACCCGGCGGTCAGAGCGGCCGTCTCCGCCTTCCGCACGGCCGTCACCCACCTCAACGACCAGGTGAGTTCATGATCGATGAGCGACCCGGCCGATCCGGCGGGCCTTCAGCGCCAGGTGGAGGTGCGAGCGCACCAACCCGTCGCGCAGGTCCGTGCCGAGGATCACGGCTATGCGGCCGAGCCGGTAGTACACCGTGGTCCGGTGCAGGTGCAGTGACGCTGCCGTGCGCTGAACGTCGCAGCCCAGGTCGAGATACGTCTCCAGAGTGCGCAGCATCGCGGCCGAGTCTGCGGCGTGCTCCAGCGGGTCGAGCACGGAGTCAGGTCCCGGAGGCGACATCCGCGACAACATGCGGTATGGCCCGGCACCTGACCAGGGCAGGATCCGCGGCAGCGCCGGATCCAGCGCGGCGACCTCGGCCGCTGTCCTGGCCTGGCGGTACGCCTCGCGTACCGCGTCCACCTCGAAGCGCGCCGGGTCGCTGACACCGATGGCGAAAGAGCGGCGGGCGGCCGTGCGTAACGCACGGTCCAGGGCGCCGGGACCGCCGGTGTGCCGGCGGGACAGCGCGGTCACGTGCGTGGGACTGACGAAACCGCCGGCGCACGCGGGGTCGGCCCGGATCGCCGGGGGCAGGGCGATGCCCAGGCGCTGGAACTCGGTGGCGGACAGGGTGGGGATCCGCTCACGGTCGCGGCCGATCGGCACGGCGGCGCGGACGAGGATCTCGGCGTCGAGAAGTGACGGGGCGAGCTCGGCCAGTCGATCGCGCGCGCCCGTGCCGCCGCGGCCCGGTTCGAGCAGGCGGCGGATCAGCTCGTCACGCCCTTCGGCCTGCCCGTCGAGGTAGCGGGCCAGCTCGGCGGCGGCGTCGACGACCGCGTCGAGAGCGGCGCCTTGGAGTGCCTCGCCACCCTCCTGGACCCACAGATGGCCGAGACACTGCCCGCCGTGCCTGATGGGGACGCACAGGCGGGCCTGCATGCCCAGCTCGGCGTTCTCAGGAAGGCGGACCGGGACGGTGGCCTTGGCGATGCCGTGGCGGTTCTGCCACGCCCGGATCTCCGGGGCGACCCGGCGCGACAGGATCGAGGCGACGCGGGCCGGGTCGGCGTGCGCGTCATGCGCGCTGTAGCCGATCACCCGGCCGTCCACCGAGTCGACGGTCAATCCGTGGCCCAGCCGCTCGGCGAGTTCTTCGAGCATGTACTGGAAAGTGCCGTCCCCGCGATCCATGCGCGACTCCTTTCTTGCGACAAATGTAGAAGCCGGGGCGGGCCCGGTCTCGTCGCTGATCCGATGCGCCCGCCGTCGGTCTCCGCCTACCGTCGAAGCACGGAAGTCCCGAACCCGGAGATGACACCGTGATGCGTGCCGAGTTTCCCCGCCCATGGGTTTCCACCGCCGGCGAGCGGCTGACGCGTGAGGTCGCGGGTCGCCTGGCCGGGCAGCCGCCCGCCGCCACGCTCGAGGACATCACCCGGCTGGTGTTGTGGAACAAGCACATCCACGGTGCCGAGGCGGTCAACCTGAACCCGGCGACGAACGTCATGAATCCCCACGCCGAGGCCCTGTTGTCGGCCGGGCTCGGCTCGCGTGCCTCGCTCGGCCATCCGGGCGAGAAGTACGAGACAGGGCTGGAGGCCATCGAGCGGATCGAGATCATCACCGCCGAGCTGGCCGCGCAGGTCTTCGACGCGGACTTCGCCGAGGTCCGCGTCGGGTCCGGCGCCCTGGCCAACCTGTACGCCTTCATGGCGGTCTGCCGTCCCGGTGACACGATCATCGCCCCACCCGCGAGCATCGGTGGCCACGTCACCCACCACGCCGAAGGAGCCGCCGGCCTGTACGGGCTCACCACCGTCCCCGCTCCCGCCGCCCGCGACGGATACACGGTGGACCTGCCCGCGCTGCGCGAGCTGGCCGTACGGCTGCGCCCCGCGCTGATCACCATCGGCGGGAGCCTCAACCTCTTCCCGCACCCGATCGCCGCCGTCCGGGAGATCGCCGACTCCGTCGGAGCGCGCGTGCTCTGCGACGCCGCCCACATGTGCGGCCTGATCGCCGGCCGACTCTGGCCGAACCCGCTGCGCGAGGGTGCGCACGTGGTCACGATGAGCACCTACAAGAGCCTCGGCGGGCCGCCGGGCGGGCTGATCGTCACCGACGACGAAGAACTGGCGGGACGCCTGGACGCCATCGCCTACCCGGGCCTGACCGCGAACTCCGACGCGGGCCGCATCGCCGCGCTGGCGGTCACGATGCTCGATTGGAAGGCCGAGGGGTTCGCCTATGCGCGGGCGATGGCGGCGAACGCGGCCAGGCTCGCGGCCGAGTTGCAAGCGCTGAACGTGCCGGTGTTCGCCGCGGAACGTGGCGGGACGAGCTCGCACCAATTCGCGCTGCCCTCCCGCGCGTACGGCGGCGGGCAGCGCGCCGCACGCCGGCTGCGCGCCGCCAACCTGCTCGCATGTGGCATCGGTCTGCCGATGGAGCCGGTGGCCGGCGACATGAACGGCCTGCGGCTCGGCACCCCGGAGATCACCCGCATCGGCATGGACGCGGACGACATGCCCATGCTGGCCGCGTTCCTCGCCCGCGCCCTGGATCCGAGCGCGGCGCCGGCCGCGCTCGCGGCCGAGGTCACCGCCTGGCGCGCGCCATTCACCGGCGTGCGCTTCACCGCCACCCCCGATCAGGGAGGAACTTGACATCCTCCCGGCCATGAAGGACCGGGATTCCAGCCGTCGCCGACTGGCCTTCCTGCTTCACCGCCGGTCGCCCGCCCGAGAGGAAACTCTCGTTGAGGTCTTACACCAGCTCCACAGGCGTTTCACCTCTCCGCAAGCCCTGCGGCGAGGGCGCCCGTCGAGATCCGCATCAGCTGCATCGTCACGATCCCGAACCCGACGGTGACGCTCTACCTCCCGATCGACATCTTCGACCGGGACATCCTGCCCCGCTGAGCCCGGCGGGTCATGCTGGTTCCCTGACTCTCACCTGCCGAGCACGGCGTCGAGCACGGTCGTGGCGCTGGCCATGTCCCGGTCGTACTCGCCGGCCGTCACCGCCACGACCAGGTCCTCCTCCGGCACCGCGAGCAGTCGCTGGCCGCCGTTGCCGATGCCTTCGTACTGGCGGCGCTCGCCGGTGCCGATGTACCACTGTTGACGCGCTCCCAGGCGTGAACGTGAACGCCGGAGATTCAGCCTGTGCCGCGTTGTATCACGCGGCACTTCTGTGGCTTCCTGTTTCATCGACCGTGCCCTTCCGCCTGCCCCGAGGAGCAGGCTGAGGGGTCTTACCGGTCTCGGCAGGCGTTTTCCGTCTCCGCTTCCCGCCCCTGTGTGGCACGGGTTTCCGTCCAGCGGCGACGATCCGCAGCCCCTCGGCCCGGATATTGAGCGCGGCGTTGACATCCCGGTCATGGGTCACCCCACACCGGCAGGTCCACTCCCGCACGTCCAACGGCATACGCTCAGCGAGACTCCCACAGGCCGAACACAGCTTGGAGGAGGGGAAGAACCTGCCGATCTTCGCAAAGACCCGGCCATGGAGTTTCGCCTTGTACTCCAGCATGCCGACGAACTGCGACCAGCCCGCATCGTGCACGCTCTTGGCCAGCTTCGTGCGCGCCAGTGCCTTGACCGCCAGGTCCTCCACGACCACCGTTTGGCTTTCACGGATGATGCGGGTGGAGGTCTGGTGACAGAACTCGCGGCGCGCGTCGGCGACCTTGGCGTGCTGCCGGGCCACAGCCACACGGGCCTTGGCCCGATTGCGTGATCCCTTCTGCTTGCGGCTCAGCATGCGCCCAAGCCGCTTGAGTTTCTTCTCCGCCCGGCGCAGGAACTGCGGGCTGCCGATTTTCCGCCCGTCCGACAGGACCGCGATATGCGACAGCCCCAGGTCGATCCCCACCTCGGTCCCGACCTCGGTCCCGGTGGCGGTCAGTGGCGGGGCGGTCGGTGGCGGGGCGGTCACCTCGACCACAAAGGAGGCGAAAAGCGTCCAGCCGCGTCTTTGACGACCGTGACGCTGGACGGCTCGGACGGCAGACTGCGCGACCAGCGCACTGCCACGTCCCCTATCTTCGGCAGGCGCAGTTTCCCGCCCGCTGTGATGGCGAAGCGGGCGTTCTTGGTGAAGCGAATCGCCTGCCGGGCATCCTTGCGGGACCGGAACCGGGGCGGCCCGAGTTTCGGCCCCTGACGCCTGCCGGTCAGGCAGGCGAAGAAGTTCCGGAACGCCGCGCAAGCGTCGGCCAGCGCCTGCTGGAGCACCACCGCCGACACCTCGCCAAGCCAGCAGCGTTGCGGTGTCTGCTTCGCCTGGGTGATCACCAGGCGGGACAGTTGCGCGTCGGTGATGAACGGCAGGCCCTGCCGGTGGGCGTGGTCGCGCAGGGCGAGCGCGTCGTTGAACACCACCCGGGCGCACCCGAACGCCTGCGCGAGCGCGATGCGCTGGCCAGGGGTCGGGTCGATCCGGAAGGAGTACCGCAACTGCACGAGATCATCCTACAGTTGGCTTATGGCCGGGTACAGCGATATCAGAACTGGCAGGCACTGTGTTTTCGTCCTGCACGCGCATTTGGTTTTCGTGACCAAGTTCCGGCATCGGGTCTTCGCCGGCGAGCACCTGACCCGGCTGGAAGAGATCATGCGCGCGGTCTGCGCCGGCTTCGAGACCGAACTGCGCGAGTTCAACGGCGAGGACAACCATGTCCACCTGCTGGTCGACTTCCCGCCCAAGGTCGCCCTGTCCAAGCTGGTCAACAGCCTCAAAGGCGTTTCCTCGCGGCGGATGCGCCAGGAGTTCCCCGAACTGGCCCGCCACTACTACCGGGCCAGCAAACTGTGGTCGGGCTCCTACTTCGCCGGATCGGTGGACGGAGCCCCGATCAGCGTCCTGAACCAGTACATCGAACAGCACAACCGTCCCGCCTGAGCCGAAAGACGCTATACGGCGGGGCTTCTGGCCTCGAGGATCTCCGTGCGGGACCACGGCCCGCCGTACCAGAATCGCCAGCCGGCGTCGCGCCGCCGTACGTCGACGACGCCGAGCGAGCGCAGCGTGTCCTCGTACGCGCGGGTGTGGTGCGGGTCGGCGATCAACATCAGCCCTCCGGGCCGCAACACCCGCAGCGCCTCGCGCACGGCCTGTTCCCTCCCGTCGGGGCGCGCGATGGTGTGGATGGCCTGGTCGGTGACGACCACGTCGAACGCGCCGTCCTCGAACGGCAGGTCACGCAGGTCGCCCACCACCAGCGACACGCGGTCGGCGACGCCCTCCCGCTCGGCGTTCGCCCTGGCCCGCGGCGCCTCCTTGGAGCGCTGGTCGAGGCCGGTCGCGTGGCCCTCGTCCAGCCGCCGTGCGGCCAGCGTGAGGACGGCGCCGCGCCCGCAGCCCAGATCCAGCAGGCGCTCGCCGCCCTCCAGGCGGTCCAGCTCCGCCGCCCAGACGGCCGGCTTGCCGCGCCGGGTGGTGTAGAGGTGGCTGCCCGCGCTGGCCAGCGTGTAGGTGCCGCCGAACAGGAAGGCGACCCCCGCCTCGGGGACGTCGTACGCGAACGACAACACCGTGAGCGCCGCCAGCATGATCACTCCGAGGAGCAGGCCCGCCAGCGCCCAGGGTGCGTCGAACCCGTATCTACCGTGTCGCTTGCCCACATTCACGTTATATCTCAAGCTCGTCTTGACCGGGAATTGACCGAACCCTGCCCTGACGCACCATCACAGCACATTGATCATTACTAGGGTGACCTGGATGGGCACACATTGGGGGTTTGACCAGGCATGACGGAGAGAGAACGAGGTTTTGGCCTGGGAGCGAGCATCGCCCTGACCATGGGAGCGGCGATGTTGTGGGGAGTGGCACACCTGGCGGTCGAGCGCCGCCGATCCGGTCTCGCGCTCATGGTGGCGTACGTGCTGATGCTGGCCGGCGTGCTCACCGTCTTCACCGCGTACAGCGCCAACCTCCTGTCTCTGGCCGTCCAGCCCCGCTGGCTGACCGTGCTCACCGTAGCGCTGGTGACGATCGCCCTGGCCTGGACCGGCGTGATCGTCTGGTCGTTCGTCCTCGTACGCCCCCCGCGCTCGGACCGGATCGGCCGCTTCCTGACCACGACGCTGACCGTCGCCCTCTGTGCTCTCATCCTGGCTCCCACCGCCTACGCCGCCAGGATCGCCTACCTGTCGCGGGACGTCGTGAACACGTTGTTCCCGTCCAGCGCCGACAGCACGCCCATCATGGCCCATGATCCGTGGAACGGCGCGGCGCGCGTGCAGTTCCTGCTCCTCGGCGGCGACTCGGCGCCCGGCAGGCCCGGCGTGCGCACCGACAGCATGACCGTGGCCAGCGTGGACACCACGACCGGCGCGACCACGCTGTTCGGCCTGCCGCGCAACCTCCAGCGCGTGCCGCTCCCCCATGGCCCGGCCGGCAGCCGCTTCCCGTTCGGCTTCACCGGCGCGGGCCCCGACACGCCCGGCCTGCTCAACGAGATCTTCCAGTACGCCGAGAACCACCCGGACATGGTGCCGGGCGTGCCGAAGGGCGAGCGCGGCCCCACCCTGCTCAAGCAGACGATCAGCGGCATCATCGGCCTTCCCGTGCAGTATCACGTCCTGGTCGACATGAAGGGCTTCGCGGAACTCGTCGACGCCATGGGCGGCGTGCGGGTCACCATCAAGGACCCCATCGTGTACGGCCGCAACCGCGAGGGCCTGCTTCCGCCCGGCACGCGCAGGCTCTCCGGCGAGGAGGCCCTGTGGTACGGCCGCTCGCGCACCGACAGCGACGACTATGTCCGCATGGGACGGCAGAAGTGCCTGATCAACGCGGTCGTCAAGCAGGCCGAGCCGATGACCGTGATCAACAGTTTCGAGCGGCTGGCCGCGGCCGCCAAGCGGACCATCTCCACCGACCTGCCCCAGGACCTCCTGCCGGCCGTCGTGGACCTGTCGCAGAAGGTGAAGAACGCGAGAATCCGCAGCCTCAGCTTCGTGCCGCCGCTGATCGACACGGCGAACCCCGACTGGCGCCTCATCCGTGACACGGTCTCCGACGCCCTGAGGGAGCGCCCGTCTACCAAGACCGTGCCGACGCGCGAGAAGCCGCCCGCGACGCCGAAGCCGGACAGCCCGATCAACCTCGACGCCACCTGCGGTTAGACCGTCTCGTCCAGGTGGTCGGCGTAGTAGGCGATGGCGCGTGCGTACCCGCCGGCCCGGTCTGACTCGGCGACCACCTGGAGCAGCGTCGTGACCGCCTCGGCGGAGCGCCCGGCGTTGTGCAGCGCCATCGCCATGAACGTGCGCAACGCCCCGTCGCCGGGGAATTCCTTCAGCCCTCGCTCGAACGTCTCCAGCGCCTCGGCGGGCCTGCCGAGCACCCGCAGGGTGCTGCCGTACCCCGTGAAGGCCCCCAGCCGGTCGGCGTCGCTCAGCCCTTCGCCCGCCAGCGCGCGTTCGTAGTAGGGGACCGCCTCGGCCTCGAGCCCGAGCGCGTCGTGCGCCCATGCCGCCTGGTAGGCCACCTCGGCGTCGTCAGGGTGCCGCCGGGCCAGCTCGACGAGGAGCTGCCGGGCCTGCTCGCCCTGGCCTTCCTCACGCAGGCGTACGGCGTGTGCCAAATCGTCGTTCCGCATGGAGCGAGTGTGGCATGATGAGGCTCGACAGGAACGGTAACGATTTTCATCCCCACAAGGAGGCGCCGTGAGAGTGGCGTTCGTCGGAAAGGGCGGCAGCGGCAAGACGACGATGTCTGCGCTGTTCGCGAGGCATGTGGCGAGCCAGGGCGGCCCCGTGGTCGCCATCGACGCCGACATCAACCAGCACCTCGCCCTCGTGCTCGGCCTCGACCGGCAGCCCGAGCCGCTCGGCGCCCACCTCACCGAGATCAAGGAGCGCCTGCGCGGCGCCAATCCGCGCATCCCCTCGGCGGAGTCCATGGTCAAGACCACCCCGCCCGGCCGCGGCTCCACGCTGCTGAGCTTCGACGACCTCGCCGCCGACCCGCTCGGGCTCACCACGACCGACGGCCTGCGCCTGCTCGCGACCGGCCCGTTCAGCGAGGACGATCTCGGCGTGGCCTGCTACCACTCGAAGGTCGGCGCGGTCGAGCTGCTGCTCAACCACCTGGTCGACGGCGCCGGCTCCTACGTCGTGGTCGACATGACCGCCGGCGCCGACTCCTTCGCCTCCGGCCTGTTCACCCGGTTCGACCTGACGTTCCTCGTGGCCGAGCCGACCAGGCAGGGCGTGAGCGTCTACCGGCAGTACCGCGACTACGCCGCCCAGTACGACGTGGCACTCGCCGTGGTCGGCAACAAGGTGCACGGCGAGTCCGACGTCGACTTCCTGCGCGAGCATGTGGGTGACGATCTGCTCACCTGGATGGAGCACTCCGCAGCCGTCCGGGCCATGGAGCAGGGCCGCCACTTCACGCTCGACGACCTCGAGCCGGCCAACGCCGACGCGCTCGCCCTGCTCCGCAAGACCCTCGATGAGCAGGAGAAAGACTGGGAGCGCTTCGGCCGGCAGACCGTGGAGTTCCACCTGCGCAACGCCCGCGCGTGGGGCAACGAGCGCACCGGCACCGACCTGGCCGAGCAGATAGATCCGGACTTCGTCTACGGGCCCTGATCACGCGACTGTCCCCCTCCAGGCATCTGGAGGCTCCCCCCATCCCCGCCTAGCGTCACATTTGATTCCTTTCGAGAGGAGACAGCATGTCGCTGACCGTTCCGAACGATCTGCTCGACCAGGCCAGGGCCGGTGACGTGGACGACGCGGCGTTCGTCGCGTGCGTCCGCGACTCGCTGCCGTACGCGTGGTCGCTGATCAGCGACCTGGCGAGCCGGCGCGAGCAGACCGGGGCCGAGTTCGCGGACAACACGGTGCCACCGCCGTCCGAGGAGGCCCGCGGCCAGCTCCTGCGCTGCCTGGCGAGCGACGCGATTCGCGATGCGCTGGAGCGCCACTTCGGGGTCCGCCTGGCCTTCCAGAACTGCCACCGGGTCGCCGTCTTCGACCCGGCGGCCACGAAGGCCCTGCACGAGTTCGTCACTCCGCGCGCCCAGATCCTCAACCAGAAGCCGGAGCTGGTGGACTGCTGATCCCTCCCGGTGACCCGGCACCCCGCCGGGTCACCGGGGCAGCAGCGGCAGCACCTCGTCGCCGAAACGCCGGATGTTCTCCAGCGTCCGGCGATGCTCCCCCAGCCCTTCGACCATCAGGATGAAGTGCTCGATTCCGGTCTTCTCCGCGGTGCGCAGCAGGGTCTCCGCGCAGTGCCCGGCCGACCCGACCGGATGGATGCGCGTCAGCAGATCCGCATATGCCGGGATGTCTCGTGAAGGGCGGGGCCGGTCGTCCACCGGCACATAACCCGCCAGCCCCGGCCCCAGCCACCGCGGCAACGACTCCTTGAGTTCCCGCACCGCCTGGGCCGTCGAGTCCGCCACGTACGCGACCCCCGCCGCCACGTGGCCGGCCGCCGTCCCCCCGCGCGCCGCGTAGTCCGCGACCAGCGCCGCCTTCTCCGCGTCCCCGACGTGCATGCCGAGCAACATGGGCAGGCCGCGCGCCGCCGCCAGCCCCACCGTCGGCTCCGAGGTGCACGCGACGACCGGCCGCATCACCGCCTCCGGCACGACCCCGACCTCCCTGAACCGGAAGAACTCCCCGCCGGCCGCCACCCGGCCCCCGGAAAGGGCGTCGAGCAGCACGTCGAGCGCCTCCCCGAAGCCCCGCTCGAACCGTTCGGCCCCCGTGCCGAACACCTCCAGGTCCACCCACGGCCCGCCCCTGCCCACACCCAGCGTGAACCGCCCGCGGGAAAGGTGGTGCAACATCGCCGCCTGCTCGGCCAGCGCCACCGGATGGTGGGTGGACAACACGCTCACGGCCGTGCCCAGCCCGATGCGCGTGGTCCTGCCGACGGCGACCGCCGCCAGGGTGGTCGCCGACGGGCACACGCCATAGGACATGAAATGGTGCTCGGCGATCCACGCGTCGTCGAACCCCGCCTCCTCCGCCGCCACGATCAGCTCGACGGCGTCGGACAACACGCGCCCGGCCTCCTGGCCGGGAAACTGCGCCGCGATCAGAAAAATGCCGATTCGCACCTGATCCATCATGGCGGTCATCCGGAAAGAGCCGCCACCCTGAGCCTCCGGTCAACCGAAGAGCGTCGCCTGCCCCTCGCCCGCCAGCGGATCCCGGTGCTGCTTCAGATGCCGCCACTGCGGCAGATCGTCCAGGTAGGACCACGAAAGACGATGGTGCGGGGTGGGCCCCAGCCGGGCGAGGGCCTCCTGGTGCAGCGGCGACGGGTAGCCGGCGTTCTCGGCGAAGCCGTACTCGTCGCAGCCGATCGTCCCCATGTAGGCGTCGCGCCGCACCTTGGCCAGCACGGACGCCGCCGCGACCGAGATGCTCGCGGCGTCCCCCTTGATCTCCAGCCGCACCGGCCAGGGCGGGCCGATGTAGTCGTGCTTGCCGTCGAGGATCACCGCGTCGGGGCGTACGGGCAGCGCCTCCAGCGCCCGGCGGGCGGCCCTGCGCAGGGCCTGCGTCATGCCGAGCGTGTCGATCTCCTCGTGGGTGGCCTCGCCGTAGCCGACGCCGGCCGCCCACGCGGCCAGCTCGGCGGCCAGCGGCGGACGTCTGGCGGCGGAGACCTGCTTGGAGTCCGTCAGGCCCGCCGGCGGCTCGGACAGGTCGGTGACCACGGCGCAGACGGTGACCGGTCCCGCCCACGCGCCCCTGCCCACCTCGTCGACCCCCGCGACCGTGCGGACGCTGTGCTGGGAGAGCAGGAGGTGCTCGATGTCGTACGTCGGCGCCATGGACGCAGACGCTATCGCCTCCACGACCGGCCGGAGGGCGGGTCGTGCCCGAACGACGTGCCGGTGCGCGGTCGTGGCCGGGGCCCGGTGCCTCACTCGCCGAACGACCGGCCCACCACGTCCTTGGTCGAGCGGACCGGCCCGTCGGGCCAGTCGGCGAGCATGTCGTCCTCGGGGCGCCGCCGCTCCGCCGGGCGTACCGGCTCGAGATCGGCCGCGATGTAGCGGGCGGCCACGTGGATGGCCCGCAGCGTCACCGACACCGACGGCCGGTTGACGCTGGAGCTTCTGGCGACGGCGTGCACGTCGCGGCCCACCGGGTTGCCGGGGAACTGCCGCACCGCCAGCCCGCGCACCCCGGCGGCCAGCGCGAGCGCGGGCACGGCGGCGATGCCGATGCCCTTGGCGACGAGCGACAGGATGGTCCCCAGCCCTTCGAACTCCCACGGCGTCGGCCGGGTGCCGCCCACGTCCACCAGGAGGCGGTCCACGGCCAGCCGCGACGGCTCGCCGTCGGGCGTGGCCATCCACGCCTCGTCCCGCAGCTCGCGCAGGTCCAGCGGCACCTCGGGGTCGGCCAGGCGGTGCTTGCGCGGCACGACGAGCACCAGGGGGTCGCGCAGCAGGGGGAAGACTCGCAGGCTGTCGCTGTCACGCACCCGGCCGTACCAGTCGTCCACGAGCGCGATGTCCACCTCGCCCGACTGCACCTCGCGCAGCCCGCGCCCCGACCGGCTCTGCCCCAGCCGCAGCGTGAGCTCCGTGTGGCGGCGCAGCGAGCGCGCGAGCGCGGGCGCGAACGCCACCGCCGCCGTCGGGAACGCGGTGACGACCACCCGTCCCGCCGGTTTGCCCGCGTGCGCGGACAGGTCGGACTCGGCCTCCTCGACCATGGACAGGATGCGCTCCGCGTGCATGACGAGCCGGCGGCCCGCGTCGGTGAGCTCGGCGCTGCGCGCGGTCCTGTCGATCAGCGCCGTGCCGGTCTCGCGTTCGAGCGCGACGAGTTGTTGCGAGACGGCCGAAGGACTGTACCCCAGCGACTCGGCAGTCGCCGAGATGCTTCCTCGGCGTGCAAACTCGCAGATCAGCACCAAACGCCGCAATTCCAGCATCAGACTTCCTTATGCCTACCCATGAAAAGCCTCGCTTGTCCTTATGCCTCATGGCAACCACCCTGGGAACGTGACAAACATGACGGTAACTCTGTCCGCCACTCTGGCGGCGAACGAGGACATCGAACGAAGACGGCGCGCCGGGGAGCGCGTGCTGCACCTGGCCTTCGGTGAGGCAGGTCTGCCCGTCCACCCGGCGCTGCGCGAGAGGCTGGCCGCCGCATCGGAGCACAACGGCTACGGACCGGTCGCGGGGGCGTCCGGACTGCGGGTCGCGGCGGCGGGCTACTGGACACGACGGGGGCTCATCACCGACCCCGAACTGGTCGTCTGCGGACCTGGCAGCAAGTCACTGCTGTACGGCCTGCTCCTGGCGATCGGCGGAGACATCGTCTTGCCCATGCCCAGCTGGGTCAGCTACGCCGCG
Organism: Nonomuraea sp. B1E8; assembly: GCF_039871515.1. Taxonomy (NCBI): domain Bacteria; kingdom Bacillati; phylum Actinomycetota; class Actinomycetes; order Streptosporangiales; family Streptosporangiaceae; genus Nonomuraea; species Nonomuraea sp. B1E8. Next base: position 136,973 of record NZ_JBDPLS010000014.1, on the reverse strand, counting down.
CAGGCCGATCTCGTGGGCTCACGCCCCATCCTGGTGCCCGCACCTCCAGGAGAGGGCGGAGTGCCCGACCCCGACCTGGTGGCCGCCCAGGTCCGGCTGGCCAGGGCGCAGGGCAGGACGGTGAGCTCGGTGCTGGTCACGCTGCCCGACAACCCGACGGGACGGCTGGCCACGCCGGCGACCGTGGGCCGCCTGGTGGAGGTCGCGCGCGAGCTCGACCTGGTGATCATTTCCGACGAGATCTACCGCGACCTGCTGCACGACCCCGCCCTCCCGTACACCTCCCCGGCCGACCTCGCGCCCGAGCGCACGATCGTCACCACGGGCCTCAGCAAGAGCCTGGCCCTGGGCGGCTGGCGGATCGGCGTCGCGCGGCTCCCCGACGACGGTCACGCGCTGCGGGCCCGCCTGCTCGCGGTGGCCAGCGAGATCTGGTCGGCGCCCGCGGCACCCGTACAGGAGGCCGCGGCGTACGCCTTCAGCGATCCACGCGAACTGACCGAGCGCATCACCCGCAGCCGCCGGCTGCACGGCCTGGTCGCGCGGGCCGTGCGTGACAGGTTCCTGGAGGTCGGCGCCGACGTGCCCGCCCCGCAGGGCGGGTTCTACCTCTACCCCGACCTCAGTCACCTGAGACTCGGCGGCTCCGCCGAGATCACCAAACTTCTGCTGGAGAACCACGGCATCGGCGTCCTGCCGGGGCACGCCTTCGGCGACGACCCCGCCGCGGCCCGGATGAGGGTGGCGGTGAGCCTGCTCTACGGCGAGTCCGCGCAGGAGCGGCTGACCGCTCTGACCAGCCCCGACCCGCTCCAGCTCCCATGGATCGCGACCAACCTCAACCACCTGTCGATGGGCCTCAAAGAGCTCTCGCTCGTACGGCACGGCGCGACCGCCGCGCAGGCGCCCGCGCTCGTCCCCGCCCCCTGCAGCGGTTAGGCGATCCCTTTCCCGACAACCCCGTACGTCCCGTAAGCCGGTTGCCCCACCCTCCACAAAGGGTCGTCAACCTGCGGAGACACCCCGTCCGCAGCCACCGGCGAAAGAGACTCCCCGCGCATGAACACCCGCTCATCATGTGCCCATGCCCGCTCCGGGCTCCTGGCGGATCGCCATGGGGCCGGCAGCGGCCGAGGCGACCCGATCATCCGTCCGTCACGGCCCCGCCCAAACTTTCTGGGCGGGGCCGGTATTTTTGCCTGCCTGCCGGCGCTCTGTATGACACGCCCCCGCGGTGTGCTCGGTGCCGATCTGAGTGTCATACCCAGCCGGCCACCAGCATCCAGGGGCGAGCTCAACGCCTGATTAACGGCGGATCAACGGCTCGGTGAACGATCAGCCGGCATCTAGGTGACGAGCAACGATGGATCTATCATTTGGTAGCAAATCGTTCCATTGGCTTGGAGACAGACGGCATGGCTGGTCAGAGCGTTCCAGGCGAGCTGCGGTTCGCCGTGCTCGGTCCTGTCCGCGCATGGCGTGATGGCCGGGAACTCGACCTCGGCACCCCGCTCCAGCGTTCCATTCTGGGCATGCTGCTGCTGCGGGAAGGGCACGCGGTCACCCCCAACGAGATGATCGACGCGGTCTGGGGTGAGGACGCGCCGCCGCGGGCCCTGGGCGCTCTGCGCACCTACGTCTCCAGGCTCCGTACGGTGCTCGAACCCGACCGCCCCGCCCGCTCCCGCCCGGAGCTGCTGACGTCGATCGGCAGGGGGTACGCGCTGCGGCTGGCCGGCGACGCGCTCGACCTGACCCGCTTCGAACGCGGCATCCGCGAGGCCGAGTCCGCGCGCAAGGCGGGCAGGCTGTCCGAGGCCGCCAGGGCGCTACGGGCGGCGCTGTCGTTGTTCGAGGGCGAGCCGCTGGCCGGGGCCGTCGGGCCGTACGCCGAGCACCAGCGCGACCGGCTGATCGAGCGCCGCATCAGCGTGGTCGAGACGCTCATGGACGTCGACCTGGAGCTGGGCAACCACGCGAAGGTCGTCTCCGAGCTGATCGCGCTGACCGCCGACCACCCGCTGCGCGAGCGGCTGCGGGCCCAGCTCATGCTCGCCTACTACCGCTGCGGCCGGCAGGGGGACGCGCTCAGCGTGTTCACCGAGACGCGCGAGGCGCTCGTCGACGAGCTGGGCATCGAGCCCGGCCCCGAGCTGACCGCGCTGCACCAGCGCATCCTGGCCGCCGACCCCACGCTGGCCGCCGCGCCCTTCCCCGACGACGAGACCTCCGCCGGCGAGCCGCAGGAGGAAGAGGAGCCGCAGGCGCTCGACCTGCCGCGCCCCGCGCAACTGCCCGCCGCCGTCAGCGACTTCACCGGCCGCAAGGAGATCGCGGTACGCCTGCGCACGATGGTCTCGGCCGGCTCGCCCGCGCAGTCGTCGCCCGAGGGCGTGCCGGTGGTGGCGATCTCCGGCATCGGCGGCGTCGGCAAGACCGCGCTGGCCGTGCACGTCGCCCACCAGGTCGACGAGGTCTTCCCCGACGGCCAGCTCTACGCCGACCTGCGCGGCTACTCCGGCGAGGCCACCGCGCCCGAGTCGGCGCTCGGAGCTTTCCTGCGTGCGCTCGGCATCCCGCCGGACGTCATCCCCGAGGGCCTCGCGGAACGTTCCGCCCTCTACCGGTCGATCCTCGCCGAGCGCCGCATCCTCGTGCTGCTCGACAACGCCCGCGACGCCGAGCAGGTCAGCCCGCTGCTGCCCGGCTCCGCCGGGTGCGCGGCCGTCGTCACCAGCCGGGGCAAGCTGGCCGACCTGCCGTCGGCGCGGCTGATCGACCTCGACGTGATGGAGCCGGACGAGGCCCTGTCGTTGTTCACCGCCGTGGCCGGGGCCGAGCGCGTCTCGGCCGAGCGCGGCGCGGCCATGGACGTGGTGGCCGCCTGCGGGTTCCTGCCGCTGGCGGTGCGGATCGTGGCCGCCAGGCTGGCCGCGCGCCCGTCGTGGACGGTCGCCTCGCTGGTGCCCAGGCTGGCCGACGAGCAGCGCCGCCTCGACGAGCTGCGGGTGGGCAACCTGGCGGTCGAGGCCACGTTCGCGCTCGGCTACGGGCAGCTGGACGCCCCGCAGGCCCGCGCGTTCCGGCTGCTCGCGCTGCCCAACGGCCCCGACATCTCCGCGGGTGCCGCGGCGGCCGTGTTGTCGATGAGCGCGTTCGAGGCCGAGGAGGTGCTGGAGTCGCTCGTGGACGCCAGCCTGCTGGAGGCGCCCGCGCCGGGCCGCTACCGCTTCCACGACCTGCTCAAGCTCTTCGCCAGGCGGGAGCTGGAGAAGACGGAGCGGCCCCAGGCCAGGACCATGACGCTGCGCCGGCTGCTGGGTTTCTACCTGGCCTCCGCCCAGTCCGCGCACCGGCTGGCGTACGAGGGCAGCATGATCTCGGCCAACCTGGTCGTGGTGGGGAGCGGGCGCACGTTCACGACTGTGGACGAGGCCGTGGCGTGGCTGATCGCCGAAGGCGACTCGTTGTTCGCCGCCATCAACCAGGCCGCCGCGTCCGCGCGTGCCGCCGAGCACCTCCTGCCCGCCGCCGACCTGCTGGTGGCGATGGAGCCGCTGCTGGAGTCGGGCACGCACACGCGCGAGTTCGACCAGAGCACGCGGGCGGTGCTGGCGGCCGCGCTGGCCCTGGGCGACACCGCGGGCGAGCTGCGCGCCCGCTACGTGCTCGGCCGGGTGTTGTTCGCGGGCAACCGGCTGAGGGAGGCCGAGGAGCACTTCAGGCGCGTGGACGAGCTGTCGCGCGAGCGCGGCGAGATGGTCGTCACCGGCGAGGTGCTGAACGCCCTGGCCGTCGTGGTCGGCAGGCAGCGCCGCCACACCGAGGCGCTGTCCCTGTTCGACTCCGCGATGCGCTTCTACCGCGAGAACGGCGTGCCGGCCGGCGAGGCTCTGGTGCTCAGCTACTCGGCCCGCGACCACCTGGGCCTGGGCCGCCCTGACGACGCGATCGCCGCCGCGGAGAAGGGCCTGGCCATCTTCACCGAGATCGGCAGCGGCGCCGGCACCGCACGCGCCCGCTACCACCTCGGCATCGTGCTCTCCCGGGTCGGCCGGCTCACCGAGGCCGTGCACCACCACGCCGAGTGCCTGGCCTTCTTCCGGGCCAGCAGGCAACGGGTCTGGGAGCAGCGCGTGTGCTCCAGGCTGGCCGAGACCTTCATCGCCGCCGAGCGTTACCCCGAGGCCGTACGCCACGCCGAGCAGGCCCTCGTGGTCTCCCGCGAGATCGGCCACCCCTACGGCGAGGCGCTCTCGCTCACCGTCCTCGGCAAGGCGCTGCGCGGTCTCGATCACGTGCCCGGCAGCGTGGGGAGGAGTCTCGACTGCCTACGGCAGGCCTTCGAGATCTTCTCCCGGCTCGGCGCTCCCGAGGCCGGGGATCTCAAGGTCCTGCTCGACGGCGTCCCCGTCGATGTGCCCGTCGATGAGCCCGTCGATGAGCCCGCCGACGAGCCCGCCGGCATCTCCACTGGCGCCCCCACTGGCGAGCCCGTCGCCGGGACCGACGGCGAGACCGTCGTCGAGTCCTGAGTACAGCTCGTCGTCCAGACGTGTCATCCACACATGGTTGATCAAGGCTGTCCTTCGGGAGTCACGATGTGCTCGTGATCGGCTGAAGTTCGGCCCGGCCGGTCATCCTTCGCCGCCACGCGTCGCTAGGGGGCCCGGTCATCGGGATGCTCCGCGAGGCGGCAGCCGCCTCACATGGACGACCGGCCGGACCTGACACGGCCCTCGAACCCCCCAAGGCCGTGTCCTGGCCCTGAGCCTCCACCCGCGGTGTCAACGTCCGATCAATGCCGGATCAAAGCAGGAAGTATCCCTCGGCGATGAGGGGCCTGACCGCGTCGGCGTTGGGGATCTCGCCGTCGCCGACCAGCTCGGCGATCACGTTGAGCAGCGGCCCGAGCGCCAGCTCGCCGTCGCAGACGCCGGCCAGCGCGGCCTCCACCGTGCCGACCTCCCTGGAGCGGCGCAGCCCCTGCGTCTGCCGCAGCACGATGCGGATCGGGTCTTCCGCGCCCGGCAGGCCGATCCGCTCGTCGAGCAGGCCTTCGACGGTACGCGGCCGCGCGGCGTCGAGGTCGCCGGCCCGGTGGGCGGCCGCGATGGCGTCGAGCACCGAGTCGACGTAGTCGCCGACCGGAAGGCTGACCTGGTGGGTGAGATGCTCCACGCGCACGACCGGGTCGAGCGTGCCCGAGTTGCGCATCGTGATCCAGCCGAATCCGATGGCCTCGACCTTGCGCTCCTCGAACCAGGACAACCAGTGGTCGTAGTGCTCCGTGTAGCTCCTGGTGCCCTGCTCGGCGGCGTCCCTGAGCCAGAGCTCGACGTACTCGGCGGGGTCCTGCACGTCGCGCTGCGCCACCCAGGCGTCGCAGCCGGTCTCGCGCAGCCAGCCGCCGACGCGGTCGTGCCAGTCCTCGCCCTCGACGTGCAGCCAGTTGGCCAGGAAGTGGGCCTGGCCGCCGGGGCTGAGATGGCGGGGCGTCCCCCGGAGGAGGTCGCGGCAGAAGCCGTCGCCTTCGGCGCCCGACTCGCGGTAGGCCAGCCTCCCCTCCGGGGCGATCACGAACGGCGGGTTGCTCACGACGAGGTCGAACAACTCGTCCCCGACCGGCTCGAACATCGACCCGGTGCGCGCGTCCACCCCCGAGACGCCGGACAACTCCCAGCTGAGCCTGGCCAGCTCAAGGGCCCGCGGGTTGAGGTCGGTGGCCATGACGTGCTCGGCCCGCCCGTCCAGGTGCAGCACCTGCACCCCGCACCCGGTGCCGAGGTCGAGCGCGCGCCCGACCGGGCGGCGGGTGACGAGCTGGGCCAGGTTGGCAGAGGCGCCACCGGCCCCCACGACGTGGTCGGGCCGCAGCGCGGGATCGCCCGGCCGGACCTTGCGGTCGGAGACGAGGTAGCCGCCGGTCTCCCAGGGTTGCAGGTGGACGGTCGCGCGGACCTCGTCGCCGTCGGTCTCGACCAGCCCGGACCGCGTGACGGCCGGCGGGAGCGCGCTCGCCGGCACGGGAACGCCGAGCCACCACAACCTGATCAGCGTCGCCAGCGGGTCACCGTCGGCGGTGGCGCGCAGCGCCGGGACCAGTTCCTCCCGGGACAGCGCGGAGGCGGCCATCGCGCCGAGGCGCTCGCGTACGCCGTCGATCGTGTAACCGGTCTCCAGGAGGTGATCACGCAGTCGTTCCACAAGTCCATCCTTTCATCGCGGACTCCAACGCATGATCCGATACCGAGAGTGTTCATACTGTTACCGGTTCGCCCCGGCATTCTGCCTGCGCCGGGCATCCGGGACGCGATCTGTCTAGAGAGGCCAGCGCGTCATCCGGAGGAGCGGACTCATGCTGATCCCCTGTTTGGCCTGCGATTCCCGGTTTGTTCCCGACGATTACTTCCGCGCCTGCTCCAGCTACCACCGCGGCATGGACCTGGTCTCGTGGACCTGCCCGCGGTGCGGCAACCGCGACGACCTGCGCGTGCTGCCGGGCGAGCTCGGGTTCGGCTATCCGCACCAGGGCAGGTATGCCGTGCTCGCCCGCGTACGCGTGCCGGGCCTGCGCAGGCAGCGCGGCGACCTGCGGCTCGACATCTCGCTCGGCAGGGGCAACTGGCGGGTGCCCGCTATTCGGGTCGCTGGCGCAGGCTCTGCCAGGCCGCCTCGCCCAGGCCCTTGATCTCCTCGTCGGTCGGCGTGTGGGCGCCCGCGAACCACAGGCGGCACATCTCCTGTGCGGGCCCCAGCCACAACACGTAGCACATGGTCGGATGGACGGGCTGCAGCAGCCCGTTCTTCATGTGCGGGCGCCACCAGTCGGAGACCTTGCGGAAGAACGCGCGGCGCTCCTCGGCCACCTCGGCGCCGCCAGGCTCGTTCTTGCGGGGCGGTCGCTCGCTGACCAGCAGCCTGGCCCGCTCGGGGTGCTCGCCCGCCCAGCGCATGTGGAAGGCCACCACGGCCTCGATGCCGTCGCGGGCGTCCTCGTGGCTGACCAGCTCGGCGAGAAAGGCGCTCTGGTAGGCCGTGAGGATCTCGGCGTACAGCACGCCGAAGACGTGTTCTTTGCTGGCGAAGTGGTGGTAGAAGCTGCCGACGCTCACGCCGCTTTCCTCGCGGAGGCTGGCCAGCGTGGTGGCGGAGACCCCGTCCTGGCTGAACCGGCGAAGGGCACCCTCGATGATGCGGGTCCGGCCGTCGCGTCCGTTCTTGACACTCTTCACGCTGTCAATGGTGTGCCACCAGAACGTTATTCCGCAAATAGCCCGGCCTGATTGATCATAGCGGTCACCGCCACGGACCCGGAGGCGACGGTCATCTCGGCGTCCGGCCAGAGCCTGCGGATGAGCCTGAGCACCCGCCGGTTCTCGCCCAGGACGTCCATCCCAACGGTCTTCGCCCCGCGTACGACGGCCCGCATCAGCAGCATGTCGACCAGCCGCGGCCCGAGCCCGAATCCCTGCCACCGGTCGGCCACCACCACGGCGATCTCCACGTCGCTGCACTCGCCCTGGTAGCTCATGGCATGGCCGATGATCTCCCCGTCCTCGGCGGTGGCGATGAGGGCGTCGCGGCGTTCGTCCACCGCGAGCAGCGCGCGCACCAGCCCGGCGGCGGGGTTGGCGACGCCGGTGAAGAAGCGGAGCGTCTGCGTGTGCAGCGACAAATCCGCCAGGAAGCGCCTGATCCGCTCCTCGTCATCGGAGCAGGCCTGACGGATCTGAGTTCCATGCATGAACTCAGCCTGCCCGGTCACACCTGAGTCTGTCAATTGAACTCAGGTATGATAGGGAGATGAACGTGCCGTCTCGCATGGGTTTCCGAGCGGACAACTGCTCGATCGAGCGCACCCTGGACATCGTCGGGGAGAAGTGGACCTTCCTCGTGCTGCGCGAGGCGTTCAGCGGCGTGCGGCGCTTCGCCGACATGCAGGCCATCACCGGCGCCCCCCGCCAGGTGCTCAGCGCCCGCCTGGCCCGGCTGGTCGACGAGGGCCTGCTGCGCAAAGAGCCCTACCGCGAGCCGGGGCAGCGCCAGCGCGACGAATACCGGCTCACCGACAAGGGCCGCGACCTCTATCCGCTGATGGTCGCGCTCATGCACTGGGGCGACAAATACCTGGCCGACGACGAAGGGCCGCCCGTCCGGCTCACCCACCGCGGGTGCGGCGCACCCGTCGAACTGCAGTTCCGCTGCGCCGACGGCCACGAGGTGAACGGCCCGCGGGAGGTCACGCCCATCCCCGGCGAGGGAGCCGAACTCAGGACTGTGTGAGCGGCCCGCCGCAGGTGGCACCCCTCCTTGCGCCTAGTCTTGAGAGCGTGTACCGGTTCCTTCTGACGCCTCGGTGGCTCGCGCTCCACGTGGTGGTGCTGCTGGTCATCCCCGCCTTCGTGTTCCTCGGGCGGTGGCAGTTCGGGCGGTTCGAAGAACGGTCCGCCGACAGCGAGCGGGTCACCGCCAACATCGAAGCCGCGCCGGTGACGCTGGAGCGGCTGGCGGCCCCCGGGCGGCCGGTCCGCGAGGACGACCGGTTCAGGAGGGTGACGGTGGCGGGCACGTACGACCCGTCCCACGCCCTGCTCGTCCGCCGGCGCCCCCAGGAGGGCAGGCCCGGCTACTACGTCCTGACCCCGCTCGTCACCGGCCCCGGCACGGCCGTGATCGTCAACAGGGGCTGGGTCAAGGCGGGCGCCACCGCCGACACCCCGCCCGAGGTCCCGCCGCCCCCTGCCGGGCAGGTGACCGTCACCGGCAGGCTGCGTCCCGGCGAGACCGAGGAGTCCAGCGGCATCCGCGAGCGCTCAGGGCTGCCTCCTGGCCAGGTGCTGCTGATCGACGTCGACAGGATCGGGAAAGGGCTGCCGTACACGCTGGTGGGCGGCTACGTGGAGCTGACCGAGCAGCAGCCGCGGCCGGCCGCGGCGCCCGCCCCGGTGCCGGAGCCCGACGTGGGCGCCGGCGGCGGGCTCAACCTGGCCTACGGCGTCCAGTGGTGGTTGTTCATCGGCATCGCCGTCGGCGGGTGGATCCTGCTGATCCGCCGCGAGGTGGCCGAGCGGAAGGCGGCGGCCTCGGAGGGCTCGGAGGAGCCGGAGAAGGCGTCGCAGGCCGGGGAAGCGGAGAACGCACCCCGCTAAGGTGGTGAAGTGCGGCACATCAAGTTCACCAACCTCTGCAATTTCCGCGACGTAGGCGGATATTTCACGAGAGATGGGCGCGTCGTCCGGTGGCAGCGGCTCTACCGGGCCGACTCACTCGGCTGGCTGGCGGGCGACGATCTCACGACCTTCCGCGACCTGGGCGTACGCGCCGTCATCGACCTGCGGCACGCGTTCGAGATCGAGAAGTACGGCCGCGTGCCCGAGTCCGACGGCCTGCGCTACCAGCACCTCCCCATCGAGGGCCGCCGCTGGGACACCGCCACCACCTACAACGAGGAGATCGGCATCGAGCGTTACCTCGCCGACCGCTACCTGGAGATGGCCGAGGACGGCGTGGCGAACCTCAGGAACGCGCTGGAGACCATCGCGCGGGCCGACAACGCCCCCACCGTCATCCACTGCGCCGCCGGCAAGGACCGCACCGGCGTGCTCACCGCGCTGGTCCTGTCGCTGGCGGGGGTCGCCGAGGACGACATCGTGGCCGACTACGCGCTCACCGGGCTGGCCACCGACCGCTTCCTCGCCGACTGGAGCAGGAGACACCCGGGCGCCTCTCCGTGGCCCGGGTTCGGTCTGGCCCCCGCCGAGACCATGCGGCTCTTCCTGACCGACCTCGTGCACCGGCACGGCTCGGTCGAGTCGTACGCCGACCAGGTGCTCGGCCTCGCCCAGGACACCGTCGACGAGCTGCGCCACCACCTGTTGACGGAGGCGTCTTGACACGAGTCGGCTCCCGATGTGTTGATCTCGGAGACCCAACGGATACGTCGCAGCTTGTTCGACGTTATCCCCTCGTCGTACGGTTACGTGCGTGACTACGCCGCTGCTCCCCGACCCAGACCCGAGGCGGCGCGACTACGTGATCATCTCCGCCGACGATCACCTGATCGAGCCGCCCGACCTGTTCGATGACCGGTTGCCGGAGAAATACGCCGAGGTCGCGCCCAAGGTCGTGGAGACGGAGGCGGGTCACCAGGTCTGGCGCTACGGCGGGGCCACCTACCCGTGCGCCGGCATCGACGTCGGCGCGGGGCTGCCGCGCGAGCAGTGGACCCTCGACCCCGTCAGGTTCGACAACATGCGCCCGGGCTGCCACGACATCGAGGCACGCATCAAGGACATGGACGTCGCGGGCATCTGGGCCGCGCTCTGCTTCCCCGGCATGCTGGCCGGGCAGTCGGGCATGCCGTTCGCCAGGACCCGCGACCAGGAGCTCGGCCTGGCCCTGGTCAAGGCGTGGAACGAGTGGCACATCGACGTCTGGGCCGGCACCTACCCCGAGCGCGTCATCGGCCTGCAGCTCCCGTGGCTGCCCGATCCCGACCTCGCCGCCAAGGAGATCCGCGCCAACGCCGCCAAGGGCTTCAAGGCCGTGGTGTTCCCCGAGTTCCCGACCCGGCTGCGGCTGCCCTCGATCCACTCCGGCCACTGGGATCCGTTCTTCGCGGCCTGCGAGGAGACCGGCACCGTCGTCGCCCTGCACACGGGCGACGCGTCGTGGTCGCCCGTGCCCTCCCCCGACACGCCCCTTGAGGCCATCACCACGCTGATGCCGACCAGCGCCATGTTCGCCTGCGCCGACTGGCTCTGGTCGGGGCTGCCGCTGCGCTTCCCCGCGCTGCGCATCCTCATCGTGGAGGGCGGCGTCGGCTGGCTGCCGATGCTGGCCGAGCGGGCCGACTACGCCCTCGACCACCCGGTCGCCGGTGAGGCGTCATGGGAGGGCGGGCTCAAGCCCAGCGAGGTGCTGCGCCGCAACTTCTTCTTCGGCACGCGCGACGACCACGCGCTGTCGGGGGTGCGGCTCGCCGTCGGCCTCGACCACGTGCTCCAGGAGAGCGGCTATCCCCACTCCGACTCGACCTGGCCCGACACCCAGAAGTCGGTCGCGCACAACCTCGGCACGCTGCCGCCCGCCGACATCGCCCGGGTCGCGTACGGCAACGCGGCCCGCCTCTTCGGCCACCCGCTGCCGTCGCGCGCCTGGTTGCGGATGGAGGAGATCTAGGCCTGTTCGAGGCCCTCGACGCGGCCCTGGATGACACTGCGCTCGTGCTGGACGTAGCGCCCGCTCTCGCCCAGCAGGGAGGCGGTCAGCCACAGGAAGACGCCGAAGTCGTCGGCGACGCCGATCAGCATGAGGAAGTCGGGCAGGACGTCGACCGGTGACAGGATGTAGACCACGCCGAGCGCGAGCAGGCCCAGCTTGCCCTTGCCCATGCCGTCGTACTGACCGCGCATGACCGCGCCGATCATCCGCGGGATCGCCCGGACCCTGGTCATCAACGCGGGGGACCCGGGTTTGGTCACCTCGCGGTAGGTCCGCCACGCCGCCGCCGCGCGTGCTGCCTTAGCCATCATGACAACCCCCTACCCCTGGCTCTTCACGACATAACGCGTCGCCGCGGCCACGAGTTCCTGCCGATCAGGCCAGCGCCGCATGCTCGAACGGGCGAGCCCGCTCGACCTGCGCGGCCACCCTGATGAGCAGGTCCTCCCGGCCGGCCGCCGCCACCAGCTGCACGCCCACCGGCAGCCCCGCCGCGGTCCTGTGCAGGGGCAGCGAGACGGCGGGCTGCCCGGTCGCGTTGACCGGCGAGGTGTAGGACACGGCGTGCATCGTCCTGCCGAGGCTCACGCTGAGGTCGTCCGGCGGGATCCAGCCCAGCGGGAACGGCGCGACCCCCAGCGACGGCATCAGCAGCAGATCGTGCCCGGCGGCCCACCAGGCGGACATGCGCCGGCGGAAGCCGTCGATCCACTGCGTGGCCAGGATGTGGTCGGCCGCGCTGTGCCCCTGGGCCGCGCCTACCATGGCGGCGTTACGCGGCTCCAGCTCCTCCACGTCCACGGGCTTGCCGCGCGCCACGCCCAGGCCCGCGACCTGCGCGGCCAGGTGGTCGGCCACGATGGCGCCGAAGTGCCGGGTGAAGTCCGGCTCGGCGAGCGCCTCGGGGCCTCCTGGCGCGACGTCGTGGCCCAGCGACTCCAGCAGCTGCGCGGCCCTCGTGACGGCCTCGGCGACCTCGGGCGCCTCCGGCACGTCACCTCTGGGATGCGTGGCGAGGAACCCGATCCGCAACCGCCCGGGATCCGCCCCCACCTCCGCGGCCAGCGGGCCCGGCAACGCCGGGGCGTCGTACGGGTCGCCGGGACGCATGCCCGCGACGACGTCGAGCGCCGCCGCCGTGTCCCGCACGCTCCTGCTGACGAAGCCCGGGCACGAGAACCCGCTCCACCCCTCTCCCATGGCCGGGCCCATGCTGACCCGCCCGCGCGTCGGCTTGAGCCCCACCAGGCCGCACATGGACGCGGGGATGCGGATCGAGCCGCCTCCGTCGCTGGCGGTGGCCAGCGCCACCATCCCGGCCGCCACCGCCGCCGCCGAGCCGCCGCTCGACCCGCCCGCGGAGTACGCCGGATCGTACGGGTTCCGCGTGGGCCCGAACGCCAGCGGCTCCGTGGTGACCGTGGAGCCGAACTCCGGGGTGTTGGTCCGCCCGAGCACGACGAACCCGGCCTCGCGCAGGCTGACGACGCCGTACCCGTCGGGGGCGTCCACGACGCCGTCACGCACCGAGGAGCCCGCGCTGTACGGCTCCCCCGCCTGCCGCCAGCCCAGGTCCTTGAGCAGGATCGGCACCCCTCTGAAGGGCGCGCCCGCAGGAATGGCGTCGATCTCGGCCAGCGCGCGTTCGAAACGGCGGTGGATGACCGCGTTCAGCTCGCCGTCGCGGGCCTCGATGCGGGCGATCGCGGCCTCGGCCAGCTCGCGCGCCGAGACCTGTCCCTCCCTGACCGCCCGCGCCTGGGCGACCGCGTCCAGCCTCAGTACGTCGTCCACGTCGCCTCCTACGCCTGGGGAGCCAGGTCGCGCACCGCCTGGTCGATGGAGACCTCGCCACCGGGGATGGGGGCGAGGACGGGAGTGTCGAGCCCGTTGTCCACGTACTGCTGGATCCTGGCGCGGCAGGTGGCCGCGTCGCCGTGCACGACGAGGTCGTCGACCACCTCGTCGGGAATGGCCTTCAGCGCCGCCTGCCGGTCGCCGGCCGCCCAGGCCTCGTGCATCGGCCGCAACGTCTCGCCGCGCCCCAGCCAGTCGTGGAAGGCGGCGTAGACCGGGACGGTCAGGTAGCCGGCCAGCATCCGCCTGGCCATCTCGCGCACCTGGGCGGCGTCCTCGCTCACGCAGACGAACAGGCGGGCGATCAGCTCGGCGCCGGGGCCGATCTCGGCGCGCACGCGGCGTACGTCCTGCGGGGAGAGCCAGTTGGTGATGGCGCCGTCGGCCTCGGCGGCGGCCAGCCGCAACATGCCCGGCCGCAGCGCCGCCAGCACGATCTTCGGCGGCGCCTTCGGAGCCCGCTCCAGCCGGAACCCCTTGACCTCGAACGTCTCGTACGCCTCCGAGACCTTCTCGCCGGCCAGCGCCCTCCTGAGGAACCGCAGGGTGTCGCGGGTGCGCGCGTACGGCTTGTCGAAGGTGCCGGCGTTCCACCGCTCGACGATGGCCGGGGAGGACGCCCCGATGCCCAGCACGAACCGTTCGGGCGCCAGATCGGCCAGCGTGGCCGCGGACATGGCCAGCAGCCCCGGGCCGCGCGTCGAGACGGGCACGATGGCGCTGCCCAGCCTGATCCCCGGCGCCCACTGCGCGGCCAGCGCCAGCGGCGTGAACCCGTCGACGCCGTTGACCTCGGCCGACCAGGCGTCGGTGTAGCCGAGCCCGGGCAACTGCGCGATCAGCTCCTGCGACCGCGCGAGCGAACGGTCGTAGAAGGGAATGGTCATGCCCCACTTCTGCGTCATGCACGGCCTCCGGCTCGGTTCCGCCTGTGGTTGGGAGCTGGACGCGTCAACCCTACCAACCGCTCGGTATGGGAGCTAGGCGCGGAGTTCGTGGACCGCCGCGATGAAGTCCTTCGTGATCCCCCGCAGCCCCGGCAGGTGCGACAGCCCGACCAGCCGGTCCACCAGCGGCACCGTGACCTCGATCAGCCGGTACGTACGGGCGCACCCCGGCGAGGTGTCGTGCACCCAGAACAGCACCATCCCCATGGACAACAACCACAGCAGCTCGGGCAGCTCCTCACGCAGTTCGGCGTTCATGCGGTCGCGCGACCCCTCGACGACCTGGCGGTAGATCGCGATGGACGCCTCCCGCGCCGGGGACGACTGCTCGCTGAACGGGCTCAGCGGGTTGGTCGGCTCGGCCGCGTGCTTGAAGAACTTCACGGCGAACTCGTGGTAGGGCTCGGAAACGCGTACCCACTCGCGCAGCACCCCGCTCAACCGGGCCGCGAACGCCTCCTCGGTCGCCAGGAACTCCATGCAGGCCGCCTCGTGCTCGGCCTGGGCGCGGTCGTAGTACGCCTGGATCAACGCCTCCTTGCTCTCGAAGTAGTAGTAGGCGTTGCCCACGGACACCCCGGCCTCCGCGGCGATGGCGCGCATGGTGGTCGCGTCGAAGCCGCGCTCCCTGAACAGCCGCAACGCCGTCTCGACGATGAGCTCCCGGGTGCTCTCCGATCCGCGGTTTCGGGCTTCGGACACGTTCGTCACTGTACGTCGGAAAAGCTGGTTAGGTCATGGAGCCGCACGGTGATCGCCGATCCACGGCAAAGTTGCATCCGCGGCATGAGTTATCTCCTGTGAATGGTGGGATTGTCGTTTCAGGCGGAAGGGCTATTTCCGCGAAAAGGCATCGACATGTGGATACGTGGAACAGTGCGCCTCATGGTAGTCGCGCTCCTCGGCATAGAGATCACCATCATCGCGCTGGCCTCGGCCGCCTCCGCCGCTTCCCACCCCGATGGGGAGCGGACAGGAAGCGGGCCCAACGAGGCCGGGCCCGGCGGGTGGGAGGATCCCCTCCCGCAACCGCTGTGGGCGGCCATGGCGGAGACGCAGTCCAGCGTCTCCGAGAACTGGCCGCTTCCCGCCGGACCCTGGGCGCGCGAGAACATGATGAACCGTGACGATCTGGCGGCCCTGCGGAACTGGCCGCTGGACGACCTGCGGTGGCTCACGGAAGGCAGGCACGTGCCGGACATGACACACGCGCAGCCGTGGCCGGCCCAGCCGCGGGCGAACCTGTCGCCCGCCGAACGCCGGCCACAGGCCGCCAAGGCACGAAAACGCACCAAGGTGGCCAAGAAGCGCCACGCACGGCAGCACAAGGCTCACAAGCGCGCCAGCGTGGACCTGGCGCGCGTGATGCCCCGGCAGGCGGCCGCGCAGCTGACCCACGCCACCGCCGCCGGCTGGCTGCGGAGCTCGGGCCTGCGCACGAAGTCGACCGGCAACTGCACGAGCAAGCACCGGCACCACTGCACCTCGTTCGACTCCGTGCGCGCCGGAACCGTCGCCGGCATCATCCAGCTGAAGCGCGAGAGCGGCTGCCCGATCATGGTGACGGGCGGCACGGAGACCGGCCACGCGCCGGGCCAGTACAGCCACGGCAACGGCTACAAGCTGGATATTTCACACAATTCTTGCATCGACCGGCACATCAAGAAGGTCAGCGACCCGGCCGGAGTCCGCAGCGACGGCGCCCGGCTCTACCGATCCGGATCAGGCACCGTCTTCGCCGACGAAGGCGACCACTGGGACATCCTCTTCCGGTGACGTGCCCTGCGGCGGACGCCGTGCGGCACCCACGGCGTCACACCACCTCATCCGGTCACTTCTCGGACGCGACCAGCTCGGCGATCTCCGCCGCGTTCAGCGCCGCCCCCTTGCGCAGGTTGTCGCCGCACACGAACAGGTCGAGCGTGTTGGGGAAGTCGACCGCCTGGCGGACACGGCCGACGTAGGTCGGGTCGTTGCCCACCACGTCGAGCGGCGTCGGGAACACCCCGTTGGCCGGGTCGTCCATGAGGACCACCGTCGGCGCCGCCTCCAGCACACGATGCGCGTCGGCCACCGTGATCTCGCGCTCGAACCGCGCGTGCACGGCCAGCGAGTGAGTCGTCACCACGGGGACGCGCACGCAGGTCGCGGAGACCTTGAGGCCGGGGATGCCGAGGATCTTGCGGGACTCGTTGCGGAGCTTGAGCTCCTCGGAGGCCCAGCCGCCGTCCTTGTAGGAGCCGGCCCACGGAACCACGTTGAACGCGATCGGCGCCGGGAACGGCGACTCGCCGGGCAGCTTGTCGGCCAGCACCCTGCTCACGTCGCCGGCCACCTGACCGAGACTGCGGTCGCCCGCCAGGGCCTCGACCTCGTCGTAGAGCCGCGCGGAACCGGCCACGCCGGCGCCCGACACCGCCTGGTAGGAGGCGACGACCAGCTCGGTGAGCGTGAACTCGGCGTGCAGCGCGCCCATGGCCGCCATCATCGACAACGTCGTGCAGTTGGGCGTGGAGATGATGTTGCGCGGCCGGTTGCGCGCGTCGAGCGGATTGACCTCGGGCACCACCAGCGGCACGTCGGGCTCCATGCGGAACGTGCCCGACTTGTCGATCACCACCGGGCCGCGCGCGGCCGCGATCGGCACCCACTCGGCCGACACCTCGTCGGGCACGTCGAAGATGGCCACGTCGATGCCGTCGAACACCTCGGGCGCGAGCGCCTGGACCACGACGTCCTCGCCGCGTACGCGCAGGACCTTGCCCGCAGAACGGGCCGAGGCGACGAGGCGGATCTCGCCCCAGATGTCCTCACGCGTCGACACGATGTCGCGCATCACGGTGCCCACGGCGCCGGTCGCGCCGATCAGGGCCAGGTTGGGCCTGCTGCTCATCGTCCTGAACCTCCATACACCACGGCTTCGACCTGGTCGGCGTCGAGATCGAACGCACGGTGGGCGGCCGCCACGGCCGCGTCGACACCGTCCTGCCCGACCACCACAGAGATGCGGATCTCCGACGTGGAGATCATCTCGATGTTGACCCCCGCGTCGGCGAGGGCCGCGAAGAACGTCGCCGTGACGCCGGGGTGCGAGCGCATGCCCGCTCCGATCAGCGACACCTTTCCGATCTGGTCGTCGAAGAGCAGCGACTCGTAACCGATCCGCTCCTGGATCTTCTTCAGCGCCGTCAGCGCGGCCTGGCTGTCGGCCGTGGGCAGCGTGAAGGAGATGTCGGTGCGACCGGTGGCCGCGGCCGAGACGTTCTGCACGATCATGTCGATGTTGATCTCGGCGTCGGCCAGCGTTTTGAAGATCGAGGCAGCCTCGCCGACCTTGTCGGGCACCCCGACAACAGTGATCTTGGCCTCGCTCCGGTCGTGCGCGACGCCGGAGATGATCGGCTGCTCCATCTCGGTTCCTTCGTTGTAAGGGTCGGAGACGACCCACGTGCCTTCCTTGGTGCTGAAAGAGCTGCGTACGTGAATCGGCAGGCTGAAGCGGCGAGCATACTCGACGCAGCGCAGGTGCAGGATCTTGGCCCCGCAGGCGGCCATCTCCATCATCTCGTCGTAGGAGATCCTGGGGATCTGCCGCGCCGCGGGCACGATGCGCGGATCGGCGGTGTAGACGCCGTCGACGTCGGTGTAGATCTCGCACACGTCGGCCTCGAGCGCCGCCGCCAGGGCCACCGCCGTGGTGTCGGAGCCGCCGCGGCCCAGCGTGGTGATGTCCTTCGTGTCCTGCGAGACACCCTGGAAGCCCGCCACGATCGCGATGTGGCCCTGGTCGATCGCCTCACTGATGCGGCTCGGCGTCACATCGATGATGCGCGCCTTGCCGTGGGCGGAATTGGTGATCAGACCCGCCTGCGAGCCGGTGAACGAGCGGGCCTCGTGGCCGAGGTTGGCGATCGCCATCGCCAGCAGGGCCATCGAGATGCGCTCACCCGAGGTCAGCAGCATGTCGAGCTCGCGGCCCGGAGGCAGCGGCGACACCTGCTCGGCCAGATCGAGCAGCTCGTCCGTCGTGTCGCCCATCGCGGAGACGATCACGGCCACGTCGTTGCCGGCTTTTTTCGTCGCGACGATCCGTTGCGCGACCCGCTTGATGCAGGACGCGTCGGCGACGGACGAACCACCGTACTTTTGCACAACGAGGGCCACAAGAAGTCTCCCGGTCTGGACTGTGAGCTGCCAGTCTACTGAAGCCGTCTCATGCGCCTGATGGGCCATGCCCCTCTGTGGATGTCTTCAGACCGCGGTGGTCTCCTCCGCCACGTCGAGCCGCGAGTGCGCGGCCAGCGCCTGCAGCGCCCGCATGGCGGCGCCCGCGTGGTTGCCCCAGGTGTTGAAATAGGAATATTGCCACCACCAGAGCGCCTCGTGCGGGCGGCCCGCGTGGTAGTGGCGCAACCCGTGGATGAGGTCGGCGGCGACCGCCGTCAGGTCGTCGGACAGCCGGTAGGGGGTGACCCCCGTGTCCTTGTACGGGTCGAACACCTCGGCGTAGTCGTCGACCGCCTCGAGCCGCTCGGCCAGCGCCGTGCGCACGCCGTCGATGTCGGGGTCCTCGCTCATCGGCGGCTCGTAGTTGCCGGAAAGGATCACGTCACGGTTGGCGCCGAGCTTCGCGCCCGCAAGGCTCACCTGGGCGACCTCCACCAGCAGCAGCGACCAGATGGCGTCACCGCCCTCGCCGCCCGCCACCCTCGTCAGCCCGTCGACGTAGTCTTGTGCGTGTCCGGAGATCTCTTGCGCCAGCGCGCTCCACTCGTCAGACATCCAGCAGCCTCCGTCCCTCGAACGCGCGGCCCAAGGTGACCTCGTCGGCATATTCGAGGTCACCGCCCACAGGCAGACCGCTGGCCAGTCGTGTCACTTTCACACCCATCGGCTTGACCAGACGGGCGAGGTAGGTCGCCGTCGCCTCCCCTTCCAGGTTGGGGTCAGTGGCGAGGATGAGCTCGGTGACGCGACCGTCGGCCAGGCGCGTCATGAGCTCACGAATGCGCAGGTCGTCGGGGCCGACACCGTCGATCGGGCTGATCGCGCCACCGAGCACGTGGTAGGTGCCGCGGAACTCGCGCGTCTTCTCGATCGCCACGACGTCCTTGGGCTCCTCGACCACGCAGATCACGTGGGTGTCGCGGCGCGCGTCGCGGCAGATGCGGCACTCCTCCTCGGAGGCCACGTTTCCGCACGTGCGGCAGAAACGGACCTTCTCCTTGACCTCCAGCAACGCGTGCGCCAGCCGTTTGACATCGGCCGGGTCGGCCGCCAGCAGGTGGAACGCGATCCGTTGCGCGCTCTTGGGACCGACACCGGGCAACAAACCCAGCTCGTCGATCAGATTCTGGACGACCCCTTCGTACATGCCTAGAACCCTGGCAACTGTCCGAGGCCGCCGCCGCCCAGCCCCTGGGCGAGCGGGCCGAGCTTTTCCTGCTGCAGATCGGCGGCCGCGCGCACGGCGTCGCGGACGGCCGCGATCACCAGGTCGGCGATCGTGTCAGCGGTGTCCTGCGCGTCGCCGGCGTCGATCACGCTCGGGTCGATCTTGAGCTCGAGCAGCTCGCCCGAGCCGTTGACGACGGCGGTGACCATGCCGCCGCCTGCTGAGCCCTCGATCTGCGCATCGTTGAGCTCCTGCTGGGCGCTCACAAGCTGCTGCTGCATGAGCTGTGCCTGCTCCAGCAGCTGCTGCAGGTTGACATCCCCTGGGTTCACCGTCGTGCGCTCCTCGTGGCTCCGCGTTCTTGACTGCCACGAGCCTACGGTGTTTGGGCGGCGTCATGTACTGGTGGCGTCCCCATGTTTCGTCCCAGGGCCTCTGCCCGGATGATCCGCTCGCTGTCCGGCGTGTCCCCCGCCGGGCGTTCATCGATGCTTCGAACGAGTCCGGCCGGGTCTCAGGCCCCCCTCCAGCGTCCGAGACCCGGCCTCGCGCCGGGCGAACCGACGCGCTGGCCGGGAACGCTATTGGGGCGAACGTTGCGCACAGGTTGCGTCTATCTGATCACTCTGTGCAATCTTCGCGAACGGGTTGCGCGAAGGGTCTCCAAGACGGATAGTCGAGCTGACTACTTGGAGTGACCGATGAGTTACGCCCGTCTCGACGAATACTCCCGCGCCCTGCGCGGGGCACACGAAGCGGTGGCGACCGGCCAGGACTGGCCGGAATCCCCACGCCGTCTGATCGCAGCATCGTGGCGTCGCTCTCTCGAAGCCGACATCGACCCGGAGAGGTTGACCGCGCCCTCCGTCTTAGACCCCTCCCACATCGAGGACGTCCGCCAGGCCCACCCGCTGCGGCCACTCCTCCCTCTCCTCGTCCAAACCCTGTCCGGCCTGGCCGACGAGATCGACCACGTGATGGTCGTCACCGACGACAACGGGCGCGTGTTGTGGCGGCGGGGCAACCCGGCCATCATCCGCCGCGCCGACCAGATCGGCCTCGCCGACGGCCACCAGTGGGCCGAGCACAACGTCGGCACCAACGGCATCGGCACCGCCCTCGCGATCCGCCGGCCCATGCACGTCTACTCCGAGGAGCACCTCATGCGCGTGCTCCACGTCTGGTCGTGCAGCGCCGCCCCGATCAGCGACCCCGACTCCGGCCAGATCATCGGCTGCGTCGACGTCAGCGGCACCGCCCGCACCCTTCACCCCGCCACCGTCGCCCTGGTCGCCGCCACGGCCAAGCTCGCCGAAGCCCAGCTCGCCCTGCGCATGCACGAACGCGACGAACACCTCCGGCGCCGCTACGAAGCGCTGCGCGGGCGGCCCGGCATCCTGCTGTCGTCCACCGGCCGCGTCATCTCCGGCGACCCGTCGGGCTGCCTAGGCAAGCGCATCCCCCTCGGCAACCAGACCCAGCGCATGCTCCTCAAAGACGGCTCCATCGCCCTGATGGAGCCCTTCTCGAGCGGCTTCCTCCTGCGGCCCTCGCCGGCCACCACGCCACCGACCCTGACCATGACGTTCCTCGGCGAAGGCACGCCCACCGCCACCTTCGACGACCGCGAACGCCCCCTGTCGCTCCGGCACGCCGAGCTCCTCGCCCTCCTGGCGCTCCACCCCCACGGGCTGACGGCCGAACAACTGTCGTTCCTGCTCTACGGCGACGACGGCAACCCCGTGACGATCAGGGCGGAGATCCACCGGCTGCGGGCCCAGTTCGGGAACGCGATCGCGGCCAAACCGTACCGGCTGACCTGCCCGATCGAGGCCGACTTCCTGGAGTTGCGCCGCCACCTCGCCGCGGGCGATCCGGGCTCGCTGGCCCGCGCCTACCGCGGCCCCCTGCTGCTGCGCTCGGAGTCACCGGAGATCCGCAGGGAACGCGACGAGCTGGAGGCCCAGGTACGGGCCTGCCTGCTGCGGCGCGGCACACCCGGCGACCTTTGGGCGTACGCGCAGACCTGCAACGGGCGCGACGACTACGAAGTGCTCGAACGCCTCGCCGCGCTGCCCCCCACCGACTCCCGCTCCGCCGCCGCCCGCGCCCGCCTCCTCCTCTGACCCCCCGTTCGGCGAGTCAGCCGTCTGTGCGCAGAGGTGCGGTCAGGTGTGGTCGATCTCACCGATCACCTGGGCGCCGAGCTCGCGCTGCAGCAGCGCCATGCCCGAGACCGAGTCCACATCGGCGTCCGCGTCGTTGAGCGGGTCGACCTCGTCGGCGTCCGGGCCCTTGGAGCGGCCGGGGATCGCGTCCGGCCACGCCGCGGCCCCGCCACGGGGGGAAGGGACGCGAGGACCGGCCTGCGCCGCCGCCTTGGCCGCTGACCGAGCGGCGGCCAGCCCGGCGCCCGCCGGCTGGGCGACTGCGACCGTACGGGTGGGGTCGGGGGACGGAGGCGCGCCGGGGGCGAGGTCGTCAGGGGCGTCCGGCCACGACTCGTCGGTGGTCGGAGGGCCGGGAAGGGCGGACGAAGGGCCGGCCGGAGGTTGGCCGGGATCCTGCGCCGCGGCTCCCTGGTCGCCGTGGGAGGCGCCGTTGGACGAGCCGTGGGAGGCGCCGTGTGACGCCGTCCGGCCCTGGGAGCCCGGCGTGCCCTGGGACGCGGCGGGCACGGCCTGCGATCCCTGCGGACCGGTCGGCCCCTGACCACCGCCGTGAGAGGGCTGCTGCGGACGTGCGGGACCGCGCGGAGCGGACGGGACAGGGGACCCGCCCACGACCGCCTCGACCCGCCACGTGCCACCCAGCACGTCGCCGAGCGCGGCGGCCACGACGGCGTCCTTGCCGCCGCCCGTGAAGTTCTTCATCGCACCGACCTGGGTGAAGCCGAGCGTCACCAGGTTGCCCTCCACGCCGACCACCTGGGCGTTGGTGCTCACGTTGGCCCAGACGACGATGCTGCGCTGCTTGAGAGCGGCCAGTACGGTGGCCCACTGCGCCTGGATCGCGCCCGGTCCCCCTGCGGCGGGAGCGCCCGAGGCCGGAGCGTCCTGCGAACCGTCCCCGGCGCCGGCTGACGGCTGGGCGGCGCCACCGCCGTACGCGCTCTCTGCCTGGGAGCCGGCCTGTTGCCCGCCGCCCGCGCCGGGACGAACGGGCGTAGGCCAGTCATCCCCGGCATCCGGCGAGGGGGCGGATGGCTGAGCCACCGTTGTACCGCCCTCGGCGACCGGCGAAGCAGCAACCCGACCGTGGCCCGCCACCTCGGAGGCACCGGGACCCACCGGCGTAGCAGGACCCGCGGACGTACCGGAACCTCCGGGGATGCCGGGAGCCGCCGGCGGAGTCGCTGCGGCTCGGGCGGCCATCTGGGCGACCGCGCCGCCGCGTTCGAGGCGTTCGAGGCGGGCGAGCAGCGCCTCCTCACCCTGCGCCGCACCAGGCAGCAGGACCCGCGCGCACATCAGCTCCAGCAGCAGGCGCGGCGAGGTGGCGCCACGCATCTCGGTGAGACCGGCGTTGAACACCTCGGCGGCGCGCGTGAGCTCGGCCGGCCCCATAGAGGCGGCCTGCTGGGCGAGACGCTCCAGCTCGTCGGCCGGCCGGTCGAGCAACCCGCTCGACGCCGCCTCGGGCACGTTGGCCAGAATCACCAGGTCGCGGAAGCGTTCGAGCAGGTCGGAGGCGAAGCGGCGTGGATCGTGGCCGCCCTCGATGACCCGGTTGACCGTGTGGAACACCTGGCCGCCGTCACGGGCCGCGAACGCGTTGACGACCTCGTCGAGCAGGTCACCGTCGGTGTAGCCGAGCAGGGAGACGGCCTTGGCGTAGGTGATGCCGTCGTCGTCGGCCCCGGCGAGGAGCTGGTCGAGGATCGAGAGCGAGTCACGCGCGGACCCGGCGCCCGCCCTGACGACCAGCGGCAGCGCGGTCGGCTCGAAGGGCACGCTCTCCGAGGTGAGGATCTCCTCCAGCAGCGCGCGCAACGTCGCGGGCGGCATCAGCCGGAACGGGTAGTGGTGCGTGCGCGACTTGATCGTACCGATGACCTTTTCCGGCTCGGTCGTCGCGAAGATGAACTTCAGGTGCGGCGGAGGCTCCTCGACGAGCTTGAGCAGCGCATTGAACCCCTCGCGGGTCACCATGTGCGCCTCGTCGATGATGTAGATCTTGTAGCGCGCGGAGACGGGGGCGAAGAACGCCCGCTCACGCAGGTCGCGCGCGTCGTCGACACCACCGTGCGAGGCGGCGTCGATCTCGATGACGTCGAGGTGGCCAGGGCCCGTGGGAGCGAGCGCGACACACGACTCGCAGGCGCCGCAGGGGTCGGGCGTCGGACCCTGCTCGCAGTTGAGAGAGCGCGCCAGGATGCGGGCGCTGGAGGTCTTACCGCATCCACGAGGGCCGCTGAACAGGTAGGCGTGGTTGATCCGGCCCGTACGCAGGGCCTGTCGCAGCGGATCCGTGACGTGTTCCTGACCCTTGACCTCGGCGAAGGTCCCGGGTCGGTACTTGCGGTAAAGCGCAAGGCTCATGCGACCATCCCGCCTGCGAGGGGGCTCTCAACGAAGAGACCCCCCGCACACCCGCCAGAGCCCGCTTATCCTTGCTGCCTTCCGGCCCTGGGGAGGTTCACAGGATGACGCCGCGCGAGGGGTCCGTTGACAGTCTAGCCGCATGCCGCAGTGCTCGCTCCATCCCCGCAGGCTCGGAGAAAAACGTGGTCTCCGTACCCCTCGGAGTCAGGTAAGCTCGTCCGCGGAGGATTCGCCTAGTGGCCGAGGGCGCACGCTTGGAAAGCGTGTATAGGGCAACCTATCAGGGGTTCAAATCCCCTATCCTCCGCGCCTGGTTGAGGCAGTAAACGCGAAGGGGCCGACCCCATCCAAGTCGGCCCCTTCGTCGTGTCCATCCTCAGTTGGCTTCTTCGGAGGGCTGCATCCCGGAGCAGGCCGTCAATCTGCTTAACCACCGTCGCCCGGGTGCCGTCGGCCGAGCTTGTAGAACCAGCGCGTGCTCCTGGCCTCTGAGGCGCCGCATCCTGAAGAGCCATGCCCCTCCCTGCAGAGACGCACCGGGAAGTCCTGCGTACTTCACGTGCGCAGACGAGACTCGTCACGCCGGTAGGTGGAGAGGATGAGCCCCTTGTGAAACTTGCCCACCTTGTCGTAGAGCGCGCGAGCCGGGGCGTCTTCCAATCTTGATCGGGTAGGTCGACCGGAGCCGCCTGCCTGACGTGCAGACCTCCCGGGGAAGGGTGCTCTCCCGTACCTCTGTAGTGTCGACGCCATGCCCGATGTGATCACGGTCCATCCTGCGGAACCCGGCGACGGGGACGTTCTCGGCGAGATCCACGCCCTGTCCTGGGACGTCTCGCACGGGCCGTTCTGCACGCCGAAGGTCGCCGCCGCCGGAGTCGAGGAGCGGCGCACCAAGTGGCACGGCATTCTGGCGGAGGACGCGGACTCGATCCTGCTGGCGCGCCTGAACGATCGGCCGGGGGCCTTCGCCCGATTCGGGGCCTCCACTTCCCGCCCTGGCATCGCGGAGATCCATACCTTCTTCGCCCACCCGGACGTCTGGGGCAGCGGCATCGCGAAGGTCCTGTTGACGGCTGTCCTGGACCGAGTGCGAGACGACGGTTACGACGACGTGCATCTGTGGACGCTCCGTGACTCCGCCCAAGCGCGCCGCTTCTATGCCAAGAACGGCTTCTCCGAGACCGGCAGGACCCACGACCACGAATTCGACGAAGGTCCCCCGCTGGCCCTGGTCGAGTTGGAGCGAGCCGTTCCCGGCCGCTGAAACGCTCGATCGGCAGCTTCCTCGTGGGCTCGTCTATGGTCCCTCCGTGGAGGACCTGTTCGGCGGCGCTGCGCCGTACTACGCCAGCTACCGCCCCGGCCACGGCCAGGCGGCGATCGACCACCTGGCGGAAACGCTCGGGGCGGACAGCCGAGTCCTGGACCTCGGCTGTGGCCCTGGGACGATCGCGATCCCGCTGGCCCGGCGGGTGAAGTCGGTACTCGCTGTCGATCCGGCGCAGGAGATGCTCGCGGAGGGCAGGCGGCTCGCCGACGGCACCACCGACATCGCATGGATGCTCGGCGACTCGACCACGCTGCGGACACTGCCGCCGTTCAAGCACGTGGTCATGGGTCGGTCGTTTCACTGGATGGACCGCAGGTCCGTGCTGACGGAGCTGGACGGACTGCTGCCGCCCCGCGGCGCTGTGGCTCTGGTCGGCCCCGCGCCACAGGCGGGCGAGCCGTGGCAGCCCGACGCGCAACCGTGGCAGCCGATAGAGCGGCAGGTGTGCGAAGAGTTCGGCCTCGACATCCGCACCGCCGCCACGTGCTTTCACGCGACCGGTCAGCACCACCACGACATCCTGGCCGCCTCACCCTTCAGCAGCCTGACATCCCGGGTATTCAGCCGACGGCTGACGTGGGACGTGGACGGGCTGGTCGGACTCCAGCTCTCCTACTCCTACAGCTCGCCCGCCAGGCTCGGCGACGATCTGCCCGCCTTCATCAAGCGGCTTCGACAGGCGCTGCTCGCCGACAATCCGGCAGGCCGGTGGGAGCAGGGACTGGACACTGAGGTGCTGGTCGCCCGGAGGCCCCAGGGTTGACGCGGGCGGGGTTCGGTGAACCGGTGGCGGGCGGGCAACGTCATCAACGTGTGAAACCTCTCCCTTGGCTCATCGTCCTGGCGGCGGTCCTGCTGCTCGCCACGGTCGTCCTGGTTTCCGGCAGGCTCGGTGAGCCTGCGCCTCCGGTGCCGGCCTCATGTCCGCAACGATGGGACAGCGACGAGATCGGCCATTGGGTGCCGGCTGCCGCCGACGTCGACGGGGTTGAGGACTCTCTGGTGCCCGGTACGCCCATGAGCGCGTTGATCTGCGCCTACCCGGGGCAGAACTCGGATCCGGGTGGGGAGTCACTTGCCGGATCGCGGATGCTGACCGATCAGGCCAGGTCGATGGCCTACGACCTGGGCTATCTTCCGGTCACCACCGATCGCGTCGAAAAGATGTGCACGTTGGTGGGCGGGCCGATGACCAACTACCTCGTCCGGTTCGCCTATCCCGATGGCCAGGCGCTGTGGGTGGGCAGCGCGGAAGAGGTCAACTCCTGCGTGACGACCACCAACGGCACGGTCGTCAGCGATTCCTACATCGGGCGCGGCATCACCGCTGCCTACCGCACCGGGACCTGGGCGCCCCTCCCGCCGAAGAACCGCTGCGACCCGGCGACCGGACGGCGAGGGCAGGATGAGCGGATGGTGCCCGATGGGGCGATCAAGGTGCTGGTCTGCCGTGATGAACAGCGTGGGGGCTTCACTCCCCGCGGGCTGGAGCACGGGGAGCAGCAGGCGCGCGAGCTGGCAGCGGAGCTGAACTCGCTGGACCCCGAACCGGGCGGGAACACGTGCAGGGAAGTCGGCGATGGAAAACGGGAGATGTTTCTGCTGCACTTCGGCTATGCGGAGGGACCGCCGGCTTGGGTGCGGATCCTTCCCCGTTGTCGGCCCTCGGCGAACAACGGGCTGCTTGCGGGGAACGTGGACGATGTGCTTCTTGACCGGATAGCTCGGCTGGCGCCGCCCGCCTGAGCGCGTACGGTCCGGTCGACGATGGTTCTCAACGCACTCGGTCATGGAGGTCATGAGACCTCTCATCACGGACGCGAGGCCTGGGCAGCGCCGCGATGATCCCGGCGAGCACGGGCAGACCGGCGACCAGGGCGGCGACCGCCCACCACGGGGTTTCGAAGGACACCCGAGGTGGCACCTCCCAGTCGATCGAGGTCGTGCTCGGCCACGCCACGAGCAGTCCGATGACACATCCTGCGGCCGCCCCCAGCGCCGTTCCGCAGAACGTGCTCAGTCCCGAACGGCTCGCGGCGAACATCCGCAGAGTCAGGACCGAACCGTTGCCGACGCGCAGCAGCACCCGTCTCGACCGCCCGGCGCCCGCCCGGCCACCCGCGACCAGCGCGCTGCCGAGCGCTACGACGATCGCCGCCGCGACCACGCCCATCCATCCGGCCGATTCCTGGAACCCTCGCTCGACGTAGGCACCCTCCCCATCACCCAGTCGCCGGTTGATGCGGTCCTGCTCGGCCTGCGTCGTCCGATGGGCGGAGGGGTCGACGATCAGTTTGTCCGGCTCCGGGCGAAGACCCAAATCCTTTACGATCTTCGTCGGGATGAAGACCTCGTTGACGTGCGGGTCGGAGGATCTGACCGCGACCGCGGGGAAGGCCTTGTGCCGGTCCTCCTTCTCGGTGGGCAACGAGTAGGAAAGGGTCACCGTGTCGACCTGTATGTCATCAGGCGTGACCACCACGACTGTGCCCTCGTCGTACGGCGTGGCCGGATTTCCCGTGAGATAGCGCAGGAGCGCCTGATCACCGATGGAACCAGGCAGACCGACGCTCTCCACCTCCGGGAGGTCCACGTCCTTGACGTCCAGGCTGAAATATCCGCGGTGGTGCAGAATATCCATCTGGACGATGGGCACTCCGGGCAGCTCCTGCTGAATGACCGCCCGTAAACCTGTCGCGCCTTCCCCCCAAACATTCACGACGAGGGCGCCAGGGCGAGCCTGGGGGTGGTAGTTAGCCCTGTTCTGTGCCGTCGTGGCGACCGCGACGATCAGAAAAGCCACCGCGAAGGCCGTCGTCACCATCGTGATCGCGATCGGAGCAGCGGTACGGAGGCTGTTACGGGCCAGGTCACGGGCGGCCAACCGGATCACCGGCGACAGCCGGGCGGTCCGCCGCCGCAGAATGTCGAGCAGCTGCGGAGTGAACGGCCCCAATCCGGTGAGAAACAGCGACCCTCCGATGATGGCCGCCAAGAGCTGCAGAGCGGATCCGAAGTCGTCATAGTGCTCGTCTTCGCGTGTTGACCAGGCGATGAGGGCCATCACCAGAAGACCGGCGAACGCCAGGGCCGCCCCCCACAACAGGGGCCGTGACCTCACATGGGCGCGCCGAGCCGACTCGGACGCGAAGACCACCGAGCCGCACACCAACGCCACGGGAATAGCGAGGATGACGCATAAGATCACTAAGCCCATGAGCATGTGGGAATGGTACGCGGGCATCGGTCTCAAGCCGGATAAGATCCGCCACTCGTTTCAGAGCATGTTTCTGATCGGCTGAGGTGTCTCCGGCACCTCCTGGGCGAGGATCTCGGTCGCCTCCCGGGGCGTGAGCAGTCGGGCGTCGCGCAGGAGACGGACGGACTCCTTCCACTGTTCCCGGGCTTCACCGTGCCGTTCGAGGTCGTGCAGAGTGGCGCCGAACCACCAGCGTGCCACTGCTTCCTTCAGGCGGTATCCCGACTCGCCGAGCAGCCGGACGGCCGTCGTGTAGCTTTCCGCCGCCTCGGCCAGCCGACCGGCATAGCGGTAGGCGTCACCTAACGAACCATGTGCGATGCCCGCATCGGCGAGCGGGCCCCCCTCTGGCCGCGGCTCCACCAACTGGCGTGCTTCCGCGATCGCCTCGTCGAAGCGCCCCTGACGGTAGTAGACGTGCACCCGGTTGTTGCGGATCGTGGCCGTGGCCCCAGGACGTTCGGCGTCGTCGTTGAGCTTCAGCGCGGACTCCAAATGGCCGAGAGCCTCGTCGAGACGGCCCACGATCGTGTTGATGACGCCGAGGTTGTTGAGCGCCCCGGCCTTCCGCCGGGGCAGACCGGCACGGTCCCAGTCGGCGAGAGCTGTCTCCAACTGCGCGATCGCGGCGTCGTAGCGGCCCTCGTCTCGGTAGACCCAGCCGAGAAAGCTGCGGAGCTGGGCCTTGTCCTCCCAAGCCCCGATACGATCAGCCACCTCAATGGCGTACGCGTAGACCTCGCCCAGTTGCGTGTGCCAGCCCTGGTAGCAGAAGGGCCAATGGAGTCCGATGACCAGGCCGATGGCAGTCGCCGGGTCGGGGCCGGCCAGCCCCTGCTGCGCGACGGCGAGCAGATTGTCTCGTTCGTCCTGCATCCATTGTCCCGCCTCCGCCAGGCCCCCGAAGGAGATGTCGGGCAACTCGACAGGGCATCGCAGTATGGCATCGCGGTCGAACACGGTGCCCGCCATCCAGACGGTGGTCAGGTAGTGGTGGAGCACGCGGCGTACAGCGACGGCGCGTTTCTCCTCGGACAGGTCCTGATGTGCCCGTTCGCGGGCGTAAAGCCCGACCAGGTCGTGGAACTGGTAGCGGTCGGGTCCGAGTTCGAGGAGGCGGGCGTCCCGCAGGCGTTCCAGGGCGGCTTCGGCACGGTGGTGGGGCCAGCCGGTCAGGGCGGCGGTGGCGGCGGGTGTGTAAGCGGGCAAGTCGAGCAGGCCGAGCAGGGGCAGCAGGTGGGCGGCGTCACGGCCGGTGGGTTCTTCTCGCAGCTGATGATGGCTGACCGCGATGCTGGCGCGAATGGCCAGCTCGCCGTACTCCAGCATGTCCAGGCGGCGAGTGGCGTCAGCCAGTCGTCCTTCCAGGTCGGACAGCGTCCAGCCGGGGTGGGCGGCCAGTCGGGCGCCGACGATCCGCAGGGCGAGCGGGAAGCCGCCGCACAGGTGGGCGATCCGTGCGGCCGCCTGCGGTTCGGCGTGTACCCGGTCGGGTCCGGCCAGACGGGACAGCAGGGCGACGGCGTCGGCAGCGTTCAGCGCGCCCAGGTGGAGGTGACGAGCGTTGTCCAAGGTGGCCAGCCCGTCCCGGCATGTGATCAGGACACGACAGCCAGGGCCGGCGGGGATGAGCGGGCGGATCTGGCGGACGTCGCGGGCGTTGTCCAGGATGACCAGCAGGTTGCACGTCGCGGTCAGGGAACGGTAGCGGGCGGCGGCCTCGTCGGGGTCGGTGGAGGTCGCGGTGCCGTCCAGGCCCAGGGAGCGCAGCAGATGGCGCAGGGCTTGGACCGGGGTCAGCGGATCGAGTCCGGGAGTGGATCCGTGCAGGTTGATGTAGATGACGCCGTCGGTGAATCGGGCAGCCGCGGCGTGGGCGACGTGGACGGCCAGGGCGGATTTGCCGATGCCGCCAGGTCCGTCGATCACGGTGATGGACGGTCCGTAGGCCGGGCTTCCGTCCGGGCCGAGTGCGGTGCGCAGGTGGTGGATCTCGGCGGCACGGGCGGTGAAGGTGCGGGTGTCTGCGGGCGGCTCGGCCAGGGTGTACGGTCCCCCGACCGTGACCTGCTGGGCCGGGGTGGTCAGGTCGAGGACGGGGTCCTTGACCAGGACGGCCTGGTGCAGACGGCGTAGTTCGGCGCCCGGTTCGAGACCGAGTTCGGTGATCATGAGCCGGCGGGTGTCCTGGTAGACGGCGAGCGCTTCGGATGGGCGGCCGGCACGGTGCAGGGCGAGCATGAGCTGGGCGGCGGGGCGTTCGCGCAGAGGATGAGCACGCACGTGTACGGCCAGTTCGGCGGCCACCGCGTGATGGTCCCCGGCGGCCAGGCGGAGATCGGCGTGGTCCTCCAGGACGGTGAGGTGCTCTTCTTCCAGGCGGGTGGCTTCGAATCGTGCCCAGGGAACGGTCAGTTCGGCCAGTGGTTCGCCCCGCCACAACCGCAGAGCTTCGCGGAACAGGGCGTCCGCGGCGGCCCCGGCTCCCTGCGACTGGCCGGTGCGGGCGCGTTCGGCCAGGCGCAGGAACAGGTGAGCGTCGATGTGGTCGGGGTCGAGCGCGAGCCGGTAGCCGCCGGGCACGGTCTGGATGATCTCCTCGGCGGTGTGGTGTCCGAGCGCCCGGCGTAGTTTGGAGATCACGATATGGAGTTGTTTGGCCGCGGTCGCCGCGGAGCTGTCTCCCCATATGTCCGTGAGGATGCGCTCGGCGTTCACGGGCTGCCCCGCGTTCAGGGCGAGTCTGGCCAGCACACCGATACGTCGATGCCCGGCGAACTGCACCGGTTCGTCAGCGGCCAGGACCTGCAACGGGCCGAGAAATCTGATCTCCAGCGTCACGAGGAGCGCCACTCTCCTTCAACAAGGTCGGCAATGTCATGTGAGGGACGAGGCCGTTCGCGCCGATGGTTGGTGAAACCCCGGCTACGTGCTCCGCCTGTGCAGGTATAGACGTGCGGACTTACAGGCGCCTTTCACACCGCCAGGTCACCCGTCACCCTGGCAAGGATGTCCCGCATTTGTCGGGTGATCACCTGACGCCGTCACCGTCCTTGCGTGCATAGGGTCGGCACCCCAGCCTTACATGGAGGAGTGTGTCGTGATCTATGCGTCCAATACCATCACCCCACGTGTACATCGCGTGGGAGGCCTCGTGAAGCATGCCAGGCTGCTCAAGAAGCTCGCCGTCGTGGCCGCGACGGGTCTCCTCGCACTCGGCATCGGCGTTGCTACCGCTTCTTCCGCTTCCGCCGGCGGGCCCTCCGGCGAAATCGCCACCAGCCCTGCCTCGTGACCCTTCAGAAGTGATTCCACGGCAGCGCCGACATAACCGGTGGTAACAGGCCACCGGCGCGGGGTTCAGGAGACGCCGGAGGTCTGGAACAGCGCGACCGCCCGGGTGCCGATCTTGAAGGATGTTCGGGGACGTGGCCCGTGCTCCACGGGGACCTTGCGGCCTCGTACGGTCACCGCGATCACGCTGCCAGGCGGGAGCACGGCCGACAGAGCGGCGACCATGCCGGTGACTCCTGACGCCGCCCCGGAGCCGTACCAGTGGGTCTGTTCGCCATAGGGGACGTCGGTGACCACTATGTCGGGCGCACGGTGTCCGAGTGCCCGCCGTAACTGGTCGGGGTCGAACACGTCGGCTTGGCGCACCGCGTGCGGCACATCCCCTCCGGCGGCGTCGAGCTCGGCGGCGAGCCGGTGGGCGGCATGCGCCGCCGCGCCATAGGCCGGCTTGCCGAAGCGGACGGAGCGCGCCTCCAGGTCGGCGGCGCGGGCGGCCAGGCCGGCCCGGCCCAGCAGGGCGAGATTGCGTCCGGCCAGGCCCAGCGCTTCGGGGTCGAGGTCGGAGGCCAGCACAGAGGCGATCCGGCTCCGGTGCGACAACGCCAGAACGGTCAGGAGGTAGCCGCTGCCGCAGCATGGATCCCAGACCACGGCGGGCCGGTCGCCGCCACGAAGGGCCAGCGCGCGCTGGAAGATCTCGCTGGCCAGCCGGACGGGGAATGCGGGAAACCCGGCGGCGGAGTGCAGCACCGAGCCGCTGGACAGGTCGCTGTAGTCGGCCCGTACGGTCGCGTGGCGATAGCTCATCGGGGGCGGCTCGCCCCGCGTTGGCGGGCGGCCTCGTACAACGCCACGGTCGCCGCGCTGGCGGCGTTCAGGGAACTGGCCGAACCGGACATCGGGATGCGCGCCATCGTGTCGCACGCCTGCCGCCATCCCGCGCTCAGCCCGGTGGTCTCGTTACCGAAGATCAGCAGGGTGGGGCCGGTCAGGTCCAGGTCGGCGAGGTCGAGAGTGCCTTTCTCGTCGGTTCCCACCACCGTCAGCGGCAGCCCCTGGGCGCGTAGCTCCGCGACCCACTCCAGCACCTCCCTGTGCGAGTGGGAGCGCACCACCGGCAGCGCGAGCAGCGACCCGGTGGATGCCCGCACGGATCGGGGGTCGTAGGGGTCGGCGGCGTGGCCGGTGATGATCAGCCCTTTTCCGCCGAACGCGTCCAGCGAGCGTGCCATCGTCCCGATGTTGCCGGGGTTGTTCGGCCGGTCGAACACCGCACCCAGGAAGGACGGCCCCACCTGGATACGGGACAGCTCGTCGTCCGGCAGCTCGGCCACCGCCACCAGCTCGGGTGTGTCCTCGTCCTTGCCGCCCAGCTCCCGCAGCAGCTCGGCGGACATGGCCACCCGCCCGCCGCCGGCCACCTTCAGCATCTGCTTCGCCCAGTTCGACAGCGGCCGCTCGGCGTCATAGATGAGCGCACGCACCGGCCAGCCGAACTCGACCGCCAGGCTGATCGGGCGCACCCCCTGGATCAGGAACTCTCCGGCCCGCTGCCGCTTGGCCCGGTTTCCCAGCAGCGCCTGCCACTGCTGGAACCGTGCGTTGGCACGCGTGATGTGCAGCTCCCCCGACACCGATCGTCCCCGGTTCATCACGCTCTACAGAATAGGACCCCGAGCGACGACCACATCGTCGACTGCCGTGGCTCCCTGCCGGGCAACCTCGGCCTCGGCATCGCGGTCAAGTCGCGGATCATCGATCCCGAGGTCACGTAGACGCTGCCCCCCGACACCACGGGAAAGAGCATCCTGCCGACGCTGTGCGTACGTACGGTGAACTGGACCGGCATCCGGATCTGCACCACCCACGCTCGCCGACCCGCGGACCCACGCCGTCCGCAGCAGGTCAGGAACATCAGGACCGCGGTGTCCGCAGGCGATCTCGACGTGGTGCCCGGCGGCCTTCAGCCCGGGCCCGCCTCCCGGACGCGCTTCGCGATGCCGGGCGCGCCGCTCACCAGATCCGCCCAGGGCGATGGCGGGTTGGACGCGAAGAAGCGCAGAAGACCCAGGAGCCGGCTGGCCGGCGGCGCGGTCCAGTGGCGCTCGCCTGGCTTCGGTACGGGATCCGCCAGGCGGCCGAGGGCCCAGGTGAGGTGAACCCACAACACCCGCGCCTCCCAGGAGCGCGCCGAGGTGCCCTCGCCGGCCTCCTGGGAGTATCCGTCGAGCATGGCTGGCACGGCGCTCAGCGGTGTCTTGGCGAACTCGGTCGCCGGGTCGGCCCACTGCGCGTCGCCCCAGTCCACGATGCCGGTCAGTACGGTCTCTCGTTCCGCGGCGAGCAGGTTCTGCGGGGCGATGTCGCCGTGGACCAGGACCATGGGCGGTTCGGCGGGAACGTACGGGCCGAGCGCGTCGAACCACCCGGTGAGCCAGCGGGCAGCGCCGGCGTCGATCCAGCCGTCGGCGCGGAGCCGGTCCACGAGCACCCGCGGATCCCCGGGGCTCCTGTCCCGGGGGACGGCGGGCAGGCATGCGTCTGCGGGCAGCCGGTGCAGCCTGGCGAGCTCCCGGCCCACCTGCCGGTAGACCTGCTCCGCCCGGTCCGCGGGCAGGTCGAGCCGCTCGAGGTCGGCGCCCCGCACCCGCTCAAGGACCATGTAGGGCACGTCCACCTCGGTGCAGGTGTCATCGAAGGTCACGACGTCGGGAGTCCGTACGCCGAGGCGCCGGGCTGCGGGGATGACCGCCGACTCCTTCACGAGGTCGGCCAGGAACCGCCTGGTACGCGGAATCCGCAACACCAGGTCGTCGCCGACCAGATAGGCCCGGTTGGCGACGCCGGACTGCGCCGGGCGCACGGTCTCGGCAGGGCTTCCGTGCCGGGCCGCGATGGCGGCCAGGCTTTCGCGGGTCGGCTCGAAGTCGTCCATGAGCGTGCATGCTGACAGACCGCCGCTCCGAGGTCTCATCCTTTTCCCGCGCTTCCGCGGCCGCGCGGCTCAGGCGGGGGCGAGCGCCTTGGAGCGGTCGGTCGCCATGAGTACGGCGAAGCCGCCCAGCAGGCTGCCCATGATGTAGCGCTGCACGCGCAGCCAGGCCGGGCGGCCGGCCAGGAACGCGGCCAGCGCTCCCGCCGAGATCGCGATCAGGCCGTTGACCGTGGTGGCGACCACGATCTGCACGGAGCCGAGCGCGAGGCTCTGCAGCAGCACGTGGCCCATCGACGGGTCGATGAACTGCGGGAGCAGCGACAGGTACAGGATGGCGATCTTGGGGTTGAGCAGGCACGTCAGCAGGCCCATGCCGAACAGCTTGGCCGGCCGCTCCACCGGGAGGTCGCGTGGCTGGAAGGCCGACGTGCCGCCGGGCTTGACGGCGTTCCAGGCCAGCCAGAGCAGGTAGGCGGCGCCGGCCAGCTTGAGCGCGGTGTACGCGGCCGGCACGTACGCGAAGACGGCCGTCAACCCGAGGCACGTCGCCGCCAGATAGACGGTGAAGCCGAGGACGACTCCGGCGAGGGAGATCAGGCCGGCCCTGCGGCCTTGGGCGATCGAGCGTGAGATCAGATAGACCATGTTGGGGCCCGGTGTGAGAACCATGCCCAGCGAAACCAGCGCAATCCCGACTATTCCAACCGTCATGTCGGAAGATTATCCGGCATATCCAGAAAAAACACCTTCGTTGGCTACCCTTCGTCTTCGCCGAACTACTGAGGATGACCTTTGCGGAGGTGACATGCAGTTCGATGACGACGCGCCTCTCGACCCGTCGCAGGTCGAGGACGCACGGGCCACGCGCCCGCGACCACGCGGGGGCGGCATGCCCGGCGGCTGCATGGTGCCCCTCGGCCGGCGCGGCGGCTGCCTGACGCCGGCCCTGGCGGTGGCAGGGCTGTTCCTGTTCGGGATCGTCCCCTCGCCGTTCGGCCGCCAGAACGGCGGGCAGGGTGGCGAGCAGCGTGACAGGCAGGCGCCGAGCGACCCTCCGGCCCTCTCACCGAGCAGCAGCGGCAACCTGGCCGAACGCTGCCGGACCGGCGCCGACGCCGACCAGCCCGAGGACTGCCGCATCGTCGGCACGGTCAACAGCATCCAGCGGCGCTCCCAGGGCCGGGTGAACCCCGACGCCTTCACGCGCGGCACCTCGCGGCAGCGCGGCAGAGGATATGAGAGCGGCCGGCCCCAGCGGTGCGACACCTTCTCCGGGGACATCTGAGCCGGAAAGAACCGATCAAGGAACGCGGGAAACCCCTTTTCCCACAGGGCCGGGAAAACCCGTATGCGCGGGCTCAGCTGGGCCGACACACCGCGGATAACGCGAGGATTCGGATTCTCTCATAAAATCAGGGGGGTGATCTTCAAGCTTGTCGGCGACGGACGCCCTTATCCCGAACACGGTTTGACGCCCCGAGAGTGGGCGCAGATCCCGCCACGGCAGGTCCGGCTCGACTCGTTGATCACCACGAAGGCCATGCTGGACCTGCATTCGCTGCTCGCCGCCGACTCCACGTTCTATGGTGATCTCTTCCCGCACGTGGTGCAGTGGCAAGGCGAGCTCTATCTGGAGGACGGCCTGCACCGCGCGTTGCGCACCGCGCTCCACCAACGATCGATCCTGCACGCCAGGGTCCTCGAGCTGCCCGAATGAGCGCGGCCCGCGCTGCGGTGCGCGGACACGCGTGAGAGCCCCTCCCGGACGGAAGCGGACCAGACCGACGAGCCAAGGGGCCGAAGGGAGGCCGCCCGCCGGCCTTCGACCCCGCGTTCCACCGGTTGCGGCACGCTGTGAAGTGCGGCATCGACCTGCTCAAAGGCAACCGCGGCATGGCAACCCGCTACGACAAGCTCGTCGTACGCTGCGAAGCCGTCGTCATCATCGCTGCGATCAACCACTGGCTCAATGCCTTATGGAACACGACCTAGAGCGTACGGGGAGGCGGGTTGCGGGCCGGTTCCCTCGTAGGCGGCGATCCAGGAGTCGTGGAGCCACATCTGGGTGCCTCGGCGTCCTCGCCCGGAGTCCCAGGTGATGTCGCGCTCATAGGTCAGCACGGTCTCGTCGGGGCCGACGATGACCCAGGTGTAGAGGCCGTTGTCGTGACGCGTCTTCACCTTCATCCCGGAGATCCTTTCGGTGGCGCCGTCGGGCCGGGTCACGGTCTCATCGTGTTGCGCGACCCAGTTGACGGTGAGCCCATCGGCATGGTCGGGCGCCACTTCCCGCAGAAAGCGCAGAGCGATCTCCTCGGCGCGACGTGCGTGGGGGAGCGGGCGATGATCGTCGCCCTGGAGGCGGGTGAATCCGAGAATCGTGCCGTCGGCGTCGAGGACGAGGCTGGTGTGAGGGCCGCTGAGGCGGTAACCGTCGGGTTGGTGACGGATCACGGCGACATCACGGTCGTCGTGCCGTTCCCGGCGCACCCTGACGATCTCCCACCCGTGGGGGATGCGTAGACCGGTACCGTTCAGCGCGCCGGCCTCCAAGCGCTGGGCACCGTTGACGTCAGCGTCCCGAGGTTCGGTGGCGGTCGGCATGGTCATCGCTTGTCGGCCGGTTCTGGGCTCGGCGGCCGCCGGCGGGATCTCGTCGCGGGTGGTTGCGGTGTAGGTGGCTCCGGAGGTGGCGAGGACCGCGAGGGCGACCCCGGAAAGGACGATGGAGTTCGGACGAGGCATGGAGTGACTCCTCACGTGGCGATACGGGCGGTTCTCTGGGTGGCGGCCTTCATGGCACAGGCCGCGTAGACGATGGCGCCTGCGGCGACGTACAGCCCGGCCATGACGCCGAGCGCGCCGCCGAAACCTCCCCGCAGCTCGATGGCGTAGGAGCCCAGAGCGGCTCCGACGAAAAGGACGAACCCGTTGACGGCCATCCCGGCGCCTCGGGCGGGGTGCGTGGCTTCGCCCCACAGCGTGATCATTGTGGGGACGAGTACGGCGACGCCGGCGACGAAAACAACGCTGGCGGCGAGGAGACCTGTGAGGGCGTCGGCCAGTACGGACTCGGCCGCCAGTCCCACGGCCGCGAGGATGAAGCCGGTGAGCGCGGCACGCGCCGGACCGAGGCGTGCGGCCAGTGGCCCGGCGAGGAGCGAGCAGAGCATCGCGGGCAGGGCGGCGGCGCGGGCGAGCATGATCTCGGTGGCGGAAAAACCGGCCGAGGTCAGATGCGTGCCGAGCAGGTTGTACATCCCGACGAAACCGCCCAGCACGACCAGATGTCCGAGCGCGAGGAACAGGGAACGGGGCCGGAGGGCGAGCCGGAGGAGACCGGCGTAGCGTGCCGGGAGAGGCTGATGGGTCCGGTCGGCGTGGGGTTCGCGGATGATGACAAAGGCCGCGAGGGTGAGGGCGGCGAGCAGGATGCCGCCGGTTGAGAACGTGCCGCGCCAGCCTGCGGCGGCGGCGATGGCGGTGGCGGCCAGTTGTCCGATGATTCCCGCGGTGAGGAAGGCCACCGAGATGGCGCCGATCGCGGTGGCGCGCCGTGGACGGGGCAGCGCCTCACCCAGGTACGCCAGGGCGGTCGGCGCGAACGTGGCCGCTGCCAGGCCCTGCAGGACTCGCAGGACGGCGAGGGCACCCGTTGAGGGGGCAAGGCTCACGGCGAACGTGGCGACCGTGAGAGCCGCGAGGCCGGAGACGAGAATTCGGCGGCGACCGTAGTGGTCCGACAGCGGCCCGTAGATTAGGAACCCCAGTGCGTAGGCGAATGAGTAACCGGCGGCCAGCGCGGTCGTAACGTCGGCGGACCCGAGGTCGGCGGCCACGGACTGGTGAAGCGGGATGGCCACGTAGAGCTGAACGAGTACGACGAGCGCGGTGGCGACGAGAAGAGGGATGGTGCCTGCCCGCACGGCCCGCTCCGCTGTGGGCGGCGGCGTGTTCACGAGGGTGGACATAGTTTCCAACTCCAACGTTGTGGTTGGAAATCCATCCTAGCGTCCCGTCAAGGATTTGCAACGCAAGCGTTGGATATGCTGGCAGGCATGGCCTGGAACACCGCCGAGACCAAACGCAGGCTCAAGGAGTCCGCAGTCGCCGAGTTCGCCGCTCACGGCCTCGGCGGCACCACCATGGAGCGCATAGCCCGCCGGGCGGGGATCAACAAGGAGCGCTTGTACACCTACTTCGGCGACAAATCCCGGCTGTTCGCCACCGTGCTCGCGGACGAACTGAACAAAGTCGCGGCGGCCGTGCCGCTGAACGACCTGGATGGACCGGAAGCCGTCGCCGCGTACGCCGGCGCGGTGTACGACTACCACGCAGAGCACCCTGAGCTGACCCGGCTGCTGTTGTGGGAGGGCCTGCTTGATCTGCCGGAAGTGCCCGACGAGGATTCCCGCACTGCCTACTACC
The DNA here is from genome assembly GCF_039871515.1 of Nonomuraea sp. B1E8. Classification (NCBI taxonomy): domain Bacteria; kingdom Bacillati; phylum Actinomycetota; class Actinomycetes; order Streptosporangiales; family Streptosporangiaceae; genus Nonomuraea; species Nonomuraea sp. B1E8. The sequence continues at coordinate 97,755 of NZ_JBDPLS010000014.1, read as the reverse complement.
GCACCAAGGTTGCGGCTTTCACCCGAGCCCAGCAGGCGCACCTGATCAGCGACGACATGCCAGGCCCCGACCTGGCCTTCCTCATCCTGGCCCTCGCAGGCTGGTGGTACGCGGTTCCGCAGATGGCGCGCATGATGCATGCCGACGATCCGGCGACCCAGGAAACAGCCAGGGAAGCGCTCATGCGCGCCGCCATGAAGCTGGCCACTCCCACGTCACTGTGATCCCGCAGCGACGGCCTGCCCGACCGCGACGGTGAACATGGCTGCGGCGAGCAGGGTGTCGAAACATGCCCCCATGATCTTGGAAAACGAAAGGCCTCCGACCTGTTCATCCAGGTCGGAGGCCCAACTGAGCGGCGGTGGTGGTGGGATTTGAACCCACGGATGAGTTGCCCCATCACACGCTTTCGAGGCGTGCGCCCTCGGCCACTAGGCGACACCACCGCGAACGAGCTTACCGGATCCTGCGGGTAGCGAAGAACCGCTTTAGTACGGCGGAGCACTCGGCGGCCAGGACCCCCATGACGACCTCGGGCCGGTGGTTGAGCCGGCGATCGCGTACGACGTCCCAGAGCGAGCCCACGGCGCCGCCCTTCTCGTCGACGGCGCCGTACACGATTCTGTCGACCCGCGCCAGCACCGCGGCGCCCGCGCACATCGTGCAGGGCTCGAGGGTCACCACGAGCGTGCAGCCGGTCAGCCGCCACTGGCCGCGGCGGGCGGCGGCCCGGCGGAGCGCGAGCACCTCGGCGTGGGCGGTCGGGTCGGCGGACGACTCGCGGTCGTTGCCCGCCGCGGCCAGGACCTCGCCGAACTGGTCGAGCACGACGGCCCCCACGGGGATCTCTCCCCTGTCGCCGGCCGTGGCGGCCTCCGCCAGGGCCAGGCGCATGGCCTCCTCGTGGGTCACCGCAGCCGGTCGAGCTCGTCGGCGAACGACAGCCGCTCGGCGATCACCGACAGGATGTCGGCGGGCAACATGCCCTCTTCCACACTCAGCTCCAGCAGCTCTTCCGAACTCAGCCCGAGGTCGCTGAGCAGCTCGAAGTCGCCGGCAGGGCGCACGCCGAGGCCGCTGCCCTCCTTTTCCGGAACCACGCCGGCGAACTCGGCGAAGAGCTCGCCCAGGCGGTGGGAGACGACCGCGTGCACGTCGGACAGGAAGACGCGCGGCTCGTCGACGCCGCGGTAGCGGACGAGGGCGAACCACTCGTCCTCCACCTCGACGCAGAGCAGGGCCAGCTCGTCGCCCGTGAGCCCCAGCGTCTCCATGACGGCGTCGCCGAAGTCGTCGACGATCTCGGCGTCATCCAGATCGACCTCGGCGCCACTCCAACCATCGGAGGTCCTGACAAAAGCCGCAGAGAAGGTGTTGGACGCCATATCCGCGCTCCAGGGGGTCAGCCGAAGACTGATTCGATGGCACGCTCGAACGGCTCGGAGAAGCCGAGCCGGGCGGCGATGCTGGACAACACGTCTTCGGGCAGCAGGTCAATGTCGCCGGAGAGAATGCCCAGCTCCATCTCGTCCAACCCGAGATCGGCGAAGATCGACAGATCTCCTGCGGGAAGCACGGTCTCCTCGTCCTGGAGGATCTCGTCGAGCTCCTCCTCGTCGGGGACGGGCACGTCGAGGTAGTCGAGCACCTGCTCCGCCAGCGGGAAGTCCCACGAGGCGGCGATGTCGGACAGGAACACCTCGACCCGCTCGCCCAGGACCCGCAGCGCCACGAAGAACTCGTCGCCCACGGCGACCAGGCCGATCGTGCTGCTCTCGCTGGGCTGCTGCCTGAGGGCGTGGATCAGCCCTTTCAGATCAGACGTGAGCGTGCTGGGCAACAGCCCGGCGTCCCAGCGATCGTCCTCGCGATAAACCACGATGGCGAAGTCGAGAGCGTCTTCGTCTGTCATCGCCATCTCCACCCGACCTCTGACACGACAGATATCACCAACACCTCATGGTTCCAGAGTCGGCCACCGGCCGTGTGCCTCTCCGACCAAATTGTGATCAAAACCGATGAGGTGAGCGGCCGTACGCAGCACGATCTGCGCCCCCGGCCGTCACGAGATAGCGTGGTCCTCTATGGAAACCCTCGTCGTCGACCATCCGCTCGTGGCACACAAGCTGACCGCGCTGCGTGATGTCCGCACCGACTCGCCGACGTTCCGCAGGCTCGCCGACGAGCTGGTGACGCTGCTCGCGTACGAGGCCACCCGCGACGTGCGCGTCACCGACGTCACGGTCGACACGCCCGTCTCCCCCGCCCACGGCGTCCGGCTGGCCAAGCCGCACCCGCTGGTCGTGCCCATCCTGCGCGCGGGGCTCGGCATGCTCGACGGCATGACCCGGCTGCTGCCGACGGCCGAGGTCGGGTTCCTCGGCATGATCCGCAACGAGTCGACGCTGCAGGCGGAGACCTATGCCACGCGGTTGCCCGACGACCTGTCCGGGCGGCAGTGCTTCGTGGTCGACCCCATGCTCGCCACCGGCGGCACGCTGGCGGCGGCCGTGCAGTTCCTCTTCGACAGGGGAGCCGTCGACGTCACTGCCATCTGCCTGCTGGCCGCGCCCGAGGGCCTGGCCCACATGGACAAGGTGTTCGCCAGCTCCGGCAAGCCGATCCGCGTGGTGACCGCCGCGCTCGACGAACGACTCAACGACAACGGCTACATCGTGCCGGGTCTCGGCGACGCCGGCGACCGGCTCTACGGCGTGGTCTGAGCGGTGTGAGCAGAAGCACTGTCGCGAAAAGTCCTTTCTCCGTCACGCGGAGTCGTCACTTCGTTACATACTGTGGTTGAGTGGGTACGAAGAGACAGGAAGGCAACTTCCGCATTGCGCGTGGGGGAGCACGATGAGCGACATGCCCAGTGCCGAGGTGTTCTCGTGAACGATCACACCAAGGCCGATCCGACTCCGTACGCGGAGGTGGAGGCGCTGCTGCGCGACGAGTTCGCCGGCATCCATTCCTCGACCACCGTAACGCGCTGTGTCGAAGCAGCGCACTACGGCGCGCTGGAGGTCACTGGCTACGCCCATCCCAGCCTCGTGGAGCGCATCGCGCGTAAGCACCTTCACGTGCTGGCCCTGGTGGCCAGCGAACGTGGTTAGCAAGATCCGAACATACCCGCCAAGTTACCTTTACCCGGGCACCCGGGTGGGTAATGTAGACGGTGGGTGGAGTGGGTAAGTGGCACGGAGGCGACAGTGCAGGTCAAAAAAGTCCTCACATACGGTGGTATCGCATTTGTCGCGTACTACCTGTTCGCGCGACCAGCTGACGCCGCGGACGCGGTGAGAGGAGCGTTCGACACGGTGTTCAACGCGGCCGACTCGCTGGCCCAATTCGTGAACAGCCTCGCATGAGACTTGTGACCCACGGGGACTCCGCTCCGTCGTCGGTCAACCGCTACCTCCTCCCCCACGAACAACAGGTCCTCATGGTGCGGCGGCACCCTGCCATCCTGCTCCGTCCTGTCGCCGAGGTCTTCGGCGGCCTGGTCGTCGCCGGGTTGCTCAGCAGCTTCTTCGGCGGCGCCGAGGCGGGTGGCACGGCGCTCGTCGTCGTCTGGTGGCTGTGGCTCCTGCTGCTGATCCGTTTCGTATGGAAAGTGGCAGAGTGGTCGGTCGATTACTTTGTGGTGACGTCCACACGAATGTTGCTGACCACCGGGCTCATCACCCGCAAGGTCGCGATGATGCCCCTGGGCAAGGTCACCGACATGAGCTTCCAAAGATCTCTGCTTGGGCGCATGCTCGGTTACGGTGAGTTCATCCTGGAGTCGGCAGGTCAGGACCAGGCACTGTCAACGGTCGAGTACATTCCGTATCCAGAGACCCTCTACCTCGAGGTCTGTCAGATGCTTTTCCCGGGCAAGGACGACAGCGACGATTAATCTCCCTGCGGGGAATTCTTCATGTGGGGATACCCGATTCGGCTACTTCATGCAATCATTGCGTGTTGTTGACCCTTCCCCGCCTTGAGAGATGAGATGCCGAGTCAGGGAACCATCGGTGACCGCGTCCGAGGACTGCGGCTGAACAGGCGGATGTCCCAGGCCCAACTGGCCGGGCCCGACCTGTCTGACAGTTATGTCTCGCTCATAGAGTCGGGCAAGCGCACGCCGACTCCTGTCGTGGCCCGGCTGCTCGCCGAGCGACTCGGCTGCACGACCGAGTTCCTGCTGCACGGGATCGAGCCCCGTCAGCGGATCGACACCGAGCTGGGGCTGCGCCACGCTGAGCTGGAGTTGCAGCACGGCGACCCGTCCACAGCCGCCGACCGTTTCACGGAGATCGTGAAGGCGGCCGACGAGGAAAACGCCATGCTGACCGCGCACGCCCGCTTCGGCAGGGCGCGCGCTCTGGAGGCGCAGGGCCGGCTCGGCCAGGCCGTCGAGGCCTTCGAGCGCCTGCGCAGGGAGGCGTCGGCCCACCCCGAGCGGCTGGCCGATCTGCCGCTCGCCATCTCGCTGAGCCGCTGCTACCAGCGGGCGGGCGACCGGCTGCGCGCCCACGACCTGGCGGTCTCCGCGCTGCGGCAGGCCGAGCGGCTGTCCATCACCCAGGGTGAGGTCGCCATCGACCTGGCCACCGCCCTGGTGGAGTCGCGCAGCGAGCGCGAAGACGACTCCCCCGAGCTCGACTACGTCAAGAGCGTGCTCGACGCGACCGGGGTCCCACGGGTTGTGGACCGTTCCGGAGAGATCAGGGCGCTGTGGGAGGCGAGCTCGGCCGCCGCCGCGGGCGAGGACTCCGCGCTGGCCGTCAGCCTGGCCGACGACGCGATCATGGCCGGGCGCGAGACACGGCTGGCACTGCAGCTCGCGCGGGCCGCCATGCACTGGTCGCGGCTGCCCACGGCGGACATCGACGAGGCCGAGCGGCTCGCCACGGCCGCCTCCGAGGCGTTCGCCGCCTTCCCCGGCACGACCCGCGAGCACGGCGAGAGCCTTGTCGTGCACGCGCGGGTCCGGCTGCGGGCCGGCGACCCGGCGCGCGCCGGAGAGCTCGCCACGGTGGCCCTCGGGCTGTCGCACGACCGTTCCGGCACGACTGCCGCCGAGGCGCACCTCGTGCTGGCCACCGTCGCGCTCGACCTGGGCGGCGACGCCGCGGCCCACGTACACGACGCGCAGGAACTGCTCGCCGGGCTCGACCGGCCGGTGTTCGGCTCCGATCGGCAGGCCGCACGCTGCTGGCGCGAACTGGGCGACCTCTACGGCAGGATCGGATCCGTGACCCAGCAGACCGCGGCCTACCATAAGGCTCTCGAATCGGCCGGAGTCCGCTCCGCCATGGCGGGGGTGACGGTCGACGCCACGGTTTCTCGCTGAACCTCCGGGAGCTCCAGATTTGGCTTTTCGAGTCTGGAATAATTAGGGTCTACCAGTCATTCACTCATAGGATGATTGGTTTCCCGGAGGAGGCGGACTGTGAGTCTGCGTACGGCGCAGCGAGCTTCGCTCGTCGACCAGGTGATCGATCAGCTCAAGGAGCAGATCACCTCAGGGACGTGGCCGATGAACGGCAAGATCCCTACCGAGACGGTGCTCGCTGAGCAGCTCGGTGTTGGCCGCAACACCGTTCGGGAGGCCGTACGCGCGCTCACGCACGCTGGGCTGCTCGAATGCCGCCAGGGCGACGGCACCTACGTCCGGGCCACCAGCGAGCTGTCCGGCGCGATGTTGCGGCGGTTGCGCCAGGCCGAGCAGCTCGAGATCTTCGAGGTGCGCCGCGCGCTCGAGGTCGAATCGGCGCGCCTGGCCGCCACGCGGCGCACTGATGAGGACATCGAGCGCATCGAGGCGGCGCTGGCCGAGCGCGACCGGGCCTGGGAACTGGACGACCCCGACCTCTTCGTGGAGGCCGACCTGGCCTTCCACATGGCGGTCGCGCACGCCACGCACAACCTGGTGCTGATCGACCTCTACGAGGACTTCTCGGCGGCGCTGCGGGCCAGCATCACGGCCGCGGGCACGTCGCTGAACAAGAGCTATATCCCCCACGACGCGATCGCCAGGGCCATCGCCGCCGGCGACGCCTCCGCCGCCGAGCGGGCCGGGCACGCCTGCATGGAGCACATCCTCATCGCCCTGACCGAAGCCTGAACGTCAGGCGAGGGTCATGACTGGCGCAGCGACATGACGAGGTAGCGGAAGGCGGGCTCGGCGTCGCCGGGCACGTCCTGGATGAGGGCGGGCCTGGTGGGCGACTCCATGTTGATGCGCGCCAGCTCGCTCTCGATGCCGGTCAGCCCGTCGAGCAGGAACTGCGACTGGAAGGCGATCTGGATGTCGTCGCCGCGCAACTCGCACTCGACGACCTCGGTGCCGCGCCCGATGTCGCCGCCGCCGGCCTGGATGAGCACCTGGCCCTGGCTGAACGACAGCCGGACCGCGGTGTTGCGCTCGGCCACCAGCGCCACCCGCTTGATCGCGTTGACGAACGGCGCCACGGCCACGTCGGCCCTGATCGACCAGTCGTTGGTCAGCCTCGCGCGATAGTCGATGAACTGCTCGTCGAGCAGGCGCACGGTCGTGCTGCGGCCGACGCTCTCGAACCCGGCGACCCCGTCGCCCATCGAGACCGACACCTCGCCGCCGCGCAGCGACTTGGCCACCTCGACCAGCACCCGCGCCGGCACCATCGCGGAGACGGCGACGTCGGAGGCGACCGGGCGCCAGGTGAAGCCGCGGGCGGCGATGCGATAGCGGTCGGTCGCCGCCATCGCCACCGACTCGCCCTCGATGTCGACCCTGATGCCGGTGAGCATGGGCAGCGTGTCGTCGCGGCTGGCCGCCGGCGCGACCTGCCCGACGGCGGAGGCGAACACGACGCCACTGATCGCTCCGACGCTCGGCGGCATGGCCGGCACGGTCGGGAAATCCTCGACCGGCATCGTGATCAGCCCGAACTCGGCGCTGCCGCAGGTCAGCACCGCCTCGGCGCCTTCGGTGACGATCTCGACATCGTCGGCGGGCAGGCTCCGGCTGATCTCGGCCAGCAACCGGCCGGGGATCAGCACGCTGCCCGTCTCGGCCACGTCGGCCTCGACCGCGGCCCGCGCGGAGACGTCGTAGTCGAACGCGGACAGGGTGAGCTCGTCACCCGCCTCCAGCAGCAACCCGGACAGGACGGGCACCACAGGGCGGCTGGGCAGGACTCGGGCGGCCCACGCCACCGCATCTGCCAAAACATCGCGGTTAACCCGGATCTTCACCTGTTACCACCTCTTCGTCGCCGTGCCCCTACGAAAATAGCCGCTACGACCGACAACTCGCGGCGGGCGGCGAGGCTAACGGCTGTTGAGGTAGGCGAGCACGGCCAGCACCCGCCGGTTGTCGTCGTCGGACGGCGCCAGGCCGAGCTTGCCGAAGATGGAGGCCGTGTGCTTGGCCACGGCGCTCTCGCTGAGGTAGAGGCGCTGGGAGATGGCCGCGTTGGACCGGCCCTCGGCCATGGCCTCCAGCACCTCGCGCTCGCGGGGCGTCAGCGCCGCCAGCGGCTCGTCCCTGGCGTTGCTGGCCAACAGCTTGGCGATCACCTCGGGGTCCATGGCCGTGCCGCCCTCGGCGACCCGGCGTACGGCGTCGACGAACTGCTCGGCGTTGAAGACGCGGTCCTTCAGCAGGTAGCCGATCCCGCCCGAGCCGTCGGCCAGCAGCTCGCGGGCGTAGAGCTGCTCGACGTGCTGGGACAGCACGAGGATCGGCAGGCCGGGCACCTTCTCCCTGGCTGCCAGCGCCGCCTTCAGCCCTTCGTCGGTGAAGGTGGGCGGCAGGCGTACGTCGACGATCGAGACGTCGGGGCGCAGCTCCACCAGGCCCTTGAGCAGTTCGGGCCCGCTCTCCACGGCCGCGACGACCATGAAGCCGTGAGCCTGGAGCAGGTGGACCAGCCCATCTCTGAGCAGGTAGAGGTCTTCGGCGACGAGCACGCGGTTCTTCATCAGCACAACACCTTGGCCGCCGGCGTGCCGGCGAGCAAGCGCTCACGGTTGTGGGCGGCCGGGATGCGGATGGCCAGGACGTGCATGACGATGCCCACCGTGATCATGCCGAAGATCGTAGGCCACTGCCAGAACTCCGGCATGTACAGCGCGAGGAACCAGGACTTCTGCTCGGCGCCCAGAGCCTTGAAGACGCCCGCCACGACCCCCTGCGGCATCGTCGGGCACCAGGCCGTCGCCCACAACACGACGACCGCCACCGTCTTCCAGCGCGGCATCTTGTGCAGGTCGCCTGCCCAGTGCTCGGGCAGCACCCGGGGCATCTCCATCGTCACGGTGGTGGGCCCGCCCGGCGGGCTGTTCAGGGCGAGCACGCCGTCGAAGGCGGCCAGCCGGCGTTCGATGCCGGAAAGGCCGGTGCCCTTCGACGGGTCGGCACCGCCCATGCCGTCGTCGGTGACCGAGATGCGCAGGTGAGGGCCGTTGGCGCTGACGTCGACCGTCACCTTGCGGGCGTTGCCGTGCCTCGCCGCGTTGGAGAGCAGCTCGCTGACCGCGAAGTAGACCGCCGCCTCCACCGGCGCGTCGGGCCGGTGGGGCAGGTCGACGTCCACCGTGACGTCCATCGGGCTGTCCATGGCGAGCGCGCGGACGGCGTCGGCCAGCCCGCGCTCGGCCAGCACCGGCGGGTGGATGCCCCGGATGACCTGGCGCAGCTCCGTCAGCGTCTCGGAGGAGGCGTCCCTGGCCTTGGCCAGCAGCGCTTTGGCCGCCGTGGGGTCCTTGTCGACCAGCTCCTCGACGGCGCCCAGCGTCATGCCGATGGCCACCAGCCTGGCCTGCGTGCCGTCGTGCAGGTCGCGCTCGATCCTGCGCATCTCGGCCGCCTGGGAGTCGTTGGCCAGGTTGCGGGTGCGCTTGAGATGGCTCACCTGGCCCGCCAGGCGGCTGGCGGTGGTCGCGCCGAGCAGCAGCTCGCTCCACTGCGCGTAGAGGCGCAGCCCGCGCGCGGGAAGCACGATGAACAGCGGCACCAGCAGCGGCTTCACCACCACGTCGAGCACCAGCCAGAGCAGGTCCCGCCACGAGCCCGGGTCGGACAGCAGCCACTTCCAGCGGTTGTTCCACGCCGGGATCCGTGGCGTCTTGTAGAGGGTGCGGTCGGAACGGTACATGCCGTCGGACTGCGGCACCGGGGGCGGCGGTTCCGGCAGGTACGGGGGCTCGATCTCGATGTCCGTCCACCTGCGCATCAGCCGCCGGTTCAGCTCCGCCAGGCGCCGGACCATCATGATCTGCCACGGGAACAGGAAGACCATGCCCAGGCCGAACGTCAGCAGCATCATGAGCCCGGCCAGCGGGATCGCGGGCACCTCGAGGACAAGAAGCGCGAGAAGCACCAGAATCCGGCCGAAGCTTCGAAGCATGCCTCCAGTCTGGGGCAACGCCGCGCCAGGGTCACTGCATCTAAGTACACCCTTGGCGGGCATCCACCCGGATTCCCCGGCGGACCACGGCTTTCTAGCGTCGATGGCATGAAAATCATCGAGGTCAGGAACCTGCGCAAGCAGTATCCGAACCACGTGGCGGTCGAGGACGTGTCCTTCGAGGTTGCGGAGGGCGAGATCTTCGGCATTCTCGGCCCGAACGGCGCAGGGAAGACCACGACGGTGGAGTGCGTCGCGGGCCTGCGGGCGCCGGACGGCGGCACCGTACAGGTGGCCGGGCTCGACCCCCAGCGTGACCGGATCGAGCTGCGTCGGGTGCTGGGCATGCAGCTGCAGAGCGCCGAGCTGCCGGAGAAAATCAAGGTGCGGGAGGCCATGGACCTCTACGCCTCCTACTACCCCGACCCCGCGGACTGGTCCGAGCTGATCGAGCGGGTCGGGCTGGGCGGCAAGCGCGACACCCTGTTCAAGCAGCTCTCCGGCGGGCAGCGCCAGCGGCTGTCGGTCGCGCTCGCGCTGGTGGGCAGGCCGCGCGTGGCGGTGCTCGACGAGCTGACGACGGGGCTCGACCCGCAGGCCCGCAGAGACACCTGGGAGCTCGTCGAGCAGGTACGCGATTCCGGGGTGACGATCGTGCTCGTCACCCACTTCATGGAGGAGGCCGAACGCCTCTGCGACCGGCTCGCGCTCATCGACGCCGGCAAGGTCGCCGCGACCGACACGCCGTCGGGGCTCATCGCGCAGGTGGGCGACGAGCAGCGGGTGAAGTTCCGGCCGTCCGCTCCCGTCGACGACGCCGTGCTGCTCGCCCTGCCCGAAGTGCGCGGGGTCACCAGGAGCGGCGACCAGATCGTGGTGACCGGCTCCGGCAACCTCGCCCCCACCGTCACCCTGGCCCTCGCCCAGCAGCAGATCGTGCCCGGAGACCTGCGTATCGAGCAGGCCACACTCGACGACGCGTTCCTCGCGCTCACCGGAAGGAAGCTCACGTGAAGAAGATGCTGATCGTGGAGACCAGGCTCTACCTGCGTGACTGGCCGTCGTTGTTGTTCACCATCGGGCTGCCGGTCGCCCTCCTGCTCGTACTGGGCCTCAGCATCCCGTTCATGACTGAGGCGAACGCGTCGGGCGAGCGGCCGATGGACACCCAGATGCCCAGCATGATGACGCTGCTCGCACTGCTCACGCTCGCCTGCAACATCCTGCCCGCGGTGCTCACCACCTACCGCGAGCGGGGCGTGCTCAGGCGGATGTCCACCACGCCCGTGCATCCGGTGCGGCTGCTCGGCGTGCAACTGCTGATCAACCTGGTCGTCGGCGTGGTGTCCGCGGCCATCCTCATCACGGCCGCGGCCGTGGTGTTCGGCTCGCCGCTGCCGGGGCAGCCGGCGGTCTTCGTCCTCGTGTTCCTGCTCGGCAGCGCCGCGCTTTTGGCCATCGGGCTGGTGATCGCCGCCCTCGCGCCGAACGGCAAGACCGCTCCCGGCATCGGGGCCGTGGTGATGTTCCCGCTGATGTTCCTGGGCGGGATGTGGGTGCCGCGCGACATCATGCCGGACGCGCTGCGCACCGTCAGCGACTTCTCCGTGGCGGGACCGTTCGCCCAGGCGCTCAAGGACGCCTGGGCCGGACAGCCTCCCGAGCTCGGGCACCTCGCGGTGGTGGCCGCCGGGCTCGTGATCTTCGGTGGGCTGGCCGTACGGCTCTTCCGGTGGGAGTGAGGCTAGCGCGCGGCCCAGACGGGCGGCGCGCCGGTCACGTTGCTCATCAGCGAGTAGAGCGAGGTCGAGGCCGTGATGAACATGCGGTTGCGCTTGGGCCCGCCGAACACCAGGTTGGCGGTGAACTCGGGCAGCCTGAGGCGGCCGATCAGCGTGCCGTCGGGGTCGTAGCAGAGCACCGCCTTGCCGGCCGCGGTCCAGACGCGGCCGGTGTTGTCGAGCCGGATCCCGTCGAAGTTGTCGTTCTCGGTGCCCTGGGCGAACACCCCGCCGCCCGCGAGGGAGCCATCGTCGCGCACGTCGAACACGCGTACGTGCCTGGCCCGCGTGTCGGCGACGTAGAGCCGGCTCTCGTCCAGGGAGAAGGCCAGGCCGTTGGGCCGGACGAAGTCGTCGGCCACGACGCGGACCTCGCCCGTCACCGGATCCGCGCGATAGACGTGGCAGCCGTCGATCTCCTGCTCGGCCGCGTGGCCCTCGTAGTCGCTGAGGATGCCGTACGGCGGGTCGGTGAACCAGACGGAGCCGTCGGAGCGCACGACCGCGTCGTTGGGGCTGTTGAACCGCCTGCCCTGCCAGCGGTCGGCGATCACCGTGATCGAGCCGTCGTGCTCGGTACGGGTGACCCGGCGGTTGCCGTGCTCGCAGGTGATCAACCGGCCCTCGCGGTCGAGGGTGTTGCCGTTGGAGTAGCCGGACGGTTGCCGGAAGACTCCGACCACGCCCGTCGTCTCGTCCCAGCGGAGCATGCGTTCGTTGGGGATGTCGCTCCAGACGAGGAACCGGCCGGCCGGGAAGTAGACCGGGCCCTCCGCCCAGCGGGTGCCGGTGTGGAGGCGTTCGACCCTGTCGTCTCCTCCGACGGCGGCGAACCGCTCGTCGAGCACCTCGAACTCAGTGGGGATCGTGTCCGTCATGTCATCCACCATACGTAGTTCAGACCTTCCGACGAACCACGATATATCATCTTGTCGTGGACAATATCGACAGGATGCTGATCGGCCTGCTCCAGGACGACGCGACGCGGTCGTACGCGATGCTCGGCAAGGCGGTGGGGCTGTCCAGCGGCGCCGCGCACGAACGCGTGCGCAAGCTGCGCGAGCGCGGCGTCATCAGGCGCACGACGATCGAGGTCGACCAGGAGACGCTCGGGCGAACGGTGACCGCGTACGTGCTGGTCGACGGCAACACGTGGATGGGCGACAGCGGTGACAGGCTGGCCGCGATCCCGGAGATCGAGGAGGCGCACGTCATCGCGGGGCCCGCGTCGGTGCTGCTCAAGGTGCGTACGAGCGGGCCCAAGGAGCTGCAGGACCTGCTGCGTCAGGTTTTCCAGGTGGACGGGGTGACGGGCACGCAGACGGTCGTCGTCCTGCAGACCCTCTTCGAACGGACCCTCAAGTAAACTCCAGGTATGACGAAGGTCGCCTGGAACACACGAGAGCTCACCGTAGGCCAGCTCGCCGAGCGCAGTGGCGTCGCCGTCTCCGCCCTGCACTTCTACGAGTCCAAGGGCCTCATCACGAGCCGCCGTACGTCCGGAAACCAGCGCCGCTACACCCGCGACAGCCTGCGCAGGGTCGCCTTCATCAGGCTGGCGCAGCGCATCGGCATCCCCCTGAAGACCATCAAGGACGCGCTCAGCCGGCTGCCCGACGAGCGCACCCCCACCCGCGACGACTGGGCGAGGTTGTCGGCCGCCTGGCGCGGCGAGCTCGACGACCGCATCGAGCAGTTGCAGCGGCTGCGCGACGACCTCACCGAGTGCATCGGGTGCGGCTGCCTGTCGCTGGACCGGTGCCCGGTGGCCAACCCGTACGATCGGCTGGGCGACGAAGGGCCGGGCGCCCGGCGCATCGACACCCGGCTGTGCCCTCCCCGGACGCTGTGCTGCGCCCCGCCCGCCGACACAGGTGCTGCTACGACGGCTCCTTCCGCGGGGGGACGATGAGCGTGGGCCGGCCCGCGTGGTGCAACACGTGGTTGGAGACGCTGCCGAGCAGCACCGATCTGACCCCGGCCAGGCCGCGCGAGCCGGTGACGATGAGCGAGGCGTCGATCTCGTCCGCCACGTCCACGATCTTCTTCCAGATCGACTCGTTGTCGGCCACCGCCCGATAGGTGACGTCGGACATCCCGCCCGCGATCGCCAACTCGGCCCCCTCCTTGGCGTGCTGCTCGGCCTGGGCGTGGGCCGCGTCCTCGGCGCCCGCGTCGAACGCCGCCGCGGCCAGCGGATATCTCTTGATCTGAACGAGCAGCGGCTCCCACACCGTGACCACGACGGTGGGCTCGGCGGTCAGGTGTTCGGCCGCGAACTCGATGGCGGCGCGCGAGTCGGCAGAGCCGTCGTAGGCGACGAGGATGGTCATGGTGTTCTTCCCTTCGCTTCGCTCTTTCAGCAGAGCACCGAAGCTCCACCGGTGAAGCACCGAAGCGATCAGGCGCCATTCCGGGGCCCGGTGTCTGCTTGGTCACACCGTCACGGACGGACGGGCGCCCAATTCCGGGTGGACGGAGGACTCATCCCGGCGGTGTGACCGGCCGCCTCCGGCCGTGCGGCGCCCGCGTGCCTGGATCAGTTGCCTAAGGCTATTAGGCAAATGCCTTATAGTTGTCGGCAGAAAGGAGGAGGCTTATGGTGAGAGCAGGGCTGACCCCCGAACGCCTGACCCGGGCGGGGGCGGAACTGGCCGACGAGGTCGGCTTCGACCAGGTGACCGTTTCGGAGCTCGCCCGGCGGTTCGACGTCAAGGTCGCGAGCCTCTACTCGCACGTGAAGAACTCCCAGGAGCTCAAGACCAGAATCGCCCTGTTCGCCCTGGAAGAACTCGCCGACCGGGTGGCCGCCGCCCTCGCCGGACGTGCCGGCAAGGACGCCCTGGCCGCATTCGCGGACGCCTACCGCGACTACGCACGCGAACACCCCGGCCGCTACGCCGCCGCCCGGCTCCGGCTCGACCCCGAGACGGCGGCCGCCAGCGCCGGCGTACGGCACTCGCAGATGACGCGGGCGATCCTGCGCGGCTACGACCTGACCGAGCCGGACCAGACACACGCGGTCCGGATGCTGGGCAGCGTCTTCCACGGCTACGTCAGCCTGGAGATGGCCGGCGGCTTCAGCCACACTCCCGTCGGCACACAGGAGTCCTGGGCCTGGATCCTGGACTCCCTCGACGCCCTGCTACGTAACCGGGCCGCGTCCTGACCCACACCGCTGACGAACTCTTCCCAGAATGGTGGAGACAATGATCACCGATTGGATCACCACGCCGGTCACCGCGGACCTGTTGCGCGGCTTCCTCGACGTGGAGACGACCGCGCACGGCCTGCTGCCGCATCGGCTGCCCGCCCGCGCGCGCCGGCAGATCCCCGACGACCGGCTGGCCATGGCCGAGGCGCAGCCCTCCGGCGTACGGTTGGCCCTCCGCACCCGCGCCACCACGATCGAACTGGACACCCTGCCCACCAAGCGGGTCTTCCACGGGTTCCCGCCCCCTGCCGACGGCGTGTACGACCTGCTGGTCGAGGGACACCTCGCCGCACAGGCCACGGTGGCCGGCGGCCGCGTCCGTACGATCACCGACATGGTCACCCAGTCCGCCGAGGTGCGTGAAGGGCCCGCCGGCACCGCCCGGTTCACCGATCTGCCGGCAGGTGACAAGGACGTCGAGATCTGGCTCCCGCATACGGAGATCACCGAGCTGATCGCCTTGCGCACCGACGCCCCGGTCGAGCCGGCGCGAGACAGCGGGCGCAGGGTGTGGCTGCACCATGGCAGCTCCATCAGCCACGGCTCGAACGCCGCCCACCCGACCGCGACCTGGCCGGCCCTGGCAGCCGCCCGGGGCGAAGCGGAGCTGGTCAACCTGGGGTTCGGTGGCAGCGCGCTGCTGGACCCGTTCACCGCCCGCGCGATGCGCGACACCCCCGCCGACCTGATCAGCGTCAAGCTCGGCATCAATGTCGTCAACGGCGACGTCATGCGGCTGCGCGCCTTCACCCCCGCGGTCCACGGCTTCCTCGACACCATCCGCGAGGGGCATCCGACCACTCCGCTGCTGGTCGTCTCCCCCATCCTGTGTCCGGTCCAGGAGGACACCCCCGGCCCGCTCGCGCCCGACTACGACGGCGTGACCCTGCGGTTCAAGGCCACGGGCGACCCGGCCGAGCGCGCCGCCGGGCGCCTGACACTGAACGTCGTCCGCGACGAACTCGCGCAGATCGTCGAACAACGTACGGCCGACGACCCGAACCTGCACTACCTCGACGGCCGTGCCCTTTACGGCGAGAGCGACTACGCCGAATTCCCGCTGCCCGACGAGATCCACCCCGATCCCGCAGGGCACCGCCGCATCGGCGAGAACTTCGCGCGCCTGGTCTTCGGCGACGGCGGCCCCTTCGCCGCGAAGACCGGCTGACGGCACCGGCCCGGCCGCGCGGCCCTTGGCAAGCCGCTAGTGCTGGGCCATGTCGACGAACCGGCTGTAGTGACCCTGGAACGCCACCGTCACGGTGGCGGTGGGGCCGTTACGGTGCTTGGCCACGATCAGGTCGGCCTCGCCCGCCCTGGGCGACTCACGCTCGTAAGCGTCCTCCCGATGCAAAAGGATCACCATGTCGGCATCCTGCTCGATAGAACCACTTTCGCGCAGATCGCTCACTTGAGGGCGTTTGTCGGTGCGTTGTTCGGGGCCTCGGTTGAGCTGGGAGATCGCGATGACGGGGACCTCGAGCTCCTTGGCAAGCAGCTTGATGGCACGGGAGATCTCGGAGACTTCGTTCTGGCGGCTCTCGACCCTCTTCGGCGAGCTCATCAGCTGGAGGTAGTCGATGACCACGAACCTCAGGTCGTTACGCTGCTTGAGCCGCCGGCACTTGGCCCGGATCTCCATCATCGACATGTTGGGCGAGTCGTCGATGAACAGCGGCGCCTCCGCCACCTCGCTCATCCGGCGGGCCAGGCGGGTCCAGTCGTCGTCGCCCATCATGCCGGAGCGCATGGCGTGCAGTGCCACGCGGGCCTCGGCGGACAGCAGGCGCATGGTGATCTCGTTGCGGGACATCTCCAGCGAGAAGATGACCGTGGTCATCCCATGCTTAATAGCCGCAGACCGGGCGAAATCCAGACCGAGCGTGCTGTTGTGCGTCGGTATACATGATCTGCTCACAAGGTACATGTGGTCGGCGTTGTCCACTTCAACGCATCGGACGGGACGCGATGGGACAGGGCGGACGTCGACGATGTAGCGGACCAGCGTGGTCGGGTGTGCGGCGCCGACCTGCCCGGACGCCTTGCGGGACAGCCGGAAGACCTTGTCAGGAGTGGTGAAGTTGATCATGTAGCAGGTGGAGGAGTCCTCGGTCCTGCCCTTGACCGGCTTCGTCCGCATGGTGGCCTTATAGCCGAGGCTCAGGATGAGCTCGAGGGCGTCATGGGCGAGCCTTCGGTTCGTCAGCGCGAGCTGGATCTGCCCCGCTGCGCTGACATAACCGTCAGTGTCGAGCAGGCCGGCCAGCAGTTCACGCCTCTGCTGCTCCGACCCACGCAGGTAGACCTGCGGGATGTGCTTGTCACGGAGGACTCCGAGCGTACGCAGAATGCCCTGAACGGTGCCATGACTCCTGTGGCACTCCTGACAACGTCGCAGGCCGCTCGTAGGCCTACCACAATCAGGACACGTCGGTGCCGCCACGGGCGCCGCGACGAATCGCGCCTCGCCTCCACAGGTGCGGCCGCACGTGCGCACCTCGGCAGTCCGCGGCACGAACGTGGAACCGCACACCACGCAGGCACGGACGCCGGCGGGCTCCGGCTCGGGAAGACTCATGCGATAGGTGATGGTGGAGCCCGCTCGCGTGATGCGCAGCCCTTCGGCCCTCAGATTAGCGATGATCTCCGGGTCGGTCGTGGTGAAGCGTGCCGCCGCGCTCTCGCCGTCACCGAGCCAGACCCCGAGCGCGTACGGCGGCAGCGGCACCTCCTGTGGCGCGAGGTCGAAGGGCGCCGCGACCGCCACCGCGTGGTTGGGCCGGTTGTCAGACGTACAGCGCAACGAAGCCGCGATCTCCTCAGTGGTGACCACGCTCTTGTGCTCTGCCGTCAGGGCTGCGTTCTTCGGCGTCGTGACGCGTGCGTAGAGGGCTCCGAAAAGCTCCGCCGCCGGATAGGCCGGGAGGTGTCGTACGTAGTCGGTGCGGATCGGCCCGCCCACGCGGGCAGGAATCTTGCCGACGGACCGGATCCCCTTCTGCACCGTGTGCAGGACGTGGCGGAATTCCTCCCCCACGAGCGCAAGCGCTTCGCGGTGAGTGACCGGCTTGTCGGGCTCGGTACAAGCCGACTGGCAGGCTTCTTCCACCCGCCGTACCGCTGCGTCGGACCAGTAGAGAGCTCGGCCGGCGTGCGCGGCCCGCCTGGACGCGCGGGTGGTGGTGCGCCACTGATGCTGAGCGTCCGCGACGATCACGGTGCCGTCGCCGAACTCCACCTCATAGCACGGCCGGGCGTAGATGATGTCCGTTGCGGCGACCACCCGCGTCGGGCGTCCGTCGGCTCCGATCAGCTGATCGCCGACCTTGACCTCACCCATCGTCGTCCAGCCCGTAGGCGTGGGCAGCGGGGTGTCGAGCGCGAGCGCCTTTCCGATGGCCGGGCGGGCGGCCACGACGATCATCTGGCCGGGGTGGAGGCCGTTGGTGAGCTGGTCGAGGTCCTGGAAGCCGGTGGGCACGCCGACCATCTGGCCGCCACGGCTGCCGATGGCCTCCAGTTCGTCGAGGGCGCCGGGCATGATGTCGGCCAGCGGTGCGTAGTCCTCGGACGTGCGGCGCTCGGTGACCTTGTAGATTTCGGCCTGGGCGCGGTCGACGAGGTCGTCGACCTCTTCGTTCTGGCCGCCGTAGCCGTAGGAGACGATGCGGGTGCCGGCCTCGATGAGGCGGCGGAGGATGGCCTGCTCCCGGACGATCTTGGCGTAGTAGCCGGCGTTGGCGGCGGTGGGGACGACGGCCGTGAGGGTGTGGAGGTAGGCGGCGCCGCCGACCCTGGCCATCTCGCCGCGTTTCTGCAGCTCGTCGAAGACGGTGACCGCGTCGGCGGGCTCGCCCCGGCCGTAGAGGTCGGTGATGACGTCGTAGACCATCTGGTGCGCGGGGCGGTAGAAGTCGTCGGAACGCAGGATCTCGACGACGTCGGCGATGGCGTCTTTCGACAGGAGCATGCCGCCGAGCACCGACTGCTCCGCGTCGATGTTGTGCGGTGGGGTGCGCTCGAAGCCTGGACCTGCGCCACCGGTCTCTTCGTCAATGCTCACCGCGCCCCCTCGCACCTCGCAGGCGGTCGCACCACCCCCACTTGTAGTCGACCGGTCTGACAGTTTCGCGGAGTCGCGGTCAGTCGGCAACGTGGCCTGTGGACAACCTTGTGGTCAACCTGTGCACTATCGCCCCCAGCCTGTGAAAGGCCTGTGGACGGGGCTGGGGATAACTCTTTCGGGTTTCGACGGAGACCGTCCTGAGCTGGGAAAAGACCGTCCACCGACTGTGGAGGGAAGAAAGTTTCCCCGACATGCCGTGTAAGGCCCATAATGGACTAATGCCCATTACCTCCAGAGACCGGGAGATCCTGCGGCTGGCCGTGCCCGCGTTCGGCGCGCTGGTCGCCGAGCCGCTGTTCCTGCTGGCCGACTACGCCATCGTGGGACACGGCCTGGGCACCACCGCGGTGGGCGCACTGGGCGTGGCGGGCGCGGTCCTCACCACGCTGGTCAACCTGTGCGTCTTCCTCGCCTACGGCACCACTGCCTCCGTGGCCCGGCAGACGGGCGCCGGCAACCACGACCGGGCCATGCGCAACGGCGTGGACGGGATCTGGCTGGCGCTGGGCATCGGAGTCGCGCTGATCGCCGTGTGCTGGCCGCTCGCGCCGGCCATCGTGGAGGTGTTCGGTGCGGCTCCGGAGCAGAGCGCGCAGGCGGTGACGTACCTGCGGATCAGCCTGCTCGGCGCGCCCGGGATGCTGGTCGTGCTGGCGGGCACGGGCGTGCTGCGCGGCCTGCAGGACACGGTCACGCCGCTGGTGGTGGCCGTGGGCTCGTTCGCGCTGAACGCGGCGCTCAACGCGTGGTTCGTGCTGGGGCTCGGATGGGGCATCGCCGGGTCGGCCTGGGGCACCGTGCTCGCGCAGACGCTCGGCGCGGCCGTCTACCTCGTCGTGGTGGTCAGGGGTGCGCTGCGGCTCGGGACGGCGCTGACGCCCCGGCTCGAAGGGCTCAGGCAGGCGGGCACGGCCGGGTTCGCGCTGCTCATCCGTACGGCATGCCTGCGAGTCGTGCTGCTCGTGGCCACCATGGTCGCCACCAGGATGGGCCAGGCCGAGCTGGCCGCGTTCGCCATCGCCACCCAGGTGTGGACGCTGCTCGCCTTCGCCCTCGACGCCATCGCCATCGCGGGGCAGGCCATCACGGGGCGCTCGCTCGGCGCGGGCGACGTCGCCGCGACCAGGGCCGCGACCAGGCGCATGGTTCAGTGGGGCACCTGGTCGGGCATCGTGCTCGGCGTGCTCGTCATCGCGGCGCGGCCGCTGCTGCCCGGGCTGTTCGACGCCGACTCCGCGGTCACCGCGCTGCTGCTGTCCGTCTTGTGGCCGGTGGCGTTGTTCCAGCCGGTGTGCGGGGTGGTGTTCGTGCTGGACGGCGTGCTGATCGGCGCGGGCGACCAGCGTTACCTCGCGTGGGCGGGGGTGTGGACGACGCTGGCCTACCTGCCCGCCGCCCTCCTCGCCGCCGGTTTCGGCGTGGTCGCTCTCTGGTGCGCGCTCGGCGTGTGGATGTTCGCGCGCCTGATCACCCTGGTACGCCGGGCCGCCGGCACTGCCTGGCTGGTGACCGGGGCGTGACCTGCTCGTGCTTGCCGTCGTCCACAGGGTGAGACAGGGTGGGCTCCCTGAGGGGTGTTCCGTGTCCACGATTCTGCGACGACTGCCGCCTTCTGAGGCGACCGGGCTGCGCACAGGCGCCCGGCACAGCCTGGCCGAGGTCTACCGCCCGGCCGACCTCGTGGTGCTCGGTTTCGGGGTGATGATCGGCGCGGGCATCTTCAGCATCGCCGGCCGGCAGGCCGCCACCACGGCCGGTCCTGGCGTGATCCTCTCGTTCATGATCGCGGGCATCGCGTGCCTGCTCGCCTGCCTGTGCTACGCCGAGCTGGCCTCCACGATGCCGGCCTCCGGCAGCGCCTACACCTTCACGTACGTCATCTTCGGCGAGGTCTGGGCGTGGATCATCGGCTGGGCGCTGATCCTGGAGCTGCAGTTCGCCGCGGCCGTGGTGGCCAGGGCGTGGGCCTCGATAACGGTCGGGGCCATCGCCGCCTTCGGCGTGCGCGTGCCGGACGCGGAGCTCGTGGGCGACGTGCTGGTGCTCGTGATCCTGCTCGTGCTCACCGGCATCGTCGCGCTCGGCGCGCGGGTCGGGCTGCGGGCACTGTGGATCATGGTGTCGGCCAAGCTGCTGGCCGTCGGGGCGGTCATCGTCGTGGGCCTGACCCAGGTCGACGTGGCGAACATCGGCGAGTTCCACGTGCCACCCAGGACGCTGCCGACCCCGCCCGCCACCGTGCTGGAGATCGTGGTCGGGCAGAGCCAGGCGTTCGGCTGGTTCGGCATCTTCGCGGCGGCCTCGGCCATCGCGTTCGCGTACATCGGGTTCGACGTGCTCGCCACCGCGGCCGAGGAGACCGTGAACGCCTCCAGGGCCGTGCCCAAGGGCATGATCCGCAGCCTGGTGCTCACCACGGTCATCTACCTCGCGGTCGCCCTGGTCATGGTGGGCATGGTCTCGTACACGCGGATCTCGGTGGAGGCGCCGCTGTCCAGCGCGTTCCGTGCGGCGGGCGTCGACTGGATGGTGCACGTCATCGACGTGGGTGCGGTGCTGGGCCTGACGACCGTGATCCTGGTGCTGATCGTGGGGCAGACCCGGGTGCTGTTCTCGATGGCCCGCGACGGGCTGATCCCCCGGAGCCTGGCGTCCGTCAGCCGCCGCTACCACACGCCCACCAGGGTGACGTTGCTGATCGGCTTCGTGGCGATCATGCTGGCCGAGTTCGTGCCGGTGCTCACGATGCAGGAGCTCGTGGTGATCGGCGCGCTGTTCGCGTTCCTGTTCGTCTCGGCGGGGGTGATCGTGATGCGGCGGCGCATGCCCGGCCTGGAGCGCGGATTCCAGGTGCCGCTCTCGCCGCTGCTGCCCGCGCTCTCCCTGGTGGCCACCCTCTGGCTCATGGTCAACCTGCGGGTGCTGACCTGGGCGTGGTTCGTCCTGTGGATGGCCTTCGGCCTGCTGGTCTACCTCGTGTACGGCCGCCGCCACAGCCTGCTGGCCCGGCCCCGCGACCCGGTCGAGCCGCCCCGCGGGCGGCACCGGCGCTAGAACCGCCCCGATTCGAGCACGCTGCGCAGGAACTCCCTGGTACGCGCGTTCTCCGGCTCGGTGAAGATCTTCTCGGGCGGCCCCTTCTCCAGCAGCACGCCCCCGTCGAGGAAGCACACCGTGTCCGAAATGTCGCGGCAGAAGCCCATCTCGTGGGTGGTGAGGACCATCGTCATGCCCGACTCCTTGAGCTCCCTGATGATGCCCAGCACCTCGACCACCAGCTCGGGGTCGAGCGCCGAGGTGACCTCGTCGAGCAACATCAGCCGCGGCTGGGTGGCCAGCGCCCTGATGATGGCCACCCGCTGCTGCTGGCCGCCGGAGAGCTGGTCGGGGTAGGCGCGCGCCTTGTCCGCCAGCCCGAACCTGGCCAGCAGGTCGTGCGCCTGCTCCTCCGCCTGCCCCTTCGCCACCCGGTGCACCTGCCGGGGCGCCAGCGTGACGTTGTCCAGCACGGTCATGTGCGGGAACAGGTTGAACGCCTGGAACACGATGCCCAGCCGCTTGCGCACGTCGTCGACGTTCGCGCGGGGATCGGTGATCTCCTCGCCGTCGAGGTGGATCGTGCCGTCGTCCACGGTCTCCAGCAGGTTGACGCAGCGCAGCAGCGTGGACTTGCCCGAGCCCGACGCGCCGATCAGGCTCACCACCTCGTGCGGCCGCACGTCCAGGTCGATGCCGCGCAGCACGCCGTGCCCGCCGAAGAACTTCCACACCCCGTCGATCGAAAGCACGCTCATGCGCCACGCCTCCTGCGCGTACGGGCGGCCAGATGGTCGGTGAACCTGGCCATGGGGATGGTGAGCAGGATGAACAGCAGCGCGGCGGCGAGGTAGGGCGTGTAGTTGAACGTGCTGGCCGCGTGGATCTGCGCCTGCCGCAGGGCCTCCAGCGGTCCGATGGTGGCCACCAGCGCCGTGTCCTTCTGCAGCGAGACGAAGTCGTTCAGCAGCGGCGGGACCACCCTGCGGGTGGCCTGCGGCAGCACCACGAACCGCATGGTCCTGCCGTGGCTCAGCCCGAGCGAGCGGGCCGCGGCCACCTGGCTGGGATGGATCGACTCGATGCCGGAGCGGAACACCTCGGCGACGTAAGCGCCGTAGGAGAGGGTCAGCGCGATGATGCCCAGCGTGGCCAGGTCGGTGGGGATGCCCTGCAGGTTGAGGGCGGGGAGACCGAACCCCACCAGGTAGATCACCAGGATCGTCGGCACGCCGCGGAAGATGTCGGTGTAGAGCGTGGCCAGCGCCCGGATCGGGAAGAACGCGGGCGTCCTGATGCCCCTGGCCAGCGCCACCAGCAGCCCCACGATCAGGATCAGCGGCTCGGCGATCAGAAAGATCTTGATGTTGAGCAGGAACCCGCTCAGCACGTCGGGCAGCGCCTCGCGGAACTGGCCGAAGTCGAAGAACGTCTCCTCCACCCGCGGCCAGCCCGGCGAGCGCGTCACGATCCACGCCACCAGGACGACGAAGACGACCGTCGAAGCCGTCGCGATGGAGGCCGTGCGGCGGCCCCGCGACCTGCGGAACCGCTCGCGCTCGGCCTGCCGCTCCGACTTGACCCACTCGCTCACCGAGAGATCACTTCAGCTCGGGCGCGCCCGCCGCCGAGCCGAGCCACTGCTGCTCGATCTTGGCCAGCTCGCCCTTCGACTTCAGCGCGTCCACCGCCTTGTCGACGCAGGACTTGAGCGCGCTGCCCTTCTCCATGACCAGCCCGAACTCCTCCGGCGTGCCGCCCGTCGAGCTGAACTGCCCCACGATCTTCGAGTTGTCCACCTGCGCGGCCGTCACGTAGAACGCCGTCGGCAGGTCGACGACGATCGCGTCGACCTGCTTGTTCTTCAGCGCGTTCACGGCGTCGACCTGCTCGTTGTAGACGTTGGGGTCATCGCTGGGCTGGATGACGCTCTTGACCGCCTCGAGCGAGGTCGTCCCCACCTGTACGCCGATCTTCGCGTCCTTCAGCTCGGCCAGGCTCTTCGCCCCGGCCACCTTGCCCCCGTCGACCGCCACGACGGCCTGCTTGACCGTGTAGTAGCCGTTGCTGAAGTCGACCGCCTTGGCCCGGTCAGGCGTGATCGAGACCTGGTTGATGTCGAAGTCGAACTGCTTCTTCCCCGGAGCGTAGGCCGAGTCGAACTTGACCGTGCTCCACTGCACCTCGGTGCGGTCGAAGCCGAGCTCACCCGCCACGGCGAACGCCACCGCGCTCTCGAAACCCTGCCCGTTGTTCGGGTCGTCGTCCTTGAACCACGGCTCGTAGGCCGGCTTGTCGGTGCCGACGGTCAACTTGCCGGGGGTGACGAGCTGGAGTTGCTCCTTGGCACACGCGGTGGAACCGGTCGGGGCGGCCGTGGTGGCCGTGTCGTCGACGGGTGCGCAACCAACGACCGCCACCGCGAACGCGAGCAGCATCAAGGGACGGGCCATGGCCTAGCCTCCAGGGGGAACGTGCGAAAGAACGACGGCATTCTACGCTGCCCTAATAGGAAATATCGTTCACGGGTGCCCCTTTCACCACGGCAACCGGGCAACGTGGGCTCGCGTCACGGCGCTCAGCCGGTGACGGGTCAGAGGCCGTTTCCTGGAAGGCCCTCAGCCGAAGTGCGGCGGGTGGCGAGCCACGGCAGCGCGTAACAGAAGAAGGCAGCACTCCGGGTGGCGGGCGCAACGGATGGAGACAGCACTCCGCGCGGGCTCGCCGTTAGAACTCGCCGCAAAAAAGAAGGCCCCCGCACGGAGCGGGGGCCTTCGAGCAGGTC
The DNA here is from genome assembly GCF_039871515.1 of Nonomuraea sp. B1E8. Lineage (NCBI taxonomy): Bacteria > Bacillati > Actinomycetota > Actinomycetes > Streptosporangiales > Streptosporangiaceae > Nonomuraea > Nonomuraea sp. B1E8. The sequence goes on along the minus strand of NZ_JBDPLS010000014.1, from coordinate 73,433 downwards.
AGCCTGCGACGACCTCGACGTCGATCGAGGCGGACACCTCGGGGTGCAGCTTGACGGTGACCTTGTGCGAGCCGACGCTCTTGATCGCGTTGACGATCTCGATGCGGCGGCGGTCGACGATCGGGCCACCGGCGGCCTTGACGGCCTCGGCGATGTCGCCCGTCGTGATCGAGCCGAACAGGCGGCCGGACTCGCCGGCGCGGGTGGCCAGGCGCACGCGCAGGGCGCCGAGCTGGCCGGCGACCTCCTTGGCGGTGCCGAGGTCGCGGATCTCGCGAGCGTCGCGGGCCTTCCTGATGGTCTCGATCTGCTTCTCGGCGCCGCGCGTCCAGCGCATGGCGTAGCCGCGCGGGATGAGGTAGTTACGGCCGTAGCCGTCCTTCACCTCGACGACGTCGCCAGGGGTGCCGAGGCCGGAGACCTCGTTGGTGAGGATGAGCTTCATGTCGACATGCCTCCTTAGCGCGCCGTGCTCGTGTAAGGCAGCAGGGCCACCTCACGGGCGTTCTTGATCGCGGTCGCCACGTCGCGCTGGTGCTGGGTGCAGTTGCCCGTCACCCGGCGGGCACGGATCTTGCCGCGGTCGGAGATGAACTTCCGCAGCAGCGCCGTGTCCTTGTAGTCGACGTAGGAGATCTTGTCATGGCAGAACAGGCAAACCTTCTTCTTGGGCTTGCGCAGTGCCGGCTTGGCCATCGTGGTGCTCCTCTCAGAGCCCCGCACCAGGGCGGGAATGGACAGTCATCCGCTTGCGCGGATCTTGGGTGTTAGAAAGGCGGTTCGTCGCTGAAGTCGTTGCCGCCGCCGCCGAAGCCGCCGCCCTGCTGGCCGCCTCCGCCGCCGAAGCCGCCACCACCACCGCCGCCGCCCTGGGGCGGGGCGGGCGTCGCGGAGGCCCACGGGTCGTCGGCCGGGCCGCCGAAGCCGCCGCCGCCACCCTGGCGGGAGGTGCGGTTGACCTTGGCGGTGGCGTTGCGCAGAGACGGGCCGACCTCGTCGACCTCGACCTCGTAGACCGTGCGCTTCTCGCCTTCCTTGGTCTCGTAGGACCGCTGCTTGAGCCGCCCCTGCACGATGACCCGCATGCCGCGCTGGAGGCTCTCGGCGGCGTTCTCCGCCGCCTGCCGCCACACGTTGCAGGTCAGGAAGAGGCTCTCGCCGTCTTTCCACTCGTTGGTCTGGCGATCCATGAACCGCGGAGTGGATGCGATGCGGAATCGAGCCACCGCTTGCCCCGTCGGGGTGAAGCGCAGCTCCGGGTCGTCGACAAGGTTGCCGACAAGGGTGATTACGGTGTCGCCTGCTGCCATGGCTAGCGCTCGCCTTCCTGCACGCCTTCGCTTGGGTTTCGGCTCAGACTACGGTCCCGGCCCGACAGAATGCCGGGCAACGAGCTTGCTCAGTGCACGTCGGGACGCAGGACCTTGGTGCGGAGGATGCCCTCGTTGAGGTTCATCTGCCGGTCGAGCTCCTTGACCGTCGCGGGCTCCGCGGACAGGTCGATGACGGCGTAGATGCCTTCGGACTTCTTGTCGATGTCGTAGGCGAGACGGCGACGGCCCCAGACGTCGACCTTCTCCACGGTGCCGCCGTCGTTGCGGACCACGGTGAGGAACTGGTCGAGGGACGGCGCGACGGTGCGCTCATCGAGCGAAGGGTCCAGAATGACCATTACTTCGTAACGACGCATGCGGGACTCCAACCTCCTCTGGACTCTTGCGGTCACGACACTCTGCCGTGACAGGAGGACGCTGACGTCTAGGCCCTGACGCCCCTTTCGGCGCCCGGGGGTGATGGGTCATCCATCACAACGCAGCGTGCCCAAGGTTACCAGCCTCGACAAGGTGGGAAAGCCTTTAGGAAACCGAGGGGGTGGTGGTTGTGCCACATGTGCTTCAGCCCTCCGAACAGGAGCGGTTCCGTCTCAGGCTCAACACCGACGGACGTTCGCACCCGATTGAGAACACGCTGGCCGTCGTCACACTGGTCTGCGGCGTGGTGGCTTTCGTGGCGACGTTCTGGGCCTCCGCGCACATGATCGCGTCCTGGTTCGGCACGCTGGGGTTCGGCGTCGGTCTCTACTCTCAGTACATCTCGGCGACCACGCCGCAGCGCACCCTGAACGTCGTCGGGCTCGTGGGTTCGTTCGTGGGCGCCGCGCTCGGCATCGCCCACGGCGGCTTCCTTCCCCATCCGTGAGCCCTTCGGCGGAGCAACGGCCCCGGCGTCCCCGCCCGGGGCCGTCATTGATGCGGACTTATCCGCTGATGTGCAGGTCTATCCCGAGCAGCACCAGGAACCAGAGGAAGACGGAGAGCAGCGCCTCGGCGAGATCCTTGAGGAGTCCTGGGGTGATGTAGTCGTAGACCCATGCGACGTAGATGCCGATGACCACGTAGATCAAGATGATCAGCGCTCGTAAGCGCCAGCGGCTCATGGTTTCTCCTCGAATCGGGGGTGCCAGGCGACTTCCCCGGCGCGCCCTGGTCAAACGGATAAGCTCGGTGACATGGTGCGCATCGGAGCTCACGTCGACCAGGACGACCCCGCCGCTCACGCCGAGGAGGTGGGGGCCGAGGTGGTGCAGTTCTTCCTCGGCGACCCCCAGGGCTACAAGAAGCCCGTGCTGCCCGCCAAACCGGTCGAGGGCGTCGACATCTACATCCACGCCCCCTACCTGGTCAACGTGGCCACCACCAATAACCGCATCAGGATCCCGAGCCGCAAGCTGCTGCAGCAGCACCTCACGGCGGCCGCGGGGATCGGCGCCAAGGGTCTGATCGTGCACGGCGGCCACGTCGGCAAGGACGACGACCCTCAGACCGGGTTCGACAACTGGCGCAAGGTGTTCGAGCGCATGGAGTGCCCCATCCCCGTGCTGATCGAGAACACCGCGGGCGGCGGCAACGCGATGGCGCGCAAGCTGGAGCGCATCGCCCGGCTGTGGGACGCGCTCGACGGGTTCGACGTGGGCTTCTGCCTCGACACCTGCCACGCCCACGCGGGCGGCGAAGAGCTGGTCGACCTGGTCGACCGGGTCAAGGCCATCACCGGCCGGATCGACCTGGTCCACTGCAACGACTCCCGCGACGCCTTCGACTCCGGCGCCGACCGCCACGCCAACCTGGGCAAGGGGAAGATCGACCCCGAGCTGATCCTGGCGGTCTGCCGGGCGGCCGCGGCACCCGTCGTGGTGGAGACGCCGGCCGAGGGCCAGGCCGACGACATCGCCTTCCTGAGGAAGAACCTCTAGGGAAAACACACAGCCTGTGGATAACTTCCCTGGATTACCGAGGAAGGAAAGGGGGTAGAAAGATCAGCCCGCCCACGCGCCATCGAGGAAGCGGGCGGCGTTGACCAGCATGAGCGGCCCCGAGATCAGGGCATAGAGGGCCAGCACCCACGCCTTCCTGGTCATCACCTTGGCGACCAGCACCCACACGGGAAACCACAGCAGCAGCGAGCGCGGGATCGACAGATAGTACGCCGACGTCATCAGCGCCGCCGCCTGCGCCCCCGTGTAGACCACCTCGCTCCACCGGCGCAGCACGAGCAGCCAGCCCAGCGCCGCGACCGCCACCACGGCCCCCACGATCTCCATCCTGAAGGCGACCGCGAAGTCGTCGGCGCCCATGGCGGAGTGCCAGGTCGTCTGCCAGGCCTCCCACGGCCACACGAAGTCGCGGCCCCACCCGGCCTCCTGTGCGTGCTTCCAGGCCAGCCAGTCACCCGTCCTGCTGTAGTGGTAGGACGAGTACGCCACCAGCGGGACGAAGGGCACCACCAGCCACCCCGCCCGGCGCGGCGCCTCCTTCTTCGTGACGAACTCCACGATGAGGGCGACCGCCAGGAACAATCCGGTGATCCGCACGCATGAGGCGCCCGCGGCCAGCAGCGCCGCCGCAGGCCAGCGTCCCTGCCTGGCGGCCAGCCACGCGGGGATGGCGAAGGCCAGGAAGAGCGACTCGCTGTAGCCCGCGGCCAGGAACACCGCCATCGGGAAGAGCAGCAGCGCCAGCACCGCCATCCAGCCGGAGGCGCCCTCGAACTCGGTGAGCCGGGCCAGCGCCATCATGGCGACCGCCCCGGCGGCCAGCGAGACCAGCAGCCCGGCCGCCGCCCAGTCGGGGACGACCAGGTAGACCATGCGCAGCGCCGCGGGCAGCCCGGGGAAGAACGCGGGCAGCCCTTCGTCCACCGGCTTGCCCGGCTCGCCGTCGTAGCCGTACTGGGCGATCGTGATGAACAGCGTGGCATCCCACTTGCGCCACTTGTCCAGATATTCGCCCAGCGTCACGCCGAGTACGGTCGCCAGCAGCAGCCCCGCCCGCGAGCCGCACCAGAGCAGCAGCGCGTCCCGGCCGGACGAGCGTGTGATCATCGGGCGATGGACGCCAGGGTGAAGCGGTCACGCGCGTCGGCGAACACGCCGCCCGCCTGGTCGTCGAGCCCGGCCTGCCGCACCACGTCCTTGTCGGGGCGCAGGATGTCGCGCACCACGAACGCCATCATGATGCCGATCGTGATGACCCGCCCCCAGACGGCGGTGAAGTAGGTGTCGTCGCCGATGCCCAGGTCGTCCCTGCTGAGCGGCGGCTGCGCGAGCAGGTAGAGCCAGATGGCGATGAAGTACCACACCTCGGCGAGCTGCCACAACGCCAGCGGCTTCCAGTTGGGCCTGGCCAGCACGGCGAACGGCACCAGCCAGAGCACGAACTGCGGCGACCACACCTTGTTCGTCATCATGAACGCGGCCAGCGCCAGGAAGCAGATCTGCGCCAGCCTCGGCCGGCGCGGAGCGGCCAGCGTGAGCACGGCGATGCCGAGGCACAGGACGGCCAGCGACGCCATGCCGAGCGTGCTGACGTCGGCCTCGCCCAGGACCGGCCAGCCCTTGTTCTGGAAGAACAACCACGGCGAGCCCCAGTCGACGCCGCGTTCCTGGGAGAAGACGTAGAACCGGCGCCAGCCGTCCCACGCGAGGACCATGAAGGGCAGGTTGACCACCAGCCACGCGCCGACGGTCGAGCCCATGGTGACCAGGAACGGCCGCCATCGCCCCGTGCGCCAGGTGAGCAGGAACAACGCGCCCACGAACATCAGCGGATAGAACTTCGTGGCGATCGCCAGCCCGAGCAGCACCCCGGCCAGCACCTGACGCTTACGTGCCCAGGCCAGCAGCATGCCCATGGACAACGCGCCCGCGATGAGGTCCCAGTTGATGTACGCGGCCAGGACCACGGCGGGCGCGACGGCGTACCAGAGCGGGTCCCACCGCCGTGTGGGCCCGGCCACCGCGGCCATCAGCAGCACGCCGGCCACGAGGGAGACGCCGAGCAGGATGACCGTCAGGTCGTAGAACCTGACGGCCTGCGCGACCTGGTCGGGCTCCAGCCACCGGACGATCCAGCTGAACGCCTGCATGACCTCACCCAGCACCACCGGGTATTCGACCTGCTTGTCGAACGGCACATCGGCGAAGTAGGGGTTCTGGGTGGCCAGCTGCCTGTCGAAGTAGAGCGGGTAGATGTCGGTGTAGCAGAAGTTGGTGTACGTCGAGATCTGGTCGTTCCAGCCGCCGGTGCGGCACGGCAGCCGTACGACGTACGCGAGAGAAGCCCCCAGGGCCGCGAACAGCCCCAGGGGAAGGTACGGGATGGCGCGCGCCACCAGCGGCGCGCGCACCTCCGTGCTCGTCATCGGCCCTCGAGCCTGCCGTTGGCCGGCCCCGGGCCTGCGGCTCTCCTGTCGGGCCCGGTGTCGCCACCCGCCACGTCGGGGTCGTCGATCTCGGGGAACCCGTCGTCGGCCGGCGGCGGATCGTCGATGGTGGGCTCGTCGCCGGTGTCGCCGTCACAGCCGATGAGGCAGTCGGGATCGTCGCCGGTCTCGTCGTCGAAGGGGTTCTCGCCGTCGTCGAACGGGTTGTCCGGCGTCTTCGTCGGCGTGGGCGTCGGGCTCGGCACGATGTTCTCCGGCGTGCCGATCTCGGCCTTCTCGGGGAACTCCTCGACCGGCTTGCCCTCGTGCGCGGCCAGCATGAACCGCTGCCAGGCGATCGTGGGCGGACCCGCGCCCTCGAAGCCCAGGGACACTTCGTACGGTCTGGTGTACGGGTTGTTGAGGTTGTACTTCTTGCTCGCCTTGCCCTTGGGCGTGATGGGGCAGTTGGAGTGGAGCGGCGCGACGACCTTGCCGCTCTTCGTCCTGCACTCCTCGCGGTAGAACCCGACGGCGGTGGAGATCTGCGGCGTGTAGCCGACGAACCAGGCGCCGTTCTCGTCGTTGTTGGTGCCGGTCTTGCCGGCGGCCGGCCTGTTGCCCAGGCCCTTGCCCGACGCGGTGCCGCTGCGCAGCACCTCCGCCATGGCGACGGTGGAGTCGGCGGCCACGCCGGGGTCGATGACCGACTTGGTGAGCTGCTGCTCGGGGTAGGCGACCTGGCCGTTCTGCTCGACCTTCTGCACGACGTGGTAGCGGGTGTATTTCCCGGCGTTGGCGAAGATGGAGTAGCCGGCGGCCTGCTCGACCGGCGTCACAGGGGCGCTGCCGATGGCGAACTGGTAGTGGTGCTCCTCGATGTCGGCTGTCATGGCCTTCTCGTTGAACCCGGCCGCCACGACGAGGTTCTTCACGTCGTCGAGCTGGTTGGGCAGCGCGTACGCCATGGAGACGAAGGCGGTGTTGACCGACTGGGCGGTCGCCTTGACGACGTCGACGGCCCTGCCGACGTTGTGGCTGTTGGTGATGCCGCCCTTCTGCTGGCCCGGCAGCTCCTTCGGCACGGTCTCGTTGCCCGGCACGTAGCTCTTGAGCGAGTAGCCGGCCTGCAGCCAGGCGGCCAGCACGTACGGCTTGAACGCCGAGGCGGCCTGCTTCTTCGACTCGAAGGCTTCGTTCCACGGGTCGTTGACGTAGTTGTCGCCGCCGTAGAAGGCGATGACGCGGCCGTTCTTCGGGTTGACCGCCGCCAGGCCGCCGTGGAACTCCTTCGACATGCCCTGCATCGTGGTCTTCATCGCCTGCCGGGCGGCCTTCATCAGTTTCCTGTCGAAGGTGGAGGTGATCTTGAAGCCGCCGCTCTCGACCTCGTCGCGGGTGAGGCCGCGCGACTCCAGCTCGTTCAGCACCTGCCGCACCATGTAGCCCCTGTCACCGCCCAGGGAGTTGCTGCTGGTGCTCTTCCTCGTCTTGGGGAACTTCGCGGTCTGCGGGAGCTGGCCGTATTTCTCGGGCCAGAGCTCGGCCATCCTCTTGATGGTCCGGTCGAAGCGATATTTCAGCGCCGGGGAGTCGGGTTCCCAGGCCGGCTGCTGGATCCGCGCGGCGAGGTAGGCGCCCTGCGCGGGGGACAACTTCGCGGCCGTCATATTCCTGCCGAAGTAGGCCCGCGCGGCGGCCTGGACGCCGTACGCGCGGCCGAAGTTGACGGTGTTGAGGTAGTTGCGCAGGATCTCGTCCTTGGTCAGCTGGTCGTCGAGCTTGACCGCGACGAAGATCTCCTTGATCTTTCGTTCGATGGACACTTCCTGGCTGAGGCCGTCGTAGTAACCGCGGGCCATCTGCTGGGTGATGGTCGAGGCGCCCTGCAGCTGCTGCCCGGTCACGGTCATGTACAGCGAACGCGCCATGCCGGAGAAGGAGATGCCGGAGTCCTCGTAGAACGTGTCGTTCTCGATGGCGATCGCGGCGTCCTTGACGCTGTCGGCCATCTCGTTGATCTCGACGCTCTCGCGGGGCATGCCCAGCCTGGCGATCTCGGTCTTGCCGTCGTTGTAGTAGATGGTGCTCTGCTGCGCGGTCGCCTCGGCCTGCACGGTCGTCGGCACCGGCGTGTTGGCGTACGCCACCATGATCATGCCGAACATGCCGGCCGCGAGCACCACGACGCCGGCCACGACGACCTTCCAGCTCGGCACGAACCTGCGCCAGCCGCCCCGGCCGCCGCCGCCCTTCTTGACGGGCGGTCCCGGGGGGTCGGGCGGGCCGCCCTGCCCCCGTCTGCGGCGCCGCGGGGCGTCGCTGACCATCGTCTCCTGGTTACCGAGCGTGCGCGACTCCTCGCGCGAGCGGGAGCGCGGCGGCGGCTGGTCGCCGCGCTCGCCCGCCGGGTCGCCGCGTCGGGGAGGCTCGTCGTACGGCTGTGCGGCCATGGCCCCGGTCTGCTCGTACGCCGCCTCAGGACGTCGAGCCTCCGGCGCCTCGCCCCAGCCGGGTCCGCCGGTTTGGCGAGAGGAACCTTGGGGCACAGAACGGGATGAGCTGGAGCGACGGCGCCTTCCTTGGCGTGCCGTCCCCTCATTCATGCTGTTACTCACACGTCCTCGCAACGTCGTCGGAACTGAAACGGCGGTAGGGCGTGAGGCTCCTCGCCGCCCTCGGTCTTCACGCTTGGCCGACGAGGTCAGGCGGTCCGTTCCCGAGTACGTACGAAACCGTCAAGTGGTTCCAGGAACAACCTTGGCAGACCTCGACAACGTACACCCGGAACTCATCGTAATCATGAGCCATGGCGATGAGCTCTGATGTGACTTTTGCCTGGCCGGCATGGCGCCCGAGGCACTCACCGTAGACATAAGTCACATGGGTGACGTTCTCCCTTTCGCAGACCGGGCAGAGACGTTCGGTCGGCTCGCCGAAGTGGCGTGCCGCGCGAAGGAGGTAGGGCTGTGCGTCACAGACGTCACCGCGCGAAGCTCGCCCGGAACGCAGGGAGCGGACTGCCGCCCTCTTCGCGAGACCGTAATCCACCACCCTTCGCTGTGACCACATGAGCGCCAGACTACGGCGTTTTGCGTGTCCATCCCAACGACTCCGCGGATTCATAGATTGCGGCGATATAGCGCCACGACGTATCCTCAAGATGTATCGGCTCGATACATCGACACGAGAGGAGGGCGGTTCCCATGGCCAGCGGACAGGGCAGAGTCTTGGAACTGGCCGTGCTCGGGTCGCTGCACGAAACGCCGCTACACGGTTACGAGCTGCGCAAACGGCTCAATGCCCTGCTGGGGATGTTCCGTGCGTTCTCCTACGGGTCGCTGTACCCCTGTCTGCGATCACTTTTGGCTCAGGGCCTCATCGCGGAGGAGCAGCCCGCTCCCGCCACGATCGTCGGCGGCCGGTCGAAGATCGTCTACAAACTGACCGCCGAGGGCAAGGAACGCCTGCAGGACATGCTCACCCAGGCAGGTCCTTCCGCATGGGAGGACGAGAGCTTCGGTGTGCATTTCGCTTTTTTCCGGCACACCGAGGCCGAAGTCCGTCTGCGCATTCTCGAAGGCCGCCGCAGCCGGCTGGAGGAGCGGCTCGACGCGGTGCGCACGGCGCTGGCGCGCACCAGGGAACGCCTCGACAGCTACACGCTCGAGTTGCAACGTCACGGGCTCGAGTCGGTCGAGCGCGAGGTGCGCTGGCTCAACGAGCTGATCGCAACGGAGCGCCGGGCCTCGGAAGAGCCCGGAAGAGACACCACGTCAACTGATGAGTAAGGGAGCGAGTGCGATGGGTTCGGTTCGCGTGGCCATTGTCGGTGTCGGCAACTGCGCGTCGTCGCTGGTCCAGGGCGTTCACTATTACAAGGACGCCGACCCGGACGTACGGGTCCCGGGCCTGATGCACGTGAAGTTCGGCGACTACCACGTCGGCGACGTCGAGTTCGTCGCGGCCTTCGACGTTGACGCCAAGAAGGTCGGCCGCGACCTGTCCGAGGCGATCGTCGCCAGCGAGAACAACACCATCAAAATCACCGACGTGCCGCCCACAGGCGTGACGGTCCAACGCGGCCACACCTTCGACGGCCTCGGCGAGTTCTACCAGGACATCATCGAAGAATCCGACGAAACCCCCGTCGACGTGGTCCAAGTGCTCCGCGACAACCGGGTCGACGTCCTGGTCTCCTACCTGCCCGTCGGCTCAGAAGACGCCGACCGCTTCTACGCCCAGTGCGCCATCGACGCCAAGGTCGCCTTCGTCAACGCGCTGCCCGTCTTCATCGCCTCCGACCCCGCCTGGGCCGCCAAATTCACCGAAGCCGGCGTCCCCATCGTCGGCGACGACATCAAATCCCAGGTCGGCGCCACCATCACCCACCGTGTGATGGCCAAGCTGTTTGAAGACCGCGGAGTCGAACTGCTGCGCACCTACCAGCTCAACTTCGGCGGAAACATGGACTTCATGAACATGCTGGAGCGCAAGCGCCTGCAGTCCAAGAAGATCTCCAAAACCCAGTCGGTCACCTCCCAGATCCCCCGCGAAATGGGCAAGAGCGACGTGCACATCGGCCCCTCCGACCACGTGCCGTGGCTCGACGACCGCAAGTGGGCCTACGTACGCCTGGAAGGCCGCTCCTTCGGCGACACCCCCCTCAACCTCGAATACAAACTCGAAGTATGGGACTCCCCCAACTCCGCCGGCATCATCATCGACGCCGTCCGCGCCGCCAAGATCGCCCTTGACCGCGGCATCGCCGGACCCATCCTGTCGGCGTCCTCCTACTTCATGAAGTCGCCGCCCGAGCAGTACTCCGACGACCAGGCCCGCGACTACGTCGAGAAGTTCATCCGTGGAGAGGTCGAGCGCTGACCCCTTGACCGTCTCCAAGGCGCCGCACCCGCGAACGGGCGCGGCGCCTTCCGCGTCAGAGGCGACGCTGAGGCGGGCGGCTCAGAGGCGGGCGGCCGGAGGCAGTTCGCCGACGGAGGCCGGCCGCCAGGTGAGCGGATCGGAGCCGAGCTCCGCCAACTGCGGCACCTGCTCCCTGCACCACGGCGAGATCGCCAGCATGCCGTTCAGCACGCCCTCCGTGAACTCCTTCCACGGCATCCACGACACCTCCCCCACCTCGTCGGGGTTGGGCACGGCGGGCGCGTCGACCGTGACCCGGAAGACCGGGCAGAGCTCGTGCTCGACGATGCCGTTGGCCATGACGGCGCGGTAGGCGAAGCCGGGCAACATCAGGTCGGCGCGATCGGCCTTCAGCCCCAGCTCGTAGGAGAGCCGGCGCAGGACCGCCCGATCCAGCGGCTCGCCCGGCAGCGGGTGGCCGCAGCAGCTGTTGGTCCAGACGCCCGGCCAGGTGATCTTGTGGTCGGCCCTCCTGCTGAGCAGGACGCGGCCTTCCCGGTCGAAGACGTAGCTGGAGAAGGCCAGATGGAGGGGGGTGTCGCGGGAGTGCACCGACGTCTTCGGCGCGGTGCCGAGCGCGTGGCCACTGCGATCGACCAGCACAACGTGTTCCTCAGTCGTCACGCTTCGAAGCGTACGTGATCATGTGCACCGTGCGGAACCCCGGGGTCACCTGCTGGACCGGCATCCACGCGTCCCAGGCTGCGGGCACGGGGCTAGGCTGACGGAGTGTCGTTCGTCGAAGATCTCCGCGTGGTCCTACGAGGCCGGGATTTCCGGCGCCTGTTCGGGACCCGGCTGGTCTCCCAGTTCTCCGACGGGATCTTCCAGTTCGGCGTGACCGGTTTCGCCTTCTTCAGCCCCGAGAACCAGACGACAGCGCTCCAGGTGGCCGCGGGGCTGGCCGTGCTGCTGCTGCCGTACAGCGTGCTCGGGCCCTTCGTCGGCGTGTTCATCGACCGCTGGTCGCGGCGGCAGATCCTGGTCGTCGCGCCCGTCGTACGCGGTCTGCTGCTGCTCGTGGCCGCCGGGCTGATCGCCGCCGACGTGCCGGATCCGCTGTTCTACGGCGCGGCCCTGCTGGTGCTCGGCGTCAACCGGTTCTTCCTGGCCGCGCTCGGCGCCTCGCTGCCGCACGTCGTCCCCCCTGAGCGGCTGATCGCGGCCAACGCGGTCACCCCCACCTCGGGGACGGTCGTCACGTTCATCGGCGCGGGCGTCGGATTCCTGCTGCGGGAGATCTTCGGCGGCGGCGACTTCGGCGTGGCGCTGCTGCTGGCCACGTCCGGCGTGGTGTTCACGCTGAGCGCGCTGGTGGCGCGGACGATGGAGCGTCAGCTCCTCGGCCCGTGGCCCGACCCCGACCGGCCGCAGGCGCGCCAGGAACTGCGCAACGTCGTCACCGGCCTGGCCGACGGCGTCAAGCACCTGCTGCGCCACCGGGTGGCCGCCGCGACGCTGGGCGCGATGGCCACGCACCGTTTCCTGTTCGGCATGTCCACCGCGCTCGGCATCATCCTCTACCGCTACTACTTCGCCGACGGCGACGCCGAGACCGCGCTGCGCGGGGTCAGCCTGGTCGTGGTCGGCGCCGGCCTCGGCACGGCCCTCGCCGTGATCGTCACCCCGTACGCGACCGAGTGGTTCGGGATCGAGCGGTGGGTGCAGATCGCGATGGCCGGAGCCGGGGTGCTGACGGCGGTGCTCGTGCTGCCGTTCCAGGAGTGGGGGCTGCCGGTGGCCGGGTTCGTGCTGGGACTGGCCGGGCAGAGCGTCAAGATCTGCGCCGACACGACGGTCCAGCGCGACGTCGAGGACATCTACCGGGGCCGCGCCTTCTCCATCTACGACATGCTCTTCAACGGCATGTACGTGCTCGCCGCCGCCCTGTCGGCGGTGATCCTGCCTCCCGACGGCAAGTCGTACGCCGCCGTGCTGATCATCTCGGTCGGCTATCCCGCGGCGGCGCTCGCCTACCGGATGATCACCACCACGTCACGTGCCGAGGTCGTTTGACCTGGCCCACTCCAGCAGCGCCTCCGTGGCCGCCTCCTTGCCGATCATGCCCTTGTCGAGCCTGAGGTCGAGCAGGAACTTGTACGCCCGCCCCACGACCGGCCCCGGCCCCACCCCGAGCACGCGCTGGATCTCGTTCCCGTCGAGCTCGGGCCGGATCTTGGCCAGCTCCTCCTCCTCGGCGAGCCTGGAGATGCGCTCCTCGAGGTGGTCGTACGTCCGCGACAGCGCCGCCGCCTTGCGCTTGTTGCGGGTCGTGCAGTCGGCCCTGGTCAGCTTGTGCAGCCGGTCGAGCAGGTGGCCGGCGTCGCGCACGTAGCGGCGCACGGCGCTGTCGGTCCACTCGCCCGTGCCGTAACCGTGGAAGCGCAGGTGCAGCTCGACCAGCCGGGAGACGTCGGACACGACGTCCTTCGGGAACTTCAGCTCGGTCATCCGTTTCTTCGTCATCTGGGCGCCGACCACCTCGTGGTGGTGGAACGACACCCGCCCACCCGGCTCGTGGCGGCGCGTCTTCGGCTTGCCGACGTCGTGCATGAGCGCCGCCCAGCGCAGGATCCGGTCGGGCTTGCCGTCCTCCTCCTGCGCGATGGCCTGGTCGAGCACCGTCAGCGTGTGCTCGTAGACGTCCTTGTGCCGGTGGTGCTCGTCGATCTCGAGGCGCAGCTTGGGCAGCTCGGGCAGCACGTAGGTCGCCAGCCCCGTCTGGACCAGCAGCCGCAGCCCCTCGCGCGGGTAGGCGCCGCAGAGGAGCTTGTCGAGCTCGTCGCGGATGCGCTCGGCCGAGACGATCTGGATGCGGTCGGCCATCGAGGACATCGCCGCCAGCGCCTCGTCGTCCACCTCGAACCCGAGCTGCGAGGCGAACCTGGCCGCCCGCAACATGCGCAGCGGGTCGTCGCCGAAGGACCGCTCGGGAGGCCCCGGAGTGCGCAGCACCTTGGCGCGCAGGTCGCGCAGCCCGCCGTACGGGTCGGCGAACTCGTGCCCTGGCAGCCGCACCGCCATCGCGTTGACCGCGAAGTCGCGCCGCTCCAGGTCGGCCTCCAGCGTCTCGCCGTACATGACCTCGGGCTTGCGCGACTTCGGGTCGTACGACTCGCTGCGGTAGGTCGTGACCTCGATGAGCGAGCCGCCCTTGCGCAGGCCGACGGTGCCGAAGTCGATGCCGATCGTCCACACGGAGTCGGCCCAGGGTTTGACGAGCTCCAGCACCCGCTCGGGGTGGGCGTCGGTCGTCAGGTCGAGGTCGTTGCCGATGCGGCCGAGGAGGAGGTCACGTACGGGCCCGCCGACCAGGGCGAGCTCGTGGCCGTGCGCGGCGAACAGGCGGCCGAGCTCGTCGGCCGCCGGAGCGATCTTGCGGAGCAGGCCGTGCATGGCCTGCCGCTGGCTTTCGGTCAGAGTTGAGTCGGACAAACTCAGTGGGTCCTTCCGGAACATATCCCCCGAGCCACACCAGGTCCGGGTTACCTTCGGTCTTGGGACCGTCGGGGGCCATGGAACGAGGTAAGGAGGACTATATGAAGGACGCCCTCGCGATCCACCGCTGGCTCCTCGCACACCAGGTCCATCATGAGATCGTACGCCTTCCGCGTCCCATGACATCCGCGGAAGAGCTGCCGAAGGCGGTCTCCGAGGCGCCCGAGAGGTGCCTGATGGTCACCGTGTTCGAGGTGGCCACCAGGGTCGGCCGCGAGGTCGTCGTCGCGGTGACCTCCCCCGTCGCCCTGCCGCCCAGGCCAGGAGCCGTCGGCGGGCTGCTCTCGGCGCGCCAGGTGCGCTACGCCCAGGCCCACGTGGTCAACGCGGCCACCGACTACGCCGACGGGCTGGTGTGCCCGCTGCTGCTGCCGGAGTCGCTGCCCGTGTTCATCGACGACCGGCTGCGCGTGGACGAAGGACCGGTGTTCATGCCCATCGGCGAACGCCACACCGCGCTCTCCCTGCGCGCCGTTGACCTGCTGACACTCCTGCCGGGGAAGCTGGCCGACCTACGGGGCACACGCCTGAGAGGATCACGTGGGGCGGTCGCGCGGCGGCACTGAACCCGTACCATTGCGGGCGTGCGTCGTCGTACTCCAGCCCGGGCATCCGCGTGATCCGTAAGGCCACGCTGCTCGCCGTGCTCTCCTCCGCGTTGTTCGCCCCCATGGTGGCGGCGACGCCGAGCATGGCTGCCACCAGCGCGAGCAGGCAGACCGTCACCGTGTCGCTCGCGTCGATCACGCCTGACGTGCCCACCTCGCAGGCCGACGAGATCAAGTTCACCGGCACGGTCCGCAACGACACCGGCGCGGCCACGCCGGCCCAGCGCGTACGCCTGCGCTACACGCCGCAGAGGCTCACCGACCGGGCCTCCATGGCGGCCTACGCGGCCGACCAGAACACCGCGACGCTCCCGGGCAACGTCTCGGGCTCCTCGGCGATGGACATCCCGCCGCTCGCCGCCGGCGAGGAGGCGCGCTGGGAGTTCACCGCGACGCCGGTGCAGCTCGGCTACCGCTCGTTCGGGGTCTATCCGATCGCCATCGACGTGGCCCAGTACGGCGTGCCGGTCTACGCGCAGCGCACTTTCCTCACGTACGCGCCGCCCGCCGTCCCCAAGCCGCCGCGCAACAAGCTGGCCATCGCCCTGCCGGTCATCGACCAGCCGCACCGGGCGACCGACGGGTCGCGGTTCGTGGACGACAAGCTGAGCCAGTCGATCACCGGCAAGGGCCGGCTGGCCGACCTGGCCCGCATCGCGCAGGTCGCGCCCAAGACCGTCAGCTGGTTCGTCGACCCGGCGTTGCTCGACGACGTCAACATGATGAAGGGCGGCTACACGGTCAAGACGAAGGACGGCGACGAGCAGCGGCCGGCCAGCGCCGAGGCCGGCGCGTGGCTGACGACCATGCGCACCTCGCTGGCCTCCTCTCCCGTGGTCGCGGTCCCCTACGCCGACCCCGACGTGACCGGGCTGGCCCACCGCGGCCTCGACGTGCAGCCCAACAGGGCCATCCAGCTGGCCGGGCAGAAGGCCAGGGAACTGCTGGGCCGCGAGGTGAAGACCAACGTCAACTGGCCCCCCTCGGGCCGGCTCGACCCGGACGCGCTCGACCTGCTCTCGGTCGCCGAGGCCAAGGTCGACCGGGTGCTGCTCGACGCCGGCAACCTGCCGCCGCAGCCGCCCGTCACCTTCACCCCCGACGCCGCCTCCACTCTCGACTCGGTCAACGGCCCCGTCACCGCGCTCGTCGCCGACCCCCAGCTGAGCGCCCTGTTCGAGCCCGAAGGCGCCACGAGCACGCTGCTGAGCACGCAGCGCTTCATCGCCGAGACCGCGATGATCTCCGCCGAGCAGGGCCAGACCAGGCCGAGGTCGCTGGTCGTCGCCCCCTCCCGGCGCTGGGACCCCGACCCGGCGCTCGTCTCCGCCCTGATGAAGACCGCGGGCCGCCTGCCGTGGCTGCAGATGACGACGCTCGAGTCGATCAAGCCGGGCAAGGCGTCGGTGCCGCGCGCCGGGCTGACCTACACCGACGCCGACCGCAAGGACGAGCTGAGCGGCAAATACCTCAAGCGGGTCAAGGAAACCTGGGCGCAGGCGCAGCTGACCGCCGAGATCACGACGACCAGGACGCAGTCGAGCTTCGACGCGGCCGTGCTCAGGCTCTCCTCCTCGGCCTGGCGCACCAGCTCGCGGACGGGCCGGGCGCTGACCAAGGTGGTGGGCGCGGAGGTCGAGGACCGCCTGGAGAAGGTCGCGATCACCGGGGCCGGCCCCGATCGGCCGCGCACGCTGGCCGGCAGCGACGGCGTGGTGCCCATCAGCGTGAAGAACTCCACGGGCGCCCCCATCGCCCTCTACATCGACGTGCAGTCCAACAACCGCAAGCTGCTGCAGGTGAAAGATCAGGACGAGCTGCTCAACATCGGCGTCGGACAGAGCGGCACGGTCCAGGTGCCGATGAGCGCCACCAGCAACGGTGACGCGACGGTCACCGTGCAGCTCAAGACCACCGACGGCAAGGCGTACGGCGAGCCGGTGCGGCTGACCATCCGCACCACGGGCTACACCGGCATCGCCTCGGTGATCGTCGGAGCCGCTCTCACCGTTATGCTCGCCGCCGTGGTGACGCGGGTGCTGCGGCGACGGTCAGAACGCAAGCTCGCCCGGGCCGCCAAGAACCGGGAGGTGAGCACGGCATGAGCCGCATGCTGCGGGCCAGCGCCATCATGGCGGCGGGCACGATGGTGTCCAGGGTGACGGGTTTCGTCAGGACCATGGTGCTGGCGTACGCCATCGGCACGGCTCTGCTCGGCGACGCCTACAACGCGGCCTACGCGATCCCGTACAGCATCCTCGACCTGCTGCTGCTGGGCGTGCTGAGCAGCGTCGTGGTGCCGATGATCGTCCGGGCGCAGCAGCACGACGCCGACGGAGGGCGGGCCTACGAGCAGCGGCTGCTGACGCTCGCCACGCTGGCGCTGGCCGTCATCGCGGTCGCCGCCGTTCTCGCCGCGCCGCTGCTCATCGACCTCTACACGGTTTGGGACCGGGGCAGCAGGGAGTTCGAGGTCGCGGTCATGCTGGCCCGCTTCATCCTGCCGCAGCTGGCCTTCTTCGGCATGGGCGCGGTGGCGGGCGCCATCCTCAACACCCGCGACCGCTTCGCCGCGCCCATGTGGGCGCCGGTGCTCAACAACGTCGTCGTCATCTGCGCGTTCCTTCTCTTCGCCCTGGTCAGCACCGCGAAGGGCGACATCGCCAAGGTCACCGACGGTGATCTCGTCCTGCTGGGCCTCGGCACCACGGCCGGCATCGTGGCCCAGGCGTCCGTGTTGATCGTGGCGCTCAAGCGCGCCGGGTTCTCCTTCAAGCCCCGCCTCGACCTGCGCAACGCCCGGCTGGGTGAGATGGCCAAGGCCGGCGTCTGGACGATCGGCTACACCGTCGTCACCCAGCTCGGTTTCGTGCTGACCACCAACCTGGCCAGCGCCGCGGGCTCCGTGGTGGAGGGGCACGGCATCAGCCCGTACACCCTGGCGTTCCAGCTCTTCCAGCTGCCCTACGGCGTCATCGGCGTCTCGGTGATCACGGCCATGCTGCCGCGCATGAGCAGGGCCGTCAGCGACGGGCGGTTCGACGACGTCCGCTCCGAGTTCGGGTCGAGCGTACGCCTCATCTGCTCGTTGATGGTGCCGGTGTCACTGCTGCTCATGGTGCTCGGCCCGGCGATCACCGTGCCGATCTACGGCCACGGGGCCAACAGCGTCGCCGACGCCGTCTACATCGGCAACGTGCTGCAGGTCTACGGGCTGGCGCTGGTGCCGTTCGCGCTCTTCCAACTGCTGCTCCGGGTCTTCTACAGCTTCGGCGACACCCGCACGCCGGTGTTCGTCGGCGCGGGCACGACGGCGGTCAACGCCCTGCTCATGTGGCTGTTCTTCACGCTGCTGCCGGCGCGTTACGCCGTGATGGGGCTGGCTCTGGCGTACGCGGTCGCGTACGCGCTTGGCGCCCTCACGGCGTGGTGGCTGGCCGGCCGCCGGGTTCAAGGGCTGGGCGGATGGAGCATCGGCATGGCGCTGACGAGGATGTATCTCGCCGCTCTGCCCACCGCCGTGCTGGCGCTCGGGGCGGTCTGGGTGGTCACGGGGGTCTTCGACGGGCTAGGGTTCGTCAATTCGCTGATCGTTCTGGCCGTCGGTGGCGGCCTTGGATTGATCCTCTATCTCGGCGTTGCGCACAGAATGCGCATCCCGGAGGTCAACTCCATCGTTGGGATGGTCGCGGGGCGGGTAGGTCGGTAAAGAACGCGGGCGGAATCTACTCGGCACTACCATGGAGCCCGACACGCGGCGAATGGAAGCAGGAGGGGCGTGGGCGGATCCACCCGGCATAGCGTGCCTTCGTGGTACACGACCACGCAGGTGAGTCGAGTCATGAGCACGCCCGATCGGCCCAGCGGAGTGAGCCAGTGAGCACGTCGGCCGTCGAACCCGGCACCCGCCTGGCCGAGCGCTTCCGGCTCGAAGACCGCGTCAGCGAGTCCGACGGCGCCACCCTGTGGAAGGCCATCGACGAGATCCTCGCCCGGCCCGTGGCGGTCCACACCTTCGCCCCCGGCTTCCCCCGGGTCCACGAGGTCGTCACGGCCGCCCGTTCGGCGAGCCGGCTCACCGACCCGCGTCTGACCCAGGTGTTCGACGCGGCGGAGGACGACAAGGCCTCCTACGTCGTCAGCGAGTGGGTCACCGGCGAGAGCCTGACCGACCTGCTGGCCTCGGGCCCGCTGGAGCCGGAGCGCGCGGCGGGGCTGGTCGCCGAGGCCGCCGAGGCGCTCGCGCACGCCCACGAGGCGCAGCTCTACCACCTGTGCCTGCGCCCGTCCCACCTGGTGTGGACGACCGGCAACACGGTCAAGGTGCTCGGCGTGGCCGTCGACGCGGCCATGTACGGTCTCACCACCGACCAGCCGGCGCTCGACGACGCCGAGGGCCTCGGCCGGCTGCTCTACGCGGGGCTGACCGGCCACTGGCCCGGCGACGAGGAAGAGGGCGGGCTGCCCGCGGCGCCGATGACCGACGGCCACTTCTGCACGCCGCGGCAGGTCACCGCGGGTGTGCCCGGCTATCTCGACGCGGTGACCGTGCGGGCGTGCCTGCCCGAGTCGCGCAGGGGCCAGGGCGCGCTTGCCACTCCGGCCGAGGTGGCCGATGCGCTGGCCGACGTCGCCAGGCCGATGCCGATCCCGATCTCCTACCCTTCGACCCCCGCGGTGGCCTCCGCCTCCCACACCGAGGGTCTCGACATCGCCCACCGCCAGAAGCTGGCCGTCCCGCCGCCGCAGCCCCCGCCGCACCGCGTGCCCAAGCGCGAGGGCAGCATGGTCAACCGGGTGCTGATGACGCTGGTGGTGCTGCTCGTCATCGCCGCCGTCGGCGTGGGCGCGTGGACGATCGGCAGGAGCCTGGGCAGCCCCACCACTCCCGAGGCGCAGCCGACCGTGCCCAGCACGTCGGCGTCGGCGTCCGCCGAGGCCCAGGCCGTCAAGCCCGAGAGCGCCAAGGGCTTCGACCCGCTCGGCGACAGTGACGAGAAGTCCGACATCGCGAAGCTGGCCATCGACGGCAAGCCCAGCACGTTGTGGAAGACCGAGGCCTACACCAGCGCCGACCTGGGCCGGCTGAAGGACGGCGTCGGCCTGCTGCTCGACATGGGCAAGTCCATGCAGATCAGCGACGTGGTGGCCACGCTGGGCGACGCGCCGGGCGCGACCGTGGAGCTCAAGGTGGGCGACTCCGCCGATCTCGACGCGCTGAAAACGGTGGCGACCGAGAAGAACGCAGCAGGTAAGACCACCCTCACCCCCGAAGAACCGGCAAGCGGTCAGTACGTTTTGATCTGGTTTACGCGCGTTCCGGCGGATGCGGGCAAGTTTCATGGCACCATCTATGAAGTAGTGGTGCACTCTCCCGGATCGGCATAATCAGGAAACTCTCTTGTGAACTCCCCACCCGAGACACCCTCAGCAGCGGAGCGGCCGGCGGTCACAGACGCCGAGCTGCTGACTGCCCATATCAACGGGGACCCTCACGCCTTCAGCGAAATCGTCAAGAGGCACCGTGACCGCATGTGGGCGGTCGCCCTGCGTACGCTCGGTGACCCTGACGAGGCCGCCGACGCCGTGCAGGACGCCTTCGTCTCCGCGTACCGCAAGGCCGCCACGTTTCGCGGCGAGGCGGCCGTCACCACCTGGCTGCACCGCATCGTGGTCAACGCCTGTCTCGACCGCATGCGCCGCAAGTCCGTCAGGCCTGTCGCCGACGACGAGCTGATCGAGGCCGCAGAGCGCGAGACCCCCCTGCCCGACCAGACCGTGGAGCGTGAGGTCTCCATGGAGGTCTCCGCCGCGCTCAAACTCCTGCCCGGCGATCAGCGGGCGGCTCTCGTCCTCGTCGACATGATGGGCTATTCGGTCGAAGACGCAGCTCAGGTGCTCCAGGTGCCGAGCGGCACGGTGAAGAGCCGGTGCGCCAGAGGACGCGCGAAACTTGCCCCGATTCTTTCGCATCTGCGGAACCGAACGGACGGCAATCGCGTCTCATCCGCGAAGGGAGCAGAACTTCGTGACGGGTGATACGCACTACGATCTGGACATCCTGGCCGAGCTGGCCGAGGGTCTCCTAGACGTCGACACGGCACGCCAGGTCCGCGGGCATCTCGCGGTCTGCGACCCCTGCGGGGAGCTACTGGCGGACCTGGCGACGGTTCGCGAGGTGCTCGCGGCGACCCCCACACCGGCCATGCCGATGGGCGTCGCACTGCGCATCGACAAGGCTCTGGCCGCCGAGGCGGAGTCCCGGAGGGGCGGAGGTGTCGGCCTCGCGGACGCACCGGACTGGGACGAGCTCATGCGGGACGCCCCGTGGGAGCGCGCGTCCGAGGTGCCGGAGCCCGCACGCTTCGGCAGGCCCGCGGTTCCTGAGCCGGCGTCGGCCGATGCCCCAGGAGAGGACGCCGCCGAGCCGGTGCGCCTGGGGGTGGTCGCCGACGACGGCACCATCGTCCCGGCCAGGCGCACGCGCGCACGACGACGCGGCTGGGCGTTGCCCGCGGTCGCGGCAGCGGCGGCGGCCGTCGTGGTCGGCACGGCGGTGGCCTCCACCAACCTGCTGGCGAGCGGTGGCGGCAGCCAGGGCGACGCCGTCGCCCCACCGGTGGCGCTGCCCACGCAGTCGAAGCCGGTCTCGACACCCTCGCAGGCGGAGCGCGCTCCGCAGCGGGCGAAGTCGTACGCGCTGACCGACAGCCAGCACAACTACAGCGACCAGGAGTTGCGGCAGCCGCTCGAAGGCGTCTTCGGCCCGGCGCCCATCGTCGGCGGCGGCAGGTCCGACGCCGCGAGCGTCGACAAGTGCGTGAGCAGGGTGGCCAACCGCTCGAAGCTGCCGACGTACGCGGTCGACCAGGGGCAGTACAACGGCCAGGAGGCCCTGGTGATCGCCTCGTGGAAGGACAAGGCCGCGCAGAGGCTGCGCATCGACGTCGTCGACCCGTTCAACTGCAAAAACCTCCGCAGGCCCGCGCTGGGCCGCTGGTAGGCGAAACCCCACGTCAGAGCCCGCTTCGGCGGGCTCTTTCGTTTTGGGCGGGTGTTGTGGGCAGGGTGGGGAATCAGGGCGGCCTAGGATCTGTTGACGCGATGGCATCAGCAGACGAGGAAGGCAGGCGTGAAGCGTTGAGCGACGTGCGTAACGTGATCATCATTGGTTCCGGCCCAGCCGGCTACACCGCGGCCGTCTACTCCGCTCGTGCCGAGCTCAAGCCGCTGATCTTCGAGGGCTCCGTCACGGCGGGCGGCGCGCTCATGAACACCACCGACGTGGAGAACTTCCCCGGGTTCCCCGACGGCATCATGGGTCCCGACCTGATGGACAACCTGCGCAAGCAGGCCGAGCGCTTCGGGGCCGAGCTGGTCGCCGACGACGTCGTCGAGGTCGACCTCGAGGCCAACCCCAAGGTCGTCAAGACCCACACCGACACCTACTACGCCAAGTCCGTCATCCTGGCGATGGGGTCCGGTTACCGCGAGCTCGGCCTGGCGAACGAGAAGCGCCTGTCCGGGCACGGCGTGTCCTGGTGTGCCACCTGCGACGGCTTCTTCTTCCGCAACAAGGACATCGTGGTCGTCGGCGGCGGCGACACCGCGATGGAGGAGGCCACGTTCCTGACCAGGTTCGGCCGCATGGTGACGGTGGTCCACCGGCGTGACACGCTGCGGGCCAGCAAGATCATGCAGGACCGCGCGTTCGCGAACGAGAAGATCCGGTTCGTCTGGGACTCCGAGGTCGTCGACGTGATCGGCGACACCAAGGTCGAGGCGGTCAAGTTGCGCGACCGCAAGACCGGCGAGGAGTGCGAGCTGGCCACCGACGCGCTGTTCCTGGCCATCGGCCACGACCCGCGCACCGAGCTGGTCAAGGGGCAGATCGACCTCGACGAGAACGGCTACATCAAGGTGGCCTCCCCCAGCACCGCCACCAACATCGAGGGCGTCTTCGCCGCAGGAGACGTCGTGGACCACACCTACCGCCAGGCCATCACCGCGGCCGGCACCGGCTGCGCGGCCTCGCTCGACTCCGAGCGCTGGCTGGCCACCATCGAGAAGTGAAGGAGCGCACCGTGAAGGCTGTCACCGACGCCACCTTTGACAACGAGGTCCTCAAGAGCGACAAGCCCGTCCTGGTCGATTTCTGGGCCGAATGGTGCGGTCCGTGCCGCCAGGTTTCGCCCATCCTCCAGGAGATCGCCAACGAGCACGGCGACAAGCTGGAGATCGTCAAGCTCAACATCGACGAGAATCCTGAGGTTCCGCGCCAGTACGGCGTACTCCAGATCCCCACGCTGAACGTCTACAAGGGTGGAGAGGTCGTGAAGCAGATCATCGGCGCCAAGCCGAAGGCCATGCTGCTGCGCGAGCTCGAGGGCATCATCTAGCGCCCTGTGGCGCTGGTAGTTCGCCCTTCGTGGCGCGCTTCGCCCGGCAGAGCCCCCGTCCTTCGTGGCGGGGGCTTTCGCATGGGCGCATGGAGGGCTGAGATGCCGTCAGACGGGACGTAGGGCGCGTTCCGGACTCATGGAGCCGAGAAGCCGTTCCAGCGCCACCTCGACGTCCTCGCGCCACGAAACGGCGGTCTTGAGTTCCAGTCTGAGCCGCGGAAATCTCAAATGCGGACGAACTGTCTTAAATCCAACAGAAAGCAAGTATTCCGCGGGAACTATGCAACCAGGCTCTTCCCACTTGAGGTCGCCAAAAGCTTCTATGGCTTTCACCCCGCGCCGGGTCAGGTCTTTGGCGACTCCCTGGATCAGCATCCGGCCCAGCCCGCCGCCCGAGAACTCGGGAATGATGTGGGCCGACATCAGCAACACCGCGTCGGCGCTGACGGGCGAGGTGGGAAAGGCGAGCGAGCGCGGGCTGTAGAGCGGCGGGCTGTAGAGCACGAAGCCCGCGGGCACGCCGTCGACATAGACGATCTTCCCGCAGCTCCCCCATTCCAGGAGCGTGCCGGAGATCCAGGCCTCCTTCTCCAGCCCGGAGTCGCCCGCGTCCACCGCGCGCTCGCCGTTGACGGGATCGAGCTCCCAGAACACACACCGCCGGCAGCGCCTCGGCAGATCGTCAAGATTGTCCAGGGTTATGTTGACCAGCCGGCGCGACAACTACCGCCCCTATCGTTGACCCGGAAAAGCGCGCGAAAACCGCGTCCACAGGTGGCATCGTAGCCCAGTGAAGATGCCACCAGCCGACACCACGACGGTCAGCCCCGTCACGGGCGACATGTCCGTCTAGCGTAATCTGGTGTTTCAGTCCGATATGACACCTAGGAGGTGGGCCGTGACAGCAGAGCGGGATCACGGTCAGGCACCCGCGACTCACGGGTCGCGCATCGACGCGTACGTCGATCGGTACGCCGCACGAGCTACCGGGATGGTCGCCTCCGAGATCCGAGCTCTCTTCGCCGTCGCGTCGAGGCCCGAGGTGGTCTCGCTGGCCGGCGGCATGCCGTACGTCACGGCGCTCCCCCTCGACATGGTCGGCGAGCTGGTCTCCGACCTGGTCACCAAGCGCGGCCCTGTCGCGCTGCAGTACGGATCCGGCCAGGGTGACCCGCACCTGCGCGAGCAGATCTGCGAGGTCATGCGGCTGGAGGGGATCCACGCCGGGCCGAACGACGTGGTCGTCACCGTCGGTTCGCAGCAGGCCCTCGACCTGATCACCCGGATCTTCATCGATCCCGGCGACGTGGTGCTCGCCGAGGGCCCCTCGTACGTGGGGGCTTTGGGGACGTTCGCCGCCTACCAGGCCAAAGTGGTTCACATCGCCATGGACGATCAGGGCATCGTGCCCGAATCCCTGGCCCAGACCATCTACGCCCTCGAGACCGCGGGCGCGCCCATCAAGTTCCTCTACACGATCCCGACCTTCCAGAACCCGGCCGGCGTGACCCTCAACATCGCCCGCCGCCAGCAGGTGCTCGACATCTGCCAGCGGGCCGGGGTCCTCGTCATCGAGGACAACCCGTACGGGCTGCTCGGCTTCGACGGCGAGCCCATGCGCGCCCTGCGAGCCGACAACCCCGACGGCGTCGTCTACCTCGGGTCCTTCTCCAAGACGCTCGCCCCCGGGTTCCGCGTCGGCTGGGCACTCGCCCCGCACGCCATCCGCGACAAGCTCGTGCTCGCCATGGAGTCGGCCGTGCTGTCCCACTCCTCGTTCACGCAGCTGGCCGTCGGCCAATACCTCGCCACGCAGCCATGGCGCGAGCAGATCAAGACGTTCAAGGAGCTCTACCGCGAGCGCCGCGACGCCCTCCTCGACGCGCTCGACGCCCTCATGCCGCCAGAGGTCACCTGGACCCGCCCCGCCGGCGGGTTCTTCGTCTGGGCCACCCTGCCCGAAGGGCTCGACTCGAAGGCCATCCTGCCCCGGGCCGTGGCCGAGCGGGTGGCGTTCGTACCAGGCACCGGGTTCTTCTCCGACGGCAGCGGGGCGCGGCACATGCGCCTGTCGTTCTGCTTCCCCGAGCCCGACCGCATCCGTGAAGGGGTGCGCCGGCTCGCCGGAGTGATCGAGCAGGAGATGCAGTTGCGCGACACGTTCGGCACCTCGTCGGCCCGCGAACACGCCGGCGTGGACACACCCGGGCCCGACCTGGCCTGAACGTCACGAAAAGGGCCGGCGCCGGGTGACGCCGGCCCTTTTCGTTTCTCCGCCCGGCCAGGCGCGCGGACGAAGCCCCTGCCGTACACCATCCACCCCCGACGCCGGTACGGTTGGACAGCGTGCGATCAGCGGAGGAGTTGTGATGAGCGATCTGGGCCACGTGCTCGTGCTGGCCGGAGGCCTCTCCTATGAGCGAGAGGTGTCTCTGCGGTCCGGTCGCCGAGTCAGCGAGGTGCTGCGCGCGGCGGGCGTCGACGTCGAAGCCCGCGACACCGACGCGTCCCTCGTGCCCTCGATCCTCGCCGACCCGCCGGAGGCCGTGTTCGTCACCCTGCACGGCGGCGCGGGCGAGGACGGCGCCATCCGTTCCGTCCTGGAGCTGCTCAACGTCCCCTACGTGGGCGCCGGCCCCGACGCCTGCCGGGTGGCCTTCGACAAACCCACCGCCAAGGCCGTCGTACGCTCCGTCGGCCTGCACACCCCCGAGTCCGTCACGCTGCCGAAGGAGACCTTCCACGACCTCGGCGCCACCGTCGTGCTCGGCCGCATCGTGGAGCGGCTCGGCCTGCCCCTCTTCGTCAAGCCCGCCCGCGGTGGCTCGGCGCTCGGCGCCTCCATCGTCCGCACCGCGGAAGAGCTCCCCGCCGCCATGGTCGGCTGCTTCGCCTACGGCGACACGGCACTGATCGAGCGGTACGTCGAGGGCGTGGAGGTGGCCGTCTCCGTCGTCGACATCGGCAACGGCCCGGAGGCCCTGCCCGCCGTGGAGATCGTCCCCGACGAAGGGGTCTACGACTACGCGGCCCGCTACACGGCCGGCCACACGGAGTTCTTCGCCCCCGCCCGCCTCTCCCCCAAGGCCGCCGCGGCGTGCGCGGAGACGGCGGTGACCGCTCACACGGCGCTCGGCCTGCGCGACATCTCCCGTACGGACCTGATCGTCGACGCGGCAGGCGTCCCCCATTTCCTCGAGGTCAACGTGGCGCCGGGGATGACGGAGACCTCCCTCCTGCCCATGGCCGCCGAAGCGGCCGGACAGGACCTGGGCGACCTCTGCCGTACCCTCCTCCAGAACGCCGCCGCCCGCTTCCGCTAGTCTAGGCGCGCCCCCGCAACCACCTTGGACCCCAGGCACGGACCCGCACCCCCTTGGAGCGCACCCGCACGAACCCGGCCGCGTGCCTGAAGCCCGACCCGAACCTGAAACCGACCGACCCGCACCTGCGTCGCCACTCCCCATACCGCCTCCACCCACGACGGCGTCGCCACTGCCAATCCGCCCGACCCACGGCAGCGCCGCCACTCCGGATCTCACCGGCATGCGACAAGCACAGCACCCGTCGGCAACCGGCCCGTGCTGGCTTGCCAGGCACCCGTCTCCCCTGCCCCGAGGTGGTCTGCGTCGGTTGTGAAAGTAGCCTTGCGATGTGCTGATCGATTCGACGTACCCCAAGAGCTTCGCCAGCGACAACCACGCGGGCGTGCACCCGGACATCCTGGCGGCCATGGCCGCCGCGAACGACGGAGACGCGCCCGCCTACGGCGGCGACCGCTGGACCGCGGCCTTCGAAGAAGGGATCAAGGAGGTGTTCGGGCCGGACGCGGAAGGCTTCGCGGTGCTCAACGGAGCGGGCGCCAACATGGTCGGCCTCGCCCTTATGCTCGGCCGCTACGACGCCATTCTCTGCGCCGAGAGCGCCCACATCGCCACCCATGAAGCAGGGGCGGCTGAGCGGCTGCTCGGCGTGAAGCTGATGACGATCCCCACCGCGCAGGGCAAGCTCCAACCCGACGACATCAAGGCTCGCCTGGGCGGTGTCGGCAACCACCACGAATCCCAGCCCGCCGTCGTCTCCATCTCCCAGTGCACGGAACTCGGCACCACCTACTCCGCCGAGGAGATCGCCGCCCTCGCGGAGACGGCACACGAGGCCGGACTCCGCCTTCACGTGGACGGCGCACGGCTCGCCAATGCCGCCGCCTTTCTGGACTGCGATCTGAAAGCCATCACCACCGACGTGGGAGTGGACGTCTTCAGCTTCGGCGGCACCAAGAACGGTGCGCTGGCCGCCGAAGCCGTGGTGGTGCTCGACTCCGAGCTGACCCGGGCCGTGCCTTTCCTGCGCCGCCAGTCGCTCCAGCTCGCCTCGAAGATGCGCTTCATCTCGGCCCAACTGTCGGCGCTCCTGACGGACGACTTGTGGCGGCGGAACGCTGATCACGCCAACCGGATGGCCACGCGACTGGCAGACGGTCTGGAGGGCATCGCCGGTGTGTCGTTGGCTTACCCCGTGCAGTCCAACGCCGTCTTCGCCACCTTGCCGCCGACGGTGGCCACGGCGCTCCTGCAGCGGTACCTGTTCCACTACTGGGACGAGGCCACCGGCGTCGTCCGTTGGATGACCGCCTTCGACACGACCCCCGACCACGTCGACGACTTCCTCGACGACATCCGCAAGGCCGCCATGTGACCTCCCGTGTGTTTCACGTGAAACACACGGGAGGATGCCCCCCCCGGCCGACGTTTCACGTGAAACACAGCGGCACCCGTCTCCTCGGAGTGGCCCGCCACTCCACGAGGCCCACCGGGTGCCCTTCCTCCACCGCGGGCGCTCAAGCACCCCCTCGCGCGCTGGCAGCCCATCGTGGAGGGCGGGCTTCACCTGTCGGGTCACGCAGTTGGATCTGCCTACACGGAGTCGAACGTCGCTCCCACGCGGCGGGCACGGCGACTACCAACGACCACAGACACCGTCCCCGCGTCCCCGCGTCCCCGCGTCCCCGCGTCCCCGCGTCCCCCCGTCGAGGATTATCCCGGCGGCTGGGACGTACGTGGGCTACGCACGTTTGACTCCTCGACGGTTCATCCCTCTCAGCTTTTCCATCGCCCTGGCCCCCGGTTTGGGGACGACCTGCCGTGCCCTCGGGCATGTGAGACGGGAACGGCTGTTTCACGTGAAACAGCGCCTCGCTCTCGGCGTGGTTTCACGTGAAACAGCCGTCGGTTACTCCTGCGCGTCCCGCATTGCGCGTACGGCCTCAGGCGCCATGGTGTCGATGATGCGCTCAAGGTCATCGATCGTCGCGAACTCCACGACGATGCGGCCCTTGCGGCGTCCCAGATCGACTTTGACCTTGGTCTCGAAGTGGTCGGAGAGGCGGTCGGCGAGATGGGTGAGCCCGGGGGCGGTGGGCTTGGCGGCCTGGCGTTCGCGGGGAGCCTTCTGGGCGGCCTGGGCGCTCCCCATGGCGACGATCTCCTCGACCGCCCGTACCGAAAGGAGTTCCGCCACGATCCGCTGCGCGAGCTGGATCTGCTCCTCTACGGAGCTCAACCCGAGCAGCGCTCGTGCGTGGCCGGCACTGATGACACCGGCGGCAACCTTGGGCTGGATCTCGGGCGGGAGGTTCAGCAGGCGGAGGGTGTTGGTGATGTGAGAACGCGAGCGGCCGACCTTCTGTGCCAACTGATCGTGCGTCGCCTGGAAGTCGTCAAGTAGTTGCTGGTACGCCGCGGCCTCTTCCAACGGGTTCAGCTGCTCACGTTGAAGGTTCTCGATGAGCGCGTCCCGCAGGAGGTCGGTATCCTGCGTGTTGCGGACGATCGCGGGGACCGGGTCGAGACCGACCTGCTTGCACGCCCGCCAGCGCCGCTCCCCCATGATCAGCTCGTACTGCCCGCCACCGACGGACCGCACCACAATCGGCTGCAGGAGCCCCACCTCGCGGATGGACTTCGCAAGCTCCTCAAGGCGTTCGCCGTCGAAGACCTCACGAGGCTGGCGCGGGTTGGGAACGATCGCCTCCAGGGCGATCTCCTTGAAGTACGCCCCGGCGACCGGCTTCGGGCCCGTCTCCGCCGTTGACCCGTTGGCCGAGGACGGGACCGTCCCCGTGCCGTCAACGATGGGACCGGTCGGGATGAGCGCCCCGAGCCCCTTGCCCAATCCCCGCCGCTGCTGACTCACTGCGTCTCCTCATCCAGCCGGTCCATTCCGGTCACTCCTGGAGAGGTTACCGTTGTGCGCCGGACGGAGTGTCCGCTCGCCACACACCGTCCCGTTGGATTTACCCCGAGACGATCACAAATCTGCCCAACTCATGACCGCCCCCACGATCTCACGCTTCTACCCAGCCCTGATGGGTGTGGCGCGCTCGGACGACGGTCGAGGCGCGGCAACCACGTCCTGCGGCAGGGCGCGAACTTCAGGCGACCGTGGCGCGGTGGGCGATCTCCCGGGCGGCGTCCATGTAGGCCATCGCACCGCTGGACCCCGGATCGTACGTCATGACCGACTGGCCGTAGCTGGGTGCCTCCGACAGGCGAACGCTGCGCGGGATGACCGTGTTGAGCACCGTTTCGCCGAAGTGGGCCCGCACCTCGTCCGCCACCTGCGAGGCCAGCCGGGTGCGGCCGTCGTACATCGTGAGAACGATCGTCGACAGGTTGAGGGTCGGATTGAGGTGCGCCTTGATCAGGTCAACGTTTCTGAGGAGCTGGCCGAGGCCCTCCAGCGCGTAGTACTCGCACTGGATGGGGATCATGACCTCGTCGGCGGCCACCAAGGCGTTCACGGTCAGGAGCCCCAGGGACGGCGGGCAGTCGATGACGATGTAGTCGAGGTCGATCGCGTCGTAGGCCGCCAGCGCGCGGCGGAGGCGGGCTTCCCTCGCCACCAGGGAGACCAGCTCGATCTCCGCACCCGCCAGGTCGATGGTCGCGGGAGCGCAATAGAGGTTGGGCATGTCGGGCACTTGCTTGACGATGTCGGCCATGGGCAGGTCGTCCACAAGCACCTGATAGACATCGGGCACGTCGCCGCGGTGCTCCGTGGCCAGCGCGGTGGAAGCGTTGCCCTGAGGGTCGAGATCGACTACGAGGACTCGCTGACCGTGCATCGACAGGGCGGCGGCGATGTTGACCGAGGTGGTGGTCTTGCCCACGCCGCCCTTCTGGTTGGCCACCGCGATCACCCTCGTCTTGGCCGGGCGAGGCCAGCTGCCGTCGCCGCCGTTGGGGCTCTCGCCGGACTGGACGGCCGTCGGGGTTGCGGATGTTTCACGTGAAACCACTGAGCTGAGCGCCTCTCGTACCAACGGCGATTCGCCGGGGTTCAGGGGGGTCTGGGTCACGATGGCCATCCTTTCAACGAGTGGTGTGCCGGTGCCGGGAATTGACTGTCGCGACACGCCCATTTCGGGCCAGCCAACTCCGGTTGGACTCTCGGACGGACGGCTGTCCGGCCAGCCAAGACCGCTTGACGCGACTGGCACAACCGTCACCTCCTTCGTCGCCGCCCGGCTCGCTCCGGCGCGCGACCCGCTACCACCCGAACCAATGTTGCAGGCGGCTCGACCTTACCGCGCCCGACGGTCACGAGCTCAGCCGTTCGGGCCCCGGTGGCGCGCAATTCGGCCTCCGCCTCGGCGAGCTCGCCCGCGGCACGCTCCCCCTTCATGGCGATCAGCTCGCCGCCTTCGCACAGCAGCGGCATGGCCCAGCGGAGGAGGCGTTCGAGCGGGGCCACCGCGCGAGCGCTGGCGATGTCGTACTCGCGTTTGCCCGCCAGTTCCTCCGCCCGCCCGCGCAGCACCTCGACGTTGCCGAGCTTGAGCGTGTCGACGCACTCCTGCAGGAACACGGTACGCCGAAGCAGCGGCTCCAGGAGCGTGACCGTGATGTCCGGACGGACGATCGCCAGCACGAGCCCCGGCAGCCCGGCGCCGGAGCCGATGTCCACCAGGCGCACGTCAGGCGGCACGGCCTCCGCCACGACCGCGCAGTTGAGCAGGTGGCGATCCCAGATCCGCGGCACCTCCCGCGGACCTAGCAGCCCGCGGACGACTCCAGGACCCGCCAGCAGCTCGGCGTACGTGTTAGCACGCCCCCAAGCCTCCCCGGTGAAGACGTCACGCGCTATCTCCGGCGGCTCCGGAAGCTCATCGCTCACTGGTCGGTGGCCCTTTCTTGGTGCTTGGTCGAAGCCGGACGCCGATCGCCCTCGGGACAGCGAGGACGTCAGGAGTTCGTCCCCCACCCAAGGCTAGATGTGCGATCACAGGGGAAGACTAGCGGGCTGTCCCGAGCTGACGCCGGGCCGCGCGAGCGGCGGGGAGCGGTACGGCCGAGCGCGTTGACGTGGGTGCCCGCGTGGCGGCCGGTCGCGACGGCTGAACATGCGAACGGCCGCCTGCCCCGCGTTCAGGCGGCGGGCAGACGGCCGGGTGGGACGTGTCAAGCAGGCAGGACCACGACGTACCGCTGAGGCTCCTCGCCCTCCGACTCGCTGCGGAGCCCGGCGGACGCCACGGCGTCGTGGACGATCTTGCGCTCGAACGGCGTCATCGGGTGCAGGGACTTCGGCTCGCCGCGCTCCCTGACCTGGTTGGCGACCTCGGTGCCGAGCTTGGTCAGCTCTGCCCTGCGGCGCTCGCGGTAGCCGGCCACGTCGAGCATCAGCCTGGAACGCTCGCCGGTCTGCCGGTGCACGGCCAGGCGGGTCAGCTCCTGCAGCGCTTCGAGGACCTCTCCCCCGGGCCCTACCAGCTCGGTGCCCTTGAGCCCGACCACGGAGACCAGGGCGCGGTCGCCCTCGACGTCCATGTCGATGTCGCCGTCGATGTCGGCGATGTCGAGAAGGCCCTCGACGTAGTCGGCAGCGATCTCGCCTTCCTGCTCCAGCGCGCTGAGATCAGGAGCCTTTTCCTGCTCGGCCTCGGTCATGGCCGGCCTCTCCTTCGTGTTCACGACTTCTTGCTGCCGGTGCGCTTGCTGCGGGACTGGCGGCTCGGCTGTTGCCTGATGATCTTAGGCTCCGGCGGGGGCGGCGGCGCCTGCTCCTCAGGGGGTGTCTTGCGAATCTTCGCGATCAGACCCTGCTTCGGCGGCACGGGGATCACATTGCCCTTGGCGTCGTACTGCGGCATCGGGTGCCGGCTGTAGAACCAGTGCTGCTGGCCGAGCGTCCACACGTTGGTGGTGACCCAGTAGAGGATCAGGCCGAGGGGGAAGTTGAGGCTGAAGATGGCGAACAGCGGCGAGATGTACATCAGGATCTTCTGCTGCTGCGCCATGGGGTTGTCCGGCATCTGGGCCATGGACCGGGTGACGCTCTGCCGCACGGTGAGGAACGTGGTGAGCGAGCTGATCGCCACGAAGATGCCCAGCACGATCTTCGTCTGCACCGCGCCGGCCTGGAACGTCGTGAGCTGCTCGGCCGACATCCAGAAGTGGGCGGGCAGCGGGGCGCCGAAGATGTGGGCGCTTCTCGCGCTGTCGACCAGCTCCTGCGTCATGCCGTAGTCGGGCTCGCCGTTGGCCATCTTCTGGAGCACGGTGAACATGGAGATGAAGATGGGGAACTGCGCGACGACAGGCAGGCAGCCACCGAGGGGGTTGGCTCCGGCGCCCTGGTAGAGCGCCATGACCTCCTGGTTCATCCGCTGCTTGTCGTTCTTGTAGCGCTTGCGCAGCTCCTGCACCTTGGGGGCGAGTTCCTGCATCTTCCGCGAAGATCGCATCTGCTTCAGGAAGAGCGGGAAGATCAGGATCCGCATGAACACGGTCAGCGTGATGATCGTCAACGCCCAGGTCAGCCCGCTGTCCGGGTCGAGGACCGTGCTGAATGCAGTATGGATCCAGATGATGACTTGGGCTACGGCTTGGTACAGCCAGCTCAGCCAGGACAGCTCCACCGAGCTATCTCCCTTGCGTTTCGTGGGACCGGACCGGGCGTGGGGGCACCGGGTCAATACCTCCGGGATGGAATGGGTGGCACCGCCCGATGCGCCGGACAGTCAGCCACGTGCCGCGCAATGCTCCGTGCACGGCGATCGCCTCGAGTCCATACGCGCTGCACGACGGGTAGAACCGGCAGCGCGGACCGAGCATCGGGCCGATGAAGGCCCGGTAGAACCGGATGGGGAGGATGAGCGCCCGAGCGGCGGGGCTCGGCGCCACCACTTGCGGCTGCTCTGTCATCTCTGTTGTCCACCCGTCGAGGACTCGTGCCGCCTGAGCAAACGTTCCAGTGCGGAGTCGAGCTCGGCGGCCAGCTGCTCGAATCGCGCGGACGCGGCCGGTGGATTGGCGCGTACCACCAGAAGGCTACCTCGCGGCAGCCGGTCAAGACGGTCCCGCATCAGGTGTCGGAGCCGTCGCTTGACCTTGTTGCGCGTCACGGCGTCACCGACGGCCTTGCTCACCACGAAACCCACCAGGGGTTCGCTCTCCCCTGAAATGGTGAAATGCACCACTAGA
This sequence comes from Nonomuraea sp. B1E8, assembly GCF_039871515.1. Classification (NCBI taxonomy): domain Bacteria; kingdom Bacillati; phylum Actinomycetota; class Actinomycetes; order Streptosporangiales; family Streptosporangiaceae; genus Nonomuraea; species Nonomuraea sp. B1E8. The sequence continues at coordinate 39,812 of NZ_JBDPLS010000014.1, read as the reverse complement.
GTCGGTCGGCCGGCGCGCTTGCCGCGCCGCACCGCCGCCTCGAACTCGTCCCCGCGTCGCATGCGGGATTGACGGGACAGCACCGTATACGCCTAACGCCCGCCGGCGAGATGCACCGGCGGGCCGACTATCAGGCGCGGGTCGATCAGGCCGACAGCTTCTCGCGGCCCTTACGGCGGCGAGCGGCGAGGATGGCGCGACCGGCCCGGGTGCGCATCCGCAGCCGGAAGCCGTGGGTCTTCGCGCGGCGACGGTTGTTCGGCTGGAAAGTACGCTTGCTCACGGGTGGGCTCCAGGCTTGATGATGCGCCAGGACGGCGCTTAACACACAGGATGACTCGTCAGTGAAGCGAGGGCACGCGAAATAGCCGTCGCGTGACAAGCCGACCGTCGTACGTTACGGGGGAAGCGCGGCTCAGGTCAAACCAGACCGGTTGTCCACTAATCCACAGGCGACTTTTCCACTGCCGCGCCAGCGTCCACAGTATGTGCACCCAGGTGCCACTACGCTGTGGACAACGCCTTGAACGCAGCTGTGCACATAGATACTGTCGGCCCTTCTGGGCCTGCTCCAGGGCTGTGCACAACCTGTGGATCTCCTGTGGAGGGCCTGTGGAGGCCGGGACGAGAAGCCCGGCAGCCACGCTGTGGACGAAGGGGTCGCCGAGAGCAGGAGGCGGCCCCGCCATGTGGATAACGATCGCGGGGGGCCGCGAGAGGGAGGAGGGGGAGCCGCATCATGAACGCTGTCGACCTCGGCACGGTATGGGCGAGGGCCTTGGCCAACTTCCTCAATGAGAACGTGCCGGTGCAGCAGCGCACATGGCTGTCGATGGTGCGTCCGATCGCCCTGGCCAACGACACGATCGTGCTCGGCGTCCCCAACGACTTCCTCAAGGACCTCATCGAGGGCAAGCTGCGCCCGCTCGTCGCGCACGCGCTGTCGCAGGAGCTCGGCCGGACGATGCGGCTGGCGGTGATGATCGACACGACGGCACCTGAGCAGCCGCCTGGGGACGTTCATCAACAACCTGTGACTCACAGTTATCCCCAGGATGTGGAGAGTCCGCCGCGTTATGCACAGCCTGCGCAACCGCAGCACAAGCAGGCTTCCGAGCCTCCACAGTTCTATTCTCCACAGCCCGAGCAGCCCCAGATATCCACCGAATATCCACAGCAGAGCTTCTCTTTTGAACAGGGGCAGCCGTACACACCTCCTGTGGAAAAGAGCCCCGAGCCGGCGCCTAACCGCTGGGAGGCCAAGAGCAACAAGCCCAGCGAACCAGCCCGTCTCAACCAGAAATACACATTCGAGACATTCGTCATCGGCGCCAGCAACCGGTTCGCCCACGCGGCGGCCGTGGCGGTGGCCGAATCGCCCGCGAAGGCGTACAACCCGCTCTTCATCTACGGCGACTCGGGGCTGGGGAAGACGCATCTGCTGCACGCGATCGGGCACTACGCCCAGAGCTTGTACGACGGAGCGCGGGTCAGGTACGTGAGCTCGGAAGAGTTCACCAACGACTTCATCAACAGCATCCGCGACCACAAGGCCGACGGGTTCCGCGGCCGCTACCGCGCGATCGACATCCTGCTTGTGGACGACATCCAGTTCCTGGAGGGCAAGGAGCAGACGCAGGAGGAGTTCTTCCACACCTTCAACACGCTCCACAACGCCAACAAGCAGATCGTCATCTCCAGTGACCGGGCGCCCAAGCAGCTGATCACGCTGGAGGACCGGCTGCGCAACCGGTTCGAGTGGGGCCTGATCACCGACGTGCAGCCGCCCGAGCTGGAGACGCGGATCGCCATCCTCAGGAAGAAGGCCATCCAGGAGGGCCTGGCAGCGCCGCCCGAGGTGCTCGAATACATCGCGAGCCGCATCTCCACCAACATCCGCGAGCTCGAAGGCGCCCTGATCAGGGTCACCGCGTTCGCCAGCCTCAACCGGCAGGGCGTCGACCTGCAGCTCGCCGAGGTGGTGCTGAAGGACCTCATCACCTCGGAGTCCGACACCGAGATCACCATCGCGGCGATCATGAGCGAGACCGCTCAATACTTCGGCATCAGCATCGACGACCTGTGCGGCACCTCCCGCAGCCGGGCGCTCGTCAACGCCAGGCAGATCGCCATGTATCTCGCCCGCGAGCTGACCGAGCTGTCGCTGCCGAAGATCGGCCAGCAGTTCGGTGGCCGCGACCACACCACCGTGATGCACGCCGAGCGCAAGATCCGCTCGCTCATCGCGGAGCGAAGGTCGATGTACAACCAGGTCAACGAGCTGACAATGCGGATCAAGCAGACACCCCGTGGATCTTGAGTTCATACACAGCCTGTGGAAAACACTGTGGACCAGCGCAAACGCAAAAATTCACTCGCCGTTCGCCCGACAATGCTGGGAAAAATCCATCCACAATGGTTGGGGACAACGGTGGGGACATCCTGGGGAGAACCTGGGGACTACCAGTGGACAGTGTGTGGACAGACTGTGAACAACGGATCTGGAGCTCCAGAAGGGGCCCTAATACCCCGTGGATAACCTGTGGAAACCTCGTGGATAACCCCGGTCCGGCCGTGGATGAAGGCACCAAGATCTGGGGACGGCCTGTGGGCGAAAAATCTCTGTCCCCAGGCGCGGAAGTTCTCCCCAGGCGTCACCCACAGCGACAGTGGATGAAAATATGGCCGTTGACCTGCCAAGACGCCGGTTGTCCACAGGATCCACAGCCCCTAGTGTGATGACCTCTTATCTCTCTTACTAAGAAACTCAAAGACCCATAGAGGGGTTCTCCCGGAGCGCGAGTCCGGGAGGGTGGATCCTTGAGATCCTTGAAGCAACGACGAACCCAGGAGGCTGATCACCGTGATGTTCCGAATCGAGCGAGACGTCCTCGCTGAGGCGGTGGCATGGACGGCACGCAGCCTCCCGGCGCGACCGTCGGTGCCCGTGCTCGCCGGCATGCGCCTGGAGGTCACGGACGAGCAGCAGCTCAAGCTCTCCGGATTCGACTACGAGGTCTCCGCCGAGGTGACGCTCGAAGTCCACACCGGCGAGCCGGGGGTCGTGCTCGTCTCCGGCAAGCTGCTCGCCGAGATCACCCGGTCGCTTCCCGCACAGCCTGTGGATTTCGTGGTCGACGGCGCCAAGGCGGTCGTCACGTGCGGCAGCGCGCGATTCACCCTGTTGACCATGCCTGTGGAGGACTACCCGTCCCTCCCCGCAATGCCGCCGGCCGCGGGCCGCGTCGGCAGCGACGTGTTCGCCTCGGCCGTCGGCCAGGTCGCCGTCGCCGCGGGCCGGGACGACACGCTGCCGATGCTCACCGGCGTGCGCATGGAGATCGAGGGCGACACGGTGACCCTCGCCGCGACCGACCGCTACCGGCTGGCCGTACGCGAGCTGAAGTGGCAGCCGGGGCAGCCCGACTTCTCCGCCATCGCGATGATCCCCGGCAAGACGCTCGCCGACACCGCCAAGGCGCTCGGCGCGACCGGCGCCGAGGTGGAGATCGCGCTCAGCTCCGCCGGAGGCACCGGCGAGGGCATGATCGGCTTCTCCAGCGCCGGGCGGCGCACCACGACCCGGCTGCTCGACCCCGAGTTCCCCAAATACCGCTCGCTCCTGCCCACCGAGTTCTCCGCCCACGCCGACCTGTCCACAGGCCCGTTCGTCGAGGCGGTCAAGCGCGTGGCCCTGGTCGCCGAGCGCAACACCCCCGTACGGCTGGCGTTCAAGAGCGGCGAGGTCGTGCTGGAGGCGGGCAGCGGCGACGAGGCGCAGGCCGTCGAGGCGCTGCCCGTCGACTACGAGGGCGAGGAGATGAACATCGCCTTCAACCACCAGTTCCTGCTGGAAGGGCTGGGCGCCATCGACTCCGACGTGGCCCGGCTGCAGATGACCACCTCGACGAAGCCCGCTATCCTCACCGGTGGCAAGCCTGTGGACGACGCGGCCGCGGCGGACTATCGCTACCTGATCATGCCCATCCGCCTGTCAGGCTGACCCGGCCTTCGGGGATGATGGAAGCCTGACGAGGGGGTAGACAACATGCAGATCGGCATGGTCGGACTGGGCAAGATGGGCGGCAACATGGCCGAGCGGCTGCGCCGCGGCGGTCATGAGGTCGTCGGCTACGACCGTGACCCGGCGATCAGCGACGTGGGCAGCCTGAAGGAGCTGGCCGAGCGCCTGCGAGCGCCACGCGCCGTCTGGGTGATGGTGCCCGCGGGCAAGCCCACCCAGGCCACGATCGACGATCTCGGTGAGCTGCTCGACGAGGGCGACATCGTCGTCGACGGCGGAAACTCCCACTACGGCGACGACCAGAAGCACGCCGGTGAGCTGGCGGAGAAGGGCATCGGGTTCGTCGACTGCGGCGTGAGCGGCGGCGTCTGGGGCCTGGAGAACGGCTACGCCCTCATGTGCGGCGGCGACTCCGCCCACGTCGAGCGGCTGATGCCGATCTTCGACACGCTCAAGCCCGAGGGCGAGGACGGCTTCGTGCACGCCGGCGACGTCGGCGCCGGGCACTTCGCGAAGATGGTCCACAACGGCATCGAATACGGCATGATGCAGGCCTTCGCGGAGGGCTGGGAGCTGCTCGAGGCCTCCGACGTCGTCAAAGACGTCAAGGGCTCCTTCAGCAGCTGGCGCACCGGCACCGTGATCCGCTCCTGGCTGCTCGACCTGATGGTGCGCGCGCTCGACGACGACGAGCACCTCGACCAGCTCCGCGGCTACGCGCAAGACTCCGGCGAAGGCCGGTGGACGGTGCAGGCGGCCGTCGACCACGCCGTCCCGCTGCCGGTCATCACCGCCGCGCTCTACGCTAGGTTCGCCTCGCGCCAGGACGACTCCCCCGCGATGAAGGTCGTCGCGGCGCTGCGCAACCAGTTCGGCGGGCACGCGACCGCCGCGGCGGAGGGCAGCACCGAGAAGGGCGCCGACGCGCCGGGCGCCGACGTCACGCCGCCCCGCGAGAGCCAGCGCTAGCCGTCACGGCCTCCGCCGCCTTTCGCGAGCCGGTGACCCCGGGGGCGCGCGTGGCCCACTAACCTTCGTGGGGTGCATGTCGCCCACCTCTCGCTGACCGACTTCCGGTCCTACGCGTCCGTGGAGCTCGGCCTGGAGCCGGGCGTCACGGCGTTCGTCGGGCCCAACGGCCAGGGCAAGACCAACCTGGTCGAGGCCCTCGGCTACGTCGCGACGCACTCCAGCCACCGGGTGGCCGGCGACGCGCCCCTCGTCCGGCAGGGCGCCACGCGGGCGGTCATACGCTGCTCCGTGCAGCGCGACGACCGGCGGGCGCTCATCGAGTTGGAGATCAACCCGGGCCGGGCCAACCGCGCCAGGCTCAACCGCTCGCCCGTGCCGAGGGCGCGCGACGTCGTGGGCCTGCTGCGCACCGTGCTGTTCGCCCCCGAGGACCTGTCGCTGTCCAAGGGCGACCCGTCGGAGCGCCGCCGGTTCCTCGACGAGCTGCTGGTGGCCAGGGCTCCCAGGTTCGCCGGTGTGCGCGCCGACTACGACCGGGTGCTCAAGCAGCGCGGAGCCCTGCTCCGTACGGCCGCGCAGGCCCGCAGAGGCGGCAGGAGCGCCAGGAGGGCGGAGAGCGACACCGGGTTCGCCGCGGCCGGCGCGGGCGACGTGCTGAGCACGCTGGAGGTGTGGGACGCCCACCTCGCCAGGCACGGCGCCGAGCTGTTGCGGGCCCGGCTCGAGCTCATCGAGGCGCTGCGCCCGCTGGTCGCGGGGGCCTACGCCGCGCTCGCGCCCGCGAGCGCTCCAGCGACGCTGGCCTATCGCGGCACGTTGTCCACAGGTGGGGATGACGGTGAGGGTGGCGAACTGCTCGAAGACGCCGGTGAGCGGGGATCTTCCGCTGCGCAGACGTTATCCACAGACCTGGGGAAAACCCTTGAGGAGCGCATCCGCGAGCGCCTGCTGGAGGTGCGCCAGTCCGAGCTGGAACGAGGCGTCACACTCGTCGGCCCCCACCGCGACGACCTGATCCTCGGTCTCGGCGACCTCCCCGCCCGCGGCTACGCCAGCCACGGCGAGTCCTGGTCGTTCGCGCTGGCGCTGCGGCTGGCCGCCTACGACCTGCTGCGTGCCGACGGCGGCGATCCCGTGCTGATCCTCGACGACGTGTTCGCCGAGCTCGACACCCAGCGCAGGCGCCGCCTCGCCGAGATCGTCGCACCGGCCGAGCAGGTGCTCATCACCGCGGCCGTGCCCGACGACGTGCCCAAGGAGCTGTCGGGAGGCAGATACGACGTCGCCGAGGGGGGCGTGACCCGTGTCCGCTGACGAGAACGCCACCGCCAGAGGCGCCGCGATGGCCAGGGAGAAGCTCGCCCAGGCCAAGGCCGACGCGGCCAAACGCGGCCAGCTCCCCCGGCGCGAGCCCAGGCGCAGAGCGGCGGGGCCGCGCCGTGAGGGCGGTGATCCCCAGCTTTTCGGTCGTGCCATCGCCGACCTGCTCGCCGACCGCGGCTGGGAACGCCCGGCGGCCGTCGGCGCGGTGTTCGGGCGCTGGGCCGACATCGTGGGTCCCGACCTGGCCGCCCACACCAGGCCCGAGTCGTTCGACGACGGCGAGGTGCTGATCGCGGCCGACTCGACGGCCTGGGCCACGCAGGTGCGGCTGCTCGCGCGCACCCTCGTACGCAGGCTCAACGAGGAGCTCGGCGACGGCACGGTGACGAAGGTCAAGGTCAGAGGGCCGCAGAACGCCCCGCGCCCTTCAGGTGGATTGCGGGTGACCGGAAGTCGGGGTCCCGGCGACACCTATGGGTAGCCGCGCCCAACGCGTGCCCGGACATTGTGGATAGGGGCCAAGGGCGATCAGAAAGCCACAGACGCGATAAGCCCCCTATCCGGAGGGGGGATGCCGCCCGGGGGGCCGAACGAGCTAGCGGGCATCACAGGCGCGTTCATTGCCACCTTGAGGCTCCGGAGGCGGTAGAATGAAAAAGGATTCCGGACACGTCCGCTTGCGTGTCACCCCGGCAGCAAGCCGACTCCCCTGGGTGACCGCGCATCGGGGCACTCACGACGGTGACGGGCACGGCAGGGGCAGCTTGTGACAATCATGGCAACCCCCGCCGCGTGTCCGCGGCAGGAGGATTTCGCAGTTGTCCTACGACGCTAGCTCAATCACCGTACTCGAAGGGCTTGAGGCGGTTCGCAAGCGCCCGGGTATGTATATCGGCTCCACCGGGGAACGAGGTCTGCACCACCTGGTCTACGAGATCGTGGACAACGCGGTGGACGAGGCCCTTGCCGGGTTCGCCAGCAGGATCGACATCACACTGCTCGCCGACAACGGTGTGCGCGTGGTCGACGACGGTCGCGGCATCCCCACCGGCATTCATCCTGTGGAAAAGCGCTCGGCGGTCGAGGTCGTGCTCACCACGCTGCACGCGGGCGGCAAGTTCGACAGCCAGGCCTATGCCGTCTCGGGCGGCCTGCACGGCGTCGGCTCGGCCGTCGTCAACGCGCTGTCCACCGCGATGGACGTCGAGGTCAAGCAGAACGGCCACTACTGGCGCGTGCGCTTCGACATGTCCAAGCCCACGGCGCCGCTGGCCAAGGGCGAGGAGACCGACGAGACCGGCACCACGATCACGTTCTGGCCCGACGCCGACGTCTTCGAGACCACCACCTGGAACTACGAGACGCTCTCGCGGCGCTTCCAGGAGATGGCCTTCCTCAACAAGGGCCTGACGATCACGCTGACCGACGAGCGCCCCGATTACATCAACGGCGAACCGCGCAAGGTCACCTACTTCTACGAGGGCGGCCTGGCCGACTTCGTCAAGCACCTCAACACCAAGAAGGAGCCGGCGCACGCGTCGATCATCTCCTTCGAGGAAGAGGGCGACGGCATCGCGGTCGAGATCGCCATGCAGTGGAACAACTCCTACTCCGAGTCGGTCTACACCTTCGCCAACACGATCAACACAGCCGAGGGCGGCACCCACGAAGAGGGCTTCCGGGCGGCGCTGACGTCGATCGTCAACCGTTACGCCCGCGAGCAGAAGTTCCTCAAAGAGGGCAAAGACGACAACCTCTCCGGTGAGGACGTCCGCGAGGGCCTGACCGCGATCATCTCCGTCAAGCTCTCCGACCCGCAGTTCGAGGGCCAGACCAAGACCAAGCTCGGCAACACCGAGGCCAAGTCGTTCGTCCAGAAGGCGTGCAACGACCACCTGCGCGACTGGCTCGAGCGCAACCCCGGCGAGGCCAAAGACATCATCAACAAGTCGCTGCAGGCCTCCCGCGCCCGCCTCGCGGCCCGCCAGGCCCGCGACCTCACCAGGCGCAAGTCACTGCTCGAGTCGGGCAGCGGCCTGCCGGGCAAGCTGGCCGACTGCCAGTGGAACGACCCGGAGCGGTGCGAGTTGTTCATCGTCGAGGGCGACTCGGCGGGAGGCTCCGCCAAGGGCGGACGCGACTCGAAATTCCAGGCGATCCTGCCCATCCGCGGCAAGATCCTCAACGTCGAGAAGGCGCGGATAGACAAGGTCCTGAAGAACAACGAGGTCCAGGCGCTGATCACCGCGCTAGGCACCGGCGTCCACGACGAGTTCGACATCACCAAGCTGCGCTACCACAAGGTCATCCTGATGGCCGACGCCGACGTCGACGGCCAGCACATCAACACGCTGCTGCTGACGCTGCTGTTCAGGTTCATGAGGCCGCTGATCGAGGCGGGGCACGTCTACCTGTCGTGCCCGCCCCTCTACAAGATCAAGTGGGACCGCAAGGGTGAGGACGCCTCCTACGCCTACTCCGACCCCGAGCGCGACGCGGTCATCGCAGAAGGCATCGCCAACGGCAAGCCCGACCCCCGGTCGCGCGACAACGTACAACGCTTCAAGGGCCTGGGCGAGATGAACGCGGCCCAGCTCTGGGAGACCACGATGAACCCGGAGACCCGGCTCCTGCGCCTGGTCACGCTCGACGACGCGGCCCAGGCCGACGACCTGTTCAGCGTGCTCATGGGCGAGGACGTCGAGGCCAGGCGCGACTTCATCATCCGCAACGCTCGCGATGTCCGATTCCTCGACGTCTGAGCGACCGGCCGTGGGCGCAGATTCGGCTACTCACGGTGAGCCGCAGGACATGGCTCACCGTTCCATGAAGAAGGACCTCAACCTGTGACGGACGTGAACACCACTCCCCCGGCTGAACGCATCGAGCCTGTGGACATCCAGTCCGAGATGCAGCGCAGTTACATGGACTATGCGATGTCCGTCATCGTGTCCAGGGCGCTGCCGGACGTGCGCGACGGGCTCAAACCGGTGCACCGCCGGGTGCTCTACGCGATGTACGACGGTGGCTACCGTCCCGACCGCGGCTACTTCAAGTGCGCCCGCGTCGTCGGTGACGTGATGGGCACCTACCATCCCCATGGCGACACCTCGATCTACGACGCGCTGGTGCGCCTGGCGCAGCCGTGGTCGCTGCGCTATCCGCTGGTCGACGGGCAGGGCAACTTCGGTTCGCCGGGCAACGACCCCGCGGCGGCGATGCGTTACACCGAGTGCAAGCTCGCGCCCATCGCCATGGAGATGCTGCGTGACATCGACAAGGAGACCGTCGACTTCCGGCCCAACTACGACGGAAAGTCACAGGAGCCCGACGTCCTGCCGGCGCGTTTCCCGCAGCTGCTGGTCAACGGCTCGGGCGGCATCGCCGTCGGCATGGCGACCAACATCCCGCCGCACAACCTGCGCGAGGTCGCCTCGGCGGTCAGGTGGGCGCTGGAAAACCCGGAGGCGAGCGACGAGGAGCTGCTCGAAGCCTCGATCAAGCTGGTCAAGGGGCCCGACTTCCCCACCAGCGCGCTGATCGTGGGCCGGCGCGGCATCGAAGACGCCTACCGCACCGGGCGCGGCTCGATCACCATGCGGGCCGTGGTCGAGGTCGAGGAGGACAAGGGACGGCAGGCGCTCGTCGTCACCGAGCTGCCCTACCAGGTCAACCCCGACAACCTGGCGCTGAAGATCGCTGAGCTGGTGCGCGAGGGCAAGCTGACCGGCATCGCCGACGTACGCGACGAAAGCTCCTCGCGGGTCGGGCGGCGCCTGATGATCGTGCTCAAGCGTGACGCGGTCGCCAAGGTCGTGCTCAACAACCTCTACAAGCACACCCAGCTCCAGGACACCTTCGGCGCCAACATGCTGGCCCTGGTCGACGGGGTGCCGCGCACCCTGCGGCTCGACCAGTTCATCCGGCACTACGTCGCCCACCAGATCCAGGTCATCGTCCGCAGGACCCGCTACCTCCTGCGCAAGGCCGAAGAGCGCGCCCACATCCTGAGCGGGCTGCTGAAGGCCCTCAGCCGGCTCGACGAGGTCATCGCCCTCATCCGGGCCTCCGAGTCCGCCTCGGCCGCCCAGCAGGGCCTCATGGGGCTCCTGGAGATCGACGAGATCCAGGCGCAGGCCATTCTCGACATGCAGCTGCGCAAGCTGGCCGCCCTGGAGCGGCAGGCCATCCAGGACGAGTACGACGCCCTGATGACGCAGATCGCGGAGTACAACGCGATCCTCGCCAGCGAGGCCCGCCAGCGCGAGATCGTCAACGACGAGCTGGCCGAGCTGGTCGGCCGCTACGGCGACGACCGCAAGACCGAGATCATCGCCTACGACGGCGACATGTCCATCGAGGACCTGATCGCCGAAGAGGAGATCGTCGTCACGATCACGCGGGGCGGCTACGCCAAGCGCACCCGCACCGACCTCTACCGCGCCCAGAAGCGCGGAGGCAAGGGCGTACGCGGTGCGCAGCTGCGCCAGGACGACATCGTCGACCACTTCTTCGTCACCACGACGCATCACTGGCTGCTGTTCTTCACGAACAAGGGTCGGGTCTACCGGGTCAAGGCGTACGAACTTCCCGACGCCGGCCGCGACGCCCGCGGCATGCACCTGGCCAACCTCCTGGCCATGCAGCCCGACGAGACCGTCATGGAGGTCCTCGACCTGCGTGACTACCACGTCGCCCCCTACCTGGTCCTCGCCACCCGCAGCGGGCTGGTCAAGAAGACGCGCCTGGCCGAGTACGACTCCCCCAGGTCCGGCGGTCTGATCGCGATCAACCTGCGCGACGACGACGAGGTCATCGGGGCACGCCTGGTCTCCGAGGAAGACGATCTGCTGCTCGTCTCCAAGGGGGCGCAGTCGATCCGATTCACCGCTTCCGACGACGCGCTGCGGCCCATGGGCCGGGCGACCAGTGGCGTCATCGGGATGAGGTTCCTCGAAGGTGACGAACTTCTTGCCATGAATCGCATCGCCGACGGTCAACACGTGCTTATCGCCACGAAGGCTGGGTACGCAAAACGGACGCCAGTGGAGCAATATCCAGTTCAAGGACGTGGCGGTAGAGGCGTGCTTACTGCGAAAATCGTATCCTCCCGTGGCAAGCTGGTCGGAGCCGTCATGGTCAATCCAGAGGACGAGGTCTTCGCGATCACGTCAGCCGGCGGGGTGATCCGGACGAGTGCCGGTGAGATCAAGCAGTCCGGCCGTCAGACCATGGGAGTGCGATTGATGAATCTCGCTGAAGGCGACAGCGTGGTGGCCCTCGCCCGGAACGCGGAGTCCATGGAGACTCCGATGGAGAGTGAGGAAGACGGGGGAGGAGAATAGTCATGAGCGCCCAAGGTGGCTCCGCCAGAACAAAGGCGGCTTCGGGTAACGGACAGCAACCGAAGCGGCCCGCAGAGAAAGAGACCTTCGACGAAAGCCGGGACACCTCGCCCGCGCAGGGCAGGCCCTTCCCGGCCAAAGACGACTCCAAGCCCGCGCCGCCACCTCCGCAGCCGCAGGCGCCGAAGCAGCCGGAGGGCAACGACACGGTCCGCATCCGCCCGTCGCTGGCCACGGAGGCTCCGCCGCCGCCCGCGGTCGAACGGCCCAAGAAGAAGGCGAGCGGCGCGGGGGCGCGGCTCCCCCGCAAGGCCCACCTGGTCCTGCGGCGCATCGAACCATGGTCGGCCATGAAGTTCAGCTTCGTGGTTTCCCTGGTCTGCTTCGTGGTGCTGTTCGTGGCGGTGGCCGTGCTCTACGGCGTGCTGTCCGCCCTGGGGGTGTTCGACTCGATCGTCGACCTGGTCAACCAGCTCGGCCAGGGCGAGCAGGGCCAGAACTCGATCCCGATCGACATCGCGTCCTGGTTCGAGCCCGTACGCATCCTCGGCTACACCGCCCTGATCGGAGCGGTCAACGTCGTGCTCATCACGGCCCTGGCCACGCTCGGGGCGGTCATCTACAACGTCGCCTCCGACCTGGTCGGGGGCGTCGAGGTGACCTTCAGCGAGGCCGAATAGCCCGTGGGCTCGCGCCGTGCCCTTCGCCGGCACGGCGCGAGCAGCACGCCGGACACGGTAAGCTCTTCTCGACCGAACAACCGGTTCGCCTCCGATCGCCGGATGCGATAACGTTCGGTGTGCGCGGGGCTATAGCTCAGACGGTTAGAGCGCTTCCCTGATAAGGAAGAGGTCCCAGGTTCAAGTCCTGGTAGCCCCACCCAGCTCGAAGGCCATTTCCGTAAATCGGAAGTGGTCTTTTTGATCTTCTGAGTGACTATCGCCGCAGGTCTCTACGCGCGAGCAAGCAGCTATCGGGGGCGGGGGAAGAGTGGCCGTGGGATGCGACGACCACAGGATGTGGCACGGCGACGGGGCGGCACCCGGGGCAATCCCAATCGCCGTGCCCGTCTACCGGGCTCGGCCGGATAGCAGTGCCGCCCATATCGCGCGAGCTTCAACGGTTGAGCACTGGTGGGTCTCGTGAACCACGTCCCCGGTTTCTGCCTGCAGGGTGCGACGGATGCGGGTCTGACCGCCGCCCTCACACAGCTCGTAGAACACAGCCCGGCAAGCGCACGTCCACGCCACGACGCGGGGGCGCTTTACAGCAGCACATGGTTCCAGCCACGTGAGTCGGACGTGATCCCGTTGGGTCATGGGTACATGTGGACTCAGGCAGCCTTCACCAGCCGTCATGACATGCCTGCTGCCACGATGCTTGGCGCTCGGCGGAGTTCGGCGTACCGAGCAGCGATCCTGTGAGCCCGACTGGAGAACCAGGTGCAGTGCGCGTTCCGTCTCACGAAGCCGTACCAGGACGTAGCCGAGCCGGTAGGCGCTCACGGCGGCGAGGAGAGGCCTGTCCGCTTCCTGCGCGGCGGCCAGCGAGCGGTCAGCAGCCACCCAGGCGAGTTCCGCCTCTCCCACGCGGCGCAGGGTCGTGGTGGCGGAGTGGTAGGTCAGCGAGCGAAGAGTCTGGTACGCCCGGCGCTGAGCGGCGGGGGCATGGCGGCTCCCCAGTTCGGTAGCCACGATCAGGCGAGGCAATCGCCGGCCGACCTCGTCGTTATGGGTTGCCTGGTAGAGCCGGTTCACACGGCGGATCTCATGCCGCAGCCACACGACGCTCTCCGGGGAACCCTGCGTATGGCGGGGATCGATCATTGAGGAGAGGCCGTCATAGCCCATCATCGCCTGCCGGATAGCCGATGCTGCCTGGTAGCGCGTCATCGCGTTCGTCTACTTCACGGTGAGTTCGTCCACGGGCAGGCCGAGGATGTCAGCGAGGGTGTTGATCACGGTGTGGTTGTCCACAGCACGTTGCCCGCGTTCCACCTGGCTCAGCCAGCTCTCTGAACGGCCGACGAGACCGGACAGGACCGCCTGGGACAGTCCACGGCGACGGCGTGCCCGAGCGATCCGCTGGCCGATCTCCCCGCGGGCGTCCATGCCATCACTCCTGTGTCAGTCGTACCCTGACAACGGTGTGTAGTTCCTGCATGATGCGTTCCCAGGATGGCATGCGGGACTCCTGCGGGGCGGTGGGATCGAACAGGACCTGCACGCCCATCTCTCGAAGCGTGTCCAGGCTCCGCTGGAAGGCGACGTGCCGGGCGAGCGCGTCCTTCAGTAGCGGTACGGCCAAGATCGGGACGCCGAGCCCCACCACCTCGCACAGCAGGCCGACGGCGAAGGTGTCGGCGATGCCGTTCGCCCACTTGTTGATCGTGTTGAACGTCGCAGGAGCGACGATCACGGCGTCGGCGGGAGGGAGGCCCTTGGGGTCCTGCGGCATGCGGTACGTGCTGCGGACCAGGTCGCCGGTCAGACGCTCCAGCTCTGCGACGTTGAGGAAGCGTTCGCCCATCGGCGTGGTTACCACGTGCACCCGCCACCCGGCCGCCTGAGCCATGGGGACCAGATGATGGAGATCGGCGGCGGCAGGTGCGGCGCACGCGATCACATAAAGAACGCCGGGCGTGTCCTCGTGGGACTCCATGCGCGTGATCCTATGAAACAAGTGCGATGGCCGTTGAGGTTCGATTGTGGGGAGGAGACACCCTGACAGGTTGCGACGCCGCTCAGTTGCATGAATCGATCCCCTCTCTGCGTTGCACAGCGACCAGCACCCGCGGCAGCAGCCGGTCATGCGACAAGACGTTGCCCTTCCCGTCAGCAGACCGGCAGGATGAGGGCGGAGGGCCGGCTGGGGTCGTGATGAATTTGCTGGTCGGCCGCGCGCATCGCGCTCGCGGTGGCGGGCGGCTCTCCGGTGCCGGGATTGCGGTCCCAGCGCGGATACGCAGCGCTCGCGACCTGTACCCGAATGCGGTGGCCGCGCTTGAACCGGTGGGCGACGGGCGCCAGCTCGATCTCGACCCTTCCGTCGATCGGCCGGTCGGCGGCGAACCTGCGCAGCGCGTCGGAGACATGGGTGATCGTGCCTGAGGGCGCCACGTCGCTGACGCGCACGTAGAAGTCGGTGTGCGCGAGGCTGGAGGTCACGTGCAGCTCGGCGGCGGGGACACCGATGACCTCCAGATCGGCCGGCAGTGGCTCGCCGGTGTAGGTCAGGACGTCGTCGCGCCCGGTTAGCACGCTCTCACCGGTCTTGCGCGAGATGCCGATCATGCGGGAGATCCCGGTGACCGCCGGGGTCGGGTCGGCGGGGTCGAAACGGTAGCGGTCGGGCGCGGAGTCGGCTGGCAGATCGCCTCCCAGAACGCCGTTCACGTGCAGGTACAGACTCTGCGGTCGTACCTCGGAGGGCGGATAGACCGGCAGGTCGCGCCACTCCTCGGCGCCTCTGACGTAGATGCGCACCGGTGCCGTGCGCAGCCCGTTCTGGTCTTCCAGCAGGTGTGCGCGGAGCCAGGTGATGCTCTCCCGTAGGGCGGTCATCGACAGTTCGGCGTCCCAGTGCTGCCACGGCCCGATGGTGAGATACGGCTCGTGCCCCGCCTTGCGCAGCGTCTGGTAGTCGCGGACCAGGCCGGGTAGCGCGATGTCGTCCCAGCCGCTGACCAGGTGGTTGGGGGCGGTCACCGCCGGCACCATCTGGCTGTGGTCGCCGGGCGACCACCACGGGTCGTCGGCGTCGGGATGCGCGAGCCAGTCCCGCCAGTGCGGTGCCACGGCGCCGATGGCGATGGTGTCGGCCTCGGTGAGCGGGAGGAGGCGAGCGGCCCGGCCTCGCTTCTTGCCGCCTAACGCCACGGCGGACAGGTAGACGGGTAGCGGCTTCTCCTGGTTGGCGACCATGCTGATCCAGCCGAGAAAGAGCTCAAGTGCCAGTGCGCCGCCCGGGTAGACCAGGTCGTAGGCGTTGGACCCGATCAGCGAGGTGCTCATGGCCCGCAGCTCAGGCCCGGCCCCGGCGGCGATCGCCCATTGTGTGTAGCCGTTGTAACTCTGTCCCAGAGTGCCCAGTTCGCCGGTGAACCACGGCTGCCGGCGCAGCCACTCCAGGACGGCCAGGCCGTCGTCGCGCTCGGAGATGAACGGGGTGAGCGTCCCTCCGGATCCGCAGGTCCCCCGGCCGCTGACGACCACGACGTGGAAGCCGCGTTCGGCGACCAGGCGGCTTACCATGGCGCCCTTGGTCCTGTCGGTGTACACCGAGCGGATCAGCACGGTCGGCCGCTTCCCCAGCCCCTGGGGGGCGTAGTGATCGGCCAGCAGCACGACGCCGTCCGGCATCGGGACACGCAGGTCCTTCTCGATGGCCACGTTCTCGGTCTCGGCCGGAGCCAGTTTCGCCCTACTGGCCAGCACCCTGGCGGCGATGCCCATGACAGATGTTCCCTTCTTGGCAAAGCGCGGCGCTCACCGCGCGCCGCGTTGTGGCCTGCGTTCGTCACGCACGGCGTCCCACGCGTCGAGGGCGCGCTCGTCGGCGAACACACCGCGGGTGAAGATCTCGATGCCGGCGCGGGAGAAGCGCAGCAACGTCCGCATGTCGTGCACGTCCGCCACGCCGATCGAGCGCGCCAGATGTTCACCGAACGCCAGCGGAGCCAGGAGCCACGTCACGTACATCGCGGCCCGTGCGGGCGGGTCGTCGCTGGGTTGCACCCAGCCCTCGCGCACGCCCTGCTCCAGCCATTGGCGGGTGGAGGCGACGATCTCGTCGAACAGCGCCGCCGCCTCCGGGGTGCTGTCCAGGAACGCCCGTCCCAGGTAGCGGCGTACCGCCGTACCCGCTTCCAGCATGGCGGCCAGCCCTGCCGCGTCGCCCAGGTCGGCGTCCGGAGCATCGCGCACCAGCGAGATCACGTAGTCGTCGCACGCCTGGCGCAGGCCGTCCTTGGTGCCGAAGTGATGCAGCACCAATGCGTGCGAGACGCCGGCCCGCTGGGCCACCGCGCGAAGACTCACCCTGCCGACTCCTTCGGCGCCGAACAACTCGAGCGCCGCGTTCCTGATCCGGGCTCGTGCGGTCAAATCATCCTCGGCTGATCGCATGGACAGTATGTTAACCATTTGGTCAATGGAAGGGAAGTCGGCCCTGCCACAGCGGCCTGAGCGATCTTGTCCGGGCTGCCGGTGGGGAGATCGTGGCGGCCGCCGCCAGCAACTGGGCCACCCTGGGCGACCCGGACACGCTCGCGGCGCTCGAGTCCGATCCTGACCGGTGGGCGCGCTTCCTGGAGCATGAGATCGCCGCCTGTCAGGAGCCCGGCGTCGTGGACGGCGGCACCCACATCCTGTTCGCCTGCACTGCCCGATGAGTTTGGGCGCTGCGGGGGGTCGGTATCGGTGACACATCGACCATGCCTCTGGAGGACGACATGGCGCAGTACCTTTTCGCCGGCATCCCCGTCACCGACTACGCGGCGGCGTTGCCGTGGTACGAGCGGCTCTTTGGCGGGCAGCCCTCGTTCCTGCCGAACGACATCGAGGCGGTCTGGGAGACGGCCGAGAACCGCTACATCTACATCATCCAGGACCCGGAGCGGGCGGGGAACGCGTTGGTGCTGCAGTTCGTCGACGACCTGGAGGGGCGGGTCGCCGAGATCGCCCGGCGGGGCATCGAGCCGGCCGGGCGTGAGACGTACGACGGCGTGACCAAGGTGATCTACCGCGACGCGGAGGGCAACGAGATCAGCTTCGGCGGCGGCCCGGTCTGAGGTTCCCAGGCTGCGCGGGCTGTGTCAGCCGCGGGAGTCGCCGCCGTGCTCGATCAGGTACTGCTCCTCCAGGCCGGCCGCGTCTTCGCCCTCGGCTTCGTAGAGGCTGGTGGACCAGGGGATCGCACACGGTGGACGGTGGCCGGGATCGGGGCACAGCAGGCGCTGCACCTGGTCCTTGATCTCCTGTGCCTGCTCCTCGGTGGCGTACATCTCCACGTGCAGGTCCCACCGGGTTCTGTCGTCTGCCATGCACCTATCATCGCGGGCGGTCGGGAGTGTCCGGTTCGTGGCTCGCGCGCCGGTTACGGACACTCCCGCCTGCTCCGCCAGGATCACCTGGCGACTAGCACCGGTCCTTGACGTTGATGGTGACGGGGTTGGACTGGGTCTGCGTACCGTCCGAGGCCGTTAACCACGACTCGTACGCCCCGGCCGGGAGCGGCGGGATCGTCAGCCAGATCCAGCCGTTGATCGTCGTGGACCCGTCCTCGGGGTCGGTGTAGTTGGATCCGGGCGGGATGGGCGAACCCTCGCTGGTCGAACCCGCGGGCAGGTTCTTCATCCCCATCTGGATGGTCTTCGTCCAGCTTCCGACGACTGCGGCAATGAGGTAGGTGCTGCGGTCGTGGTTGGTTTGCACGCATATCTGCTGGTGGGAGTGCATGAGCTCCCACGTGCTCGCCGAGGCCGGTGTGGTGCCGGACAGTGCCAGTGCCGCGCCGGCCGTCACGCCGAGCGCCAGCCTGGCGGATCTCCTGATCGTTCGCACGGCTGCCTCCTTGGTGTCTCTGCTTCGGACGTTCCTGCCTGTTTAAATTTAAACTTGTCAAGAATCAAGGAAAAGGCCCATGCCGCCTGACGTCTGGTGCAGGGCGGCTGCGTCGAGTCGTCGTGATCGTCTGGTGGTGGCGTCGGCCCTGTGGTTGCCGAGAGCCGCGGGTGGGGTTGTGGACGTGCTGTCATTGCTCGGTACGAGCCTTGGCGAGCACGACGATTGTGAGATGGAGTCGGCAGGTGTGTCGGTGATGAACTCCGTCATCGCCGGTTGGGGCGGGCCTCAGATCCGCAGCGCTCCCGTGGACCGGTAACGCACCTTCACCCAAGCAACCGCCTCTGACGGAGGTCTGGCGGACAGGCTTCTCTCGAACGCTCCCGCCGGTCTCGCTCTCGACGGCAGGATCCTCTCCTCCTAGCTGCCCCAGCGTGAAATACCGCTGACGGAGTTGCGTGACCTCCTGATCTCTCCCAGAGTCCCTGTCACCACCCGCGATGGCGTCTGGCCGGAGCTCGTAAACCGAGCCTGGTGGGAGGGCCCTCAGTGGCGTGGGACCGGCTCGGCGCGCTGCCCGGCGGCCTGCCCCCTCCCCCCGACCCGCAGCAGGCCGCCCTGGGTGTGGCGTTCGGGCTGGGCGCCGGCGATCCACCAAGCAGCGGCGCGCACAACTGGTGCAGCCCGGCGTATACGAACTTCATCTCGGACTTTACGCCGGGCTGCTCGTCGTCGTTCAGCCACGGAATGTCGTTCGTCACAGCAACAGGGGACAGCGTAGCAGGGAAGGTGACACATCATGTATGGTCCATGTCATGTAGGTGACGCGTCACGTACATTGTGGCGTGGTCTGATGTGAGGAGTACCGACGTGAGCAGCACCCCGACGACGACCGTGCTCGCCGCAGGCGTCTCACCAGAGACACTCCGGAAGATCGAGACAGGCCGCGTGGCCACCCCCTCGGTCCCGACCATCGCCGCCGTCGCCCGCCTGATCCGCGCGGCCGGGTACGCACCGGTCCGCATCGGCGGCATCGACCAGTCCATCCGCCTGGAGATCTTCGGCGACCTCCACGAGGTCACCCTCGGCAGGACTCTCACCGAGGACGAGGCGCGCCGACTTGTCTGAAGCAGCCACCGGCGACAACCCCTGACCAGCATGGCCACCGAGAAGCATCACCCATGAGAGAAGAGGACGACATGGCTACAAATGAACTGCCCGCGCCGGTGAAGCTCGGTGAGCGCGTGACCTACGACGTGCCCGTCGAGCGTGTCGCCCGCGCGACGCTCACCCGGTCCGAGCAGGGCAACCTGCAGGACGTCCACCTGCTCTACCAGCTCGACGCCGCCTACCGGCGTGCCGCGGCCGACGACTCGATCTCCGTGCTCGTGCTCGCGGCAGAAGGGGACGACTTCTCGATCGGGCACGACGTAGAGGCCCTGTTCAGCACCGACGGGATGGACCAGGTGACGTTGGAGGGCGGTCTCGGCCTCGGCGGCGTCGAGGGTGACATGGCCTGGGAGAACGAGGTGTTCATCCAACTGCACTGGCGCTGGCGCAACTTCCCCAAGCCCGTGATCGCCGCTGTGCAGGGACGGGTCCTGGCCGGCGGCATGATGATCATGTGGCCTGCCGACCTGATTGTGGCCAGCGAGGAAACGCGCTTCGCCGACCCGGTCACGGCGTTCGGCATCGGCCAGGTCGAGCTGTTCATGCACCCGTGGGAGTTCGGCGCCCGCAAGGCGAAGGAACTGCTGTTCACCGGTGACGTCATCACCGCGTCCGAGGCGAAGGACCTCGGCATGGTCAGTCGGGTCGTCCCGCGCGCGGAGCTGGAAACGGCCGCGCTGGAGCTCGCGCGGCGGATCGCGACCCGCCCGACCGTCGGGCTGAAGATGGCGAAGAAGGCCGTGAACCAGACCCTCGACATCCAAGGCCAGTGGAACGCGGTGCAGGCAGCGTTCCACCTCCACACGCTCGGGCACGCGCACAGCCGCATCAAGCACAACGGCGCCTACATCGACCCCGCCGGGTTCGGCCTGACGCGCGAGCTCTGGGGGCTGCCCGACACCGACGTGTGACAGCAGGCGTCATAAGCCTGCCTGCACGGACGTCATCGCGCGAGGGCCTTCCATCACCCACGACGAGTCGGCCCTCGCGCACCCACGACGCACCAGAAGGAAACCAACATGAGTATCACTGCCAGCAACGCTGCGACCAAGGCGCAGCCGTCCCCGTTCGAGATCGGCTTCATGACGTTCGTCGAGATCACCGAGGACCCGCACACCGGCGTGCTCCCGTCACCGCACCAGCGGGCGCGGGAGACCATCGAGCAGGCCCGGCTCGCCGACCAGGTCGGCCTCGATCTGTTCGCCGTCGGGGAGCACCACCGCACCGACTTCGTCGGCTCGGCCCCGCCGATGGTCCTGGCCGCAGCCGCCGAGGCGACCGAGAAGATCCGCCTGACCAGCTCGGTCACAGTACTCAGCTCCGAGGACCCGGTCCGCGTGTGGGAGCAGTTCGCCACGCTCGACCAGTTCTCCGGCGGCCGGGCAGAGATCATCGCCGGCCGCGGCTCGTACACGGAGTCGTTCCCGCTGTTCGGCTATGACCTGACCGACTACGCCGACCTGTTCCGCGAGAAGCTCGACCTCCTGCTCAAGATCCGCGCCCAGAACCCCATCACCTGGAACGGGCGGTTCCGCCCGGCGCTGGACAACGCCGACATTGGCCCACGCGCGCTCCAGGAGAAGCTGCCGATATGGGTGGGCGTGGGCGGCACCCTGGCGTCCGCGATCAGCACCGGGCGCCTCGGGCTGCCCATGGCCATGGCCCTTCTGCTCGGGCCCATCACGTTCCACGAGCAGACGATCGATATGTACCGCGCCGCCGCCCAGCAGGCCGGGCACGAGCCTTCTGCACTGCGCACCAGCATCAACCTGCACGGGTATGTCGGCCGCACCAGCCAACTCGCACGCGACATCATGTACCCGTACTTCGCCCAGGGCATGATGGACAACAACCACCAGCGCGGCAGTGGGTTCCGGATGCCCCGGGCCGCGTTCGACGCCCAGACCGCTCCGAACGCCGGCCTCGTCGTCGGGAGCCCGCAAGAGGCGATCGACAAGCTGCTCGCCTACCACGAGATCTACGGCCTGGACCGCGCCCTCATCCAGATGGGCTTCGGCGGCATGCCGCAGAAGGACGTGCTCGACGCCATCGAACTCCTCGGCACCGAGGTGGCTCCCGTGGTGCGCCGCGAGGTCGCCGCAAGAAAGGAGAAGGTGGCGTGACCGCCCTACCCGACGCACCCGTCATCGTCAACGCCACCCCCGCCGACGGCACACCTGACCGCACGCTGCGGGTCGTGGTCGTCAACGGCAGCCCAAGCGAGAAGTCCAAGACCATGGGCCTGGTCGACGTCGTCCTCCAAAGCCTGAGCAGCACGCTCGCCCCCACGGGCGTCGCGGTCCACCAGACCCGGATCGACGTCTACCGGCTCGGCCCCGCGTTCACCGGAGCCGTCGAACGAGAGCAGATTGCACCCGAGGTCGAGGCCGTACTCCGCCAGGCCGAGGAGGCCGACCTGCTGATCGCGGCCACCCCGGTGTTCCGCGGTTCGTACACCGGCCTGTTCAAGCACTTCTTCGACCTGATCGACCAGTACGCGCTCGCGAACAAGCTGGTCTTCCTGGCCGCCACCGGCGGCGGCGACCACCACGCACTCGTCCTGGAACACGCACTGCGACCCCTGTTCGGATTCTTCCAGGCGATGACCGTCCCGGTAGCCGTCTTCGCTTCGTCGGGCGACTTCGACGGCACCACCCTGCTCAACCCCCGCGTCTACGGACGCATCGAGATGGCGATCACCGACGTGCTCGACCTGCTCAGCACCTCACAGACCAGGGGCTGACCACACGCCGACGGACGCCCTCTCGCCACACGGCAACGCCTGGCCCCTTCCCCCGCTGTCCATCTCCCTGCGCCCACCCGATAAATCCACATATACGTGGGCGGCGACAGCGATTCGGCCTGCGCCGGGCGGCACGGGTGGGCGACGGCTGGATCGGCAACCGCATCTACACCGAGGACCGGCTTGAACTGGTCTTCGGCGCCCTGCGCCACCACCTCTCCGCCAACGGCAGGACCATGGAGGGTTTCGACGTTGATCCGGGGCGGGGCGGTGCTGTCGATGGACCCGAAAGTGGGCAACTTCGAGGTCGCCGACGTCCTGGTCGAGGGCACGAAGATCGTCGAGGTGAAACCCGGCATCCCCGCTTCCGGCGCGGACGTGATCGACGCGCGCGGGCGCATTGTCATGCCGGGCTTCGTCGACACGCACCACCATATGTTCGAGACGGCAGAGCGTGCGTTTCTCGCCAATGGCCTGCTCCAAGACGATGAATCAGGCTCGCCAAGCGCGAACCCGAACTACACCGATCACGTCCTGTACGGGTTCGCGCGGGCCTACCGGCCGCAGGATGTGTACATCAACGAACTGTTCGCGGGACTCTCGCAGCTTGACGCGGGCGTCACCTTGACGCTCGACGTGTCGCAGATCCACCATTCCCCGGAACACTCCGACGCGGCGGTCAAGGCGCTGATGGACACGGGACGGCGGACCGCGTTCGGCTATTTCGAGGGCGACGGCCGTGTGGGAGCCGAGTACCCAGAGGACGCCCGCCGCATCAGGGAACAGTGGTTCTCCTCGGACGACCAGCTGGTGACCATGATCATGGGCGGCGAGGTCCACCTCGGCCAGGAGGTGTACACCCGATCCTGGCGGATCGCCCGCGAACTGGGCCTGAGGATCGCCGCGCACTCGGTCGGCGCGTGGGGGATGCGGCCGACACTCGACGCCATCGCCCAGGGCACCGGAGGGGTCGAGCTGGGGCCGGACAACCTCTTCATCCACATGACCGGCATGTCCGACGAGACCTGGAAGGTGTTCAGGGACTCCGGTGCGCAGGTTTCGATCGCCTTCCCCATCGAGATGGTCATGCGGCACGGCACCCCGCCGATTCTCAAGATGCAGGAGCTCGGCATGGAGCCTTCGCTGAGCTCCGACGTCGAGACGACGATGGCCGCGGACGCGTTCACGCTGATGCGCTCGGCGATGACCATGCAGCGCATGCTCGTCAACCAGCTGGTCCTGGACCAGGGCGACCCCGTGCCGCCCAACAACTGGCCGAAGCCGGCCGAAGGCACGCCCGAACTCCTCACCGTCCGCGACGTGCTGCGTTACGCGACCATCAACGGCGCCAGGCACCTGGGGCTCGACGGCAGGACCGGCTCGCTCACGCCGGGCAAGCAGGCCGACATCCTCCTTCTCGACGCGACCGCGCTCAACGTGGCCCCGCTCAACAGTGTGCCGGGAGCAATCGTGTCGCTGATGGACCGTACCAACGTCGAGACCGTGATCGTCGCCGGCAAGGTCCGCAAGTGGCGGGGGCGCCTGCTCGACGTGGATCTCGGCCGGCTGCGGCGGGAGCTCGAAGCTTCGCGTGACCATCTGTTCAAGGCGAGGGGCTTCAGGCAGGACCTGTTCGCGTACAGCTGAGCTTGAGCACGTGATCTCCGCCCCGGCGTCGTCCTGGACGATCCCGGTGGGCACCGTGGAGTGACAGCCAGTACCTCCACTGACGCGTCTCGGAGTAGCCGGAGTACACATAAACCGGAGTACCGCGTTGGGCGACAAGGCCGGCTCCGGCTACACCGATCGATGGATCACTTTCCATCTGGCAGGAGACGCCTGAAACGCCCGAAGATCGGCCAACTGGTGTTGGAGTGCCAGTTCGAAACGGCTGACGCAGGTACGGGGCCATCGTCGTGACCCTGGCCAGCAGTGCCACCCACGAGAACTTCGCCTCGGTGGACGAAACCTCGCGCCTCGTCATAGCTGCGGAGCCTGCCGTTGGATGCGACGTAGTTGAGTCACAGAAAGCGCTGGTGGTTGTGCCATGCGACGTCTGCCGCCAAGTCGGGCAGGAGCGCCCCAAGGCCCACCGCCTGTTGACGGACGGCCATGCGGTGAACGTATCCGGCGGTCCCCCCGATGTCCGTCCAGAGAGGACTCGACCAGTCAAGGGTGAGCGTGCCGACGGCCGTGGCGCCCAGGCGGGCGAGCCAGGTCTCCCCCCGCTCGATCGCGCGGATGCCGCCGGGCATGGAGTAGCAGCGCACGCACGTACTCCTCGATCGCCTTCAGATCCCGGCTGCTCGCGCCTTCTCGTACACCTCGGCGGCGACGTCCTTGAACTCCTGGGCGTCGCGCGGACCCACCTGAAGGTCGATGAGGATCTCCTCGAAGCCGATCCCGGCGTGCGCGGCCAGGTCTTCGACGATCTGCTCGGTGTTGCCCTGGAACAGGGCACGGTCGGGGCCCTCGTACGGCTTAGGCGTGTAGTCGGCATTCGCCCGCAGCACCGTCTGGATCGGCCTGGTGCGTCCGCGCTCAGCCGCCAATTCCCGCAGGTCGCGCCACTGGGCAGCGGTCTGCTCGACACCCATGGCCAGCGGGAGCCAGCCGTCGGCGTGGTCGACGAGGCGGCGCTGGGCCTGCTTGTGCCGCCGGCCAGCAGGATCGGGACCGGCCGGGCGGGCTTGGGACCGATCACGGCGGACGCGATCCGGGTGGTCTCGCCGTCGTACGTCACCGGGTCGGGGCCCCACACCGCCCGGCAGACGTTGATCACCTCGTCCAACGCCTTGCCGCGCTCTTCATAGGGCCGGACGCCCGCGGCTGCGTACTCGTCGAGCGACCAGCCCGAGCCGAAGCCTGCGTTCGTAGGCCCACAGGCTCTGGTATCCGATCTGCTCGGCGGTGCGAGCCACGTCGGGCACGTTCTTGCCGGCGTACTGGCGGTTCTGAGGCAGGCCAAGTCCGAGTGCGGTTGCCATGATCTGTCAGTTCCTCACGTGGTTCTGTGCGCTGTCGCTGTCTGGTCGGGCGGATGACGACTTCGTTGGCGTCTACGTCGGGTGGTTGCTCGACGGCGTAGGCGACGGCGGCCGCGATCGCGTCGGCGGAGATGGGCGCCACCCGGAAGGCGCGGATGGCCTCCCGGGTGTCCGGCTCGGTGATCGAGTCGGCTGGATGCGGCCTCGCCGAGAGGCGTGATTTCGCCTCGACCTGTCAGGCCGGCTGAATGGCGGCGAGCTCGAACTCCAGCGTGATCTTGTCGCTGACCAGGGCGCCACCGGTCTCCAGGGCCGCGTTGAACGTGATGTCGAAGTCCCTGCGGTTGATGACCGCGGAGCCTTCGAAGCCGATGCGGCGGTTGCCGAAGGGGTCGAGGACTCCGCCCTGGTACTCGAACGGCACGGTGATGGAGTTGGTGACCCCCTTGATGGTCAGGTCGCCGGTCAGCTCCACCGTCTGCTCACCTGCGAGGCGGACTCCGGTGGACAAAAAGGTGATCTCCGGGAACTGGTCCATCGCCAGGAAGTCACTGCTGCGCAGGTGGTCGTCACGCTGCTTGTTGCGCGTGTCGATACTCGCAACCTGGATGGTGACGTCCGCGGTGGACTGGCTGGGCTCGGCCGCGTTGATGCACACGCTGCCCTCGAACTCGTTGAACTGGCCGCGCACCTTGGTCACCAGCGCGTGCCGGGCCACGAACCCGATCCGCGTGTGGTCGAGGTCGAGGACGTAGACGCCGGAGAGGTCGGTCAGGGCGGTCGTCGTCGGGGTGCTGCTCACGTCGGTACTCCTCACATCAGGCCACGCCACAACATACGTGACGCATCACATAGATGATATGGACCATACATGATGTGTCACCTTCCCTGCTACGCTGTCCCCTGTGGCTGTGACGAACGACATTCCGTGGCTGAACGACGACGAGCAGCACATGTGGCGCGAATGGATGCACCTCAACGCCGAACTGCTGGCGACGCTCAACCGCGACATGCAGACCGACTCCGGCTTGTCCAACCCCGACTACCAGGTGCTCGTCGTGCTGACCGACTCCGCGGACGGACGTAGCCGGATCTCCGACCTGGCCACGGAATTGCAGTGGGAACGCAGCCGGGTCTCCCACCACGTCGCCCGGATGGAGAAGCGGGACCTGGTGTCCCGGCAGGGCTGCCCCGAGGACGGCCGCGGCGCCTTCGTCCGCATCACCGAGACAGGACGGGCGACCATCGAACGCGCCGCGCCCGCGCACGTACGCGCCGTACGACACCTGGTCTTCGACGCGCTCACCGCCGACGAGGTGACCCAGCTCGGCGAGATCTTCCACCGACTGCGATCACGCGTCGCCCGGTCGGCCGGATGAACGAATCCACAACTCCTCCGAGATCCCGCGCGTCTGAGTGGCCATGGGCTCAACCACTGAGCACACGAGCCGCCCGCGATCCCGCCGATCCGGAGCTCGGGCGAGTACGGTCGTCCTGGCCGACGTGCTCGCCGCGCCCGAGCAGGCGGAGGCGGGCGGTGGGCTGCGGCAGGGGCGTGACCCGGGCGAACACCCAGATCACCCGGTCGGGGACGGCCGCAGGCCGCCCCAGCGGCCTTGTGGATAACTCCGGAGGCGGATCTCCTGATCGTTCGCACGGCTGCCTCCCTGGTGTCTCTGCTTCGGACGTTCTTGTATGTTCAAATTCAAACTTGTCAAGGATCAAGGGAAAGGCCCTTGCCGCCTCGCGGTAGGACGCTTGGACGATCCTCGAAAGGAGCCCGCCCGCCGTTCGCCTCGTGTCAGGCTGTCTGGTTCAGGAGAGGCGTAGGAGGTGTTATGCCGGACCGCATGTCCGTCGACGCGAACGCGGCCGGGGTCGCGGCGAAGGCCGCGGGTCAGGGGGCGGCGCGCCATGCCACGGCGGTGACACGGCTGCATGACGGGCTGGCCTCTGTCGGTCCGGTGGGCGGCGAGGGCTCCGAGCTGGCGATCGCCGCCGCCGAGTTCACCGACCTGCTGGTGGAGGTCTCCGGCCGCACCGCGCAGGCCTTCGCATCCACGGCCGGCGGCATGGTGGAGTCCGTGGCGGAGGTGCGCTCAGCCGACGACCGCGCCGGCGAGGCGTCCAGATGGCTCTGACGCTCCCGCCCGCGTACGCGGAGGCGGCCGCCCTGGCCGGCCTGCCGGGCGAGCTCTTCCTCTGGGACGAGGACCGGCTCGACCGGCTCGGCGGTGTCCTTGCGGAGTTCGTACGGGAGGTCGAGCCCGGCTCGCGCGACCTGCACGAGTCCGCGGCCACCTTCGCCGCCGCAGACGAAGGCGCGGCAGGCGAGGCCTTCACCGGCCACTGGAACACCATGACGGGCGAAGGCGGCACCGGTGACGTGCTGCGGGCAGCGGCCTGGACCGCAGCGGCGCTCGGGTTCGCCGCGATGGCGATCCGGGCGGCGAAGACCGCGGTTCTGGCCCGGCTGGCCTGGCTCTCGCGCCAGTTGCTCGTCGCGAACCTGGCCGGGCCCGGCGGGCGGCTGGCCGGTCTGGGCGGCGTGCTGACCGCGCGGGCCGCGGTCGCCCGGGTCGTCGGCGAGCTCGGGCAGCGGCTGCGCGACAAGGTCGTCCCGCTGGTGCGTCGCGCCATCGATCTGCTGCGCACCGCCGGGCAGCGCATCCGCGGCGCGTACGGAGCCAGGCGGGCTAACGCCATGCCACGCCCCGCGTACGCGGGTGTCCCCCACCCGCCGGAACCCATGCAGGTGAACATGGGGAAGAAGAGCGGAGACGGAGGCTTCTCCTGGCTGCCGAAGCGGAACAGCGACGAGGCGCACGACAAGCCCGGCAAGGCCGGGCAGCGCTGCGACTACTGCGATGGCTCGGGTGACGACCCCTACAAGGACGGCCGTAAGTGTCCCAACTGCGTCGGGACCGGCTTCAACCCGTCGTGACGCGAGCCTTCGGGCGATGGTGGAGCCGCGCGCGCCGGCTGCCGTCCGTCTCGGTCAGGACCACCCGTAGACGGATCTGACGGCGGCGGCGATCTCGTTCACCAGGCCCAGGTCGTCGCCGTTGGCGAGGATCGCGTAGCCCGCCCCCAGCTCCGGATAGCCCTTGACCACGGACTTGAAGCCGCGGTTGGAGCCGTCATGGGTGTAGGCGAAGTTCTTGGTCCCGACGCCGGAGATGAACAGGCCGCGGCCCATGCCGCTCTGCGGGCCCGGGCTGAGCAGGCTGCGTACGGACGCCCGGTTGAGCGGGCCGGTCACGTCGCCGGAGGCGGTCCAGGCCTTGTTGAGGTAGCACACGAGCCGGCACAGGTCCTGCACGGTGGTGTAGAGGCCGGCGGCGGCGGACTCGGGGTAGCGGTTGCGCTTGCCGGGAATGACCGCGCCCGCGGTGGTGTGGCCCGCGGCCCGCTCGAAGCCCGGCTCCAGCGCGTACGAGCTGGTCCTCATGCCGAGCGGGGTGAACACCTGCTGGTCCATGTACTGCGTCAGGGACTGCCCGGTCTCTTCCTCGATCATCCGCTGCAGCAGGACGAAGCCGGCTCCGGAGTAGTGGTATTCGGTGCCGGGATCGGTGGTGAGCTCGATCTTGGGGGTGTTGCCCTGGCCGTTCATGACCTGCAGTAAGGACGGCACGGTGGCCTCCGGGCCGTACCCGGGGAAACCGCCGCCCCCGGAGGAGAAGCCGGAGCAGGCGTCGAGCGGGTAGGTGGAGCCGCGCCCCGCGATGCCGGCGCGGTGGGTGAGCACGCGCTCGATCGTCGGCGTCGCCTTGAGGGTGACGCAGTCGCGGCGTGGCAGCGTCCAGCCGAGGTAGGGGCGGATGTCGTCGGTCAGCGGCCTGCCGAGCGTCTGCATGAGGCGCAGTACGCCGACCGCGGCGACGGCCTTGCTGATCGAGGCGGCCTGGAAGGCGCTCTCGGGATGGACGGCCGCCGCGCCGCCCGCCTCCAGCCGGCCGTAGCCGGTGGACCAGGCGATGCGGTTGCCGGTGACCACCGCGACGGCCACGCCGGGGGTCTTGTGCGCGCTCATGCGCCGCCAGATGTCGGCGCCGCCCACCGCGTTCTCCACCTTGCGCACCGGGTCGGCCGGCAGGGCGGGCAGCGTGCCGCGCGAGCACAGCGACCAGCCGTTGTTCGCCGGCGAGAAGGCCACGTTGTGCACCTCCCAGCCGGCGGCGATCATGTCGTTCAGCTCGGTGCGGCACTCGCCGTCGATGTCACGACCGTGGAACTCGTCCTGCGCGACGACCAGCCATCCTCCGGTGTACGGGAACGCGACCCGGGTGACGCGGCGGCCGCCCTGCTCCAGGTTGCGCATCATCTGGTAACACTCGTCGTCGATGCCCCGGGCGAAGGTGCCCCTGGCGGCCACCACCACCCACCGGTTGCCGCCTGACGGCGGGAAGGCGACGTGCTCCACCTGCTGTCCCGCGGCGTAGTACGCGGTGATGCGCTGGTGGCACTCCTCCGGGATGTTCCGCGCCGACACCCCCTTGTCCGTGGTGATCACCCACCGGTCGCCGCCCTCGGGCGGGAAGGCCACGCAATGGATGCGCAAGCCCGCGGTGACCAGCTTCTTCAGCTCGGTGAAGCAGCCGTCAGGGATGCCGCGGGCGAAGTAACGGCCGTCGGCGGTGACCATGACCCAGCCGTTGGAGGGGGTGAAGGCGAATGAGGTGATGCGGTAGGGGGCCAGCTCCTTCATCTTGGCGTGCGCCTCTTCGGGGATCCGCCGGTTGAACGACGGGTAGCCGGCCGCCAGCGCGGGCTCCGCGAGCCCTCCGACGGCGGCGCCCGCGGCTCCGGCCAGCGCGAGAAAACGTCTCCTGTCCATCTGGGGTCACTCCTCAAGGTCAACGCTTATCCTCGGGAATGCTGGCATGAGGGGGCGGTAGGCGGAAATCTCGCGCCCGCGCCGCCGGATGGGACACGATCTTCCTCATGACGACGCCCACCGTTCAGGCCGGCCCGCCACGCGGGACGATGCCGCGCTGCCAGCCCGGCCCTGGCAAGGGGAGAGAGGCCGTCGGTTATGCCATGGCAACCCTCCACGAGCCTCCGGGCGACGTGCTCACGCGGGCTGTGGGGTCGCCGAACACCGGAAAGGAGGCAGGCTGTCCCGGTCTCCACAACGGCAAAAGTGGGGATGAATTTCGTCGCCGTGCGGCGCTGCAGGGGAACAGCCTGCGCTCCCGTCGAGTTTCCGTGTTTTCGCAGTGAAACGCCGTGTGCCTCAGTTTCCCGTGGAGTTGGACGCCGTCACCGCACCGACCCGCAGCTGGGTCTCTTCCACCTTCACCATGACCGGGCGTCGTTTCATTGCGGCCCCTTCGTTGGATGGTTTCCCTGCACTATCCTTGCCCATGCGCGGTCCATTGACAAACTTCGCAGGTGAATTGTCATCTGCATAGTCAGTGCATTCACTAATGGATTCCCCGTGGCCGGTTGATTTTCATCCGGCACGACGTACGCGCTTGACACAGACTGATCGGAGAGGGGCTGACGCGCGAGGCAGGGAGATCGGGTGAGTGACCGGGTGAGACATGGTGCGCGGTGGGTCTTGGCGTTCGATGCGGAAGGCGTGGGGCTCGCTCTGCCGCTCCGCTCGGCGGTGACCCTGCCGCTCGTGGGCGCTCTCGGGGTGGTGCTGGCCGCGATCGTCTGGCACACCCTGCTCGACGACTACGGCGTACGCAACGTGACGGCCGGCACGCTGGGGCTGGCGACGGCGATCGCGCTGGTGGTGTCCCGCTTCCGGCCCAGGGCGGCGTGGTGGTTGTCGCTGGTCGCGGCCGTGGCGGCGGCCGTGACGTCTCATGCCCAGCTGGACGGGATGGTGTGGCCCGCGCCCGTGCTGGTCGCGCATGTGTCCGTGCTGGGCCTGGTGGGGTTCGGGGCCCGGCGCGTGCTGCTGGCCGAGATGTGGCTCGGCACGCTGGCGGCCGGGGTCGTCCTGTGGGCGGGGCTGCCGGGCGAGCAGACGCTGGTGAGCCTGATGGACATGTCGTTGTTGTCGGGCATGGTGCTGATCACCGTGGGAGCGCTCGGCGGGCATCGGGAGGCGTTGCGCCGGGTGGCCCTGGCGGACCAGAAGGCGCTGGCGGAGCAGACCCGCTCCGCTCTCCTGGAAGAGCGCGCCAGGATCGCGCGGGAGCTGCACGACGTGGTGGCCCACCACATGTCGGTCGTCGCGGTGCAGGCCGAGGCGGCCCCCTACCGGGTGCCCGACCCTCCCCCGGAGCTGGCGAGGAGCTTCGCCACGATCCGGTCGAGCGCGGTGGAGGCGCTCACCGAGCTCCACCGCATTCTCGACCTGCTCAGGAACGGAACGGACGAGGCGAGCCCGCAGCCGACCCTTGACCGGCTGGGGGAGCTGGTGGGCCGGCTGCGGGCGGCCGGCACGCCGGTGACCATGCGCGTCGACGGCGAACGCAGGCCGCTCCCTCCGGGGGTGGAGTTGTCGGCGTACCGGATCGTGCAGGAGGCGCTGAGCAACGCGCTCCAGCACGCTCCGGGCGCACGGGTCGGCGTCGAGGTGGCGTACGAACCTGGCGATCTTCACATCCGCGTCGAGAACGACCCGCCACCCCACCCGCCTCCCTCCTCCGCTCGTCCCGGGCACGGCCTGCTCGGCATGCGCGAGCGCGTGGCCATGCTGGCCGGAGACCTGCGGGCGGGGGCGCGGCCGGACGGAGGCTACGAGGTGACGGTACGGTTGCCGCTCGGCGGGACGGAGGCCAGGTGACCATCCGGGTGCTGATCGCCGACGACCAGTCGATGGTCCGCGAGGCGTTCGTCGTGCTGCTCAACGCCCAGCCCGACATCGAGGTGGTGGGCGAGGCCGTCGACGGTGACGACGTGCTGGTCAAGGCCGCCGCGCTGGCGCCCGACGTCGTGCTGATGGACGTGCGCATGCCGGGGACCGACGGCCTGGAGGCCACCCGCCGCCTCGCCGGGCGGACCAAGGTGCTGATGCTCACCACCTTCGACCTCGACGAGTACGTCTACGAGGCGCTGCGCGCCGGCGCCAGCGGCTTCCTGCTGAAGAAGGCCACGGCGCGGGAGCTGAGCGAGGCCGTACGCATCGTCGCGAACGGGGACGCCATGCTGGCGCCGTCCGTCACCCGCCGGTTGATCAGCGCCTTCGCCCGGCTGGGCCCGCCACGGCCGTTCACCGGGGAGGCCCAGGGCCCGCTGACCCCGCGCGAGAGCGAGATCCTCACGCTCATCGCGCACGGTCTGTCCAACACCGAGATCGCCGACAGTCTCGTCATCGCGGAGCAGACCGTGAAGAGCCACGTCAGCAACATCCTGACGAAGATCGGGGTGCGCGACCGCACCCAGGCGGCGGTGTACGCGTTCCAGACCGGGCTGGTCACCCCCTACGGCGGAGCTAGATCCCACGATCCCCCTGCAGCGCCATGACAGGCCCGCGGTCGCGCTCGTAGGTTCGGGACACGATCATCTGCCGCGAAAGGTCTGGTGTCGTATCCCGTGTCCCGAATCCCCGAGCTGCTGCATCGCACCCTTTTCCGGACCGTCTCCCTCCTCGGCCCGCGGGCTCAGGGGAGGGTGCTGCACCGGTATTTCGACTGGTGGCATCGCCGGCCCGATCCCTGGTCGCTCGCCACGGACTCGTACGAGCGCCGTAAATACCGGGCCACGCTCGACCAGCTGCCCGAGGGGACGTTCGCCCGCATCCTGGAGGTGGGGTGCGCCGAGGGCGTCTTCACGCAGATGCTGGCGCAGGCCTGGCCGGATGCCGCGATCACGGGGCTCGACGTGTCGGAGAGGGCGCTCGGACGCGCCAGGGAGCGCGCGGGAGGTGATGGCGCGCGCGTCCGGTTCGTCCACGCCGACCTGCTCGGCTACGAGGAGCAGGACCGGTACGACCTCGTGTTCTGCGCGGAGACCCTCTACTACATCGGCCGTGGTGACAGGTTGCGCAGGGCCTCGGAGCGGTTGCGCTCGCTGCTGGCTCCTGGAGGCGTCCTCGTCCTCGTGCACCCGTGGCCGGAGGCGGAGCGGCTGCACGGGTTCATCGAGGGAAGCCCGACGGTCACGAAGCTCGCCGAGCGGGTGGAACGGGACTCCTCACGGCCCTACGCCGTCTCCGTCTACCGGGCCGACCCGTCCCGCCCGCAGCTGACCAGGGCCGCCTCGTGATGGGGCCTCGCAACGGCCACCTCGCCAACGTCCGGCCATAGACGGAGATATCACCTCTAAGTAGTCGGTTAATGACATATGGCGATGTAGCGTTCACGTGTGGTCTCTGGCTCACGAAGGATCGAGCGGCCTGGACGGAAGCGGTGGTCGACCCTTCTGATCGGGGTCGCCCTTTGCGTGGGCATGGGGCCGATGCCGTGGCAGCCGGTGCACGCCGCGTCGGTCGTCCACGGAGACTCCGTCCACGTCGACCACGGTGACGGGCGGGACGACACGTGCCCGCCTCGGCGCTCGGCCTTCAAGCGGCACGCCGGGAAACCGGCGGGCGGCAGGTGCGCCGGCGGCGGGGTTCTGGCGCCTCTCCCCTTCCCCGGACGTGATCACGGGCCTCCGCGCGCCCGGTTCAAGCCACCGCGGCCGCGGCTCGTCACGCGCTGGCGTACGGGCGTCGACCGGCTCCCCACCTGGGCATCTGGCGCATCCAGGCCGGCGGGAACACCTTCCTGTCCGTCCGGCCGCGCCGATCCCAGGAGGCTGCACGCCGGCCGCCCCGCCTGCCCGGGCGCGTCCGTCAAGGTGATCCCGCTCGGGGGCAACGTGCCGTACCAGGGGCGCGCCGGCATGTGAGCGCGGCGGACACCGCGTACCCCGCCCTATGGTTCGACGATTTTCGTGCGTGGTGGATCGATCCACCAGGGTCGGTAGCGTGCGGGCCGCGAAGATCTATGAAAGGGGCGCGAAGCCGCTTCTCGTCGCCGGAACCGCGACCGTCACCGTGCTGGCCGCGATGGCATGGCCGGCTCAGGCCGGGCAAGCCGATCGCCAGGAAGGTGGAGCGCGACCAGCACATCGCCCGCGGGCTCGGCATGCGTTCAAGATCCAGCAGTATTTCCCGAAGAGCTGGAACTCGGAAGGGCGCAACTACTGGACCTGGTGACGCGCGTTGTCCACAGGGCTGTGGACAACGCGGCGCACGGTGGACAGAGCCCTTGTCAGCCCATTCGGATGAGGCGATATCAGGTTGTTACACGCCCGACTCGGAGCGTGACGAATCATCGCATTACGTGATGATGCAAGGTCAAAGGGTGTGTGCGGCGGATCGGGCGACGGGTTCTCCGGCGACGTGGAGGCCGCAGGCCGTGCCGCGGCACTGTCGCCGCCGGGCCGGGTCAAGGCTCCCGCGGTGACGGTGTTATCCACAGGGAGGGTCGGTTATCCACAGCGTTGTTCACTCGGTCCCCGCCTCGACCTGGTGGAGCGCCTCGGCGATGGATTTCCGGGCGGCACGGATGCGCGCCGTCCGGGCCAGGTCGCGCCAGCCCAGCCGCAGGCCTTCCGCGGCCAGCTCGTCGAACGCGGCGAACACGGCCAGCTTCTGCCGGACGATCTTGGCCCAGGCGTCGTCCTCGATCGCGTAGTAGACGTTGCGCTCCCCGGTCTTGCGGAAGCGGCGGATGAGCTTGTGGGACGTCAGCAGGTGCAGGTTGGTCGTCAGGGACGCGCGGCTGGCCCCGATGGTCCCGGCGATGTCGGACGCGGTCTGCTCCGGCGGGTCGCACACCATGAGCCAGCCCAGGATCCGGCCGCTGATGGGGGCGAGTCCCCACTCCTCGGAGACGAACGCCGCCACCCGCTCGACCCAGGCGAGGACCCGCTCACGGCCGGGACCATCCTGCTCGCTCATGTGAACATTGTAACGTTAAGCAGTCATATCGGTACTTTCCGCTGTCTCATACCGCCCTGCTCATCCGCCTGAGCTGCTGCTCCCTGGCGCCCGCGTCGTGCGGCAGGTCGCGTGCGGCGAGTTCGGCGGCGATGCGCTCGCGCTGCTCCACCGGCCGGTGGTCGTCGAACTTGAACTTGGCCCGCACCCCCACCACCTCCAGCCGCAGCCCTCGAATGGCCGACAACATCCGGTGGTACGGCCCCGCGCCCGCGCGCGTCTCGCCGTGGTCGCCGTCCGGCTGGTGGTGGGCGAGCTGGCGGCGCAGGATCTCCATCTTGCCCTCCTCGCCGTCCACGATCTCTGCCACGCAGGTGAGCTGCACCGACGCGTAGTAGCTGGTCGGCACGCCGGTCTCGGGCGAGTCGGCACGCCAGCCGGTGGGGATGTAGGCGTAGTCGTCGTGCACGCTCACCACCACCGTCGGGCAGGCCTCGATCGCCGGCCAGATCGGGTTGGGCCTGGCCAGGTGGAGCACGACCTCCTTGCCGCCGTCGAACAGGAAATGCGTGGGCACCAGGATCGGCGGGCCGCCTTTCACGCCGTTCGCGGCGAGCTGGCCGAAATCCCGTGTGCGGAGCCAGGTCATCCACTCTTCTTTGTCGCGGGCCGCGTCCCACGGATGAATCAGCACCCGAACCTCTTTGTATTAGTACATAATCGGATTTGTGCTAGAAACGTACACGATTGCCGGTGGGTCGGCCAGCGAGATAGCGGCGGGGGTCGAGGCCGCCGTGTCCGAAGGGCGGCTGCCGCCCGGCCGCATGTTGCCGCCGGTGCGCGAGGCGGCCGCGTCGGCCGGGGTCAGCCCCGGCACGGCGGCGGCGGCGTACCGGCTGCTGCGCGAGCGCGGGGTCGTCGAGACGGCCGGGCGGCGTGGCACGCGGGTCAGGCCGCGCCCGGCCAGCACGTTCCGTGAGGAGATCCGCATCGAGGTGCCTCCGGGCGTGCGCGACCTGTCCCAGGGCAACCCCGACCCCGCGCTGCTGCCGGCCCTGCACGAGGCCCTCGCCGCCGCGGCCCGCGCGCACGAGGAACGGCCCGCGCTGTACGGGACGGGCGACGACGAGGAACTGCTCGCCCTGGCCGGGGCCCGCCTGCGAGCGGACGGCCTGTCCCCCGCGCCGCTGGCGATCACGTCGGGCACCCTCGACGCCGTCGAACGGGTGCTCGCCGTCCACCTGCGCCCCGGTGACGCGGTCGCCGTCGAGGACCCCGGCTGGACGTCCCTGCTCGACCTGGTCACCGCCATGGGGCTGCGTATCGTGCCGATGCGGCTCGACGACGACGGGCCGCTGCCGGACGAGCTCGGCCGGGCCCTGCGGGCGGGGGCCCGCGCCGTGGTGGTCACGGCCCGCGCGCAGAACCCGACCGGCGCCGCCGTCTCCGCCGCCCGCGCCGCCGGCCTGCGCGAGCTGCTGGCCGCGCACCCGGACGTGCTCCTCGTCGAGGACGACCACGGCTCGGGCTTCGTTGACCTGCCGCTGCACCCGCTGGCCGGCGTCACGCGGCGGTGGATCCTCGTCCGCTCGACCGCCAAGTCCCTCGGCCCCGACCTCCGCCTCGCCCTGGTCACCGGTGACCCGACCACGCTCGACCGGCTGCGCGGGCGCCAGCGGCTCGCGACCGGCTGGGTCAGCCACCTGCTGCAGCGCGCCGTCGCCCACCTCTGGCGTACGGAGGCGGTCGACACCCAGGCGGTGGCCGCGGCGTACGCGCGGCGCCGGGACGGCCTGGTGGAGGCGCTGGCCGTGCGCGGCATCACCGCGCACGGCCGCACCGGGCTCAACGTGTGGGTTCCCGTCGCCGACGAGTCCACGGCGATCACCCGGCTGCTGGCCCGCGGCTGGGCGGCCGCCCCCGGGGCCCGCAACCGGGTGGCCACGCCGCCGGCGCTGCGCCTCACCACGGCCACGCTCGGGCAGGACGAGATCGTCGGGCTCGCCGACGACCTCGCCGCCGCCCTGCGTCCCGCCTCGACCGGCCGGTACGGCTAGCGGCTACCCCAGCAGCCCCTCCCCGATCCACCCGCCGGGGGCGCACCCCGGCGGGATGGCGAAGACGGCCGAGCCGATCGCGGTGACCCACTCGTTGAGCAGGTCACCCTCGGCCAGCCGCCGCTGGATCGGCACGAACTGCCGCTCGATGTCCGCCTGGTAGGAGGCGAACAGCAGCCCGGAGTCCGACTCGCCGTCCTCGGTCAGACCCTCGTCATAGTTGTAGGGCCGGCGCAGGATGCGCTGCGCCGGATCCGCCACGTGGGCCCGCCTGATGTGGGCGTACTCCGAGATCACCGGGAACCCCAGGTGGTTCTTCCGGTCGAAGTCGGGTTCGTCGCGCTCGGCCCCGCCCGTCAGCGGGGCGCCGGTGTCGAGCCGCCGGCCGATGGTGAACTCCCTGGCCACGCGGTCGACGGCGTCCCACGTCTCCAGGTGCATGCGCATCCTGCGCAACACCATCGTGGTGCCGCCGCGCATCCCGGCAGGGCCCTGACCGATCCAGACGGCCCTGTCCAGGTCGGTGGGGTTCACGGTGCCGTCGACCTGGCCCATCAGGTTGCGCTGCGTCTCCCCTCCGGCCCCGCCACGGAACCCGCGCTGGGTCCAGCGCACGCGGGTGAACGACCGCGCGTCCTTCACGATCATCCGTACGGCGTGCGCGACGGTCAGGCCGTCGTCGGCGCACACCTGGACGAGCAGGTCGCCGCCGTTCCACCGCTTGTCCAGCTTGTCCGTCTCGAACGCGGGCAGCGGGCGGACGGGCGAGTCCACCCCGGCTCTGTCGAACAGCCCCTCCCCGAACCCGAAGGTGATCGTCAGCCCGGCGGGGGCGGCGGCCAGCTCCGGTTCGGTGTCGGCCAGGGCGGGCCGGCCCTGCGTGAGGCGGGCGGCGTCGTCGGTGAGCAGCTGGAGCAGCCGGACGACGCCCTCCTTGCGGATGCCCTTGCGCAGGTCGAACCCGAGGAACACGGCGTGGACCTGCGGCGCCGTCGCCACGCCCGCCTGGTGCGGGCCGTGGAACGGCTCGACCCTCGTCCGCTCGGAATGGGTCGGCGGCGGGGTCTCGCGGCGCGTGAAGGCGCCGGCCGCGGTGGCGGCGCCCCCGGCCAGCAGCCCTCTGCGGCTGATCATTCGTGCCCCGGCTGGTAGTCCTCCTCGCCGCCGGCGAAGTCCTTGCCGACGGCGCTGAACTCGAGCGGCTGCCCGCCCTTCACCTGGAGCGTGAACGGCACCTTCGCCCCGGGCTTCACCTCTTCCGAGACGCCCATCAGCATGATGTGGTCGCCGCCGGGCTGGAGCTGGTGCGTGCCGCGCGCGGGCACCACGAACCCGCCCTCCTTCGGCCGCATGACCATCTTGCCGCCGGACTCGACGACCTCGTGCAGCTCGATGACAGGCGACAGCGGCGACGTGCCGGACACGATGGTGACGTCGGTGTCGCCGTTGTTGACCAGCGTCCCGAAGGCCGCGGTCATCCCCTTCTTGACGGTCTTCACCCAGGGGTCGGTGATGGAGAGCCCGGCGGGCGCGGCCGCGGCCGCCGTCGTGGCGGTGGTGGCGGCGGGAGCGGACGCGGTGGTCGAGCCGCCGCAGCCGGCCAGCGCCACCACGGCGGCGGCGAGCACGAGGGCATGACGAGAGAACATGGCATGGCCTTTCTCCGCCCGGCATGCCGAAGCAGGCCCTGCCGGGCGTGGGGTTGTCTATGGGAAGGAACCGTCCTGCCGCGACCCGGAGGTCAGGCGGCGACAACCCGCGGTGGACCCCTCCTGCTGACCACGTGGCGCAGCACGGCCGGGCGGAGCTCGCGCGGCTCCGCCGTCCACAGGGGTGTGGAGAAAGGAGTCGTGAGCAGCGGCAGCCAGATGACCAGCAGCCGCACGACCAGGCGTCGCAGCAGCGACCAGAGCGCGGCCTCGCCGCGGGCCAGCCACAGCGCGGTCATCGCGACCGCCCACCCGTGGGCGACCAGCATGCCGAGGTCGGGGACCAGCCCGGAGTGGAGGTGGCCGGCCATCTGGTGCGGCGTGGCCGCGTGCGACATCGAGAACAGCACGTGCATGACGACCTGCAGCGCGGCCAGCAGCGGCAGGATCACCGTGATCGAGCGCTCGCGCCCGGCCAGCGCGTACGCGGCCACGAACGCCACCGCCAGCCCGCCCGCCATGGCCGGAGCCGGCACGCTGGCGCCGCCGAGCACGTGAGCCGCCACGCCCAGGCCCAGGCAGACCACGGCGAACACCGTGGTGCGGGCGAGGCGGAGCGGCGTGGCCATACGCTCAGCATTCCATGGGGCCCGGCCGGTCCGCTCGGCACTCCTCGATCTCCCTACATACCGGCATAATCCACCTGATGCCGAAATTTCATGACCTGTCGGAATATGCGGCGGCGATCGCCCCGATCATCGACGCGGCCCACGTCAACCTGCACGCCGCGGCACTCCGATCGGTCACCGACCTGGCCGAGTCGTCGGGCGTGACCCCCGGCCTGCTGGTCGACCTGCGCTTCACCCTCCCCCTGCGCCCGCTCACCCGGCCACAGCTGGTCACGCTCTACCGCTACGGCGACGCCGCGCTCCGCGAACTCGACGACCACCTGCGCGAAGGCACCATGACCGAGGACCCCGGCGGCCTGCTCCGGCCGACGCGCGACGGGCTCGCGTGCATCAGATACCTCCGTGGAAACCCCCGCCTTCAGGCGGGGGAGGAATCGGACCCCTGCGGAGCAGGACAGGGGCAGCCGATTCGCCGTCAGGCGAACCGGCGTATCGAACACACACGCGGCCCTTAG
>NZ_JBDPLS010000013.1:0-250678 GCF_039871515.1 Nonomuraea sp. B1E8 | reverse complement strand
TGAAACGCCTGTGGAGCTGGTGTAAGACCTCAACGAGAATCCTCTCGGACGGGCAACCGGCGATGAAGCAGGAACCCTCACGGGCGACCGTGGGAATCCCCCTCCTTCAGGAGGGGGAGGATGTCAACTCGCGCACCTTTCTATGGGGGGGCAGGCCGGCGGGGGAGAGACCATGTCCAGGTACGCGCGCCGGCGGTCGCGGGTTCAACGCGAGGACCGGGGTTGAGGGACCTGCGGACAGCCGTTGGCGCCCACCCGCTAG
This sequence comes from Nonomuraea sp. B1E8, assembly GCF_039871515.1. Lineage (NCBI taxonomy): Bacteria > Bacillati > Actinomycetota > Actinomycetes > Streptosporangiales > Streptosporangiaceae > Nonomuraea > Nonomuraea sp. B1E8. The sequence goes on along the minus strand of NZ_JBDPLS010000013.1, from coordinate 250,416 downwards.
TAACTTGGCTGGACGCTTCGGCAGGTCGTCCCGCAGTTGATCATTTCGTTCAAGATCTGGGCGTGTGGCGTGTTTCCGGTTGTCACCGGGCGCTAGCTCACCGCAGCGAACCGCGCCGGATGCACCTGATCGAAGCCGGCGCGACCGTGACACGACCATGACAGGGCGCGGACGGAGAGGGGACACCGGCGGCTGATAGTGGATCAGCGTCGTTGATCGGCGGGCGGGTCGCGGAGCGTGTGGTGAATCCCGGCGGCGTGCCGCGAGTGGTGTCGACCGGGGATGACCTTGCCATGCGCCAGAAACCGGTCCAGGCCTGGAACCGTCCACCGTGGGGCGGGAAGCCGTGCCCGAGGCGAGATGGTTTGGCCGGAACGCGCGACCGTCCGCCTGAGCAGCAGTTCACGTGAAGATGATCACGAATAGGGAGAAGGCCTTGGTTGATGACGGAGTGTGGGACCGGCGTTCGCTGCTGCGGGGCGCCGCCGTGCTGGCCGGTGCGGCCGCGACGGCGCCGCTGTTGGGCGGGGCGGCGCTGGCCGGCAGCGATGACGCGGACGCGCTGTTCAAGGCTGGGAAGTTCGAGCAGGCCGGCCGCGCGTATGAGGAGATTCTGAGAAAGGATCCCGACAACCTGCTCGCGGCCCGCCGGCGCGGCTATGTCGGGCTGCTGTCCAACCGGTTCCCCGACGCCGAGAAATACCTCAGGATGGCCCTCAAGCTGGCGCCCGACGACAAGGAAACCAACCAGCTCCTGGGCGACTGCTACATCCGGCAGGACAAGTTCGCCCTGTCCGCACCACGCTGGAAAGCGGCCGGCGAAGAAAACTACGCCAAGTGGTTCGCGGCAGTCCGCGGCGAGGCGTATCAGGTCCACGGCGAGACCGCGCGGGTGCCGTTCCAGCAGATGGACCCGATGCCGCTGGTGGAGGCCTCGGTCAACGGCGGACCGACGAAGCGCTTCACGTTCTACACCGGCGCCCCGAATCTGAGCTTGCGCGCGTCGGTGGCCAAGGAGGCCGGGCTGCGCCCCGTCGCCAGTCAGAAGGCCGATTTCGGGGGCGGCACCGTATTGGCGTGCTGGGGGATCCTGGACTCCTTCAAGCTGGGCGGCATCGAACTGCGCAACATCCCCGTGAGCTGGTCGGCAACGGAGTCGGGTGAAGATGTCGACACCGACAGTGACGGCCTGATCGGCATGTGGGTCTTCTACCACTTGCTGCCCACCTTCGACTACGCGGGCCGGCAGCTGATCCTGCGCCCCCGTACCGCCGAAACGGCCAGCAAGGCACGCGCCGCCGCCACACGGGCGGGCGCCGAACCCCTGCCGCTGTGGCTGGCCCGTGAGCAATACCTGCACAGCACGGGCAGCTTCGCCGGCACCGCCTCCCGCACAGGGGTGGTGGGCGTGAACTTCGGCGGAGTCGGCGAGATCGCCGCGGGCGTGCGCGGGAAAACGGCCGAGCAGTTGGGGATCCGCACCGACTACGACCGCCAGGTCGGGACTTTTGCCCAAAGCCACCCGGCCGTCGTCTACCCCTGCTACCCGAAGGAAATCCGCCTCGGCAAAGCCGTCGCCAAGGAGGTCTACTGCTACACGAACCCGAACCAGCCGGTCAACGTGCCCTGGCCCTATGGGACTGGATTCGACTCGATGGGCTGGTTCTCCCACTGCTTCTGGAAGCCCTACAACATCACCGTCGACTTCACCGGCATGAACCTCTACATCGCCCGCGGCAAGGCCGCCTGATCACCGCGACTGAGGGCGTCATGGGAGCTACCTGGAACGGCCGGCTCCTACGGTCGAGGGGGTGAGGGCGGACCGGATCCCCTCGCCAGGCTTGACATGAAACCATTTGGTTTCCTATTTTCGGATGTGTGGAAGAGGTATTCAGGGCGCTGGCGGATCCGACGCGCCGGGAGCTGCTCGACGAGCTGTTCCGGCAGGACGGGCAGTCGCTGAACGCGCTGGCGAGCAGGTTCGCGATGACGAGGGTCGCCGTGGCGAAGCACCTTCGCCTGCTCGAGGAGGCCGGTGTGGTGGTGTCGGACCGGCGGGGCAGGGAGAAGCTGCACTTCCTGAACCCCGTGCCGATCCGTCTCATCCACGACCGCTGGGTCAGCAAATACACCGAGACGTGGGCCGCTGGCCTCGTCGACCTGAAACGAGATCTGGAGACAAGAGTGGAGAAGGTGTTCGAGATCTACATCCGCACCACGCCGCAGCGGTTGTGGCAGGCGATCACCGATCCCGAGACGCGGGCGCGGTTCCAGTTCGGTGCCCGCGTGGAATCCGACTGGACCACAGGATCCGCCTACAGGGTCACGCACGACGGCGTGCCCAGCGGATTGATCGAGGGGGAGAACCTCGAGATCGACCCGCCCTGGCGGCTCGTGCAGACATACCACGCCATCTGGGACGACGACATCGCCCGCCAGGGCACCAGCCGAGTGACCTGGGAGATCGAGCAGGTCGACGACAGCTGCAGGCTCCTCGTCCGACACGACCAACTCGCCGCAGACGCCGACCCGCATCTCTACGGCGGCTGGCCCATGATCCTGTCCGGCCTCAAGACCTGGCTCGAAACGGGCCGGGAACTCACCACGCCAGGCTCACTCATGTACGGAGGCGAAACATCATGACCGCACAGCAAGCCAAGTCCGGCACGAAGCTTGACAAGACGTTCACCGCGGAGCTGCGGAAGAGCCCCAGCAAGGGCGGCTGGACCTACGTCGTGATGCCGGGCTCGGCCGACTTCTTCGGCACCCGTGGCCTGGTCAAGGTGCGCGGCCACGTCGACGGCGAGCCGTTCCAGGGCTCGTTCATGGCACTCGGCGACGGCACGCACAAGCTCGCGTTCACCGCCGGCATCCGCGCCCGCATCGGCAAGCATGCCGGCGACACCGTCACCGTCACCCTCGACGAGCGGATCACAGGATGACCCCGCCGCAGCCGGTCGTCACGGGTGTCCGAACCGTCAGCGTGCCGGTCGACGACCAGGAACAAGCGCTACGGTTCTACGTCGACACGCTCGGCTTCACGGTACTGCGCGACGAGTCGATCCCGACCGGACGGTGGATCGAGCTCGCACCCGGCGGCGACAACGTCGTCGTCACGCTGGAGCAGGCCACCGAAGGCGTCACCCGCGGCCCCATCACTATCCGGTTCACCACCGACGACGCAGCGGCCGCGCACGCGGCCCTCAACGCCGCCGGCGTTGATATCGATGAGATCCTTCAATGGCCCGGCGTGCCACCGATGTTCGCCTTCCGTGACCTCGACGGCAACGCTTTCTCCATCACCGAGACGTGACAGCCGCCCACAAGCGGGATGACTGCACTTACTTTGTAAAGGCGCTGGGCGAGTGATACACCCACACGCCGTACCTCAAACCCAAGCTCGACAACGGGAGGCCAAGGGTGAGAAGGGTGCATGCCGCGCACCCTCCCGGCCCACAGTCCGACAGGGTGCGCCGCGGTGATCAGCCGGCGAGCAGGGCGTTGGCCTCGGTGATGAGTTTCTGTGCGGCCTCGTCGGCGGTCATCCGGTTGAAGATGACCTCCTCGGAGTAGCGCCTGAGGATGCCCTCCATGGCGCTGGAGCCTTTGGGAGGGGCGGCGGGCGGGTCGGCGAGTTCGCCACGGATCTCGTTCACGAACGCCAGGGTCTTCTGGTCGGCCTCCGGAAGTTCGGCGCTGACGGCGGACAGCACCTTGGCGTTGGCGGGCAGGCCGCGGTCGCTGAGGACGTTCCGGCCGGCTTCGGCGTCGTTGATCATGAAGTCGATGAACTTCGCGGCCTCGGCGGCGTGCTCCGACCCGGAGGAGGCGGTGTAGAACATGGCGGGCTGCAGGAACATGCCGCTGGTCGTGGCGCCTTCGATCTTCGGCATCCGTACGAGTTCGAGTTCCTGGCCTGATGCCTTGGCGGCCGCGCCGAGGACGTTGCTCCAGATCATGCTGGTGGCGCCGGTGTTGGTGCCGATGAGGGTCTGTTCGATGCCGGCGTCGTACAGTTCGGAGCTCTTGTCGGCGCTGGGGGAGCCTTTGGTTTTGATCAGGTCCTGTGTGATGGCCCACCAGTCTTTGAGGGTCTGGGGGGACACGCCGATCTTGTTGTCGAGGTAGAGTTGCTCGCCCTTCTGCGCGGCGTAGATCTGCAGGTACGCGGGGTTCCAGGACAGCTGGGTGCCGGTGATCTCGCCGTTGCTGCCGGTCGTGACTTTGGAGCAGAGTTCGACGAAGTCTTCCCAGGTCCATGAGCTGTCGTCGGGGAGCGTGGCCCTGGCGCGCTTGACCAGGGCGGGGTTGATCACCATGGCGAAGGAGTTGACGCCGCTGGGGATGGCGTACTGCTTGCCGTCGACGACGCCGGTCGCCAGTATTTTGGCGTCGATGTCGGCGGCGTTGACCTTGGAGGCCAGGTCGGCCAGCGCGCCGCGTTCGGCGTATTCGCGCAGGGCGCGGATTTCCAGGGTGATGACGTCGGGCGCGTCCCGGCCGGCGACTTGGGTGGCCAGTCTTTCGTAGTAGCTGGGGAAGTCGGAGATCTCGCCCTCGACATCGATGGTCGGGTTCTTCGCCTCGAATTTCGCGATCGCCGCTTCGGTCATCTCGCGGCGCGCGTCACTGCCCCAGTAGGCGAAGCGCAGCTTGATCGTGCCGTCGGTGCTCTCGCCGCTGCCGCAGGCCGCGGTGACCGCCAGCATGGCGGTGGCGAGCAGGGCCGCCGACCAGATCTTCTTGCCAGAGCTCACGGCTCTTTCCTCCTAGGGGTCTTCTGCTGGGGGGTGGAAGGAACGTTGTGGCACTGCGGTGCCCGTGGCGTGGATCTGAGGCCTGACGTTAGCGCGATGATCGGCAAGGGAGGTAGGGGGTTTCGCGACCCATTGCCGCCGGTGTTCGAGCCGCGGGCCGTGTTGCGCGGTGCGGTCTGGCAGGGGATGGCGGGGGAGTCCGGCCGCCGGCGACGACTGGCCCGCGCCCGGTGCGTGCCGGTGGGGCGGGGTCGCCGTGCGGCCGGAGCCGGGCGGTCAGGCGAGGAAGGTGATCGTTCCTTTGCCGTGGACGGTGCTGAGCCCCTTGGTGGCGCAGATGCTGACGTTGGAGGTCGGGGTGGCGGTGCCGGCCACCTTGCTTTCCGCCAGCGCTCCTTTGCTGACCCGTCCGCTGAGGAGCATGTCGCCGGGGTTGTGGCCGGTCACCTTCCCCATCGATGGCCGCAGGGTGGAGACGCCGGCTCGGCGGCCGTCGGCGCCGTACCAGGTGATGGTGCCTTTGCCGTGGATGTCTTGCGCGCCGGCGCAGGAGGCGTGGCCGGTGCTGCGCGCGGTCATGACGCCGGAGCGCATGCCGGCGGCCGAGGGTGCTGAGGCGGTGCAGCCGGTCAGCGCGAGCCTGGCCTGGGCGGTGACGGTGTTCGGCAGGAACCTGACCGGCGGGTCGAACGTGATGGGGCGTTCGGTGGTGGTGGAGACCTGGCAGGTGAGCAGGGTCTGCTGGGTGGTCGCCGCGGCGGGTGCTGTGGTCGTCATCGCCACCGCCGCGGCTGTGGCCGCGCCTGCGCGCATGAGCGGGTGAACGGGCATGTCGTCTCCTTGTCCTGGTGGTGGCCGGTGCGTGGCGCTCGGTGATCTTTCCGAGGTGGGGCCCACGATAGGAGCGGGCGTGCTGCGGGGCGGCGAGCGCAGCACCTGACGGGAAAACTTGATCGACTTCTTAACGGCGTGCGCCGTGCCACAAGTGATCAGTTGTCGCGGTATGGGCGACGCTGGGTGGCACGGGCGCCGACTGTGCCCTGGGGGAGGGAGTTTCGCCGTGGGTGAGGACGACATCGCGACCGTGGTGCGGGAGCACTGCGCGAGGATCCTGAAGGTCGACCCGGGCCGGGTGACCGTGGACGCGCTGCTGCGTGAAGATCTGGAGGCCGACAGCCTGGATCTGGCCGAGCTGCACGTGGCCTTGGAGGACAGGTGGGGGCCGCTGCCTCGTGAGACCCTCGCAGACGTACGGACCGTGGGCGATGTGATCGCCAGGGCTCGCCTGCTGCTGAGCGGATCGGTGTGAGTGTGCCCGGGGTTCGTGTCGCGGTGACCGGCCTTGGGGTGCGCACTCCGGCCGGCGCCCACCCCAAGGAGGTGTGGAACACGCTGCTGGCCGGCCGGTCCACCGCCCGCCCGATCACCTCGTTCGACGTCGAAGGGCTGGGCGTCGGCTTCGCCTGCCAGATCGCCGATCTGGACATGGAGGCGTACCTGCCGGCCAAGCAGGCGTCGCGGCTCGACCGGATGGCTCAGCTGGCCTTCTGCGCCGCCACCGACGCTCTGGCCGACGCGGGCGCCCTGCGGGCGCCGCCGCAGCGTCGGGCGGTGGTGACCGGCACCTGCTTCGGCGGCAGGATGACGGACGAGACGGTCATGCTCGGAGGGCGGCATCCCGGACGCGGCGATCCGGGTCCGCTGTGTGTGCCGATGGCCATGCACAACTCGGCGGCCGCCGCGATCAGCATCCACCACCGTATCCAGGGTCCCAGCCTGTCCGTGGAGACGGCCTGCGCCTCAGGCTCCCATGCGATCGGCGAGGCGGGCCGCCTGGTGCGCGGCGGGCATGCCGACGTGGCGATCGCCGGCGGAGCCGAGGCCTGCATCACTCCGACGGTGCTGCTGGGCTTCCGGCGTTGCCAGGTCCTGTCGCAGCGCAACGACGCGCCTGAGCGTGCCAGCCGGCCCTTCGACCGTGATCGGGACGGCTTCGTGCTGGCCGAGGGCGCCGCGTTCGTCGTCCTGGAGAACCTCGAACACGCCATGCGTCGCGACGCCCATGTCTACGCCGAGCTGACCGGGTACGCCTCCGTCTCCGACGCCCACCATCTCACCGCGCCGTCGCCGCAGGGCGAGGGGGCCGCCCGCTGCATGCGCGCCGCGCTCGCCGACGCGGGCCTGGCCCCCGAGGAGATCGCGCACGTCAACGCGCACGGCACCGGTACGCCGCTCAACGACGTGGCCGAGGCCCAGGCGATCAGCGAGGTGTTCGGCCCGGCGAGGGTTCCGGTCACCTCGGTCAAGGGGGTCACCGGGCACGCCATCGCCGCCGCGGGCGCCGTCGAGGCCGTGGCGGCCGTGCTGGCGCTGCAGGAAAGGGCCATCCCGCCCACGGCCAACCTCGAGCACGTGGATCCGCGGTGCGACGTGGATGTCGTCGGCCGGGTGCGGCCCATGCCGCCGCGGCCGGTCATGTCGAACTCCTTCGGGTTCGGCGGCCACAACGCCACTTTGATCTTCTCGCCGTGCTGACCCGAGGACCTGTCGTGCGCATCTCCGTTCTCGCCGGCGTTACCGCCGCCGTCCTGCCCGCCGTCCTGCCCGCCGTCCTGCCCGCCGTCCTGCCCGCCGTCCTGCCCGCCGTCCTGCCCGCTGTCCCGCTCGCCGTCCTGCTCGCCGGGGGGCCGGCCGGTCCGGTGGCCGCCGACGTTGCCGGCGCCACGCCCTCACCGGTCGTGGCCGGTGCCGGCATCGCGCCCTCGCCGGCCGGTCCGGTCGCCGCCGGTGTTCCCGGCGCCACGCCCCGGCCGGTCGCCGGCGGCGTTGCCGGCACCGGGCTCCCGCCGGCCGATGCCCCGCTCGACGCCCCGCTCGACCCCCCCGCCCGATGCTCTCCCCGATGGCCCGCTCGATGGCCCGCTCGATGGCCAGGGAGAGGGGCTGGAAGTGGGCCAGGGCAAGATCTGCATCAACGTTCCCGTCGACGCCATCGCCAAAGCCTGGGCCGGGATCGTCGCGCCGGGTCTCGTCGTCAGACCCGCCGCCGGTGCGGCGCCGCGCGCCGAACGAGTTGTGAGAGGTGAGGGGTGACCACCCCGCTCTTCGATGTCGTGGCGATGACCGAACACTGGATGCGCGCCCGGCCCGGCACGGTCGCCTGCCGCGTCGATCGCCGCCGCGGCGCCGAGGAGCTGACCTACGGGCGGCTCGACGAGCTCATCGCCCAGGCCGCGGCCAGGCTGGCCCGTGCCGGGGTGACGGCCGGGACGCGGGCCGCGGTGATGATCCCGCCCGGCCGGGATCTGGTCGCGGTGGTGCTGGCCCTGCTCCGGCTGCGGGCCGTGCCCGTCCTGATCGACCCGGGGCTCGGGGCGCGCGCCATCGGCGCCTGCCTCGAGGAGGCCGCCGTCCAGGCGTTCATCGCGGTTCCGCGCGCTCATCTGGCGCGGCTCCTGCTGGGCTGGGCACGCGGCAGCGTGACCACCACCGTGACGTTCGGCACGTACGCCCTGTGGTTCGCCCGCATCCGCCGCATCCACGCCGGCACGCCGCCGATCGCCGCGGCGCGCCCACGGACGCCGTACGCCGACGATCTGGCGTTGATCGCCTTCACCTCCGGCTCCACCGGCGTGCCGAAGGGAGTGCCCTACCGTCACCGGCACCTGGCCGGGCAGACCGAGCTGCTGGCGCACCTGGGCGCGCTCGAGCCGGGCGCCACGGTGTATTCGACGTTCCTGCCGTTCGCGGTGGCGGCGCCGGCGATGGGGTGCGCCTCGGTCATCCCGCGGCTCGACCTGCGCCGTCCCGGACGTACCGACCCGGCCGCCATGGCCGCCTCCATCGCCGCCCACGGCGTGCGTGGCCTGTTCGCGGCTCCCGCGCTGCTGGACCGGCTCACCCGTCACTGCACGCGCCACGGGCAGGTCCTGGACAGCCTCCAGATCGTGCTCACCGCCGGCGCGCCCCTGCCCTTCTCGGTGCTGCGGCGCGCCCAGCGGTGCCTGCCCGCGCACGCCGACGTTCGCTCGGTGTACGGCGCGACCGAATGCCTGCTGGTCGCCATGGCGGACGCGGCCGAGCTCGCGGGAACGGCGGCGGACACCGCGCGCGGCGCCGGCACCTGCCTGGGCTCCGCGCTGCCGGGCAACCGGGTCCGCGTCATCGGCATCACCGACGAGGCGATCCCGCGCTGGTCGGATGATCTGATGGTGCCGGCCGGCACGGTGGGGGAGATCACCGTGGCCGGCCCCGCGGTCAGCGACCCGTACCTGAAGCGCCCGCGCGAGAGCGCGCTGGCCCGCATCGACGACGACGGCGAGCCGGTGCACCGCATGGGGGATCTCGGCTGGCAGGACGAGCGGGGGCGGCTGTGGTTCGCGGGACGCAAGAGCGAACGCGTGCGCACCGCCGACGGCGAGATGTACACCGACCAGGTCGAGCCGATCGTCGACGCGTTGCCGGGCGTGCACCGCAGCGCGCTGGTGGGGGTGGGGCCGCCGGGCGGACAGCGTCCGGTGTTGTGCGTGGAGTGCGAGCCGGGCACCCCCAGGCGGGAGCGTCGCGAGATCGTCGAACGGGTGCGGGCCGCCGCGATCGGCGGCATCCGGCACGTGCTGGCCCACCCGGGCTTCCCCATGGACGTCCGGCACGCCAGCAAGATCCGCCGCCCGCTGCTGGCCCGCTGGGCCGCGCGCGAGCTGGGCGGTGATGAGCGGTGAGGGTGCTGGTGACCGGCGGCGGCGGATTCCTCGGCCAGGCCGTGTGCCGGCTGCTGGCCGCGCGAGGCGAGCACGTCTCGACGCTGGGCCGCCGCGGCCACCCGGAGCTGGACGCGCTCGGCGTCGTCCAGCACGCCGCCGACATCCGTGACCCGGACGGCGTACGCGCCGCTGTGGCCGGCTGCGAGGCCGTCGTGCACTGCGCCGCCCTGGCCGGGATGTGGGGACCGGCCCACGCCTACCGGTCGATCAACGTGGCGGGCACGGCGAACCTGATCGAGGCGTGCCTGCGGGCCGGCGTCACCCGGCTGGTGCACATCTCCTCGCCCAGCGTCGTGCACGACGGAGGCGACCTGGAGGGCGTCGACGAGTCGGCCCCCTACGCCCGCCGCTTCCTGGCCCACTACCCGGCGAGCAAGGCGATCGCCGAACGGATCGTGCTGGCCGCCGACAGCGACCGGCTGGCCACCGTCGCGCTGCGCCCGCACCTCATCTGGGGGCCGGGAGACCCGCATTTCCTGCCCAGGCTCGTCGCGCAGGCCCGCCGCGGCCGGCTCGTCCTGCCGCGCGCCCCCGGCAAACGCATCGACACGGTCTACGTCGGCAACGCGGCCGAGGCCACCCTGCTGGCCCTGGACGCGCTCGCCCCGGGATCGCCGGCCGCCGGCCGCGCCTACTTCATCACCCAGGACGAGCCCATCACGGTCGCCGCCTGGGTCAACGGCCTGCTGGGCGCGGCCGGGCTGCCGCCGGTGACCCGGTACGTCCCGGCCGGCGCGGCCCGGATGGGAGCCGCGGTCGTCGAATACGGCTACCGGCTCGCCCGCCCGCGCTCGCAGCCCCCCGTCACGCGGATCGCCGCCGTCCAGGCCACGACCTCCCACTGGTTCGACATCTCCGCCGCCCGCCGCGATCTCGGCTACGTGCCGCGCGTCAGCACGGCCGAGGGCCTGGCCAGGCTCGCCGCCCACCTGTTCGCCCACCCGTCCGCCCACCTGTCCGGGCCCGCGCGGCGGGCCCGGACGACGACCGCGCCGGACGCCCGCCCGTACCACCGATCCAGCCCTGAGGTCCCGATGCCCGGCCACATCCCGCGCCTGCCCGGCTACCCCTTCGTCTCCCGCTGGTTCGCCCGTGACGGGCTGCGCCAGCACTACCTGGACGAGGGCGGCGGGGCGCCCGTGCTCATGCTGCACGGCAACCCTTCGTGGAGCTACCTGTGGCGGCGGCTGATCGTGGCGCTACGCGGCGAGCACCGCTGCGTCGCGCCCGACCACATCGGCATGGGCCTGTCGGACAAGCCCGGCCAGGACCGCTACCGCCACACCCTGGCCTCCCGCGTGGACGACCTCGACGCGCTCACCGCCCACCTCATCGCCGAACGGGGCGCACCGGACCGTGGCTGGACGCTCGTGGTGCACGACTGGGGCGGCCCGATCGGCATGGCCTGGGCCGGCCGCCACCCCGGGCGGGTGGCCCGGCTGGTCGTGCTCAACAGCGCCGCCTTCCCCAACCCGCACGGCCCGAGGGTACGGCCGGCGCTGCGGCTGCCGCTGTGGCTGCTGCGTGAGACCCGCCTGGGTGAGCGGCTGTTCCTGCGCCACCACGCCTTCGCCCGGCTGGCCACGCTGCCGCCGTTCGGGGTCCGCAACCGGCTGCCCTCCGACGTGCGGGCCGCCTTCCTGGCCCCCGACGACCGCCGGGGGAACCGGGTGGCCGTCCAGCGGTTCGTGCACGACATCCCGCTCGGCCCCGGCCACCGATCCTGGCCGCTGCTGGTGCGGGCGGGGGAGAGCCTGGCCGACTTCGCCGACCGGCCCGTACTGATCGGCTGGGGGCTGCGTGACCCGGTGTTCGACCCGCTGATGCTGCGCGAGTGGCGACGGCGCCTGCCCCGCGCCCAGGTCCACGCCTTCCGCGATGCCGGGCACTACGTGCTCGAAGACGCCCATGACCGGCTCGTCCCCGCCGTCCGCGCCTTCCTGCGCCACTGACCGGCCGGACCGGACGCCTTGCTCCGGACGCCGTTCACCGGGCCCTCGCACCGGACGCCTAGCACCGAGCTCCTTGCGCCGGGCCCCGTTACCCGGGTCGCCTTGACCGGGCGCTGACCCGCGTTCCCGGCAGCCACCAGTTGCGATGCCCCAGCAGCCGCATCAGGCACGGGACCAGCACCATCCGGATGATCGTCGCGTCGATGACGATCGCCGCCGCCACCGCGAACCCGCCCTGCTGGAAGTCCAGCCGCCGCGTGAACATCAGGCCGCCGAACGTGACGGCCATGATGGCGGCGGCCAGCGTGATGGGACGCGCCGTATGCCGCAGCCCGTACAGGACGGCGGCGGTGTTGTCGCCGCCGCGGCGGTAGTGCTCGGCGATGCGGTGCACGAGGAAGACCTCGTAGTCCAGGGACAGGCCGAAGACGATGGTGAAGACGACCAGCGGCAGCAGCGCGCCGATGTCCGGGCGGGCGGCCAGCGCGTCCACCGTGGCGGCCATCGCCTGCTGGAAGCGTAGCTCGCCCGCGTCCAGGCTCGCCGAGGAGAAGGCCAGCAGCATCTGCTCCTCGCCCAGTTCCGGGAGCCCGCGCGCGATCATGGCCGCGGCCGCCGCCGACCGGGAGCCCGGCACTTCCAGCGAGGGCGGAACCAGCCGCTGCATGAGGCCGGGCAGCAGCATCACCGACCCCGCGGCCAAGAGCAGCCACACCGCGAGAACGAGCCGTCCACGGCGGGCCGCCGCCCGGCCCAGCCTGCCGAGAGCGGCGGAGCCGGCGCCGGGATCGTCCTGCTGAGGACCGGCAGGGGCGGGGGAGACGCCGGCGGGGGAGACGGTGGCAGCCGCGCCGCCGTGGCGGGAACGGCGGCGACGGACACCAGCCGGCATGAACGCTCCTCTTCCTGCCGCCCGGAGGCTCCGGGCGGCGGTCCTTCTCCCGGGCTTCTACCGGCCGGGCGCCGCCGTGTCCTGGGCCGCCTGCGGCCGCAGCCGGTCCAGGACGAGACCGGCGAGGTCGGCGACCGTGCCGCCGCTGCGCAGGATCTCCATCGGCGGGATGTCGATGCCGTACTGGTGGCGAAGCGAGGCCAGCACCTGCGCGCCCATCAGGGAGTCCATCCCGTAGTCCTCCAGCTTGCGATCGTGGGCGATCTGCTCGGCCGGCATCTGCAGGATCGACGCCAGGATCCGCGGGATGTGCTCGGTGAGGTAGGCCAGCACCTCACCGGCGTCCATCGCCTCCAGTTCCCTGGCGATCTGCTCGGGGCTGACGTCCTCCTGCCGCATCGCCGCCGGCATGACCGGTGACATCCGCGGCCGGTCCAGGGCGGGCAGGACCTGGCGCAGCCGGCTCCAGTCGCAGCGGCCCACCCCGGCCACGTCCGCTCCGCCGGCGAGCATGTCCTCGATCGCGGTGAACGCCTCCCGCGGGCTGATGGCCTCGATCCCGAACGCGGCCAGCCTGTCGCCCGCGCCGCGTGCCACGACGCCGGTCTGCGCCAGCGCGCCCAGACAGACCGCCAGAGCAGGCAGGCCGCGGGCTCTCCTGCGGCGCGCCAGCGCCTCCAGGAACTGGTTGGCGGCCACGTACGACGTCTGTCCCGCATGCCCGAGCGTGGTGGTGACCGAGGAGTACAGCAGGAACAGGTCCAGGTCCTCCTGCCCGGTCACGTCGTCCAGGACCAGCGCCCCGGCGATCTTGGGCCGGAGCACGGCCGCGATCCGGTCATCGGTGAGGTCGCCGATCGGGCCGTCGTCGAGGTGCATGGCCGCATGGACGACGCCGCGCAGCGGCCGGCCCTCCGCCCGCGCCTCCTGGACGATGCGGCTCATCGCCGCCCGATCGCTCACATCGGCGGCGTACACGTGCGTGTCCGCCCCGAGCTCGCCCAGGTCGCACAGCAGATCGGCCGCTTCAGGGTTGTCGAGGCCGCGCCGGCCGACCAGCGCCAGGTGGCGGGCGCCGCGGGCGGCGAGCCAGCGGGCCGTCGCCGCGCCGAACCCGCCCAGCCCGCCGCTGACCAGGTAGGTGCCGTGGGGGTCGAACCGCGGCGCGCGCGGCCCCGCCTCGACGAGGACGGACTCGTCACCGCCGCCGAACGAGACGACGATCTTGCCGATGTGCCGGGAGTGGCGCATCGCCGCGAAGGCGTCCGCGACGCGGGAGGCCGGATAGACGGTGTGCGGCAGCGGCGTGACCCGCCCGGCGGTCACATCGCCGGCCAGCTCGGCCATCGCGCGGGCGGAGCGGTCCGGTTCCTGGGTGATGAGCGTGCCCACGTCCAGGCCGATGAAAGCGGTGTTGTTGCCGAAGGGACGCATCGGCAGCCGGTGGTCGGCGAAGATGTCACGCTTGCCGATCTCGATGAACCGGCCGCCGTGCGCGAGGATCTCCATGCTGCGGATCAGCGCCTCGCCGATCAGCGAGTTGAGCACCACGTCCACGCCGCGCCCGCCGGTCAGCTCCATGATCTGCTCGGCGAAGTCCAGGCTGCGGGAGTCGTACACGTGCTCGACGCCGTGGGCGCGCAGGAAGTCCCGCCGCGCGCGGGTGCCGGCGGTGGCGATCACGCGGGCGCCGACGCGGCGGCCGTACTGGATCGCCGCCAGCCCCACGCCGCCGGCGCCGCTGTGGACCAGCACCGTCTCACCGGCCCGCAGCCCGCCGGCCGTGCGCAGCGCGGCATGGGCGGTCAGGTGGGCCATGGGCATAGTGGCGGCCTCGGTGAAGCTCATGCCGTCCGGCACCGGCATCATCGCCCAGGCCGGGACGACGGCGTGGGTGCCCAGGCCCACGGCCTGCGCCGTCATCACGCGGTCGCCGGGGCGCACACCCGTCACGTCCGGGCCGACGGCGGCGACCACGCCGGCGCCCTCAAGCCCCAGCGGGAAGCCGCCGTAGAAGCCCTCGAGCGCCTCGCCGGGCAGCAGGTTGACGGCGTGGACCAGGTCGCGGAAATTCAGGCCCGCCGCCCGCAGCTCGATCAGCACCTGACCGGGCCCGGGCGGCGGCGGCGACAGCGGCTGCCAGACCAGACGGTAGGCGGCTCCGGGATCGCGCACCGCCAGCCGGTGGCCGCCGCCTCCAGCGGGCCGGGGCGGGCGGGCCGGCGTGTGCCGCGTGCGGGCGACGAAGCGGCCCTGCCCGGTCAGGACGATCTCGTCCTCCTGCCCGGGGCGCGCCAGCTCGCCGAACACCCGCTCGGCGTCGCCGGCGCCGCGCTGCACCGACACCCGCCGGATCGTCATGCGGGGCTGCTCGTTGGCCAGGGTACGGGTCGCCCCCCACACGGCCGAGGCCACCGGCGTGTCACCACCGCCGGGGACGGGGCAGGGCACGGCCGCGCACTCGTTCGTGACCAGCCACAACGTCGCCGCTGTGGACGGCGGAAGCTGGGCGCACGCCTGAGCCACGGCGCGCACGGTGGCGAGGTGGCCGGCGACCTCCTCGACGACGGCCTCGGGCCGGCCGGCGGCGCCGCGCCGGCCGGCCGGGCTCTCCACGACGAGGACGAAGGTGACGGCGGTGGCCCCCCGCGGCACCCGCTCCAGCAGCCGCGCCGCATCCTCTCCGGCGCCCGCCCGCTCGACGTGGCCCTGCCCGGCGATCAGCTCGCCGAGCGCGTCCGCCAGCGCGGGCGTACGGGCGTGGGCTGGAACGTGGGACGGCGGGTCGTGCGCGTCGTTCTTCGTCTGGTCGGCGATGACGATCCAGGTCTGCGCGGCGTCGAGCGCGAGCCGCTGCGGGGCAGGCGCCGTGCCGGCCGCCGTGGCCAGCAGGAGCGAGTACGCCGCGCGCCCGGGATCGTCGTCATCGGTCAGGTGCGCGACCTCGCGGTATCCCGCCTCGGCCAGCACCTGCGGCCACCGTTCGGCCTCGACCAGCGGCGCGTGCGGCCGCAGCTCGCGGTCGGCGTTGCCCCAGTAGCCGGGCAACATCCCGGCGTAGGCCGCGACGGGCGGCCGGTGGGGTTCGACCGCCAGCACCTGCCCGCCCGGCACCAGGAGGCCGGACAGGCGGGCGAGCGTGCCCGCGAGGTCGGTGGAGCGGTGCAGGGTGTGGGCGGCGATCACCAGGTCGAAGGAGCCGGGAGGCAGGCCCTGCTCGGCGGGGCCGGCGTCGAGATCGAAGCGGCGGAACTCCACGATGTCGGACCCGGCCAGACGCCGTTGCGCCCGCGCCAGGACCACCTCGTCGACGTCGGTGACCAGGTAGCGGGTACGGTCGGCGGGCAGGACGGGCAGCAGCATGGCGGCCGTGCCGCCGGTCCCCGCGCCCACCTCCAGGACGCGCAGCGGCCGGTCAGCCGGCCAGCGTGCGGCGATCTCCGTGGCGAGAGCGCGGATGAGCCGGTTGCCGTGCAGGCACAGGGGCGCGATGTCGTGCACCTGGTCCAGCAGTTCGGCGCCCCCGCCGGAGTGCAGCAGCTCGGCGGGGTCGTCCTCGCCGAGCAGGACGGGGACCAGGTGCCGGACGCACAGCGCGGTCAGAGCCTGTTCGGCGGCGAACGGCGTCGCCTGCCCGAAGAACGCCGTCGTCTCGTCCTGCCTGGCGGCGGGGCCGTCGCGGTGCGGGCCGGTCAGCTCGAAACGGGTCTCGCCCAGGCGCCGGGCCAGTCCGTGCCGCTCCAGGAGCGGAAGGGCGTGCTGCACCATCGATACGCCGCGGCCCGTCACCCCTGCCCGTACCAGGTCGGTCACGCCGATCTCCCGGCCGGCCGGGCAGCCGATGTCCTCCAGGGCGGTGGCCAGGGCGACGGCGAACGACGCCTCCGCACGGTCGGCGAAACCGCCGTAGTCCAGGGCCCGCCAGGCCGAACGGAGATCGGCGAGCGTGCCGGCCACCGCGTCGGCGATCTCCACGGGGCCGGCCAGCGGCCATGGCGTGGCGGGCGTGTTCTCGTGCGGCAGGGCGCGCAGTTCGGTGCGGAAGTGCTCCAGCGGCAGGACCGTGCTGAGCTGGGTGCGCCGCAGCCGGCATCCCTCCACCTCGACCGTGACCGTGCCGTCGGGGTCGGCGACGAGGATGTCCCAGCACACCTCGTCGTCGCCGCGCGCGCGTTCGCGTACGTACAGGACGCCCTCGGCGGCCGGGGCGCGCCACACCCGCACCGCGCCGATGGCCGAGGGCATGAAGGCGTTGCCCTGCAGCATGGTCTCCACCAGCCAGGCCACCCCCGCCTGCAGCGCGCTGTCCAGCAGCACCGGGTGCACGTGGTAGCGGCCTTCGGCCTGCGCGGGCACGCTGTAGGCGGCCAGCGCCTCACCCTCGCCCAGCCGCAGGCCGGTCAGGACCCGGAAGGCGGGCCCGTAGGCCATCCCGCCGCGGGCGGTGTCCCGGTAGAAGGCGTCCACGTCGGCTTCGGCGGTGACGCGGGCGCGCAGCGCGGCCAGGTCCAGCGGCGGGGGGCAGGGCCGCAGCAGCAGCCGTACCCGTGCCCTGAAGTGCTCCTGGGGCGGCAGCGCCAGATCGTCGGTGCTGGTCACGACCACCGCGCCGGTCTCGGGCGTCAACGACGTCTGCGCGTACAGCGGCCGGGCGTCGGCCGACTCGGGGATCACCAGCGCCCGGGTGACGGCCGCCCGGTCGACCTCCACGGCTTCGCCGGCCTCCGGGAGGGCCAGCCTGGCGGCCGACAACGCCATCTCGATGTATCCGGTGACGGGCAGGACGGGCACGCCCCCCGCGCGGTGGTCGACCAGCCAGGGCGCCAGCGTGCGTTCGATCGGGCCGTGCCAGGTGGGGTGCGGGGCCGGCAGGCGCTCGCCCAGCAGCGGATGTTGCAGCGCTCCTGTGCCGCTGGAGTGCACCCACGTGTCGGGGCCGCCGATCCAGTACCGCTCGCGCTGCCACGGGTAGGACGGCAGGGACACGACCCGGCCCGGGCGGGGGAAGTAGACGTCCCAGTCGAGCTGGGCGCCGGCGGCTATGATCTCGGCGACCGCGGCCGGCACGGCGGCGGGCTGCTCGCGGCGCAGGGTCGGCACCACGCAGGCGCGCCGGCGGGCCCGCGCGGTCATCCGGCGCAGGTAGGAGCGGAGCAC
Source organism: Nonomuraea sp. B1E8 (assembly GCF_039871515.1). Lineage (NCBI taxonomy): Bacteria > Bacillati > Actinomycetota > Actinomycetes > Streptosporangiales > Streptosporangiaceae > Nonomuraea > Nonomuraea sp. B1E8. Next base: position 232,895 of record NZ_JBDPLS010000013.1, on the reverse strand, counting down.
CGGATGCGGCCCTACCTCCACGAAGACGTCGTGGCCGCTCGCCAGCGCGCCGTCGACGGCGTCCGCGAACCGCACCGGCTCGCGGACGTTGCGCCACCAGTAGTCCGCCGTCAGCTCGCTTCCGTCCAGTTCGCGCCCCGTCACGGTGGACAGCAGCGTGACGCCGGCGCGCCCGGGGCGCAGCCCGTCGAGGGACCGCAGCAGCGGCTCGCGGACGGCGTCCATGGCGGCGCTGTGGAAGGGATAGTCGAGGTCCAGGTGGCGGACGAACACGCCGTCCGCCTCCAGATCCGCGCCGAGCTGTTTGAGCTGCCCCTCCGGCCCGGCGAGCGTGACGTCGCGGTCGGTGTTGACCGCCGCGACCTCCACGTCCGGATAGCGGGCCAGCACGGCGCGGGCCCGCTCCTCCGGCAGCCCGGCGGCGGCCATCCGGCCCGTTCCCATCGTGGCGGCCTGCGCCGTGCCGCGTGCCGCGATCACGCGCGCGGCCTGCTCCAGCGACAACGCCCCGGCGGCGTAGGCGGCCGTGACCTCGCCCACGCTGTGGCCCAGCACAGCCTCCGGGCGGACACCCGCCGCGCGCAACACGGCCAGCAGCCCCGCCTGTACGGCGAACAACAAGGGCTGGGCGACCTCCGTCGCCGACAACCGCCACTGCCGGGGCGGCTGCTCCATCTCGCGCAGCACCGACCAGCCCAGGTACGGCCGCAGCGCGGCGTCGGCCTCCTGCACCGCAGCGCGGAAGGTCTCGTCGGTGGCCAGCAGGTCGGCGCCCATGCCCGCCCACTGCGAGCCGTTGCCGGAGAAGACGAACACCACCCGGCCGTGCTCGGCCGCGTCCACGACCGCCGCCACGCCCTGCCCTCGCTCAGCGCCCTGCGCCCGCTCCGGGCCGGTCGCCCGCTCGGGGCCCACCGTCTGGTCCGGGCCCTGTGCCCGCTCGGGGCCGCCCGTGCGGGGCTGATCGGCCAGCAGGCCGCGCAACGCCCTGGCCGCCTGCGCGGGCGAGTCCGCCAGCGCCACCGCCCGGCGCGGGTGGCCGCCCCGGCGGCGGGTGGAGGTGTAGGCGCAGTCGTACCAGGCCTCCTCGTCGCCGCCCGGACGCGTCAGGCGGTCGGCGGTGCGCTCGATCGCCTGCCGCAACGCCGCGTCGGTCTGGGCCGACACCATCACCGGCAGCGTCGTCCCCGGGCTCGGCGCGGGCCCGGGAAGGCGCGCTGGTGGGGGCGGCGTGGTGAGGGTGACGTGCACGTTGCTGCCGCCGAAACCGAAGCTGTTCACTCCCGCCAGCGCCCGCCCGCCGCCGGGTGCGCTCACCGCGGTGGCCCTCGTCGTCACCGACAGGTTGAGGCCGTCGAAGTCGATGCGCGGATTGAGCTCCTCGGCGTGCAAGGAGGCGGGAATCCTGCCGTGCCGCAGCACCAGCAGCGCCTTGAACAGTCCCGGCATGCCCGACGCCGGCTCCAGATGGCCGAGGTTGGACTTGACCGACCCGATGGGCAACGGCCCTCGTGCGCGCCCGCGGCCGAGCACCCGGCCGAGCGCCTCGCATTCGGCCGGGTCCCCGGCCTGGGTGCCGGTGCCGTGCGCTTCGACGTACACCAGGTCGTCCGGGTCGAGTGCGTCCGGCCCGTACACCTGGCGCAGCAGCGCCTCCTGCGCCTCGGGGTTGGGCAGCGCCAGCCCCATGGTGCGGCCGTCGTTGTTGGTGCCGGCGCCGACGATGACGCCGTGGACACGGTCGCCGTCCGCCAACGCGTCGGCCAGCCGTTTCAGCACCACCACGCCGCCGCCCTCGGCCCGTACGAACCCGTCGGCATGGGCGGAGAAGGCGGCGCACCGGCCCGTGGGGGAGAGCATCTGCGCCTGGCTGAACCCGGTGAAGCTGCCGGGTGACACCAGCACGTTCACGCCCCCGGCCAGCGCCAGCCTGCTGGTGCCCGCGAGCAGCGTCCGGTAGGCGCGCTCGACCGCCAGCAGGGAGGACGAGCACGCGGTGTCCACCGCCATGCTGGGGCCGTGCAGGTCGAAGGTATGGGAGATGCGGTTGGCCGCGATCGACAGCGTGGCGCCCGCCATGGTGTACGGGGTGACGTCCTGCTTCTCCAGCATCTGCTGGAAGCCGTAGGAGGTGTCGGAGATGCCGACGAACACCGCGGTGTCGCTTCCTGCGAGCCCCGCCGGGTCCACGCCCGCGTCGTCCAGCGCCTCGGCCGTCATCTCCAGCAGCAGGCGCTGCTGGGGATCCATGGCGGCCGCCTCCTTGGGTGAGATCTTGAAGTAGGCGGCGTCGAAGCCGGCGATGTCGTCGAGGAATCCGCCGGCCCGCGTGTAGCTCTTGCCCGGGCGGGGCGTGTGCTCGTCGACGAAGCGATCGGCGTCGAAGCGGTCGGGCGGCACCTGCCGGACCAGGTCGGAGCCCTGCTCCAGGGCCTGCCAGAGGCCGTTCATGTCGGTGATGCCGCCCGGCAGCCGGCAGCCCACGCCGATCACCGCCACCGCCGTGTCCGTCCCCTTGGTCCCGCTCATGCGCCAGCCCTCTCGATGTCACTCACCGCAAGTGATCAACTACTATGCGATGAACGCGGGGATCGCAACGAGTGCGGCCGCCACGGCGCGGCGGTTCCGTACGCGCCGAGCCGGGGATGCTCCCTTCGCGCGGCTCCTACCAGCGCAGCAGCACGGTGCCGGCGCTGAGCCCGCTGGCTATGCCCACCAGGGCGACGAGGTCGCCGCGCTTGAGCCGGCCGGCCCGTTCGGCCAGGTGCAACTGCATCGGCAGCGTGGAGGCGGCGAGGTTGCCGTGGTCGACGATCGTCACCTCGGCCCTGCCCGGGGAGGCGCCCATGAGCTCGCAGCCCCAGTGCAGCGCCGCCAGCGACGGCTGGTGCACGCACACCACGGCCATGTCGTCCCAGCCGAGCCCGCGCTCCGCCAGCGGCTGCCGCAGCACGCCGAAGTCCAGCTTCTGCACGCCGATGGCCAGGCCCACCGAATCGATGGTGAAAGGCCCGGTACGGAACCCGCCGGAGGCGTCACGGACGAACGGCATGATGGAGGCCCGCCAGTCCGCGGAGTTCGCGCCGAACGCGTGCCCGAGCACGCCAGGGGTGCCGCTGAGCTCCAGCAGCAGCGCCGTGCCCGAGTCCGAGACCGTGTAGGACGGGATCGCCGGCTCGAAGTCCTCCCGCGACCCACGTGCCACCGGATGCTCGAGGTGATGACCTCGCCGCAGACGATGAGGACCGTACGGTGATGGCCGGCGGTGATGAGCGCGTCGGCGAGGTGGATCGCCCGCAGGACACTGTTGCACGCGTCCCGCACGTCGAAGACGGGGCAGCCGGCGCCCAGCTTGGCCGCCACCATGTGTCCCGTCGCGGGTTCGACGGCGTCGCCGGACACGCCCGCGTAAATGAGCAGGTCGATCGAGGGCGGCGTGTGCCCGGTCTGCCGCAGGAGCCGCCTCGCCGCCTCCGCCGCCAGGTCGGATGCCGTGCACTCCGGCGGGGCGACATGGCGGCGTTTGACCCCGCTGTGCCGTTCGATCAGGCCGCGCGGAATGTCGATGCCGGGGTTGCGCTCGGCCAGCAGGTCTTCCAGTTGCTCCGTCGTCAGGCTGTCCGCCGGCACGTGCGCCGCCACTCCCGCCAACCGGGAGTATCGTGACTTGCTCATTCCGCTCCGCCCTGCACGCGTACGGGCCGCCTGGCCGCACCGCGGCGCCGAGATCGCCGATCGAGCATGCCGCGTCCGCTCTCCTAGGAAACAGGCGCTCACGATAGGCAGGATCCGGCCGCGGACCTAGGGGAACCGCCGAGGAGACGGCCTTGCTTGCCCCGGCCTTGACCCGCGTCGTCACGGGGGCCCGGGGGAGCCGGCAGGTCAGGTCGGCGCGTTCAGGCTCCGTTTCCCGAGCCCGGCGCGGGCCGGGGGATCCTGGCCTCGATCGCGGTGAGCTGGGCGGCGAGGATCGCTTCGAACACGGCGTGGCGGTTGTCGGACAGGGGACGGATGTCGCGGGAGAAATGGGCCAGGGCGGGGAAGCGCGCGGGGTCGGCGCCCAGCACCGCGACGCGGAACGACTCGAGGCCCTGCTCGTGCTCTTCGGGGGTGATGCTGCCGGCCGCCGCCTCGGAGGAGATCAGTGCCGCGAGGAGGATCGCGAGCCGGTGGTAGTGCGCCGGGATCTCCTCGTCGGGCAGGCCCGATGCCCGCAGGGCCGTCAGCGTCTCCTCTATGACCAGCCGGGAGCCGGTGCCGCCCGAGACGTAGCGTGCCCAGATCACGGCGACCTGGGGATGCCGGGCGAAGGCCTCCCTCAACCGGGTGGCCACGGTGGTGATGCGCTGTTTCCAGTCGCCCTCGGGGCGGTAGCCGTCCATGGCGGCGATGAGGATGCGGTCGGTGACCGCGCGCAGCAGCTCGGTCTTGTTGCGGAAGTGCCGGTAGAGGCTGGAGGAGTCGGTCCCGAGGGCCGCGGCGAGCCGGCGCACGCTGAAGGACTCGGCGTCGCTCGTGCGGAGCAGCTCCGCCGCCGTGTCCAGGATCTCTTCGGTCGACCAGCGCCTTCGGCCTGCCATGTCACCCCTCTCGCCGCGACCCAACCTAGCCTATGCACTCACTGTTGCACGCACCGCGTGCATAATGGAGGCGACCATCCATCCACTCACGACGAGAGGACGCGCAACGTGAACAACCCCCTTGACGCCGCGGCGCTGCGAACCGCCATGGACAACATCCACCGTGCGGGGGTGCCCGGAGTGTTCGCCGAGGTGCGTGACGGCGACCAGATCTGGCGGGGGGCCGCCGGGGTCGCCGATGTCGCCACCGGCCGTCCCGTCACGGCCGACATGCGGCACCGCGTCGGCAGCGTCACCAAGACCTTCACCGCCGCCGCTGTGCTGCAACTGGCCGAGAGCGGCCAGATCGGGCTGGACACGCCGATCGGCCACTACCTGCCGCGGCTGGTCCCCGGAGAGCGCGGCGACACGATCACAGTCCGGATGTTGATCAACCACACCAGCGGCCTCGCCGAGTACCTCCCCTATGCCTACCCGTCCCTCAAGGCGTTCCCCTCCGTGGCGGACACGGGGCCGGAAAGCCTGGACGACCACCGGTTCACGCGGTTCGAGCCTGCCGATCTGATCGAGATGGGAGTCACGGCGCCCGCCGTCGGCACGCCGGGCGGCACCCCCGGGGTGTACTCCAACACCAACTACCTGCTCCTCGGCCGGCTCCTGGAACACGTGACCGGCACTCCCGCGGAGAAGCTGATCATCCGGAACGTCATCGACCGGGCCGGGCTGCCGGACACCCGGTTCCCGGACGGACCGCATGTCCACGGGCCGCACTCGCAGATGTACGAGGCGTGGTTCGGCATGATCGACCCGCCGCGCGACTACAGCGTCTACGATATGTCGTGGGTGGGCCCCTCGGCCTCGCTGATATCGACGATGGCGGATCTCAACCGCTTCTTCGGCATGCTGCTGGCCGGGGAGATCGTCAGCCCTTCGTCGCTGGCGCAGATGCAGCGCACCGTCCCGGTCGTCTCCCAGGAGGGGAAGGTGATCGACTACGGTCTCGGCCTCCACCCGACGGAGGTCCCCGGCGGCGGCACCTTCTGGGGCCACGGCGGCACGGTCTGGGGCGGCGGGACCCTCTCCATGACGCGCGCCGACGGCGGGCGGCAGATGTCCGTCGCGGTCAACCTGCAGAGGTGGAACAGGCTCGACGCCTCGGGGAAACCGCAGCCCCATCCCGTCGACGACGCGCTCGCGGCCCTCTACCGGGTGGCGATGGGCGGTTGATCCCGCCGGCGCCCCGGGTCTGGAGTACCGGAGACGCCGCGGTGGCGGGAGCCCGGTCCCGGTGCGAGATCGTTCCTGACGCCGATGAACGGCGGCATCGGCGTCAGCAGGCTGGCATACATGCCCGACGTCCGCGCCCGCCTGCACAGGATGGTTCTTCCGAGCCGTCTCCCTCGTGCCCGTTTCCGTTCACGCGGAGTGCTGGGGGGTGGACGTCTCGGATCGGGCGGTCGTACGCGCGGCGGCGATTGCCTTGCGGCCGCCGTCTGTGATGCGTTGGAGAAATGATCGTCGCGCTCTGGAAGAGCCGTCCCTGGACGGGAGACGCCGCGATCGTCACGGCGGTGCTGGCCGTGGCCGGCGGCGTGGCCGTCGTCGGCCAGATGCCCGCGACCGCGCCGTTCCCGATGATCCTGACCGTCACGCTCGCCCCGGCGTACCCGGTGGCGGTCGGGTACGTCGTGCGCCTGCGGGCGGAGCTGTCCCAGCGGCGCGAGCAGCAGATCGCCGAGAACGCGGCACGCGAGGAGCGCCGCCGCATCGCCCGCGAACTGCACGACGTGATCGCCCACCACGTCAGCGTGGTCGGCCTCTACATGGGCGTGGCCCGGCGGACGATCCCGACCGACCCGGAACGTGCCCGGACCGCCCTGCTCACCGGCGAGGAAACCGCCCGCCAGGCGATGACGGAGATGCGCCGCCTGCTGGACGTGTTGCGTACCGACGGCGAGCCGATCGACAACCAGGCGGGTGTCGGGGTGGCGCGGCTGCCGGCGCTGGTCGACGCGTCGGGCAACGCGACGCTGCAGGTGTCGGGTGAGGCCGTCGCCCTGCCGACGACCGTGGACCACGCGGTCTACCGCATCGTTCAGGAGGCCCTCACCAACACGCGCAAACACGCGGCCGGGGCCCGGTCGCGGGTGCGGCTGGCGTACCTGCCCGATCGGGTGGAGGTGGAGATCGACGGCGACGGGCCGGCCCGTCCGGCCACCGCCGGACCGGGACTGGGGCTGGCGGGGATGGCCGAGCGGGTGTCGCTGTGCGGCGGCGAGATCCGCGCCGGGCCCTCCCCTGAGGGAGGCTTCGCCGTACGCGCCCGCATCCCGCTGCCGGAGACGATGTGATCAGAGTACTGCTCGTGGACGACCACGCGGTCGTCCGCGTCGGGCTGCGCCTGCTGCTCGACACCGCACCCGATCTGACCCCGGTCGGGGAGGCGGCCGACGGCCTCGACGCGGTACGCCTCAGCCGCGACCTGCGTCCCGACGCCGTCCTGATGGACCTGCACATGCCGGACATGGACGGGGTGGCCGCCACTCGGCTTGATCGGCACCTTCGTGCGCCCGCCCCGCCCGCGCACGGTCGTGACGCCCGCCGAGTTGTCCGTGCTGAGCGAGCGGGAGCTGCGGGTGCTGGAGCTCATCGCGCGGGGCCTGTCGAACGCGCAGATCGCGGAGGAGGTGGGGTTGTCGGTGTCGACGGTGAAGAACCGGGTGAGCGACCTGTTCGCCAAGCTCGGCGTGCGCGACCGGGCCCAGGCGGTGATCGTCGCGTACGAGGCCGGGCTGGTGACGCCCGGCCACGGGCGTCCGTAGGGGCCTGCGCGCGATGCGGGACGGCGAACGCTATCGGGGGGTCAGCACGCAGAACTCGTTGCCGTCGGGATCGGCCATCACCACCCAGCCGACCTCGCGCTGGCCGATGTCGACGCGCGTGGCTCCGAGGGCGACCAGGCGGTCGACCTCGGCCTGCTGATCGCCGCCCGCAGGGGGAGCGAGGTCGAAGTGGAGCCTGTTCTTCCCGGTCTTCCGCGCCACCGGAGGACCACCCCACGTGATCTTCGGACCTCCGTGCGGCGAGCGGATCGCGGTCTCCTGGTCCTGGTCCCAGACCAGCGGCCACCCCAGCGCCTCGCTCCAGAAGTAGCCGACCTCCTGCGTGCCGTCGCACGAGAGCGCTCCGATGAACCCGCAGTCGGCGAGGAAGTTGTTGCCCGCCTCGATGACGCACATCTCGTTGCCTTCGGGGTCGGCGAGCACCACATGACCCTCCTCGGGGCGCTGGCCGACGTCGATGTGGCGCCCACCGAGCGCGAGCACCCTGTCCACCGTCCGCTGCTGGTCGTCGGGGGACGCGCTGGTCAGATCGAAGTGGATCTGGTTTTGGGTGGTCTTCTTCTCCTGGGTCGGCAGGCAGCGGATGCGGAACCCGGTGTCGTCGCCCGGCACGAGCACGAGGCCGTCGCCGGGGTCGTCGATCATCTCCCAGTCCAGGACCCCGGCCCAGAAGCGGGCGAGAGCTGGCGGGTCGTTGGCATCGATGCAGAGCGCGACGAGCTGGGAAGCCATCCGGCGTCTCCTATCTGCTGACTCGCTGGACGCGGGCAGAAGCCCGTCGTCCCGGCGCGTGACGGCAGTAACGCTAGCCGGGCCGATGCGTACGATGCCACGCATTTTGGGGCGACCTCAGGTGGGCCTCTCGCCCATCCTGTGCGCCAGGCGGATGAAGGTGTCGTCGGCCTTGTACGGGAAAACCCCGACGGGCGCCTGGGCCGCATCGCCGGCGATCTGTGGGGCGTCTCGGCCCACCCGCGACACCGAACGGCGATCTTTCCCACCAACCTATCTGGTTGCCCACTACAACTATGTGGTTGTATGGTCGAACCATGGCGGATGATCGCGAACTCCAGGAGGCCGTGGCCCGGTTCGTGCGGGCCTTCGGTCTCCACCAGCCGGACCAGACCCCGTGCGGGCAGCCCATCCCGACCTCGGAGGCGCACGCCCTGGGCGAGCTGGCCAGGGACGGCGCGTTGCGCCAGAGCGAGCTGGCGCACCGGCTTCGGCTGGAGAAGAGCACCACCAGCCGGCTGGTCACGCAGCTCATCAACCGTGGCTGGGCCGAGCGCACCCCGGCACCGGATGACGGGCGCGGCGTGCTGGTCCGGCTCACCCCGCACGGGGTGAATGCCGCGGCCCGTCTGGCCGAGGCCAGAGCCAAGCGGTTCTCCGCCGTTCTGGACCGCGTCCCCGAGGGGGAGCGTGCCGACGTGCTGCGCGCCCTGACCATCCTCACGGAGGCCATCGATGAAACGTAAGAATCGACGCGTCCAGGCGCTCCTCGCCGCGCTCGCCCTCGTCGTCGTCGTCGCCGCGACGGCGTACGCGCTCATCAACCGGAACGAGCAGCAGGCGCCGGCCGCCCGGCAGGCCGAGATCGCGGCCAAGAGCCGGACGGTGATGCCGTTCGACCTGGAGCGCACCACGCACCGCTTCGCCAAGGCCGCCACCGGCGGCGTGCAGACCGTCACCTCCGACGACCCCGCCGACGCCGAGCAGGTCGCTCTGATCCGCGAGCACCTGACTGCCGAGGCGGCGGGCTTCAGCAAGGGCGACTACGGCGATCCCGCCTCCATCCACGGCGGCGAGATGCCCGGTCTGCGCGAGCTCGAGGCAGGCCATGACCGTATCGACATCCACTACACGGAGGCCCCCGCCGGGGCCCGGATCACCTACACCACCTCCGACCCGGCCCTCCTCAAGGCGCTGCACGCCTGGTTCGATGCCCAGGTCACCGACCACGGGCGGCACGCCGAACACGGATGACTTCCGTGCCGGCGTCGGACAGCGTCCTGGTCGAGATCGTCGACCAGGACTTCCTCCCCTTGGTGCGGCACAGCTGACCCGCTGCCACCGATCGGCCTCGGAGAGAGAGCCGAAGGGTGACGGCCGTCCCTTGACCGCCGTCACCGGGCCGGCGTCAGCCGGCGGCTGCGGGGCGGCCGGCGAAGCGGCGCAGCGCGTCCAGCCCCGACAGGCCGTAGACGTCCTCCACCGCGTCGGCCAGCAGGTGGCAGGTCCTGAACCGGTCGAGCGGGGTGAGCCCGAGCCGCGTCAGGTGCAGGTAGGTGTAGTTGAGCAGCACACGGTAGCGCCGGAAGGCAGGGTCGGCGAAGATCGCCTCGTGGTAGGCGGGGTTGTCGAAGACCAGGCGTTGCAGCTCGCTCGGCTCGCGGTGCGGCGCCGGCGGGTCGCCTGGCCGCACCCGGAGGGCCTCACCGGGCTCGATCATCGGCTGGATCAGCCGGCCGTCGTCCAGTGCCGCGACCCGCCTGCGGTACCGCTCCAGCAGGGATGCCCACTCCCGTACGAACGGGACGGCCGGGGCGCCGCCGTCGTCCAGGCAGGCGACGACCTCGCGTACACGCCGCGTCAGGGCCGCGCGCCGCTCCCTGAAGCCGCGCTCGAAGAGGGCGCGGGCGCCTTCCGGGTCGGCCGCCCACGTGAGGTATCCCTCCGCGTGCATCCGGAACGACAGGTAGCTGCGGTCGATGCGCTGCGAGGTGTGGGCGATGGTCAGCATGAGGCTCAGCGCCAGCCCGATCCTGCTGTCGCGGCCCGCGCGCACGTGCTCCAGCATGCCGAACAGCAGCGGGGTGGCATCGACGTAGAACGCGGTGAGCAGGTCCACCGCCTCGTCGCTGCCGAGCACGTGCCGGCGCGAGTCGTACGGCGCGTCGCGGATGGAGTTGTCCGGCGGCCACGGCGTGAGCGGGCCGCGCTCCTGCTCCCGCTGGGCGAGCAGGCGGTGCCTGGGCAGGCTCTCGGCCGGGTCGAGCACGACGGTCGAGGGGTGTTCGCGCAGGTAGCCGCCGACGACCTCGGCCACGCGCGGGCGCACGACCCGCCGCCAGACGGCAGGCTCCGCCCTGACGTTGATCCGCAGGTGCGGGCCCTGCCGCCAGTGGCGCAGCACGTACGCTGCCGTCACCTGGCCGCGCAGCCCGTCGAGCAGCGGCCGCACGGCGTCCAGCAGCAGGCCGTCCTTGTCCGGCGCGTGGTAGTGAACGTGCACGCAGTGCCAGGCGGGTGTGTCGGAATCGGGCAAGCCGGTCAGGGGGACCACCTCCGGGAGTCGGCGAGGCCGGCGATGGCACGGCCCGCCAGGAACGACATGTGCTGCTCGGTTCCGGCGCGCAGCCCCAGCCGGTTGTGGAGCAGGTGCGCGCAGCGCATCAGGATCAGCGACACCGTGCGCCGCTCCGGCGGCGCGGCCAGGGCGAAGAACGCGTGGGGCGAGCCCGAATCGCGCGGCGCGCACCTGCCGGCGGAGCGCAGCGCGTCGAGGTCGTCGCGGAGCGCGCGCACCGACGACGCCCACGCGGCCAGCAGGCCGCCGCCCGACTCGGGCGTGTCCCACAACCTGCGCGTCTGCGCGAGCAGAGCGCTCTCGCGGCGCCGCCAATCCTCCTCGCTCCCGGGAGCCGGCGGGGCGAGAGCGGCGCCCGGCGCCTCGCTGGCGGCCCCGGCCAGGCGGCGGGCGGCGGCGGCCAGGTCGGGCTCGCACGCGGCGGCCGCGATGGTCAGCGCGGCCAGCCCGATCGCCGCCCGCCGCCCCATCTCCGTCCCGGCGCGCAACACCTCCAGCGCGAGCCGGCTCGACACCGCGAAATGCCGTTCCGCGGCGGCCACGCAGGCGGCGTCGCCGTACGCCTCGTACTCGGGCCGGTAGCCGATGAACGCGACCGAGCCGGCGGGGTGCAGCCGCTCGTCATAGTGCGTACGCCGCTCGCCCCTGGCCATGGCGGCGGCGAAGGCGCGGTAGGCCGCCGCGTCGACGGAAGGGGACGGGCGGGCGGCGAAGTGGGCCGCCGCCCGCTCACGTACCAGGTCTTGGACGCGCGGCCGCAGCGCCGGGTCCGGCACCTCCAGCCGCAGCCGCACGTGCTGGCCGCCCTCCCAGTAGCGCAGGAAGAAGGCGCGGCGCGCGGTGCCGTCCGCCGCCAGCTCCCGCGTCACCGGGTCCACCACGCCGGTGATCAGCGGGTCGAGGTCGCCGAAATGGAACAGGTGCGCGCCGACCCAGCCGTCCCCGGCGACCGCGTCCTCCCGCGCCGCCGTCATCGGCCCGGCCTTTCCGACAGCTGCACGACGTACTCGGTGACCCGGCCGCCCGCGCCGTAGCGGGGCGCCTGGTAGGGGTCGGGCAGCGCCTCTTCGAGCACCAGCAGCGCGCCGGGGTCGCGCAGCGTGCGGACGAACCCGGTCAGCAGCAGCAGGTCGGTGACGTCCACGTACATGGGCTTGCGGTCCTTGCTCAGCAGTCCCGCCAGCAGGCCGCGCCGGAGATCCACCACCCGGGCGAAGAACCGGCGGGGCACTCCGTGCAGCGCCAGCCACTCGGCCAGCCTGGGCAGGTAGGCGGCCTCGCCCTCGCCCTTGGCCGGTACCGGGAACGCGCCGGCCCGCAGCCGCCAGACCGCCCGCGCGACCGTCACCCGCCCGAGGTCCATCCGCGGCCAGCGCTCCACCACGCCGTCGGCCGGCGGCTCGGCCCGGGCGCGGAACACCCAGCCGGGCACCATCGCCGTGGACGGCTCGCCGAACGCCCGCACCAGGAACTGCAACCACGGCGGCAGCCAGTACTGGGCCGTCATGCCCAGGTGGACCGGCCTGACCGGGCGGCCCGCGGCGTCGAACAGCGTCAGCCGGTCGCTCCCGGGGTCGTAGCCGGCCACGAGGTCCGCCGGCGAGACCCGCGGGAGGTGCGCGTCGGGAGCGGTGAAGGGATGGTCGAGGGCGAGGTCGGCGGTGGCGGGGCGGACGTTGAGGCCGCCGCCGACGAGCCCGCGGCACTCGGCCACCATGACGTCGTCCTGCGCCGCCCGCAGGCCGGCGGCAGGCGGCGGCTCTCCGCCGGCCAGGGTGACCAGCCGGTGCAGCCGCGACAGCCCGCGCCCGTAGCCGGCGGAGACCGAGTTGACGACCGCGCGCACGCCGCCGGGACCCGGCACGGCCTGCAGGTAGCAGCAGATCGACCCCGGCGGCCGGACGAAGCGCGGCCAGTTCTCCGCCATGGCGGCCAGGCGGGGCACCGTGAGCTCCACCACCGGCTCGCCGCCGCCTGGCCCGGCGTCGGCCCGTTCCCAGAAGCTCCGCCGCAGCTCCGTCAGCCGCGTCAGGCCGGGCGGGTGCTCGGCGCCCGGCACCGCGCGCGTGCCCGCGACCGGGTCGCGCAGCATGCCGCGCAGCAGCGCCCCGCCCTCGCCCGGCGCCTGCCGGTGGATCTCGCGGTAGAGGTCCAGGGCGGCGACCCGCCCGCCGGGGCCGTACCGGTCCAGGAAGAACGCGGTGGCGGCGATCTTGACGGGCAGGTCGGGGTCGAACAGGCCGAGCAGCCCGCGCAGCGCGTCGAGGTCGTCGCACACCCCGCGCCAGGCCGTCGCGCTCAGCCGTCCGGCCACGCCGGGGATGACGGCGCTGTGCCAGAGCAGGTTCTTGCCGGGCAGCGACGGCCCTGGCGGCAGCACCTCGCTCAGCGCCGCCCGCACGACCCCGGCCGCCCGCGCGCCGTCGCCGGGGTGGGTGACACCGTCGCGCAGCGCCTCGGCGACCCGGCCGACGGCCCGCGCGTACGGCGCCGCACCGTCCTCCGCCAGCCACGACGCCAGCCGTCCCACCGGGTCGGCGCCCTGCTCGTCGTACGGCGGGACCAGTTCGAGCAGCCCCGCGTCGACCAGCGGCTCGATCCCCGGCGCGGCGGCCAGGGTGGCGGAGTCCCGCCCGCGCACCCAGTCGAGAGCCTCCCGCACCGCGGGGGTCGCGGCCACCCCGGACAGCGGCTCGCCGTGCCCGAAGCCGAGGAACCAGATCCGGTCGCCGTCGTCGGCGGCGGACGGGTTGACGCGCAGGCGCGCCCGCTCCCGCACCCGCCGGTGCCGGGTGAGCGCCGCCCACAGCGGGCGCAGGACCGCCCGGTCCAGCTCCACCATGACGTGCCAGGTCGGCTCGCCGCCGGTCCGCACGGCGGGACCGTCCGCCTCCCACCGGCCCAGGCCGCTCAGCGTGAAGGTGGCGTACGGGCTGGTCTTCACGCTCGCCCGGGCGAGGTAGCGGGCCAGCCGCAGCAGTTCCTGCCGGTCCGGCGGGCGGTCGGCGGGGCCGGCGAGCCAGGCTTCGAGCCGGCCGGCCAGCACCGCGCTGCCCTGGGCGAGGCCGTGGCGGAAGCCGGCGTCGGACACCGCCTCGCGCAGCACCGCCGTCTTCTCCCGCGACTCCTCCGCCAGCACGGCGGGCAGCGCGGCGCGCAACCCGTCCGCGCGCTGCCGCAGGGCGGTCCACGCGCTGATCCGGGCGGCCAGGTCCGCGGGCAGCGCCGCCAGCACTCCGGCGGACGCGGCCGGGCCGCCCGGCCGGCGCCCCGCGAACACCGCGCGCCGCAGGGCCACCAGCCCGGACTTCAGCGGACCCGGCGCCACGCCGCCGATCACATCGTGCAGCGGGCCGGACAACTGCGCGCCCTCCCGCCGCAGCCTGGCCGAGACGTTCGCCAGCTCGTCCACCAGCCGCCACGTCCGGGTGCAGCGCATCCGGTCGAGCCCGGCCACCGGCAGCCCTGCGACGCGGACTGCCAGAACGGGCGACAGGGCATAATCGGGATCGGCGAGCCCGGCAGAGTCGCCGTCCTCCGCGACGGGGACGGCGTGCGCTACATAGGTCAAAGGAACGCGCTCCTCGAAGGGGTTCGTCAGGGGCCGAGGGCGCCCACGGCACGGGCGCCCTCGGCCCTGCTCGTCATACCGGTGGCCGTACGAAGCTCACCGGAGGGCCGGCGCCGGCTCTACAGCTCCGGAGCCCAGCAGCTCATCGCCGTCAGATACGACGAGCAGTAGCCGGGGGAGGAGGAGGCGCCGGTCTCGATGGCGCCGTGCCCCTCCGCCACGATGGAGTCGGCGGACACGACGTCGATGGAGTCGACGTCCAGGCCGCGCAGGTCGAGTTTGAGGTTCTCCGACATGTGTGTCTCCTGACATGCGATTGATGATCATGCTTGGAACGAACGGGTCACGATGGCGTAGGAGCCGGCACCACCTCCTCGTCGGCGAGGACCGGGATGCGGCGGGCCACCACGGGCCCGCCGGTCGGTGGGGTGCCCATCGCCACGAAGGACAGGCTCCTCAGGGAGGTCGCGGCGAGGCCGAGCACCTCGTCGGTGGTCTCGTTCGCGCCGTCGGAGTGGATGCGCGCGGCCAGGCCGAGCGCCGCGGCGGCCAGCGCGGCCCGCTGCGCGACCAGGCCCGCCTCCATCTGCTGCATGCGATACCAGCGGTCCCCGAACAGGCGCGCGCCCGCGAGCGGATCGCCCACGGGAACCAGCGCGGCGGCGGCCCCGCGCAGCGCCACCCGCGTGTTGGCCAGCAGCCGCCCGGTGGCCACGGCCTCCACCTCGCCGGCCCCGGCCAGCTCGTGGAGCGTGTGCCGTGCCGGGTCGTACCAGTAGGCGCCGCGGGGCAGGCCCTCCACCCGCAGGGACAGCAGGCACAGCGCCGTCGCGGCCGGTCCCGTCGCGGCGCCGGGCAGGTCGGCCGGATAGCCGCCGCCGGCCGCGGCCAGCACCGCGCCGAGTGCCCTGCCCATGAGCGGCACGGGACGGTAGCCGGCCACCGGCGACGTACGGCGCGGCACCCCCGCGGCCGGGTGGGCGCCGGTCGCGGGC
Source organism: Nonomuraea sp. B1E8 (assembly GCF_039871515.1). Taxonomy (NCBI): domain Bacteria; kingdom Bacillati; phylum Actinomycetota; class Actinomycetes; order Streptosporangiales; family Streptosporangiaceae; genus Nonomuraea; species Nonomuraea sp. B1E8. The sequence continues at coordinate 217,596 of NZ_JBDPLS010000013.1, read as the reverse complement.
TCGGGAGCCGGGAGTGCCCGGCCCGCGCGCACCTGCGGCCGCGGCGGCGGCACGACGGCCGGCTCCGGCGAGCCGGGGGAGTGCGGTGCGTCCGCGATACGTGGTGCGCCGGGAGAGGCGGACGCGCAGGCCCGGTGCAGGGCGGCGGCGTGGCCGTCGGGCATCGTTCTGGGCAGCGGCCTGCTCTCATCGGCGACCGGCCGCGACATCAGCTCCCCGGCCGGAGGTGAGGCCGGCGGCGGCAGCGGCCTCCCGGACGACGGAGAGGAGGCGGGCGGCCGCCCGGTGTCCGGGGGCCGTGCCCCGCTGGACGGCAGGGTGAAGGTGAGCACGGCCAGCGTGGCCTCCCGGACGCCGTCGAGACCGAGCAGCCGGTCGACCTCGCCGTCGGGGAACCGCAGGCGGGCCCGGCCGGCCATCCCCAGCCGCCCGCCCACGGCCAGCGCCTGGGCCACGAGTACGCCGGTCTCCTGGCAGATCAGGCGGTAGCCGAAGTCGCCGTACTTGAACATCGACCGCCAGAACACCGCGGAAAGGAGGATCGCCAGGTCCGGCGCAGCGCCGCCCGCGGCACCGTCCGCAGCGCCGCCCGATGGGACGTCCGCGAGCAGGCCGGTCAGCGCCGGGACGTGGTCGTCGTCGCGCACGCGCTCCAGCACGTGGTGCACCGGGTCGTAGTGGTGGAGGGCGGCGGGCAGGCCGGGCAGGCGCGGCTCGCCCGCGGCCACGTACGCCTCGATCGGGTACAACCCTCCGCCCGACGGGGCGGGCCGGCCGGTGAGCAGCATGGGCGGCCGCCCCAGAGGCTCGCCGCCGTCGTCGAGGTGGTGGGACCACACGGTCCTGGTCATGCCGAGCAGGTCCCGCAGCAGCTCGCCGAGCAGGCCGAGGGCCGAGCCGTCACCGGCGGTCCAGGGCAGCCGCACGCGTTCGGCGCCGGGATAGCGCTTGTGCCGGGTCGGCGCGGCGGCCCAGTCGATGGACAGCGCCCCCCGGTTCCGCATGGCGGCCAGGTAGCGGCGCGTGGCCGCGCCGGGCGCGCTCGTCGCCGTGGTCATGTGCACGCGGTGTCCGCCTCGCTTCCTCCGTGGGGACCGGTCAGGGGAACGGATGGGGGTACGGGTTCAGCTCCGCGGGCCGCAGGTCGCGGTCCCGGTAGCCGAGGAGCCGCGGCAGGCTCAGCAGCCGCGGCAGGCCGTGCACGCGCCGGTAGCGGTGCCCGAAGGTCATGGACAGCGTCCCCGGCACGAAGACCTTCGCGGCGTGCAGGCCGCATGCCCGCGCCTCCGGCGAGGTGATGTCGACGGCGATCACGTCGAGCCCGCCCGCCAGGTAGCGCCCGGCCAGCTCGGCCAGGTCCGCGCAGAGGTCGTCGTGCCCGGGCCAGCCCACCCGGGCCGCCACCTCGGCCACGGTCAGCGAGGGCCCTCCGAGCGGCAGGAAGCCCAGCCGGCCGGACGCGTCCGGGTGGCCGTAGGCCAGCGGATGGTGCTCCAGCAGCCGCACCTCGTCGGAGTCGGCCGCCAGCCGCGCCGACGTCGCCGGGTCGTAGCGTTCGACATGGCCGGCCAGCATCGGGACGAGGTCCTCCAGCGCCCGGCGAAGCGCTCGTTCCGGGTCCAGGTGCGAGGCCGACCCGCACAGCGCACGCGGCCGGTCCGGCCGGCCCAGCGCGTCGACGGCCATCACCCAGAACACCGGCACCCGCTGCTCCAGCAGCGCCGCGAACGCGTGCACCTCGTAGCCCAGCCGGTCCCGTACCCGCTGGGCGAGCATCGGGATGCGGCGGTCGGCGGCCGAGCCGAGGTCGACCCGCGGGATGGGCATCCGGGCGTACCAGGTGGCCAGGGCCGCGTCCCGCTCCGCCACCTCCAGCAGGCCGTACAGGATCGCCTCCGCCGGGTGGCCGCCCAGGGCGCAGCCGTTGGAGCACTCGTAGGCGAAGCCGAGGTCGTCCGCCGGGCGAGGGCCGAAGAAGGCGTAGCTCTCCGGCACCAGCACCGGGGCGTCGCGGGCGAAGGAGTAGGCCCACACCCAGGTCGTGGGTCGCTCGGGGGCGAAGCGGGTGAACAGGAAACCGGGCTGGTCGTACCAGTCGTCGGGATAGAGGCCCAGCGTGCGCGGGTCGAGTGCGTGGTCGGCGATGTCCGCGTACGCGGCGCGTACGGCGGTCCGCCGGCTACGCGGGTGGATGCCCGCGATACGCTCCAACGCCTCGGCGACGGCGGTGGCCCGCGCGGAGGCGAAGTCGTCGCTGCGGCCGTAGCCGTGGTGACTCTCGTGCTCGGTGCGGGCCGGGCTGAGCCGCGCGACCGCCATCGGGCCGCCGCCGTGCTCCTCCTTGACCAGGGCCTGCACGATGCCGGTCTCCGCGTCGACGAACCGCTGCTCCAGTTCCGCCTCCCGGTCGCTGATCCCGCTGACCCGGAAGGTTCCCCGGTCCGGCTTGGGCGCCGGGCGCGGGACGTACCGTCCGGCGTGCGGACCGTCGTCCGGGCGCGCGCCGCAGTCCGGGCAGAGCGGGTCCGGCAGGAACGGATGGCGGCGCACCGCGGCCGTCGTCAGGTGCACCTTCAGCAGCGCGCCCACGGTCCGCGCGGAGCCGGGGTCGTGCCGCAGCCGGTGGACCTCGTCGGCGACCAGCGCGGCGACCGTACGTGAGACCAGTGGGGTGAGCAGTGCGCTGGGCCGCGAGTCGAGGTCGGCGGCCCACAGGGCGCGCAGCGCGTCACGTGCCACCGCGTCCGGCCGGTTGCCGGCGCGCCTGCGTCCCACACAGGTCGGGCAGCCGGGCCGGGACGGGCGGACCGACGGGCCCACCAGCACCCAGCCGGCCTCGACACGCACCGGCAGCCACGGCACGTCCCGCCCGGCCGCGCGTCGCGCCACCGCGGGGTACGGCCGCACGTCGTCGGCGTCGCTCGCGACGACGATCGCTCCGCCTTCCGGTCCGGCGGTGAGGGTTTCTCGGATGGCCGCGTGCAGGCGGCCATCGCCCAGGACGGTCACCAGGTCTGGGTCCGGGGCGGACGGGACCGTGGTGATGGTGGCCTCAGCCATCGAGCAGGACGACTCGGGTGACGAAGGGCAGGAGCCTGGCCGCCTCGGGATCGCCGTCGAGCGGCACCGCCACCGGCACCTTGCCCGCGCGGCGCAGCGCCCCGGCCATCGTCCGCACGGCCCGGAAGTGGTCGCCGTCCGGCGGCCAGAGGGGGCGGGCCTCGGCGTACGCGTGCTGCCGGGTGGTCCTGGACTGCCAGCGCAGCAGCAGCCGTTCCAGGCCGTCGCGCAGCGCGTCCGGGACGGTGGCGGCCACGGACACGAGCGCCTCCCGGCCAGGGACCGTCAGGGCGACGGCGGGTACCCCGAGGACGGCCGTGTGGTCGCGGATCCGCGGGGTCTCACCGGCCAGCGTGAGCTGGCGCAGCAACGCCTCGGCGACCGGGTCTCCCGAAGGTGTCAACTGTGCGACCTCCCCGGCGGAGGCGATCGTCCCAGCCGGGTCGGTGTGGTGATCAGGGGCGGCCGGCAGGCGGGTGGCCAGCAGGTGCTCGCAGTGGCCCCGCAGGCCGGCGGCCAGCGCCTCCGGCCAGCTCAAGCCGGCGCCGGTGCCGGCCGGCGGGTGCAGCGTGCCGGTGCCGGCGAGCCGGAGGTCCGCCCCGGGCACGCGGCGAGGCCGCCCGCCCGGCAGTTCCACACCCCACACCACGTCCTTCTCGCCGGGGTCGAGGGCCAGCAGGCCGTACATGGCGAGGGCGGCGAGCAGGCAGCGCAGCCGGGCCGCGCGCTGGTCCGGCCCCCAGCCGTACGCCTGCGGTTTGGGCGCCCAGCCGGGCAGCACGCCGAACGGATCGGAGACGACCGCCTGGCACACCGCCAGAGGGGACTGCGTGAGTGCCTGCTCGTCCAGCATGCCGAGCAGCCCCAGCCGGGAATCGACCAGTTCGGCGGTGCGGCCGATCAGTCCTTCCGCGTCGGCAGCGGATGCCGCCTTCTCCGCCGGGAAGCTCCCCGGTGGCTCGGCCTGCCCGGCGTTCGCTCGTGCGGCGGTCCCTGGTGCCTCGGCCTGTCCGGGGTCCATCCGTACGGTGGTCCCCGGCGCCTCGGCCTGCGCGGGGGCCGCCAGCGCCTCCGTCAGCCCTCTGATCGCTTCCGGGCCCGCGCCGGGACGGGCGCCCGACCGGGGATGGGGCAGGAACCGGTGCGGGACCGTGTCGAGAGTGCGCAGGTCCACCCTGGTGAGCAGGTGTTCCGAGCCCGTGTCGAGCCCGGTCGCGTGAGCGAAGCACGCGAGCGCCGTCATGGCGGCGACCACCGTGGGCACCGGGCCTGTCAGCAGGTCCTCCTCCGGCGAGACCGGAACCGCGGCGGGCAGCCCGGCCAGCCGGTGCCAGCCCGACTCCGCCGCCGTCACCGTGGGCCGTCCCACCCGGCTGAGCCAGACCTCAGCGGAGGCGACGAGGGCCTGCCCCAGCACGACCCCGGCCGCCTCGCAGGCGCGGGCCGTCGCCACCAGCTCGTCGAGGTCGGCACTCACCTGGAGCACGACGTCGGCGTCGCGGGCGATCGTCCGGACGGGCACGTCGGCGTCGCCGGGGGAGGAGAGCGTCCTGATCTCCTGGCCAGGGTCGCGGCGGGCGGCGTCCGCGGCCTGGCCGACCGCCTCGGGAGCGGGACAGATCACCGTGACCCGCCGCCACCCCGAGCCGACACACGCCCGCACCAGCGCCTCCAGCAGCGGACCCGCGCCGGTCAGCACGAGGCGGCTGCGCCGTATCCGCTCGAACCGCGACTCCGGCGAGTCGAGCGCGTAGCCGATGAAGGCGATCTCCTCGGCGTACGCACGCAGTTCGGCGCCGGTCAGCCCGTGCGGCCGCGCCTGCCGGGCGTCCACCACGAACCGTTGCTCGGCGAGCCGGCCCACCAGCCGCTCGACCATGGCCCGCCGGTCGCCGGCCAGGTGCGCCGTGAGCTCGGCCAGGGTGTGGCGGCCGGTCAGTGCGGGTGCCAGCCTGGCCAGCCAGGCGTACGCCTGCCGCCCTCGCAGTGTGCACGCACCGTAGTCGCTGTGCACGTAAGCACCGTCGGGGCATTCGACGAACCGTACGTCGTCGCGTAGCTGCGGTCTCATCGCCGGATCGGCGTTTGGGAGCGCTCCCATATTCGTGATGTTAGAAACGGAAACCGTTTATGTAAAGCCATAAAGCCTCTTTGATGTACATCTCAATCCAGATATAATCGCGAAATTCTCGATTTGCTCACGGAATGTCACTTGCCGGATGAGCCGCCGGAAGGACGTCCTCTGCGCCGTGAGCACTCCGGTGCGGTGAGCTGCTGGTGACCCGGCCTCAGGGTTCGCGGGCGCGGAGGTACGCGTCCAGGTCGGCGGCGCCCTTGAGCATGGCGCGGCCCCGGGCGGACAGGCGGGCCTGCCAGTCGCGCAGGGTCGACTCGAGCGGGGCGACGCCTCCGGCGGAGCGCACCTGAGCGATCAGCGGCGCGATCTGCTCCAGCAGGTAGCCGCCCCGCCGCAGCTGGTGGGCCAGCCGGACGTCCCGTACGTCGGCCGCGCCGTAGACCCGGTAGCCCGTCTGCGGATCGCGGCGCGGCCGGACCAGCCCGGCGTTCTCCCATTTGCGCAGGGTGGCAGGGCGGATGCCGAGCCTCCTGGCCAGCGGGCCGATGAACGTGTCGCCGCGCTCCTGCGGCACGGGCGCCAGATCGCGGAGCGCGGCCTCGACGGCCTGGAGGGTGCGCCGGTCGTCGAGGAGCTGGCCGTGGCTCTCGTCGATGAGCCGCAGCGCGTCCTCGGTGGCGTCCCGGTTGACCGCCCGCATGATCGACGTGGCCGTCTGGTGGCCGTGCGCGGGCACGAGGGCGAGGAAAGCGCGCAGGGCCTGGGCGTGCAGCGGCGTATAGGCGCGGTAGCCGTGGACGGTGCGTCCGGCGGCGGGCAGGATGCCGGCGTCCTCGTAGTTCCTGACCGCCTGCGTGGACAGGCCGTGCTCGCGCGCCAGGTCCACCGGCCTCATGGATGCACCACCGATTGAGAGTTCTTCGAGGAAAGGACGGGGACCTCGCGGAAAAGTCTCCACCGAATGTTCAACGATACCGTTAAATGTATGGATATCAAGGACATTGCCCGGCCGCTCGACGGCGCGGGCGTCTCGGCCCTCCTCCGGTCGCTGCCCGCCCAGCCCCTGCTGCTCGGCCTGGGCGAGGCCAGGCACTTCGTGGGGGAGCTGGGCGAGGTGCGCAACGAGATCTTCCGGCACCTGGTCGAGCACGAGGGCTACCGGTCGTTCGCCATCGAGAGCGACTGCCTCATGGGCCTCGTGGTCGACGAGTACGTCGCGATGGGCGCGGGCACGCTCGACGACGTCATGGAACGCGGCTTCAGCCACAACTTCGGCACGTTCGCGGCCAACCGCGAGCTCGTGCGCTGGATGCGGGCGTACAACGAGGAGCATGACGAAAAGCTCCGGTTCTACGGCTTCGACGGCCCCCTGGAGTACTGGGCGGCGAGCCCGCGCCAGGCGCTCACCTCCCTGTACGACCTCCTCGACGGCCCGCTGCCCTGCACCAGGGAAACCCTCGACGCGCTGCTGGGCCCGGACGAGCGGTGGGCGAACGAGGCCTCGGCCATGGATCCGTCCCAGTCGATCGGCCGGTCCGCCGACGCCCAGCGGCTGCGCCTGATCGCCGACGACCTGGTGGCGCTGCTCGACACGCAGGCGCCCCGGCTGGGCGCGGAGGACTGGGAGCGGGCGGCGCTGTACGGGCGCACCGCCACCGGCCTGCTCCGCTACCACCACTGGCTGGCCGACGCGTCCCCGGCACGGTGGACCCGGCTGTCGGCCCTGCGGGACGCGATGATGGCCGCCAACCTGAGCGCCGTCGCCGGGCGCGGCCCCGCACTGGTCTTCGCCAGCAACCTCCACCTGCAGCGGAACAAGAGCCTCATGCCGTTCGGCGACCAGGTGCTGGAGTGGTGGAGCGCGGGGGCGATCACCGCGAAGCACCTTGGCGACCGGTACGCCTTCCTCGCCTCGGCCTTCGGCGTGGTCGGCGACGACGCCCCGCACCCGGACACCGCCGAGGGCGTCCTGTCCACCCTCCCGTGGGATCAGGCTCTCATCGACGCCCGCCGCCTGGCCGGGGCCGTCACCGAGCCTGCCAAGCGCGTTTCCCGCGATTTCGCTTATTTCCCGCTCGACCAGGCCCAGCTCGACACGATCGACGGCATCGTCTTCGTCAAGCAGGCCGTCAACCTGGGCTGGCCAGGGCGCGCTCCTGCCGAGGAGGCCTGACGCGCACGCCCGCCGGTCGCCGAAGGCGCCTCCCCACCCCGGGAGCCGGTAGCGCGCCCGGGGATGTCAGGCGGCGGCGCGGTCGCTGACGGGCCGGCGGCGGAGAGCCGCCTGCTGGAGAGCCGGCGGCACGTGGACCTGGTCGAGCACGCCGACGTCGGTGCCCGGCGGGACGATCTCGTCGATCCGGTCGAGGATCTCGTCGGTGAGTGTCACGTCGACGCCGGCGAGAAGGTCGTCGAGGTGGCTCATCGTGCGCGGCCCGACGATCGCGCTGGTCACCCCGGGATGAGCGATCGCGAACGCCATGGCGAGGTGGGTCAGCGGCAGGCCCGCCTCCTCGGCGAGCGAGACGAACCGTTCGACGACGTCGAGCCGGCGCTCGTCGTTGAGGTGCCGGAAGAAGCCGGCGCGGCGGAGCTCGTTCGGCCGGCCCTTGCGGACGCGCCCCGTGAGCAGTCCCTGCCCGAGCGGCGCCCACACCAGCGTGCCCATCCCGTGGCGCTGGGCCACCGGCAGCACCTCGCGTTCGATGCCGCGGTCGAGCAGGGAGTACGGCGGCTGGTCGGTGTGGAAGCGCGCCAGAACGCGCCGCTCGGCGACCCACTGGGCTTCCACCATGTCGGACGCCGGCATCGAGGACGTGCCGATCGCGCGGACCTTCCCGCTGCGGATCAGGTCGGAGAGCGCGGAAAGCGTCTCCTCGATGTCGGTGGCGGGGTCGGGCCGGTGAATCTGGTAGAGGTCGATGTGGTCGGTCTGCAGGCGGCGCAGCGAGTTCTCGACCGCGGTCATGATCCAGCGCCGCGAGGCGCCCTGCTGGTTGGGGTCGTCACCCATCGGGCGGCTCACCTTGGTCGCGAGGACGACATCGTCCCGACGCCCCTTGAGCGCCTTGCCGACGACCTCTTCGGAGTCCCCGTAGACGTCGGCGGTGTCGATGAGGTTGATCCCCGCGTCCAGCGCCTTGTGGATGATGCGGGCCGAGTCGCCGGGGTCGGGGTTGCCGACGGACGTGGCGAACATCAAGGCGCCGAGCGCATAAGGGCTGACCCTGATCCCGGTCCGGCCGAGCGTGCGGTAGTGCATGGCGAGATATGCCCTTCTCCGAGAACGAACGTGCGGCATCCCTCCGGGGCGTGCCGGCTTCCAGCGTGCGGCGGCACGGGCGGCGGCGGGAGAGACGCCCTTATCCGGGGACGGGCCGTCCCTGGCTGTGCCCCGGCGTACCGGGCATGGTGGAGGGGTGGACAGAACCGAACTGGCCGACTTCCTGCGCCGCTGCCGTGCCCGTCTCGCCCCCGCCGACGTCGGGCTGTCGCAGGGCTCGCGGCGCCGCACCCCCGGACTGCGCCGCGAGGAAGTGGCGCAGCTGGCGGGCATGTCCACCGACCACTTCACGCGGCTCGAGCAGGCCAGGGGCTCGCGTCCGTCCCGCCAGATGCTCGCCGCCGTCGCCCGCGCGCTGCGGCTGACCGGCGACGAACGCGACCACCTCTTCCACCTGGCCGGCGAGGAGCCACCCCGCAACACCCGGCCGGCCACGGAGCACGTACGTCCCGGCCTGCTGCTCGTCCTCGACCGGCTGACCGACACTCCCGCCCAGGTGCTGAGCGACGCCGGCGACATCCTCGCCCAGAACGCGCTGGCCAAGGCGCTGCACGGCGACGCCTCCGCCCGCCCTGCGGCGGACCGCAACATCGCGTGGTGCTTCTTCACGGACCCGTCCGCGCGGGAGCTCTTCCCGGCCGAGGACCGTGAGCGTGCCGCCCGCACGGCGGTGGCGGACCTGCGTGCCACGCTCGCCCGCCGCCCGGACGACGCGCGGCTGGCCGGGCTCGTACGCCGGCTCCGCGCCCGCAGCGAGCAGTTCGCGGCACTGTGGGACACCCACCACGTCGCCGTGCGCCGCTCCGACGTCAAACGTTTCCTGCACCCGGTCGTCGGCCTGCTGGAACTGGACTGCGAGGTGCTGGCGAACCCGGAGCACGATCAGCGGCTGGTCATCTACTCCGCCCGTCCGGGCAGCAGCGCCTACGAGCGGCTGGAACTGCTGCGCGTGGTCGGCCTCCAGGACCTGACCCAGGGCCAGGCGACACGTAGGTGACGACCGGCATCCCGGACGGCGAGCCCGGTGGCGTGGCCGCCCACGCGCTCGACCCGGTGTCAGCGGACCGGCTCTGGGAGTACGGGACCGGCGCCCTCCGCACTGCCTGAGGGGCGGCCCGCGGTCACGGGTGGCCGGCTGAATTGGTCCTGAAATCACCTCAAGAATCGGCCCTTATCGCGTGTACCAATTCCTGCCAGGCTGTGGGGCATGACAACGACAGCGACCCGCTTCGACGGCCGGCTCCTCACGCCTGGCGACGCCGGCTACGACACCGCCCGTACCGTCTGGAACGCCATGGTCGACCGGCGTCCACGCGTGATCGTCCGCGCGGCCGGCGCGGCCGACGTGGTCGCCGCCGTGCGGCTGGCCCGGGAACGGGACCTGGAGATCGGCGTGCGCTGCGGCGGCCACAACGTCGCCGGCTTCGCCGTTCCCGACGGTGGCCTCATGATCGACCTGGCGCCGATGGGCGGCGTGCGGATCGACCCGGCCCGTCGCCGGGCCCGGGTTCAGGGCGGCGCGCTGCTCGGCGCGCTGGACCGGGCGGCCCAGGCGTACGGCCTGGCCACCACCGCCGGCAACGTCTCGCACACCGGCGTCGGCGGGCTCACGCTCGGCGGCGGCATGGGCTGGCTGGCCCGCCAGTACGGCCTGGCCTGCGACAACGTCGTCTCCTACACGATGGTCACCGCCGAGGGGGACGTGGTGACCGCGAGCCGCGAGCAGAACCCCGACCTGTTCTGGGGCCTGCGCGGCGGCGGCGGCAACTTCGGCATCGTCACCGAGTTCGAGTTCCGGCTGCATCGCACCGGCACGCGGACGCTGGTCGCCGAGTTCGACTTCCGCGCCGAGGACGCCGTCCCGGTCATCGAGGGCTGGCGTGACCTGAACGCCGTCGCGCCCCGGCAGGCGACGTTCACCGCCGGCGTCGGCAGCGGTCCCGCCGGCCCGATCGCCACGCTGGGGTTCGTGTGGGCCGGCGACCCGGACGAGGGCCGCCGGCTGCTGCCCGCGATACGGGCGCTCGGGCGTCCCGTCGCGTCGCGCGTCACCACGCCGTCGTACCTCGAACTCCAGCGACGTGACGACTCCACCGGCGGGCACGCCTACCGCCGCTACTCCAAGGGCCACTACGTGCGGCGATTCCCGACCGCGGCGATCGAGGCGTTCCTGCTGCGCGGCCGCACCGACCTGAGCGCGAGCCCGTACCTGCCGGGCGTCGGCCTGCAGGCGCACGGCGGCGCGATCGACGACGTCCCGGAAGCGGACGCGGCGTTCAGCCACCGCGGCACGATGTTCGAGTTCGGAGCCGGCTCCCGCTGGACCGACCCCGCCGAGGACGACGCCAGGATGGGCGCCGCCCGCGACGCCGGCGCCGCACTCGAACCGTACGCGAGCGGGGTGTACGTCAACTCGTTGACCGCCGACGAGATGGCCGACGGGCAGCGCGGCATCCGGCGGGCGTACTCGGCCGCGAAACTGGCCCGGCTGACCGCGGTGAAGACCGCGTACGACCCGGCCAACGTTTTCCACCTGAACCAGAACATCCGCCCGGCCCGCTGATGCGCAGGCCCCGGATGGGCCGCCGGCGCGGCGGGTCAGGCCCCGCGTACTTCCCGGATGGCCGCCGCCAGCAGCGCGACCCCCTCGGCGATGGCGCTCTCGCCGAGGATGGCGTAGCCGAAGATGAGGCCACCCGGTCCGCCGCCGGAGATCCGGTACGGGCCGACGCCGTGGATGCCGAGCCCGTGCCGGGCGGCGGCCGTCACCACCGCCGTCTCGTCGAGGCCGGGCGGGAGCCAGGCGACCACATGCTGCCCGGCGGCGACCCCGGCCGGCTCCAGATCGGGCAGGTGGGTGCGCAGGGCGTCCAGCAGCGCGTCACGGCGGCGGCGGTACACCGGACGCATCCGGCGCAGGTGGCGGTCGAACTCGCCGCGCGCCAGGAAGTCGGCGAACGTCAACTGGTCGATGACCGGCGAACCGCGGTCGGCGAGCACCTTCGCCGCGGTGACGTCGGCGACCAGCCGGGGAGGCACCACCAGCCAGCCGAGCCGCAGCCCCGGCGCGAGCGTCTTGCTGGCCGTGCCGCAGTAGGCGACATGATCGGGCGCCAGGCCCTGCATGGCGCCCACCGGCGACCGGTCGTAGCGGTATTCGGCGTCGTAGTCGTCCTCGACCACCATCGCGCCGCGCCGCTTCGCCCAGCGGATCACCGCGGCCCTCGCCGCGGCCGACAACACCCCTCCGGTGGGCCACTGGTGCGACGGCGTGAGCACGACCGCATCGGCGTCGGCCCGGTGGAGCGCATCGACCTGGACGCCGTCCGGACCCACCGGGATGCCGACCACGTCCAGGCCGGCAGCGCCGGCCAGCAGCCGGGCGTCGTCGTTGGACGACGGGTCCTCCAGGGCGATCCGCTTGGCGCCGTGCTGGACGAGCACCTGGATCAGCAGCCCGATGCCCTGCCCGTAGCCGTTGCAGATCACCACGTTGCCCGGGACGGCGGATGTGCCGCGCACCCGGTTGAGGTAGTCGCACAGGGCCTCGTGCAGTTCGGGCACGCCACGCCCGTCGAGGTAGGCGAACCGGTCGTTGGGCGCGGTGGTGAGCACGGTACGAACCGAGCGTAGCCAGGCGGCCCGCGGGAACTGCGACACGTCGGTGCGCCCGTACCCGAAGTCGACCCTGAAGTTCGCCCCGATGCCGGTCCCGGTCCCGGTGGCGGTACCGCGCGCGGCCGGCCGCGACGTCGACGCCGCGGCGCCCGCACCGGCGGTGGGCGGCATGGACGCGGCGACCTGGGTGTAGCCGCCCGGCCGGCTGGCGAGGTAGCCCTCGGCCACGAGTTGCTGGTAGGCCTCAACGACCACCCCGCGTGAAACCCCGAGGCCGGCCGCGAGGGCGCGGGTCGGCGGCAGCGACGCGCCCGCCCGCAGCCGGCCGGCCCGGACGCTCGCCCGGATGGACGCCTCGATCTGCCGGTGCAGCGGCACCCCGGCGTCGCGGTCGAGCTCGATCAGCAGGTCCTCGGCCGGCCCGGTCCTCGATCGCCCCACGGATTGCACCTTATCGGCGTGTGCCGGCTCCTACCAGGCGCTCTTGGTCTCGTGAGCCAGGTCGCCGCTCCGCTTCCGCTTGACCTTCACATGGATGTGACGCCTTACCGTCCCAACCATCGCTGATCACGAAAGTGGGGAGATGCCGATGCCGAGTGCCATCGCCGAGCACTTCTGGCGGCTGCACACGCAGCCACGACACCAGTGGGAGCGGGAAGCTCTGTACGCCGGCGGCTCGCGATGACCGGCTCCGTGGCCACACATGTGCTTACCGGGCTGCTTCACCGCTGGCAGCGGGCCTTCAACGAACACAAGCCGGCCGAGATCGCCTCGCTGTTCAGCCGGGACGCGCTCTTCCAGGGCATCAGTCCGCGGCTGCGACGCGGCCCGCAGGAAATCTCCGAATACTACGGCAGGGTCACCCGCGGCACGACGGCACAGGCCAAGGTGCTGTCCGCCGCCCGGTTGAGCCACGCGGTCGTGCATGGATTCGCGGAGGTGACCTTCACCGCACCCAACGGTGACATCCACCTGATCTGCCTGTCCATCGTGGCCGGACAAGCAGATGGCACCTGGCTCATCCACCAGTATCACGCCGCCACACGCAACTGACTCGAGGCCATCCCTTACAGGCCATGCCTCCCGGCGACGCGGTCGAGACCAGAAGTCCGCGCCGGTCCGGGCTAACTGGTGGCGCGCCAGGACAGGGACAGGCCGGTGGCGGCGCGTTCGGTGCGGATCTCCATCATGGTGCCCAGGATGGTGGCATGGTCGGACACCAGGGGAACGGCGTCGGGCGTGTAGGTGATCCGGGTGCTGACGAGCACAGGGCTGCCCTCGGGCTCGTGGAGGCGGCGGGCGGCGGCGGGGCCGAGCAGGTCCGGCCGGACCACCTCCGACGCCCGGGCGACCGCCACTCCCGCGTCGGCGAGGGCCGTGTAGAGGGAGACGGCGGTGAAGTCGCGGTCGCGGATCTGGTCGGCCACCGGCCGGCGGACCCAGGACACCTGGTGGACGGCGGGACGGCCGGCGAACTCGCGCACCCGCTCCAGCCGCAGGGCGCTGTCGCCGGGCCGCAGCCGCAGCTCCGCGGCGATCGGGGCCGGGGCCCGGCGCATCGCCCGCCCGGCCACCACGGTGCGCACGTCGTGGCCCTGCTCGCGCAGATCGTCGGCCAGGCTGCGGAGCGAGCCGAGCTGGTACGCCAGATGGGGTGGGGCCACGTACGTGCCCCTGCCGGGCCGCTGCACGATCAGCCTCTCGTCGCTGAGCTCCCGCAACGCCTGGCGCAGCGTCATGAGGGTCACCCCGTAGGAGGCGCTCAGCTCCCGCTGCGGCGGCAGGGCCTCGCCGGGGGCGTAGTGTCCCGACCGGATCTTCGCGGCGAGGTCGGCGGCGATGGCGCGGTATCTCGCCTCGTGCCCGGCGTCGGGGGTCATCGTGGTGCTTCACTCCTGGTCGAGGGCCCGCCGCAGGGTCGCGAGGAAGGCCAGCAGATCGTCCGGCCCCGCCCCGTCGAGCACCCGCCGCATGACCGCTGCGCCGACCACCACGCCGTCGGCGTGCCGGCCGGCCTCCCGCGCCTGGTCGGGCGTGGAAATGCCAAATCCTAGCAAGACCGGCCGGTCGGTGCCCCGCCTGATCCGCGCGGTGAGCTCCGCCGCCGAGGCGGCGAGTCCGGCCCGCTCGCCGGTGGTGCCCATCAGCGACACCGCGTAGACGAATCCGCGGCTGCGGCGCGAGATCTCCTCCAGCCTCGGCTCGGGCGTGGCCGGCGAGGCCAGCAGGACCAGCTCGATCCCGGCGGCGGCGGCCACCTCGGTCAGCTCGTCCGCCTCGTGCACCGGCAGGTCGGGCACGATCAGACCGCTGACGCCGGCCCGGCGCAGCGCGGCGCAGAACGCCTCGCCCCCGTCGTGCAGCACCAGGTTGTAGTAGGTGCTGGCGACCAGCGGCACGCCGAGGTCCGGGACTCCGGCCAGGTCGGCGAGGATCCGGCGCGTGCTCGCCCCCCTGGCCAGCGCCGCGTCGTTCGCCTGCTGGATGGTGACGCCGTCCAGCGTGGGGTCGGAGAAGGGCAGTCCGACCTCGATCGCGTCCGCGCCGGCGGCGGCGAACGCCCGCAGGTAGTCCGTCCAGCCGGGGGTGATCCCCCCGGTGACGTACGGCATGAGCAGGCCGCGGCCGGCGTCCCGGCGGGCACGCAGGTGGTGTTCGACCGTGCCCGCGGCGAGGGTGGGGTTCGTCATACCAGCTCCTTCAGCGTGGAGATGTCCTTGTCGCCCCGGCCGGACAACGTCATCAGCACCGTCGATCCGGCGGGCAGCTCGCCGCCGCCCGCGGCCCGGATCACCCAGGCCAGGGCGTGCGCCGATTCGAGTGCCGGGACGATGCCCTCGGTGCGCGCCAGGCGCACGGCCGCGCCGGCGGCCTCGTCGTCGGTCACCGTGACGTACCGGGCCCGGCCGAGATCACGGAGGTGGGCGTGCTCAGGGCCGACCCCCGGGTAGTCGAGCCCGGCGGCGATGGAGTGCGCCGGGGCGATCTGCCCGTCGTCGTCCTGCAGGAACAGCGAGCGGCAGCCGTGCAGGACGCCGGGCCGGCCGCGGGCCGCTCCCGCGCCGCCCTCCGCCTCGACACCGACCAGGCGCGCCGGGGTGTCGGCGAATCCGGCGAACGTGCCGGCCGCGTTGGAGCCGCCGCCCACGCACGCGACCACGAGATCCGGCGCCCCGGTCCGCAGCTCGGCGGCGCACTGCCCGCGGGCCTCCTCGCCGATGACCCGCTGGAACTCCCTGACCATCCACGGGTACGGGTCCGGCCCGATGACCGAGCCGACGCAGTAGTGGGAGTCGCCGGTGACGCCCACCCAGTGCCGCATGGCCTCGCTGGTCGCGTCCTTGAGGGTGCGGCTGCCCGTGGTCACCGGGACCACCTCGGCGCCCAGCATGCGCATCCGGAAGACGTTCAGTGCCTGCCGCTCGATGTCGCGCTCGCCCATGAACACCGTGGCCTCCAGCCCGAGCAGCGCGGCGGCGGTCGCGGTGGCCACACCGTGCTGGCCGGCCCCCGTCTCGGCGATCAGCCTGCGCCGTCCCATCCGCGCGGCGAGCAGGGCCTGGCCCAGCACGTTGTTGATCTTGTGTGATCCGGTGTGGGTGAGGTCCTCGCGCTTGAGGTACAGCTGCACGCCCAGCTCCCGCGACAGCCGCCGGGCCGGTGTGAGCGGGGTCGGGCGTCCGGCGTTCAGGGCGAGCAGTTCCGCCAGGTCGCCGCGGAACCCGGGGTCCGCCCACGCCTCCCGGAACGCCTCCTCCACCTGGCGGCAGGCCTCCACCAGCGACTCCGGGGCGTACCGCCCGCCGAACTCGCCGAACCGGCCCCGCTCCTGCGGCTCGCCCATCGTCCCCATCGATGGGACGGGCTCCCGCCCTGACGACACGTGTCGCATCCTGCACTCACCTCGTTCTATACCTCTGTGGAGAGTTCTATAACAGTGAGCATGGCACGGATGGCGCGGGGCGGACAAGGGGCGGCTTGACGTCAACCAAAGTTGAGGTTCTGGCCTCCCAGCGGCGGCGCTGACACGGGCCCACGTCCCGGTGACGCCGCCGCGGAGCGGCGGAAACCGGATCGTCAGCCGTGGTCGCGGCGGCGGACGTACAGGCGGCGGCCCTGCGGGCCGGTCCATTCCAGCCGGACGACGCCGGGTACGGCGGCCTCATCGCGGCGCGAAGGATCGGCCCAGTAGCCGAAGCGCGGGTTGCGGAAGAACGTCGCCCAGAGCCGGCCGTCGTGGTCCTTGAAGATGTTGTTGTGGCCGGCCCCGACGCCCATGGTCCACCGTTCGGAATACGGCCCCTCGAAGCGGTCGGAGACGGCGACGACCGCGTCGTAGTGGTACTGCACGCGGCCCTCGCCGGGCGGGTCGTAGGCGTAGCGGGTGCTGCCGTCGGGGTTGGCCGAGCTGCGGTTCCAGGCGGCGTGCAGGAGGTAGTACCTGCCGCCGTGCTTGAACACGTACGCGCCTTCGAGGTACGGCTCGGGCGTGTAGGGCGTCTGCCGGAAGGCCGGGAGGCCGGTCACCGGGACGATGTCCTCCATGTCGTCCCTGAACTTGGCGTACAGGTGGTTGTGCAGCACCAGCCACGCGTCGCGGCCCTCGGTGTAGAGGCTGCCGTCGATGTGGTGGTACGCGCCGGGCTCGATGAAGCCGGGCCCGCCGATGAAGGAGTCGCCGAAGGGCTTGTCGTGGTTGCCCTCCACGAGCCGGTACGGCCCTTCGACCCCGCCCTCGCTCACGAGCATGAACGAGCCGACCTTCCTGGAGTGGTCGCCCATGCACGCCACGATGTACCACGTGCCGCGGAAGTGGTGCACCTCCGGGGCCCAGGCCGCGGCCCGCTTGCCGAACTGCTCGTCGTGCCAGTACTCCTGCCACGGGGCGACCACCACCCGTCCTGGCTTGTTCTCGCCGGCGAACTCGGGAGACCAGACCTTGCCCTTCTCGGCGCCGGGCCGGATGCGCGTGGTGTCCGCCAGCTTCCACGGCCCCTGCAGGGACGAGGACACCCAGACGAAGATGCCGTCGTTCCACGGGGCCGGCCCGGCCTGGCCGGCCGCCCGGGTGGTGCCCGTGGCGACGTATACCGGGCGGCCGTCGACCACGAAGCAGTTCACGTAGGTGTCCCGCATCCAGACCCGGCCCAGCTCCTCGTCCCTGGGACGCAGCTCCAGCGGGAGGATGAAGGAGTTGTCCGCGCGCGGCCACAGGTCCAGGCGGGTGTCGGCGAGGCCGTAGGGCTCGGGATCGGGCCAGTTGGAGGGGTGTCTCCGCATGGAGGCGGCCTCCGCGCCCGCGGGCAGCGCCGCCGCCCCCACCACTCCTGCGGCCCCGGCCAGCACGAATCTCCGGTTCACCCGCGGCTCGTTTCCGGCATCAGTCATCGGTCACGTCCTCTCGCGTCGGCCACTGCCCAGTGGCCGGCATGCCGAGAGTCTGCCGAAGTCCATGGATTTACGTCAATAAGTCGGAAGAAATCGCTGTGTTCGGCATGAGGAGCGCGTACGGAGTCAGGCGAGCATCCTCACGATGCCCGTGAACAGGCCGGGCAGGCGGCGGGCGGCGGGCACCACCAGCCGGGCCGTGCCGGGGCGGCGAGCGGCCTGCACCAGCGCGCCCGTCAACAGCCGGTGCGTGCGGGAAAGCCGCAGCCACGCGCCGTCGTAGTCCTCGGGCCGGTCCTCGGCCAGGCACCTGACCAGCACTTCTGCCGAGCGAACGGCCAGCGAGACGCCCTCGCCGGTGAGCGCGTCCACGTAGCCGGCGGCGTCCCCGACCAGCAGGACGCGTCCGGCGCGGCGGGCGCGCACCGCCTGGCGCAGCGGGCCCGCGCCACGCACCACGGTGACGGCCGGGCCGCGCAGGCGGCGGCTCAGGCCGGGGAAGTCGCGCAGGTGCTCGTCGTAGCCGCGCCGCACCGAGCTGAGGATCGCGACGCCGATCAGGTCGCCGGCGACGGGCGTGACGTAGGCTTCGCCGGCGCGCGACCAGTGGACCTCGACGAAGTCGGTCCACGGCTCGATCCTGTAGTGCCTGCGCTGGCCGTACCTGCGGGGTCCGCGCGGGGGCAGGCCGAGGCCGAGGGAGCGGCGTAGCGGGGAGTGCAGCCCGTCGGCGGCCACCAGCCAGCGGGCCCGCAGCCCGGCGGCCCGCACGCCGTCCCGGTCCTGCTCGACGCGGGTGATCTTGCCGGTGACCGTCCTGACGCCCAGCTCGGCGGCCCGTCGCGCGAGCGCCGAGTGCAGGTGCGTACGGCGCACGCCCAGGCCGGGAGCGGCGGCGAAGGCGGCCCGCACCTCCCGCCGGCCGTCGAGGTAGTGGATGCCGCGGAACTCGTGTCCCTCGACCTCGACGCCCATCGCCGCCAGCGCCGCCACCCCGCCCGGCATGACGCCCTCGCCGCACGCCTTGTCCACGGGCCCGGCCCGCGGCTCGACGACGACCGCCTCCATCCCGGCCAGCGCCGCGTGCACGGCCGTCGCCAGCCCTGCCGGGCCGCCGCCCGCGACGAGCACGTCGATCACGCCGTCACCGCTCGGACGCGAGGGTGAGAGCCGCGTTCTCGCAGCGGATCCGCACCACCATCAGCACGGCGTTGAGCACCGTGAACGCCAGCGCGGTCATCCAGGCCGTGTGCACCAGCGGCAGCGCGAGCCCTTCGACCGCCACCGCCACGTAATTGGGATGCCGCAGCCACCGGAACCGGTAGGGGCCGCGCGTCACCAGCGGCAGGCCGGGCACCACGATCACCTGCGTGTTCCAGCGCGGCCCGAGCGCGGTGATGCACCACCACCGCAACGCCTGGGCGGCCACGACGAGGGCGAGCATCGGCCAGCCGAGCGCGGGCAGGAAGGGCCGCTGCGCCAGCACGACCTCCAGCGGCGCGCAGACGAGCAACCCCGTGTGCAGGGCCACCATCCACGGATAGTGACCCTGACCGGAGACGACGCCGCCGCGTGCCATGCTCCACGCGGCGTTGCGCCGGGCGACGACCAGCTCGGCCACACGTTCCAGGCCGACCAGCACGACGAGCACCAGATACCAGGTCATAAGGCAGGCACCAGCAATCGGGTCATGGGCGCGAATGGGCGCGAATGGGCACGGAATGGGCACGGAATGGGCACGGTCACCAGCGGATCAGGACGAGTTCCGAGCAGAAGCCCGGCCCCATGGCGATGATCAGTCCCCAGGCTCCCGGCTCCGGCCGCCGGGTGGCGAGGGTGTCACCGAGCACCTGCAGGACCGAGGACGAGGACAGGTTGCCGTTGGCCGCCAGCGAGCGCCATGTCACGTCGAGGGCGTCCGCGGGCAGGGCGAGCACGTCCGACACGGCTTCGAGCACCTTCGGCCCGCCGGGATGGCACACCCACGCCGTCACCTCCCCGGCCGTCACGCCGTGCTCGGCGAGGAAGCCGTGCACGTCGTCGGCCAGGTATCGCCGCACGACCTCCGGGACGCTCGCGTCCAGCATCACCCGGAACCCGGTGTCGCCCACCTGCCAGCCCATGACGTGCCCTGAGCCCGGATACAGGTGGCTGCGCGTGGCCACCACAGCGGGACCGGCCGCCTCGCGCCCGCCGCCGCAGGCCACCACCGCGGCCGCGCCGTCGCCGAATAATGCGCTGGCGACCAGGTTCGCGGGCGAGGAGTCGCCGCGCTGGACGGTGAGCGAGCACAACTCCACCGACAGCAGCACGGCCACGTGGTCCGGCCAGCCGCGCAGGTAGTCGTGAACCCTGGCGATGCCCGCCGCTCCGGCCACGCAGCCCAGGCCGAAGACGGGCACCCGCTTGACGTCGGGCCGCAGTCCGAGCGCCGCCGCCAGCCGGGCGTCGACGGACGGCGCGGCGATGCCGGTCACCGACGTGAACATGATCATGTCCACGTCGGCCGGCTCCAGCCCGGCCGCGTCCAGGGCGGCCTTCACGCTTTCGAACCCCAGGTCCACGGCGACCGAGACGAAGGCGTCGTTGGCGGCGCCGAAGCCGTTGAGCTTCTCGTACTGCTCGATGGGCAGCGCGAGGTGGCGGTAGTCCACCCGGGCGCTGCGGTGCAGGCGGTCGAGGAGGCGCCGGTCGCCGTTCTCCGGCAGGCAGATGCGGGCGGCCATGTCGGTGAGCTCGGACTGAGGGTAGCGGTGGGGAGGGAAGGCACAACGGACTGCGGCGATACGGGTCATGCAGTTCTCCCTCGTCAGCAGACAACCCCTGCTTCCCGCACGTTTCCCGTCCGGCTGGTCGTTTAAGCCACGCGGGGACGGCGGAGTTCGCGCCGAACGCGTACCCGGGCACGCCAGGGGTGCCGCTGAGCTCCACGGGAGTTCCCGGCGGCCATCGCCCGGACTACGATCACCTTGTGACTGACCGCGATCCCGCGGCCGCCGCGGTCGTGCGCGACGGGCCGGGACGGCCGGCCGTCGGGCTGGTGCTCGCGTGCCACCCGGGCCCGACCCTGGCCGTGACCGCTCTGGTCACGGCGCTGGCCGTGGCCACGGGACGCGACGCGGCCGGGTGCGTGCTGGCGGGCGCGGCCGTGCTGACGGGGCAGCTCTCGATCGGCTGGTGCAACGACGCGATCGACGCCGAGCGCGACGCGGCGACCGGGCGCTCGGGCAAGCCCGTCGCGGGCGGCATGGTGAGCGCGCGTGCCGTCCGGATCGCCGCTCTTGTGGCGCTGGCCTGCTGCGTGCCGCTGTCGCTGGCCTCCGGCTGGTGGGCGGGCGCCCTGCACCTCTTCGGCGTGCTGGCGGCCTGGGGGTACGACCTCGGGCTGAAGGCGACGCTCCTGTCGTGGGCGCCCTACGCCGTGGGGTTCGGCGTGCTGCCGGCCTTCGTGACGCTGGGCCTGCCCGGCGAGCCGTGGCCCGCGTGGTGGGCGGTCCTGGCCGCCGCGCTGCTCGGAGTGGGCGCACACCTGGCCAACGTGCTGCCGGACATCGCGGGTGACCTGGACACCGGCGTACGCGGCTGGCCGCAGCGCATGGGCGCCTCCCGCGTACGGCTTCTGGTCCCCGTGCCACTGCTGGCCGCCACCTGCCTGCTCGTCTTCGGCCCCGGAGGCGCGCCCGGCGTGGCGGGCTGGCTGGCCGTGGCCGCCGCCTCGGTCCTCGCGGCCACGGGGCTGCTGGCGGCCGGGTCGTCACGGGTGCCGTTCGTCACCGCCGTCGCCGTGGCGGCCGTGGACGTGATCCTCCTGGTCGCCGGCGGCGCCTCGCTCACCGCGTGACGCGCAGGGCACGCAGTACCTCCAGCTCGGCGAAGGGCTCACGCCCTTCGCCGCGGGGCCGCCGGCGCTGGCGATGTTCGCCTGGTCGCCGCCGCTCCGGCGTGAGGTTGTGGAACAGCGAGCGGAGAATCGACAAAGGGGCGATTCCGGCGGTATGGCTTCAGCCAGGCCGAACAGACCGGTTGATCCGGGCGTGATGATCACCGGGCTGGCCGATACGCGGCCGTCAGCGGGCGATGCAACGCTGGCGGCTGCTTCAGCCGCACCTGGAGGAGCAGGTGCCACTGGTCCGGGTCGCCGAGCCGGCTCAGCGTAGCTTGCCGGTGATGATCCACAGGTGGCCGAACGGGTCACGGATGCGGCCCGAGCGCTTGCCGTACGGCCGGTTCTCGATCGGCACAACCACCTCGGCGCCGTGGGCGACCATGCGTTCGCCGACTGCATCTGGATCGTCGACCTCGACCTCGAGCAGGACCGCGGATCCGCCGAGATCATCGGGTGACAGCCACCCCCACGATGAGACGGCCGGTGAGACCCGGAAGGACGACTTGCCGACGCGGTGTTCAACGACGCTGGGCCGGCCATCGTCGCTCCGGGGAGCGCTGAACACCCGCTCAGCGCCCAGGGTGACCTGGTAGAACGCCGACGCACGGTCCGGGTCGGGCACGATGAGACGGGGAGAAAGATGAATATCAGGCGTCATGAACCCATCGTCGGGCCAGACGGGAGCAGAGGTCTTGAAGATTTGGGAACGCCCCATGCGTCCGCCGCCATCTGGACGTACCGCATGGTCTGGTGCTCCGTCGCCGGCTGATGGACCCTACGCGATCAAGCCTTCGGCGCGTAGCCACTCGGTCGGCGTACACCCGGCCATGGCCCGCCATTCGCGGGTGAAGTGCGCCTGGTCGGCGAATCCCGACGCCGCAGCCACTGCCGCCAGGCTGACCGTCCCGGCACGGGCTGCGGCCACCAGTGCGCCACGTGCGGCCTCGAACCGAAGGAGCCGCTGGTACTCCTTCGGCGTCACCCCCAGCTCCGCCCGAACGGTACCGCTCAGGTGACGCCGGGAGCACCCCAGAAGCCGAGCCGCCTCCTGCACCCGGGCGGTCCCGGACAGTGCCGCCAGCGTGGCCCGCAGTTCCTGGCCACGGGCGTTCTCCTGGTGCCGGGCCCATCCGGCGATCAAGGCGCCTTCGACGAGGGCCCGGCGTTGCGCCCAGGACCGGCAGGCTGCCAACTGCTCCGGCAGGTGCGCCATCGCCGGGGCCACGTCGGCCAGATCGGTGACCTGCCCGGTCAGCACCGACGCCGGGATCCTCAGCAACGCCCCGGCACCCAGCGGGCTGAGCGTCAGCCACACGCCGCGCGTGCCGCCCTCCTGCCTCAGCTCGGCTGCGTCCAGGTGAAGCCCGGCGACGACGGCCCGGAACCGCCCCCGCGAGTCGGGCCGCCCGAGCCACGCGATCTCCAACGAGTCCGCCTCCGGGATCGTGATCGACACCGTGGACGAAGGCAACCCGCGATGAACGCCGACCGAGCCCCGGCCAAGCTCGTACGCGCTCAGCGCCGCCACGAACGGCGCCAGAGCCGCGGACCTGTGAGCAGCAGGCACGATGTTCACCCCTTCACACTATGGCGGCCCGACGATGAGACCGACGTCTCCGCCCGCTACGGTCGCACGCCCGCCTGCTGTGCCTTCCCAGGATCGATGGCTGGACATCGGTCCAACGCGCCCGCATCGAAGAGATCCGCGGCAACCTCGTCGCCCGCATTGCCGAGGCCGAACGCGAACGAACATAGCGGCGCTGATCACCAACCCGTCAAACGCGACCGTTAGCGCAGGTCAGGCCGTGTCTCGTTGGATATTTCCCGTTGCTGCCGGGACGCCGTTCACCGCCCAGCGCGCAGGGATCCGCGCAGCCACCGCATCCCCACGGCCAGCGCGAGCGGGGCGGGCACCGTACCGGCCCCGAGTCCCACCTCCACCAGCAGGTCGAACACCTCCTTGCGGCGCGCCGCGGTCGCGATCGCCGCGTCGATGAAACCGGGGGACTGGGCCAGGCGGGCCAGCACGTCGGTGGTGCGCAGGTGCCGTCCGAGCGCTGCACGCAGCTTGCTCCGGTACAGCGTCAGCGGATCGCCCGGCGACTCCACCGCCGCCTCGGCCGCCAGCCGCCCGGACAGCAGCGCGTAGTAGATGCCCTCGCCGGTGAGCGGGTTGATCAGGCCCGCGGCGTCGCCGGCGAGCAGGACCCGTCCAGCGCCGGGCACCGGCCGTCCGGTCGAGAGCGGCAGGTGGTGGGCGCGCAGATCGCGGGGGTGCCGGTCGGGCAGCAACTCGGCGAGCCTGCCGTGCAGCACCTGCCGCCCCGGCGCTCCCGCCGCGCGCAGCTTCGGCAGCAGCATGCCGAAGCCGACGTTCGCGGTGCCGTCGCCGATGGGGAACGACCACGCGTAGGCCGGCCAGCCCGCCTTCTGCATGGCGATGAGCTGGACATCGTCCTCCTCGGGCACGTCGGCGTAGCCGCGCACGGCGATGGCGGTGTGCTTCTCGGCGGCGGAGGGCAGGCCGATCAGGCGGCGCACGACCGAGGCGGCCCCGTCGGCGGCCACCACCGTACGGGCCCGCAGCCCTCCGTCGATGACCACGCCGGACCCGTCGAAGGTGAGATCCCTGACGCGGTGCCGGCGTACCTCGACGCCCCTGGCCCGTGCGGCGGCCACCAGGCGGGCGTCGAACACCCGGCGCGGCACCACGTGATTGGGCCGCCCGGCCTCGGCGGAGACCCGCACGCCGCCCGGCGAGACCACGGTCAGGCGGGGCGTGGGCCGGTAGTCGTCGATGAGCGCGGGCACTCCCAGCCGGGCCAGCTCGTCGCGCCCGTGGGCGGCGATGCCGTCGCCGCACGGCTTGTCGCGGGGAAAGTCGGCCCTGTCGAGCAGCAGCACCCGCAGCTGGGGGCGCAGTTGCACGGCCCGCAGCGCCGCCGCCGAGCCCGCCGGTCCCGCTCCCACGATCGCCACGTCCCACATGCGCTCCATGCGAGGTCTGTCCCACCGCACGCACGATCGGAAACTCCTCACGCTCCGCGGGCCGCTCGGCGTACGTCACACCATGCTGACCCGCGGGGCGGCCATGCCCAGGGCGATCG
The DNA here is from genome assembly GCF_039871515.1 of Nonomuraea sp. B1E8. NCBI lineage: Bacteria > Bacillati > Actinomycetota > Actinomycetes > Streptosporangiales > Streptosporangiaceae > Nonomuraea > Nonomuraea sp. B1E8. The sequence goes on along the minus strand of NZ_JBDPLS010000013.1, from coordinate 193,177 downwards.
ACCACGCCACGTGGAGAGCGTTCGTTCGACGAGCGGTTCGTCGGACGCTTGGACCGCGCCTTGGGGCTGGCCGCACTGGCGATCGTGGCCGGGTGTCGGTCATGGACGCGGGATGTCGATGCCAGCCGCGCGCAGCTTCGCCTCGACCAGCGCGTTCAACCGGGCGATGGCCGGCGCTTGGTCTTCCCGGTGGTGGTTGATCAGCCCGTACCGGGCGGCGGCGTCGGACTGGCTCTGAGATCCGGTCGGCGGTGCCGGCAGCGCGTGGTCGGCCAGTAGCTTGTCGGCCAGCGCGGACGCCAGTTCCTCGATCCGCGGGTCGTCGGGATCCCAGGACATCGCATCGGCGCCGCGCTTGGTCAGCTCGACGAGTTCGGGATCGTCGAGCGAGTTTTCGAGCCGGGTCAGGAAGGTGTCGAAGATCTCCGGAACCAGTGCCTGGGCCAGCACCAGAGCCTCCCGTTGGGCGGCCACGTAGTCGGGGCTGAAGCCAAATTCGGCGAGTCGGTCCAAGACCGCGCGGGCCCGGTCGGGTAGCAGGGTCCGGTCACCGTTGGCGAGCCGGTGCAGCGTGTCGCGGCGCGCGATCAGGTCCTCGATCCGTTCGGTGAGCCGCCGCTCGACGTCGTCCAGGGAGGCGGTGAATTCCTCGGGGTCGGAGTCGAACAGGTCGCCGATCTCGGCCAGCGGCACGCCGGCCTCGGCCAGCGTCCGGACCTGGATCAGCCGCAGCAGGTCGGCCGACCGGTAACGCCGGTAGCCCGACCCGTCCCGTTCCGGCTCGGCGACCAGGCCGAGCCGGTGATAGTGCCGCACGGTCTTGATCGTGACGCCGACGAACGCCGCCGCCTGACCGATCGTGAGCCCGTCTGCCATCGGCTTGGCGCACCTCCAGGTCGCGGGTGGCTGCGGTCTCGTCGCACGCCGCGTCGGCGACGGCCCGAAAGTCCGTGCGCGGGATCGAGCCGTGGTCGCCGGCGACCGTCGCATTCACCTTGGGGTACGGGTGGCGGGCGATCATAGGGCGAGGGTAGCGCGTAGCTGTGCCAGTCCATCACCGCGCCGGACCGCGCGGACCGCGGCCCAACCGCTGGACCAGGCCCCGGGGACACCTGAGATCGGCGCAGATCAGCTCGTGATCGCGACAGTGTTGACCTTGACCTTAGGGCAGGGTGCACGCTGATCGCATGGCCGCCTGGATGGGGCCGGTAACAACCAAGGCCGCCGTGAGATCGAACGCTGGAGACAAGAAGATTCATGATGAGGCAGAGCAACAGCGGCTTCTCCGATGCGGGGCTGCGCAGACTGCGCGAGGTGATGGCACGCCATGTCCGGTCCGGAACCATTCCCGGGCTGGTCGCCCTGGTCAGCCGGGGAGGCCAGACGCACGTCGAAGCGCTCGGGACGATGCGGCATGACGGTGGCGCGCCGATGCGCCGGGACACGATCTTTCGGATGGCCTCGGTGTCCAAGCCGGTCACGATGGCCGCGGCGATGGTCCTGCTCGACGAATGCCGGATACGGCCGGACGACCCGGTCGATGAGTGGCTGCCCGAACTGGCCAATCGGAAGGTGCTGAAACGGCCCGGCGGCCCGCTGGAGGACACCGTGCCGGCCCACCGGCCGATCACCGTACGAGACCTGCTCACCTCAACGTTCGGGCTCGGAATGGATTTCGACCTACTGGACTCTCCGATCAGCGCTGCGACGTTTGAGGCGACCGACTACGGCGTGGCGTCCGGACCGGCGCCTGAGCCGGACGAATGGATGCGTCGCCTCGGCGAGCTCCCGCTGTCGTACCAGCCCGGACAGCGGTGGCAGTACGACCTCAGCCACGAAGTGCTCTGCGTGCTCGTTGCCAGGGTCACCGGTCAGCCGTTCGGGACGTTCCTGCGCGAACGCATCCTCGATCCGCTGGGCATGACCGACACCGGTTACCATGTGCCCGCCGACAAGATCGACCGGCTACCACCCCTGTACGGGCCCGACCCGCAGACCGGAGAGTTCCTGGTGTGGGACGAGGCCGCCGACGGACGGGTCAGCCGGCCTCCGGTGTTCCAGGGGTGCGCACTGGTCTCCACTGCCGACGACTACCACGCCTTCTTCCGGATGCTGCTGAACAGCGGCATGCACCAGGATCAGCGGATCCTGTCCCGGCCCGCCGTCGAGTTGATGACCACCAACTGCCTCACGCCCGCGCAACAGGCCGCCCGCGACACGATGTACAGGAACATCGCCCATCTGTCGTCCGGGCTGGGGTTGCACGGCGGCTGGGGCTTCGGAATGGCGGTGCGCACCTACTGCCGCGACTACGCGCCCATCGGCCAGTTCGGCTGGGACGGCGGAACCGGCACCACCGTCTACGCCGACCCGACCAACCAGCTCACCGGAATCCTGCTCACCCAGGTCGGGATGTCCACCCCGGATCCGGCGCGGCTGTTCCACGACTTCTGGACCACCCTCTACCAGGTCATCGACGACTGACACCGAGCGCGGACGCCAGCAGTGCGGGGAATCCATCCGCACCATCGCCGCCGGGCGTCAAGGTCTCCATCGGCGTCGTCCACAGTCCGCTGACCGGGGGCCCGGCCGTGCGCGCTACGGGCACGGCAGCCGTGAGGATCGTGTACGGATGCTCAGACGCTGCGGACGACCGAGACGACGATGCCCAGTACCACGGCATCGTCGCCGTCGATGATGTCGTAGGCGGGATTGCGTGGTTCGAGATGGACGTGGCCGTTGCGCCGGCGAAACACCTTGACGGTGGCCTCACCGTCGATCATCGCGGCGACGATCTGGCCCGAGTGCGCCTCGGGCTGCTGCCGTACGACGACGATGTCGCCGTCGCAGATCGCCGCGTCGATCATTGACTCGCCCCGCACCCGGAGGGCGAACACGTCGCCGCGTCCGGTGAGGTCGCGGGGGAGAAGCAGCGTGCCGTCCACGTGCTCGTCGGCCGGGATGGGAATGCCCGCGGCGATGTCTCCGACCACGGGCACGGTCACCACGTCGCCGGCCGGTTCCGGCGAGGCGGCCCGCAGGAACAGACGCACGTCGATCGGCCGGGTCATCGACGTGCTCCGGCGGAGGAAACCCTTCTCCTCCAGGCTCCTGAGGTGTTTCGCCACCGACGAGGACGATCGGAGCCCGACCGCACGGCCGATCTCGCGTGTGCTCGGTGGATAACCGTACCTGACCACCCAGTCCCGGATCGTGGCAAGGATGCGCTGCTGGCGTTGCGGCAGAACGGAGAAGTCGAGATATTCGAACGGGTCGGTATCGCCGTAGGTGGTCACCTGCGACATGTTAAAGGTGAGCCGCTGCTCCGGGTTGTACGGATCGAAGCGCCATGACCTTGACGGATGCTCTGGATGCGCGATTCCCCCTGAACGATTCCGCTGTCCGTGCGGGACATCGTGTCCTGGAGGGAGGGGGCTGCCACGCCCGACGGTCATGGCTTTGGCGGGGGCTGCGATGCTCTTCCCGCCACTTTCACTTTATAGCAGATCCTGGCGCCTCATGAGACCTCAGAAAGTACTTCATACTTGCCCACTGCGAACCACCCGACGAACGATGGAGCACGGAAAATTGGGCTACGTGATGGGCTTCGAGCACATCGATGCGACGAACATCGCAGAGGTCGGCGGGAAGGGGGCGCACCTGGGCGAGCTCTCGCGCATCGACGGCGTCCGCGTGCCGGACGGCTTCTGCGTCACGACGGACGCCTTCGAGCGGGTGGTGGCCGAGGCCGCCTCGATCGACGCTCAGCTCGACCTGCTGGCGCGAGTGAACCCGGACGATCGCGGGGCCATCCGCACCCTGAGCGCCGATATCCGGCGCGTCGTCGAAGGCGTCGCGGTCCCCGACGATCTCGTGGCGGCGATCAGCGAGGCGCTCGCCCGGCTCGGGGAGCAGACCTCCTGCGCGGTGCGTTCCAGCGCGACGGCCGAGGACCTGCCCACCGCGTCCTTCGCGGGCCAGCAGGACTCCTACCTGAACGTCGTGGGTCTGGACGCCGTCCTGCGGCACGTCCGAAGGTGCTGGGCCTCGTTGTTCACCGAGCGGGCCGTGACCTACCGGTGCCGTAACGGCTTCGACCACCGGAGGGTACGGATGGCGGTGGTCGTCCAGCGGATGGTGTTCCCTGACGCGGCCGGGATCCTCTTCACGGCGGACCCCGTGACCTCCAACCGGAAGGCCGCCACCGTGGAAGCCGGTTGGGGGCTCGGCGAGGCGCTGGTGTCCGGTCTGGTCGCCGGTGACGTCTACACGGTGCGCGACGATCAGGTCGTCACCACAGAGGTCGCCACCAAGACGCGCTTCGTCGAGGCGTCGCCGGGAGGCGGCACGCAGGAGGCGCCGACCGATCCGCGGCGGCAGACGCAGCCGGCTCTGACGGAGGCGCAGGTCGTGCGCCTGGTGCGGTTGGGCCGGCGCGTCGAAGAGCACTTCGGCCGGCCCCAGGACATCGAGTGGTGCCTGGCCGGCGACGACTTCCACATCGTTCAGAGCCGGCCGATCACCACCCTGTTCCCCCTTCCTCCGGCCGATGACCGGGAGAACCACCTCTACGTCTCCGTCGGTCACCAGCAGATGATGACCGACGCGATGAAGCCGCTGGGGCTCTCCCTGTGGCAGCTGACCACCCCACGGTCGATGCACGAGGCGGGCGGACGGTTGTTCGTCGACGTGGCCCCCCTCCTGGCGAGGCCCGCGGGTCGCGCGAGCCTCATCGAGGCGCTGGGGAGGTCCGACCCGCTCATCCGGGAGGCGTTGCAGAGCGTCGTCGACCGCGGCGACTTCCTGCGCTCGCTTCCGGACGATGATTCCGGTGCCGCGCCCGCCGGTGACTCACCCGCGCTGATCGAGGCCGATCCGGCCATCGTCACCCAGCTGATCCGGGACAATCAGGAGTCCGTCGCCACCCTGCAGGGCAAGATCCAGGGTTTGTCCGGGCCCGCGCTGCTCGACTTCATCCTGGCCGACATCGCGGAGCTGAAGCGCGTCCTGTTCGACCCGCGGAGCCACCAGGTGATCATGACGGGGTTCGAGGCGGCCTGGTGGCTCAACGACCGCCTGGAGGAGTGGCTGGGCGAGAAGAACGCGGCCGACACGCTCACGCAATCCGTCCCCCACAACGTCACGTCGGAGATGGGGCTGGCGCTCCTCGACGTCGCCGACACGATCCGGCCGCACGCGGACGTCGTGAGGTTCCTGCACCGCGTCGTGGACGAAGGCCGCGAGGGTGACGGCTTCCTGAACGAACTGCCCGGGCTGCCCGGCGGGCAGGAAGCACATGACGCCATCCGGGACTACCTCGACGAGTACGGCATGCGCTGCGCGGGCGAGATCGACATCACCAGGACGCGCTGGAGCGAGAATCCCGCCATGCTCGTGCGCACCATTCTCGGCAACATCAAGAACTTCGAGCCGGGCGCCGGCAAACGACGCTTCGAACAGGGACGCCGAGAGGCGCAGCGGAAGGAGCAGGAACTGCTGACAAGATTGCGCGCCCTGCCCCACGGGGAGCAGAAGGCGGAGGAGGCCAAGCGGATGATCGACCGCATCCGTACCTTCGCCGGCTACCGGGAATATCCCAAGTACGGCATGATCCGCCGCTATTTCGTCTACAAGCAGGCGTTGCTGCAAGAAGCCGATCGCCTCGTCGCGTCCGGCGTTCTGCGCGAGAGGGAGGACATCTTCTTCCTCAGGTTCCAGGAGTTGCGGGAAGTCGTGCGCACCGACGACGTGGACGCCGAGCTCGTTCTGGAAAGGCGCGCGGCGTTCCGCTCGTACGAGCCGCTCACCCCGCCCCGGGTCTTCACGTCGGACGGCGAGGTCATCACGGGCCGGTACCGGAGCGAGGACGCCCCGCCCGGCGCGCTGGCCGGCCTTCCGGTCTCGGCCGGGACCGTCGAGGGCCGTGCCCGTGTCGTCATGGACATGGCGCGGGCCGACCTGGAGGAGGGCGACATCCTGGTCACCGCCTACACCGACCCCAGCTGGACCCCGCTGTTCGTCACCGTCGCCGGCCTGGTGACGGAGGTGGGCGGCCTCATGACGCACGGGGCGGTGATCGCGCGGGAGTACGGCCTGCCGGCCGTGGTGGGTGTGGAGCAGGCCACCCGGCTGATCCGGGACGGGCAGCGGATCCGCGTTCACGGAACCGGCGGCTACGTCGAGATCCTCGACTGATCTACAATGTAAAGGCGCTCGCTGGAGTCCATTCTCTGCTCTTCAAAAGGCACGGGCTTCGCCCGTACTCCACCGAAGAAGAGCACTGCGTTCGGGCGAGGGCGTGCGCCGCGTCGGGGAGGCGGCGCACGCGCAGCGTGTCCAGCGCCGCGAACAGCCTGGCAGGATTCCCGCGTCACTGCCGCCGATGATCAGCAGGCGTATGCCCGCCCCCTTGCCGGTTCTTTGGTGGTCAGCCGGTCAGGTCGCCGATGAGCTTGTCGATGCGGGTGCGGATCTGGTCGCGGATCACGCGGACCGCCTCGATGCCCTGACCGGCCGGGTCGTCGAGCTTCCAGTCCTCGTAGCGTTTGCCGGGGAAGATGGGACAGGCGTCGCCGCAGCCCATGGTGACGACCACGTCGGACGCCTCGACCGCGTCAATGGTGAGGATCTTGGGCTGCTCGGTGGTGATGTCGATGCCGACCTCGCGCATTGCCTCGACGGCGACCGGGTTGATCTGGTCGGCGGGTGCCGACCCGGCCGAGCGGACCTCGATGCGGCCCGCGGCCAGGTGTGACAGCCACCCGGCGGCCATCTGGGAGCGTCCGGCGTTGTGCACGCAGACGAACAGCACGCTCGGCTTGCCGGAAGGATTCTCAGCCACGGATCGGCTCCTTGGGCGCGGTGGTGAACAGGCGGCGCCCGGCGAGGCTCACGTAGACCAGGGCGACCAGGACGGGTACCTCGATGAGCGGGCCGACCACGCCGGCCAGGGCCTGGCCCGAGGTGACGCCGAAGACGCCGACCGCCACGGCGATGGCCAGCTCGAAGTTGTTGCCGGCTGCGGTGAAGGCCAGCGTGGTGGTGCGCTCGTACGGCAGGCCGATGGCTTTGCCCAGGAGGAACGAGCCGCCCCACATCAGCACGAAGTAGGCCAGCAGCGGCAGGGCGATGCGGGCCACGTCCAGGGGTCGTTCGCTGATCGTGTGGCCTTGGAGGGCGAACAGGATGACGATGGTGAACAGCAGCCCGTACAGGGCCAGCGGGCCGGCTTTCGGCAGGAACGTGCCCTCGTACCAGGCTCTGCCCTTGGCCCGCTCGCCCCAGGTGCGTGACAGGTAGCCGGCCAGCAGCGGGATGCCCAGGAAGATGAGCACGTACTGGGCGATGTCCCACATCGACACCTCGAGGGCGGCCTGTGACAGGCCGAGCCAGCCGGGCAGGACCTGTAGGTAGAACCAGCCGAGGGCGCCGAACGCGACGACTTGGAAGATCGAGTTGAGGGCGACCAGGACGGCGGCCGATTCGCGGTCGCCGCAGGCCAGGTCGTTCCAGATGAGGACCATGGCGATGCACCGGGCCAGCCCCACGATGATCAGGCCGGTGCGGTATTCGGGCAGGTCGGGCAGGAATGTCCAGGCCAGGGTGAACATCAGCGCGGGGCCGGCGATCCAGTTGAGCGCCAGGGACGCCACGAGCATCCGCCGGTCGCCGGTGACGGTGTCGAGCCGGTCGTAGCGGACTTTGGCCAGCACCGGGTACATCATGAGCAGCAGGCCGAGCGCGATCGGCAGGGAGATCTCGCCGATCTTGACGGCTTCCAGCGCGGTGTTCAGGCCTGGCACCAGGCGGCCGAGCAGGAGTCCGGCCGTCATTGCCGCCCCGATCCACACCGGTAGGAACCGGTCCAGGACCGGCAGCCGGCCGACGACGGCCGCGGTTGCCTCCTCCTGCGCTGGCCCTTGCGTGCGGGCGGCACGTGAGGACATCGTTTCCTTCCTTGGTTCAGACCGTGGCGGGGATGTTCAGCAGGGCTGACAGCTGCGACAGCGTGTCAGGGACGAGGCGGTAGTGGACCCAGGTGCCGCGCCGCTCGGAGGTGAGCAGGCCGACGTCTTTGAGCACCTTCAGGTGGTGGCTGATCGTGGGCTGGGTCAACTCGAAGGCGTCGGTGATGTCGCACACGCAGGCCTCACCGCCCTGCCGGGCGGCCACGATCGACAGGATCCGCAGCCGTACCGGGTCGCCGAGCGCCTTGAAGACGCGGGCGATCTCGGCGCTCTGCGCGGCGTCGAGCTCCTCGCGCACCAGCGGCGGGCCGCACTCCAGGATGTGCAGCGGTTCCACGCCAAGCTCCCTGCATAGACGACTGTCGATACGCCATATTGACATATATCTATGAGCAAACGCCAATCGCCCTTCGGGATGCATGGATGAACATCTGTATTGCATGCATGGCATCCGCCATACGCCGGTGGGGCATCTGAACGGCTCGGATCCTGAACCCATGATTAGAGGATTGTCAAATTAGATGAGCCTCTAGGTTGGGACGTGTGGCCGCTTCCGGCCCGGTCAGCCGCAACCGCCGGCGGAGGGGTCATCGCCCGGCGGGCAACACGCGGCCAAGGCGGCCTGCAGGTCGGCCAGCGCCTGTCGCGCCCCGTCGGGGTTGGCGCGGTAGTAGACGGTCTTCCACTCGCGCCGGGAGGTGAGCACGCCGCCCTCGCGCAGCGTCGCCAGGTGCGTGGAGGTGGCCGACTGGGCCAGCGACAGGCGCTCGGCCACCTGACTCACGGTCAGCTCCACCCCGCCCTCGAACAGGAACAGGATCTGCTGGCGGGTGTCGCTGGCCAGCGCCTTGAGGAAGCCGCGCGCCGCGTCGGTGAGCTGGATGCCGCTGCCTGCCGTGTGCATGACACGACTCTACCGTATTGTCATTTCTGGATATGAGGATATGATTCGGCGGCATGGACACCATCGTCATCGGCGCCGGCCAGTCCGGCCTGGCCGCCGCCCGCGCCCTGCGCGCCGCCGGTCGCACGCCCGTCATCCTCGAAGCCGGCCCGACGCCCACCGGCTCGTGGAGCAGCTACTACGACAGCCTCACCCTGTTCTCGCCCGCCCGCTACAGCGCCATGCCCGGCCAGGACTTCCCCGGTGACGGCGACCACTACCCCACCCGCGACGAGGTTGTCGCCTACCTGCAGCGCTACGCCGACAGCCTGGACGCCGAGATCCGCACCGGCATCCGCGTCACCGCGGTGGAAGCCGACGGCGCGGGCGGCTTCCTGGTGCACACCGCCGCCGGGGAGACGCTGCGCGCCATGGGCGTGATCGCGGCCAGCGGCTCCTTCGGCAACCCCTGCATCCCCGCCCTGCCGGGCCAGGACGGCTTCACCGGGCAGGCCCTGCACGTGGCCGGCTACCGCAGCCCCAAGCTCTACGCCGGGCAGCGCGTCGTGGTGGTCGGCGGCGGCAACTCCGCCGTCCAGGTCGCCTACGAACTGGCCGAGGTGGCCGACGTCACGATCGCCTCCCGCCAGCCGCTGCAGCTCATGCCGCAGATCGTCGGCGGCAAGGACGTGCACTACTGGCACACCACCACCGGCTTCGACCAGCTCCCGCCCGCCTGGCTGGCCCGCGTCGCCAGCGGCACCCTGGTCATGGACACCGGTGACTACGCCGCCGCCCTGGCCGACGGCCGCCTGCAGCGCCGTGCGATGTTCACCGCCTTCGACGGCGACCAGGTGGTGTGGGCCGGCGGCGAGCGCGAACGCGTCGATGCGGTGATCTACGCGACCGGCTACCTGCCGCACCTGGACTACCTGGCTCCGCTCGGCGCCCTCGACGAAACGGGGCTGCCCCTGCACGCGGGCGGCCTGTCCACCACCCACCTCGGGCTCGGCTACGTCGGCCTGGAGTTCCAGCGCTCCTTTGCCTCCAACACCCTGCGCGGCGTCCACCGCGACGCCGAACACGTGGCCGCGCCGATCGCCGCCTACGCCGGCGGCGTCCTGACAGCCTACGGCCTGTGACATGGGGTCTCCACTGGTCACGCTGGGACTCCTCCTGCTGCTGGTGGCGACCATGCTCACCATTGGCCTACAGGTGGTGGCGATGCTGACCGCTCGCCTTGGAAAGGACTTCGCCCGATGAACACCGCTTTGCCCGTGGCCGTTATCGGCGCCGGCCCCGTGGGCCTGGCCGCCGCAGCCCACCTGAATGAACGCGGCCTGCCCTTCGCCGTCCTGGAAGCCGGGCCCGTCGCCGGTTCCTCGGTGCGCCAGTGGGGGCATGTGCGCATGTTCAGCCCATGGCGTTACAACACCGACGCCGCCGCGGTGCGCCTGCTGCGCGCCTCCGGCTGGACGCCGCCCGACCCCGAGACGCTGCCCACCGGCCATGACCTCGTCTCCGCCTACCTCGAGCCGCTGGCCGGCCACCCCTCGATCGCTCCGCACGTCCGCTACGGGGCGCGCGTGTCAGCGATCAGCCGCGTACACGTCGATCGGCTCCGTACGGCGGGCCGCGAGAACGCGCCGTTCGTCGTACGGCTGGAGGACGACAGCGAGATCCACGGCGCGGGCGGTGATCGACGCCTCCGGCACCTGGGCCACACCGAACGTGCTCGGCGCCAACGGGCTGCCCGCCCACGGTGAGCGCCAGGCGGCCGACTGGATCTGCCATGCCCTGCCCGACGTGCTCGGCGCCGACCGTGACCGCTTCGCCGGCCGCCACACGATCGTGGTCGGAGCCGGGCACTCGGCCGCCACCACGCTCCTCACGCTCGCCGACCTGGCCGAGCAGGCGCCAGGCACCCGCATCACCTGGGCCATCCGCTCCGACGCGCCGGACCGCGCCTACGGCGGCGGCGAAGCGGACGCCCTGCCCGCCCGCGGCTCCCTCGGCTCGGGCCTGCGCCTGCTCGCCGACAAGGGCCTGGTCGACATGGTGGCGGGTTTCAAGGTCAACGCCGTCCGCGTCCTGACCGACGGCGCCGTCGAGCTCCGCTCCCGACAGCCCGCAGGCTCCGATCGCACCCTCAGGGCCGATCACGTCGTGGCCGCCACCGGCTACCGGCCGGACCACTCCATCGCCGCCGAACTGCGGCTCGACCTCGACCCCATCCTCGGCACCACCCGCCTGCTCGCCCCGCTGATCGACCCCAACGACCACTCCTGCGGCACCGTACGCCCCCACGGCGTGGACGAGCTGGCCCACCCCGAGCCCGGCTACTACGCCATCGGGATGAAGAGCTACGGCCGCGCCCCCACCTTCCTGCTGGCCACCGGTCATGAGCAGGCCCGTTCCGTCATCGCCGCGCTCGACGGCGACTGGGCAGCGGCGCGAGAGGTCCAGCTCGACCTGCCCGAGACCGGAGTCTGCTCGATCACCCTGGCCGTGCGCGCCATCACCGACGACTTCGGCCTGCCGCCCGACACCCCCGCCAAGCTCATGGCCGCCACCACCCGCCACCTCGCCCAGCACACCAACCCCGCCGACGCGGTCATGGCCGCAGCCCACGAACTGGGCGTCGAACCGGCCGCCGCCCTCAAGCTCGCCGCCCTGGCCGGGTAAGGCCGCCCACCCTCACAACGCTCGGCCGCCGCTCAGCCCATCGTCAGGGCTGGGCGGGCCGCCCCGCGTTCCAACGCGCCGGCATGCGGCGTGGCGACATCGTCGGCTTGAACCGAGCCGGTGAATCGGCCGGGTCCGCTCGGTGATCAGCAGCAGTGCTGGAGATAGGCCTGCAGGTTGGACAGGGCAGAGGCGACGGTCTCCTTATCGGCCCGGTACAGAACGACCTTGCCTTCTTTGCGGGAGGTGAGGATGCCGCCCCTTTTCAGCTCGGCGAGTTGCTCGGAGGCCCGGGGCTGACCGATTCCGGCGAGCTGGGACACCTGGTTCACCGACAGCTCCGCGCCCCGGGCGAACAGCAGCATGATGCGCTGCCGGGTCGGGCTGGCCAGTGCCTTGAGGAAGCCGTGCACGGCAGGGCTGAGCTCGACCGGCTCTTCCTGCGCGTCGGGCGCTGTTGTGTCGGACGCTGTTGTGTCGGGCGCTGCGCAGGCACGCCTACCGGCGTCCGGGCCGGCGGTCGTGGTCGAGGTTTGCGGCATGGGTCCTCCCTTCCCGGGACATTCAATCAGTATATCTATATTTTGACATATCTCTAATCACAGATATATATTCCAGGACATGACCACACCAACCGATCCAGTCGTCATCGTCGGAGCCGGGCAGTCCGGCCTGGCCGCAGCGCGTGCCGTGCGTGATGCGGGTATGCGGCCCCTCGTCCTGGAGGCCGGCGATCGCCCCTCGGGTTCCTGGCCGGGCTACTACGACAGCCTCACGTTGTTCTCTCCCGCCCGCTACAGCGCGATGCCCGGCTTCCCCTTCCCGGGCGATCCCGATCGCTATCCGACGCGCGACGAGGTCGCCGACTACCTGGAGAGCTACGCCGCCCACCTCGGCGTGGAGATCCGCACCGGGACACGGGTCAGCGACGTCGAATCCCGTGGCCGGGGGTTCGTCGTCCGGACCGCCGACGGCCAGGCCATTCCTGCCGCCGGGATCGTTGCCGCCAGCGGCTCCTTCGGCACGCCGTACCGGCCCGTCCTGCCAGGCCAGGAGGACTTCACCGGAGAGATCCTGCATGTGGCGCAGTACCGCGACCCCAAGCGGTACGCCGGCCAGAGAGTCGTCGTCGTAGGAGGCGGCAACTCGGGCGTCCAGGTGGCCTACGAGCTGGCCGAGGTCGCTTCGGTGACCATCGCGACCCTGCAGCCGATCTCCTTCATGCAGCAGCGGATCGGCGGGCAGGATCTGCATCACTGGCTCGAGACCAGCGGCTTCGACCTGCTGTCCGGCTCATGGCTCGGGCACCTCCTGCCCGGCCCGCTCGTGCTCGACACCGGCGACTACCACGATGCCTTGGAGTCGAGCCGGTTCGACCGGCAGCCGATGTTCACCACATTCGACGGCGACGGGGTCGTCTGGCCGGATGGGAGGCGGGAGAAGGTCGACGTAGCCCTGTTCGCCACCGGCTACCGGCCCGATCTCGGCTACCTGCGCTCACTGGGAGCTCTGGACGCCGAAGGGTTGCCCGCACACGTTCACGGGATCTCCACCACCCACGTCGGGCTGGTCTACCTGGGGCTGGAGTTCCAGCGCTCGTTCTCCTCCAACACCGTGCGCGGGGTGAGCCGCGACGCCGACTACGTCGCCGGTCAGCTCGCCGCCTACATCCGCGATGCGGCCGGCACCATCGGACTCTGATGGAAGGTACGCGATGTGTGCTCTGTCGACCGTCCTGTCCAACAGGCCGGGCAGGTCTTCGCAGAGCCGGCCTGCTGCCCCTGGCGGCATTCGGCGAGCGCGCCCGCGCTCTCGCCGGGGGCCCGCCGAATCTGGGCCCCCGGCCGGCCGCCACCTCGCACGTTGCGGCCTTGCCGCGATGAGACATGAGCCGGTCGCATGACGGGTGTGCAGCGTGGACTGCGACGCGCCCTGATCGCGCTGTGCGTCACCCAGATCACCGGGTGGGGCGTGCTGTACTACGCCTTCCCGGTGATGGTGAGCACGGTGAGCGCCGACACCGGCTGGTCGGCCGCCGCCTCGATGGGCGCCTTCTCCCTCGGCGCCGTCGTGTCAGCCGTGGCCGGGATCGTCGTCGGGAGGCTCATCGACGTCCGCGGGCCCCGGCAGGTCATGACGGCCGGATCGGTGGTGGGCGTCGTATCCGTACTGGCGATCGCGGCGGCTCCGAGCCTGCCGGCCTTCTACGCCGCCTGGGCGCTGTCGGGCGTGGCCCAGGCCGCGGTGCTCTACCCTCCGGCGTTCGCGGCGCTGACCTCGTGGTACGGCCCGCACCGGTTGCGGGCACTGACCACGCTGACCCTGGTGGGGGGTCTGGCCAGCACGGTGTTCGCCCCGCTGACGGCGTACCTGCTGGACTTCATGAGCTGGCGGGGTGTTCTCCTGCTGCTCGCCGTGCTTCTGGGAGCCGTCACCATTCCGCTGCACGCGCTGGCACTGACGCCGCCTTGGCCCGGGGTGAGCCGCGTCGCGCACCGGCAGGACCCCTACCCGGCGACCGTTGCGCGCAGCCGTGCCTTCATCATGCTCACCGCGGCCATGTCGGCGGCCGCGCTGGGCATGTTCGCGGCCACGGTCAACCTCGTGCCACTCCTGACATGGCGGGGGATGGACACCCATCTGGCCGCCGTCACCCTGGGCCTGTGCGGCGCGGGACAACTGCTCGGGAGGCTGGGCTACGGGGCTCTGTCGGCCCGGGTCGGATCACGGCCGCGTACGGTCGGACTGCTCGCCGCCGCTGCCGTGTCCGTGCTCGCGCTCGGGCTCCTTCCCGGCCCCACGGCGCTGCTGATCGTGGTCTCAGTGCTGGCGGGGGCGATCCGCGGACTGTTCACCCTTCTGCAGGCCACTGCGGTGGCCGACAGGTGGGGAACCCGGGCGTTCGGCCGCATCAACGGTGTGTTCACCGCACCCGTCACCGCTGCGACCGCGCTGGCGCCGGGGGCGGGAGCGTTGCTGACCGAGGTGATGGGCGGTTACGTCGCCTCCTATGGCGTCCTCGCCGGCTTCGTACTGCTCGGAACGCTGGCTGCGGGCATGGCCGGGACCGGCCGCCTTCCGGCCGTCGGCTCCGACGTCGAGCGCAGCTGCGCCAGTTGATCCTCGGAGAATAGTTGAGTCGGCCCTCCGGCGGGGGCGCTGAGCTGGGCCTGCCGGGCGGGCGGCGCAGGAAGGCCGTGGAGGTCAGGCGCCGAGCGGGCCGTGCGCCCGCGCCGACAGGTCCTGCCAGTCGGTCCAGGTCTTGAGCCGGTCCGCGTACGCCTGCTGGATCATGGGGTAGAAGTCGTGGCCGAACAGCACGCGCAGGGGCGGGTCGTCGGTGTCGGCGAGGGTGAGCAGCGCCTGGGCGGCGGCGGCCGGGTCGCCCGTGGGCTGCTGCGCGGTGGCACCGAGACGCCGGCGCAGCTCGTCGTAGGCCGGGTCCATCTGCGCCATGTGGCCGTAGTCGAGAGGGTCGTTGCCGTCCCGGGTGGCGAAGGCGTCCGGCTCGATGATGGTCACCTTGACGCCGAACGCGGCGACCTCGCCGGCGAGAGCCTCGTTGAGGCCCTCCAGCGCCCACTTGGAGGCGTGGTAGGCGCCGACGAGCGGCATGGCGACGATCCCGGCCACCGAGGAGAGCTGGATGATGTGCCCGGAGCGCTGCTCGCGCAGGTGGGGCAGGGCGGCCTGGATCACCCACACCGCGCCGAACAGGTTGGTCTCCATCTGGTCGCGCAGCTCCTGCTCGCTCAGCTCCTCGACCGCGCCGACCTGGGTGAAGCCGGCGTTGTTCACGATGACGTCCAGGCGGCCGAAGTGCTCCTTGGCCTGCTTCACGCTGTCGAAGACGGCCGGCTTGTCGGTCACGTCCAGCTCCAGCGGCAGCAGCGCGTCGCCGTAGGCGGTGACCAGGTCGTCCAGGCTCGCCCTGATGCGGGCGGTCGCGGCGACCCGGTCGCCGCGGGACAGGGCGGCCTCGACGAAATTACGGCCGAGCCCGCGCGACGAGCCGGTGATGAACCAGACCTTGCTCATGATGTCCTTCCGTTCCCGCCCCTGCCGCGGTAGTCGTGCGGCGGTCACCGCGCGCCAGGCCGGGCGATCACTGCTGGAGATGTGTGCCGCGCGGAACGTTCGCGCGGCGTCCTGACCAAACATGAGGCGCCGGCGGCCCTTTCCCCGTGACAGCGCCGCCGTGTGACATGCGCCACGATCACGGATGTCACACGGCGGTGAGGCGCGGCGGCTTTCGACACGCCCGCGCGGACCAGCGCACCCGACAGATCGCGCGGACTGCCGAGCACGCGCAGGTCCAGACGTTCCTTTCCGGGTTGCGCGGGCCTCGGCCCGTTGAGCGCCGCTCCTGACGGGCGGGTCGGATCACGCTGTTTCGGCGCTGAGTGCCCGGGCCACGGGGCGGCGCGCCGCCAGGCGTGCGGGCAGGGCGGTGAGTGCCGCCGTTGCGAGGAGGGTGGCGAGTACGGCGGCGAGCAGCCAGGAGGAGGGAGGGTCCACCGCGTTCCTGGCGGCGAAGAGCGAGAGCAGGCCGGTGCCCAGGGGGATGCCGATGATGGCGCCGGGCAGGCCGGGCAGGAGTTGGGCGGCGGACAGCCCGGCGGAGATCTGTGCCGGGGTGGCGCCGAGCGTGCGGGCGACGGCCATGGTCGCTCGGGCTTCCATGGCGGTGGTCCAGGTGAAGGTGATGGTGTTCGCGACGGCGAGGGCGATCAGCAGGATGGTGACGGCGAGCATCAGCAGGCGGTCGTGTTCGCCCCGCAGGTTGGGCAGGACGGCGGAGCCGTTGAGGCCGTAGCCTCTTTCGGGCTGGGCGTGGAGGGTCAGCAGGGCGACGACCCCGATCACCGTGGTGGCGGTGGAGCATGCCTGCAGCACGGCGCGGCCGGGCCGGCGGGCGGTCAGCCGCAGCCCGAGCAGGAGCGGCGTGGGCAGCAGTGCCGACAGCGAGGTGAGCCGGGGCCGGTGACGGGGCTGGTGGGCGGTGGCGGTCAGCGCCGTGACGGTCGCCGTGCGCAGGGCACGCAGTGTGGGGCGCAGTGTGGACAGGACGGCCACGGCCACGGCGAGGACGGTCGCCGTGGCCACGGTGGCGCCGCTCGGCCCGGCCGCCTCGCCGATCCGGCTGGCGGTGGGGCTGGCGATGACGGGCGCGGCCAGGCGGGCGATCAGCAGCCCCAGTGCGTCGCCGGCCAGCGCCAGTGCGAGGTATTCGGTGAGCAGGACGGCGGCGATCAGGGCCGGTGCGGCGCCGACGGCCTTGAGCAGCCCGGCCCGGCGCGTCTGCTGGACGGCGCGTCCCGTGGCGAGCGTGGTCACTCCGGTGATGGCCAGGAAGCTGAGCAGCCAGCTTCCGACGACGAGGATCGGCTGGCTGTTCTTGAGCAGGCCCATGTCCGCTGCGGCGGTGAACTGCCAGGAGTGGAGGTTGATGGGTGTGGCGGGGTCGCGGTGGGCGTCGCGGAAGGCTTCGGTGGCGGTGGGGTCGCGCAGTTTGAGGTCCATGGCCGTGGTGACCGGGAGGTCGCGGGACGACGCCAGGGTGCGGGCGTCTTGTCGGGTCATCCAGGCCAGGCCGCTGTAGTCGCTACCGCCGCCGCCCGGGCCGATCTGCGCTGCTCCGGGGTAGATGGAGGTGGCCGCGGTCACGGCGATCCCGACGACGGGGTAGGACCGGCCGGCGATGGTGACGTGGTCGCCGACGCCGGCGCCCAGGGCGGTGGCGAAGCCGCGTTCGAGGACTGTGCCGCCGGAGCGTACCCACTGGCCGGAGGTCACCAGGGGCCGGTTGACGGGGCCGGGTTTGTCGGCGAAGCCGTGCACCACGACGCGGGACGGCGTGGCATCGCGCGTGGTGAGGTCGGCGTAGACGATGCGGTAGGGGCCGTGGTGGGCGATCACGCCGGGAGCGCTCGCGAGCGAGGTCAGGGCCGAGGTCACGGCGGGGCCGGTGGCGCCGGAGAGGGCCACGACGTCGGGCCCGGCGGTGGCCGTGCGGGTCTGCTCGTACAGCGTGTCGCTCACGCCGCGCATGGACAGGCCGAGAGCCATCGTGGCGGTGGCCACGGTTACGGCGAGCAGGAGCATCGCGGCCTGGGCCCGGTGCCTGCGCAGGTCGGCGAGCACCAGGCGCAGGACGAGCACGAGGGCACCCATGACGTTCAGCCCTCCAGCCCGATGAGCCCGCCGAGCCCGCGGGGGTGGGAGCCGGCCAGCCGGGTGTCGTCGACGAACATCCCGTCGCGCATCGTGACGAGCCGGTCCGCCGTGGCCGCCACCCGCTCGTCGTGCGTGACGATGAGGAAGGTCTGCCCGGCGGAACGCAGTTCCTGGAAGATCCTCAGCACGTCGAGGGTCGCGGCGGTGTCGAGGTTGCCGGTCGGTTCGTCGGCCAGGACGACCAGCGGGTCGTTGACCAGGGCGCGGGCGACGGCGATCCGCTGGCGTTGCCCGCCCGACAGCTGCGAGGGCAGGTGCCGGGAGCGCGCGGCGAGCCCGACCCGTTCCAGCAGCAGGCCGGCGCGCCGCCTGGCCTGGCGGCGCGAGCGTCCGGCGAGCAGCGCGGGCAGTTCGACGTTCTCGGCCGCCGACAGCTCCTCCACCAGGTGGAAGGCCTGGAAGATGAAGCCCACCGACCGGCGGCGCATGCGCGCCAGTGCTCGTTCGCTCAGCGTGTCGATGCGCCGCCCGGCCACCCACACCTGCCCGTCGGTTGGCCGTTCGAGGCCGCCCAGCAGGTGCAGCAGTGTGGATTTCCCGCAGCCGCTGGGCCCCATCACCGCGAGTGTCTGTCCCTGAGGTACCTCCAGGTCGACCTCGTCCACCGCGCGGACCCGGCTCTGCCCCTGACCGTGCGTCTTCACCAGGCCGCAGGCCCGGACCGCGGCACTCGACATGTTCATCCGTCCTCGACTTCGTCATCGACCGTGGACCAGGCCCGCTCGCAGGCGTCCAGCCAGCGCAGGTCGGCCTGCAGGCGCAGCACGACCCCTTCCAGCAGCAGGCCGGCGCCCGACCCCGCCGGTTCGGCCAGCGCCGCCTGTTGCGCCTCACGCAGCCGGCGCAGCAGCTCGCGGCGCTGCGCCGCCACCAGCTCCACCGGGTCGGCGAGCCGGGCCGCCGCGGCGGCGGCGAGCTTGAGATGGAACTCCGCCAGGTCGGGTTTCGGCCAGCCCACCTCGGCCAGCCAGGCGGCCACCCGCTGCTGCCCGGCCGGCGTCAGCGCGTAGATCTTGCGCTCCGGCCGCTCCGGCAGGCCGTCCGCCCGCTCGCAGACCACGAGTCCGGCTCGCTCCAGCCGGTTCAGCGTCACGTAGATCTGGCCGCGGTTCATCGACTCGCCCAGCGGGCCGAGACTGCGCCGCAGCCGAGCGTGCAGGTGGTATCCGTGCGACGGCTCCTTGGCGAGCATCGCCAGCACTGCGTCCTGCATGTCACCTCCCTAACGGTTGGCTAATAGATAGCGGTTATCCATAGGAGGTGTCAAAGCGCCGCGTCCGGCTGGGCATAGTGTTGGCGGCATGGCATTGCGACCGGTTCAGGTGAACATCAAGGCTCGGGACGACTCGGCGCTCGGCCGGTTCTGGGCGCGGGCGCTCGGCTGGCGCGTTTCCAGCGAGGCACCCGGCGTGACGAACCTCGAACCCAAGGGCTTCGACTGGCCGGACCCCGGCGGCTTCTACA
This sequence comes from Nonomuraea sp. B1E8, assembly GCF_039871515.1. Taxonomy (NCBI): domain Bacteria; kingdom Bacillati; phylum Actinomycetota; class Actinomycetes; order Streptosporangiales; family Streptosporangiaceae; genus Nonomuraea; species Nonomuraea sp. B1E8. The sequence goes on along the minus strand of NZ_JBDPLS010000013.1, from coordinate 173,941 downwards.
TCGATCTCGTCAGGGTCCCGGACCCCGAAACGGTGAAGTACCGCGTGCACGTCGACCTCGCCACCACCTCTGCGGCCCATCAGGCGGAGCTGGTCGCGCGCCTGACGGAACTCGGCGCGACGCCCGCCGACGTGGGCCAGGGCGACGTCCCGTGGACGGTCCTGGCCGACCCGGAGGGCAACGTGTTCTGCGTGCTGGAACCCCGGGAGAGCCACCGGGACACCGGGCCGATCGCCGCGGTGGTGGTCGACTGCGCCGACCCGCGGGCCATGGCCCGGTTCTGGGACGAGGCGACGGACTGGACCCTGCTCGAGGTCACCGACGATCACGCGCTGCTGCGCTCCGCCGAGGGTGCCGGCCCGTATCTGACGTTCCATCGCACGCCCCGCGTGACCGTGTGGAACCGCGTCCATCTCGACCTCCTGCCGGACCGCGGCGGCGACAAGGCGGCGGAGGTGGCCAGGCTGCGGGCTCTCGGCGCGACGCCCGCCGACGTGGGCCAGGGCGACGTCCCGTGGACGGTTCTGGCCGACCCGGAGGGCAACGAGTTCTGCGTCCTCGGCCCGGCCTGACGCGGAGCGGCCGGGCGCGGTCGGCCGTGGGCCGGAAATCCGGATGCGGAAAGCCGGCGGGGTGGTGTGTGATCGGGGGATGACGATCGAGATGGCCGGGCCGGGGGCCGACGGGCTCGGTGACGTGGTGCGGGTGCTGGGGGAGTGGCAGCACGACGGGCAGCCCGTGCAGGTGCATCCGGGGGATGTGGGGTGGTTCTGGCGGTTCGGCGCGGAGCGGACGGCGCGGGCTACGCGGACCTGGAGCCGGGCTGGGGACATTCTGGCGGTCGGGCTGCTCGACGGTGCGGACCTGGTGCGGCTGGCGTTCGCGCCGCAGGCGTGGCAGGACGAGGAACTGGCGCGGCGGGTGGCCGAGGACGTGTCGGCGCCTGAGCGCGGTGTGCTGCCCGAGGGCAAGGTGTACGTCGAGGCGCCGGTGGGCGCGCTGGTCCGTGACGTGCTGTCCGGGGACGGCTGGGAAAGCGGCGAGCCGTGGACGCCGCTCCGGCGTGACCTCGGCCTGCCTGTGCCGGATCCCGGTGTCCGCGTCGAGGTGATCGGGCCGGAACAGGCGCACGAGTGGGCCGCGGTCCTGCGGGCGTCGTTCGACGGGTCGACGTTCACTGGCGAGCGCTGGCACGCGATGGCGGCAGGCGCGCCGTACGCCGGCGCGCGGTGCCTGGCCGTACGCGATGAGCAGGGCGAGGCGGTGGCGGCCGTGACGGTGTGGTCGGCGGGCGAGGGCAGGCCGGGGCTGATCGAGCCGCTGGGGGTGCACCGCGCGCACCGCGGTCACGGTTACGGCCGGGCCATCACGGTCGCCGCGGCGCGCGCGCTCCAGGAGGCGGGCGCGTCCAGCGTGGACGTGTGCACCCCGAGCTCCAACACCGGCGCCGTCGCCACCTACCAGTCGGCCGGCCTCGAGCCGTTGCCCGAGAGGCGTGACCTGTACCGCGACGCGTCAGCATGATGATGCGTTCCGCATCCCGCCGAGCCGGCGGATCGCCTCCAGCGGGTACGGGGTCTGCCTGCTCCGGCGCTGGAACGCGCGGTTGAAGTCGGACATCACCTTGGCGACCGGCGCGTGCCGGACGAGGATGGCCGCGGCCTCCTCGGGGATTCCTGTGGGGCGCTCGCCCTCCGCGTAGGCGCGCACCAGCCTGTAGCGTCCCTCGCTGTCCTCTCTCCGGAGTCCGTACAGAGCGGTGACCAGCCAGTTCATCAGGTAGGCGGCGCTGTAACAGCGGTCGTAGGTCTGGTGCCGGTCGAAGAAGCCGGCCTCGTCCGGCGACAGCTCGAACCCGGAGGCGATGGACAGGCCGTAGTCGGCGAAGTAGAGGCGCCGGCCGTCGGTCAGGATGTTCTCGAAGTGCGCGTCGAAGTGCAGGAGCCCGCGGCTGTTCATGAACGAGACGCCGGCCGCCAGTTCCCTGTCCACCATGGCGCAGGCCTGGCCGGCGGCTCGGCCTCCTGCCTCGACCTGGGCGCCCAGCCACTGGTGCAGGTTCTGCGGGATGTACTCCAGGAACAGCGCGACGCTCGCCGAGGACTCCCGCCGGGCCTGGATCCGGCGGCGTATCTGTGGTCCGCCGCCCCAGTAGGCGACCGCCCGGTCGATGTCGGCCAGTTGTTCGGGCAGGGGCGTGGAGTCCGGCAGCACCCGCCAGTGGTACATCAGGGGGAAGCCCTCGTGTTCCGCCGCCAGCACCCAGTTCGTCGTCATGGTGTGCACGGCGAGCTCCCGCCACGCCCCCCAGCCCGGGCCGCCGATGATGCCGACGCCGTAATGGCTGAAAAGGGGCAGGTCGAAGAGATTCGCTGTGGACCGGACGTGCTCGGGCTGCCTCTCCAGATCGGTCAGGGGAACCCGCTTCACGAAGACCGGGGTTCCGGCGACCTCCAGCAGGGCCGACGTCCCGCCGATGCCGGATCCGATCGGGACGGCCGTGTCCACGAGTTCGCGCAGGGCGCGATCGCTGCGCAGGGCCAGGGCCGTGGAGACGGAACTGTGGGCGGTCAGGCGCGCACCGCGCGACATGTCAGGACACTTTACTGCGGCTTCCACCTGGGTGCCGACCTCGATTCTCGCCATGGCCGCGCAGTCGCGCCGAGCGCGACGGCGCGCGGCTCTGCGGATCGGCCTCCGGAGCGGGCAAGGGGGCGGACAGGATCCGTAGGGGACGACGGACCTGAGCACCCACCCGACTGCACCCTAGTCAAGATCGACGGCCCGGGAGGCCGCGCGGCGGGAAGCACGACGCGTACCCTCGGCGATCTTCCCGACGGCGGCCAGGCGGGCAGTTCAGTGGTGCCGGCGGCGGCGTGCTCGGTGCTCGGCGGCGTCGAGTGCGGGGACGAGCGGTGCGAGCGCGGCGCGCAGCAGATCGGGGAGCGAGCCGGACGGCACGACGAGCCCGCTGGTCGTGACCGGCGCGGCGGCCGTCTGCAGCCACTGCTCGAGTGCCACGCGAACGGCGGCGGCCACGCTCGCCGCGAGCACGCGGGCGGTGTGCGGGCCGGTTTCGGCGAGGCGTCCGGCGATCGCGCCGGTGAGGGGATGTTCGATGGCGGTGGTGGTCGCGACGAACGCGTCGCGCAGCGCGGGCCGGGTGGTGATCAGCAGCAGCGCGTCCCGGCCGGGCTCGCCCGGGTCGGTGTACTGATCCACGATCGCCTCGATGACGGCGTCGGCGAGGCCCACGCCGGCGGGCCGGCCGGCCACGGCCGCCGCGACCCGCGCTTCCCGTTCGCCGGCGACGGCGGCGACGATCGCCTGGTCCCGGCTGGAGAAGTAGTTGTTGTACGTCCTCGGTGAGACGCCGGCCGCCTCGGCGATGTCGTCGACGCGCACGTTGTCCGGTCCGCGCTCGAGCGCCAGCCGCAGGGCCGCAGCGCTCAACGCCTCCCGGGTGGCCTGCTTCTTCTGCTCGCGCAACCCCGTCCGCCGTGTCGTCACGGCCCCAGCATGCCAGCCTTGATGCGTGCGCGCAAATTTGCGTACACGCAAGTTTTCTGCCTAGCCTGGCGTCCCACCCCGGCAAGGAAGGACCGAAACGATGAGAGCCAAGGGCATCAGCTACGACACCGGCTTCGTCCGCGACGGAGAGTTCTCCCGCCCGGGCTTCGACCCGGACGTGGTCAAGCGCGAGCTGAGCGTCATCAGGGACGACCTGCACTGCACCGCGGTCCGCGTCATCGGCGGCGATCCCGGGCGGCTGGAGCTGGCCGCGACCTACGCCGCCGACCTCGGGCTGGAGGTCTGGTTCTCGCCCTATCCGCTGGAGCTGACCATCGAGGAGATGGTGCCGCTGTTCACCGACTGCGCCGAGCGGGCGGAGCGGCTCCGGCAGCGGGGCGCCGAGGTCGTGTTCGTCGCCGGCGCCGAGCTGAGCCTGATGAACAAGGGATTCCTGCCGGGCGACACCCAGGAGGACCGGCTCGGACTGCTGCTGAACCAGCGGGATCGGCTGGCCGAGCGGGTCGGCGAGCTCAGCGCGCGGGTCAACGACTTCCTCGGCGACGCCGTGGCAGCTGTTCGCGAGCGGTTCGGCGGCAGGATCACCTACGCCTCCCTACCGCTCGAGCGTGTCGACTGGGCGCCCTTCGACATCCTCGGCGTGGATCTCTACCGGTCGGCCGAGGTCGCCGATCGGTTCGCCGAGGGCGTCCGCACCCTTGTCGCGCAGGGGAAGCCGGTCGCGATCACCGAGTTCGGCACCGCCGCGTACCACGGCGCGGGCGACAGGGGCGGCCGCGTCCTGGAGGTCGTCGAGTTCAGCGAGGACACCGGCACGCCGCTCCGGCTGGACAGCGAGTACGTCCGCGACGAGACCGGCCAGGCCACCTACCTGCGCGAACTGCTGGAGATCTACGACGCCGCCGGTGTCGACGCCGCCTTTGTCTTCCTCTTCGCGCTCGACAACTTCCCGCACCGCCCCGGCGGCGATCCCCGCGACGACCTCGACCTGGCCAGCCCGGGCATCGTCAAAATCCTCGAGGGCCGCCCGGGGGACGCCTACCCCGACATGGCCTGGGAACCCAAGGCCGCCTTCACCGCGCTGGCCGACTACTACCGCGGCTGACCACGTCACTGTCCAGCGTGCGGGTCCACCGCTGTGACCGGCTGACGGGAGTGCCGCACAACAGCCCGTGACCAGCGGGAGTCCGCCACGAAAGGGCGCACTGCGCCTTCCGGCCCGCCTGCTCGCGCCCGCGCCTCGGCGCTCGTCCTGACGGCCGGGCGCGTCCTGAACCGGCCCGGCCGGTCGGGAAGCGGACAGCGAATGGCCTGGTAACCGGTCAGGCGAGAAGCCGACACTCGGCGGGCTGGTCCTGCCACTGGGAAGGCTGATCGATCGTGAGTGAACGCGTGCGCGTGGCCGTGCTGGCGGGCGGGCCGTCGGCCGAGCATGAGGTGTCGCTGCAGTCGGCGCAGGCCGTGCTCGACGCCCTGCCGAAAGATCTGTACGAGCCCGTCCCCGTCATCATCGACCGGCAGGGCAGATGGCCGGTGGAGGTGCGGCCCGATCTGGCGGACGTGGTCTTCCCCGTGCTGCACGGGCCGTTCGGCGAGGACGGCGTCGTCCAGGGCCTCCTGGAGACGCTGGACATCCCGTACGTGGGCTGCGGCGTGCTGGCCTCGGCCGTGGGCATGAACAAGGTCGCGATGCGGCGCGCGTTCCTGGCGGAGGACATCCCGGTCACTCCCCACGTGTGGTTCACCGAGCATGAGTGGCGCACCACCACCGACCCCTGGGGTCTGGTGAAGTCGCTCGACTGGCCGATGTACGTCAAACCGGCCGGCATGGGCTCCTCCATCGGCATCTCGCGTGTCACCTCCATGGAGGAGCTGCGCGCGGGCGTGGACCTGGCGCTGGCCTACGACGGGATGGTCGTCGTCGAGCAGGGAGTGACGGCGCGCGAGATCATCTGCGGCGTGCTCGGCGGCCGTGACGCGCCGGACGCCTCGGTGCCCGGCGAGCTGATCGTGCCCGGCGACTGGCTCGACTACGAGGCGAAATACCTCAGCGGGGCCGAGATCGCGACCATCCCTGCCGCGCTGCCGGAGCGCGTGGCCGAGGACGTGCGCGAGCTGGCCCTGCGCGCGTTCCGGGCGATCGGCGGCTACGGCCTGTCCCGTGTCGACTTCCTCTACGAGCAGGACACGGGACGCCTGTACGTGCTGGAGATCAACACCATGCCGGGTTTCACCTCCCGTTCCGTCTACGCCAGGGCCTGGGCCGCCAGCGGTGTCCCGTACCCGGACCTGCTGCGCCGCCTCATCGACCTGGCGTTCGCCAGGAGCCGCTCGTGATCCCCATGACGCTGAACGAGATCGCGCGGGTCGTCGGCGCGAGCGTCCACGACGTGCGCGACCCGCAGGCGACGGTGACGGCGCCCTCGGCGGTCGATTCCCGCGAGGTGCTGCCTGGCGGCCTGTTCGCCGCGACGGCCGGCGCCAACGTCGACGGTCACGACTACGCGGCCGGCGCGATCGCGGGCGGCGCCGTCGCCGTGCTGGCCTCCAGGCCCGTCGGCGTGCCCGCCCTCGTGGTCGAGGACGTCCAGGTCGCGCTCGGCCTGCTGGCCAGGCACCTGCTCGACCACATCAGCCCGACCGTGATCGGCCTGACCGGCTCGGTGGGCAAGACCACGACCAAGGACCTGCTGGCCCAGGTGCTCGAACGGCACGCCGCGACGGTCGCCACCGACAGGTCGTTCAACAACGAGCTCGGGCTGCCGCTCACCGTGCTGCGTGCCGATGCCGCCACCCGGTACCTGGTGCTGGAGATGGGCGCGGGCCGGAAGGGCGACCTGACGTACCTGACCGGGCTCGCGCCGCCGCAGGTGGGGCTGGTGCTCAACGTCGGCACCGCACATGTGGAGCGCATGGGAGCCGGGCCTGCCGACGTGGCCGAGGCCAAGGGCGAGCTGGTCGAGGCGCTTGCGGCGGACGGGTTCGCGCTGCTCAACGCCGACGACCCGTACGTCAGGGGGATGGCCGGCCGTACCAGGGCGCGGATCCTGTGGTACGGCAGGTCGGCGCAGGCGCAGGTGCGAGCCGGGAACGTGCGGATGACCGGCGGGGCGCGGACCGCGTTCGAGCTGGTGACGCCCTCCGGCCGCGCCCCGGTCGAGCTCGACCTCATAGGCGAGCACCAGGTGAGCAACGCCGTGGCCGCAGCAGCCGTCGCCACCGTGCTCGGCCTGGGCGCCGACGAGATCGCCGGCGGGCTGAGCGCCGCACGGCGGCGCTCGGCGGGCCGGTTGGACATCGCCGAACGGCCTGACGGCATCACCATCGTCAACGACGCCTACAACGCCAGCCCCGAATCCATGCGGGCCGGGCTGCGGGCGGTGAAGGCGCTGGCCGGCGCCCGTCGTACCGTCGCCGTGCTCGGCGCGATGGGGCAGCAGGCGCACGCCTCGCGCACCCGGCACGCGGAGATCGGCCGGCTCGTCGCCGGCCTCCGCTTCGACGTGCTGATCGCGGTCGGAGCAGGGGATCCGCTCGCGATGGCGCAGGCGGCGCAGTCGTCGAACCCGGAGATGGCCGTCCACACCGTCGAGGACGTGCCCGGAGCCCTCAGCCTGGCCACCGCGCTGCTCGAACCGGGAGACGTGGTGCTCGTCAAGGCCTCCAGCGAGATCGGGCTCGGTGCGTGCGCCCGCGCGCTGGCCGGCGCCTGACCGGTCGCGGCGCGGACGTGGACGCCGTCCGGCGCGTCCGCACGTCACGAGGCGTGCTCGCCCCGGTGGCATCGACGCGGGTCCGGACGGCTGGACACCTTCTGGCCTTCAGAATGAGCAGGCACCCCGTCTAGCCTGCCGGCACAAGCTGGCGAAACGGGGTTTCATGCGCACTATCGGTCTTATCGGCGGGTTGAGCTGGGAATCGACGGTGATCTACTACCAGATCATCAACCAGCGGGTACGCGAGCGACTCGGCGGCAGCCATTCCGCCAACAGCCTCATCTGGTCGGTCGACTATACGACCGTCGAGGACCTCATCTTCGCGGGCCGCTGGGACGAGGTGAGCACGTTGCTGACCGGTGCCGGCGGGAAACTGGCGCATCTCGGCGCCGACCTCCTGCTCATCTGCAGCAACACCTTCAGCCGGGTGAGCGACGACGTGGAGCGGGCCGTGAGCGTGCCCGTGCTGCACATCGCCGACGCGCTGGGCGCCGAGATCCGCGCCAGGGGCATGCGCAAGGTCGGCCTGCTGGGCACCCGGTTCACCATGGAGCAGCCCTCCTACCGTGACCGGCTGGCCGCCCACGGCTTCGACGTGGTCGTCCCGCGGCGTGCGCAGCGCGACCTGGTCCATCGCGTGATCTTCGACGAACTGGTGCGCGGGGTGCTCCGGGAATCGTCCAGGGACGCGTACGCCCAGATCATCGAGGATCTCGCGGACGACGGCGCCGAAGGCGTCATCCTCGGCTGCACGGAGATCGAGCTGCTGGTCGGCGAGAAGGACAGCGCCGTCCCGGTGCTGCCGAGCGCTCGGCTGCACGCGGAGGCGGCGGCCGCCTTCGCGCTCGCCGGCTGATCCCGTACGGCGCGGGCACGATGCGGCGGGTCAGATGGACCGGTACGCCGGCGCGCCGGCGCCGTACAGTTCCCGGTGCCACAGGCCGGCGCAGACGCGTTCGATGCCGGCCGCCAGGTGGCGGCGGTAGGTGGTGAAAGGCAGGCCGAGCCGTTCCGCGGCCAGCTCCTGGGTGGGAGTCCCGCGGAGGAACGTGACGGACAGCGCCCGGTGGAACTTGACCGCACGCGGATCCTCACGCAACTCGTCGATCGCCTGGCGGAGCACGTCGCCCAGCGCCGCGGCAGGATCCTGCCCGGCCCGCTCGGCGATCACCCGGGTGCGCGTCAGCGGGGAAGCGGCCAGCGCGTCCGGCCGCGACAGCCGGCGCAACGCCTTGCGCACCGCCTCGGCGAACTGCGCCTGCGACAACACCGCCAGCTCCGCCGGGGCGGCGCTCGGGCCGCCGGCCGGGCCCGCGAGGGGCGGGTGGTTCATGCGCTCCAGCCATGCCCGCGCCGGCACCGCGCGCCAGTCATGGACGAACAGGGTGTAGGCGTCATCGCCCAGCCGCGGCTCCTCGGAGACGGTACGCATCCCGTAACGCCGGAACTGCTCCACCCACTCCTGGTCCGGATGCCGTAGCGCGATGGCGGACCATGCCATGCGCTCGGCCCGCAGGCAGTTGGCGATCATCCGCCACCGGATCGCCTCCGGCAGCGGCGCGTGCTCGCGATACGGCGGCGGCGCCCACAGCCGGCCGACCGCCACGTGTTCGCCGGCGCGCAACGGTGTGGTGGCACGCGCATGCGCCCACGCCGCGGCCACGAGGGGATCAGCCGCCAGCTCCCGCTCATCGAGTTCCGCCAGGCGCAGCCAGGCGGAGAACGCCACGGGCTCGCCGGTTCCGGCCCGCCGGTACAGCCGGAACGCCTGCGGCTGCCGTTCGGCCCAGAAGGCGGCGCAGCCGGCCGACGCCGCGCCCTCCGCGGCCGTGGCCACCCGGACCAGCGTACCGACGTCCTCCGGCCGCACCAGCTCCTCCTGGAACTCGTCCTCGTCGCGGCAGCGGCGCGAACCGGCCGGCGTCCCGTCGCCGCGATGCAGGTGGAGCAGAGCCGCCACCGCGCCGGGCACGTCCACGTCGCTCGCCGCGCGCACCCTCTCCGCCAGATGCGCACGCAGCCGGTCGTGCATCGCCGCGTACCCCTCGGGATCGCGCCACCGCAGGTCCGCCTCCACCACCGCGCGCACCACGTCATGGGGGAACAGCCCGAGACCGCACGACTCCACGAACGGCAACCGCCGCAACCAGCCGAACAACGTCCCGGCGTCCTGCGGCAAGGCCGCCCGCAGCAGGTCTTCCGTCGTCACCCGCGCATGCGCGCAGACCTCCAGAGCGTGCCGATGCGCCGCCGAGGGCACCTCGCCCACCAGCTGATCCAGCAACGTGCCCACCACGTCCTGATCCGGCGTCCACCGCCGGCCGGCCCCGCCGTGCTTCACCGCCGCGGCCGCCCCCAGCAGCAGCGCCAGCGGATGACCACCGGCGAAGGCCAGCAGCGGCTCGCGCGACCCGGCCGGCACCCCGCGGGAGTCCAGCAGGGCCTGCGCGTCCCCGGCCCGCAGGCCGCGCAGCGGCAGCACCTCCAGCGCCCCCGCCCATCCCGGATCGGCCTGCCAGCGCATGTCCGGCGGACACCGCCCCGCGATCACCACCAGCGCCCCCACGGGCACGCGCGGCAGGAACCGCTCGCGCAGCCACTCCTCCCAGCCCCGCACGCGTTCGACGTCGTCGACCAGCAGCACCGCGTCCGCATCACGAGGCACCGGCTCGGCTTCCGAGCCCGCCTGCTGCAGCATGAGCCCGTCGACCGTGGACACCGGCCGCCCCGCCGCCGCGGCCTCGCCGGCGAAGCGCCGCAACAGGGCCGACTTCCCGACGCCGCCGGGACCGTGCACGTAGAGAACGCTGCAGCCGCCGCCGTACAACGCCGCGTTGAACACCGCGAGCTCCTCATCCCGCCCCACGAACGCCGTCTCCCGCGCGGCTTGCAGGCGCAACCCCAGCGATCCCGATGACATGTCCCTTGACCCTTCTCCCAACGCCCGCCGGTTCCCGGGCACGAATCCGTCAACGTCCCCGCACCGCAACCCCTGGTGGGCTGCGGCTGGTCCCCGTCAGCCCAGGCCGGGGTGGGGCCGGCGGGGTGGTGGCGTGCCGCCGCGGTCCGGGCGGTACTCGAAGTGCCACCACTCGTTGTCGTAGATGCGGTAGAGGTCGTAGCGGGCGCCGTGTTCCTCCAGCCAGCGGGCGCCTTCGTGGGGGCGCACGTCCAGCGCGACGCCCTTGACGTGGCTGGATTCCGCGGCCGGCAGCACGAGCATGCGTGCCGAGGCCGGGGAGCCGGAGCGGCGTACCTCCTCGTCGAACATCCGTTGCTGGACGAGGGGATCGCGGTAGCCCGAGGTGAGGCCGAGCAGCTGGCCGTGACGCCAGAGCGCCTCGGTACGGGCCGCGGTGAACGCCGCCAGGGCGCCGTCGGTGAGCCCGGTGAGGTCCTCGGCCGGAAAGCGCATCCGTAACGCCCAGGTGCACGCCAGTTCGCGAGCGCGGCCGGGACGGCGGACGAACGCCGCGGGCAGCAGCAGAACGGCGAGCACCAGCGTGACCACGGCGAACAGCCGGTCGCGGGGCCGAGGTGGGATGGTGCGTGGTTCGTTCATGGCGACTACGATTGGCGCCGAATATGCGTGCGTTGTCCGCCGCATGTCATCGTTTCTCGACGGCGGCCACCGCCGTCGAGACCGTGACACGACCATGACACGGCGCTGACGAGGCGGGGACACGACCGGCCGACAGTGGATGGGGTTGACCGGCGGGCGAGCTACGGAGCGTGCGGTGAAACTCGGCGGCGTGTCGCGAGTGTTGTTGATCGAGGACGACCCGGCCGTGCGGGAGGGCCTTGAGCTGGCCCTGACCCGGCACGGGCACCGCGTGCGCGCGGTGGAGTCCGGCGAGCAGGGGCTGGACCGGCTGCGCATGGACCTGCCCGACGTCGTCGTGCTCGACCTGATGTTGCCCGGCATCGACGGGTTCGAGGTCTGCCGGCGCATGCGGGCCGCCGGGGACGTGCCGATCATCATGGTGACCGCGCGCGGCGACGACATGGACGTGGTGGCCGGGCTGGAGGCGGGCGCCGACGACTACGTGGTCAAGCCGGTGCAGCCCAGAGTGCTCGAGGCCCGCATCCGCGCGGTGCTGCGGCGGATCGGCCGGGACCAGGCGGAGCTGGAGCGGCACGGGGACCTGACCATCGATCGGGCCGGGCTGGTGGTCACCCACCGCGGCGTGCCGGTCGGCCTCGCCCCGACCGAGCTGCGCCTGCTGCTGGAGCTCTCCGGCACGCCGGGCCGGGTGCACAGCCGCCAGCACCTGCTGGAGTCGGTGTGGGAACACGACTACTTCGGCGACTCGCGGCTCGTGGACGCGTGCGTGCAGCGGCTGCGCGCGAAGATCGAGGACGACTCGGCCACGCCCGTCTACGTGCAGACCGTGCGCGGGTTCGGGTACCGCTTCGGGCCGGTGTAACCGCCGGTGGCACCACGGCCGAGCCTGGGGCTGCGTGCCCGGCTGCTGTTCGCGTTCGCGCTGCTGTGTGTGGTCACCGCGGCGGCGGTGGCCGGCGGCATGTACGTCGGCGCTCGCAACGCCATCCTCCAGCGAGCCCAGGACGCCGCGGTGCAGGCGACGAAGAGCCGGCTGAAGGAGCTCTTCCCGTTGCGGAGTGCGGAGCCCGGCCCGGACGAGCTCCGCGGTATCGCCAACAAGATGATCGAAGGAAACGTCCGCGCGATGGCCATCTACCGTGGGGCGTACTCCACAGGCGACCCGGCGCCGGCCGACCCGCCGGGGGGCTCGCCGGGGCTCCACAGGCAGGGTGGTGACCCGCCGGTCGTGGATCCCGGGATGCTTCCACTGTCCCTGCGGCGCGAGGTGGCCGGCGGCAATGTCGCGTGGCAACGCGTGATGCTGTGGCAGGGCGCGCCCTACCTTCTCATCGGCGCGCCGCTGCTGATCGCCGGGCCGGACGGGACGGCGCGGATGTCCGGCATGGAGGTCTACGTCCTGCACAGCCTGCTTCCCGAACAGCGCAGCATCAACGAGCTCGCCGCACGCGCCTGGCTCACCGGCGGGGCGGCCCTGGCGTTCGCGGTCGTCCTGGCGTTGCTGGCCACCCGTGGCGTGCTGCGGCCGGTGCGCGAGCTCGGTAGGGCGGCACGGCTGCTGGGCGAGGGCGAGCTGCGGGCCAGGGTCGAGGCCCGCGGCGCCGACGAGCTGGCCGACGTGGCGCGCACGTTCAACAACACCGCCGCGGAACTGGAACGGCACGTCGAGCAGCTGCGCGAGATGGAGGCCGACGCCCGCCGGTTCGTGGCCGACGTGTCGCACGAGCTGCGCACCCCGCTGGCCGCGCTCGCCGCGGTCGCCGACGTCCTCGACGAGGAGGCGGACGGGCTGCCCGAGCCCGCCGGCAGGGCCGCCAGGCTGGTCAGCCAGGAGACGCTCGCCCTCACCGGGCTGGTGAACGACCTCATCGAGATCAGCAGGTTCGACTCCGGCGTCGCGGCCCTCGCACTGAACGAGGTCGACGTGGCCGAGCTGGTGCGCGCGACCCTGCGGACCCGGGGCTGGCCGGAGCGGGTGCACACCGAACTCGTCCCCGCGGTGACGGCCCGGCTGGACCCGCGCCGGGTGGACGTCATCCTCGCGAACCTGGTCGGCAACGCCCTGCGCCACGGCGAGCCACCGGTGTCGGTACGGCTCCGCGCCGACCAGGACTGGATCGTCGTCGAGGTCCGCGACCACGGACCGGGGCTGGACGAAGCGGTGCTGCCGCACGTGTTCGACCGCTTCTACAAGGCCAGCGCGGCCAGGGCCAGGTCCGAGGGCAGCGGCCTCGGCCTGGCCATCGCGCTCGAGAACGCGCGCCTGCACCGGGGCGACCTCGCCGTCACCAACGCCCCGGACGGCGGCGCCGTCTTCACGCTCCGCCTGCCACGCCGGGCACCCGATCCGGATGGAGGCCCCGAGTGAAGGCCTGGCTCGCCCGCCTGGTGCTCGCCGCGGGCCTCGTGCCGTTCGTCGCCGTGGCCGGCTGCGGCGTGCAACCCAGCGACGCCATCCCCGTCGGCGCCCCGCCGAGCGGACCCGTCGCGCCGACCTGGAAGATCACCCTCTACCTGGTGAAGGACGGCCGGCTCAGCACGGTGACGCGGCGATCCGCTCGTGGACCAGCCCGAACGAACGCGCTCATGCTGCTGGCGGAGGGACCCACGCCGAGCGAACAGGCGCGCGGGATCACCACCGACATCCCGCGCGAAGCCGCCCCGTTCTCGGTGGCCGCCAAGCCGGGCCACCTGGTGGTGACCCTGTCCACCCCGGCCGGCGAACTGTCGGCACTGGCCGTCGACCAGATCGTGTGCACGGCCGCCCCCCTGGTGCCGGAGAACCCCGCCCGGGTCACCGTCCTCGGTGCGGGGCAGAGCACCGGCCCCCGGGAGTGCCCGGGGTGACGACGGTGTCCTCCCGGGCTGCGCGGGGCCCGTACACGCGGAGGAAGGCAGCCCGGTCGCTGCCCTGAGCCCGGCCCGGCCGCGCCCTACGTCGCCGGGCTGACCAGCCCTGTCTGGTAAGCGATGACGACCAGTTGCGCACGGTCGCGCGCACCCAGTTTCGTCATCGCGCGGCTGACATGGGTGCGCGCGGTGGCCGGGCTGAGAAACAACTGGGCACCGATCTCCTGGTTGCTCAGGCCCTGCCCCACCAGGGCCAGCACCTCGCGCTCGCGCTCGGTCAGCTCCGCGAGCCGGTCCTCCGCAGCCCGGGCGGCTGTTCGCCTTGCGGTGAACTGGCCGATGAGGCGTCGGGTGATCCGCGGCGCGAGCAGCGCGTCCCCGGCGGCGATCACCCGGACGGCATGCAGGAGCTCGGCCGGCCCGGCGTCCTTGAGCAGGAAGCCGCTGGCGCCGGCCTGCAAGGCGTCGAAGACGTACTCGTCGGTGTCGTAGGTGGTGAGGATGAGGACCCGCACCTGCTCCAACCCGCGCGTCCGGACGATCTGGGCGGTGGCCTGAATCCCGTCCAGTCGCGGCATGCGGATGTCCATGAGGACGACGTCGGGGCGGCCGGCACGGGCCCGTTCGACGGCTTCGGCGCCGTTGGTGGCCTCCCCCACCACCTCGATGCCGTCCTCGAGGTCGAGCAGGACCTTGAACCCGGACCGCACGAGAGCCTCGTCGTCGGCGAGCAGCACCCTGATCGGGGCGCCGGCTGACGGTGAAGCGGTCGCCGCGTTCACAGGCGCGACCCGGTCGGCGCGAGGGGCAGCCGTGCCCTGACCTCGAACCCGCCGCCCGCAAGCGGCCCGGCGTCGAGCTCTCCGCCCAGCAGCCTGCAGCGCTCGCGCATGCCGGCGATCCCGCGGCCGGGCTTGGCCGAGCGGCCCGCGCTGCCCGGATGCCGGGCCGGCAGGCGCGGATCCGCCACGTCATGATCTCGGGCGGCACGGCGGCCCTCATCGGTCACGCGGATCTCCAACTCCTCGATCCCGGCCTTCAGCTCCACCGTCACGCGGGTCGGGCCGACGTGGCGGATCACGTTGGTGATCGATTCCTGAACGATGCGGTAGGCGGCACTTCCCACCGCGCTGGGCAACGGCGTCGCGGGCGAGGCCTCCTCGAGTTTGATGTCGAGCCCCGCCTGGCGTGCCTTGGCGGCCAGTTCGTCGATCTGCCCCAGCCGGGGGTACGGCCCCCGCCCGTCGTCATCGTCGTCGTCGCGGAGCACCCCGAGGATGGCCCGCATCTCCCGCAGCGCCCGGGAACTGGTCTGCTCGATGGCCCGCAGCGCCTCGCGCGCCACTTCCGGCCGCTTGTCGAGCACATGCGCGGTGACACCGGACTGCACGTTGATGATCGCTATGGCGTGAGCGACGGTGTCGTGGACCTCGCGCGCGATCCGGAGCCGTTCGGCGTCCACACGCGCCCGCGCCTCCTCCTCACGAGTCCGCTCAGCCAGCTCGGCGCGCCGCTGAGCTTCGGCCGCGATGACCTGCCGGGACCGGACGGACTCGCCGAGGGCCGCGCTCATGACCGACGCGCCGATCCGGAAGTACACCCAGCCGATGGCGGCGCGTGGCTCGAGGTCGGCGGCGGCGACCAGCCAGCCGGCGGCGAGCACCGAGGTGCCCACGCCGGCGATCACCAGCGACCGGCGCCCGTCACCGTAGGCGGTCACGGTGTAGAGGGCGACGAAGAGCCCGAGCCAGCCGGGCCCGTCCGGGAAGTCGAGACCGAAGTACACCAAGCTGGCCGACGCGGCGACGACGAACACCGGCACCGGCCACCGGCGGCGGACGGCGACGACCACACCACTGGCGACCAGCAGGGCGTATCCCAGATTTCCGAGGTCGGTCAGGGGACGCTGCACCACCTCGCCGGCATTGCGGACGATCGTGCCCTGCACCTGCATCACGGTGATGAACAGCGCGAGCAGCACCTCCTGCGCCGGCACCGGCAGGCGCAATGACACGGCGCGGTCTTTCATGCCTCGATCCTACGGTTGCCGCCCGCGAGAACACTCCGCCCATCGGCGCGGCCGCCTACGACGACGGACGTACCGGGGCACGAGTCGTCTACGCGGAACTGCGTAGAGGCAGCCATCCGCCGGCGGAGGCCGTGCCTGCCTCGACGGCGCGACGATCGAGTCAGTGAAACCCTCCCGGGCGCCCGCGCTCGTCGCCAAAGCATCGGCCGGCATAGGCCGGGTCGCCGCGACCCACGCGCTGCGGGCGCCCGTCATCCGACCGAAAGGATGCTCAATGTCCGTCCTGGTGGTGTTTGCCACGGAGGCGGCCTCGCCCGTCTGTACGACGCAGGCAGAATGCGCGAGCCAGGGTGTCGATACGTTCCTCGGGACCCCTGAGCGAATCTGGGCCAGCGTGGCCGCACTGGTGGCGCTGGGCAGCGTGATCATCGGCTGGCTGGCGTTCCGCTCCGCCCGCCGTATCGGCAACGGCGGGAGAAGGGGGGCCATCGTGGCCCTGGGGGCGGGGCTGATCGGCGGGCTCAACGGCGCGGTGAAACTGGCCGTCGCCGACGGTGGTCTCGGCACCGGCAACGGAGTGTTCGGGGCGGCCGTGGCCCTGGTGCTGGGGCTGGCCGGTGCGGCCCTCGGCGGCCTGGCCCTGGCCCGCTCCCGCCAGACCGAGCTGAGCGGCTGACCGCAGCCAGGACAAGCCCGCGATCGAGACCCTGACAACAGCACACAACCCCGATCATCGCACGGCGGTTCCCGGGCGCTCGCGCTCGTCACCGGCATCCCGGCCGGCACAGGCGATCCAGCGCGCTGCCCGCGCCGCACGCACCCGTCATCCGACCGAAAGGATCCTCATGTCCCTGCATCACTTGATGGCCACCGCCGCATCCGCGCACGTTCTGGCCCCGCCCGTCGATGCCTACACCTTGACCTCCGGGCGTCTCTGGTCCGCGGTGGCCGCGCTGGTGGGGCTGGCCGGCGCCGTCATCGGCGGGCTGGCTCTGGCCCGCTCCGCCCGCCGTGTCGGCAACGGCGGGAGAAGGGGGGCCATCGTGGCCCTGGGGGCAGGGCTGGCCAGCGTGGTCATCGGCGCGCTGGTCGTGGCCGCCGCCGACGGCGGCCCCGGCACCGGTTACGGAATAGTCGGGGGCTGGGTGGACCTGGTGGTCGGGCTGATCGCCATGGCCCTCGGCGGGCTCGCTCTGGCCCGCTCCCGCCGCACCGCCTGACCGGGCCCGGGCCCGAGCTGCGGCCGCCGCAACGCACCCATCACTCGATCGCAGGGCGTCGCCCGGAGGGCTGTTCGGGGACCAGCAGCACCGGCTGGCCGGCGTGGCGGACGAGGTGCTTGGCCACCGAGCCGGTCAGAAGGTGGGTGCCCCACTCATGCCGGGCCGCGCCGACGACGATCATCAGGGCCTGGTGGCGGGCGGCCAGATCCACAAGCTGCTGCGCCGGATCCCCATGGTCGACCTGCCAGCTCCACGGGAGCGGGTGACCGGCGAGCAGGGCCTCGACCTGGGCGCGCTCGCGGGCCACCACCTGCTCGGCGTAGGCGTCCCAGTCATCGGCGTCGGGATCGATGGGGTAGTCGTCCAGATCGACGACATGCACCACCAGCAGCCGCGCCCCCAGCCGGACGGCCAGGTCGGCGGCGGTCGCCAGCGCGCACCGCGCGGCCGGATGCCGGTCGTATCCCACCACCAGCCACAGCGCCTGATCTCCCGCTCCCTGCCCGGGTGCTGCCGGCGTCGGATGCTCACCACGGTGGTTCATCACACTGCTCTCCCTCACCCTTCGGACATGAACTCGTCGGGCTGGGCCAGGAAGGCGCGGATCGTGCTCGCACAGCAAGATCGGCAATCGCGTTGCGGGGCCGTGGAGTTTCATGGCCGCCTCCTACCAGCACCTGAGCGGAACACCACTGGTAGGGACCGTTGACGAAGACGCACTCCGTGGTTGTCCCCGCTCGTAGGCGGAGGCGGCGGGCCCCACCGCCGCGCCCGGCACACCGGGCTTCACCTGGCATTATATCGCGTCGGCTCACGGCGGCCCTGGGCTGCTCGTACGGGTCGACGGGGAGATCGACGGCGTGGTGGCGGTGCGCGTGGAGAACGGCTACGTCACCGGCGCCTACCACGTGCGCAACCCCGAGAAGTTGTCGCACGTGCAGCGGGAGACCGCGGTGAGCCGCTGAGGCGGGATACGACTCACCGCATCTTCCGACGGTCAGCGGGCGGGCTTGCCGAACCAGTGGGAGAGGTGGTCGTCCAGGCCCTGCTGATCGTCGCCGATCCAGGCGACGTGGCCGTCGGGGCGTAGCAGGACGCACGGAACATCCAGTGCCGCCGTGGGATCCGCGAGGTGATCGACCCGGTCTGACCAGCCGCCGACGGCCAGGCGTTCGGTGCGGTCCAGCAGCAGGCCGCGGCCGCGATGCAGCAGATCGTAGAGGTGGCCCTGTTTCACGTCGATGTCGCGCAGGCGGCGGCCGAGCAGGTCGGGGCCTTCGCCGAAGTCGTAGCGGATGCCGATCGCGGTGATCTTCTCGATCAGATGGCGGTTGACCTCGTTGAAGTCCATCAGTTCGGTGAGCAGCCTGCGCACGGCCTGCGCGCCCGGTTCGGTGGACAGCAGTTCCATCTGGGCGCGGGTGTTGTCCAGCACGTCCTCGGCGACCGGTTGGCGTTCGGCCTGGTAGGTGTCCAGCAGTGTTGCCGGCGCCCAGCCACGGATCTGTGCGGCCAGCTTCCAGCCGAGGTTGAACGCGTCCTGAACGCCCAGGTTGAGGCCCTGCCCGCCGATGGGCGGATGGATGTGTGCCGCGTCGCCGGCCAGCAGCACCCGGCCGACCCGATAATGTTCGGCCAGCCGGGTGGCATCCCCGAAGCGGGACAACCAGCGCGGGGAGTGCACGCCGAAATCGGTTCCGGCGATGGCGCGCAGCTGTTGCCGGAAATCCTCGAGGGTGGGCGGTTCCGCGCGGTCGCCGACTCCCGCGGCGGGGACGACGACGCTGTAGACCCCTCCGCCGAACGGCCGGAGCCAGAATGGCTGACGGGTCTCGCGGATCTCGCTCACCCGGGCGGCGATCTCCTCCTGCGGCACACCCACTTCCATCTCGCCCATGAGCGTCTCGGTCCGCGAGGGCTCGCCGGGGAAGCCGACGCCGAGCAGTTTGCGCACCGTGCTGCGCCCGCCGTCACAGCCGACGAGATAGCGCGAACGCAGCTGTTCCCCGTCGGCCAGCTCGACGGTCACACCCTCGCCGTCCTGCTCGAAACCGGCCACCGCGCAACCGCGCCGGACCTGCGCGCCCCGTTCGATCGCATGTTCTTCGAGCAGGCGCTCGATGACCGGCTGCGGGATGCCCAGCAGATAGGTGTGCGCGGAATCCAGACCCTTGGGCGCGGGTTTGGCGATGCCGGTGAAGAATCCGCCGGCCGGACGCCGCCTTCCGTGCTGGAGCATACGATCCAGCAGTCCGCGCATCGCCATCAGCTCCAGACTGCGCATATGCAGACCGACGATGCGGACGAACGACTTGGGCTCGGTCTCCTTCTCCAGAACGAGTACCCGCACGTCGTGCAGCCGCAGTTCGGCAGCCAGCGTCGCGCCGGTCGGCCCGCACCCGGCAATGATCACGTCGAACATAGGTGTTGCCTTTCGGGAGTGCCTTGTTGGCGAGGCGCTCCCGGCGACACCTACCTCGATCGCCCGGCCGTGACGGGAAGGGGGAGCACCCACATCGATACAGCGTTCATGGGTCTCACCTCCTGGGGCGGTGTCACGGTCGACGGCAAGCTACAAGCCCGAGCACCACTCCGTCCAACCCTTTTCCCGGCTACCGTTCGCCCGGGGATGCGGTGGAACGGCGGGCCACGAGGGCCGGGGTGACGGAGAAGCGGACCGCGGCGGTACGGCCGGCGATGCGTTCGAGCAGCAGCCGGCCGGCGGTCTGGCCCATGATGGCGCCGTCCTGGTCGACGCTGGTCAGCGCGACGTGCGCGAGGCCGGTCAGGCGTGCGTTGTCGTAGCCCGCCACCGAGATGTCGCCGGGCACGCTCAGGCCCGCCTCGTGGACGGCCGCGAGGGCGCCGAAGGCGGCCTGGTCGGCGCCGGCGAAGATGGCGGTGGGGCGGGGGTCGCGGGCCAGCAGCTCGCGCGCGCCGTCGTAGCCGCCTTCCTCGGTGTAGGCGGTGGCGGCGACGGCGATGTGGTCGGCCAGGCCGTGCTCGGTCATCACCCGCTCGTAGGTCGCGGCCCTGATCGTGTGCAGCAGGGCGATGGCGCGGCCCCCGACGGTGTCCTTCTGCGTGATGTGCGCGATGCGGCGATGGCCGAGCGCGATGAGGTGCTCGACCACGAGCTCGGCGCCGACCTCGTCGTCGTCGAGCACGCAGTCGTACAGCGCCGAGCGGTCGTGGCGGCCGAGCACGACGAGGGGGATGTCCTTCGCGAGTCTCTCCAGTTGTCCTCTGGCGCAGACCGGGGCGACCCAGAGAATGCCGTCCACCTGCCGGTCGACCAGCGCGTCGCTGGCCCGGCGCTCTGCCGCGGGGTCGTGCCCGCCGCTCTGGACCATGATCGCTTGGTAGCCGCTGGGGGAGATCTCATCTGTCAGGCCGTCGAGGATGTCGGCGAAGAAGGGGTTGCGGATGTGGGGCAGGAGCACGCCGATGGTGAAGGTGCGCCCGCGCATGGCCCGGGCCGCGTTGTGGGGGCGGTAGCCCAGCTCGTCGATGGCGGCCTGCACCTTGGTCCGCATGGCCTCGCTGACGCCGTAGGCGTTGCGCAGCACTTTCGACACCGCTGTGGTGGAGACCTGGGCGTGCTCGGCCACATCGGTGATGGTCACCCTGCGCTGCCGGTCTCGTGTGCCCATGAGCCACCTTTCCGCCCACTCGACGTCGCCCGATTGTAAGGGTGGCGGACCCGTCGGACAGAATGGATAACGTTACCCAACTTATCGATCTCAAGCGTTATCGAGCCCATTCCAACAACGGTCACGATAGGGGACCGTTCCCCAAGGACACTCTTGACGGCCTGCCAGGTAACGCCTACGTTAACTCGCATCGGGGACGCTTAAATCGTTTCAACGAACCCGGAGGGGCGTTGTGAAGACCTCGCACCGCGTGTCGGGAGCGGCCCTGGCCGTTCTCGCGATGGCGGCTCTGACCTCGTGCGGCTCCGGCTCCGATCCCCGAACCGCCGCCACCGGCCCGGTCACCTTAGAGTTCCTCATCGACAACAGCGCGGCCACCGTGGACACCGCCAAAGCGCTCGCGGACACGTTCATGCAGGCCAATCCCACCATCAAGATCGAGACCGAGACCCGGCCGGGAGGCAGCGAGGGCGACAACATCGTCAAGACCCGGCTCTCGACGGGCGACATGGCGGATGTGTTCTGGTACAACTCCGGGTCGCTGCTGCAGGCGCTCAACCCCGCACAGACCATGGTCGACCTCACCGGCGACCCGGTGCTGGCCAACGTGGCCAAGGACTTCCTGCCCGTGGTGAGCCAGGACGGCAAGGTCTACGGCGTCCCCGGCGGCACCGCCATGGGCGGCGGCATCCTCTACAACCGCAAGGTCTACGAGCAGCTCAAGCTGGAGGTGCCCAAGACCTGGGCCGACTTCACGGCCAACAACGACAAGATCAAAGCAGCCGGCATCGCGCCGGTGATCGGCACGTACAAGGACACCTGGACCTCGCAGCTGTTCGTGCTGGGCGACTACTACAACGTGCAGGCGGCGGCGCCGACCTTCGCCCAGGACTACACGGCCAACCAGGCCAAGTTCGCCACCACTCCCGCCGCCAGGGCCGGGTTCGACCACCTGGCCGAAGTGCACGCCAAGGGGTACCTGCAGGAGGGCTACGGCTCGGCCACCGCCGACCAGGGCATGAAGCTGCTGGCCGAGGGCAAGGGCGCGCACTACCCGATGCTGAGCGCCCAGCTCCCGCCCTTCGTCGCCACCATGCCGCAGGCGGCGACCGACATCGGCTTCTTCGGCATCCCCGGCACCGACGCCGCCAAGAACGGCGCCACGATCTGGGAGCCGGCCGGCATCTACATCGCCAAGACCACCGAGAAACTGGAGGCGGCCAAGAAATTCCTGGCCTTCGTCGCCTCGCCGGCCGCCGCCGACGCGGTCACCAAAGCCGTGCCACCGGCCGGGCCGTACCGGATCACCGGGGCCGAGCTGCCCGACGACGCCATCCAGGCGGCCAAGGACCTGCAGGCCTACGTGGACGAGGGCGCCACGGCACCGGCACTGGAGTTCGTCTCGCCGGTGAAGGGCCCGTCGCTGGAGCAGATCACGGTCGCCGTCGGCTCCGGCCTGACCCCGGCCGCCGAAGGGGCCGCCCAGTACGACAAGGACGTCGAGAAGCAGGCCAAGCAACTGGGGTTGGCAGGGTGGTGACCAAGCAGGACACCGGGCCCCGCACGGGGCCCGGCCCGGCTCCCGGGCACGCGCGCACCCGCGCCTCCCGCCGCCGGCGCGACGCGGCCTACCCGTACGCGCTCTACCTGCCCGCCGCCGCCGTGTTCCTGGTCATCTTCCTGGTGCCGACGGCGATGGCCTTCTATTTCGCGCTCACCCGCTGGACGTTGTTCGACAGCGAGTTCGTCGGCCTGCAGAACTTCCGCGACTTCCTGGCCGAGCAGAACCTGCGCATCGGCTTCCAGAACACGATCATCTACGCCGTCG
This sequence comes from Nonomuraea sp. B1E8, assembly GCF_039871515.1. Classification (NCBI taxonomy): domain Bacteria; kingdom Bacillati; phylum Actinomycetota; class Actinomycetes; order Streptosporangiales; family Streptosporangiaceae; genus Nonomuraea; species Nonomuraea sp. B1E8. The sequence continues at coordinate 151,546 of NZ_JBDPLS010000013.1, read as the reverse complement.
TCACCAGCGGCCTCAAGGTCGTGTTCGGACTGCTGCTCGGCGTCCTGCTCACCGGCAGGCTGCGGGTGCGCGGATTCCTGCGCTCGGTGGTGTTCTTCCCGACGCTGGTCTCGACCGTCGCGGTCGGCATCACCTTCGCCATGCTGCTCAAACCGCAGACCGGCCTGGTCAACCAGGCCCTCGCACTGGTCGGGATCGACGGCCGCGACTGGCTCGGCGAGGCCACCACCGCGCTGCTGTCGGTCGCGCTGGTGGACGTGTGGAAGGGCGTCGGCCTGGCCACCGTCATCTACATCGCCGGCATCATGTCCATCCCGCGCGAGTACTACCAGGCGGTCGCGGTGGATGGCGGCGGCGCCTGGCACCGCTTCCGGCACGTCACGCTGCCGCTGTCCTGGCCGGCCACCTACTCGGTGATCATCCTGTCGTTCATCGGCGGGCTGCGCTCGTTCGATCTCATCTGGACGATGACCCGCGGCGGTCCCGGCTTCACCAGCGACACCATCGCCTCGATCATCTACAAGCAGTACCAGGCCGGCTTCTTCGGCCTGTCGACCGCCGGCAACGTGATCCTCTTCCTCGTCGTCGCGGCCATCGCCGTGCCGCTCAACTACGTCCTCGGCAAGAGGCAGGTCACCGCATGACAACACCGAGAAGGCTCAGCGGCGAGGCCGTCGCGCTGGTCCTGGCCACCGTGATCTTCCTGGTCCCGTTCGCGCTCATGCTGCTGACCGCCGTCAAGGCCCCGGAACAGGCCATCGACCTGGACTTCTCCTGGCCCACCAGCTGGCCGGTCGTCGAGAACCTCATGGCCGTGATCGAGGCGCGCGACTACGTGCTGCTGCGCGCCTACGTCAACAGCACCGCCATCACCGTCGCCTCGGTCGCCCTGCTCGTCGTCTTCGCCGCCATGGCCTCGTTCGTCCTGCAGCGCCGCCCGGGCAGGGTCGCCAAGCTGGCCGACTTCCTCGTACTGACGGGTCTGATCATCCCGCCCGCTGTGGTGCCGACGATCTGGCTGCTGCAGGCGCTCGGCCTGTTCAAGACCCTGCCCGGGATGATCCTCGCGGAAGTGGCCTTCAACCTGTCGTTCGCGATGTTGTTGTTCCGCGCGTTCATCGCGGCCATCCCGCGCGAGCTGGACGAGGCCGCCCAGATCGACGGCTGCAGCGGATTCCGGCTGTTCTTCCGGGTGATCTTCCCGCTGCTGCGGCCGGTGACCGTCACGGTCATCCTGGTCAGCTCGGTCACCATCTTCAACGACTTCGTCAACCCGCTCTACCTGCTCCCCGGCGACGAGAACGCCACCGTGCAGGTCACCCTCTACAACTTCCAGAGCCAGTACAACACCCAGTGGAACCTGCTGTTCATGGACATCGTGCTCATCACGATCCCCCCGCTGGTGTTGTTCGTCTTCTTCAACCGCAAAATCGTCGCCGGCATGACCGCCGGCGCCATCAAGGGATGACATGACCTCTCTGTCCGTTTCCGCAGTCGCCTTCGAACACCACCGCGACCCCCTCGGCATCGGCGAACCCGAACCGCGCCTGTCCTGGACCGTCACCACGGACCTCCCGGGATGGATCCAGCAGGCGTACGAGATCGAACTCGGCGACGGCCTGTCCACCGGCCGGATCGAGTCGGACGCGTCCGCGCTCGTGCCGTGGCCCGGCGCGCCGCTGGGCTCACGGGAGCGGCGCGCCGCACGGGTGCGGGTGCACGGCGCCGACGGCTCGGCCAGCGACTGGAGCGCATGGTCGTACGTGGAAACCGGCCTGCTGGACCCCGCTGACTGGCTCGCCACGGCCGCCGCGCCACCGCTGGAACTGCTCGGCGCGCCCGACGGCCCCGCGCTGCTGCTGCGCCGCGGCTTCGCCCTGCGCGCGCCGATCGAGCGGGCCCGCCTCTACATCACGGCCCACGGCATCTACGAGGCCGAGATCAACGGCCGGGTGGTCGGCGACGACGTGCTCGCCCCCGGCTGGACCAGCTACCGCCACCGCCTGCGCTACCGCACCCACGACGTCACCGGCCTGCTGCGCGAGGGCGCCAACGCCATCGGCGCCACCCTCGCCGACGGCTGGTACCGGGGCCGCATCGGCTTCGGCGGCGGCAAGAGCGACCTGTACGGCGAGCGCACCGCCCTCATCGCGCAGCTCGAGATCGCCTACATCGATGGCACCACCGACGTGATCGTCACCGACGGCACCTGGCGCTGCGCCCGCGGCCCGGTCACCGAGGCCGGCCTGTACGACGGCGAGAAGCACGACGCGCGCCTGCACCCCGCGGGCTGGTCCGAGCCGGGCTTCGACGACTCCTCCTGGCTGCCCGCCGACGCCCTCTCCCACGATCCGGCGCTGCTGGTCGCCCCCACGGGCCCGCCCGTGCGCCGTACCCAGACGTTGTCCCCCACCGAGGTGCTGACCGGGCCGAACGGCGAGACCCTCCTGGACTTCGGCCAGAACCTCGTCGGCCGCCTGCGCATCCGCGTGCAGGGCCCGGCGGGGCACACCGTCACCCTGCGCCACGCCGAGGTCCTGGAGAACGGCGCCCTCGCCGTGCGCCCGCTGCGCGCGGCCGCCGCCGAGGACCGCTACACGCTGCGCGGCGACGCCGAGCCGGAGACCTTCGAGCCCCGCTTCACCACGCACGGCTTCCGCTACGCGCAGATCGACGGCTGGCCCGGGGCGTTCGACCCGGCTGACGTGGTGGCCGTGGTCTGCCACACCGACATGCGGCCCGCCGGCGCGTTCGAGTGTTCCGACCCGCTGCTGAACCGGCTGCACGACAACGTGGTCTGGAGCATGCGCGGCAACTACGTCGACCTGCCCACCGACTGCCCGCAGCGCGACGAGCGGCTCGGCTGGACCGGCGACATCCAGGTCTTCGCCCCCGCCGCGGCCTTCCTGTACGACTGTGCGGGGCCGCTGTCATCGTGGCTGGCCGACCTGGCAGCCGAGCAGGCCGAGGTGGGCACGGTGCCGCACTACGTGCCGTGGGTGCCGCTGATGTCCGGCCTCTCCCCGGCGGCCGCCTGGGGCGACGCCGCCGTGCTCCTCCCGTGGACGCTCTATGAGCGCACCGGTGACCTCGGCCTGCTGCGGCGCCAGTACCCGAGCATGACCGCGTGGGTGGACCAGGTCGCGTCCCTCACCAGGGGCCACCTGTGGGACGAGGGCTTCCAGTTCGGCGACTGGCTCGACCCGGCAGCGCCCTCGGACGATCCCGGCAAGGCCCGTACCGACCAGGCGCTCGTCGCCACCGCCTACCACGCCTGGTCGGCTCAGGTCGTGGCGGACACGGCGGCGCTGCTCGGCCATGACGCCGACGCCGCCCGCTACGCCGGGCTGGCCGGGCAGGTGCGGACGGCCTTCCGGCACGAGTTCGTCACCCCGTCCGGCCGGCTGGCCTGCGACACCCAGACCGCCTACGCGCTCGCCCTGACCGTGGACCTGTTCGATGGGCCCGAACAGCGCGAACGCGCCGGACGCCGCCTCGTCGAGCTCGTCGCCGGCGACGAGCACCGCATCGGCACCGGCTTCGTCGGCACCCCGCTCATCTGCGACGCCCTGTGCTCGGTCGGCGCCTACGACACCGCCTACCGGCTCCTGACCCAGCGCAACCGCCCGTCCTGGTTGTATCCGGTGACGATGGGCGCCACCACGATCTGGGAGCGGTGGGACAGCATGCTGCCCGACGGCTCCGTCAACCCGGGCGAGATGACCTCCTTCAACCACTACGCGCTCGGCGCGGTCGCGGACTGGATGCACCGCACCGTGGCCGGTCTCGCCCCGGCCGAGCCCGGCTACCGCCGCATCTCCGTCCGCCCGCGTCCCGGTGGCGGCCTCACCCATGCCCGCGCCGCCCATCACACCCCCTACGGCGAGGCGGAGGTGAGCTGGCGGCGCGACGGGGAGCGGCTGACCGTCGCCGTGCGCGTCCCGCAGAGCACGGTTGCCATCGTCGACCTGCCCGGAGAGCCCGTTGCCGAGGCCGGCCCCGGACGACACGTCTTCCACTGCACCTGGCCGGACCCCTCTGAGGGGACGCCCTGACACCCGTACGACATGCACGTCACACCCGGGATTCCCGTTCAGGGCCGATGAGGTGGCCGCCGTTCCGGGCAAGGCAGCGACCCGGCGACGCCGGACACGGCGTCGCCGGGTCGGCGGCGGCGCGGTGCGTTCTCGACCGGGGCGCGCACGCGCTCGAGCTTGGTCCAGCCCGTCCAGCCGCGCTTCTTCAGCAGCTCGATCAGCCGACGAGCCGGCGGCACCGTAGCGAACGCCAGCGTGTCCATCAGCGTGACGAGCGGTGAATCGATATCGGTGTCATCGACATAGTCCTCGCCCCGCTCGTCGGCCATGCGCGTGATGTAGGCGGCCAGCTCGTCGGCCAGCTCGGCCAGCCGCGGGTCGTCATCGGTCCGGTCGAGAGCCTCGCTCAGGGTGAGGTAGAAGCCGACGACCAGCGGGTCATCGATCTGCTCCCGCTTGCGCGCCATCCACTCCGGAACTCGCGCGGGTGAGAGTGCGGCCAGCGGGATCCAACCGTCACGCTCAGCTTGGACGATCCGCTCGTCGACTCCGAGCGCCCGCAGCCGGTCGAGATACTCGACCACCTCCGAGGGCAGCGCCAGGCTGTCCCCGGCGGCGAGCCGGGCGATGCGCTCGCGGTGCCGCTGTTTTTCCCGGATCTCCGTCCGCAGCCGCCTGTCGATGTCCGCGATCGCCGCGGCGAACTCTTCCTCGCCGGCCCGCAGCAGCTCCCGTACCCGCGCCAGCGGAACCCCTGCCTCGGCGAGGGTCCGGATTCTGATCAGCTCGACCACGGCGCCGGCGTCGTATCTGCGGTAGCCGGAGCGGTCCCGCCCGGGCTCCGGCAGCAGGCCCTTGGCGTGGTAGTGCCGCACCGCGCGCACCGTCACTCCGGCGTACGACGCCAGCTCACCGATGGTCAGCATCAGCCCCGTTTTCCCGGTCCTGGTGCTCTGCGGATGATCTCGGCGATGTCCCGGGCATGGGTGAAGACCAGCCCGTGGCCGGCGTCGAGCCAGGTGGTGGCGATGTGCGGCTGCTCGCGGACAAGCCGCTCGACGCCAGCACGCCAGTTCTGGTTGAACCGGGACGCCTGCCCTTCGCCGTCGCCGGCCATCGAGGTGGACATGATCATGCTGATGGGCCGGTCGATCTTGCTGTACCGGTCGAGGATCTCGGACCGGACCACCTCGATCTCGAGGTTCAGGTCGAGAATCTCCTGGGCGGTGAGCAGCACCTGACGCGCAGTGCCCCGCTCGGCCTCCTGCCGCATCGCCAGATCCTCCCACATGGCACGGAACTCCGGCAGGACGGCCTCCGTGATGAACGGTTCGGGCACCGGGTTCGCCCCGTCGATGAGCACGAGCCCGGCGATGGTGTCAGGATGCTCGGACGCATAGTGCACGGCCACATCGGCGCCCAACGAGTAGCCCACCAGCACGGGCGCCGCAGGCAGGCCCATGTTCCCCAGCTCCGCCATCACCGCGACGAGATCGCTGAGGAAGTCCTCGAAGGAGTAGCGGTCGGCGGCCGAGGCAAGGCCATGGCCCCGCAGGTCGAAGGTCACCACGTCGTGGTCGCGCCGCAGCAGCCCGGCCAGCTCGCTCAGGTCCGCCTGCGTCGAGTTTAGCCCGGGGCACAGGACCAGTGTTCGCCCCTGACCGTCCCGGGACACCGGGATCGTGACGCTGTCGTGCTCGATCGTGAAGTGCCGCATCGTCTTATCTCCTCTCTCCATCACGTCGTGCTCGCCGTACGCCGTGCGCGGTCCGGCGGCCTCGATCACACGGGTTTCCGTGGTGATGCCACCATGTTGAGAGCCTGACCCTGCGTCATGGTCAAGCGGCGCGCGACGGGAGAACCTCCGGCCTCTGGGAGGAACTCAACGCAGCAGTGACCGTTCGGTGGGCGCCAGCCGCAGCCGTTGCGAGGGCCTGGCCAGCCGTTGCCCGAGGGGTGGCAGCACGTCCTCGTGCCAGCGCGCTGAACGCTGCAAGCGATCAAGGTGATCGTGGAAGTGGCTCTGGCCGGTGAACCGCGCGAACCACACGAAGACCTCCTCATTCGTCCGCACCGGCAGGGCGGGGAAGGTGTTCGGGGAGTGTTCCGACCGCAGGTACGCCAGCGGCTCGCCGCCGGTTTCGGCCAGTACGGGTCGCACGCACCGCTCGAAGAACTCGACGAACGCGGCGTCGAACGGGGCGCGGCCGTACCAGATCGTGGCGACGACGAGTGATGACGGCGCCGCAGCCGGCTCGCCGGGGGCCGGCCTGCTCCCCATCGGCGCCGGGAAGCCGCCCGCCGGCGAGGCCGGCCGCAGTAACAGGACGTCGTCGGAGTCGATCATCGTCGCGTTCGCCTCGTCTCTGCGTGCCCGCCAGATCGGCCCGGAGTAGAAGCTCTCCAGTGCCTCGGCGCGACGCGGCATGTCCTCGAAGCCGCGGAGCCAGACGAACCGGTCAGGGACCTCCAAGTCGCGGAACTGCCCCAGGACGGTCATGCCTGCCGCCTCTTGGGGCTCGACGAAGTCCCGGTCGAACAGATCGATCAGTACGTCCCGCCGGCCGGGGTGCAGCGTGTACTGGCGCAGCTCGACAATGGGACACCGTGGGGTCTCCATCTACGTTCTCCTCCTGAATGACTGGAACAACTTGTGTTACAACCAGGGGTGTGGCGACCGCCTGGCGATCGCATGGATCGGCTAGCCCACCAGCGTCTCGCGCAGCACGTCGGCGATCGACGTGTCGGCCAGCTCCTGGCGCATGGCCCGCTCGGCCCGGCCGTAGACCTTGCTCAGGGCGGGCCGGATGCCACGGCCGACGGGGCACTCCAGATTGGGCTCGGTGCGGTGCAGGCCGAACGGCTGCTCCACGTCGACGGCGTCAAGCACCTCGAGCAGGGTGATCTCCTCCGGCGCGCGGGCGAGACGCCAGCCCGCGCCGGCACCGTGGAGCACCTCCACCAGGCCGGCCCGCCGCAGGTCACCCAGGCTGCGCCGGATGATCACGGGGTTGGTGTTGACGCTGGCGGCGATCTGGTCCGAGGTGAGAACCTCATGGCCACGGCGATGCGCCAACGCCAGCCACGTCAGCGCGTGCGTCGCGACGGTCAATCGGCTGTTGGCCCCCATCGCCACCTCCTTGGTGTAATAGCTTTCGTTACATCCATGCTCGCGGTCAAGCCCTCGGGGCGATCGTGTGCTCGTTCATCCGGATCCCGGTCGGTTCCGGCGGTGCGCGAGGTGCCCACCGTAGACCGTCACGGCCGGTCCGCAGGCCAGGTCATGATCACCGAGCGCCCCTCATGACCAGCATTATGGGGGTGTATGGTGGTGACCTCCTCAGGGATCCCCGGGACATCACCCCTATCCGAAAGCGAACACCCATGGGCGAGAACCAGCAGCCGGCTCCCTTCCGCCCTCATCAGCTGCGCGTCTCACATGACGAGCGAGAAGCGGTGGTGGAACGGTTGAACACGGCTGCCGCCGAAGGGCGCATCGACTTCAGTGAGCTGGAAGCCCGGCTGGATCGGGCACTCAACGCCAAGACGTACGCCGACCTCGCGCCTCTCACCGCGGATCTGCCGCAGGAGGTTCCGGCGGAGCCGCTCGTCCTCAAGGGAGGCATGAACGGCGCGGCGCGTACGGGGCGCTGGCGGGTACCTGCGCAGATCACCGTGTACGGCGGCATGGGCAACGTCAAGCTCGACTTCACCCAGACCGAATGCCGGCTGCCGGAGATCGCGATAGAGGCGCACGGGCAGATGGGCGGTGTCACGATCATCATCCCCGACGGATGGGTGGCGGACACCTCGGAGATGGACCAGGGCCTCGGCGGCTTCAAGGACAAGACCACATCCGAGCGCCTGCCCGGAACGCCGCGGATCCGGCTCACCGGCGACGGCGGCGCCGCCGGCGTGGTCATCCGCCACCCGAACAGCTGGGAACGCCGCGTACAGCGGCGCAAACAGGAGCGTTGAGCAACCCGGGCGCGGGGGAGCGGAGTTTCGGACGAGGTGGCCGACCACGTCGCGAAGCAGACCAGGACACCGGCCGGCGCCCAGCAGTCCGACGGCACACCCCAGTAAGGAACCACGCGATGAGCACCTCGCACGCCTTCCCCTTGAAGCCCGTTCCGATCCACGTGCCCGACGAGGTCCTCGACGACCTGCGCGCCCGCCTCACATCGACCCGTCCGCCGCTGGACGAGGGGAACGCGGACTGGTCCTACGGCGTCCCCGACGCCTATCTCCGTGAGCTGGTCGCCTACTGGCGGGACGGCTACGACTGGCGCACGGCCGAGGCCGCCATCAACGTCTACGAGCACTACGAGGTCGGCGTCGACGGTGTTCCCGTGCACTTCATGCGCAGGCCGGGCCGCGGCCCCCGTCCGATCCCGTTGATCCTCACCCACGGCTGGCCGTGGACGTTCTGGCACTGGTCGAAGGTGATCGACCCGCTCGCCGACCCGGCCGCGTACGGCGGTGACCCCGCCGACGCCTTCGACGTCATCGTGCCGTCTCTGCCCGGCTTCGGTTTCCCCGGCCCGCTCACCGGCTTTCCGGACGTCAACTTCTGGAAGGTCTCCGACCTCTGGCACACCCTGATGACCGAGACCCTCGGGTACGAGAAGTACGCCGCCGGAGGCTGCGACATCGGCGGGATCGTCTCCAGCCAGCTCGGCCACAAGTACGCCGACGAGCTGTACGGCATCCACATCGGCTCCGGGCTGCCGCTCGACTTCTTCACCGGCCCCCGTGCCTGGGACTTCGCCCGGAATCGGCCACTCACCGACGACCAGCCCGCCGATATCCGCGCCCGGATCATCGAGCTGGACCACCGCTCGGCGTGCCATCTCGCCGTGCACATGCTCGACGGCGCCACCCTGGCCCACGGGCTGAGCGACTCACCCGCCGGACTGCTCGCCTGGCTGCTGGAGCGCTGGAACGCCTGGAGCGACAACGGCGGCGACGTCGAATCCGTCTTCACCAAGGACGACCTGCTCACCCACGCCACGATCTACTGGGTGAACAACTCCATCGCCACGTCGATGCGCTACTACGCCAACGCCAACCGCTACCCCTGGGCCCCCGCCCACGACCGCACCCCGGTCGTGCAGGCCCCGGTCGGCCTCACCTTCGTCACGTACGAGAACCCGCCCGGCATCCACACCGCCGCCGAGCGTGTCCAGGCGTTCAAGGCCGGCCCGCAGGGCGACTGGTTCAACCACGTCAACGTCAACGCCCACGACCACGGCGGCCACTTCATTCCCTGGGAGAACCCCGACGCCTGGGTGAACGACCTGCGCCGCACTTTCCACGACCGCAGGCCCTGAACGACCGCCGCCGCCGACGTCCCCGCGGGCCAGGACGAAGATGCCGATTCTGCGCCTACAGTCCAGCGGGCTGGTTGCCGAGGCGGTCCTCACTGCGGCCGAACGACGATCGATTCGGCGGAGAGCGTGACTTCGACGGTGATGTGCGGATTGTCCAGCAGCGGGAGCTGCAGCCCACGCTTGAACTCCTCGGCATCGTCCGGCATCACCTTCGGCTGAACCGTGACCTTGACCTGGCCGGTATCGTCATCTGGGTGCGCCATCGTCGTGGCCACCTCAGGACGGGATCGGAGCCAGGAGACGACCGTGTCCTGGGCCCGCCGGAGCTCCGAGGCCGAGAATCCCTTGCCGCCGATCAGGGTGACCTCCATGGGGAGGGTCCTGGCCAACTCGATCGCGCGAGTCGGGATGGGGCCTTTGAAACCGACGCGCAGCCCTCGGTGGTCGTCGACGTATCTGACGCCGGAGATCTCGTCAGGGAACTCCGCGTTCAGTTTGTCGATCATCCGGCTGTTGGACGACTGTGAGCCGAAGCGGTCGATGGCCTCCTCGTAGGAGATGCCCTCCGATCTGGCGATGGCCGCCAGGTCGACCAGTTCGGCGTAGGGAATGCCGTCGATCGCCACGTCCGGGTCGGTCACCGCGGGGTCGTAACCGTCGAAGTCCGTCGGCTTGGGCGACGAGGTAGCAGCCACCCGGGCCGCGTACCGCTTGATGACCTCCTCCAGGGGCCGGCCCGACGACGCCGCCTCTCGTTTGAGTCGCTCCAAGGTGGGCCGATGCGCTTTGGGCTGATCGGCCCGCGGCAACACGATCGTCTCGGTCCCGGCTACGGTGGGTGCCGGATCAGCACCAGACTGGCCGCAGGCGCACAACGACGCGAGCACCGCGATGACGGTCAGCCGCGATCTCTTCATACACCAGTGACGCGCCAGCGGCCTGGAAGGTTTGCCGCGATCATCGCACTCGCCGTGTGAAGGCGGACTTCATAGTCCATGGGCTGGCACATCAAGACGCACCGCCCGTCTGGTCCGGGCCGCTTCGAGGTCGCGGGCTGGCTCGTCGTTGATGCTCATCGCAGGGTGAGTGGGGTCTCGGATGCGATGCGGGTCAGCTTCTGCGGGTTGCGGACGTAGTAGAGGCCGGTGATGCGGGCGTCCTCGACCCGGACCGCGATGACGCCGTCGATCTCGTCGTCCACGCGCAGGAGGAGTGCCGGGTTGCCGTTGACCACGGTGGGCTCGCTGGTGAGCGCGATCCGGGCCTTGCCGAGGCCGCTGACGATCATTCGGGCCACCTTGTCGGCGCCGGTGATCGGCTGCGGCGCGGCCTGCTTGACGCCGCCGCCGTCGCTCACCAGAACGACCTCAGGGGCGAGCACGTCGAGCAGGCCCTGCAGGTCCCTGGTTTCCAACGCGCGCTGGAACGACTCCAGAGCCGCCCGGGTCTGGTTCGGGGAGACCACCTCGCGAGGCCGCCGGGCATCGACGTGCCGGCGGGCCCGGTGCGCGATCTGGCGTACGGTCACCGGCGTCTTGCCGACGGCGGCCGCGATCTCCTCGTAGCCGATGCCGAAGACCTCGCGCAGCACGAAGACGGCCCGCTCGGTCGGCGACAGCGTCTCCATGACAAGCATCAGCGCCATCGACACGCTCTCGGCGAGTTCGACGTCCTCGGCGACGTCCGGCGCGGTGAGCAGCGGCTCAGGCAACCAGGAGCCGACGTAGTCCTCCTTCAGGCGCCTCATGGTGCGCAGCCGGTCCAGCGAGCGCCGGGTGACGACCCGCACCAGGTAGGCGCGCTGGTCGGACACCTGCCCAAGGTCGACCCTGACCCACCGCAACCAGGTCTCCTGCAACGCGTCCTCGGCGTCGGCCGCCGAGCCGAGCATCTCGTAGGCGACGGTGAACAGCAGATTGCGGTGGGCCAGGAACACCTCGGTCGCCGGACCCATCCGGCCACCACCAGCCACCGGCTCGGCCGCGCCCGTCACCGCATCCCTGCGCTCGTCCATACCTGGCTCCTCGCCTGCTCACCCGCGATTCCTGCTCTATGCACAAGGCGCCGGCGCTTGCCGCTGTGTGACACCTGCGATCGGTGACACACGTCACGTGACCGCACTGTCACAAAGGTCGGGGGGCGAACGCCGCATGGTCGTCAGGATGCGGCGCGCGGCACGCAACTCCCTGGGCGATCACCTTGGCCCAGTTGCGTGGTGACCGCGCAAACCGCCACCTCAGAAAGATCGGAAAGACATCATGAGCAAGGTCTGGTTCGTGACCGGTTCGTCCCGAGGCCTCGGCCGTAAGTTCGTCGAGGCCGCGCTGTCGCGCGGTGACAAGGTGGCCGCGGCCGCCCGCAACACCGCAAGCCTGGACGAGCTGGTCGCCGCCCACGGCAAGGCGGTGCTCCCGCTGGAGCTGGACGTGACGGACAAGGCCGCCGTCTTCGAGTCCGTGAAGCGAGCCGCCGAGCACTTCGGCCGTCTCGACGTCATCGTGAACAACGCCGGCTACGCCCAGGTCGGCGCGGTCGAGGAGCTGACCGAGCAGCACCTGCGCGACCAGCTGGAGACCAACCTGTTCGGCGCGCTGTGGGTGGTCCAGGCCGCACTGCCCTACCTGCGCGAGCAGGGCTCGGGGCACATCATCCAGCTGTCCTCGGCCGCCGGGCTCATGGCGATGCCGCTCAGCGGCGCCTACAGCGCCTCCAAGTGGGCTCTGGAAGCGCTGAACGAATCCCTCGCCCAGGAGGTCGCCGAGTTCGGCATCAAGGTGACCGTGGTCGAGCCCGGCGGCTTCGCCACCAGGGACGGCAAGAACCCGGACCCCCTCGCCAACGGCCACCTGGCCGAGACCGACCCGATCTACGACGGCCTCCGCCAGCGGCTCGCCGCGTTCGCGGGCAAGCAGCCCGCCGGCGACCCGGCCGCCGCGGCACAGGCACTCCTCACGATCGTCGACTCCGACCAGCCGCCGCTGCGGGTGCTGTTCGGGCAGGGCTTCTACCCGATGCTCCAGCAGGTCTACGCCGACCGGCTCAAGACCTGGGCCGACTGGCAGGACCTCTCGGCGCAGGCCCACGGCAACCGCGATCAAAAAGATCAGTGACCAGGGCCGAGCAATCTCACCACAAGCAAGCGAACCGACAGGAGCAACACATGAAGCATCGCATCGTCGTCCTCGGCGCCGGCTACGCCGGGGCCTACGCGGCCGGGATCCTGGCCCGCCGCCTGTCCCCGGCGGACACCAAGATCACCGTGGTCAACGCTGTGCCGGACTTCGTCCAGCGAATGCGGATGCCCCAATTGGTGGCCGGTCAGGAGATCGAGGCTCCGAAGCTCGCGGACGTCTTCGCGGGCACGGGGATACGGCTGCGCCTGGCCCGTGTCACCGCCGTCGACCCCGGGCGCCAGGTCGTCGCTGTGGCTGACGCCGACGGTGGCGGCGAACTCGGCTACGACACACTTGTCTACGCGCTCGGCAGCCATGGTGACGTCGAAAGGGTCCCCGGCGTGGCCGAGCACGCCTTCGACATGGCCGCCCGGCCTTCGGCGCTGCGCCTGCGCGAGCGCCTGGACAGCCTGGGCAGGCGGGGTGAAGGCGGGAGCGTGGTGGTCGTCGGCGACGGGTTGACCGGCATCGAGACCGCCACCGAGATCGCCGAGTCCCGGCCGGACCTGTCGGTGGCGCTCATCGCCCGCAGGCAGCTGGGCGCCCGGCTCTCCGCCGGAGCCCGCAGTCACCTGCGCCGGGCCTGCGACCGGCTGGGCGTCACCATCATGGAGCACACCAGCGTCGAAGCCGTAGAAGCGACGCGGGTGCTGTGCGCCGACGGCACCGCCCTGGCCTCCGACGCGACCGTGTGGACGGCCGGGTTCGCGGTCAACGCCATCGCCGCCGACGGCGGGCTGGAGGTCACCGAGAACGGTCAGATCGTCGTCGATCGCACCATGCGGTCGGTCTCGCACCCGAACGTCTACGCCATCGGCGACAGTGTCCACGCCATCGGCGACAACGGCCGGCCGCTGCCGATGTCCTGCGCATCGGCCGGCTACACCAGCCGGCAGGCCATCGAGGCGATCGTGGGGCGCCTGACCGGCCGCAAGATCCCCCACACCAAGCTGATCTACACCTACAACCACATCAGCCTCGGGCGGCGGGACGGAATCCTGCAGACGATCGACGACGAAGGGCAGGCGAAGCCGACGTACAAGGGCGGCATGAAGGCCGCGCGGATCAAGTCGGGCATCCTCACGATGGCGCTGTGGGCCACCTCGCACCCGACCTTCGGCCTGCCCAGGCGCAGGAACCGCCTGACCGCCGTACCGGAGGCGTCCGTCAAAGTGGGTCGCGTAACCGCCTAGGCCCTCACGATCGGGACCGTCCGGTACCAAGGGCTGTTCCTGGAGCGTCCGCTGGCGGTGCCGTGGCCGGCGCTTGCGTTGTTCCTGCGCGCACAGCCGGCGGGCGATGGGCCTGACACCCCTCCCGCCAGTGGAGGCGAGGGGTGTCAGTCGAGGGCGTAGACGCGGTGAACGAACTCGGCGAGCTTGCTGTCCGGGAGTTCTTTGGCGAGATCGGCCTCGCTGATGATGCCGGCAAGGCGGTGGCCCTCGAGAACCGGCAGGCGCTTGATGTGGTGCTGCTCCATCTTGAACAACGCCTCCTCCAGATCGGCATCGGCGTCCACCCACACCAGTCCACGAGCCAGTTCCCCCGCGGTGGTCTGGTCGATGTCCTTGCCATGGGCACAGCACAGGACCACGATGTCCCGGTCTGTGATGATCCCCTTGAGCCGGTCGTCGTCCCCGCAGATGGGCAGTGCACCGACACCGAGATCGCACATCATCTGCGAGGCGATGCGCAGACTCTCGTGTTCGCCGATGCACTGGACTCCCTCATGCATCACGTCCCGGGCTCTTCTCCCGGTTTCCTTCATGTCCATCGCTCGCCTCCCGAACGCGGCGTGAAGCGCTCTCTCCTGCTCGTACCCCCTTGCTCGCCGAAGTGTTGAGGGTTTCTCTGCCGAAGTGCGTAAAGATCCTCCCTCAGCCGGCCCAGCGGGGGCGTCAAGCTCCGCAGGGCACCGCCTGGGCGACCGGTCCGAGCAGCAGGTAGTAATTCCGGGCACAGGCGCACAGATGCTCTAGATGGGAAGAAGTGTCATGAATAAGGGCTAAAAGGACGGTTTGATCAGGGGTATCACCATGACCGTCCTCACCAACGACTCGCCGACCGCTCGACCCCGATGACGACCGAACGTGCCAGCCGGGACCAGCGGGCCCTGAACCGGAAAGGAACAGCGATGAGAGCAGCAGTCGGAGACCGGCTCGTGGTTCAAGGCGCCCACCAAGGCGAGCCACGCCGCGTCGGCATCATCGTCGCCCTGCATCACAGCGACGGAACGCCGCCCTACGTCGTCCGCTGGATCGAGAACGAGCATGAGCACGAGACGCTCGTCTATCCGGGCCCGGACGCCCACGTCGAGCACCTCGAAAGCGGGTCGCAAAGACCATGACCGATTAGCACGAAAGGCCCAGGCTCTTTCGGGCCACGGTTACGACGAGGGCGGATCACCCGACGCGGTCGAGACGGAGCCTGTGATGACGTGGGATTCCATCCGTAAGATCGGGGGTCAGGCCGTCACGCCCAACCTGATCGACTATGAGGCTGAATATCGTCAGTTCTCCTGGCACGCGGCTCGGGAAGCGTTCTTCCACGGCCCGCCCGGCGGCTACGTGCTGAACATGGCATACGAGGCCGTTGACCGTCACCTCGATGGGCCCCGGTGTGACCACGTGGCGCTGCGGTGCATCGGCAGGGACGGCCGGGTGACCGAACTGACCTACCGGGATCTGCATGACGCGACGAACCGCTTCGCCAACGTGCTGCGGGGTTTGGAGGTCGGAAAAGGGGACCGGGTGTTCACGCTGCTCGGCCGGGTGCCTGAGCTGTATGTCACGGTTTTGGGGACGCTGAAGAACCTCAGCGTGCTCTCTCCGCTGTTCTCCGCCTTCGGCCCCGAGCCGATCGGTGAGCGGCTACACCTTGGGGAGGGGCGGGTGCTCGTGACCACCCCGGAGCTGTACACGCGGAAGATCGCCGTCATTCGCGAGTCGCTGCCTGGCCTGAAGCAGGTGCTGGTCACGGGTGATGGCCCCGCCCCTGAAGGCACCCTGCTCCTGAGCGCGCTCATGGCAGAGGCGAGCGGCCAGTTCGAGATCCCGCCCACAGACCCCGAGGACATGGCGCTGCTCCACTTCACCAGCGGCACCACCGGAACGCCGAAGGGCGCGATTCACGTGCACGACGCCCTGGTGGCCCACCGTATGACCGCGATGTACGCCCTTGACCTGCGTCCGTCGGACGTCTTCTGGTGCACTGCCGACCCCGGCTGGGTCACCGGGATGTCGTACGGCGTCATCGCGCCCCTCACCTTCGGGCTCACCCTGGTGGTCGACGCAGGCGAGTTCGACGCGCGGCGCTGGTATCGCACGCTGCAGGACCAGCACGTGACCGTGTGGTACACCTCGCCGACGGCGTTGCGGATGCTCATGCGCCATGGCGATGCTCTGCCCCGCGAATACGACCTGTCCAGGCTGCGGTTCATCGCCAGCGTGGGGGAGCCGCTCAACCCCGAGGTGACGGTCTGGGGCGCGCGGGCGCTCGGCCAGCCGGTCCACGACAACTGGTGGCAGACCGAGACCGGCGCCATCATGATCAGCAACTATGCGGCGATGGACATCAAACCAGGCTCCATGGGGCGACCCGTACCCGGAATCGAAGCGGCGTTGCTCGAACGCGGCGAGGACGGCCGCGCTCGCGTCGTCAACGGCCACGTACGGGTGATCGCGGACCCTGAGGTCGAAGGGGAACTCGCCCTGCGGCCTGGCTGGCCCTCGATGTTCCGCGGCTATCTGGGGCATCCGGAGCGATACGCCGAAGCGTTCGCCGGAGGCTGGTACCTGTCAGGCGACATCGCCCGCAAGGATGAGGATGGATATTTCTGGTTCGTCGCACGGGCAGACGATGTGATCAAGTCTGCCGGCCACCTCATCGGGCCGTTCGAGGTCGAGTCGGCGCTGATGGAACATCCCGCGGTCGCCGAGGCGGGTGTGATAGGCAAGCCCGACCCGGTGGCGGGCGAGCTGGTGAAGGCCTTCGTGGCCCTCAATGCCGGCTACGAGCCGGCCGATGCGCTCCGGCTGGAGCTGATCGCTTTCGCCCGTCGCCGTTTGGGCGCGGTCGCCCCCAAGGAGATCGCTTTCGACCAGAATCTGCCGCACACCCGTAGTGGCAAGGTCATGCGCCGCCTGCTCAAAGCTCGCGAGCTGGGCATGCCCGAGGGCGATACCTCGACCTTGGAACGCCCTGTCCCGTGAGCGCATGCTCATTCCGTCCCGGCGTGAGCGGCCAGGAACCGGGCCCCGCCGACCACGCTGGAGAAGGCGGGGTAGTCGTCTTCCTCGATGCGGTAGCCGCTGATGTCGCTCAACGTCTCCACGAAACCGAGGAAGTCCAGCGAGTCCAGTTCGAGGATGTCACGGAAGTCGGCGTCCGGCGGTAGCGCCGCCAGGTCGGCATCCGGCGCGACCTGGACCAGCGCGCGCTCGACCAGCTCTCGTGCCTGCTGCGGCGTCACAGTTCCTCCGGACGGTTGAGCAGCCGTTCGACGGCGGTGAGGAACCGGGCACCGGTGAAGCCGTCGGTGGCGCGATGATCGGCGGCGAGCGTGACGGTGACCACGGGCCGGACACCGAGCAGGCCATCGACAGCCCAGGGACGTTCGAGGATCTTGCCGAAGCCGACGAGTGCCACTTGCGGCGGGTAGATCACGCCGTTGACCGACTCCACCCCCAGGTCTCCCAGATCGGTGACGGTCACGGTCGCCTCGGTCATCTCCGCTCCCCGCAGCCGCCCGGCGCGCGACCGGGCGACCAGGTCCCGCAGAGCGGCCATGACGTCGCCGAGGTCGCGTTCGGCGACGTCGTGCAGGGCGGGCGCGATCAGGCCGCCGCCCTTGAGCGAGATCGCCACCCCCACGTGTACTCCGTCGCCCGGCACGAAGGCGTCGTCGATCCAGAAGCCGTTGAGCTCCGGGACCTGCCTGGCGGCTCGGGCGGCTGCTTTGAGGAGCAGCGCGACGGGGAGCATCCGCTGAGAAACCGGCAGATCCCTGTTGCGCTCGCGCAGCCACGTGAGCGCGGCGTTCAGGTCGACGGTCGTGCTCAGGTAGTAGTGCGGGATCTCCCGTTTCGACTTGGCCATCGCCCGCGCGATCGCCCGGCGCATCGCATCTCGGCGGAGTTCCACGTCGGGCTCTCCCGCGGCGGGCTCGCGCGTGGGTGCCGCCGGCTGGGCCGTGCTTGGCCCTACGGCCTCCTGCGGCGCGGCCCCGCGTGCCGCGGTTGCCCGGACGTCAGCGGCACGGATCGCCCCCGCGAGTCCTGTGCCGTGGACTTCGGTGAGGTTCAAGCCGAGTTCCCTGGCCAGCTTTCGGGCCAGCGGTGAGGCCTTCACCCGGCGTTCGGCGTGCTCGACGTCCGCGCGGGTCACCCGCCCGCCCGGGCCGGTGCCGTGCACCGCCGCCAGGTCCAGCCCGCGCTGCTCGGCGAGGTGCCGCACGATGGGTGAGGTGACGGGGGGCGGGGGCGCGGGGCCGGGCTTCGGTGCTCCGGTGGCCGGCGCCGGTTCTGGTCGCGGCCGCTCTTTCCCCGCCAGCGCGGGTGGGCCTTCCGGAGCCGGTGCCCGCGGCTCGGCCCGGGCGGGCGGCGGTTGTCGAGCCGGGGCGCGGGGCCCCGCCGCGGCCTCGGCGCCGGTGATCCGGGCGAGAGGCGTGCCGACCGGGACGCGCTCGCCGGCGCCCACCAGCAGGCTGTCCACCATCCCGGTGTGGAACGACTCGACCTCGATCAGGGCCTTGTCGGTGTCGATGACCGCGATGATGTCGCCTTTGCGGACCTGGTCTCCGGGCTGGACCAGCC
Source organism: Nonomuraea sp. B1E8 (assembly GCF_039871515.1). NCBI lineage: Bacteria > Bacillati > Actinomycetota > Actinomycetes > Streptosporangiales > Streptosporangiaceae > Nonomuraea > Nonomuraea sp. B1E8. The sequence continues at coordinate 133,190 of NZ_JBDPLS010000013.1, read as the reverse complement.
ACTCGGTGACGGTACCGGACTCCATGTCGGCGCCGAGCGAGGGCATCCGGAACTCCGATGGTTCGCCCGTCATGAGGCGAGCACCCCTCGCGCCGCCGTGACGATCGCGGGCACCTGGGGAATGGCGGCTTCTTCCAGGTGACGGGCATAGGGGATGGGAACCTCGGCGGTGCACACCCGCGCGATCGGCGCGTCCAGCTCGTAGAAGGCCTGCTCGACGATGCGCGTTCCGATCTCGGCCGACAGGCTGCCCGAGCGCCAGCCTTCGTCCACGATGACGACCCGGTGCGTCCGGCTGACCGACTCCATGAGCGTGGCGTCGTCGAGAGGGCGCAGAACACGCAGGTCGATCACGTCCGCCTCGATGTCGTCGGCGGCCAGTTCGTCGGCGGCCGACAGCACCTTCGCCACGGTGCCGCCATAACCGATCAACGTGACGTGCTCGCCAGAGCGCCGTTGCGCGGCGCGGACGATGTCGACAGGGCCGGGACGCAGGACCCCCGACACGTTGTACAGCGAGCCGTGCTCGAAGATCAGGACGGGGTCGGGGTCCTGCAGAGCCGGCCAGAGCATGCCGCGGGCGTCCTCCAGCGTCGCGGGCGCCAGGATCCTCAGCCCGGGGATGTGCGCGTACCAGCCTTCCAGGCTGTGCGAATGCTGGGCGGCGAGCTGCCTGCCGGCCCCGGTGGTCATCCGGATCACCAGCGGAACACTGAGCTGGCCCCCGGACATGTGCAGGAGCGTCGCGGCGTTGTTGAGAATCTGGTCAAGGGCCAGCAGGCTGAAGTTGACCGTCATGATCTCCACGATCGGGCGCATGCCGCCCATCGCCGCCCCGATCCCGGCGCCCACGAACGCCGCCTCCGACAGCGGGGTGTCGCGGATGCGTTCCGGGCCGAACTCCTCCAGCAGGCCCAGGCTGACCGCGAAGCAGCCGCCGTAGGCTCCGACGTCCTCTCCCATGAGGAAGACGCGCTCGTCGTGGCGCATCGCCTCGCGGATCGCCTCCCTCATGGCCTCGCGATACGTGGTCGTGGCCTCAGTCACGACGCCGCCTTCCCCGGCCTGGCGGGCATCAGGCCGCTCGCCGGCGGCCTCGGGCTGTAGACGAACGTGGTGAGATCCTCCACCGGTTCGAGCGGCGCCTGCTCGGCGAAGGCGACCGCTTGATCGATCTCTTCGGCCACGTCCTTCTCCAGCACGGCGAGATCGTCGCCGGTGAACTCTCGTGCTGCCTTCATCCGCGTGATGAGGGCGTCGATCGGGTCGCGTTGCTTCCACTGCTCGACTTCGGCCTTGTCGCGATAGCGCTCGGGGTCGTACATCGAGTGCGCGCGGAACCGGTAGGTGCGCAGTTCCAGGAAGTGCGGCCCGGCCCCGGCCCGGATCGACTCGGTGGCCCTGCCCGCCGCATCGGCGACAGCCAGGACGTCCATGCCGTCCACCGGCCACGCCGCGACGTCATAGCCTGCCGCCCGGAGCGCCAGATCGGTCTCCGCATGAGATTTCGCCAGCGCGGTGCCCATCGCGTACAGGTTGTTCTCGCAGACGAACAGCACGGGCAGCCGCCAGAGCGCGGCGAGGTTGACGCACTCGTGGAACTCGCCTTCGGCCACGGCGCCGTCGCCGAAGAAGCACGCGGTCACCCGGTTGCGCCCCAAGAACGTGTCGGCGAGGGCGAGCCCGACCGCGAGTGGAAGGCCGCCGCCGACGATCGCATTGCCGCCGTAGAAACCTCGGGCGGCATCGAAGATGTGCATGGAACCACCTCGGCCCCGGCTGCAGCCGGCGGCCTTGCCGTACATCTCGGCCATGATCGCCGTGGCCGGCACCCCGCGGACGAGCGCGTGGCCGTGCTCCCGGTAGGTCGACACGACCGCGTCCCCCGGGGCGAGCGCCTGGCACACCCCGGCCGCCACAGCCTCCTCCCCGATGTACAGGTGCATGAACCCGCGGATCTTCTCGCTGCTGTACAGCTCGACGCAGCGCTCTTCGAACCGGCGGATGCGCAGCATCTGGTGCAGCAACTCGCGATGCAGGGTGGTCCGCGCTCTGTCTCTGCGTGTCATGAGCCTTCCTCACCTACATGCCTGCGTAGAGACCTCACCGCGGGCGTGCGCCCTCCATCGGAAACGGCGGGGACGGCTCGGTGGTGAGGACCGCATCTCCCACTCCACGTCGGGTCTATGGGATCTGACCTGCGACTACGCGCTGGTCTCCTCCCGTTGAACCCTTCCCCGTGGCGCCGGGGTGAATCGGCGCCGTCAGTTGGCACGACTCCCGACCATGGACGACGTCCGTGAAGCGCTATCGTCCACCCCGCCTGATCGTGTCGTTTTCCTTCCACTCCAGCTTGTCGATCACATCGACCACGCCGTTGACCCGCTGGATCATCCGCGCGGCGATCTCCGCGTCGCTACGGCGGTCCACGGACCCGCTGAGCGTCACGACGCCCCTGTCGACCCTGATGCGGATGTCGTCGGTGTCCACCCACAGGCCGCCGTCGAGGACGTCCTCGCGCACCTCTTGGGCGATGTCCCCGTCCTGCCGGACAAAAACCTTGAGCAGGTCGTGCCGGCTCACGATGCCCAGCAGCGTGTCGTCCTCATCGACGACCGGCAGCCTCTTGACTCCCCGCTCCTCCATAAGACGTGCCGCCTCGACAGTCGTGGCGGCAGCCGCGATCGTGACCGCCGGCGCCGTCATGAGCCCGGCCGCGGTGTCGCCGAGTGCCTTCTCGCCGGCCTTGCGCCCCTCACGGCTCATGCGGTCACGCAGCCGAGCGCGCAGCGGTGGCCGGTACCCCTCGCGGTAGAACTGCTCCCGGAACTCTTCCTTGCGAAGGAGATCCGCCTCGGACACGACACCGATGACATGATTCTCGGCGTCCACCACGGGCACCGCGCTCACCGCATGGGCGATGAGGATCCCGGCGACGTCCTTGAACGGCGTGCTTCCGTTGACCGACGCGACCGCCCTGGTCATGACGTCGCTTACCTTGACGCGCATGTGTCCCATCTCCTCACATCCGCGATTGCTTGCAACTCCATCCCACACATGGACAGGACCAGGTCGGTAGGGCCCGAAGTCCTCACGTGCGCCGTCGTTCGTCAGTGCGACGTCCGGCTACCTGCGACATGCGCCCCCCGACAGGTAGGTGAAGAGCGGTCCGTCCCGGCATCCCGATTACGGAAGTCCTCCACTCCGAAGGACTAAATCCCCTATTAGGACAAAGCGTCCATTTCAAGACTGAAGAAAGAAGGAGGAGGAGGCGATCACCATGGTCACTCTCAGTATCATCAAGGCCGACACCGGGGGTTTCGTCGGTCACACCGCCGTACATCCGGACATGATGGCCGAGGCCCGCCGCGAGGTGACCCGAGCCATCCAATCGGGACTGCTCATCGATGGGCACGTGGACAGCTGCGGTGATGACATCTCGCTCATCATGACCCACACCTATGGGCCGGACGCGGACCTGATCCATTCCTTCGCCTGGGACACCTTCCAGGCGACCACCCACATCGCGAAGAGCCTCGGCCTGTACGGCGCCGGTCAGGACCTGCTGTCGGACGCCTTTTCCGGCAACCTGCGTGGCATGGGTCCCGGCTACGCGGAACTCGAGTTCGAGGAGCGGCCATCGGAGCCGGTGATCTGTTTCCTGGCCGACAAGACCGAACCGGGCGCGTGGAACCTGCCGCTGTACAAGATGTTCGCCGACCCCTTCAACACCGCGGGCCTGGTCATCGACCAGAAGATGCACGCCGGCTTCACCTTCGAGGTCTATGACCTGTTCGAGGAGAAGCGGATCGACTTCGACTGCCCGGCCGACCTGTACAACATGCTGATGTACATCGGTGCTCCGGCTCGCTACGTCATTCACAGCGTCCGTTCCAGGACGCTGGGGGAGACCGCGGCCGCCACCAGCACCCAGCGCCTGTCACTCATCGCCGGCAAGTACGTCGGCAAGGACGACCCGGTGATGATCGTCCGCGCCCAGTCCGGGCTACCCGCGGTCGGCGAGGTGCTGGAGCCCTTCACCTTCGCCTACGGGGTCGCCGGCTGCATGCGCGGCTCGCACCACGCGCCGCTCATGCCCGTGTCCACCGGTCACGCCCACCCGTCCCGGTTCGACGGGCCGCCGCGCGTGGTGGCTCTGGGCTTCCAGATCCATGACGGCAAGCTCATCGGCCCTCGTGACCTGTTCGCCGATCCCGCCTTCGACCGGGCACGCCAGCAGGCCAACGAGGCCATGGACTACTTCCGCCGCCACGGCCCGTTCGAACCGCACCGGCTCCCGCTGGAGGACCTGGAATACACCACCATGGCCATCCTCACCAAGAAGCTCGCCAGCCGCTGGACCCCGATCACCACCGAGCTCGCCACGACGGGGGCGAGCCCAAGCTGAGGGGAACGCCTCGCGCGCCGCCCTCGCGGTCGCCGACCGGAAGCATCCGGGTTCCCACCAGCTCATGTCCACTTTTTGGGATTTCTGGCACTGCCAGGCCATCTGCTGCGGGAATGGAGGAAAGGAGGTGATACGCGATGTCTGATGTGATCGTCGTGGGTGTCGACGGCTCGGAGGCCGGATTCCATGCCGCGGCATGGGCGGCCGACGACGCCCTTCGGATGCATGCGCCTTTGCGTATCGTCTGCGTGGTGGAAACCTGGCCCTACCAGGTCCCGCAGGTCGGCGGACCCGAGTGGGAAGAGTCACAGATGACGAACGCGCGAAAAACCCTGGCCGAAGCCGAGGAGATCGTGCGTGAACGCCAGCCTACCGTCGAGGTGAGCACCAAGCTGCTGACCGGAACGCCGGCGGCCGCCCTTCGCGATCAGGCCGGCGATGCGACCGAACTGGTGGTCGGTAGCAGAGGACGGGGCGGCTTCGCCGGGGCCGTGCTCGGCTCTGTCAGCATGAACGTCGCGGGTCAGGTGCCGGGCCCGGTGGTCGTGGTCAAGGCGGAAACCACGACAGTGCATGGTGAGATCGTCGTCGGCCTCGATGGCTCCCCTGCGTGCGAGCCCGCCATGGCCTACGCCTTCCGGCAAGCCGGGCTGCGCGGCAGTACCTTGCGGGCGGTGTACGCCTGGTCGCTGCCGTTCGGCCTGACCACTGGCTTCTCCTGCGACTTCGAAGCGTTGCGAGAGGTCCATCAGCAGGTCGCCGAGGAACAACTCGCCCCGTGGCGGGAGCGATGTCCACAGGTCCGGGTGACCGCGGACGTACGGTGCGCCCACCCTGTCGAGACACTCACCGCCGCAGGCGACCGGGCTGATCTGCTGGTCGTGGGCTCGCATGGCAGGAGCGCGATCGGTTCCATCGTCCTGGGCTCGGTCAGCCGGGGCGTTCTGCACCACGCTCGCTGCAATGTCGCGGTGGTCCGCGCCCAGGAGGCCGCCGCTCCCGCATGACTCGGGCGCGGGTCGGTCACGTCACGGGAGACGGGTGATCATGATGGGGCAGGGGGCGTGCTGAGCGCAGTAGTCGCTGGTGGATCCCAGCAGCATGCCCGCCAACCGGTTGTGGCCGCGTGAACCGAGCACGAGCAGGTCGGCCTCGGCTCCCAGCCGTGTGAGCACCTCGGCGGGGTGTCCGTGGACCACGACAGGCCGGGCCTTGACGCCGGCCTCGGCCAGGTCACCGGCCAGCAGACGCTCTCCCCAGGCCACAAGGTCGCCGGCGTCGGGAGCCAGCACTTCGACGCCCAGAGGGTCCCAATACACGGCGTGGACGGCGTGCAGCTCGGCACCGCGCAGCGTGGCCTCTTCGGCCGCCAGGCGCAGGGCGTGGCGGGCGTGCGCCGACCCGTCCAGCGCGACGATCACCCGGTCGTGCGGGCGCGAAGGGTGCGGCAGGTCAGGGACGACGGCCACCGGGCAGGGGGCCTGGTGCAGGCACGCCCTGCTGACCGATCCCAGCAGCAGAGCGGTGAGCTGGGTGCGGCCCCGCGATCCGACGACCAGCAGATCGGCGTCGGCGCAGGCGGCGGTGAGCTCGGCCGCGGGATCGCCCCGGACGAAGCGCAACTCGGCGGGGAAGCCCAGGATGATGTCCTCGACGGCCCGCCGCATGGCATCGGCCACCGTGCCGGCGCCGGCGGTCGCCTGCTCCGGCAGGACCGTCCACGGCAGGAGTTCGGCGTGGTGCAGGCGAGCCTCAGCCACCGCCCAGCCGAGCGCCGTGGCGGCCCCGTGCGAGCCGTCGAATCCCACGATGATGCGTTTCATAGCCGGACCCCCATCCGGTGGGTCGTCACATGATCTCTCATGACGATCTCGGGAGTGCGAGGTCGGCCGGCCACCGATGGGTGGTCTGGACGGTGTGATCGATGCTCTGCACGCGTGTGTGTGGCATCTTTCCTCCAGATGTCGTCTTCTCTTCTCGGCGTGAGCGCGCGGGCCGGCGCAGGACCGTCAGGTCCGGGCCAGCAGATCGTCCAGCGACTCGTCACGGTGCAGGCGCCCGATGGCATCGGCCAGCAGCGGAGCCACCGAGCACACGCTGTGCGGCATCCCCGGGGCGGTCGGCTGCTCGACGGTGTCGGTGACCAGGACCCGTTGGATCGTGGTGCGACTGAGTCGCTCCACGGCCGGCTCCACGAACAACCCATGCGTCGCCACCACGACGATCTCCGGTGCGGCGCCATGGTCGGCCACGGCCTCCGCCGCGGCCGCGATCGTGCCGCCGGTACTGATCATGTCGTCAACGACAATCACCGGACGATCACGGACGTCTCCCACCAGTTCCTCGGCGATCACGCTCGTCCCGCTCAGCCGGGTCTTGCGGATCACCGCCACAGGCCGTGACAACAACCGGCCGTAGTGCTCGGCCAGTTTGACCGCGCCGAGATCAGGCGCCACCACCACGGTGCCCTCCCGCGCCTGCTCGCCGATCGGACCCGCACCGAGTTGGCGGGCAAGGAACGGCACAGCCGTTAGCATCTCGACCTGAACAGCGCAGATGGCCTCCAGCGCAGACGTGTGCGGATCCACGACGATCAGGCGCCACGTGCCGGCAGCAGCGAGCGCGTTGGCGACGACGCGGACCCCGATGGCCTGCCCGGCCCGGCCACGACGGTCCTGGCGGGCATACCCGAAGTACGGTATGACCGCGGTGATCCGCTCGGCACCTGCTCGGCGGCAGGCGTCGACCAGCAACAGCAGCTCCATCACGTGCTCGTTGACCGGCGGACTCGTGGGCTGGATCAGGTAGACGTCGGCGCCCCGCAGTCCCTCCACGACAGGGCGGAGCTCACCGTCGGGAAACCGCTCCACCACCGTCGTGGCCGGCTCGATGCCCAGCACGCCGGCGGCAGAACCGGCCAGGGCACGGTTGGCCGTTCCCGCCACGATCTGGAGAGTCATCGTTGTTCACCTCCGCCTGCAGCGGGACGTCAGGCCGGTTATGAGAGCAGCTGCACCGGTCACCCACCGACCGGTGGATCCGATGTTCTCCATCGTGTCCAGCACCCGCTGGACGTCCGCGCCCGCCTCGACGGTGACGGTCTCTCATGCGCACGCCGAGGAGCAATCCGGGTCCCGGCGGCCGTCGAACACACCGCCTACCTCCCCCTGCGGGAGTTTTGGACACCACGTTTTGCGGGTGCTCTCCTGGACCTCGGCCCGAAAGATGCGTCCACGCCCTGGGAGAAAGCGCTCGTTTGTCGCCTTTTGCCGGATATTGGGTAGATCAAATCCGTGGTTGAGCCCTCTGAGCGAGAATCGCCTGCCGCTGCCCGCGCCCCCTCACACTCGCATCGCCATCCGGCGCGTTTCTTGGTCGCCTCGGTGGTATCCGGCCACACCGCAGGCTCTCGATCCCGGCGTCCCGGGGTCAGTCGACCGCGATGACGAGCTTCCCCGGCGCGTTGCCCGCCGCCAGGTCGCCCACCGCGGTGGAGGCCTCCGCCAGGGAGTACGTGCGTCCGACGGCCGGCCGTACGGACCCGGCCTCGATGAGGTCGCGCAGCGTGTCCAGGTCGGCGGTGCGGGTCAGCGTGATCGGCGCGTCCAGGCGCTGGCGCGTGAACGGAGTGATCAGCCGGGCGGCGAGCAGCCGGCCGAGCCCGCCGAACCACCGACCGCCACCCTCGCCGCCGATGAGGGCGAGCCGGCCGCGCTCGGCGAGCAGCCCGCGCAGCAGAGCCAGCGGCCGGAGCCCCGCGATGTCGATGATCAGATCGTACGTTCCGGTGAGCGGCTCGCGCGTGTAGTCGATGACGGCCTGGGCGCCCAGCGACCGGACGAGGTCGGCCTTGGCCGTGCTGCACACGCCGGTGACGCGGGCGCCGCCGGCGACCGCGAGTTGCGTCGCGAAGCTGCCCACTCCGCCGCCGGCGCCGATGACCAGCACCTTCGCGCCGGCGGTGACCTGGCCGACGGCCCGCAACGCGGTCACCCCCGACGCGGGTACGGCCGCCGCTTCGGTGAAGCTCAGGTTGGCGGGCTTGCGGGCGAGCTTGCCCGGGCGGGCGAGCGCGAACTGCGCGTACGTGCCGGTCGCCGCGCCGTACACCTCGTCGCCGGGGCGTAACGCGGTCACGTTGGCGCCGACGGACTCCACGACGCCGGCCACGTCCATGCCCGGCACGCGGTTGCGGGGCCGGCGCAGGCCGAAGCCGAGGCGGCCGATGAGCGGCAACCCGGTCATGACGTGCCACACGCCGTAGTCGACGCCGGCCGCGTGCACCCGGACCAGCACATCGTCGGCGCCGGGCGTCGGGGTCGGGACCTCGCCGAGGCTCAGCGTGTGCGGCGGGCCGTACTCGTCCTGGACGATCGCCCTCATGAGGAATCTCCTTCGGTGTCGGGGTACTGGAAGACGTCGTCGAGCCCGACCCGGAACACCCGGGCGATGCGGAACGCCATCTCCAGCGAGGGGGAGTAGCGACCCTGTTCGATCGCGATGATGGTCTGGCGGGTGACGCCGACCCGGTCGGCCAGCTCGGCCTGGGTCATCTCGCCGTGCGCGAACCGCAGGGCCCGGATCGTGTTGGTGACCTGCGTCGGCTTCACCACGTCTGGAAGCCGCCCTTGCGGTACGCCATGATCTTGGCAACCGAGCTGAGCCCCGCGGACAGCACGAACGCCAGATAGACGGCGTTGGCGATCCAGAAGTGGCGCAGTTCGGCGATGGCCATGACCAGTGCGGCGAGGGCGCCGATGACGACGATCGACTGCCCGATGCGCTCGCTGACGTGGTTGATCTCACGATCGCGCTCGTCAGTGCGGTCGGCGCCCTGGCCGCCCGCGATGGCCATCGCGATGTTGGCCACGATCGCGGCGACGATGGCGCCGCCGATGGTCCACAGCAGAGCTCCCGCGTAGGCGACGTCGGCGAGCGGGCCGCCACCGGCCCGGCCCAGGACGGTCGTCACATAGATCGTGTACGCGCCGACGGTGACCACGATCATCACCCAGGCGCGTTTTTCCTCGAAGGCCATGCCCGCTCCTCATGTAAAACAAAGCTGACATCTCTCAAGGTAAAGCGCACCGGACACCATGTCAAAGTTTTTTTACACGGTCGGCGGCGTCGCGGAGCGGACGGCGCGGCGCCACGCGGGCGCGGCCGAACATCAGCCGATCAGCGGTAGCACGATCGACGAAGGGTGGTCGCGGTCGTGGAGGACTTCCTGATCCGCCGCTCGCGTGATGGTCGCGGTGGCCTCTGGCTCGCCGGTGCCCAGGTTCCGGGTGAATCGCGGGTGTGCGCCGCTGGATACCTGCAGCCTGATCCGGTGGCCGCGGGCGAAGCGGTAGGCGGTGCCCATCAGGCTGATCCTCAGGCGGCGGACGCCGTCGGCGGTGGGCCTGGGAGAGCCGGGGCGCAGGCGAAGGAGCCCGTCGCAGATGTTGGTCGAGCGGCCGTCAGGGGCGACATCGCACAGCCGGGCGAAGAAGTCGGTGTGCTCCAGGCTGGAGCGGACGAAGAGATCGGCCTCAACCCACCCGATGATCGTCAGATCACGGTCCAGGACCTCGGTGGTGAAGGTGAGAACGTCGGGGCGGGCTTCGAGCGCGCGGTTGTCCTTCGGCCCGCACCGCCAGGGGAGATGGGGGAAAGCGCCGCCCACGTTGGGTGTGGGGTCGGTGGGATCGTATCGGTAGCGGGAGGGTTCGGAAGCGGCGGAGTCGTCCGGGTCGGGGGTGAGGTAGCCGCCCTGGCGGAGGTGCCAGGGGGTGGGCAGGGAGTCCGGCGGTGGCCAGTCAGCCAGATCGGCCCAGTGGCCGGCGCCCATGATGTACACGCGCACCGGCGTGTCGGGGAGCGGGACGCCGGATCCCCGCCCGTGGGCCGCGAGCCAGGGGAACTGCTCCCGTGACGCCGCCCCGTTCTGTCCTGAGGAGTGGCCGCCTGGACCGACCAGCAGACGGACCGGCCGGCCGGCGCGACGGAGCGCCACGTAGTCGGTGAGCGTCGTGTTGACGAAGAAGTCGTACCAGCCCGTGGACAGATGCGTCGGGGGCAGGTTGTCCGCACAGTCGCGGAAGTCGACCTCCCTGGTGTAGCCGTCGTGCCCGTCGCTGGCCACCCACCGCTGGTAGTAGTTCACGTGCTCGCCCAGGGCGATCCGGTCGGATGTGCCCATCGGCAGGTGGTTTTCGGCCGTGCGCAGTGGCCTCGGGCGGATGAGGGCCCGGAGTGACTCCGACGCCGACGTGCGCGTCCTGGTGACCGGAGCGATGGCGTAGATCCAGTACAGGGCGTTGCCGATGGAGAAGGCCCCGTTGGGATGTGTCCAGCCGCTTGCCCAGTCCGACGGGGCGACGCCGATGACGGCCGCTTTCCACTCCGGGATGCGGGAGCGGGCCAGCGCCCACTGCACGTAACCGACGTAGCTCTGACCGTAGGTGGCGAAGGCGCCGGGGAACCACGGCTGCTGCCGCAGCCATTCGACCGTGGCCAGCCCGTCTGCCGCCTCGGCGACGCCCGGCTCGAAATCTCCTCCCGAGTCGAACGTCCCCCGGGTGCTCTGCACCACCACCTGGTAGCCGCGCTCGGCGATCGCGCGTGCGATCGTGCCCCAGCCCTGGACGGCGCGGCTTCGGCCGTACGGCGTGCGGATGAGCACGAGCATCGCCCGGGGGTCACCTCGCGGGTAGTAGCGGTCCGCGGCCAGTTCCACGCCGTCGCGCATCGCAACGCGCAGACCCTTGTCGACCGCGACGTCGGTGGACGTGGCCGGCGGTAGGCCCATGATCAGGGCCAGGAGGCGGGTGGCAAGGCTCATCAGCGCATCCCCAGGAGTGTTCGCGGAAACTGTCAGTGATCGGCCGGGGGCCGGGAGGCTTTCTCGTTGTCCCACTGGCCGAGCAGCCTGGGAAACGTGTCGCCATCCTATTTGTTCGGAACATTCCGAACAAATAGGATGGCGGTCATGTCCCACCCCATGCCACTCACCGTTGCCATCACCGGCGCCAACTCCGGGATCGGCCTGCGCGCAGCCGAACAACTCGCAGCCGCCGGCCACAAGGTGCTCGCGCTGTGCAGAAACCCCGACCGGGGCCGTGCCGCGCTGGACGCGATCAACGCGCGAGCCCGGCATCCCGCCACGCTCGTCGTGGCCGACCTGTCGGCGCCGGAGTCGATCGACACGGCGGCCGACCGGATCTCCCAGGAGTTCGGGCACCTCGACGTGCTCATCAACAACGCCGCCGTCTTCGACCAGTCCCTGCGCCGTCCCGCCTGCACCGCATCCGGACACGAGCTGTTCTGGGCGACCAATCACCTCGGCCCCTTCCAGCTCACCGCCCGGCTCAGCCCGCTGCTCTCAGCCGCGGCCCGGCCACGGCTGATCAATGTCGCGAGCAAGGGGCTCATCTCGATGCCCCGCATCAGGATCCGCTTCGACCAACTCGACGATCCCGCGTGGTACAGCCCGACCAAGGCGTACTATCACGCGAAGCTGGCCCAGATCATGGTCTCCTTCGCTCTGGCCCTGCGCACCGGGGGCAGGCTGGACGTCGCCTGCGTTCGCGTACCCGCCGTACGACTTGACGCTGATCGGGTCGCGGCGATGCCTGGGCTGCTGCGCACGGCGTACGGGGTCAAGAGCAGGTTTTCCGTGCCGGCGGAGCGCCTGGGCGAGACCTATGCCCGCCTGGCCGTCCGCTCCGGGACCTGGCAGGAGCACGCCGACCCCCTGGCGCAGGGCAGAGCCGCGGTGCGCGGGATCTATGTGGATGAGCATCTGCGGCCGGTCGAGGCGCCCGCGTTCGCCTACGACGCGCACGCGCGTGACCGGCTGTGGGCCGAGACGCAGAAGGCGACAGGGGACCTGCGGTGGGCCTGGTGATCCCGTCCCGCCCGGCAGGAAGACGGGCGCTCGCGCCGGCATGCACGCCGGAGAGGGGTAGGACGCCTGGCACCGCCCACCGAAGTGGCAGACTCCGAACATGGTCACCGTACTCGGCAGCCCGTACACCACTCCCGTGGACGCCAACGCTTCCACCCAGACCAAGATCGCTTCCTGAGCGTACATTTTCGTTCCGCTGTAGGGCATCTACCTGCTTGCTGACGTAGATCCCCCGAGCTGCCGGAGCGGCGCGACCATCGCGAGGGCCAAGATTTCACCCTCTTCATGACGACACAGAGTGAGTGTCTGGAAGCCGGGGCAGCATGTCTGAGTGGTCCCTAGGGCCTGCTCACCGGCCTGGCCTCACGTCATGTCTTGGGGGATTCCGATGGAGATGCCTGTTGTCAACGCGTGCGAAGTGGAAGCGTGCGCCTACAACACCGACCGCAACTGTCACGCACTGGCCATCACCGTGGGTGACGCCCGTCATGCCCACTGCGACACCTTCTTCAGCGCTCCGGCCAAGGGAGGCGATCCCACAGGTGTAGGCCATGTCGGCGCATGCAAGATGTCCGACTGTCGGCACAACACCCAGTTTGAATGCCATGCTCCGGGCATCAGAGTCGGTTACGTGGAGAACGCGGCGGACTGCCTCACCTACGCGCCCGCCTGAGCAGCAACTCAGGTCGGGCGCGGCGGCAGGTCGTCGACGGAAGGGCGCCCCCTTCCGGCTGCGCAATGACTCCGCGCCGACCAGCGCGGGCTGATCACGCCCGGATGAGATGACCGGGACCGCGGGGCCCGGCGGGCGCGTGAGCCCGTCGAGCCCTGCTGCCTTCATGCGAGCACGCGCGGCCCTGAGTCAGAGGGCCGCGTCCAGAAGGCAGCGGGGGGTCCCGTGCAGGTCGTCCACGACCACTCGCCCGGCCACGCCGAACACGTCGGCCAAGAGCTGCGGTGTGATCACGTCCGTCGGCTTGCCGTCGGCCCAGACCCGCCCTTCGTGGAGTGCGACGATGCGCTCGGCGAAGCGGGCTGCGTGGTCGAGTTCGTGCAGGACGGTCACGACGGTGAGGCTGCGGGCCTCGCGCAGGGCGCGCACGAGTTCGAGAACCTCCAACTGGTGGCGGATGTCCAGGTGGGCGGTCGGCTCGTCGAGGAGCAGGATGCCGGTGTTCTGCGCCACGGCGAGCGCGAGCCGGACGCGCTGGCGCTCGCCGCCGGACAGCGTGTCGAGGACGCGGTCGGCGAGGTGGGCGACTCCGGCCAGTTCCAGCGCCTCGTCCATGGAGTCCGACTCCCACAGCAGCCCCAGCGGACCCCGGTGCGGGTAGCGGCCCTGCCGCACAAGCTCGCGGACGGTGAGCGCGGGGACCGGCGGCAGGGTCTGGTGCAGGACCGCCAGCCGCTGGGCCACCTGCCGGCGCGACAGGGACACCAGCTCCGTCTCACCGAGCAGGATCCGGCCGGATGACGGCTTGAGCAGGCCCGCGACGAGGCGCAGCAGCGTGCTCTTGCCGCACCCGTTCACGCCGACCAGGGCGACGAACTCGCCCTGCTCGACGGTCAGGTCGATCCCGGCCAGGACGGGGCGGGTGGCGTACGAGAAGTGCAGGTCCTGGACGATGACACTCATTGAGATCTTCCCAGTCTGATCAGGACGGCGGAGCCGGCCAGTGCGGTGATCACGCCGGTCGGGACGCCGAGCCGGTGCGTGCCGTTGAGGTGATGCCCGGCGAGCTGGGCGAGGCAGTCCGCGCCGGCGAGCGCGAGGGCCCCGACGACGGCGGCGGTCAGGACGCGGCCGCCCAGCCTGCGGGCGACGTGCGGGGCGACCAGGCCGACGAAGGCGATGGCCCCCGCCAGGCTGGCTGCGCCGGCGGTCAGCGCGATCGCCACGGTCAGCGCGATGGCCCGGCCGAGGGCGGGGTGCAGGCCGAGCGAGGCGGCGTGGTCGTCGCTGGGCGCCAGCACGGCCACCAGCCCGGAGCAGGCCCACGCCAGGGCGATGCCGCCGGCGATCCACCAGGAGGCGAAGGCCAGGTGCTCCCAGACCCGCCCTTCCACCGAGCCGATCAACCAGCGCAGCGCGTTGCCGAACCTGCTGGGCTGGTAGGCCAGCAGCATCGTGGTCAGCCCTGCTAGCAGCGCGCTGCCGAGCAGGCCGTGGACCACCAGGTTGGCCGGGTCGCGGCCTGCCGAGAGCAGCCAGGTGACCCCGCCGCCAAGCGCGCCCCCGGCGAGCGCGGCGAGCAGCGCTCCGGCGGCGGAGTCGGCGGGGAACAGGCCGAGGGTGAGCCCGCCGAGGATGCCGAGCACCGCGCCGGGGTTCACGCCGGAGAACTCGGGCGCGGCCAGCGAGTTGCGCAGCGTCGCCTGGAGCACGTACCCGGACACGCCCAGCGCCGCGCCGGTGAGCAGCGCGGTGAGCAGTCTCGGTACGCCGAGCTCCCACACGATCCTCTCGGCGTGGCCGTCGACTGCGCCGTCGAGCAGGCCCGCGACCGCGTCGACCGGTCGCCCGGCGACGAGCAGGTGCAGTGCCGCGACCGCCGCGAGCAGCGCCGCCGCCGTGGCTGCCCGGCCGAACCCGGCCGTTCGCACGCCGGGCGCCGGCCTTGTCGTGAGCGTCATGCGGAGGCCCGCTTTCGCAGCAGGACGGCCCCTGTCAGGACGCCGGCCAGCGCCGTCCACGCGCCCAGAGGGGTCTCCACCGGGGCGAACGCCAGCCGCGCGGCCACGTCGGCCGTCAAGGTGACCAGCGCGCCCAGCGCGGCCGACCACGGCAGCCAACCCCGGACTCCCGCGTGCGGGCGCAGCCGCCTGGCCACCACCGGCGCCAGGAACCCCACCCATGCGATGGGGCCGCAGGGGCCCGTGACGGCGCCGATCAGCAAGGTCGCCACCGCCAGCACCCCCAGCCGGGCCCGGTTCACCCGGCTGCCGAGGGAGGCCGCCGCGTCGTCGCCGAGCCGCAGCAGGGCGAGCGCGGGGACGCAGAGTACGACGAGCGGGATCGCGACGGCGAACCACGGCAGCGTCCTGGCGGCCTGCTCCCACATCAGGCCGGACAGGCTGCCGACGAGGTAACGGAAGAGCATGTCGTACTGGAGGCGATCGGCGGTGGCCATCACGGCCAGCAGCAGCGCCTGGATGCCGGTCGAGACGGCGGCGCCGATCAGCAGGACGCCGCCGGCGCCGCGCCCGGACCTGGCCGCGGCCAGCGTGGCCAACCCGCCGAGCGCGGCGCCCAGCAGGCCGGCGAGCGGGTAGAGCGAGGGCGGGACTGGCAGCGTCCACACCACGCACACGCTCACGGCCAGCGCGGCGCCGGTCGAGACGCCGAGCATCTCCGGGACGGCGAGCGGGTTCCTGAGCGACTCCTGGAGAAGCAGTCCGGCCGTGCCGATGGCCGCGCCGCCGAGCAGGCCGATCAGCACGCGCGGGACGCGCAGCTCCCAGACCACGACGTGCGCGATCGAGTCCGGTGCGATCGACAGGAGGTCCTGAGGGGACACGGAGGGCGTGCCCAGGCACAAGCCGGCCAGCGCCACGGCGGCCAGGCCGAGTCCGGCCGCCCATGGCGCGAGCGTGAAGCGGCGCCCGGCGGTGTCCGCCGGGCGCCCGTCGAGCACAGTGCTCATCCGGCGGCCTTGGCCAGCGCTTCGTCCAGGATGATGCCGAACGCCCTGGTGCCGCGGCCCGACGCCCACAGCTCGGTCGGCACCTCGTGCACCTTGCCCGCCGCCACGGCGGGCACGCGCTTCCACACCGGGTTGTCCTTGTAGTGCTCGCTGACTGAGGTGCCGAAGGACTGGATGAAGATGACCTGGGGCGCCTTGGCCAGGATCTCCTCGATGTTGTAAGCCTGCGCGGTCTCGAAGCCGCCGCCCTTGCTGGGCCAGGGGTAGGCGAAGAACTGCGACATGAAGTGGCCCAGCACGTCCTCGGTGGTGTTCACCCCGACCGAGGTGCCGCCGTACATGGCCAGGACCGGCTTCTTGTCCAGCCCTGCGGCTCTGGCCTTGGCGAGCCCGTCGGCGAGCTTGGCGCGGAAGCGGGTCTCGGCTGCCGCCTGCTGCTGCCCCCGGTCGGTGAGCTGGGCGAGCGCGCGCAGGTAGCCGATCGAGTCGTCGTACGACTTCACCTGGACCACCCACAGCGGCGCGAACTTCTCCACGGCGGTCCTGAGCTGGTCGTGCACCCCGGCCAGCCCGATCACCAGGTCCGGCTTCGCCTCAGCGATCTTGGCCACGTCCTCGCCGCCGAAGCTGCCGGGGATGACCGGGACCTCGGCGCCCTTCGCGCCCAGGTAGTCGGGGCGCGCGAGCAGCTTGGGCGTCGTGGTGGCCACCGGTGCCAGGCCCAGCTCGACGAGAGCGTCGTCACACAGGCCGGTCAGGCACACCACGCGCTCGGGCTTCTTCTTCAGCGTGAACGTCTTGCCGTGCGGATCGGTGACGGTCAGGGCCGCGCTGACCGGAGCGGCCGTCATCGTGGCGGACGCTGTGGCGGACGCTGTGGCGGTTCGCGGGCTCGCCGGAGCGGCGGTACCGGTGCGGGAGTCGCTCTGGACACAGGACGCCACCAGGGCGAGCGGAACGACGGCGAGCAGGGACCGCCTCATCGCCGGCCAGAAGCGCTGCCCGCCGAGGAAGAAAGCGCCGCGGCGCATGGGACCTCCAGTTGTGAAAACCATTATCAATCCTAGACAGTGAAAATAGTTATCATTTACGCTCGGTTCGCATCAAGGGCAACCCATGCCTCGAACGGATCGGAAGGACAACAAGTGATCGTCCATCGCCGGCTGCTGCACCTGGCCGGCAGCGTGAGCGGGCCCATCGCGGCCTGCGTGGGGCTGGGCCTGGCCGTCAGCGCCGCGTACATCGCCCAGGCCGTCCTGCTCGCCACGGCCCTGGCGGCCCTGGTGCGCGGTGATGCCATGACCGCGGTCCGCCTGCTGGCCTGGGCCCTGGCCGTGATCGCGGCACGGGCGGCGCTCCTGTGGGCCAGGCAGGCCGTGACCGTGTGGGCGGGCGGGCTGATCAGGGCCGGGTTGCGCGACCGTCTGATCGTCCACCTGAGCCGGCTCGGGCCCGCTCACCTGACCGGCACGCGCACCGGCAACGTGCAGACCACGCTGGTCGAGGGTGTGGAGGGGCTCGACCCGTACTTCAGCCGTTACCTGCCGCAGGTCGTCGTCACCTTCTGCGTGCCGGTGGCGCTGGTCGGCTGGCTGTTCACGGTGAACGCGCCGGCGGCGGCGGTCCTGGCCGTGGCCGTGGCCGGGGTCCTGATCATTCCCCGGTTCTGGGACGCCACGCTGCTGCGGCGGGGGCGCGGCCGGTGGGCCGCATTCGCCGCACTCGCCTCCGATTACCTGGAGGCGATGCAGGGCATGGCGACGCTGCGCGCGTTCGGCGCCGTCGGCACGCTGGGCGCGCGGCTTGCCGGACGGGCCCACGACCTCTACCTGACCACCATGCGCCAGCTCAGGGTTTCGCTGGTGGAGACCGGGATCAGCACGTTCTTCGTGCAGGCGGGCACGGCCACGGCCATCCTCGCCGCCACGACCGCGGACAGCGCATGGGAGGTGTTCGCGGTCCTGCTGATCGCCGTGGAGTGCTTCCGCCCGGTCAAGGGCCTCTCCGACGCCTGGCACGCCGGATATCTCGGGATCACGGCGGTCGACGGCATCGAGGCTCTGCTGGCGGCGTCCCCGGCCGTCGAGGACCGGGGAACGCGGCGCGACTTCCCCGACGCGCCCGCCATCACGTTCGAGCACGTCACCTTCACCTACCCGGGCTCCCGGCAGCCCGCCGTCCGCGACGTCTCCTTCACCGTCGAGGCGGGCCGCACCGTCGCCCTGGCCGGCCCGTCCGGCGCGGGCAAGAGCACGCTCGCCGCCCTCCTGCAACGTCACCACGACCCCCACGAGGGGAGGATCAGCATCGGCGGGATCGACGCGCGCGACCTCACGCTCGACGCCCTGCGCGGCGGCGTCGCCGTCGTGGCGCAGGACACCTACCTCTTCCACGGCACCGTCGCCGAGAACCTGCGCCTGGCCAGACCGGACGCCGCCGACGAGGACCTGGTCGCCGCCGCCCGGCTGGCCGCCGCCCACGACTTCATCGCCGCGTTGCCCGACGGCTATGACACTCCGCTGGGAGAGCGCGGGGCGACACTGTCGGGCGGGCAGCGCCAGCGCCTTGCCATCGCGCGGGCGTTGCTGGCCGACGCCCCCGTCCTGGTGCTCGACGAGGCCACCTCGCACGTGGACGCCCGCACCGAGCAGGCCCTGTCCGAGGTGCGGCGCGGCCGTACCTGCCTGATGATCGCCCACCGGCCCGACACCATCCGCCAGGCCGACCACGTGGTGACCCTGGAGAACGGCACTCTTCTGGAGACCGTGACATGAACCTGTCGATCCGCTGGCTCGCGGGCGCCGTCGGCGCGCACCGCCGCGCCTTCGTCTCCACCCTTGTGTCGAACCTGCTCGGGCAACTCGCGGTACTCGGTGCGAGCGTGACCGGCGCGTGGCTCGTCGGCCGGGCGATCAGCGGGCAGAGCGCGCCACCCGACCTGGCCGGTGCCGTGCTCGGCGGGCTGGTCGCCGTCGCCGCGCTGGCCACCTGGTGGGAGACCTACGTCGCGCACGACCTGGCGTACCTGGTGCTGGCCAGGCTCAGAGGCCAGGTGTACGACGCGATCGCCAGGATCGCCCCGGCCCGCCTGCTCGGCCGCCGCAGTGGCGACCTGTCAGCGGCCGTGCTCTCGGACATCGAGATCCTGGAATGGCTGTTCGCACACACCCTGGCACAGCTCATCACGGCCGGCACGGTGCTGGTGGCCGGCAGCGTCGCCGCGGCGATGATCGATCCGCTGCTGCTGACGGTGTCGCTTCCGCTGGCCGCGTGCGTCGTGGCCGTGCCGCTGTGGTTCCGCAAGGCCTCACGCCGGCAAGGCGACGAGCTGCGGGCCGCCACCGCCGAACTGACCTCCGACGTCATCGACACCGTCCAGGGCCTGCCCGAGCTCACCGCCTTCCGGGCGCTGCGACGCCGCAGAGAGTTGCTGGCGCGCAAGACCCGCCGGCTGGCCCGCGCCCAGGCGGCCAACGCGGCGCGCGGCGGGTTGGAGGCGGCCCTCACCGACCTGCTCCTCGCCGTCGCGGCGGCCGGGACGCTGCTCCTGGTCGCCACGGCGATGCGGAGCCCGGCCGACGCCCCGGTGGCCATGGTGCTGGCCGCCGGCGCGCTCGGCCCGGCGGCGCAGGTGGCGCTGCTGCTCAAGGAGTACGGCACGCTGAGCGCCGCGGCCGGCCGCGTGCACACGCTGGTCACCGCGCCCGCCAACGTGTCCCCGCCGCGCGAGCCCCTCCAGGTGGCTGACCGGCCGGACGTGGTCTTCGAGGACGTGCGCTTCCGGTACACGCCCGACGGCCCCGACGTGCTGCGCGGCGTGTCCTTCCGCATCCCGTACGGCAAGACGGTCGCCCTGGCCGGAGCCTCGGGAGCGGGCAAGTCCACCTGCGTGTCGCTCCTGCTGCGCTACTGGGACCCGGACGGCGGACGCATCCTGGTCGGCGGCGTGCCGCTGCCGCGCATCGCCGGACTGCACCGGCACGTCACGGTGGTGCCGCAGGACGTGCGCCTGTTCACGGGCACGATCGAGGAGAACGTCCGGCTCGGCGCCCCCGACGCCGAAGCGGCGGGCGCCCTGCGCACCGCCCAGCTCACCATCGATCCGGAGCTGCCGGTCGGCGAGCGAGGCGCCACCCTCTCCGGTGGCCAGCGCGCCAGGGTGGCCGTCGCCCGGGCGCTCGCCACGGGCGCGCCGGTGCTCGTGCTGGACGAGGCGGTGGCCAACCTCGACCCCGACAACGAGGCCCGCCTCCTCGAATCGCTCCGGCAAGCCGCAGCCGGACGGGCCACGCTCGTCATCGCCCACCGCCTGTCCACCATCCGCCAAGCCGACCACATCGTGCTGCTGGAAGAGGGACGCGTCGCCGCCGAGGGTTCCTACGACGAGCTCGGCGAGCGGTTGTCCCACCTGTTCGCAGGCCAGATGTGAGGCGGCCGCGGGGGCCAGGATCGTCGCGGGCACGATCATCATCGAGCCGGTGTCCCGCGCCCAGGTGAGGCTGGGTCAGGTGTTCTGCTGGTGCCAGCGGTTCAGCAGGGCGGGGAGTTCGTCGAGCAAGAATGCGTAGAAGGCGCGCATCTGGGTCAGTCGCTGATGGGCGGGATCGCCGGTTTCGGTGGCGGCGATCCCGGCGGCTGCGGCATGGAGCACGGCCTGGATGACGGTGTTCTGGCTGGAGAACAGGGTTGCCCAGGCGTCGTCGCGGAGCCGGTAGTGCTCGCGGCGGCTCCCCGGCGCGGGCAGGCGTTCGATCAGGCCGACCGTCAGCAGGGATTTGATCGCGCCGGAGACCGAGCCCGCGCTGGCCTCCAACCGGTCGGCGATCTCGCCGGCAGTGACACCCTCCTGGTCGGTGAACAGGAAGACCGCCAGAGTGCGCGCGGACATGCGTTGCAGCCCGCCTTCGATCAGGGTCAGGGCCAGCCGTTCAGCCGCCTGCCACTGCTCATGCCTGTCGTTCACGTATGCCTCCTTGCGCAAGCAAGGATATCGAACGCCCCGACGCTTCAGAAATTTCTGAAAATTCGGTATATTGGAGCATCGGCCTCTCGCGGGAGGTTCGATGGTGTGCCGGGAAGCCTGGTCGGCGATGTGACATCCAGTTCCACGTCGACAGGGAGTTGACCGGCTATGACCCTGCTCAGCCGTTTGTACGGCGTGCGCCCGCCCTGCGTCACCAGGTGCGCGTGCGGCGAGATGTGGAGATCCCGGCCGCCGATGGTGTGTGCGGCTGCTGGCCGCGCCCAACTCCCCGGCGGGCCGAACCCCGGCACCGGCGAGCCGCTCGCGACCGGGACGGGCCTGCGCGCGTCCGAGCACGAGATTTTCCACGACCACTATCACCCGTCAGCCCTTTGGCTGCCCCTCACCCCAGGAGTGTCATGAAACTGCTTGTCCTCGGCGGCACCCACCACGTGGGCCGCGCCGTCGTAGAAAGCGCACTGGAGCGCGGCGACGATGTGAGCACGCTCAACCGCGGTCTCAGCCGCGCCCCCGCGCCCGGCGTGCGGCCGCTGATCGCCGACCGCACCGACCCCGAGGCGGTCCGGCGGGCGCTGGACGGCCAGGAGTGGGACGCGGTCATCGACACCTGGGCCTGGGCTCCCCGCGTGGTGCGCGACACCGCCCGCCTGCTGTCCGGCAGGGTCGGGCACTACGGCTACGTCTCCAGCCGTGGCGTGCACCGCTGGCCCTGGCCCGCGGGCGCCGACGAGCGGGCGCCCCTGGTCGACGGCGACCCCGGGAGCACCGACGACGCGGATTACGCCGCGGCCAAGCGCGGCGGGGAACTCGCCGTCCTTGAGTACTTCCCCGAGGCGGCGTTGCTGGCCAGAGCCGGGATGATTCTCGGCCCGTACGAGGACGTCGGCCGCATCCCGTGGTGGCTGCGCCGCCTGGAAAAGGGCGGGCGCGTCCTGGCACCCGCCCCCGCGCAGACACCCCTGCAATACATCGACGTCCGGGACCTGGCCACCTGGCTGCTGCGCTCGGCCGAACGCGGCCTGAGCGGAGCCTTCACGACGACCGGCCCACCGGGGGCGATCACCCTCGGCGACCTGCTCACCACGGCCCTTGAGGTCACCGGTTGCGACACCGAACTGGTGTGGGCCGAGCCGGAGCTGCTCCTGCGGTACGGCCTGCCGCTCGGCATGGAGTTCGGGCTGCGGCTGCCCGACGGCAGCGCGCCAAGCGGCATGCACGACGCCGACGTCAGCGCCGCCCTGGCCGAAGGCCTCACCACCCGCCCGCTGCGCGAGACCCTCGCCGACACGTGGACGTGGCTGCAGGCCGAAGGCGACCCGGCACCCCGCGCGGACGCCCCCTCCCCGGACACCTGGCTGGACGCCGCCGCCGAACAGCGGCTACTCGACCACCTCTCGCACTAAGGAAGCACACCCTGTCATGCGCGCCATCATCATCGGAGCCGGCATCGCCGGCCTGGCCACTGCCCTGCGTCTGCACCAGATCGGCTGGGAGACCCTCATCGTGGAACGCGCCCCAGAACGGCGCGGCGGCGGCTACGCCGTCGCCTTCGGCGGCATCGGCTACGACGCCGCCGAACGTATGGGCATCCTGCCCGACCTGCTCAAAAAGGGCTTCATCACCGACGAACTCGTCTACCACAAGCCGAACGGTGAACGCCGCTTCTCCCTCGACCGCGCCACCATCGCCGCCACCACCGGCCCTCGCTCGATCACCATCCTGCGCGGCGACCTCGAAGCCGTCCTGTACGAGAAGGTGCGCGACCACACCGAGATCCGCTTCGGCGCCACCCTCACCTCCGTCGACCAGGACGCGCACACCGTACGCGTGACCTTGACCGACGGCACCACGCAGGAGGGCGATCTGCTGATCGGCGCCGACGGCCTGCATTCGGCCACCCGCGCCCTGCTGTTCGGCCCGGAAGAGGACTTCCTGCTCGACCTGGAGCACAAGGTCGCCGTCTACATGCTCGACAAGCGCCCTGCCACCATCGCCACCGGCGCGACCGGCACCCTGTCATCCGGCGGCCGCACCGTCGCGGTCATCAGCATCCCCGACGGGCGCAACGTCGCGTTCTTCGGCTACCGCACAAGCCACGCCCGCCCGGGCGAGGACGTGACCACCGAACTGCAGCGCGTCTATGGCGACCTCGGCTGGATCATCCCCGAAGCCCTGGCCGGACTTCAGCGGGCCGAGTCGGTCTACTTCGACACCATCAGCCAGGTCGTCGCAGCGTCCTGGAGCAAAGGCCGGGTGGTGCTGCTCGGCGACGCCGCCTGGTGCGTCACCCTCTTCGCCGGGTACGGCTCGTCCCTGGCCGTCGGCGGCGCCGACCGCCTCGGGACAGAACTGGCCGCCCACCCCGGCGACGTCCCCGCCGCGCTGGCCGCGTGGGAGGCGGCCATCCGACCCGAAGCCGAGCGCAAGCAGAAACTCGGCCGCCGCGTCAAAGGCGTCTACGCTCCCACCAGCCCCCTCCTGCTGTGGTTGAGCTTGCTACCTCTGCGGCTGGCCTCCCTGCCCCCGGTTCGCCGCTACATAATCCGCCGCTTCACCTAGGGCTGAGCCGGCCGGCGACCTGGCCGGGGTCGGTCGGGCGTTGCTCTCAGAGCCGGCTCGGCCCGGCCCCGCGTGATGCCCGGCGGTTGCCGCTGGTCCGTGGATGCGACGTCGGTTCTGGCGGGGTGGACGAGCCTGGCGCGCTGACCTTCTCCCCGTGCGGGCAGGTCGCTGCCTGCGCTACGGTGTGGCGCGGTGTGCCGGGAAGCCTGGTCGGCGGCATTTCATCACGTGGCCGTACGGAGGCACTCATGAGCAACAGAGAGACCGGCAGCGACCGGGGAGAGCACGAGGCCGCATGATACGGCGGCGCTCGGCCCTGCCCGGTCGAGGCAGGCACCCTGCCGTGGTGATCACCGCCGGTTTCGGGCTGGCGGTGCTGGCCGGCACGTTGCTGCTGGCCACTCCGGCGGCCACCGTCGACGGTGATTCCTCACACTGGCTGACCGCGTTGTTCACCGCCACCTCCGCGGTCTGCGTGACGGGTCTGATCGTGGTCGACACGCCCACGCACTGGTCGGTGTTCGGTGAGGTGGTCATCGCGCTGCTCATCCAGGTCGGTGGGCTGGGCATCATGACGCTCGCCACGCTGATCGTGGTCATCGTCTCCGGCAGGGTGGGGTTGCGGGCCCGGTTGTCCGCGCAGTTGGAGACGAAGTCCGTGGTGGCCGCCGACCTGGGTCAGGTACTGCGCAAGGTGGTGTTGTTCAGCCTGGTGTGCGAGGCGGTCGTGGCCGTCGTGCTCACCGTCCGCTTCATCGTCGGGTACGACGAGCCGGCGGGCCGGGCGGCCTACCTGGGGGTCTTCCACGCGGTGTCGGCGTTCAACAACGCCGGTTTCGCGCTGTGGCCGGACAATCTGATGCGGTTCGTGGCCGATCCGTGGATCTGCCTGACCGTCGCGGTGGCCGTCATCGTCGGCGGGCTGGGCTATCCGGTCGTCTTCGACCTGCTGCGCCACTGGCGGCGCCCCAGCCGCTGGTCGCTGCTGACCCGGGTCACCGTCGGGCTCAGCGTGCTGCTGATCGGGGCGGGTATGGTGGCGTTCCTGGGGGCCGAGTGGCGCAACCCCGGCACGATGGGCCCGCTGGACGACTCCGCCAAGTTGTTGTCGGCCTTCTTCGCCGCGGTCATGCCGCGTTCCGGCGGGTTCAACACCCTCGACATCGGTCAGATGAACCCGTCGTCGTGGCTGGTCACCGACGTGCTGATGTTCATCGGGGGTGGCAGCGCGGGCACGGCGGGCGGCATCAAGGTCACCACGTTCGGTTTCCTGCTGTTCATGGTCTGGGCCGAGCTGCGCGGCGAGACCCAGGTCAACATCGGCCACCGGAGGCTGCCCGCCGCCACGCAGCGTCAGGCGCTGTCCATCAGCCTGCTGGGCGTCTTCCTGGTCATGGTCTCGACCTTGCTGATGCTCACGATCACCTCCTACGGCCTCGACCGGGTGTTGTTCGAGGTGATCTCGGCGTTCGCGACCAACGGGTTGTCCACCGGGATCACCGCGAGCACCCCGCTGGCCGGGCACGTGCTGCTCAGCCTGCTGATGTTCGTCGGCCGCATCGGGCCTTTGACGCTGGGCTCGGCGCTCGCGCTGAAACAGCGCACCCGCCGCTACGAACTCCCCGAGGAGAGAGTGATCACCGGCTGACGAGACGCGGCCGGGCGGGACGCGGTCGAGCTGTATCGGCGGCCGGCGTACGCGCCCGGCGACGTCGTGCTGTGGCCGACGCTGTCCGGCGGGGAGGCCATCGATCTGCTCGCCCACTGACAAGGTCAATCAGTGACGTGTATCACCCTTGATGCTCGCTCGACGGACGATCGCGGTTCCGAACCGCGCCGGACGCGTAACCCAGCAGAGGAAGGAAGACCTCGTCGGTGACCGCGGCCAGGTCGGCATCGGAAGGCCAGATTCCGAAGACCACGAAGTCGTCCCGCAGCAGGCTGATCGGCAGGGTTATCACTCGTCGCGGCCAGGGGCCGGGCGGGATCTGACCACGCTCGGCCGCACGCTCCAGCACCGTGGACATGGCACCCGACAGGGTCGAGTCAGCGATGAGGTTCCGCAGGCGCTGTGCCAGTCGCGGGTCGTGAACCGTGTCCGCGATCAGTCCGGAGACCGTGTCGCGGCGGGTGTTGCTGAGGTTCGTTTGCGCATGACGCAACAGCTCCAACACATCGTCGCGCAGATCGCCGGTATCGGGGACCGGCACGTTGTCGAACTGGTTTCTCAGCGTGTCCAGCAACAGCTCGGGCAGGCTGCTCCAACGGCGGTACAACACGGCCTTGCTGGTGCCGGCCCGGTTTGCGATACCCCTCATTGTGGACTTCGCGTAACCCAGTTCAGCCAGCTCCTCGCGAGCCGCGTCCAGAATGGCGTCTTCGAGCTCGGCTCCCCGGCGGCGTGACATGGCCTCACCTGCCGGTGGGTCCGTCCTCGGTGTGTTCGGCATCACAACTCCTTAAGAAACCTTGCGTTCCCTCATCGCTGAGCTTAGCCTCGACGTAAGGAACCCAGGGTTTCTTATTTCGAGAGGTGACATCATGACAAGTTCCGCCACTCAGACTCCTCCGGCATTCCCGATGCCCCGCTCCTGCCCGTTCGGTCCGCCGCCGCAGTACGCGCAAGTCAGACAGGAGGCACCGATTTCGCGGGTGACCCTGCAGGACGGCAAGCAAGCGTGGCTGATCACCGGGCACGCCTTCGCGCGGGAGTTCCTGTCCAGTGACAAGATCAGCTCGAACCGCGCGAACCCCGGTTTTCCGCAGCTGGTTCCCGGGGTGGCTTCGGTGCCGCTGAAGGGCACGATCGTCGCCATGGACCCGCCGGAGCATTCCCAGCACCGGCGCATGATCACCAATGAGTTCACCGTCAAGCGGGTCAAGCAGATGCGGCCGGAGATCCAGCGGATCACCGACCGATCCATCGACGAGATGCTCGCCGGACCGCGGCCGGCCGACCTGGTGGAAGCCTTGTCGCTGCCGGTGCCGTCGCTGGTGATCTGCGAGCTGCTGGGAGTGCCCTACGTTGACCGCGGCCAATTCCAGAGCAGAACCAAGATCATTCTCAGTCGCAACTCGACAGGCGAACAGCGACGTGACACCGCACTGTGGTTGCGCCAGTACATCAACGACCTGATCGCGGGCAAGGAGGCCGAGCCGGGCGAGGACCTGCTGAGCCGGCTGATCGACAAGTACCGCGACATCGACGCCTACGACCGCGAGACCATGACCGGAGTCGGGCTGCTGCTGCTGGTCGGCGGTCACGAGACCACCGCCAACATGATCTCGCTGAGCGTGGCCTCGCTCCTGGACGATCCGAAACTGCTGGCCGGGTTGCGGGAGCGGCCCGAGCGGACCCCGCAGCTGGTCGAAGAGCTGCTGCGGTTCCACTCCATCGTCGACAACGCCACTTCCCGGGTGGTCGTCGAGGATTTCGAACTCGGCGGCATCACCTTCCGCGCCGGCGACGGCGTCATCGTGGCGGCCGCGGCCGCCAGCCACGACCCGGACGTGTTCGCGCGGCCGGATCAGATCGACGTCGACCGCGGTGCACGGCACCACCTGGCCTTCGGTTTCGGGATCCACCAGTGCCTCGGACAGAACCTGGCCCGACTGGAGCTGGAGATCGTGCTGAACACGTTGTTCGCACGGATCCCGGACCTGGCACTGGCGGACCCGGTAGAGCGCCTGCCGTTCAAGAGCGACGCGCTCGTCTACGGCATCCACCGGCTGCCGGTGACCTGGTAACCGACAGGGAGGCCGTTATGAAGATCACATTGGACGAGGAAAAATGCTGCGGTGCCGGCCAATGCGTGCTCACCGCCCCTGAGCTCTTCGATCAGCGAGAGGAGGACGGGATCGCGGTTCTGTTGCATCCGTACGCTGATGCGGAGCACCACGAATCCGTCCGGGAGGCAGCCATGGTGTGTCCAGGACGGGCGATCTCGATCGAGGGATCACCCTAGTGGACAAGATCGTCATCGTGGGCGCGTCCGCGGCGGGCATCAGCGCCGCGGACGCCCTGCGACAACGCGGCTTCACCGGCCGGATCACGCTGCTGGGCAGCGAATCCCATCTGCCCTATGACCGGCCGCCACTGTCCAAGCAGCTGCTGTCCGGCCAGTGGGAACCGGAACGGCTGCGGCTGCGCAGCGCCGAACAGCTGACAGAGCTGGACCTGAACCTGCGGTTGGGCACCACCGCGACCGGCCTGGATCCGCACCGGCGGGAAATCGCGCTGGCCGAAGGCGAGCCGGTCGACTACGACGGCCTGATCATCGCCACCGGCGCGGCCCCACGGCGGCTGCCCGGCGGCGACCTGGCCGGCGTCCACTATCTGCGCACTCTGGACGACGCGCTGGCACTCCGACGGCGGATGCGGCCGGAATCGCGCATGGTGGTCATCGGTGCCGGGTTCATCGGCGCCGAGGCCGCCGCGGTGGCCCGCGAGATCGGCCTGTCGGTCACCATGGTCGATCCTGCCGCCGCGCCGATGGTGCGGGTGCTCGGCGGGTCCGTTTCGCAGCTGCTGGCCGCACTGCATGTCGACAGGGGTGTGGACCTGCGTTGCGGCACCGGCGTCTCCTCGTTGACCTCCGAGCAGGGCGCGGTGACCGGCGTGGTGCTGGACACCGGTGAGCGGATACCCGCCGATGTGGTGGTCGCCGGCATCGGCGCGGTTCCCAACACCGGCTGGCTGGCCGGCAGCGGGTTGCTGAGCGACGGGCGCCTCGACTGCGACGAGTACTGCGCGGTAAAGCCCGATGTGTACGCGGCCGGGGACGTGGCGAGCTGGTTCAACCCGCTGTTCAGCACCCGGATGCGGGTGGAACACCGCACCAGCGCCGCCGAGCACGCGCGTGCCGCCGCGACCAATCTGCTGGCGGCACCGGCGGACCGACGTCCCTTCGAAAGCGTCCCGTACTTCTGGACCGACCAGTACGACCTGAAAGTGCAGGCCTGGGGCCACTTCGACGAATCCTGCGAGCTCGCGGTGCGGCACGGCGATCTTTCCGAGCGCAAATTCGTGGCGCTGTACGGCCGCGACGGCCGGGTGGTCGGCGCCGTCGGGGCCGACATGCCGAAGCAACTGCGGGAAGCCCGCCGCCTGATCGTCGACAAGGCCGAGTTCCCCGGCTAGGGCTCGTATGTGGCTCGACCCTGTCGGGGATCGTCTTGGACGGTCGATGTCAGCCGCCGGCGGCTCGCCAGGACTTCACCCGGGGATCCCCCGTTGGTCTAGGTGGCAGCCCTGACGGCCCTGTTCCAGGCCAGCAGTGCCGGCACCCCCGCGGCCAGCCCGGCGGCGCCGGCGATCGCCAGACCGTACTCCGGTCCGGCCGCTTCGACGAGGAATCCGCCGAGCAGGATGCCCAGCCCCTGGGCGGCGACCATGCCGGAGGAGGCCAGGCCGACCGCCTGTCCCCTGCTCTCCGGCGGCGCGATCCTCACGTACTCCGCGTTGGCGGCCACGTGGTAGCCGGTGAGCATCCCGCACACCGTCCACAGGAGCAGCAAGGGCACGTAGCCGGGGTCCGCCGCGCTGGCCGCCAGCGGCACGCTGGCCAGCACCGCCATGGGGGCCATCAGCGCCATCCGCCGCGATTCGGTGAAGAATCTGGACAGCACGAACACGCCGATGACGTTGCCCACGGGCAGGGCGGCCATGAGGAACCCTGCTTCCGTGGTGCCCAGGCCGAACGAGGCGGCGTACGGCACCGCGATCGCCTCGGGGATGACGTGGAAGCCCGACAACATGGCCAGGCCGAGCAGGCTGCGCAACGCGCGATGCCCGGCCACCAGCCGTAGCCCGCCGAGCAGGGAGATCGGCTGCTTTCCCGCGGCCGGCGGGCGCCGGCGTACGGTGGCGAGGGTGAGTGACGCGGCGGCGGCGAACGTGGCCGCGTTGACGAGGATGGCCGTCTCCGCGCCGACCAGCGCCACCACGATGCCGCCGCCGGCGAAGCCGAGCAGCGTCACGACCTGGTCGCTGAGCTGGTGGACCGCCACTCCGGTCTGGTAGAGCTCGCGGGGCAGCACGTCGGGCGTCAGCGAGATGCGTGCCGCCCTGCTCGGCGAGTCGAGCAGTTGGGAGGCGAAGACCAGGGCGCACAACGCGGGCAGCGGGAGGCCGGGCAGCGCGACGCATCCGATGAGGACGGTCCTGGTCACATCGCAGGCGATCGTGACCTCGCGCCGCGGGTAGCGGTCGGCCAGCCAGCCCAGCGCGGGCCCTCCGACCAGCGCGGGCACGAACGTCATCGCGTAGACGAGCGTGGTGACGGCGGCCGAGCCGCTGCGCTCGTAGGCGAGGACGGCCAGCGCGACGCGCGCCAGCTGGCTGCCCGCTCGCGCCAGCAACCCGCCCAGCCATAAACCGCGAAACTCGCCGATCGCGAGCACTTTGGCGTACATCGATTCCGTCCGGTCCTCCTCGACTGTCCTCGCCGCCCTCGACGAACCCGCACTGCGGCAGGTCCTGCCATGCTCCGGTAACCCGCGCGGGCGGGCGCAGGCTCCCCGCGGTGGGGTGGTGGCCCGCCTGCCTGCAGACACCACCACCCCACCGCGGGATCACCTCATCAGGTCCAGACCGGGTCGCGTCGCATCGCCCACACCTCCCTCCGAGACGGGTTCTGGCTGGTCGGCCGCCGTTGAAGCTGCCGGCGTCCGGGATTCGTGTCGGTACTCGGCCGGACTCACGGACCAGTGATCGTGATGTGCATCCAGACGCGGCCGGGCTCGGTCAGGACGCATTGGCCGGAGCCGACTCAAAGGCTGACGCGCATCATGTCCTGCTCACCAGGTGACCGGGAGTTCGTGGGCGCCGTAGACGACGGCGTCGTTCTTGAACGGAACGTCCTCCGTCGGTGCGGCGAGCCGCAGGGCGGGGATGCGGCGGAACAAGGTGTCGAAGACGATCTGCAGCTCCATCCTGGCGAGGTTCTGGCCGAGGCACTGGTGCGGGCCGAAGCCGAAGGCGAGGTGGCGGGCTCCGCGCTCGATATCCAGTTTGGCCGGGTTGGTGAACGCCGCCGGGTCCCAGTTGGCCGACAGGGCCGAGACGATGACGCCCTCGCCGGCCTTGATGCTCACCCCGCCGATCTCCACGTCTTCCGTGGCCACCCGGGCGGTGACCGTGTCGGTGATGGTGAAGTAGCGCAGCAGTTCCTCCACGGCCGCGGGCGTCCTGCCCGGGTCGGCCTTGATCAGGGCCAGTTGGTCCGGGTGGGTGAGCAGCCCGAGCACGCCGAGGGAGATCATGTTCGCGGTGGTCTCGTGTCCGGCGGTCAGCAGCAGGAAGGCCTGGCTCACCAGGGCCGTGTGGTCGAGGGCGCCTTCCTGGCGTTGCCGGGCGATCTGCCGGCCGAGCAGGTCGTCGCCGGGTTCCGACTCCTTGCGGGTGACCAGGTCGTCGAAGTAGGCGCGCAGTTCGGCGAAGGCCCGCTGGCGGTCTTCGAGCGAGGTCAGACTCACCATCATGCTGGTGCGGGTCTGGAAGAAGTCGTGGTCGGTGTAGGGGACGCCGAGCAGTTCGCAGATCACCAGGGAGGGCACCGGCAGGGACAGCGCCTGCACCAGGTCGACCGGGTGCTGGTCGGCGGCGAGCATGTCGTCGATGAAGTGGTCGACGATGTCCTGGATGCGCGGGCGCAGCGCGGCCAGCCGCCGCACGGTGAACTCGCCGACGACCGGGCGGCGGGCCGCGGCGTGTTCCGCGCCGTCCATGCCGAGCATCACCGGCGGCTGGCTGCGCTGCACCTGCAGGGTCGCCGGATCGACGTTGAAGACCGGATAGCCGTCGGTGCGCCGGTCGGAGGAGAAGCGGGGGTCGGCGAGGACGGCACGGGCCTCCTCCTGCCGGGACACCCACCACGCCTCGCCGCCGCTGGTCAGGCGGACCTTGCTGATCGGCGCCTGCTCGCGCAGCCATTCGTAGGCGGTGGGCGGGGCGAACGGACAGCCCCGCTCGACCGGCAGCTTCACGTCGGTGAGTTCGCCGGTAACGCTCTTCGTCATGAAGGACCTCCGGGTGGAATATCTGGCTGATTTGGTTCGCGGCTGCTGCGGGATGAACCCAGACGCGATGTCTGGTCAGCCGGCTCGTCGTTGGTGTTCATCGCAGGCTGAGTGGGGTTTTCGGCTGCGATGCCGGTCAGCGCTCGTCCATATCTGGCTCCTCGCCCGCTCACCCGCGATTCCTGCTCTATGCACAAGGCGCCGGCACCCACCGCGGTGTGACACCCGGGATCGATGACACACGTCACATGCCCGCACTGTCACAAGGCCCGGAGCGCCGACGCCGTATGTCAGGACGATCAGCCCGTCCCTTCGGCCGGTGAGCTTCGCCAGGCCTGATGGGGCAGACGAGGCGGCCAGGACCGCCTGCACGATTCACCCTCGGCTCTCGGTCTGGGGGCCGGCGTCGACACGGCTGTGCCGCCCGCGCGGAAGGCCGGAGAAGTTGTCGCTCATGTCCAGGCGACGAACGGGCGCCCTCCCGGGGGACACCTGCGCGGCGCGGAGGCGGGGGAGACGCCTGTCGCACTCGCCGACGTCGCGGCGCGATCACGTGCTGTTCGACTCGGTCGAGCAGGTGCGCATGGACCGCTGGCGTCTGCCGGTGACCTCCCGGCTCTTCATCCGGTGGCAGGCGGGCCTCGCCGCGGACTCGGTGATGCTGGCGGTGGTGCTCGGCTGGCGAATGGCCGCCGAGCATCCGGTGTTGGCCGCGGTGGCGTACACACTGATCTTCCAGATGGCCTTTCAGTGCATGGTATTCCTGCGTACCGACCTGTACGCGGTGCTGATCACCTGGCTTGGGTGCAAGGACCTGTGGCGGGTCAAGACGCTCCTCCTGAGGCAGGCCTTCGGCCGGCTGCGTGAGGAAGAGGCGTCGGAGCTGAGGACCGCCGACCCGCGCGATCTGCGGGCCGGGCGCTGGTTCCGCTGGGTATGCGTGGGCGGCTGGCTCGTCGTGGCGGCGTGGCTGGGCTTCTTCGTGCTGCCCGTACTGACGGGACTGCTCCAATGGGCGGCGGTCGAGCTCTCCGGCTCCGCCCCGGTACGGTTCTGGCAAGCGATCGCCTGGGCGGCCCTGCTGGCCCTGCCCTGGCTGGTCACGACCGGACTGTGGCTGAAAGCCTGGCGGGCCACCGGACGTCCACGTCGACGTTCAGCAGTGTGGCGACCTCGTCGAACACCTGCCTCTCCAGGTCGTCGGTCACTTCGTGGAGCCGGTCCATCGCCTGGTAGCAGGGCTGTTCGCCGATCTCGGGCAATTCGTCGTACACCTCTTCGAACCGAATGCTCCGCAGCCAGCCGGCCAGCTCGATAATGAGTCCCGGATCGAGCTCCATGGCCTGGTCACAATCCTCCTCCTCATCTTCGTCGTCGTCTTCAAAGGCGTCGTCATCCTCGTCGTCCCAGCTCAGGTCGAGATAGTCCTCTCCCAGGAACACATTCACCGGTGATTCCTCGACCAAGCTCTCCCACAGGTCCAATGAGAACTTCTCGATATAGAAGGTGCGGCGCTGGACGCTCAGCGTCGAGTCGAGCGGGGCCTCATCGCCCTCTGGAATCTCGTGGATAAGCTGCGCAGCGTACGACGCGTCTTGCCTGGCACGCGCCATCTGCTGTTCGGTGACACTTCGGAAGGTTGCTGAACACCCACAATACTCAGCGGGCCAGACCGGTGAAGGGAAGCTCCGAGAGGGTGAGCGGCGTGGTGTGACAACCGAGCCTGGTCAGGCGGGCTGGCCCATGGGCCGGACGGTCAGGGTGTTGAGGTCGACGCCTGCCGCCTGGTCGAGGGCGAAGCAGATGGCCTCGGCGATGGGCTGGGGAGGCAGGGCGAAGGGGGGCACGCCGGCGCCTTGCCAGAACGGGGTGTCGATCATGCCGGGGTTGACAAGAGTGACACCGATGCCGCGGGTCGTGGCGTGCAGGCGCAGGTTCTCGGCGAGTCCGGTGGTAGCCCACTTGGTGGCTGAGTAGAGATTGGCGGGAGAGTTCTTCAGCCCGGCGACGCTGCCGATGAGCACCAGCCGTCCGCCGGCGGCCTCAAGGTGGGGCAGGGCGGCATGGGCCAGCAGGGCGGGGCCGAGGACGTTGGTGAGAACCATCGGCGCCCACGACGTCGGGTCGCCGGCCCCGATGGAGTCGCCGGACATGAATCCGGCGTTCGCCACCGCCGCGTCGAGGGCACCGAAATGCTCCACGGTGCGGGTCACGACCGACTCGGTGGCCTGCCAGTCCGCCGCGTCCGCGACCAGCCCCAGCAGCCGGTCGGGGTGGCCGGCCTCGTCGAGGAAAGTCTTCAGTTTGCTCTCGTCGCGGCCGGTGACCGCCACACGGTGGCCGCGGTCGAGGAGCAACCGCGCGGTGTGGGCGCCGATACCGCTGGTCGCGCCGGTGATCAGTACGGTCTTGCTGGCCATGGTCATGCTCCTGGGCTGTGGACGGGAATCGGCGGACGGCGGCCCGCGATGAAGGAGTGCCGTTCAAGTCCGCCGACCCCATGGAACCGGCGCCGTCGAAGGCAGGCCAGGTCGCGTTTATGGGGGTATAAGCACAACCTCTCTATCGGCCGGACCATGGGTACTGTGGACGAATGGAACCTCCGTCCGAAAACCACACCGGTGATTCCACCGACAACCGCTCGGACATCCGCGACTTCCTCACCAGCCGACGCGCCAAGCTCGCCCCGGAGCGGGTCGGACTGCCCACCAGCCGACGCCGACGGGTTCCTGGACTACGGCGCGAGGAGGTCGCGGCCCTCGCCGGCGTGAGCACCGAGTGGTACACGCGGCTGGAGAAGGGCCACATCAGCGGCGTCTCCGAGAGCGTGCTGGAAGCGGTCGCGCAGGCATTGCTCCTCAATGAGGACGAGCGCACCTACCTGCTCGATCTGGCCAGAGCGGCTCGCCCCGCCGTCCGCAGGTCGCACCGCCGCAAGGACGTCAAGATCCCGTCTTCCGTCCAATGGATGGTGGACTCCATGACCATGGCCCCCGCCTTCGTACGCAACGGCCGTCTGGACATCGTCGCGAGCAACCCGCTGTGCAGGGCGCTGTACTCACCGATGTTCGACAGCGGTACCACCGGCGACCGGGGCTGCGCCAATTTCCCCCGTTACTTCTTCCTCGACCCCGGCTCCTCCGGCTTCTTCGTCGACTGGGAGGAAGGCGCCAGGGCCACGGTCGCAGTGCTCCGCGCCGAAGCCGGACGTGCACCTCACGACCGGGCCCTGCGTGAGCTCGTCGGGGAGCTGTCCACGCTCAGCCCTGACTTCCGTACCATGTGGGCCAGTCACGACGTCCGAATCCGTCACGAAGGCGTCAAGCGGCTGGACCATCCCGAAGTCGGCCGTCTGGAGATGACCTTCCGCTCGCTGAACCTGCCCCTGCCTCAGCGGGCCGTCCACGACCTGGTCATCTACACGGCCGAGCCGGGCACCCCCTCGGAGGACCGCCTCAGACTCCTCGCCAGTTGGACAGCGCCGCAGGCCTCACCCACGGAACCCATCCGCCCGCCCCACTGACTTGCGTCTCGGAACGCCGGCCGTACGTACCTCCATGCGCCACCTCGGAGCCACGCTGACCGGAGCCGTCCCGAGCGGCGCCTCGCTGCAACGTGTGGTCTTCGACGGGAACCACCGTATGACCCGACGGCTTCACCACCGTCCAGTCGCACGCGGACCGACGGATGTGTCGCTCGGCCCGGTCCCGCCGCGACGTGGATCTCGACGTCGCCGAGGGAGTTCCGGTCGAACGCGGGCCGGTCAGGTGTAGGCGATCAGCCGCCCGCAGGCGACCACCCCTGCCCACGTGACGAGTGAGACGGCGCCCGCAGCCCTGGCCGCCGCCGGCGCGCGGCGGTGGCCGTCCCACGAGCCCACGCGGCGATAGACGCCGAGGTGGAACACCGCGACGTTCAACCCGGCCACCACCAGCAGGACCAGTTTCACCGGCGCGGCGCCGGTGCTCGCGATCTCCTTGGCGCCCGACGTGAACATCGCCGTCCCGGACACAGCCGCGGCGGCGAGCCCGGCGCGGGCCACCGGCAGCAGCCGCCGTGCCGCCGTCGGCACCGAGATCGCGTCCCGGCCCGCGCCGAGCAGCCGCAGGTCGAAGAGCGCGGCAGGACCGACCAACAGCGCCAGCCCCAGAAGGTGCACGATCTCCAAGGAGGAGTAGACCCACGGGGTCACCCTTACGAACTCCGCCACCCAGGTTCCCTCCAGCCACATGAGCACGTCCATCGCACCAAGGGCGAGCGGTCTCATACCCCCTTGCCGCCTTTCCTCCTGATGCGCACAACCACCACCGCGGTACCGGCGGCCACGAGGACGCCTGCGACGAGCCAGGGCGATGGTCCGGCACCGCTGCCGATGTCGGAGCCGGTCGCCAGGTCGTCGCTGCCGTGGTCGCCGGCCGTGGGTCCGGTCTCGGAGCCGGGAGACGTCGGGGGAGGGCCTTCCGGCAAAGGCACCGAGCGCTGCCTGATCGCCCGCCCGTCCTGCCTGATCAGGAGCTCCGGCCGGAACTCCTCCGCATGCTCGCGATGGGTGTACCCCACTGCCTCGAGCCGCTCGCCCTGGTTCACCCGGTCCGGCATACCCCAGGCCGCCAGCCGTTCGATCGGGGCGAGGATCAGCACCACCTCGTCGTCCTGGCCGTCGTACGCCTGGGTGCGCCGCAGCACGTCCCGTCCTCCGAGCTCCTCCAATTCGGCCGGAATGGAGCGCTCGGCCAACCCGGACGGCAGCCGTACGGGGGCCGTCACCCGCAGCCGGATCTCCGGGTGCGGGTTGCCCCACCGGACCTCCGTCACCGTCCCTGACACATACAGGGGCCGCTCCGTCCTGAAGTCCTCCCAGCCATGGTGAAGCGCACCAAGGAGAGTAAGCCCGACAATCGTCGACTTCATCATGAGGCCACCCTCCCTGCCCGTGTCGATTACGGGGCATCCAGAGCGATATAAGACTCGATTAATATCGATGGCATATGAATCTGCAGCAGTTGCGCTACGCGGTGGCGCTCGCCGAGGAGCTCAACTTCGGCCGGGCGGCGCTCCGGGAGGGCGTGCGGCAGCCGCCGTTCAGTCAGCAGATCGGCAGGCTGGAAGAGGAGCTAGGGGTGCGCCTGTTCGAGCGCACGACCAGGCAGGTACGCCTCACCCCCGCGGGAGAGGCCTTCGTCGCCGAGGCCCGCACGAGCCTGGCCCACGCCGCTCTTGCCGCCGAATCGGCCCGCCGTGTGGGCAGAGGAGAGGCGGGGCGGCTGGTGATCGGGTTCGTCGGGTCGGCCACGAACATCACGCTGCCGAGAGTGCTGCGCCGCTTCCGCGCCCGCTATCCGGGCGTCCAGGTCGAGCTGCGCGAGCTGGCCACCGCGCATCAGGCCGAGGAACTGCGGCAGGGGCTGCTCGACGTGGGCCTCCTGCACGCTCCGCTCGCCGGCCCCGCCGCCGAGGTTCTGACCACCCGCACCGTGGCCCGCGAACTGCTCCTCGCCGCCCTCCCGGCCGACCACGCGCTTGCCACGCGTGGGTCGCTCCCGGCCGCCGCCCTGGCCAGGGAGCCGTTCGTCATGTTCCCGAGGCGGTATGGACCCGCTCTGTACGACCGGATCACCTCCGTCGCCCTGGCGGCCGGGTTTGAGCCGGTGATCGTGCAGGAGGCGGTGCAGATGCAGACCATCGTGGGGCTGGTGGCGGCGGGGATCGGTGTGTCCATCGTGCCCGAGTCGGTGGCCCGGCTGCGGCGCGGCGACGTGGTATTCCGCCCGCTTTCACCGCCGACCCGGGTCGTCACGCTGGACGTGACCTGGCGTACAGGTGATCCCAACCCGCTGGTCCGCAACTTCCGCGCCCTCTTTCCGGCACCACGTCAGCCGCGGCAGGTCCGGCCGTAGCCGAACGCCGCGGCGGCGCCCCGGCCGGCCAGATCACGCACCGGCCGGTGATGATCGGGAGGGCGTTGACGGCGATGTCGCCAAGCAGATACTCGCCGACCAGCGGAGCGGGAACCAGCAGGCCAAGTGCTGGAAGAATGCGTTTGGATCACGTCTGCCCTCACCGGTTGTAGAGCCTGCGTGCCCACAGGTATCCGCCCAGCGCGATGGCCGCGCTCCACAGCGCCGCCGCCGCGAAGCTGGATCCCGTGGGCTGCCCGGCCAGCAGCGCGCGCAGGGTTTCGATGACCGGTGTGAACGGCTGGTGTTCGGCGAACCAGCGCAGCGGGCCCGGCATCGACGCCGGCGGGACAACGCCGCTGCCCAGGAACGGCAGCAGCATCAGCGGCATCGGCAGGTTGCTGGCCGTGGCCACGTTCTTGGTGACCATGCCCAGCGCGGCCGACAGCCAGGTGATGGCGAAGGTGAACATCGCCAGCACGCCGACCACCCCGAGCCAGTCCAGCGCGGAGGCGGCGGGGCGGAAGCCGATCAGCAGGGCCGTCAGCGTCACCGCTGTGATCGCGATGAAGTTCTGCACGAGCGCGCCGAGCACGTGCCCGGTCAGGACGGAGACGCGGGCGATGGCCATGGTCTTGAACCTGGCGACGATGCCCTCGGTCATGTCCACGGCCACCGAGATCGCGGTCACCTGCGCGGCGCTCGCGATCGTCATGATCATGATGCCGGGTGTGATGTAACCGGCGTAGGTGGCGCGGTCGGCGCCGATCCCGGCGCCCATGATGCCGCCGAGGACGTAGACGAACAGCAGCAGGAGCACCACCGGGACGCCCGCGCAGGTGAGAATCAGTGTGGGGTAACGCCAGAGGTGCCTGATCTGGCGGCGCAGCATCGTCGCCGAGTCGGTGATCGCTCTCATCGGGCAGACTCCTCGGTCAGGGCGAGGAAGACGTCGTCCAGGTCGGGCGTGTGCACCGACAGTTCAGCGACGTCGATGGCCTGCGCGTCCAGCCAGTCCAGGAGTTTGCGCAGCGCTCGCACCCCGGTGTCGGGAAGCTGCACCGTGAGGGACTCGTCGTCGCGCGAGGTGGCTTCCACGTGGGATGCCGCCCTGAAGTAACCGTCGGGATCGGCGAAGCGCACGACCAGATGCCCGCCGGGGACCAGCCGCTTGAGCTCGCCCGGCGTCCCCTCGGCCACCAGGCGGCCCTGGCTGAGCAGCGCGATGCGGTCGGCGAGTTCGTCGGCCTCCTCCAGGTACTGCGTGGTCAGGAAGATCGTCACCCCGTCCTGTGAGACCAGGTCCCGGACGATCTGCCACATGGTGCGGCGGCTGCGGGGGTCCAGGCCCGTGGTCGGTTCGTCGAGGAAGATGAGCCTGGGCGTGCCGACCATGGTCATGGCGAGGTCGAGCCGGCGGCGCATGCCGCCCGAATAGGTGACCGCGGGCTTGCGTGCGGCGTCGGTGAGGTCGAAGCGCTCCAGCAGTTCGCGGACGCGCCTGCGACCCTTGGCGCGGCCGAGGTGGAGCAGGTCGGCCATGAGCCGCAGGTTCTCCTCGCCGGTGAGGAAGCTGTCGACCGCGGAGAACTGGCCGGTGACGCCGATCGCGGCACGCACCTTGTCGGGTTCCTTGGCCAGATCGTACCCGGCCACCCAGATCTCGCCCGCGTCGGCCTTGATCAGAGTGGACAGGATCTGCACTGTGGTGGTCTTGCCCGCGCCGTTCGGGCCGAGCAGCGAGAAGACGGTGCCCTGCGGGATGGTGAGGTCGATGCCGTCCAGGACATGGTGGGCGCCGTAGGACTTACGCAGCCCCGTCACCGAGACGAAGGTTCGCATCGCGTTCATCCCCGATCCCAGGTGACGGGCAGGCTGCTCACGCCGTACACCTGCGAGGGGTCGGTGCGCAGCGACAGCTCTTCAGCCGGTACGGCGAGCCGCAGCGTCGGGAAGCGGATAAGCAGCGCGGGAAACGCGACCCGCATCTCGATGCGGGCAAGCTGCTGACCGAGGCACTGATGGACACCGTGGCCGAAGGCCAGATGCCCGGCGGCCGAGCGGCGCAGATCGAGTACGTCGGGGCCTGCGAACCTGGCCGGGTCCCTGTTGGCGGCGTTGATCGCGATGACGACCGTGTCGCCCGCCTTGAGCTGCCTGCCGCCGAGCTCCACGTCCTCCAGCACGCCGCGCATACCGGTGGCGGCGACGGACAGATAACGCAGCAGTTCCTCCACGGCGCCGACGGCCAGGTCGGGGTCGCCGCGCAGGGCGGTGAGCTGGGCCGGGTTGCGCAGCAGGGCGAAGGTGCCGAGCGCGAGCATGTTGGCGGTGGTGTCGAGCCCGGCGCCGAGC
Source organism: Nonomuraea sp. B1E8 (assembly GCF_039871515.1). NCBI lineage: Bacteria > Bacillati > Actinomycetota > Actinomycetes > Streptosporangiales > Streptosporangiaceae > Nonomuraea > Nonomuraea sp. B1E8. The sequence continues at coordinate 93,430 of NZ_JBDPLS010000013.1, read as the reverse complement.
AGGAAGGCGGCCACGCCGCCGAGCTCCTCGTCGGTCAGGTCGCCGCCGGTGGCCAGGTCGCTGAGCAGGTCGTCGGTGGGCTTGGCCCGCTTGGTGAGCGCGAGTTCTCGCAGGTAGGTGCCGAGCTCGACGAAGGCGGCGTACTGGTGCTCAGCTGTTCCGGCGTCCGACAGCGCCCGGGTGGAGCTCTGGAACCGGTCGCGGTCCTCGTACGGCACCCCGAGCAGCTCACAGATCATCAGCGCGGGAACCGGCTGCGCGAAGACCTCGACGAGGTCGGCGGGCGGCCCCTGCCGCTCCATCGCGTCGAGCCGCTCACGGGTGATCTCGGTGACCCGCTCGGTGAGCAGGCTCATCCTGCGGACGGTGAACTTGCCCGCCAGTAGTTTGCGGAAGCGGGTGTGCTGGGGTGCGTCCATGCCGGTCAGGTCGCCGACGGGGGCGGGCGGCAGGTGCCCGCCCGCCAGGGGGTGGTAGTGGGTTTCGTAGCGGGAGCTGAAGCGCGGGTCGGCGAGGATCTGGCGGACCAGGTCGTATCCAGTGATCATCCAGACGCCTGGGGCGCCCTCGGGCGCGGCCAGGCGGGCGATCGGCTGCTCTGCGCGTAGGGCGGTGAGCGACGGGGCGGGATCGAAGGGACAGCCGGGTGCGCGGTCGAGGGAAGGGGTGACCGGCTCATCGCGATAGTACGTGTTCGACATGATTGAAAGCTACGTTGCATTCAGAAATTCTGTCAATCAATCGATAGATATAATCGCAGGTAGAAGCCAATATATTGATGCGTTGACGCTGCAAGCGAACGCAATGATTCGTTGCGTTGTGTGACGCCGAACGCAATACTGGCGTCATGCCAGAAGGAAGGTTGACCCGGCAGGACCGCCAGCGCATCGCGACCGGCCTCGCCGAAGGGCGTTCGTACGCCGAGATCGCCAGGCGACTGGACCGGCCGACCTCGACGATCAGCCGGGAGATCGGCCGCAACGGCGGCCCCAGCGACTACCGCCCCGAGCGGGCACACCAGGCGGCAGCGCGGCGGGCGCGGCGCGGCACCCCGGCCCGTTCGCCCGAGGCCGAACCCCGGGACCGCAAGATTTTCGAGGTGGAAGAAGGAGCCGTCGAGATGGCGATCGGAATGGGCCTGCCGAAGATGATGGCGCGCGTGCTCATCAGCCTGTGGCTGAGCGAGGACGGCAGGCTCACCGCAGCCGAGCTGTCGCGCGGGCTGAAAGTCAGTCCCGCCTCGATCTCCATGGCGGTGGGCTACCTGACCCAGCAGGGCCTGATCAGGCGCGAGCGTGATCCGCAGCGGCGGCGCGACATCTACGTGGTCGACGACGACGCCTGGTACCACTCGACAGTGATCAGCTCGCGGCAGACGCTCGCGGCGGCGGAGATCACGAAGGCGGCGGGGCAGACGCTCGGGCTCGACACGCCCGTGGGACGCCGCCTGGCCAGGGGCGGTGCGTTCCTGGAGCGGATCAGCCTGGACGCTCTGGCGTCGGCCGAACGCTGGCGCGACCTCCCGCCGTGATCACACCGCCGGGATTGTGCCCCCGATGTCACGTACTGTCGTCCAATCGCCCCCTCAACGCCCACGAGGCCATGGACCTGTTCCAGGTCCTCATGGCCACCCGGCTGCTGAACACGGCGAAGCGTAGGCGGAGAAGGAGCGACTCTCGACGCTGCACCAGCTGGAGAAGGCGTCGCGCACGCTGGCGGTGGAGATCGATCCAGGGGAGGGGCGGGTGAGCATTCTCACCGACGGTCCTGTCGAGGAGGGGCAGGTACGCGCAGCCGTGGAAGCGGCAGGCTGCGCCGTCGCGGCCTCCTGACCCGTGGACGCGAGGCCCGCCATCGCCAGTGTGGCGGGCCACTCGCCCCCAAGACGGGTGTCATGGGGGCACGGCACCCAGCAGGTGGTCGCGCCACTGGTCATCAAGACCGCTCACCTTGATGACGTCGCCGGCCTGCGGGGCATCGACCACGTGGCGACCGCTGGCGGCCGGCGAACGCCAGGAAGTGATCGCCTGGCAGCCGTCGCCTCCGGGCGGCCAGCCATCCGACCCACCCGTTCCGGGCTGATCTCGCGTTCGACCTGATCGCGTCCACCGAACAGCGCGTGGACGCTCAGGCCCGCCGCGATGACAGGGGCCGGTCAGACGGCTGGGACCGGGTACGGAAGCTCACAGCGTGCTTCCTGTCCGACCTTGAGGGCCAGCTTCCCGACATAGTGATCGTTCAGGGCGCGATGCGCGTCCTCGACTCGCTCCATCGGGAAGGTTCGGGCGACGTGGACCTCGAAGGAACTCGCCTGGATGATCGCGTTCAGCCGATCGGTGGTGGTGCGGCTCCGATCCCCGTCGTAGTAGGACACCGGCGCGCCCGGCGACGTCGCGAGCACGGGCAGGACACCGTTCGGCCAGGCGATCCGTCCCGAGTTTTTGATCGCGCGAAGGGATCGTTCGGCGATCTCGCCTCCCACGGTGACCAGAGCCGCATCGAGCCCGCCCGGTGCGAAGTCGAACGCCGCAGCCAACACATCGTCTTTGCGGCCGTCGATGGCGTCGTCGGCGCCCAGCCGCCGGGCCAGGGCGACACCGTCGTCACCCGAGGCCACGGCCAGTACTCGGATGCCGTTGTGCCGCGCCAGCTGCACGGCCAGGTGGCCGATACCCCCGCTGGCGCCGAAGACCATGAGCGTCTGGTCCGGCCGCAGGCCGAGCAGATCGAGGCCGCTCAGTGCGGTCAGGGCATCCCAGGCCATCGCGCCGGCCTGCTCCGTCGGCAGCCGGTCGGGCACGCGCGCGACGTACTCCGCCTCAACGACGCCGTACTCGGCGTAGAAGCCGCCACGCGGCACCGGCATCGTCGCAGCGTAGACACGCTCGCCCACGTCGAACCGGGTGACGTTGCGCCCGACCGCGGCCACCGTGCCCGCCGCGTCCCAGCCGAGGACATAGGGGAAGGTCGACGCGACGCCGAAAGCGCCGTCGTAGTCCCCCTCGCGCTCGACCGCGTCCCAGGACCCGACCCCTGCGTACTCCACCCGGATGAGGACGTCGTCGTCGCCGACCTCCGGGAGTGGTATCCGGCGCGCTGAGAGTTCGTCGATTCCGCCGAAGCGGTCAAGGACGACCGCGTTCATCTGCGGCACCACGATCGCGCCGCCCGTTCTGCGCTCGGCTCTGCTGTCCATGGGCCCTCCTTGTTACTTGAGTGAATCAAGCATCATTGGACCACAGCTATTTGAGTGAATCAAATAACTCCGCTAAGCTGGCGGCCATGTCGCTGCCGAACGGCCCCGTGGCCACCTCGTCCAAGGCCGAGGCTGTCTTGTTCGACCTGGTGGACATATATGACCGCGCCTACGAGGCGGCCGCGGCCGAGGTGTCGCTCAGCTCGGCGCAGGCATGTGTGCTCGGGCGACTCGATGAGCAACGCGGCATGGGCGCCCTGGCCGAGGAGCTCGGCTGCGATGCCTCCAACATCACCCAGATCGTCGTGCGTCTCGAAGCGCTCGGCCTCGTGACCCGCGAGCCGAATCCCCGGGACCGCCGCGCACGACTCGTCGCGCGAACTCCCCGAGGAGACGAGATCAACCAGCGGTTCGCCACGGCCTTCACCTTCGCCCGTACGGCGGTCGGACGGCTCTCACCCGACGAACAGGATCAGTTGACGGCGCTGCTGCGCAAAGCACTGGGCTGACACGCACCCGTGGCCCCAATGTTCGGCCTCGTGGGCCTGCTGGTCACGGGGTGCGCGGGCGAGGGCCCCGGCTCCGACGACGCCGCTGCCCGGCCGGCATCGGCTGCCACCGTGCTTCCGCAGAAGCTGTCCGAACCGCCCGCGATGCCGAAGGGGGAGCCGTCTCCTGCCGACGACGCCACGTTGAGCGAGAATCTGGCGTACGAATTGCGCCGCAAGACCCTTGCAATGGCCAAGGCCGCGGGCGAAGTCACCGCCCGGTGCCCCAAGAAGGTGGCGCCGAAGAACGGTACACGGGTCACGTGCAAGACCACCTACGAAGGGCTTGAGGTGGTGTGGGACGTGAACATCGGCGAGAAGTCCGTCCTCTCGGACAACCTGGTGGAATATGAGGCGGTCCCGCGCAGGGAATCCTCACCCGCGACGGCGTCGCGCGCCTGCTCTACGGCAACTACCGCGACAGCATCGACTATGCCCTCTGCAACGACATCCCAGAGGCCGTGCTCGTGCCGTTGAACGCGAAGACCACGTACACCTGCGAGGTCGTCTTCAAAGGCAAGCAGCCGACGGGATATGCCGAGGCGGTGCGGGTTACCGAGGCCGGACCGCGAGTCTCCTGACATGCCGGGACCACGAGGGGTGTTCGGAGGTCATCCTGCGGCTCGATCAACGTCTCGGCGGGCACCACTTGTCCCGGCTGCAGGGCGAGCAGGGACAGCGCCATGCGCACACGAGGGCTTCCGACCTCGAGCGGTGTCCCCTCATCGGTGAAGACCCGGATCCGCCCCGCAACCCAACCCGCACCACCCCACGTTCCCAGAGCCCACCCATCGGCACCCCGCCGACCGGAGCGCACATCCGCTGGACCGACCAGGTCGAAGTTGGCGCGCGGCTTGACCATCGGCAGCGTACCCCCGACTCGGCATGCTCAGATGGGTTGAAGGTTCGACTCGGGGCATAGATCAGATCGCTGGTCGCCGCGGCAGGGTGCTCACCGCCTCTTTGCCACCGTGAAGACTTACCCGGTCCAGCGTGATCGTGGTGTCGCTGAAATGGATCCGGCCGCCTCGTAGTCCCGGCTGGGTGTCGAGCCGACTGCCGATGCGCCTTGGCAGGCCGCGTGGGCATTTACATACATGCAGTATGTATGTACCCTCTTTGGGGATATTTCCAGGAGGAACGCTCATGCAGGCGATACAACAATCGGCGTGGGGCGACACCGAGACCATGGCGCTGGTCGAGGTGGCGAGACCGGCGCCGGTCTTCGGCGAGGTGCTCGTCAGGGTCGTGGCGGCCGGGGTCAACCCGGTGGACGTCTACACACGCCGCGGGCAGGCGTACAACCGGGTGCTCGACCTGCCGTTCATCAACGGCTGGGACGTCGCCGGGGAGGTGGTGGAGACCGGCTACGGCACGCCCCGGTTCCATCCGGGCGACAGGGTTTTCGGAATGCCGTGGTTCCCCCGCGCGGCGGGCGGCTACGCCGAGTACGTCACCGCCCCCGCCCGTCATTTCGCCCGCATGCCGGAGGGCCTGGCCTTCACCGAGGCCGCGGCGCTGCCGCTGGCCGGCCTGACGGCGTGGCAGATGCTCGTCGAGGTCGCCGCCATCGCGCCCGGACAGCGGGTCCTGGTCGCGGGCGCGGCCGGAGGCGTGGGGCACCTGGCGGTCCAGATCGCCAAGGCCCGCGGCGCACACGTGACCGGCACCGCGAGCGCCGCCAAACACGCCTTCGTCCGCGGGCTGGGCGCGGACGAGGTGATCGACTACACCACGGCCGAGGTGTCCGCCGCAGTGCGGGACGTGGACGTCGTCATCCAGATGTTCGGCGGCCGGGCGGGGCTCGCGGCGCTGGAATGCCTGCGGCCGGGCGGTGTCCTGGTCAGCGGCCAGGCGGCCTGGACTCCGGGGTTGCACGAGCGTGCCCGCGAGCTCGGCGTGCGCGCCGTGGACTACCTCGTCGACCCCGACGGGGCGGGGCTCGGCGCGCTGGCCGAGCTCGTCGCCGGCGGGCGGCTCAAAGTGCATGTCGACGCGGTCTTCCCGCTGGCGCAGGCGGCCGCGGCCCACGACCGCATCGCCGACGGCCACACCACCGGCAAGATCGTGCTCGCCGTCGGTGAGCCCGCGTGAGACGAGGAGACATGGGGATGTCCGAGAAGCACATCACGCCGACCGAGGTCGTACGGGCCTACGCACGGGCGAAGAGCCGTGCCGACATCCCGGCGGCGATGCGGTTCTGTCACCCGGACGTCGTCTTCGAGACGATCGCCTTCCGGGCCGTCGCGACCGGCTGGGACGAGGTCGCCCGGCAGAACACCGCGTTCCTGCGTACCTTCCCCGACTACGGCGTGGAGTTGGAGTACCTCGTCGAGGCCGGTGAGCTGGCCGTCGGCGCCGGGACGGTCCGGGCCACCATGATGGAGAGCCTGGTGGGGATCGAACCCACGGGCAGGTCCTTCGCACTGCCGTTCGCCTGCCACTGGACCGTGCGGGACGGGCTGATCGCCCATGAGCGGTTCTTCTTCGACTTCCATCAGATGTGCGAGCAGCTAGGACTGTCCACCGAGGCCGCGGCGGCGAAGTTCACCGCCTGGCGCGAGCGTGCGGAAGAGGCGGCGCGATGACGACGTACGTGCTGGTTCATGGTGCTTGGCACGGCGGCTGGTGCTGGCGCGGCGTGGCCGCGCGGTTGCGGGCGGCCGGGCACGAGGTCCACACCCCGACGCTGACCGGCCTCGGTGAGCGCGCCCACCTGGCGGGGCCCGAGATCGGCCTGCGGACGCACGCGGACGACGTCCTGGGCCTGCTGATGTACGAGGATCTCCGGGACGTCGTGCTCGTCGGGCACAGCTACGCCGGTCTCGTCGTGCGCGAGGCCGCCGACCGCATGCCGGAACGTGTCTCCCGCATCACCATGGTCGACGCCTGGGCGGGCCGGGACGGGGAGTCGCTGGACGACCTGGCCCCCGCCTTCTTCCGCGACTGGATCGAATCGGTCACCGTCGACGGCCTCATCACGCCCGCCCCCGCGGCCACCGTCGGCGTGACAGAACCGGACCAGGTCGCATGGCTGGAATCCAAGCTGACGCCCCATCCGCGGCGAACGTTCTCCGAGCCGGCCCGGTTGTCCGGGGCCGTCGACGCGATCCCGTGCCGCGCGGTGCTCTGCACGCCCGGTGGCCCCATGCCGTTCGCCCGGCTCGCCGACGAGCATGGCTGGGCGGCCACGGTCCTGGACGCCGGTCACGACGCCATGGTCACCGCACCGCGCGCCCTGGCGGACGTCCTCCTGCGGGACGCAAGCGGCTCCTGACCCGATGCCGAGAACGAGATCCCGTGAAGAGAGGTGCGACGTGGCCGAGGTGAAGATCGGTTACCTGTTGCCGACCCGCGACCGGGCCGCGGGCGGTGACGACGACCTGGCCCGGCTGATCGAGCATGCCCGCCACGCCGACGTCCTCGGGTTCGATTCCGTCTGGACCGGAGACAGCCCTCTCACCCGGCCCCGCGCCGATCCCCTGCTCCTGCTGTCCGCCGTCGCCGTCGCCGCACCGCGGCTCACGATCGGCACCGCGACGATGCTGCCCGCACTCCGGCATCCGATCCTGTTGGCGCACCAGCTCGCCACGCTGGACCGGCTCGCCGGCGGACGGCTGATCGTCGGGATGGGAGCCGGCTTCCCCACCGCCGGCACCCAGGCGCAGTTCGACACGATCGGCGTCCCCTTCCGGACCCGCTTCAGCCGTCTCGAGGAGTCGATCGAGGTGATGCGGCGGTTGTGGAGCGGCAAGGACGTGTCGTTCACCGGCCGGCACTTCGACTTCAGCGGGGTCACTCTCGCGCCCGCTCCGGCCCGTCCCGGCGGCCCGCCGATCTGGCTGGCGGGAAGCGGCGAATCCGCCCTGCGGCGGGTGGCCCGCCTGGGCGACGGCTGGTTGCCCTATCCGCCTGACGTCGCCGACTACGCTCGCGAGCGGGCGGCCGTCCACCGGCTGGCGTCCCGTCCGGTTACCGCCGCCCTGTACGCGACACTCTGCCTTGACGACGATCCCCAGCACGCGCGCAAGCTTCTGCGCAAGAGCATCGAGCGTTACTACAACGCCCCGTTGGAACAGGTGGAGAAGATCCAGGCCATGTTCGCCGGCCCTCCGGGGGACGCCGCCGCCTGGCTGAACCACTACGTCGGGGCAGGGGCCCGGCACCTCGTCATCCGCCTGGCCGCCGACGACCATCACGCGGCCCTGGAACGGTTCGCCGCCCGCGTTCTCCCCTTGCTCGACATGTGAGGACGACCGGCCACGGCTCGTCCGGGACGCCGGCGCCGCGTACGTTCTTCTATGGCCCTCCACTCGGGTCGCTGTCGCCAGGGGGACGGTGGCGCGCTCGTGCAACGTCGGCCTCATTCCGGTGATCAAGGCCGGGGTTCCCGCGCTGACGGCGGCCGGTTGATCGGCGCGGAGAAGGGTTACTTCCACGCCGTCCGGGAGCCCCTGGTTACTCACAGCTACTTTGCGGCTGGTGACACGGACACGAGCGGAGGGCCCGGAAATCCCAGAGTTCAGCCGAACCGAGGGTTCCTCACGCTGAACCCCAAGGGTCTTCAGGCTTCATGGATGGTTTCGACCCTTGGGTTCGCCTGAACCGGCGGGGTCCTGTTCTTCTGCCGCACTCGTCAGGAGTCGGCGTAGCGGATGGCGGTCTTGGGGTTGAGGCCGAACACCGCGGCCAGGTGCAGCGGGTCCGGACCGCATGCCAGCGCTTCGTCGAGCTGACGGTTGACGCGGAGCCGTTCCAGGGTGGTGCTGAACGCCGTGGTGCTCTGGACGACGCGGTACATCGACGCCGCCGTCGACCAGCTCGGCGCCGAGGGCCACGAGATCCGGGACGAGGGCATCGCGCGGCTCTCCCCGCTCAAGCACCGCAACCTCAACGTCCTGGGGCGTTACAGCTTCACCGCATCCGTCCCACGCGAGGGGCTGCGGCCCCTGCGCGACCCGGACCCGCCGGAGCTGGACGACGACGAGACCGGCACGGAGTGAACTCGCCAGGCGCGGAAATCATCTTGGCGGGTAGTGGCTGAGACCATGACCAGCACGACCTGTCATGACGGGCCTCACCGGGCACGTCGTCAGCTTCGTTCGAGGTTCCACACGAGTACCCGGCCGTCCTCCCCTGCCGTGATGGCCACCGTGCGACCGTCCCAATCAGCGACGCGGACGCCGACAACCTCCCTGCCGTGGTGTTCGTCGAACGGCCCATGGACGAGGCGGCGCTCCGCCAGCGACCACACGCACACCCGACCGTCCTCCGAACCGGTCACCGCGACCGGACGGCCGCCCACGACGCCGACATCCATGCAGGAAACAGAGTTCTCCTTCTCCCCTTCGTTCTCCTCGTCGAACTCTGTGTCAAACTCGATCGAATCCTCATCGATCGGCCCTTCCCACTCCCATGCCCCGGTGTCGGGGTCCCCCAGGATCACCCGGTCCCCGCCAGCCGCCACCATCCGGAGGCGGCCGTCCACCGTCGCCAGACCGACGTCCGCCACGGGCAAGGGACAGGGAAACTCTCTGACAACGCTCTGGGTGTCGACGCCCCACACCACCACACTGTCGTCGCAGGAGCCGAAGATCACGACCGGGCGGCCGTTCAGCGTGCCAGCTGCGATCCCGGTGACGGTGTCCCGGTCTCCATAGAGCACGGCTGGTTCGACGTCCGTAGCACCGTTGGTGTCTGTATGTGCCGCATCCCACATGTATGTACGGTCGCTACAGCTGATGAAGAACGGTCGCCCGTTCAGCCGCACTGTCGCTACTTTCCCCGTACCGCCGTGGTTGAGACGCGCATGCACGCGGACAGCTCCGCTGGCCAGATCCCACTGCGCGAAGGACTCCCGGTACTCGGCCCCACCGACCACGATCCGACCGTCCACGACGGCGGCGCAGACTCTAGTGAACAGCCCGGCGTCCTTGTCATTGTTGGTCGGGAGGTGCCCGACCAACGCGCGGAAGTCGTCGGAACGGTACGGCATGTCCAGCCGGTACTGCGTCCATCGGTCCTTGGACGGCTCCCAGACCCACGCTGGCGGCTCGACGGCGCAGACGACGAGGAGACGACCGTCGATGGTGACAAGGTCGAGGTCCCAGAGGCGCCCGGCTGGGAGTTGGCTGGAGAGAATAGGTGCAGTCATGCGCCCGGAGTGTAGGGGCCAGGTCTGACAGACACCGCCAAATGAGGCAGCCTGACCGCGGCGTCGCGCGTTTACCACATGGCGACAGCCTCGATTGTCGGTGATCTGCTGGACGGTCTGCTCTCGCTCGCCGTAGAGCCGTTGGGCGAGCGCGGCCTGGTCCTCGGTGACCGTCGGCCGACGCCCGACGCTTTACCACTTGTGGGTTCGTGATCACTGTCCCGAGTGTCGACAAACGAACGCCGACCCGGTCACCTTCGAGGAACAGGCCGGAACCTCCAGCGGCCGAAGTTCGGCGAACTGCTCACCTACGCGCGGCCCGGCGACACCGTGCACATCTCCGAGATGTTCCGCCTCGTACGCGGCACCCAGCACATCCTCGACGTGCTCGACGTCCTCCACCGAGACCGTCTCGCCCTGCGCATCCACGACGGCGCGGCCAGGGCTACACCCTGCGCGTTAGCGCCGCGCCAGCGATCCACCGCCAGTTCCTCGAACGCTGCCAGCCTCTCGACGGCAGCGCCCAGGGCACCCCTGCGGTTCCGGCACAGCGAAAGGCCCGCCGCGAGTACGAGAACCGCGTCAACACCCTCCCAGCGGCTACAGCCGGACCATGATCGTTCTCACCGATAACCGCTGTACCGATGTTCCAAGGCCGGAGCCGGGGGCCATGGGCGCGAGCGTAGCGAATTCTCCAGCTGTTGATCTTCCTCTCGGGTGCTTTGAGCAGTGACGCCTCAGGCCATGAGACCCAGGGTCCTCGGGCGCTTCCCGGGTCGAGCCGAGATGACGGGAATTCCGGCCGTGGGTGGATTTTGAGCGCTCTGACCTGCTGCAACCTCGTCGAGGGGGTTCGAGTTCCGCCGTACGACTCGGGGCCAGCCCTGCTTCCGAGATGAGCCAATCTTGGATGTGGATTCCAGGCCGTACTTCCGGGATTCCGCACTCCAGGACTCCGAAACTCGCCCGGTCCACTTCCGAGATCACGAACATGATCGACCGTTGGCCGCTTCTGCTCGCATCTCGGCTCGACCCCCTCCGGGGCCGGGCCGCCGGTCCTGTCTATGCTCAAGCCCATGGCACTGGAATGGGAACAGATCATCGTCGACTCCGCCGACCCTGTCGCTCTCGGGCGCTGGTGGGCCGAGGCTCTCGGCTGGGTTGTGGTCGACGAATCTGAGGAGATCATCGAGATCCGGCCTGAGCCGGACCGGATGCCAGGGCTGCTCTTCGTGCCTGTCGCCGAGGGCAAGACGTCGAAGAACCGGCTCCACCCCGATTTCCGCCCCGACGACCAGGAGGCCGAGGTCGCCCGGCTGCTCTCCCTCGGTGCCCGGCGCGTCGACACCGTACAGGACGAGCAGCACTGGGTGACCCTCCTCGACCCGGAGGGCAACGAGTTCTGCGTCCTGGGTGAGCGGAAGCGCTGAGCGGAGGCCGGCAGTTATTCGGGGCCCGAGTCGTAGGGCGGAGCTCGAATCCCCTCGACGACTTTGCAGCAGGTCAGGAGGCGGCGCTGTCGAACAAGACCATCGACTGGGAGTTGATCGCCCGCCACTACGACCAGATGGTCAAGCACGCGACCGCGCTGCGGTTGCGTACCGCCGAGTCGCATCAGATGCTGCGCCGCTTCACCCGTGGCGGCCCCAAGCACCCCACCTACCAGGCGATCGAGGAGCTCGCCGCGTTATCAGAACGATCTACATCTGCGATTACCTCGCGGATGAGGAGCTCACGAGGGAGATCGGCGAGAGGCTGAACGTGGTGGAGAACTTCAACTCCGCCAGCAAGTGTTCTACGGCAAGGCCGGCGACCTGACCGGCGACGACCGGGAGCACGTCGAGGTCTCCGCGCTGGCGCTGCATCTGATCGCCTACCTGAACACGGTGATGATCCAGATCGTGCTGCGGGATGCGGCCTGGCGCAAGCGGCTGAGCCCGGCCGACCGGCGGGGCCTGTCGGCCTTGTTCTGGACCCATCTGAACCTGTACGGGCGCTTCGAGCTCGACATGAACCGCCACCTGGAGTTGGAGGCCGTCGCCGATCCACTGCGGTGAGTGAAGACGCTGGCACACCGGTTGTTCGGCGCGGGCCTGCACTCCTGCGGGGCCATGGTCGCCACGCCGGAGCCTCACTGTCAGCCTCTCGCCATCTCCTCGGTGTGCTCCTTGTCGTGCCCTCCCTCATCCACGAGCGTGCAGGGCCGCACGGGGCTGCCCGCTTTGGCCAGCCAGGCCCCCAGGCTCCAGCTGACCCCCGGATCGTTGCCGAGCCTGAACTCCAGCACCAGGGTCTCTCCGGGCCTCATGAACTTCGGGGAGATCCTGAACGTGTCCTTGGAGATGGCGCGGGTGACGTCCCTGGACCGCCAGTGCTCTGGCCGGTAGAACTCCTTACGTTGCTCCGCGGTCAAGTTCTTGGGGTTAGGCGAGCCGTACATATAGTCCGCGCCGACGAACCGGCCGGACGCGCACCTCTTGTCCCGTGGGCTGTAGGTGACGTCGGCCTTGATGCCCTGGGCGTTCAGCGCGGCCTGCAAGCCTTCGGGATTCTGCAGCTCGTTGATCGTCACGATCAGCGTGCCGTCGGGGTTCTTCGCCACCGCGTAAGCGGGCTCACCGTCCCCGATCACCAGCGGTGCGGCGACAACGGCCACCGCGACGCCGGCCGCGACCAGCAGCCGCGGACCGGTGAAGATCGCCCGGCCGCCCCCGAAGACGCGCCGGCGCGCGGGCGGGCCGTCCATTCCTTCCAGCAGCCGCCGCCGCGCTCCGGCGAGGTCGTCCGGAGTGCCCGGGGGAGTCACCCACATGGTTTTGAGCTCGTCCATCATTCGGCTCCTCGTTCTAGTGCCTGACGAACCCGGGCGCGGGCCCGGTTGAGTCGCGAGCGCACGGTTCCCACAGGGATGGCAAGTGCGTCCGCGACCTCCTGGTAGCTCAGTTCGGCCCAGGCGACGAGCAGCAGCACATCGCGATCGGCTCGGTTGAGTTTCAGCAACGCCCGTGCCAGAGGCCGGTTGGCGGCCAGGGTGCCGACCCCGTCCTCAACCGGTGCGCCGGACACCTCCGCCGGATGCACCCCACTGCGGATGTAGGCGTGGTAGAGGCGCATCTCGGTGCGCCGATGCTTGGCGATCAGGTTGGAGGCGATGCCGTACAGCCATGGGCGAGCGTTGGCGCGGGCCTTGTCGTAATCGCCCCGGCGCTGGAAGGCGGTCAGAAAGGTGTCGGCCACGACGTCCTCGGCCTGGCTGGGACCCAGTCGCCGGACCACGTAGCTATGGAGGTACGGCGCATGCCGGTCGAATAAAACGGCGAAGGTCTCCGGCTCGTTCAGCGACCTCTCGATGAGGGTCGCATCGTCAGCCTTGATGCCGTCGCGTATGGGGTCACGCATGCCGACCCCTTCTTGGCGTATGCCGGTCACACGTACTCTTGTCGCGCCAGGCCGAAATGGTTCACGCCTGTCTTCGGCCCGAACCGATGAAGTGTCCGGGCCATGCCCGCAACGGCGCTGTCGGGCAACAGCGCCTACTCGTCCGCCTCCCCGATGGCATAGTGAAGTCTTCGCCCGGTTCGCCGAGCAGGTGAGGGCGCGGATGGTCGGTACGCGGGTGGCGTCGCGGGACGCGTAGGCGGTCTGGACGCACGGGGTGTGCAGGCGTCGGTGGCTACGACGGCTCGGTCCTCGTAGTGGTCCGGCCCGAACGCACCATCTGCATGCCCTTCCTCGAATGCCTCGCCACCGCTCCTGGTGGCCGGCAGATCCTCCTGGATGACGTGCATCGTCGTGTCCTCTATCACAACACCCGTATGGCCGATCCTCACGAGCCGGCCTCGGCGCAACCGGGCGACCCGGTCCGCCTGGTGCCCGGATCCGGGGTTGAGGAACCGGCGGACAGCCGTTATCGATGAGAACGATCTTGCTAGGGGTGCCACCGGAATACGGCAGAAAGGGGCCGCACGGGACATGATTGCCAGCACCCGGCACTACCGTGCGCCGCGGAGGGAGTTGCCCGTCAGGGCGTCGAAGACGCCTGAGTGAGGCGGGCCGGCAGTCAAGGCCGTAACCCACGGGCGAGGGCCAGAGTGACTGTTACGGACAACGCCGCCATCACCGCCATGGCGGTGGTCGTTGATGCGACCTCCGCAAGCGTACCCGCCAGTGCGGCACCGACGCCCTGCATAGTGAGCATGCCCGAGGAGTGCAGCCCGAGGGCATGTCCGCTCACTTCCTCCGGCGTCAGTGCCATAAGGCGTTCCTGCAGCAACAGGCTCGCCGCATACCCCACCGACGCCGCCGCTACGGCTATCGCCGCCACGGTGATGCCCGGCTCAAGAGCGAAGACCAGATACGGTACGGCCAGCAGGAGGCGTAGCGGAGCCCCGAGGCGCTCCCGCCATGAGGCGGGGATGAACCGTCCGACCAGAATGTCCCCCGCCAGCATCCCCGCTGCCGCGACGGCGAACAGCAACCCTGCGTGCTCCGGCGCGTAGGGGACGAAGAGCGACTCGCAACCGATGATCAACCCGTTGGGCACCCACAGCGCGAGATACACGTAACGACGGGGCACGGACGACCACAACTGCACGTTCGTCCGCCATGTCGCGGCGACCGACGGCCGCCCGGCGCCCCGCGGCGGCCTGTAGCTGAGCCGACACCGGGTGATGACCGCCTCGGCCAGATACAGCCCAGCGGCGACGAGCAGGGCTCCGCGCGCCGACAGCGCGGCCACCAGCACGCCCCCGGCCGCGAACCCGCAGATCTGCAGGACCCCTACCGTCATGTTCATCGTTGACCTGCCGAGCAGATACCCCTCCCGCGGCAGGATCTCGTTGAGCAGCCCCCATCGCACCCCGCCGTTCAGCGAGGAGACCAGTCCGAGCCCCAGCACGACCGCGAACACCCCGGGTATCGGCAGTCCTGGAACGGCCAGCACCGCGGTACCCAGGCTGAAGACCACGGCGATGCCGCTCAGTGTGGACCTCGGCGACAGCCGGTCGGCGGCCGACAGCAGCGCCACCGCTCCGATCACCTGCGTCAAGGAGGGGCCGAACATGCTCAGCGCGGCCAGCAACGGCGACCGCGTCGCCCCGTAAACAAGTACACCCAACGCTAGTCCGCTCACCGTTGAGGCCGCCGCGTGCGCAGATGTCGCCGCGAAGAGGGGCGTGAACTCCGGGGTGCGCAGAAGCTGTCCATAGGTCCGCATGCCGAGAGCCTGAGGGCCGCACGCGCCGGGGCGTTAGAGTTTCGCCGGGAGGCGAAACATGGGGTGGTGGCAGCTCAATGCCGACACGCTGGCAGGCAGCAGATTCGTGGTGTCGCCGCTGGCCGAGGCCACCGCGAGCCTGTGTGCCCTGGCGGCCGGAACGGCCACGTACCCCGCAGCCCAGGATTGGCTCAACGCTCACTTAGCGGCCTACCGCGAGCGACTCGATCCCATCACCGCGCTGCTGGTGCAGGCCGCCCTGGGACGACAGTGGATCGCCGACTTCTGCGTTCCGGCGCCCACCGACGAGCAACGCACCTTCGCTGAGGAACTGGAGATCATCCGCCGGACGCCCTCCGACATCGCACGAGCGGACGTGGCCGTATCCATGCATGGCTCACTTCCCACCGAGCTCGATCGCTCCGATCTCCCTGCACGTATCGCGGATCTGCTGGAGTGGGTATGGACGCAGACCGTGCTGCCCGATTGGCCGCGCCGCCGCCGCGTCATCGAGGCCGACATAGTCTCCCGCACCGCTCAGCTCAGCCAGGGCGGCTGGGCCGCGGCACTACAGGATCTGCGCCCTGGAATGCGCTGGCTCGGAGACGGCCGACTGCAGATCAACGTCCACAGCCGTCCGCCACGGGCCATCAGCCCAAGGGCGCGGCTGCGATTCGTTCCCGTCACCCCCGGCCACGCTGCGTGGGTCACCTGGGACGAGCCCCACACCTACGCCGTGATCTACCCCTGTTCGGGTGTGCTGGCCGAGCCGGATGAGGAACTGGTGCCCCAAGCACTGGGCCGGCTGCTCGGCCCTGCCCGCGCCTCGGTGCTCGTCCTTCTCGCCACCCCGAAGAGCACCACGCAGCTCGTGGCGCTGACCGGGCAGAGTCTGGGGTCGATCGGCCGCCACCTGAAGGTGCTCCTCAACGCCCGCCTCGTGCGCCGCCGCCGGGCCGGACGATCCGTGCTGTACTACCGCACGGAGGCCGGGAACGTTCTCGTACAAGCCCAGGACCAGCAGTAAAGGCAGCGCTCGTCCTCTGACTGGGGGTGCCGCCTCTCTCTGGCGACGACAGGAACGGGCCGCAGGTGGCATAGCTGCTGATCAGCGGCGCGCGAGTGCTACGTAGGCGGTGGAACGGCCGATCTTGAGAGTGCGGGCGGCTTCGGTGACCGAGACGCCGTCGTCGACCAGGCGGCGTAGTGTGGCCAATTCGGCGGGGCCGATGACGCGTGGCCGTCCGGTCTTCTTCTTACCGGGCAGCATGGCGCCGGTGGCTTCACGGCGCTTGGCGGCGGCGATTCCCTCGGCCTGGCGCTCGGCGCGCAGCTCCAGCTCGTATTCTGCGGCTGCGGCCAGGACCGCGAACATGAAACGGCCCTCTTTGGTGGCCAGATCGAAGTTCTCCGTCAGTGACACCACGGTGATGCCGCGGTCGCGGAGCTCGTTGACCGTGGTCAGCACGTGTCCCGCTGAGCGGCCCCAGCGGTCGGATTTCCAGAACTTCAGGGTGTCGCCCGCCTTGGGCAGCGTTAGGAGCGCCTCCCATGCCGGTCGTGCGACACCACGTTTGCCCGATTCCTTCTCCGTGACCAGTTCGTCGTAGCCGCTGGTCGCCAGGGCGTCGAGTTGGAGCTGCGGGTTCTGGTCACGCGTCGAGACTCGTGCGTACGCCCAGACCGTCATCTGCCACCATCCCGGCGGGTCCAGAAACGTGAACTTTCCGGACATCCTAGCGACCAGGCGCGACACCGTCCAGAAACCTCCGTCCAGAAAATATCAGTGCACAGCGCGGAGAGCGACGGGAGGGCTCTTGGCGAACAGGGCGGGCGTTGGCACCCATCCATGCGCTATAAATGTAGCGATACAGATGTAGCGAACGGAGAAGTGGCATGTACGACGTCGTCATCGTGGGAGCCGGTCCCACCGGGCTTATGGCCGCCTGCGAGCTCGCACTGGCGGGCGTTCCATGCACGATCGTGGACAAGCGCGGCAGCGAGTCCAACGTCACGCGGGCCTTTGGTCTGCACGCCCGAGCCCTAGAGCTGCTTGACGCCCGAGGCATGGGCGACGAACTGGTCGCGGGAGGCAACCCGCTCAGGACGGTGTATCCCGCCTACGCCTCAAGGGTCGACTTCGGGCGGCTCGACACGCGGTACCCGATGCTGCTGCTCGTACCCCAGAACGGCACCGAGAAGCTCCTTCAGCAGCGCGCCGCCGAACTCGGCGTACAAACCCGCCGCAACGCCAATGTGGTCGGCCTGACCCAGGACGCCGAATCCGTCCAGCTGAGACTTCAGGACGGAGGCGAGCTGGAGGCCCGGTACGTCATCGGCGCCGACGGCGCCCACAGCACTGTCCGCGACCTGGTCGACGTGGGCTTCGCCGGCGCGGCCTACAGCCTGCCCATGCTGCTGGCCGACGTCCGCATTCCCACCTCCGAGCCGCCGCCCATCACCCAGGTCGGCACGCAGGGCGTGGTGGTGACCCTCCCGTTCGGCGACGGCTGGTTCCGAGTCGGCGCATGGCTGCGCAAAGAACAGAAGAACGCAGACTTCGCCCAGATCCGCGAGGCCTTCTGCCAAATCGCCGGCACCGACTATGACATGAGCGAGCCGCGCTGGTTCTCCCGCTTCACCGCCGAACGCCGCCAGGCCCGCACTTACCGATCGGGGCGGGTCTTCCTGGTCGGGGACGCCGCCCATGTGAACTCGCCCATCGGCGGCCAGGGCATGAACACCGGCATCCAGGACGCCATCAACCTGGGCTGGAAGCTCGCCGCCACTCTGCACGGCTGGGCCCCGGCCTGGCTGCTCGACACCTACCACGCCGAACGGCACCCCATCGGCTCCGCCGTCCTGGCCATGACCGACCACCTCACCGGGCTGGTGCTCAGCGGTTCACAAGTGCGCCTGGGGATCAACCGGCGCATCATGGCGACCCTGCTCCACACCGCTCCCGGCCGCCGCCGCATCCTCGGCAGGCTGTCCGGCCTGGAGTTCGCCTACCCGCCCGGCGAGCCGGACGCCCACCCGCTGGCCGGGCGCCGCGCCACCGACGGCCCGACGGATGCCGGCCGTCTGTATGAGGTGCTGCGCGCCGGCACCTTCGTCCTGCTCTCCGACAGGGGCGTGCCGACCCCCTGGCGTAATCGCGTTCGGCACGCCAGACCCCTTGGTAGCACCAGGCCCGAAGCGACGCTGATCCGCCCGGACGGCTACGTGGCCTGGGCCGGAGATCACACCGGTACCGAAGCGGCTCTGGTGAAATGGTGTGGCCCGGCCGACCACACCGACAGGGAAGGAAACCGTGCCGCCGCCTAACCCACAGCGCCGCGACCACCTAGCAGACGCGGCCATCACGGTGCTGGCCGAGCAGGGGTCACGCGGGCTGACCCACAGAGCCGTCGACACCGCCGCCGCCGTACCGGCCGGCACCACCTCGCGCTACTTCCGCACCCGCGACGCGCTGCTCAACGGCGTCATCGAGCAGATCACCCACCGGCTCGGCGAACGCGTGGACGCCTACACCGTCCGGCCGATCTCGCCAGCCGATCTGGAGGAAGCGCTGGTCGCCGTCCTGACCACGATGCTGACCGACGACCAGCACGATCCGCTGGCCCTGTTCGAGCTGCACCTGGAGAGCACCAGAAACCCCCGTCTGCGGCACACGCTGACTGACGCCCTGCACGGCCGAAGCGATCTCATCATCCGCCAATGCCGCGCCGCCGGAATCGACATCAGCCAGGACGACGCCATGCTCTTGGAGATGAGCGTGCTGGGCATCCTCTTCACCGCTCTCACCACCGGCGTGCCCGAATCCCCAAGCCAGCCAATCCGCACCGCCGTACGGGCCCTCCTGGCCCACCACCAAACGCCGATGGCGACATAGTCCGCTTTGGGGTGCTCGCACGAACCCGATATTCCAGTCGGGCACCCACGTTTGCACCGAGATCACGGCAGGGGTTTAGACGCCGTCCTCGTCCACGACGGCGGAAGACGCGTCCTGGGGCAGCGCCGCCGCTTGCAGCGGCCGCAGGCCCTTGTCCGGGGCCGAGGAAGCGATCGCGTAGCGGCCCAGGCAGTTGAGGTGGGCGTGGCCCAGCGGGGACAGCCGGGCCACGTCCTCGTCCTTGACCGGCACGCCCTGGGTACGCAGCTGATCCACGATCGCCGACAGATACGTCGAATTCCACAACACCACGGCATTGACCACCAGCCCTAACGCCGCTAACTGATCTTCCTGGCCTTCCCGGTAGGCCTGCCGGATCTTCCCGGCGTTGCCGTGGCAGATCTTGCGCGCCAGGCGGTGCCGGGATTCCTGGACCGACAATTGCTTTGCCAGGGCGCGGCGGTACCTGGAATCGATCGGGTCCAGCATGCTGAGCAGGTGCATCGTCTTGTCGATGCGGCCGTACTCGGCGAAGGCCTGCCCCAGCGGGGTCGGGTGGCCCTGGCGGGCGAACATGCGCAGCAGGTCGTAGGCGCGCACCTGGTTGGTCACCAGCGACCCGGCGACCCGCAGTATGTCCGGCCACTGCGTGAGCACCTTCTTGGTGATCACCTTGTTCCGGGCGATCGCCTCCAGCACCCCGTACGCGCTGGTGCTGCCGTCGGGCAGCTCGGCGCGCCAGAACCGCTGGTCGCCCAGATCGGCGGAGCGGGGCGCGAACCGGTAGCCGAGCATGGAGAAGATCCCGAACACCATGTCGCTGGCCTGGTCCGTCGTGACCACCTCGGGCTTCGGCCCAGCGTCCAGATTGATCAGGCAGTCCAAGATGTAGAGCGAATCGCGGGGCGTGCCCGGCACCACCATCTGCCCGATCCCCACCACTTGATCATTGACTGCGTTGAGCCAGGTGATACCACGTTTGTAGCCGTAGTACTTGGGCGAAGGCCCGGCGTTGATGGTCTTGACCGGAACGACGAAGCGCAGCCCGTCCACCGAGGCCAGCAGCCCGCCGCCCCACGCCGCGACGATCGGCACCTTGCCCTGGTGCTCGATCAGGATCGCGTTGGCCGCGGCGTGCGTCTCGCCACGCACATAGTTCTGGTCCACGTGCGAGAGCCGGCCACGGGTCAGCGCCTCATCCCCAGCCTTGATCACCGGCGTCAATCCGACGTTGCACGCCTCGCTGATCAGCAGCGCCACCAACGTCCTGGGCAGGTCGTTCATGCGGGTGGAGATGTCGGCCAGGTGCACGTAGGCGTCCAGGAATCCGGTCCAGGCGTGCACATCCAGCAGCAGCTCGGGCAGGTCGATGCGGGGCAGCATGGCCTGGCAGGCGGCCCGCAGCCACGCCAGGGACTCGCTCTCGCCGAGCGCGCCGAGTTTCTCCACCGACAGCCGGGCCCGCCCGGCCCCGGCCGGAATCACCACCGAGACCAGCGCGTCCTCGCCCGCCTCCTCCAGCCGGGCGGCCATCTGCTTCCAGGCCGCGTCCAGAGCCAGGACCTTGTCGTTTAGATGCTGTTGCACCGGATCGGTGAGCGACAAAGAGGCCAGCACATCCTCGGCGACCGCCTCCCACTGCGCCCCCGGCCAGCAGATGCGCGCGCGGGTCGGCCCAGCGCAGCGACTGCGAGGCGAACACATCCCTGACCGTCAGGGCCCGCATCAGGTGCTCCAGCACGCACACCACGTACGCGTCACGATCCACCGCGCCCTGCGGCAGGTCCGGGTTGGCATACACCGTCCGCTTCCACGACGCGGTCACCAGCGCGGCGTCGATCTCCTTGGGCAGCAGCGGCTTCTTGCGCACCTGCCGCCGCGACAGCTCCGGCAACCGGCGTACCGCGGCCAGCACGCGCCGCCCGCCCGGTGCCGCTGACAGTGCCTTGGAATCGCCCAGCAGTCGCAGGAACTGGCGCACGGTGTTGTACTTCTCGACCAGCGCGGCCCACATCGCCGCCACATCGAGGTCTGCGCCCTCCTGGTCGACCAGATCGAGCTGGTCGACCAGCACGCGGCCGGCCTTGGCCACCAGCTTGGAGGCTCGCTCCAGCCGGGGGCAGCATCCGCAGGCGTTCGTCGGCGGACTTGCGGCGGGCCGGGCTGATCAATCTGGTGGCCATCAGCAGCGCGAACAGATCCAGCGCATCATCGATCGCCTCGGCCTCCAGACTTCGGGTGACCGCCAGCAGGGTCGCCGTCCGGCGCGGCTCGACCAGCCGGTCCAGGGGCGGCGCCTTGCTACCCGCCCCGTACTTGGCCAGCGTCTTCATCCGCCGCACCGGCACCTTCGACACCGCCACCCGGCCCAGCCCGAAGCCGGCCAGGTTGTCCACCCGCTGCAGCGCCCGCACCATCTCCGTGCCGGACGTGCGCTTGGGCGCCTGCCGCAGCTTCTCCAGCTCCGAGACACGCGATCCCTCTGGCACCACCAGCAGGCCAGACAACGCCCCCGGCAGGTCCGGATCGACGCGGCGCACCTGTTTGGCTACCACCGCCACGCCCGGCCGTGCAGAAAGGTCCAGAACGAACGCGTCAGCTGCCGCCCGGTCCAGCTGTCCCGATCGTCGAAGGTGTGGTAGCCGTAGGTGTCCCGGATAACCCACGCGTGGTCGTAGGCCGTTTGGGCTCGAACGGCGTACTTCTTGACCTGCGACGCGTCACCAATGCCCAGTTGCTCGGCCAGGTAGTCCACCACCGGCCAGGGCACCGCCAGCGGATCCTCCAGGAACAACCCCTTGTACCGGACCGTCCCGATCTAGACGGCAATACCTAACCGGTGTGAATCGGCCCTCGACTGGGCGATCAAGTTCCGGTCGAAGTCGTCCAGGAGGAAGGACTTCTCCAGATCCGACAGTGACGGCATCTCGGCGAACGATGCGTAGGCCGCTCTCTGCTCAGCAGACAGGAATTCCGCAGGCCGGTCGTCACGCAGCGCTACATGGCGTCCGGTCGCTTCGACCCGAGCGTCGGGCCTCTATCCTCGGTTCAGGTCGGGAGGATAAGGGTGACAACGAACACAAGCACGCGCCGGAGCCAGCAGGAACGCACCAGGGCGACCACGGGCGCCCTGGTCGCGGCGGCTCGCGAGCTCTTCATCGATGAAGGTTTCACCGCCACCTCCCTGGACGCGATCTGCGCCAGAGCGAAGGTGACGCGCGGCGCCTTTTATCACCACTTCAGCAACAAGGAACACATCTTCCGTGAGGTCTACGCCGCCGACCAGAAGGAGCTTGCCGCGGCCGTCCGGCAGGCGTTCCAAGCCCAGCCAGATCCGTGGGACGGAATGTTCGCGGGCTGCCGCGCCCTGCTGGAAGCGTCCCTGGAACCCGCCGTCCGCCGGATCACCCTGCTGGAGGCGCCGGGCGCGCTCGGCTGGTCCGCCATGCGCGACATCCAGGCGGGATGCAAGGAGCAGATGCGGCGCGGGCTGGCCATCGCGGTCGAGGCCGGGTGCATCTCCGAACGGCCGCTGGATCCCGCCACCTCGCTGCTGTACGGCGGGATCTGCGAAAGCGCCCTGGACATCGCGCGCGCCACGGACCAGCGTGCCGCGCTGGACGACTCGCTGGCGGAGCTCCGCCGGGTGCTCGCCGGCGTCTCCGGCCGTTCGACCGCGGGCTGCGCCCACAAGGAGCCTTCCGGCCCCGCCGTTCCTGGCCTACCTGACCATCGATGACCTCGACTCGGCGAGCACAGCGTCGCGGCTCTCACCGAGGTGTTCAAGATGCCGGGTGGGGCAGCCCGGCTCAGCGGTAGGAGTCGATGAGCCGGGCGAGGTGCCGCGCCGGCTTGTGGCGCTGCAACGCCTGCGGCTTTTACCGCCGGCCCACCCCGGCCAGAGGACACAGCCAGGGCTGGCAGATGCGGATCGACACCAAGCTCTTCAAGCCCGGCCAGACGTCCGTCTGGACGATGAGCGACCACAGCACCAGCACGATCCTCATGAGACGACCTCTCCCTGCTCGGCCCCGGGCAGTGGATCGGCCCAGTCCAGGTGGACGGTTCGGGTGTGCGCATAGCCCACGCGCTCCAGAACATTCCGGGAGGCGTGGTTGACGGCCATGGTGGTGGCCACGGCACGGCGGGCGCCGACGTGTATGAAGGCCAGGGCAAGGGTGGCTTCGGCGGGCTCGGAGGCGTAGCCATGCCCCCAGGGCGCGCGGCACAGGCGGTAGGCAATTGAGACGATCTCGCCCGCGTCGGTGGGGGCGCGGTGGGGGCGCCGCTCAGCGGCCGCCACCGGCGGCGTGTTCCCGGCGGTCGAGGGCGGCCTGCAGCTGGGCGAGCCACTCCAGGCCCCTTCTGCGCCCGTCGGGGAGTTGGTCGTCGCGGTCCCAACGCCAGGAGACCACGAGGGCGAGGCTGAGGATCCGGCAGTCGGCGAGCAGCCCGGAGTCGGCGCCCGGGTAGTGCGCGGCGACGTCCTCCGGAGCATGCGCGAGGTCGAACTCGACGGGTCCGCGGCAGATGGTCTCCAGGTCGATGAAGAGCGGTCCGTCCGCGGTGGCGAGCAGGTTGCCGGGGTGCGGTTCGCCGTGCAGGAGCTGTTGCCGCGTGCCGCGGTCCAGGATCGCGCGGCTGATTCCGTGGAGGGTGTCGGTCAGCAGGGCGCGTTCCGCGGCGCCGAGGTCCGGGCTGACGGCGGGGTCCTCGACCACCCGGAGGGCGTCGGCGACGCGGTCGGTGAAGTGCGGCGCGGCGAGGTTGATGCGGCGCAGGCCGGCGTGCAGCCGGGCCAGGGCATCGGCGTAGGCGGACGGCGGGTGGTTCTCAGGTGCGGCGGTGGACTCGTAGTAGGTCCAGAGGGTGACGGCGAAGCCGTCGCGGACATGGACGCGGGGCTCGGCCCTCGGATCGAGACCCGCCACCGGGCTACCGGTCCCGGCGAGGCGCCGGGCGATCTCGACCTCGAAGTCGAGGCGGTGCGCGAGGGGCGAGACCCGGGCGAGCAGGCCGCTGGGCCGCAGTCGGACGGCGATCCGGTTCGAGTTGTGCAACACAGTGGCGTCGTCGGCGCCCAGACCGTACTCGGCGGCCGTGTCGACGGCCGCGGCCACCGCCCGCGGGATCTCGGTGTCCTTCATGTGTTCGGTGCCTCTCCTGCCGGAGTTGATGTGTGCGGCGTAGGCCCTTGGGCCGGCCGAGCGTCTGACGCGTCGTGACCAGGTCGGCGCGGCCGGACATAGCGGACCCCGAGGCCGTCGTCGTCCCGTGCCGTCAGGGGCCGGTCAAGGAGAGCGCTCACGTCTGGATCACCCCGAGGCAGTGCCGTGCTGCAGCCGTCGCCGCTGAGCCGGTGGCCGGCCGCGGCGAGGGCGGACGCGAGCGCGTCGGCCTGCTCGGGAAGGCGCGCAGCAGCGGGAAGGGGTCGAAGCGGCGGGCGTCGTCGGTGGCGATACTGCCGAGGTCGTCGGGACGCGGTCGCGGATTCGACCGGTGGGCGGCCGGCGTTGCGTCAGCGCCCGCGTGCGGTCGACTGCTTCCTGGAGGAGTGGGAGGGGTCCGCCGGTCACGTCTGTATGCAACACCACCCGGCCGGTTCCGCGCATTCGGTTTGTTGCCGGTGTCGGCGGAGGGCGGACACCAGCCGGTCGCGGATGCCGCTGGCGCAGGTGGCCCGGAAGACGGCGTGCAGTTGTTCCTTGGCCACCCAGCAGGCGAGCACCTGCTCGCCAGGGCCGCCGGCGGTCAGGAAGACCTCCCACATCGCGTGTAGCGGGTGATCCACCCCAGTTCGTTGCCGACCACCGGGACGCCTTCGGGGTGAAGCGGCTGTGCCGGGTGCTGGCGGTGTCTCGATCCGGCTTCTACCGGTGGCTGAAGGCGGCGCCGGCTCGGACGGAGCGTGCCGCGGCCGATGCCGCACTGGCGGAGGAGATCAAGCGGATTCACGGTGAGTTCGACGGCGCCTATGGCAGCCCCCGCGTCACCGCCGAGCTGCGGGGCGGCGGATCAACCGCAAGCGGGTGGCGCGGGTGATGCGCCTGTTCGGTACCGGAGTCCGGCTGCGCAGGAAGGTGCGCACCACCGTGGCCGAGCCGTCGCATCAGAAGGTGCCCGACCTGCTCCGGCGTGACTTCACCGCGCCCGCGCCCGGTCGGCGCTATGTCGGCGACACCACCTACCTGCCACTGGCCGACGGCCGCTTCCTGTATCTGGCGACCGTGCTGGACCTGCACTCACGCCGGCTGATGGGCTGGTCGATCGCCGATCATATGCGCACCGAGCTGGTCACCGACGCGCTACGGGCCGCCGCGGCGACGCACGGCAGCCTGGCCGGGCGATCTTTCACTCCGATCATGGGACGCAATACAGCTCCGCCGAGTTCCCGCCCTGTGCACCCGGCTAGGAGTGAGGCAGTCGATGGGCGCGGTGGGCAGCAGCGCCGGCAACGCCGCGGCCGAGGCGCTCAACGCAACTCTCAAGCGCGAGACCCTGCGGGGCGCCCGGCACTGGCCTGACGCCCACGCCGCCCGCCTGGCCGTCTTCCGATGGATCACCCGCTACAACACCCGCAGGAGACAGATCGTCTTCGCCTCACCCCTGGGCTCGACAAAGGTCACAGACTAGGACCACCGTCTATCGTTGGCCAGCTGGGCGGTGCGTGGGAAGTTTCTTCGGTCGGCCCGCCCCGCAGCAGAAGATCCTACCTGCCGGTCAGGTTATCCGGTGCCACCAGCACCGGGGTCGGCCAGCGTGACCATCGTCTCAAGCAGCGTCGTGTATACAGTGCCGGGTTCAGCGGATTCCTCCCAGCCCGGCTCTTCCCCGGCCGCCGGATTGGTTTCCGCCGCCGGAAAGAACAGCCACCACAGGTTGTGCCAAGGGTCGAGGAACCGGGCGATGCCGTACCCGCCGTAGAAGGGAGACACCGGAGTGACGACGGTCGCACCGCGTTCGACTGCTCTGCGCATCGTCTCCTCGGGGTCGGCGACGTACACCTGGGTTAGGGCTGGGGTGAACAGCCAGCCGGCCTTACGGTCAGCGACCATGAGCAACGAGTTGCCGATTTTGACTTCGGCGTGGATCAGCGTTCCGTCTCCGGCATAGAAGTCAGGGGTGCGGGCTTCCCCCCGCTCATTCGCATCAAAGACAGCGACGAGGAAGTCGATGAAAGGCGCGGCTCCGTCAACGACAACGAATCCGTTAACGGTGTTCTCACCCCGCGGTTCGGGATCTTGCTTAGTCATCTCCATGCCGCGAGGCTAGAGATAATTGCGGTCAGTTTCCTGCCGCGATAGCGGCCCAAGGACGCCCTGCCAGGTCCAGCTCGTTGGCTTGGACCGTCTCTGTAGCGGGCCAGCTTGGCCCGGTCCGGACCGCTGCCGGTGTCCAGGCCGGCCCAGCGCCCCCTCACCCTGCGGAGCACACTCATTGTCCCACCGCAAGCCCAAGAGCGCTGCTTTTTCTCAAACAGCGTACGTCCCCGTCGAACAAGACGATTCCGTCGACGTCGCATCGGGCGCGAGAGCGGACGGCGGGCGTATGGGCGACGAATGTCGCCCGCATCAACGATCTTGTCGTGCAGGGCGACGACGAGATCCCGCTCGGCGGCTGCGACCGATCGTGGGTTCGTCAGCTGCGCCAGGTTCGGGTTGGACCAGTCCAGGCCTGGGGTCGGTGCTCTGAGAGTGTCGCCGAAGGGCGGAACTCGCCAAAGCATTTCCATAAACTATGAATATAAAGATGCTATGCTTCGAGCATGAGTCGTCAAGGCGCGTCCGCCGCCATCGGGGCTGCCCTCTACGGCCTGGCCACCAGGGCCGCGAGACGCCTGCCCCGGGACATGAGCCTGACGTCCGCCGCCACCCTGGCCACCCTGGACCGGACCGGCCCGCGGCGCATCACCGATCTGGCCGCGGTCGAGGGCGTCACCCAGCCCGCGATGACCGCCCTGGTCCGGGTGATGGAGGAGTCCGGCCTGGTCGAGCGGCGGGGCGACGCGTCCGACAAGCGGGTCACGCTGGTGTGCCTGACCGAGGCCGGCGCCTCCTATGTCCGGACGCGGCGCCAGGCGGGCGTCCACGCGTTCGAGCGGTTGATCGGCAAGCTCACCGGCGACGAGGTCGAGGCGCTGGTGGCGGCCCTTCCGGCGCTGAAGCATCTGGCAGAGCTCGAAAGCCAGGACCGCGAAGGGCCGAAGCAGTGACCGGGCAGCCGGTCGGCGGGGTCGCGGATAAGGCGTTCCCGGTGGCGCGTTCCGAGGCGCGGCTGCTGGTCCCCGCCCTGCTGTTCATCGCTCTGGTCGTGGCGGCGGTCGCCAGCCTCGGGACGCCGCTCATCACCAGCGTGGCGACCTCGTTCCACGTCTCGCTCGGCAGCGCGCAGTGGACGCTGACCGTCGCGCTGCTCAGCGGCGCCGTCGCCACGCCGGTCCTGGGCCGGCTCGGAGCCGGCCCGCACCGGCGGGCCACGATCCTCGCCACGCTGGCGGTCGTCGTCGCCGGCAGCGCGCTCACCGTGCTGCCGCTGCCGTTCGCGTGCCTGCTGGCCGGCAGGGCGGCCCAGGGCGTCGGGCTCGGGCTGACGGCGCTGATGATGGGCGTGGCCCGGGACCACCTCCCCGAGAAGCGCAGCGCGGCCGTGATCGCCCTGATCTCGGTGGTCTCGATCATCGGGGCCGGCGTCGGCTACCCGCTGGCCGCACTGCTCGCCGAGCTGGGCGGGGTACGGGCCGCCTACGGCCTCGGCCTGGTCGTCACCGCCGCCGCCCTCCTGACCGCGTGGCGCTCCATGCCCGAAGCCCCCGAAGGCCGCTCCGCCC
This sequence comes from Nonomuraea sp. B1E8, assembly GCF_039871515.1. Taxonomy (NCBI): domain Bacteria; kingdom Bacillati; phylum Actinomycetota; class Actinomycetes; order Streptosporangiales; family Streptosporangiaceae; genus Nonomuraea; species Nonomuraea sp. B1E8. The sequence continues at coordinate 65,595 of NZ_JBDPLS010000013.1, read as the reverse complement.
ACGTGGACGTGGCAGGCGCGGTCGTCCTGGCCGCTGCGCTGCTCCTGGTGCTGTTCCTCGCCGGCGAACGGAATCTATGGAGCCGGCACCTCGCCGTGGCGGCGGGCCTCGCCGTCGTCGCGGTGGTGCTGCTCTGCGTCTGGGCCGTCATCGAGCTGCGCAGCACGACGCCCCTGGTCGATGTGCGGGCGGTGCGGCACCCGGCGGTCGCCGGGGCGAACCTCGCCATGTTCGTCGGCGGGATCGGCATGTACCTCCTGCTCACGCTCATCACCCGGTACGCGCAGACGCCGCACGGCGCCGGCTACGGCTTCGGGCTGACGACCTTCGTCGCCGGGCTGGTCCTCATCCCGTTCTCGGTGCTGGGGTTCGTCGCCGGCAAGCTCACGCCGCGGGTCCGGACGCGGATCGCCGACCCCCTGCTCCTGGCCGGCAGCGCCGTCGTGGTCGGCGGCGGGTTCGCCCTGTTCGCGGCGGCCCGGTCTGACCTGGCCGAACTGTTCACGGCGATGGGCGTGCTCGGCTTCGGCGTCGGCGGCTTCTCGGCCGCGATGCCCGGCGTCATCCTGGCCGTCACCCCCAAGAGCGAGACGTCGAGCGCCATGAGCTTCAACTACGTCGTCCGCAGCGTCGGGTACTCCCTGGGCAGCGCCATCGGCGGCCTGACCCTCGCCGCGGGCACCGGCCCTGGCCACCTCTTCCCTGACGACAGCGCCTACACCACCGCCGCGCTCGTCGGCATCGGCGTCATGGCGTTCACGACGCTGACAAGCCTCGCTCTCGCCCGCCGACGCTCGTCCGAGACCAACCCGTAAGTCAGCGCGATCAGGTCGCGCCGGTAGTGGTTGGTGTAGGAGGCGCGCAACGTGGTCTGCACCGTGGTCCGGTAGGCGGGCCCCTCGGTTTTGAACTCGTGCACCTTGACCTGCTTGGCGACGTGCTCGATGCATCAGGCGTGATGCCCTCTGTGCCTCCAGCGGGGGCGCTCCGGCTCCGGGATGATCACCGTGTGTGGCGTAGGACCGTAGGTGGCTGAGGTGGAAGCCTGATCATCGCGCCCGCCATCGACCCGGGACAAGCCGAGCAGACCAGGGCCACGGGTACCAGATCGTTCGACCGGTAGGGCGCTCCATCTGGTACCCGTGGCCCTGACCCGCTTCCCCTTCGGGCGGGTCGACGGCAGATGGGATGATCAGGCAGGTGGGGTGCGCGTTGCGCGGGAAACACTAGGTCACGGGCTGATCGCCGGGCCATTAGCGGGCCATTTAGAGGGGTGACCCACGGTCACTCACGACCGGCCTTCTGCCCAGCTCAGCGCTCCTGTGGGCCGTGATCGATGCAGTTCCTCAGCTGATGTTGATCACGACCTTGCCGCGGCTGTGCCCGCTGCCGACGTCGCGCTGCGCCTCCGCTGCGTCGTCGAGGGTGTATTTCGCTCTGATGTGCACGGAGATCTGGCCCTTCTCGTGGTAGGAGAGCATCTCGGTGAGACCTTCGGCGCTGCGGACACCGGTCCAGTCGCGGATGCCGAGGGCGGCGATCTCGTCGGAGAAGACCATGGTCACCACGCGTTCGGGGTCGTGGGCGACTTCGAGTGCCGCGCGGAGCCCGTCGACCTCGGAACCAAGAGCGGCGTCGATGCCGTTCGGGACGATGGCGCGAAGCCGTTCCACGAGCCCGGGCCCGTAGGCGACCGGGACCGCCCCAAGGGATCTCAGGTAGTCATGGTTGGCCTGGCTGGCGGTGCCGATCACGGTGCTCGCCCCCATCGCCTTCGCGAGCTGGACCGCCATCGTCCCCAGCCCGCCGGACGCGCCGTTGATCAGGACGACGTCGCCGTTGGTCACGCGCATCTGATTGAGGGCGTTGCGGGCGCCCTGTGCGGCCCCGGAGAACCCGCCGGCAATCTTCCACGGCATGTCGGTCGGCTTCGGCGCGATCTGGTCGTACGGTACCGCGATCCATTCCGCGTAGCCGCCGGGAGTGCTGAACCCGAGGACGGCGTCGCCGACCGAAAATCCCGTGACGCCCGCACCGACCCGGTCGATCGTGCCGGCGAACTCGTTACCCGGCACGATCGGGAAGTCGCCCACGAGCGCGCGGGGGAAGCGTCCCTCGCGCACGCCGCAGTCGAAGGGCTGTACCCCGGCCACCTTGACCTGGACACGTACCTGCCCTGCTTGAGCATCGGGCTCGTCCAGCTCGACGGTGCGCAGCACCTCTGGGGGGCCGAACGAGGACAAGGCGGCGGCTTTCACGGGTGTCTCCTTCTGTCGACCTTCACTCGGATTGCTGGGCGCCGCCTGCGGGAGGCGCCCATCTCATGGCGAACAGCTCGTATCCAGGCGGCTGACCGGGCACCGGCCCTGCGGGAACGGCCCTGAGGCCATCGAGCGCGATGGCGATGACGCGTTCTCTTGCGTTCCGGGCGGCGTCGTCCAGTTCGGTCCGCCCCTGCCGTTGCAGCTGTTCCTGAAGCGGGGACTTGGAGAGTTGCTCGATGAGCAGCTCGAGGTCGACCGGGGTCAGTCCGGCGCGGAGCACTTTGGCCCGGTGTGCGCGCTCGACGAGTCGGGCCACTGCGCGGTCGCCCTGCTCGGCCAGGTCGGTCATCTCGTCGGTGGGCTCGAAGGTGCCGGCCACGGGCGCCAGCGAACCGGGGCCCGAGCGGATTGACGCCATCGCGTAGTGCATCAGGCCCTCCCACGGATCGTCCATGGCCAAGCCCTCCGTCGCCGCGTCGAGGTATTCCCGCAGCGCGATCAGGCACAGCCGCTGGAACAGCTACTGCTTCGTGCGGTAGCGCCGATACAGCGACCCGACTCCGACTCCGGCGCGGGCCGCGATCGACGCCACCGACGCGTGCACGCCGTCCACCGCCAGCACCTCTCGGGCTGCTCGCAGCAACGCTCGGTCGTTCCGGGCGACCTCCTCGCTGCGCCATGAATGCGAGCTCGTCATGGCGGCAGTCTACACGGTTGCGGAGTGATTCGCTCCGCAATTATCGTACGATTCGGAGTAAACGCTCCGCAACAAAGGAGGCGGCATGTCCCCCAGCACATCCGATATCGGTGACACCGATCCGGCACCCAGGCACGCCCGACTCCCACGGCCGCTCCGGCCATTTCGGACGGCCAGTACCGGCTGCTGGCGACCGCGCTTGGTCTGAGCCTGGCCGGCAGCGGCATGTGGACGGTCGCGGTGGTGTGGCAGGTGATCGCGATCGGCGCTGGTCCGTCCGAACTCTCCCTGATCGCCACCGCAGGCGGCGTCGGACTGGTCGCGACCGCCCTGCTGGGAGGCGTCGTCGCCGACCGCGCGTCCCGGCGGCGCATAATCCTGCTCGCCCAGTCCGCCAAGGCGATGGCCGCCGGCTCGGTGGTCGTCACCGCCACCATGGACCTGCTCACCCCCGCACAGCTCATCGTGGTCGCCGTGGTGCTCGGGATCGCGGACGGGTTCTTCTACCCCGCCTACTCCGCGCTCGTCCCCTCAGTCGTCCCACAAGAAGATCTGCTCACGGCCAATGGGATCGAAGGCATGCTGAGGCCGACGCTGATGCAGGCGGCCGGGCCGGGCGCCGCCAGCGCACTGATCAGCGTCTTCGCGCCGAGCATGGCGTTCGCCGGCATCGCCGGCGTGCATCTCCTGGCCGCCACGTGCGCCGCTACCATGCGCGAACCCGAGGCGCGCGACCGTACGGCGCGGCCGGGCAGCCCCGTCCGGTCGGCGGTGAGCGACCTGCGGGCCGGGTTCGCCTACCTGCTCACGACGCCGTGGCTGGTCGGCACGCTGACGTTCGCCGTCACGCTCGTCCTGGTCACCATCGGACCGATCCAGGTCCTGCTGCCGTTCACGATCCGCGACCAGGGAGCGGACGGGCCTCAGGCGTACGCGCTGGCCCTCGCCTGCTACGGCCTCGGCGGGGTGTGTGACTTGGATCGCTTGATGGCGCGATTTTGGGATCGCTATTTGACGTGGTCGGCGTGAAGGGTGCTCGCTCGCCAAGCGCGATGGGCCCTCAGGGAACTGTCAGCTTGGGCGAGGGTCTTGGCTGCGGCCCAGGTGGCGGTAGATGGTGGGTCGGGTGACACCGAACTCTGCGGCGATCTGGGCGACGGTGTAGCGGCGCTTGCCGCCAGCGTCGGTCTCGTCGTACATCTCGCGGGCGAGAGCGACTTGGCGGGGGCCGAGTTTGGGTTTCTGTCCGCCGGTGCGGCCGCGGGAGCGGGCGGCCTCCAGCCCGTCCATGGTCCGCTCCGACATCAGGGCGTGTTCGAACTCGGCGATCGCGCCGAGGATCTGGAAGAACATCCGGCCCACCGCGGTGGAGGTGTCGATGCCCTGGTCTAGGACGACCAGGCCGACACTGCGGGTCTGGAGCTCCTTCGACAGCTCGATGAGGTTCTCCAGCGAGCGGCCGAGCCGATCGAGTTTGGTGACCACGAGCTGGTCGCCCTCGCGTGCGACGAGGAGGGCCTTGTTGAGCTCGGGCCGGCGGGCGAGCTTTCCGCTGGCCTTGTCGGTGAAGACCTGCTCGCAGCCGGCCGCGCGGAGGGCGTCTTGCTGGGCCTCGGGGTGCTGGTCCCGGGTCGATACGCGCGCTACTCCGATTCTCATGGCCGGAGTGTAACGTGAAAGGGGTTGTGCGTTACAGAGGCGCGTACACGGGAAGCGTTACAATTGCGACCTGCGGGAACAGTATGTCGATCTCCGTGTATTGCGAACGTTCGATTCCGTACAAGATCACAGCAGTGCCTCAAAGGGCCTCAAAGGGTTCGACCCCGACGAGGTCGTGATGGTGACGCCTGGGCCAGCCACGTGTGCGGGGATCATGACGCGTTTCTGCCAGCACCCCCTCCTTTTGGGCGAATGTCGGAGATCCCCGTTATCGTCGGCCAGCATGATCGATTCCCTGGACCCGGCGGGCGGCCTCGCCGCGGCGCTCGCCGCCCTGCGGGCCACCGACTGGTCCCGCTACGACCCCGCGCGCGACACCGTGACCCTGCGGGACGCGCTCGCTGAACTCGAGCGCGTCCATGGCGTCACCGAGGCGCACCGCTTCGCGACCGCCCGCATCCGCGCGGCAGGCGCCTGGCTGCGCCATCCCGACGTGCACCACGGCGAATTGAACGGCTACGCGCTCAGCCCGTGCGGCCGATATCTCGCCGTCGGCAGCGGCACCGGAGAAAACTACGACGCCGGCGGCGTCCTGCAGATCTTCGAGGTCGCCACCGGCCGCTGCGTCAACGCCATCGACGGCATCGCGGGCGGCGTCGGCTTCCCCGACTACACGCGCAGCCTGCAATGGTCGGCGGACGGCACGCGCATCGCGCTGGAGTTCAACACCAACGCGACCGGCGTGTGGGACCCGTTCGGCGCCGGCAACAAGCCGATCGCCGACGCGTACTTCTTCGGCGGCGGCAGGCCGCTGGGGATGGCGCTCGCGCCTGATGGCATGCGCGCGCTCGTCTACGGCGGCGAGTCGGACTTCATGTGGCAGGTCATCGTCTCGATGGAACAGGGGCCGGTGTCCGGGCCGCCGGACGGCGAGGAGACGGGACCCGAGCCGCTGGAGTTCACCGGCCCCCTGCCGGGCGCTTACGAGGACGAGTGGGGCGAGGAACCGGAACTCCTGCTCCACCGTATCTTCTGGTCGCGCGACGGCTCCCGCATCTACGGCGAGATGCGCGGCGGTTGGATCGTCTGCCTCAACGCCGACGAACGGAAGGTCGTCTGGATCCTGGAGACGGGAGCCGACCATAACGGCGATCCGCTCGAATGGAGCCTCGACGATCGCCTGCTCGCCTACCAGCATGACGGAAAGCTGGTCATCGCCGATGCCGGCACCGGCCAGACGCTGACCGAACGTCCCGCCCACGCCGAGGCCGAGTTCCTGCGCTGGGGACCGGAGGGCCGGCTCGCCGTCGTGACGTCCGACCGGGTGACGGTCCTCGACGGGACGACCGGCGAACGCCTCCACGACCTGGACATCGGCGTGCACCGCGCCCACCCGCGCGGCTGGGACCCGCTTCCCTGGGCCTGGTCTCCGGACGGCCGCAGCGCAGCACTCGTCAACGGCGAAGGCCGCGTCGAGATCTGGGAGCTGGGCGGGCTGCCAGAACGCCTGCGCGTCATCGACGGACTCTACCCCGAGACCGGCGGGCACCTCCCCTACTTCGGTCTCGAATGGACTCCGGACAACGTGCTCGTGATGGTGGGCGGGGAGGCGGTGCGCTTCGTCCGCGCCGAGACCGGCGAGATCATCGGAGACTTCGCCTTCCACCACGAACCCGTCGTACCTCGCCCGTTCGAGCTGGATGGCAGGGACCGCTTCCCCGAAGCGACGCTCGCGCTGGACGCCGACACCTGGGCCGCCGCGTTCGAGGACGGCACCGTGATCGTCCCGCCCGGCCGGGAAGGCGACCTGTCGCGCCTGCTGGCCTGGACGATCGACCGGCGCTTCGCCTGGCCCGCCCACTGGGGTGACCTGGAGGTCCATCCCGACGCCGCCAGCGCGGCCGAGCACATTGGCGGACCGTTCGAGCCCTTCCGCGGACGCGGCGCTCCGCCGCTCACACCGGGGACATGGCCGCCGCCCAATACCGCGACGATCGACGACCTCATTCGCGCGATGCGCGCCGCCACGGCCCATCCCGAGCGCTACGACGAGGCGCTCCAGCAGGCCGCGATGATCTGGCTGAGGCGCGGCGAAGCAGCTGCGGCCCGCGATCTGGCCGCGATGATCCCAGAGAGCGACCGCCGTCCGTTCCACGCCGCGAAGCTCGCCGTCGCGTTGGGCGCGGCCGGACATCGCTCGGAGGCCGCCGCGATCTTCCACTACGACGACTCCGCCCTCGCCGATGCTGAGCAGGAACCGGGCTTCGCGACGGTGGTCGCGGCCGCCTGCGAACTTCTCGGCCGCCGGGTCGAGGCCGTTCGGTGGAAAGCGCGAGCCCGCGAGGACGAGGGCTGGACCGCACGCCTCTGGCACGTCTGGACCCTGCTCGAACGGCGTCGGGACGACGAGGCCCGCGCGCTGCTAGACGCCGGGGAAGATGTCCCGACGTCGCCGTTCGAGGTGAATCCGTGGCTGGCCTACCTGCTCCGCACCGGGCGCACGCAATTGGTGAGAGAGCTGCTGATCAACAGTCGTGGCGCCTTCCCGTCCCGGCTGAGGTGGTTCGACACCCACGATGCGGCCGAGATCATCGCCGCGTTGGGCGAGGAGGACCTGCTGCGGCTCTGGGGAGACGTCCATCGGTCGGTGGATGACCTGCTTTCCCCGAACGAGCAGACCGGCGACCAGCTGGCTACGGCGCACGCAGCCCTCCGGGACGTGCCGCGTGCCCAGCGCGACCGCGCGCTTGGCGACCTGACTCTTCAAGCGGCGGCGCACGGCAACGTCAGCGCCGTGCTGTCGCTGCTCTCCCAGCTCCAGGATCCGCACCGGCACGCGCTGAGCGCCCTGCGGATCATTACGACCGGCACGGACATCGAGGTGTGGTGAGGACCAGGGGCGTCAACGGCACGAGCATCGCGCTCGCGGGGGAGTTCGAGTCTCTGTCCTTCGAGACGGCCACGGTCGGGGCTCGAAGCGCTCGGTGCGGCGGTCACCGTGTCGGTGACCAAGAAGACCGGCCTGGTCTTCGCCGGGAAGAAGGCCGGACCCAAAGCGGGGTCCGGCGGCCGTGCGCGGCCGTCCGATCCTCGATGAAGTCGCGCTGTGGGCCGTCCTCGCGGGCAGGGATCCGGCAGCGGACGAGCCCCAGCCCTTCTCGGGTATCCCGACCCGCAGGCGGGTGCCCGACACGGCACTGAAGACCCCGTTCCTGACCGGGTACGAGATGAAGCGCAGGCCTACTCCGGAAGCCGCCGCGCCGAAGTCGCCGATCTCCGCCCCACCCAGCGATCAACTCAAACGCTACTGGAATGAGTGAGCCATCCGAGCCCTGGATAGACACCCCCCGTGGCGAAAGCAGACGACACCCCCGAGCCAGCCCCCGAGCCAGCAGGGCCCTCCGACACCCCAAGCGACGGCACTCCCGATCCCGCGAGCGGCCCGACCGCCGAGGCCCGCCCTGATGATCGCGACAGCCCAAGCCGCCTTGACGGCCGCCCCGACGTAACCGACCGGCCCGCACCCCCCGGACCTGGCTCTCCGCCCGGCCAGCCGGTGGGCGGCAACGGGCACCGGCCCGTCGCCGTCCCCATCGTGATCACCAAGGAGCACCGGCTCTTCATCGAATTCGCCGACGCGGTACGGCGTGAACGCTACGTCGGCCTCTGCTTCGGCGCCCCGGGCGTGGGCAAGACCCAGTCGGCCCGCTTCTACTCCCAGTGGGACCAGCTCGCCGGCCACCTCGACGGCACTCGCCCCGTCGGCTCCGACGGCGAGGCCTCGGCGGGGGAGATCCTGGCCGCCCGTGCCGTCATGTACACCCCCAAGGTCCACAACACCCCGCACAACCTCGACAAAGAGATCTCCTTCCTGTGCGATCGGCTCGGCTGGAACGTCGAACTCATGCTCAACCCCGGCCGCGGCATCGACGAGCACGGCAGGCTCAACACCAGCACCCACGCCGAACTTCTCCTCGTGGACGAAGCCGACAGACTGAAAGTCGGCGCGCTGGAACAACTGCGCGACCACCACGACCGAACCGGCATCGGGCTCATCCTCATCGGCATGCCCGGCATCGAAAAGCGGCTCGCCCGCTACCCCCAGCTCTACTCCCGCGTCGGCTTCGTCCACCACTACAAGCCGATGTCGGCCGACGAACAAGCCTTCGTCCTGGCTAGATCCTGGCCCCACCTCAACCTCGGCGACGCCGCCGACGACTACGCCGCCACCGAAGCTCTCGCCGCCATCACCCGCATCACCAGCGGCAATTTCCGCCTCACCGTCCGCCTTGTCGGCCAGATCGAACGTGTCCTGAAAATCAACAACATGTCCACCGTCACCAAAGAAGTCGTCGAAACCGCCCGCAAGAACCTCGTCATAGGCACGATGTGAGCCCGACACGACTCCGAACCCGAAGCCCACCAGCACCCACGACTCCCGAACAGGCCGTTGCCCTCTCCACCAGCTGAGCGGGCAGCGGCCTTGTAGTTCTCGAGGTACCCGATCCAGAGCACCAAGATCGCGAACAGTGGCCACGACAAATAGCGATCCCAAAATCACGACGTCAAACGATCCAAGTCACAGCGGGGTGATCGGCTCGCTCACGATGTCGGCGCTGACCCTTCCCCGGCGCTACCTGTCCGTGATGCTCCTGACCTGGGGTGGAGGCTGTCTTCCGCTCGCCGTCCTCGGGGCGGCCGACCAACTGGGGGCCGTGATCGCCGCGCTCTTCCTGTGCGGCGCCCTTACGTCCGGCGCGGGCGTCATCTGGGGAACACTGCTGCAACGTCGCGTCCCGCCCGCCATGCTCGGCCGGGTCTCCAGCCTCGACTTCTTCGTCTCGCTCAGCGCGGCTCCCCTGTCCATGGCGCTGATCGGCCCGGCGGCAGCCGCCTGGGGTTTTTCTCGTGGCAGCCGTCGCCCCGCTGACGGTCGCCGTACTGGCCATCGCTCTCGCCCGCCTCCGGCGTGACGAGATCGACCACCCCCTCACCCGCGCGCGATGAGCAGGATCATGTACGGGCATCAGGCCGGGCGGACGCTGTGCCGTCGCGCAGCGCCTTCAGCGCGCCGCCCCATGCGACGACATCATCCAGCATGGCGCGGACCGCGCGCTCTTGGTGAGCGGCAGCGCCTGGGCCAGGCCGGCGGCGGCCTCGATGACGTGCTCGCAGTTGTCGAGGACCAGCAGCAGGCGCTGGGTGCGGAGCGCGTCGGACAATCGGTCGAGCAGCGTGCGCGGCACCGGGCCGGAGCGGCCGGCGTCGTCCCGGACCCCCAGCGTCGCGGCCACGACCTCGGCCAGTTCGTCACTCGTGGTGGCGCCGGACTCGGTGGAGAAGGTATGGGCGGCCAACTCCACCAGCCAGACACCGTCCGGGTGCGAACCGGTCAGGGCGGACGCCACCTCTACCGCCAGCCGCGTCTTGCCGACTCCGCCGGGCCCGGTCAACGTCACCAGGCGGCCCGCCGCGACCAGGGCGCGAACCTCTGGCACACAGTCCTCCCGCCCGACCAGGGCGGTGGCCGGGACAGGCAGGTTGGTATGGCGGCGCGGCCCGGACATGGGTGCCGGGACGGCCCGCAGGGTCGGGTCCTGCCGCAGGATCTCCTGGTGCAGGGCGGCCAGTTCGGTACCCGGATCGAGGCCCAGTTCGTCCTTCAGGCGGCGGCGTAGGTCCTGGTAGCCGTCCAGGGCCTCGCTCGCCCGGCCCGCGCCGTACAGGGCTCGCATATGGGCCGCGCGCAGCCGCTCCCGGAGCGGGTGGCGGCGGGTCAGGTCGCCGAGCTCCCCGGCGAGAAGACCGTGCTCGCCCAGCTCCAGACGGGCTTCGGCCTGTTCCTCCAGGGCCAGCAGGCGCTGCTCCTCCAAGCGAGTGACGGCCGGGCGCGCGAACTCCTCGTCGGCGAAGTCGGCGAAGGCGGGGCCGCGCCACAACGCCAGCGCCGCGGTGAGCAGTTCGGCGCGTTCGCGGGGGTCCGTGGCGGTACGGGCCCGTGTGGTGAGTGCGGTGAACCGGCCCGCGTCCACGGCGTCGTCCGCCACGTCGAGGACGTAGCCGAGGGCCCGGTGCGCCAGCAGGCCCTGACCCCCGGCACGGCCGAGCACCCGCCGCAGCCGCGACACCAGGGTCTGCAGAGCACCCGTTGGGTTCGCCGGCGGCGCCTCGCCCCACACTTCGTCCACGAGCCGATCGGCGGAGACCACCTGCCCCGGGGCCGTCAGCAGAGCAGCGAGCAGTGAGCGCACCTTCGTCTCCGGCACCACCACGGCCTCACCGTCCGCCGACCAGACGGCCAGCGGACCCAACACCCCGAAACGCATGCATTCACCGTACGGCCACGCGGTCGTCCGCCGGCGTGTCAGCGCACCGCAAGCAGACCGACAGAAAACCGCGAGCCCAGGCCCGCACTGTCTGTGGTGCACCGGCCGGGAGCCGGCGCACCACATCTTGTAGGAGTCAACGATGAGCAAGTTCGCAGGTAAGAAGGCTGTCGTCACGGGCGGTACCCACGGAATGGGCCTGGCCATCGTCGAAGCGCTTCTGGACGGCGGGGCCGAGGTCGTCCTCACGGGCCGCAATGAGACGAAGATCGAGGAGGCACGTACCGGGCTGAAGCCGCACCCCGCGCACGTCGTACGCTCCGACGCGGCGAGCATGGCCGACATCCGAGCCCTCACCGGCACCGTGCGGGACAGGCTCGGCCGGATCGACTACCTGTTCGTCAACCACGGCATCGCCGAGGTCCAGACGCTCGAGGAGGTCACCGAGGACTCCTGGGACCGGCACTTCGCCGTGAACGCCAAGGGCGCCTTCTTCACGGTGCAGAGCCTGTCGCCGCTGATCAACGAGGGCGGGGCGATCGTCTTCACCACCGTCGCCAACGATCTGATCTTCCCCGGCCTGAGCGCCTACTCCGGCTCCAAAGAGGCGGTACGGGCGATCTCCCACGTCCTCGCGGCCGAGTTCCTGCCTCGCAGGATCCGCGTCAACGCCGTGGCCCCCGGCTACATCAAGACCCCGACCATGGGTGTCGCGGGGCTGACCGAGGAGGAACGCCGCGAGTTCGAGCGGCAGGGCAGCGAGACCACTCCGCTCAAGCGCAACGGCACCGTCGAGGAGGTCGCGGCGGCCGCGCTCTTCCTGGCCGCCGACGCGACCTTCACCACCAACGCCGAGTTCCCCGTCGACGGAGGGTTCGCCCAGGGCCTCAGCAGCGCGCACTGAGGCAGCCCCCGCTTCCACCGCTGCCCCGCCCATGTGCGGGACAGCGGCCCATGAACGAGTACCGAAAGGTCAGATCCATGACGTCGAGGAGTGCCGTCGGCAGCACGGCATCAGGGCGTGAGCTCGCGGCCGATACGGGGTTCGCCCAGGGTATGACGGCGGGAGACCGGTGATGTGGGACGACGCCGCCGACAGCCCCGACCGCTCGGTCGCCGAACATGTCCGCCGCTACCTGGCCACGGACGGCCGTGACGGTTACCTGGAAGGAGGGATGACCAACCTCGTCCTCACCGTCAAGGGCAGGAAGTCGGGCCGGTGGCTGCGCACAGGGCTGTTCTTCGGGGAGGACGACGGCCGCTACATCCTGGTCGCGTCCGGCTCGGCCGTCACGCAGACGCATCCCGCGTGGTATCTCAACATCATGGCCAACCCGGAGGTCGGCGTGCAGATCCTCGGCGAGCGTTTCACCGCCCGCGCGCGTACCACTGAGGGGCCGGAACGGGAGCGGCTCTGGCGCATGATGACCGCGCTCGCGCCGGTCTACCATACCTACGAGGCCAGGAGCCGCAGGCAGATCCCCGTGGTCGTCCTGGAGCACATCTGACCAAGGCAGGCGGATCCGGTCATCCGGCGACAGTGAGCACGATCTTACCGATGGTGCGGTTGGTCTCGCCGAGCTCATGTGCCTTGGCCGCCTGCTCGAACGGCAGGACGGTGCCGACCTCGACGCGCAGCTTTCCCGCCTCGACCAGCTCGGCGATCGTCGCCATCGCGGCGTTGTCCGGTTCTACGAGGACGAAGCCCACCCAGATGCCGCGCTCCCTGGCCTGGCGAAGGAAGTCCTCGTCAGGCTCCGGATTGAGCCGGGCAAGAGCGCCACCGTCCCGCAACGTCCGCAGGGAACGCGCCCCGAAGTCGCCGCCGATGCTATCGATGACCAGGTCAACGTCGCGGACCGTCTCGGCGAAGTCCTCTTCGGTGTAGTCGATCATCTCGTCGGCGCCCAGCTTGCGTACGAAAGAGTGCTTGGACCTACGAGCGGTACCGATCACGTACGCGCCGAGGTGCTTGGCGAGTTGCACGGCCAGATGGCCGACCCCGCCGGCCGCGGCATGGATCAACACGCGCTGGCCCGAGCGCACGGCGTGCTGCAGGGCGACGAGTTCGGCGCGGCGCAGGCCGCAGGCGTCCAGCACGGCGATGATGGCCGCGTCGCGCAGCCCGGCGCCGGTGGGTGTGCCGGCGGGGGAGCGGTCGGCGTCGCAGGCGGCGATCAGGGCGCCGATGACGGTGTCCGGAACGTGCTGGCCGGCCGGCTCGCGGTGGCCGGCGAACGGGGCCAGGGCGACGGCCCGCTGGTGGTCGTCGGTGCTGAGCAGGCCGAGTTTCCAGGCTTCCTTGAGCACGCCGCGCAGCGCGGCCAGGTGTTTGTTGCGGTAGGCGGGGGACCAGTCCATCTGGTCGATCTGCTCGCGGATCCAGGCGGTGTGCTCGTAGCGCAGGTGATGCCAGGGCTGGCCTTGGCCGGTGATGGCGGCGTCGTCGAGCGGGTCGCCGGTGATCATGCGGGTGAGGTGGTCCAGGCAAATCTGCATGGCGCGGCGGGAGTCGGCGCTGCCGAGGCGTCCTAGGTAGAGCAGGTATGGGTCGCGGGCGGGGGCGACCGCCGCGGTGGCGGCCGGCATTGGTCCGGCGGTGGCGGGGAAGGCGAGCGCGGGGAGCGGGCGGATATCCGGCCCGGAGTGCGCGTCCCGACTCGAACGCACGTCAACTTGCGGGAATTCTGCCTTCTCGCAAGTTGGAGACACTGCGTTCGAACGCAAGGGACAGGAATTTTTGATTTGTAATTTCTAGAAAATACAAAATGCTAGACTGCTGCAGTGACACAAGAGACCAACCTGGTGACGCCGTGTAAGCACTGCGGGGCGGCGATCGAGCAGCGGCGGGGGAGAGGCCGGCCACGGGCGTACTGTCCGGAGAAGGACTGCCAGGCCGCCGCCAAGCGCGAGCGGGAGTTGCGGCGGGCCACGCCGGGGCTCGAGGGTGCGCTGGCCAGGGCCGAGCAGTTGTACGACCGCATGGAGAGCGGGCTGGCCTCGGCCATCGAGCCTCTGGCGCGGGCGCTGGCCGACGAGCTGAGCCCTGCGGGGGTCGAGGCGAAATTGAGCGCCGTGCAGGCGGAGGCGCACACGCGGGTGGCGATCGCGCGCACGGAGCGGGAGCAGGCGTTCGAGCAGGTACGACTGGCGCGTGAGGCCACCGAGCACGCTCGCAGGCAGACGGCCGAGATGCGGTCACGGCTGGAGGAGGCGGAACACGAGCGCGACACCGCGCTGGCGGATGCCGAACGGGCCCGCGAGCAGGCGCTGGCGGCCCTGCGGGAGGCGGCCAGCACAGAGCGGCAGGCGCTGCAGTCGGCCGAGGAGGCGCAGCGGCGCGCGGAGCTGGCCGAACGGCAGGCCAAGGAGGCGGCCCACCAGGTGGAGCTGGCCGAAGAGGCCAGGGACCAGGCCGTTCGAGAGCTCGCGGAGCGGGTGGAGCTGGCCGAAGGGCAGATCGCCGAGGCGGGGGCGCAGGCCGTACGCGCTGAGCAGGCCGCCGGCCAGGCACGGATGGAGCGGAACCGCGCGCGGGAAGAGACGGCGGCGGCCGTGCGTGCTCGGGAGCAGGCCGAACGTGCGGCAGTCGGCGCCAGGGCCCGGGAGGAGGCGGCGGCGCAGGAGCGCGACCGGGCCGTGGAGCGGGCCGTCAAGGCGGAGCGGGCCGCAGCCGCGGCCGAGCGGGACCGGGCGGTCGCGCTCCAGGAGGCGGCGCAGGCCGCCGGTGAGGTGGAGCGGCTGACCGCGAAGACGGCGGCACTCGAGGAGGAGTCGGCGGCCGCGCTGTCCCGGGAGCACAAGCTGGCCTCGCGTGAGAAGTCGCGGGCTGACGCGGCGGTCAAGGAGCGCGATCGGCTGCGGGGAGAGCTGCGGCTGGAGCGGGTGCGGCTGGAGGATGTGCGGGCCGAACTGGACGCGGCGCGGGCGGAGGCGGCGCAGTTGCGGGAACGCGCGGTGGCGGCCGAGCTGCGCGCGGGCTAGCTAGACGTCGTCCTCTGTCCCACGTCATGTGAGCACGCGGTGTGAACCTCCACACCGAAACGGCCCTCCCGGTGTTTCACCGACAGGCGGGGAGGGCCGATTTTGAACGATTGACGCTCATGTTGTCGCCGGGCAAGAACCACTGGCGTCGCTCCAGTGCCGGAAGGAACTGCGCTGGTAACCGTCGCCGGCTCACGTCCCCGAAGCGCAGGCAGGCGTGCGCCAGGAACCAGCGTGACCTGGCGTCGGGAACTCCGTCGAGTCGATATGTACGGCGCCCGCCAGCATCGCGAACCCCGAACCCCAAGCCGTTCCCTTGGTGTGCCGATACCCCTCCTGGTGTCTTCCTCGCAGGTACCAGAACCAGGTCAGCGCCTCGACCAGTCGCGGGGACCCCGTCGAGTCCAACACCGCCCTGAGGTTGAGCACCTCCTCGTCCAGCCGCCCCAGCCACTGCCGCTGGGCGCTGCCATCAAGGTGAGGCGCGGCCCGTACGGCGAGCTCGGTGTAGTAGGCGTCCCTGACTCGAACCACCTGGTCCGCCTGGTCGCCCACGGACTCGACCACCTGTACACCAGCCGCATGCGCGAGGGCGTCCAGCCCATCCCGGTCGAGGAGTACCGAGGCATCGGCCAGCCCTGGACCCATCCCGGCGCTCGGGAGGCCGTGACCGCTGAACCGCCCCCGAGCCGGCCGTAGCGGCGGGCTCCTCGACGGGTCTCAGTAGTTGCCCGGCGCCGATCGAGAGTGGACGAGCAGCATCGCCGGGCGCACCTCGGTCTCGGGCTGGAAGGTGAAGCCGAACCCGGCGGCGATCAGGATCTCGGTGATCGCACCGAGCATCACCGATTCGATCCGGCAGCGAAACAGTAGCCCTCGATGTTCAGGGTGGCGAGGGTCGTCGACGGGTCCAGCCGAGATAAGGGAAGTTCCGGCCATGGGTGGATCTTGAGCCCTCTGGCCTGCGACAACGTCGAGGGTGTCCGAGCCCGGCCGTGCGACGCCAAGCCCGGGGCACTTCCGAGATGGGCCCAATCTCGGAAGTCGTCTCCAGGCTGTGCTTCCGAGTTTCCGCACTCCAGGGCTCCGGAACTGGCCCCGTCTGCTTCCGAGATCACGAACATGATCGACTGTTGGCCGCTTCTGTTCGTATCTCGGCTCGACCCGCTCATCCTGGCTGCTCGGTCTCAGCGACGTCTGGGTCAACTGGTCTTGCGCGGGAAGTCGCGAATGGCGTTGGCCGCCCGCTCGGCGATCGAGGCCAGGTGCTCGGCCAGGAGCGGCGGGTCGAGCAGGGTGTAGTCCATGGGCAGCAGGGTCAGGCGGTAGGCCAGATAGTGGGGCGTGTCGGGGTGGGTGCGCAGCCGGCAGGTGTGTTCGTCGACGGCTTCCAGCTCTCCCTGCCAGGCTGGGACCTGCTCGGCGGCCCGCTCGATCGGCGCGTGCAGGAGCAGCGTGGCCCGGATGGAGCCCGCCGCGATCGCCTGTGTCACCCAGGTGAGGGCATCGACGCCGCCGGGTAGCTCTCGGGCGGAGGTGTAGACGCCGGTGCGCTGTACGTCGGTGAGGCGGTCCAGGCGGAACGAGCGCCAGGCAGAGCGCTCGGCGTCGAAGGCGACCAGGTACCACAGCCGTCCCGAGGCCACCAGCCGGTGTGGCTCGACCAGGCGGTCGCTGGTCCGGCCGTTGGCCGTGGTGTAGGCGAAACGTACCCTCTCGTGGATGGGGCAGGCGGCCGCGAGCGCGGCCAGGGCCTCGGCGTCGGTGGTGGGTCCCGGGGCGGGCGGCAGGATGACGCTCGCGCGGGAGAGCGCGGCCACCCGGTGACGCAGCCGTTGCGGCAGAACCTGTTCCAGCTTGGCCAGTGCGCGCAGCGAGGGCTCCTCCATCCCGGTGACGGCCGCGGTGGCGGCGGTGCGCAGCCCGATGCTGATGGCGATGGCCTCCTCGTCGTCCAGCAGCAGCGGTGGCAAGGCCTTGCCGGCGGTGAGGCGGTAGCCGCCGATGTTGCCCTGGCTGGCGTGTACGGGATAGCCGAACTCGCGCAGCCGGTCGATGTCGCGCCGGATGGTGCGGGTGGTGACGCCGAGCCGGTCCGCCAGCTCGGTGCCGGGCCACTCCTTGGGAGTCTGCAACAGGGACAGCAGTTGCAGCAGTCGTCCAGATGGATCGCGCATATCTTCACTCTGCCGCACTGCTAGGACATTCACTGACCTATTAACGATCTACTATTCAGCTATCAACCGAACGGCGCGGGAGAAACACATGTTGCGCGGAATGTCCACCATCAGCTACTGGGCCGAGGACCACGCGGAGGCTGTCCGCTGGTACACCGAACTGCTGGGCATGACCCCCTACTTCGAGCGGCCCGGATACGCCGAGTTCCGTGTCGGTGACTTCCAGCACGAGCTGGGCCTGATCGACAGCCGCTACGCCCCCAAGGGCGCGGCAAGCGGCCCGGCGGGCGCGATCGTGTACTGGCACGTTGACGAGGTGGCGGCCGCGCTGGAGCGGCTCGTCTCGATGGGCGCGAAGGTGTACGACCCGCTCACCGAGCGCGGGCCCGGGTTCGTGACCGCCTCGGTGATCGATCCCTTTGGCAACATCCTGGGCATCATGCACAACGCGCACTACCTGAAGGTCGTGGAGTCGGCCCAATGAGCGCGCAGGAGGAGGCGGTCGTCACCTTCGACGACGCCGCCCAGTGGGAATCCTGGCTGGCTGAGCACCACGACGCGGGGACGGGCGTCTGGCTGAAGATCGCCAAGAAGGGGTCGGGCGCGACCTCGGTGACACAGCCGCAGGCGCTGGCCGCCTGCCTGTGTTATGGCTGGATCGACAGCCACCGCCGTTCCCTCGATGAGAAGTTCTACCTGCAGCGGTACTCGCGGCGCCGTACCGGCAGCCCGTGGTCGCAGGTGAACGTCGAGCAGGCAGAGGCGCTGATCGCCGAGGGGCGGATGCGCCCGCCGGGGGCCGCGGAGATCGCCTGCGCGCAGGCGGACGGGCGGTGGAGCGCCGCCTACCCCTCCCAGCGCACCGCCACCGCCCCGCCCGATCTGGTCGCGGCGCTGGAGCAGCATCCCCAAGCCCAAGCCGCCTACGACGGCCTGGGCAGGACGGGTCAGTACGCGGTGATCCTGCGCCTGGCCAAGACCCGCACCCCCCGCGGCAGGGCCACCTGCCTGGCCACGGTGATCGCCAAGCTGGAGGCTCCCACTACGACCTCCGTGGCAAACGTCTGATGCGAATCCACCTGGCGTAACAACCGCGAAACTGGCGGGCCAGGTGGCCTGCCGGTCGGTGCGCTTCCTCGTACCAGGGCCGGGACGGGCTCAGCAGCCGAGGGAACTGAACGAGAGGTGACTCCGGGGGAGATGGAGGCGAAGGAGACGAGCAGGAGGATGTCGCCGAGCGGGATGAGGTCCTTGTCGATGTTCGGCATGATGAGGTCGCACAGGACCAGGAAGGGCGTCCACACCTTGATCCGGCGCATGACGGCGAGTTGGACGACGAGAGCGAACTGGCCGACGTAGAAGAGGTACGGGCCGACGGCGTAGGCCGCGAGGGTGACCCCCGCCGGGTGGCCCGGAGGAGTCTCACCTCCGGGCCACCCGGCGGGGACTGATCCGTTCGAGCCGTACGCCGAGTACTGCCGGCTGCGGCTGGACGCCGAGACGGGGGATCCGCACATGTGGGCCACCACGCTGTTCGTCGAGCTGGTCGGCCTGGGCTATGCCGGTGGCTATTCGACTTTCACCCGGGCGTTGCGGGCGCGGGGGCTGCGGCCGGGATCCGGAAGATCGATGGCGGCCGGGTGAGCGTGGCAGAGCTGGCCCGCCGCGAGGCGCTGAGGCCGCTGCCGGCGCAGGCGTTCCCGGCGGTGCTGGAGGTCGAGCGGGTCGTCTCGGCGCAGGCGCTGGTGAGTTTCCGCGGCAACTTCTACTCCGTGCCGCCGGGGCACGCGGGTGAGGTGATGGGGGTGGGGCACCGGCTGGGCAGCGGCGTGCTGGAGGTGGTCACGGCGGGCGGGACGGTGCTGGCCGCGCATGAGCGGGCCGTCGATCACGCCGGTGTGGTGATCGAGGCGGCCGGGCATGTCGCCGCGCTGGAGGCCAAGGTGCTGGCCGCCCGCGCCCGGCTGGGCGGGGGCGGGCCGTGTCCGCACAAGACCCGCCGGCCGCTCTCGCCCGCCGCCCGCGCCGAAGCCGACCGGCTGCGCGGCACCGCCACCTACGCCGCCGCGGCGGCGCCGGTGGCCGACTTCGCCACCTACGCCGCCGCCGCGCGCCCGCTCACGCCCGGTACATCGGTCCCCGACGCCCGGCCCTGACCGCCGGCCCGGCGCCCATCACTCTCGGTGGCCAGGTTGAACAGCAACGTGGGCGAGTCGTGTTCCATGGCCCGGTCCAGCAGGAACTGCTCCAGCTCCTTCATCGCCGTGCTCCCGGCCGGAGCGCTCTTCCAGCTCAGATAGCCGGCCATCAACCGCAGGTGATCGCTGCGTGTCTGCTCCCGCTGACCGTACTCGGCGAGAACGGCCGAATCCACCCCAGTCGCTCGGCCAGCCGGGCCACGGCCACCGGCGGAGCCGAGCCCACCTCATCCGGTACGAACCCCAGCCAGGGCAACGTGGCGAGCTGGACGGCAAGGCCGAGGCGGTCGGTCGGGCCCCGACCGCGACCGGGGTCAATGAAGGCGACGTCGGCGGGGGTCAGGGTGAAGTACCGGAGCAGAGCGTCGCGGCCGATATCAGGGTAGGACCGCAACCGCTCCAGCTGGTCTTCGGAGAACATCCGGGTCGACATCGACCACCCCCACACCGACGCCGGTCAGGACCGTACGAACCGTAGCGGAAGTGATCAACAAACGGAACAGGCCCGTATCGGTGCAAGTCAGGCAAATCCATTGGATATTTCCCCAGCTACAGCGAGGCCGGAAAGCTTCGGCGGAAGGGGACGATCGCCGTGGCCGCAAGCCTGCGGTCTACACCCTCTCCTCGTCCACCCCACCGCCGTCGGAGAGGCGGTAGGTGTCGTCGATCGGGTCCAAGATGGACAGCAGGTGCAGGGTCTTGTCGGTGCGGCCGTACTCGGCGAACGCCTGCCCGAGCGGGGTGGGCCGGCCCCGTTGCGGGCGAACATGCGCAGCAGGTCGTAGGCGCGGACCTGGTTGGTCACCAGGGACCCGGCGACGCGGGTCATGTCCGACCACCGGGTGTGAATCTTCTGCCGGTTGATCTTGTTGCGGGCGATCGCCTCCAACGGCCCGTAGTCGCCCGGAGCGTTGCTGCCGGGCGCCTACGATGGCCAGAACCGCTGGTCGCCCAGGTCGGCGAAGCGGGGGTGCCGTTAAGAACTCCGCGATGAGCCGCCAAACCGCTGCTGAGCTGGACCTTTACGGTCGGTTGGATTTGCGCCTGTAGAGGGCATGGGGTGGCCCCGACTTCGAGGCTGTCGAACTCGACGCCCGGCAGGTGCGACGCGGCTGCTGCACACCGACGGCCCGGTGGAGTCCCGGCCGCGGGAGGGGCGTCAGGTTCGAGTACCCTGCCGTCTTGAGGCGTGGGCGCGGACTGTCGGAGCACGCTCGGCACGGGACACGTCCACCGCCTGCGCCGGAGCCGTTCTGCCTCAGCGCACGGTGATGACCAGCTTGCCCGTGGTGCGGCCCGTCTCCGCCAGTACGTGGGCCCGGGCGCCTTCGGCGAGGGGGAAGGTGGCGGAGACGTGGGCGCGGAGCCTGCCCCGGTCGACGAGGTCGGCGATGGCACGCATCCCGGCCTGGTCGTGCTCAACGATCAGGGTGACGGCGCGGACCTGTGCCTTCCCGGCCGCGGCTCGGGTGTCCTCGGCGCCAGGCACCAGGGAGATGAGGACGCCGCCGGGGCGGAGCACGCCCACGGAACGGGTGGCGGTCTCCCCGCCGAGGGCGTCGAGGACGACGTCGTAGCGCTCCTCGGTGTCGGTGAAGTCCTCGGAGCGGTGGTCGATGCAGACATCCGCGCCGAGCTCGCGCAGGAACGCATGCTTGGGGGCGCTCGCCGTCCCGGTGACATGAGCCCGGCGTTCCTTGGCGATCTGTACGGCGAGGTGACCGACACCGCCGGCCGCGGCGTGGATCAGCACCCGCTGCCCGGCCCGCAGGCCCGCGGTCTCGACGAGGGCCTGCCAGGCGGTGAGCGCGGCCAGCGGCAGAGCGGCCGCCTGGATGTGGTCGATCCCGGTGGGCTTGGCGACGAAGGCGCGGGTGGGGCCGGTCACGTACTCGGCGTGGGAGCCGGCCCCATACGGGTAGGGCAGCATGCCGAACACCTCGTCACCGGGCTGGAAGAGGGTGACGCCCAGGCCGGTCTCCACCACGGTGCCGGAGACGTCCCAGCCGAGGATCAGCGGCGGGGGTGGCAGGAAAACACTCTGGGCGCGGTGCTTGAAGTCCGTGGGGTTGAGTCCGGCCGCGTGCACGGCGACGAGGATCTCCCCAAGGCCGGGCGCGGGTCGCGGAAGCTCGGTCAACCGCAGAACTTCAGGGCCGCCGAGGGCCGTCTGGTGCAGGGCGAGCATCACAGGGGCGCTGTGCGGGGCAGCGAGGTCCGGGGAGCTGAGATTGTCAGGGGTGTCCGTCGGAGTCATGCCTCGATCCTGGTCCTACGGTCTGGCCCAGGGCGATGGCAAGAAGGTCAGCCTCCGATACATTCTTGCCATGTCCATCGACCCTGCCGTCCACCGCGTTCCCCGCGCCCTTCCCGCGTCCGCCCGGGCCCGTGACCTCGCTGATCGCGCGGCCGAACTGGACCCGGCCCCGCGGCCCGGCGCGCACAAGGTCGTCGTCCTTGCCCTCGACGGCGTCTACCCCTTCGAACTCGGCATCCCGCATCGGGTCCTGGGATCCGCCGATGGCCGCTATGAGGTGCTGTCCGCGAGCGTGGACGGGCAGCCCGTACGTACCGACGCGGACCTGACCGTCACCCCCGGGCACGGTCCCGAGGCGCTGGCCGGGGCGGACACCGTGATCATCCCTCCGTACGGGATCTCGCCGGCCTCGGCCGCCGCCCCGGACCCGCAGGCCCTGGCCGCCCTGTCCCGTGTCCGCCCCGGCACCCGCCTGGTGTCCATCTGCACCGGCGCTTTCCTGCTGGCCGCCGCCGGTCTCCTGGACGGACGCCGAGCCACCACCCACTGGGAGCTCACCGACATCTTCCGGGAACTGTTCCCCCGGGTCGAGCTGGATGCCGGCGTGCTCTTCGTCGACCACGGTGACGTACTGACCTCCGCGGGAGCGGCGAGCGGTGTCGACATCTGCCTGCACCTGGTGCGCCAGGACCACGGCAGCGAGGTCGCCAACCAGGTCGCCCGCCGCTGCGTCGTGCCGCCGTACCGGGACGGCGGGCAGGCGCAGTACATCGAGCGGCCGCTGCCGCCGGCGAGCGAAACCGGCACAGGACCGACCCGCGACTGGGCGCTGCAGCGGCTGGAACTGCCGCTGTCGCTGGAGGAGTTGGCCGCGCACGCGGCGATGAGCACCCGTACCTTCGCCCGACGCTTCCGGCAAGAGACCGGCATGAGCCCCGGCCGCTGGCTGACCCAGCAGCGGCTGAGGCGGGCGCGGCACCTGTTGGAGTCCAGCGACCTGCCGGTGGAACGGGTCGCCCACGAGGTCGGCTTCGCCACCGCCACCTCGCTGCGGCGGCACCTGGCAGCGGAGACGGGGGTGGCCCCGTCGGCGTACCGGCGCACCTTCCGCGTCTCGGATCTGGCCGCGGGCGACGTCAGGGAAGCATCAGGACCTGGGCGCTGAGAGGTCGTTCTCACGCAAGAGCGGGCCTGCCCTGCTGCCGAGACTTGCATCGTGTGAGATGCGGCACTGTGACGGACTCATGACCCCTCGCTGAGCGACTCGGAGACATCGAGCGCCACCCTGCCTCCGGAGTTGTTCTCGGGCGTCCTGGCGCCGGCCCTCACGGCGCAGCCACTCGCCGTAGAGCGGGTGGGCGCGGGCGAGAAAGGTCGCGTACCGGCATCTGGACAGATGGTCGATCGCCTCGCGGTACAGGTCCTCGGCGGCGGATCCGGTGGTGGTCAGCGCGTGAGCGTGCCTCCACCCCGAGCGCCAGCGGGGTGCAGCTGGCACGGGCACAGGAGCTGAGCCGTTCCAGCGCGGCGGCGGTGCGCGACGGCTCGCCGGCGCGGACGGCGGCCTCGACCAACTCGGGCAGGGCGGCGCTGCTGTGCGTCAGCTCGTCGGCGTCGCACGTCACCGAGGCGGCCTGCAGTGCGGCGCTTGGACACGGTTCTATGCGGCTGGCGCCCTGCGCGACCCGGACGCGCCCGAGCTGGACGAGGACGACGAAGGCGTGGACTGAACGCCCACATCGGGTGACGCGGGCATATCAGGTGGCCGGGGTGCTCGGAAATCGCAAGTGCCGGTAGTTGGAGCTGATGTCAGGCTGCCTGGTATGTCTAACTAAGCCGTGATTGGTGCGGCCGTCCTGGCGGCCTGCTCGATCTTCGCGCAGTAGGCTGCACGGGCTTCTTCGTCGATCTGCTTCTCGTGTTCGGCGCGCAACCCGGTCCGGCCGTCGAGGCCCTCGCGCAGGATATCGGCGTGCCCGGCATGCCGGGTGGACTCGCCGAGGACATGAACCATGATGGCGAACAGGTTCGTGTGCCAGGCCGGCGTTGACTCCGGCCACCACGGCACGTGGCCGGGGGCGTCGAGGGGAAGCTCGTTGATCGTCGCGTCCGAGTGTTCCCACGTGCGCCGGTAGAACCCGATGATCTGATCGCGGGTCTCGTCCTCGGTCGCCCACAGATCGCTGCCGTTGGAGTCCTGCCACCGTGGCAGCGGTTCCGGGGAAGGGCGGTCGAAGACCTCGCCGAAGTACCTGGCCTCGACGGTGGCCACGTGTTTGACCAGGCCGAGGAGGTTGGTCCCGGTCGCTGTCAAAGGTCGGCGGGCGTCGTATTCGGACAAGCCGTCGAGTTTCCAGAGCAGCGCCTTGCGGTCCCGCCGCAGTCTCCCGTGCAGGTTGTCTTTCGCGAATTCATCGATCATGCGGCATGAGCCTGCCATGGGCTGTTCGTGGTCTCAAGTTTCCGTACATGGTTCGCAACGACTGGCAGAGCCGAGGCCTGGCCATGGCCGCCGTTGTTCACTCTCACGGACGGCACTGCCTCGGGGCGAAGAGCGGGCGCCGTCGGCGGCCTCTGGCGGCCGCGAGGGCGTGGGGCCGAACGGGGTGGCGGCGCGAATCCCATCAGATCCGATGGCGATTGCTGGCAGGGTTTGATGACAGATGGGCTCCGATCCTCCGTAGGGAAGGGGCCCTCGGTGGCGAACCTGGTCTACAAGCGGGTCTCGACCGACCAGCAGTCGACCTCCCGGCAGAACCTCGCCCTGGACGAGGCCGGGATCGAGGACCCGATTGTCTTCTCACCCTCGACATGCCGGGCAAGGTCGCGGGCTTTCTCCGCGCGTCCGGCCTGGAGCCCGCCGAGCGGGCCGCGCTCGACCAAGGGGTGACCGTACGGCGCGGCCAGGGTGTCCCTGCCGACCAATGTTCCCCGAGGCCGGTCCCACGACAACTGTTCCAGAAGGCATGTACGGGGCCGACTTTCGGTACGATTTCGGAGTGGGAACTGGTAATGATCACCCCCAGGGGGGACTTGATCTCGGCTACGCCCGCGTCTCCACCACCAAACAGTCCCTCGATCGTCAGCTCCACGCCCTGGCCGCCGCCGGCATCCCGGACGAGCGGATCTTCGTCGACAAGAAGACCGGAACCACCGCCGACCGGGACGGCCTCGATCGGCTCCTGGCCTACGCGCGCGCTGGCGACACGGTCGTTGTCCATGCTCTGGACCGGATCGGCCGTAACCTCCGTGAGGTTCTGAACCTCGTGCACGAGCTGTCCGAGCGCGGCATCGGTGTGCGTTCGCTGGCCGACCCGCTCCCCATCAACGCCGCCGACGAGGGCATGGGCCGTATCGCTTTCCAGCTGCTCGCGTTGTTCGCCGAGATGGAACGGACCTTCACCGCCGAGCGCGCCGCCCACGCCCGCGCCGTCGCCGAAGCGGGCGGCCGACACGTGGGCCGGCCTGTAGCCCACCCGGCCGACAAGATCAAATATGCTCAGTTGCTCAGGGCCCAGGGCGACTCCCTCGGCCAGATCGCGGCCAAGACCGGCATCCCCAAGACATCCCTGCACCGCTACCTCTCCGATACCGTCGCCGCAGCCAGCAGGGGCCGGGGCGACGGCATGAGCAGCCGCAGCCCGAAGCGGCAGCTCGGAGAAGCCGAAGGGGATGGAGTCAGCCGGGCCGGTGAAGCCGTAACCATCGCTACCGCCCAGAAAGCTGACGAGTCGGCCTTCGGCGGGCTGGTCGAGCAGTATCGGCGAGAGTTGCAGGTGCATTGCTACCGGATGGTCGGTTCGTTCGAGGAGTCCGAAGATCTGGTACAGGAAACATTCCTGCGGGCGTGGCGCAAACGCGAGAGCTTCCAGGGTCGTTCCACATTCCGCGCGTGGCTCTACCGGATCGCGACGAACGCCTGTCTCGACTTCCTCGACCGGCATCCGCGCCATCCGCTCCCGCGTGAGGCCGCACGGGCAGGCGATAGGGGCGAGGCGCCGCCGGATGAGATCCGATGGCTCCAGCCCTACCCGGATCGGCTGCTGGAGCCGATGGCAGCAGACGACACGGAGCCGGACGCCGCTGCGGTCGGCAAGGAGACCATCGAACTGGCGTTCCTGGTCGCCATCCAGCACCTGCCTCCCCGGCAACGTGCGGTGCTGATCCTTCGAGACGTGCTCGGCTGGTCGGCCAAGGAGTCCTCCGCGGCGCTGGGGATGAGTGTCGCCTCGGTGAAGAGCGCTCTGCAGCGGGCGCGGCCGACCCTGAAGATCCACCTCCCGCGGCGTCGAGAGGAGTGGGCGGCGTCAACGCCCGCCACCGCGCAGGAGCGGGCCTTGCTGCAGCGCTTCATGGACGCCCACCAGCAGGCGGACACCGCTGCGCTCGCACAGTTGCTGAGCGAAGACGTGCGGATGACGATGCCTCCGCTTCCCTTCTGGTTCTCCGGTCGCCAGGCGGTCACGGACTTCGCCGCCCACGCCCTCGGACCCGACTCGCCGCTGTACCGGGCACAGTGGCGGAGCGTGCCGACCCGGGCGAACCGGCAGCCGGCGGCGGCGGGGTACGTCCGGGTGCCGGGAGACCGGGAGTACCGGGCTCAGGTGCTCAACGTGCTGCGGGTCGAGGACGGGAAGATCGCCGAGATCACCGCCTTCCAGCCGCGCGTGTTCCCTGCGTTCGATCTGCCGCTGACACTGCCCTAGTTTCCGGACACCCCAGTGCTCGATCGTCGACCAGGGCGGTGATTCCTTTTCGGCCGCCTCACCGTCTCAACAACGGACGGCCGCGATACGCGCGGCCGACGACGGTGAGGAGCTGTTGATGGGAACCGGGAATCGCGACGATGTGATGGCGCTGCCGCAAGGTGATGTCGGCCTGCTGGGCAGTGACGTGGCGCAGCGTCTGTTGTTCTCCAAGGAGCTGGCGCGAGTGGCGTATGTCGCGGCGGACGGTACGCCGCGCGTCTTCCCGATGTTGTTTCACTGGACCGGGACTGAGGTGGTGCTCTCGACGTTCGGGGGCGCCAAGGTTCGCGCCCTGCGGGCCAGGCCCGACGTCGCCATCACCATCGACGTCGCCTCCACCCCGCCGGAGGCGCTGCTGATCCGTGGGCGGGCCTCTGTCACCGATGTCGCAGGGATCGTCCCGGAGTACGCGCTGGCCCTGCGCCGCTACGGCGGGGAGGAGCAGGCCGCCGCCCAGCTGGCGGAAGTCGATCACCCTGACACGAAGATGGTCCGCATCGCCGTGCGGCCGGCCTGGGTCGGTGTTCTGGATTTCCAGACACGACTGCCCGGTGGCACCAGCATGCGGGATTTCGAACGTCGGGGCCGGGTGTGACCAGGGGGACCGGAAGTCGGTCCAGCCGTCATCACTATCAGGAGGGCAGCTCATCATGACCACTTATGTATTGATCCACGGCGCCGCGTCCGACTCCTGGTACTGGCATCTGCTGAACGCCGAACTGCGTGCGCGCGGCCACGACGTGGTGGTGCCCGATCTGCCCTGCGACGATGACTCGGCCGGGCTGTCCGAGTACGCCGACGTGGTGATCGACGCCATCGGGGACCGCACCGACCTTGTCGTGGTCGCCCAGTCGTTCGGCGGATTCTCCGCTCCTCTGGTGTGCGATCGGGTCCCGGTCGATCTACTGGTGCTGCTGACAGCGATGATCCCCTTGCCGGGTGAGTCGCCTGGCCAGTGGTGGGCCAACACCGGCTGGGAAAAGGCCCGACACGAGCAGGACAAACGGGACGGACGGGCACCCGACGACGAGATCGCCCTTTTTCTCCACGACGTGCCGCCCGCCCTGGCGGCAGAGGTGATCAAGCGGCCCCGTCATCAGTCCGTCACCCCTTTCCTGGAGCCATGGCCGCTTCAAGCGTGGCCCGCGGTGCCGACGAAGGTCCTGCTCTGCCGCGACGACCGCTTCTTCCCTGCGGAGTTCATGCGCGGTGTCGTCGAACAACGCCTCGGCATCGCCCCAGACGAGATCGATGGCGGCCACGCCATCGCCCTCAGCCACCCCAGGGAGCTGGCCGATCGACTCGAGGCCTACCAGACCGAACGGTAACAACCCGCGTGCGTCGGCACCGGAACGTACGCCAACCCCTCCGAGCACGCCTCGTACGGTGCACCTGCGGAAATGCGCTCACCGAACGAAACGGTCTGTTGCGGAGCCTTCGGCGCCGGTGCCGGCCTGACCGACCGCGGCTGACCGATCTGGTGATCGCGGAGAGCGAGGCCGCCACCAAAGTGCTGGAACACGACGACAGCGGCACTTTGATCGCCTGGAACGACGCGGGCGGGGTGAGCCTGGAAGTCGTGGGCTGTCCCACAAGGCCCCGGGAAAACGTTCGCCGAACGATGCAACATCTTCGTCCCTTCGGCCGTCTGGAACGTGACTACCGAAGGGACGACACGCGGTCGGATGCGCAAGGAACCATGGCGATCCCCGACGGCGGCCTCGACCGGCTGATGACCTACCCGATCAGGAACGAGATGTACGTCGTGGACCTGGCGGCGATCACGTAGGGCTGCCCGTCCTCAAGCCCTGACGGTCTCGGCCTCGTGCGGCCGGTTGAGGCCTGATGCCTACTCCCTCCGGTGCAGTGCGTACGGCGAACGGTGCACGGTCAAGTGACGATCAACGGACGACGCGCTCCCGCCACGACCCGGTCTAGCGTTTCTCCTCGACACAGCCGGATGAGAACTGGAGAAATCGCCATGAGCAAGAGAATGATGACTGCGATCGCCACGCTGAGCCTGACGGCCGGTCTGCTGGGAGCGGCCGGCTCGCCGGCCGGTGCCCAGGCCGGCACGGCCAGCCAGGCGGCCGCCACTGCGACGGCCGCGCCGAAGCCGCCGAAGGGCGCCAGGGCGGTGGTTCGGGTCAGCCCCAACCCCACCACCAAGCGAGGCCAGGAGGTGACGATCACCGGCCACTGCGGCGGCGGCAAAGGGCTCAAGGCCGTGCTCGCCGGGCTCGACAGGAAGCACCCAGTGCTCCAGAACATCCGCATCGTTGAGGACAACCCGAAGGGATTCGTCGCGAAGGCGACCCTCGCCCCCAAGATCGGTAACGGCGTCGGTCCTGTTTTCGTCGACTGTGGCGGCGAGGCAGGCGTGACCCTCCTGGTCACCCACGTCTGATCGAACCTTCCCATCCGGGCAGGTCAACAGATCCAGCACTTCCGCAGTGCGTCCGCCGGTCCACCCGGCCACGGAAGGCGAACATGGCGACGCTGCCCGGCATCGCGCCCGTCACCCCTCGAGAAAAGGCCTCCTACATGGCCGAACCGCCCCCGCGCCGCGTACCCGCTCCTGTCCGGCACCTCGCCTGGATCGCCGACATCACGCTCGCTGTCCTCACCCTGGTGTTCTTCGTCGCCGTAGCCCTCGCCACCGGGGTGCGCAACCCCTGGGAGGGCACGATCCCTCTCGCTCTGCTGCTCGGGGCGCTCCTGCTGGTCAGACGCCGCTGGCCGATGACCGTGTTGCTGCTGTCGATCGGCGGGATCTTCGCCTATCACCTCACCGGGCACTGGCCTCCCGCCGGTTGGATCTGGCCCGCCGCGGTCGCCTACTTCACCGCCTCCACCACGCCGCGCGTACGCTGGGTCGCCGCCATCGGCCTGGCCCAACTGGCCTACTCCGCGGTCGACGCCCGCTGGATCGTGGACCGTAACCTGACCCGTTACCTGATTCACGTCGTGGGGGAAGGACTGCTCCTGGCGATCCTCATCGCCGCGGGCCTCACCTACGCCGCCGCGATGCGCTGGCGCGAACGGCTGCGCGAAACCGACAGCCGTGCCCGCGCCGCCGAGGAACGGCTGCGCGTCTCGCACGAGGTTCACGACGTCATCGCCCACACGCTGGCCGTCGTGGGCGTTCAGCTCAATGTCGCCGCCGACGCTCTGGAGGAGGACCCGGCCGCGGCCGCCGCCGCGCTACGCCTGGCGAAGGACGTCAGGAACCGGGCGATGGCCGACCTTCGCTCTCTCATCGCGGTCTTGCGCGACGGCCCCGGCGACACCGCGGCCCAGCCCGATCTGGCCTCCTTGGGCACTCTCATCTCCGAAGCCCGCGCCGCCGGGCTTGAGGTGATCCTCGATGAGCACGGCGACCCGGCGGCCGTCCCCGCCATTCCCGCCATCGCCGTTTACCGCGTCGTACAGGAGTCGCTTGCCAACACGCTCAAGCACGCGAACGCGCGCAAGGCCGAGGTGACGATCAACTACGCGCCGCGCTCGGTCACCGTCGAGATCACCGACGACGGCCGCAGCGTCCCGGCCGGCGCCGAGGTCACCGAAGGCCATGGCCTGGCGGGCATGAGAGAGCGGGTGAGCGCACTCGGGGGCGTGCTCACCGCGGGGCCGGTCCCCGGCGGCTTCGCCGTGCGGGCCGACATCCCTGTGGCAGGCTCGACGGCATGACGATCAAGGTGCTCCTCGCCGACGACCAGGCACTCGTACGGGCCGGCTTCCGCAGCCTGCTGGTCCGGTCACGGGACATCACGGTCGTCGGCGAAGCCCATGACGGCGACGAAGCCGTACGGCTGGCCGCGAGCACCCACCCCGATGTGATCCTCATGGACATCCGCATGCCGGGCACGGATGGGATCATCGCAACGCGCCGCATCGTCACCGACCCGGCCACTCCGGGTTGTCGCGTCATCATCCTCACCACGTTCGACACCGACGAACACGTCTTCGCCGCCCTGCGCGCCGGAGCCAGCGGCTTTCTCACCAAAGAGGTCGAACCCGCCGAACTGCGCCGGGCGGTCGCCGCTGTCGCCGGCGGAGACGCGCTCCTGTCTCCGGGAGTGACCCGCCGCGTCATCGAGCAGTTCGCCCACCGGCAGGACCTCACGCCCAGCGCGGGGCAGCGTCTGGCCGCCCTCACCTCCCGCGAACTGGAGGCGGTCAAGCTCGTGGCGCTCGGCCTGTCCAACGTCGAGATCGCCGAGCGCCTCGTCATCAGTCCGCTCACTGCCAAGACCCACATCACCAGGGCCATCGCCAAGCTGAACGTGCGCGACCGGGTCCAGCTGGTCATCCTGGCCTACGAGAGCGGCCTCGTACGGCCCGGCTCGTGACATCGGGATCAAAGGTCAGCCACCGACGATCGCCCGCAAGCTGAGGGCCGGCATCCGTCGGAGGCCGGTCTCCACCGAGTCCTGGCCGACGACGGGGGGATTCCGACCGGGAGCTGATCTTCTTCTCAGGGGCGATCAGTCCGCGTGGCCGCCAGCGGGTACCACGGCGATCGTCGCCTCGGCAGAGGAGCCGGGCACCAGTCTCCCTCACATGGTGGGGTGGGCGGCGGCCATGACGCCGTGCACGGCCGCCGTGATGCGGTTGGCGGCCTGGTCGGGGTCGGGCTGGCCCGCGTCGAGCCAGGCGATGACGGCCTCCAGGGTGAAGGCGGGGATCAGGTTGGCGGCCCAGTCCAGCCACGGCCCTTCCGGGATGACGCGGGCCAGGTTGCGGCGGCCGACCTCGCGGGAGGCGTCGGTGATGGTGTCGATCAGGTCGCGGAAGTCGGGCTCGCGGGCGGCGTGGCGGAACAGCAGCCGGAAGCCGTCGGGGTCGGCCGCGGCGGCGCGCAGCAGGGCGGGGATGGCGTCGTCGTCGAAGTTGTCGGCGCCGGTGGCCTCGGCCAGCCGCGCGCACGCGCGGTCCAGCACGGCCCGGTAGAGGTCGGCTTTGGAGTCGAAGTGCCGATACAGCATCGCCCGGGTCAGCTCGGCCTCGGCGGCGATGTCGTCCAGGCCGGTGGCGGTGTATCCGGCGCGGGCGAAGGCGCGGGTGGCCGCGTCCAAGATCTGCTCACGCCGCTCGGCGCGGCGCAGCCTGCGCACCGGCTGAGCCGGTCCGGCCTCGTACTGGCTCTGGCCTGTTTCGGTGCTCATCCGGCCTCCACTTGTAGAAGTCAAAGTATACATGTAGCTTATTATACATCCAAGTATACAAATTTTCATCTACTTGAGGAGGAGCTGTGTCCGATCCCGTACAGCTGCCGTTCGAACAGCCCGGCCCGCTGGAGCCGCCGCCGCTGCTGCGCCGGTTGCAGGCCTCGGGCCCCATCCATGCCATTCGCACCGCGGTCGGCGATCCCGGCTGGCAGGTGACGGCGTATGCGGAGGTGCGCGCCCTGCTGGACGACGCCCGGCTCGGCCGTGCCCACCCCGAGCCTGAACGCGCCTCCCGTACCGGCGAATCCGAGCTGTTCGGCGGCCCTCAGGGCGGCTTCGACACCGAGCAGGCCGACCACCGGCGGATGCGCTCGCTGCTGCAGCCGCACTTCTCGCCCAAGCGGATGCGCGCCCTGCGAGGCCGGATCGAGCAGATCACCACGCGGCTGCTCGACGAGCTGGCCGCCGCCGGCCCGCCCGCCGACCTGCACGCCGCGCTGGCGCTGCCGCTGCCGATCGCTGTCATCTGCGAGCTGCTCGGCGTCCCGTACGAGGACCGCGACCAGTTCCGCGCCTGGACGCAGGACGCCGCGGACATCACCGACCGCACCCGATCGGCCCAGGGCCTGGGCGCGCTGTTCGCCTACGGGCAGCAGCTGGTGGCCGGCAAGCGGGCCGCGGGTGATGCGGACGGCGATGTGATCTCCCGGCTGGCCGCCACCGACGGGGTCAGCGACGACGAGGCTGCCGCGATGGGGATGTTCCTGCTGTTCGCCGGGCACGAGACCACGGTCACCGCGATCGGTAAGGGTGTGCTGTGGCTGCTGGCCGGCCCCGGCCAGTGGCAGGCCCTGGTCAACGACCCGTCCCGGATCGACGCCGCCGTGGAGGAGATCCTGCGCGCCCCGGGCCTGGGCGGCGGCGGCATCCCCCGCTACGCCCGGGAAGACCTGGACATCGCCGGCGTCCGCGTCCGCGCCGGGGACCTGGTGCTGCTCGACACCGGTGCCGCCAACCACGACGCCGGCGTGTTCGCCGATCCCGACCGGTTCGACGTCGACCGGCCCGCCGTACCGCACCTGGCCTTCGGGCACGGCGCCCGCTACTGCGTCGGCGCGCCGCTGGCCCGCATCGAGCTGCAGGTCGTCTTCTCCCAGCTCGCCGCCCGCTTCCCGACTCTGGAGCTGGGCTGCGCGGTGGAGGACCTGGCCTTCGACAAGCGAACGCTGACCGGCGGGCTGACCGCTCTGCCGGTGACCTGGTGACCGGCGTGAACGCGGCCAAGACGGGCAAGCGGCGGCCGTTGTTCGGCCGGATCTATCCCACGATGGCCGCCGGCATGGACCGGGGCGGCATGACCGAACGCCGCCGCGAGCTGCTGGCCGGCTTGTCCGGTGAGGTGGTCGAGGTGGGCGCCGGGCACGGCGTCAACTTCGTGTACTACCCGGCCGAGGTGACGCTCGTGGTTGCGGTGGAGCCGGAGCCGCGCCTGCGCGCGCAGGCTCAGGCCGCCGCCGCCGGGACGGCGGTCCCCGTGGAGGTGGTGCCCGGCGTGGCCGAGCACCTGCCCGCGGCCGATCACAGCGCGGATGCGGTGGTGTTCTGCATGGTGCTGTGCTCGCTGCCCGACGTCGGCGCGGCGCTGGCCGAGGCGCGGCGGGTGCTCAAGCCCGGCGGGCAGCTACGTTTCCTGGAGCACGTACGCGCCGACACGTCTGGTCTGGCCCGGGTGCAGGACGTGCTGGACGCCACCATCTGGCCGCGCGTGGTCGGCGGCTGCCACCTCGGCCGCGACGCCGAGGCCGAACTCCGGCGGGCCGGGTTCCGCATCGACCGCCTGGACCGCTTCCTGTTCCCGCCCGCGCGCACCCCGGTCTCCTTCCACATCACCGGTACAGCCCTGCGCGATGGCGATGAGTGAGCGGCGTCCGGGTCAACGAGAGGGGTCGGTGATCCATCGGGCGGCGAGCAGGCCGGAGGCCGCGGTGAGGACGGCGGCGGCGATGACGGTGGCGTTCAGGCCGAAGGCGTCGGCCAGCAGGCCGGCGAGCAGGGCGCCGGCGGCGTAACCGATGTCGCGCCAGAACCGGTAGGTGCCCAGAGCGTTGGCGCGCCAGGCGGGGTGGGCGTGGTCGGAGACAGAGGCGATCAGTGCCGGGTAGACCATCGCGGTGCCGATGCCGAGCGCCACGGCGGACAAGACGCCGGCCAGCAGCGGCCACTGCGGCAGGGCCAGCACGAGGACGAACCCGGCGGCCTGGACCAGCATGCCGGACACGATGAGGGGTTTGCGGCCGATGCGGTCGGCCAGATGACCGGTGGGGATCTGGCCGAGGCCCCACAGGATCGGATACAGGCCTTTGATCAGGCCGACGGCGGCCAGGCCGAGCCCGTACTCGGTGAACAGCAACGGGAACACGCCCCAGGTCAGGCCGTCGTTGAGGTTGTTGATCAGCCCGGCCTGGCTGGCGCCGCGCAACGAGCTATCCCGCCACGAGGTGCGCGCGAACGTGGCCGCCAGCCCGGTGTTCTCTCCGTCGGGCAGCGGCTTGGGATGCTGGGCGAGCTCCAGGGCGACGTGCGCGGCGGTGTCGCGCACGACCAAGGACAACGCCAGACCGGCGAGGACGAAGACGACACCGATCAGCTCAGGGGCGGGCCGCAGCCCGTAGGCGGTGGCCAGGTAGCCGGTCAGCAGCGCAGTGACGCCGACCGCGGTGTATCCGGCGGCTTCGTTCAGTCCGGTGGCCAGGCCGCGGCGGGCCGGACCGACCAGGTCGATCTTCATGTTGACGGTCATCGACCAGGACAGGCCCTGGTTGAGGCCGAGCAGCAGGTTCGCGGCCACGATCCACCACCACGACGGCCCCCACGCCAGCATGAACGGCACCGGAGTGCCGATCAGCCAGCCCGCGACCAGGAGTTGCTTGCGGGTGAAGCGGGCGGCCAGCGCGCCGGCGGCGAGGTTCGTGGCCGCTTTGGTGAGGCCGAAGGCGATGATGAAGGAGAACACGGCCAGGTCGCTGGTCAGGCCGAAGACATCGGTGCCGATCAGCGGGACGGTGGTGCGCTCCAGCCCGACCAGGCCGCCGACGCACACGTTGACGATGACGAGCAGGGTGAACTGCAGCCAGTTCTCCCGCAGCCCCAGCCGCGCCGGGGGGAGGGTGCCGGTGCTCACCGAGCACCGCCGTCGGCGGTGTCGAGCCGCAGGCCGTGGGCGGCGGCGTACTCGGCCGGGCCGCC
The DNA here is from genome assembly GCF_039871515.1 of Nonomuraea sp. B1E8. Taxonomy (NCBI): domain Bacteria; kingdom Bacillati; phylum Actinomycetota; class Actinomycetes; order Streptosporangiales; family Streptosporangiaceae; genus Nonomuraea; species Nonomuraea sp. B1E8. The sequence goes on along the minus strand of NZ_JBDPLS010000013.1, from coordinate 30,868 downwards.
TTCAAGGACGGTCACGCCGGTGTGGCCGGCGCGTTCCAGCACGCTGGCCGCGGTCATCGCGCGCTCTCCGTGCCCGCAGGCCACCACCGCACCGGCCGGGGCGTCGGCGGCGTGCCCGGCGAGCTCGCCGAGCTCGATGTGCAGCGCCCCGGGCACGTGCCCGCCCGCGTACTCGGCCTCTTGCCGCACGTCGAGGTACGGCCCGGCAGGCGCCCGATCGGCGGTGACGAACGCCGTGACGGCCTCGGCTCCGCCCGGCTCCCGCCAGGCGCTCATGCCGCCGGCCAGGTGCCCGGCCAGCCGCTCGTAGCCGATCTTGTGCGCCTGCCAGACGACCTCCTCCAGGTTCTGGCCGTCGCCGGCGACGAAGACCAAAGGCGCCGTGTCGGGCAGCAGCCAGCCGAGCCAGGTGGCGAACTGCTCGCGCAGCGGGATCGACAGCGCGCCGGGGATGTGCCCGGCCGCGAACTCGGCCGCCGGGCGGACGTCGACGACCTGGCCGCCGGCGGCGAGCAGCGCCCGTACCTGCCGGGCCTCCAGGGCGGGCAGCGGGGGAGTGCCGGTCAGGACGGCGGGGCCGCGCCGGTTGTGCTCGCTCAGCCGGTCGAAGTAGGCAGGATAGGTACCCAGGCTCGTGAGCAGCCGCCGGACGAAGGCGTCCTCGTCCGGCGCGGCCAGCAGCGCATTGGTGCGCTTCTGCGCGCCGATGGTGGTGATGCGCTCGGCGCCGGGTGGTGCCGAGCAGAACGAGCCCGCCCCGTGCGTGGGCCACACCGGCGTGTGGTCCGGCAGCGCGGCCAGGCGATGCAGCGAGCGGTACTGGGCGCGGGCCAGTTCCTCGGTGCGCTCTGCGCCGAGCAGATCCGTACGGGCGGCCGAGCCGACGATCAGCGATCCGCCGGTGAACACGCCGATCTCCTGGCCGTCGTCCAGGAGCAGGAACGACAGGTGCTCGTCGGTGTGCCCGGGGGTGGCCAGCGCGCGCAGCCGCAGCCCGCCCAGATCCACCTCATCCCCGTCGGCCAGGCCCCAGTGCGCGAAGGCGCGTTTCCCGGCTGCGGAGGCCAGCACGCTCGCCCCCGTTTCGTGGGCGAGTTGCACGGCGCCGGACAGGAAGTCGGCGTGCAGGTGCGTGTCGGCCGCATACGCGACGCTCAGGCCGCGGCTGCGGGCGGCGGCATGCAGGGCGCGCAGGTCACGGGCGGCGTCCACGGCCAGCGCCCGGCCGTCGCCCAGGTCGAGCAGGTAGGCGCTGTTGCCCAGCCCTTCATCGACCAGCGGTATCAGGTGATCCTCGGCGAATCCCACGATGTCCTCCAAGATCTGGGCCCGGCGGCGCCGGAGAGAGTCGCGCGCACCGCTCACAATAGGTACGATATTCCATAGATTAATGGAGGACTGGATGAGTGACGCAACCCCAGCCCAGGCCAAGGCTTCTCTGTATGAAGCGTTCGCAGCCAGCGGCAAGGCCCTGGCCAGCGGAAAACGCCTGGAACTGCTCGACCTGCTCGCCCAGGGAGAGCGCACCGTCGAAGCCCTGGCCAAGGCCGCCGGGCTGAACCTGACCACCGCCTCGGCCCACCTGCAGACGCTCAAGCAGGCCGGGTTCGTCGCCACCCGCCGCGACGGCGTGCGCATCTACTACCGGCTGGCCGGCGACGACGTCGCCCAGCTGTTCGCGCTGCTGCGCAAGGTCGCCGAGGCTCACCAGGCCGCCGTTCCTCAAGCACGCGAGGCTTACCTCGGCAACGACGGCGCGGTGGAGGTCTCGCGGGAGGAGTTGTGCGCCCGGGTACGGGCGGGCGAGGTGGTGGCACTGGACGTGCGGCCGGTGGAGGAGTACCTGGCCGGCCACATCCCCGGCGCCGTGTCCATCCCCGTCGCCGAACTGGCCGACCGCATCGACGAACTGCCCGCCGACGTCGAGACCGTCGTGTACTGCCGCGGCGAGTACTGCGTGCTGGCCTACGACGCGGTCCGGCTGCTGATCGACCGCGGCCGGCGGGCGATCCGGCTCAGCGACGGCATGCTGGAGTGGCGGCTGTCCGACCTGCCCGTCGAGACCGGAGCATCCGCATGACCGCCCACCCCGCCCCATACCCGGTGCGGCATCCGGGGCTGGCCGGCGGGCCGGTCTATCTCGACCACAACGCCACCACACCCGTCGATCCCCGGGTGACCGAGGCGATGCTGCCCTACCTGACCACCTGGTTCGGCAACCCCTCCAGCAGCCACCCGTACGCCGAGCGACCGCGCCGCGCGCTCGCCGACGCCCGCGCCCAGGTCGCCGCCCTGATCGGCGCACACGCGCCGCAGATGTTGTTCACCGCCTCCGGCTCCGAGGCGAACCTGCTCGCCGTGCGCGGCGCGCTGCTCGCCGCCGGCCGCCCGCACCCGCACGTGATCACCCAGGCCACCGAGCACCCGGCCGTGCTGGACACCTGCCACGCGCTGGCGCGCCTGCACGACGCCCGCGTCACGGTGCTGCCGGTCGACGGCGACGGGCTGGTGAGCCCGGCCGCGCTGGCCGCCGCGCTGGATGACGACACCGTGCTGGTGTCGGTGATGGCCGCCAACAACGAGACCGGCGCCCTGCAGCCGGTCGCCGAGCTGGCCGCCCTCACCCACGCCCGGGGCGCGCTGCTGCACTGCGACGCCGCCCAGGCCGCGGGCAAGATCCCGCTGGACGTCACCGAGCTGGGCGCGGACCTGCTCACCCTTGTCGGGCACAAGATGTACGCGCCCAAGGGCATCGGCGCGCTGTACGTGCGCGAGGGCGTGTCGCTGGAGCCGGTTGTCTACGGCGGCGGGCAAGAACGCGGCCTGCGCGCCGGCACCGAGAACGTCGCCCTGGCCGTGGCCCTCGGCGCCGCCGCCGACCTGGCCGCACACGACCTCGCCACCGGCGCGCCCGCCCGCATCGCGCACCTGCGCGATGACCTGCACCTGCGCCTGGACGCGGCGCTGCCGGGCCGCGTCCACCTCAACGGCCCCGCCGGCCGGCGCCTGCCGAACACGCTGAACATCAGCATCGACGGCACCCGCGGACACGACCTCCTGGCCGCCGCGCCCGCCGTGGCGGCCTCCACCGGCTCGGCCTGCCACAGCGGCACCCACGCCCCGTCCCCCGTGCTGTCGGCCATGGGCCTGGACACCGGCAGAGCCTTGAGCGCGGTCCGGCTCTCACTGGGCCGCTGGAGCACCAGCGCCGACATCGAGACCGCAGCTGCCGCACTCATCAACGCGGCCCTGACCGTCTCCCACCCGCTGCCCGGCCTCCCCGGCATCACAGAAACAGGCAACGCATGAATGACGAGCGGGCGCACGCCGCCCCTGAGGATGGCGGCCCTGAGGATGGCGGTGCCGGCGATCCGGCCGTGCCGGTGGTGCTGGACGGCGGTGACCGCCGCTGCATCCACCTGCTGATCGAGCTGAGCCGCCTGGTTGCCGGCCTGCCCTCCGGGGGCGTGGTCCACCTCATCGCCACCGACCCGGCCGCACCCATCGATCTGCCCGCCTGGTGCCACCTGACCGGCCACCACTACCTCGGCCCTCTATCGGGCCGTGACCGCCCCACGTACGCCATCGGCGTCCGCGCCGACGCCCACCGTACCGAGCGCCATGCCCCTTGGCGGTCAATCACCGCCTGACCGGCACCCAGCCCATGCCCGCGCGGCCGCGCCTGCTGCCACGCCGGCCCGTCCAGCAGCCGAGCCATGCGCGACGCCTGGACGGTGATCGCCGGCGGCACATTGATGATCGTGGCCACCACATCGACCTCCTCTACAACGACGAGACCTACCCGCCTCCGGCATCCGCTCCCGGGTGCACTCCGGCACCATGAACGTCGCGCCGCACCTGACCTGTAAGTTCCGGCGGTGAATGGCCGGGATCTCCGGCGCTATTTGGCCGGATGTGATCTCTTGGCGGCATGACGCGGGTCACCCAGCGCGTCGGAATCCGATCGCCGCAATGATGGCCCCAAGACCGGCAAGGACGCCGATGGCGGCGAATGCGGCGTGGAAGCCGGCCAGGCCGGATCCGGCCACGAGGACTGTTGACACCGCGGCGACGCCTGCCGCGGGGCCGATCTCGCGCATCGTCTCGATCAAGCCCGATGCGATTCCTGATTCCGATGCGGTGACACCGGACAACGCGCCGATCTGCAGCGACGGGCCGCAGAGCCCCAGGCCGAGTCCGGCGAGCAGGAACGCCGGAAGCAGGTCCGTGAGGTAGTCGGCGTCAGCGGGGACCTGCGTGAGCCACACCATTCCGGCCGCTATGAGCATCAGGCCGGCCACGAGCCCCGTCGGCCGCAAGGCAGGTGATGGCGAGTGCGATGAGGAGCAGGCCTGCGGGAACGTTGATGAAGAACGCCCACCGCCAGCCCGGGCCGGCAGCGATGAGACCGCCGGCGACAACGCCGACCGTTCCGGCCGCTGCGCCAACGGCTCCGAAGAGGCCCAGGGCCCGATTGCGTTCGTGCCCTTCGCGGAAGGTGACGGCCAGCAGCGACAAGGCTGCCGGTGCGATGAGCGCGCCGCCCAGCCCTTGGAGCCCGCGGGCAGTGATCAGCACACCGCCGTGCTGGCCATGCCGGCCAGCAGCGATGCGGCGGTGAACAAGCCGAGGCCGGCGAGCAGGATGCGGCGTCGTCCCAGCAGGTCGGTCATCCGGCCACCGACGAGGAGGAAGCCGCCGAGCAGGAGGCCGTAGGCCACGACGATCCACTGCACGCTGCTCTGGCTGATGCCGAGGTCTCGCTGGATCGAGGGCACGGCAACGTTCACGATGGCGATGTCGAGACCCACCATCGCCTGGGCGGCGCACGCCAGCCCCAGCACGAGTCGTTGGCGCGGGCGTGCGCGGCCGGGGTCAGTGGCGGTAACTCGGGATGGGCTGGCCGGCACCGGTGGTGATCAGCTGCGGCAGGCTCGTGGTGATGTAGAAGGTCCATCCGCGCGAGCATGCTTCGAAGCACTCCGATTCGCCCGCGGTAAGCCCTTCGTGAGTGAAGTGCAGGGTCGTGCCCTGCGCGTCGGTGGTGATGTCGAAGATGACGTTGGTGCCGGTCCACTCGGCGTGGTCGTCGACGAAGGTGAGGTAGGAGTCCACGACGTGCCAGACCATCCGTTGGCCGGGCACGACCTCGGTGAGCTGGAACCGGGCGAAACGGATCCCCTCTTTCCCGTGCGCGAACTCGCCGGCGTGTTCGCTGTCGTCGGTGAAGACGAACTCGTCGAGCAGTACGGCCGTGTCGCCGATCAGATTCTCGTTCCACCATCCGCGTACGTTGGTGATGGCGGCGAAGACCTCATCCGGCGTCCGGTCGACGGTCATGGTGGCGGTCAGGTGTGCGCTGTTCAACATCGTTCTGGCCTCTCTTTGTCGGGTGGGTATGCCCCACCGGCGAAGGAGGCGGCCCGGGATCGACATCGACCGGGAAAACTTCAGAAAGATTCGGCGGTGATGACCTTCGTGCTGGTCAGAGCTCGGAAAGACGACCCGTCAGATAGCGCCGTTCGGCGTCGGTCGGTGCCAGTTTCAGAGCTTCTTCGTAGGACGCGGCGGCCTCGGCGAGGCGGCCGTCCCGGCGGAGAAGGTCGGCCCGTGTCGCCGGCAGCAGGTAGTAGTCATCGAGCTTGCCGGACCCGGCCAGCTCCTCGACGAGGGCGAGTCCGGCGGAGATGCCGTCGGCCATCGCAATCGCCACGGCGCGGTTGAGTTCGACCACGGGGGATGGCGCCAGCCGCATGAGCTCGGCGTAGAGGGCGGCAATCTGCGGCCAATCGGTAGCCGCGGCGTCGCGCGCCATAGCGTGACAGGCGGCAATCGCGGCCTGCACCTGATACGGCCCGGAATGCCGCATGGCCACCGCTTCGTCGAGCGCCGCGACACCTTCGGCGATCAGCGCGCGATCCCACTGGGATCGGTCCTGGTTCTCCAACGTGACCAGCACGCCATCGGCGGTGCGACTCCCGCGGCGGGCCTCCAGCAGCAACATCAACGCCAGCAGGCCGCGCGCCTCGGGCTCCTGAGGCATCAGGTGAACGAGCACCCGGGCGAGGCGGATCCCCTCAGCTGCCAGTGCCCTGCGCCCGCCCACCTCGTCGTAGCCCTCGTTGAAGATCAGGTACAGCACCGCGAGTACAGCGCTCAACCGCTGCGGCAGGAGCTCGGCCGGAGGAACCCGGTACGGGATCCCGGCCTCGACGATCTTGCGCTTGGCCCGTACCAGGCGTTGCGCCATCGTCGGCTCGGTGGTCAGGAACGCCTTGGCGATCTCACCCGTGCTCAGCCCCGCCAACGTGCGCAGCGTGAGGGCGACGCGGGCGGGAAACGGCAGTGCGGGATGACAGCACGTGAAGATCAACCGCAACCGCTCGTCCGGAATCTCCTCCGCCGACGGCTCGACCGGATCCCGCTCCAGCGCGGCGATCTGACGCACCTTCGCCACCCGGGTCTTGTCCCGCCGCAGCCGATCGATTGCCCGGCGACGAGCCGCCGTCGTGAGCCACGCACCCGGACGAGCCGGAACTCCATCGCGAGCCCACGTCGCCAGAGCGGCGGCGAACGCGTCCTGCGCACAGTCCTCGGCCAGGTCCCAGTGCCCGGTCAGCCCGATCAGCGTGGCGACGACCTGACCCCACTCGTCCCGGTACGCCGCCTCGACCGCGACACGGATCTCCTCCGGCGCGCTCATTCCCACACCGGGCGCACCTCGACACACCCCCAGCTCGCGTAGGGATGCCGCGCCGCGATCGCCATCGCGTCATCCAGATCAGCGCACTCGATGATGTCGATACCGCCGATGAAGTCCTTCGTCTCCGCAAACGGGCCATCGGATACGAGAGTCTCGCCATCACGGACGCGAACCGTCGTCGCCTGCGCCACAGGACGCAGCCGCGCACCACCGACGCTGGCTCCCCGCCGATCCAACTCCGCCGCATACGCCCGATGCGCGGGGTCCACAGCAATCTCCTCCATGGACGGCGACATTCTCTCGTCGTCACAGAACAGCAACACATACTTCACGGCGTCAGTATGCCCAACCTCCAGTTGTGTCGTCATCGACACAATGCCGGTCGAAGACGAACTGACACCGTTTGGCGTCGCCACGTCACCCGCCTGGCCGGCGTCGGCGGGCAGGATGAACGGCCGGGCGGGGGCGGCCAGGATCGCAGCGCCGCGCTGCACGATGCCGGCCGCGCGCATCCGGTCGCTGGCGGTGCGCAACGCGACCGAGGGCTGGTCGTCGTTGTCGCGGGCGCGGAAGCGCCACTCCAGCCGGTCGCGGGCGCGCATCGGGGTGCACCGGCTGTCTGGGCAAGCGCGGGACGCGGGTTCCGGAACCGCTTAGGGTCGGGGCGGGCGGGGCTTGGACAAGTGACGAGGGCTCGTGGCGGACCCGATAGCTCGGAGGACCTGCAACTCTGGCTAACGGAGGACTCGGTAGCGAAGATGAGTCTCACTCGCGAAGGCTGATGTATCGAGCCGCTCAAGCTCGATGTGCCGCCCAAGGCCTGCGAACAGCGAGATGCCGTCGCCGAGCAGGACCGGCGCAACGTCCAGGTGGAGCTCGTCGACGAGACCGAGCCGCAGGCACTGTCGTGAGATGGTTCCTCCGAGCAGGCTGACCCAGCCGTCCCCGGCCGCTTGCGTGGCCAGCCTGACGGCCTCGTTGATGTCGTCGACGACGAAGTTGTACGTGGTGCCGTCGCGCTCGATCGGCTCATGTGCGCTGTGGGTCATCAGGTAGACCGGGACCTTCAGCATGCCGCCATACGGGATCTCGCCGTCCTCGATGGTCTGGGTCTTGTTCGCGCCGCCGACCACCGCGCCGATCCGGCTCATCACTGTTTCGACGACGGCGTCATCCTCGGGAGCGGAGGGTCGGCCGAACATCCAGTCGACCCCGCCGTCCTCCTTTGCCATGAACCCGTCAAGAGTGATGGTCGCGTGGACGATCACGGTAGCCATAAGCCGCTCCTACCTCGGAGAGGTGAGTCGATCGACTCGCCTCTATCAACCTAATCGTGTTCGTAATGGTGAGTCAAGGAACTCGCCTCGATGAGATACTGAACGGATGACACGTGGACGCTCCTCGTATCACCGTGCGGTGGCCGCGACCAATCGCGAGGCGATCCTCGGCGCCGCCGCGCAACTCTTCCTGGAGTTCGGGTACGACCGCACGCCACTGGCACGTGTCGCCGAGCGCGCGGGGGTGTCCAAGGCGACGCTCTTCAAGCAGTTCCCGACCAAGGCCGAGCTCTTCGAGGCAACGGTGCTCGCGGCAGGCGGATCGCCGGCTCCGGAACCGGTCGAGATCCCGACCGGTGACCTCTACGCGGGCTTGGTGGTGCTAGGTCGCGCGTATTCGGAACTGTTGACTCGTCCTCGCATGGTCGCCCTGATGCGAACCGTGATCGCCGAATCGCACCACTTCCCCGAACTGCGCGAGCGGACCTTCGACTTCGGCACGCTGCCTGTGCTGCAGGCGCTGGGGCGCTATCTGCGGGAGGCACACTCCGCAGGAAGCGCCGACATCGATGATCCGGATCTGGCATCCGCACAGTTCCTCGGCATGATCGCGTCCGCGATCTTCTGGCCGCGCCTCACGCATGGTACGTGGTCGATCACCAAGGAAGAGCAGTCGCGAGCGGTCGACGAAGCAGCCCGGACGATCGCCGCGCGCTTCGCAACTCCCTGACGTGATTTCCTGCGCATCGCCGGGGACGAGGTCGTCCGCCTGGCCCTCGTCTCAGGATGGAACATCCGCCGCGGCCCCGGCTATTCGGTCCGCATGGTGGCCCCGGTTGCACTTCACCGCGCCATGCTGGAGCAAAGTGCTACCGCCGCCGACAGCGCCGGCCCGGCTGAGCGCAAGGCGCACCGGGTGTACGCCGCTCGCGTCGCAGCCCGCCGAGGCCACCTGGCCGCATAGGCCGTGACCTGCGAAAACCCTTCGGCGAGACACATCCGAACGGAAAGTCACGGCAAGCCGCTCAACTCCGCGCTGCAAACGGGAATTTTCGTTCGGATGCTCGTCATGCCCCGGCACGACCTGTCACGCACCCGCGGCGTTCGGTCGGGACCATGACGGTCGCCTCGGCGTACTCCACGTCATCGTCGCGTTCAGCCAGAACGGGCCGTAAGCGGAAGGGGGTGGCCCGCGCCCGGCGCAAGCCACCCCCGAGATCGTTCGTCGCTCAGAGCGGACCAGTTAACTGTTGACCCTCAGCGCTCGGCGCCGGCCCGAGGTCGAGCTGTTTGCTCATGTCGAGCTCGAACTTGCCGTACAGGTTCAGATGGGACCAGAAGAGTGCTGACAGGGCGCGCCGGTCGGCGTCGGTAAGCTTCTTTCGCCACTTCGGCTCGGCGAGGACGATCTGCACCATCCTGGTGTTCAGATAGACGATCGCCGCCTGGACCAGGTGCAACGCGAGCGCGGAGACCTCGACATGCTCACGGTCGTCGCCGGTCAGATCGCCGATCTTGCCGTAGAAGATGTCCTTGTTGGCCGAGTTCCAGTGCTCCACCACGTTCAGGCCCTCGTGGATTTCGCGCCGGAGCTCTTCCTCGGCGAGGTAGTCGCAGATGAAGACGGTGCGGATCACCAGGCCGAGTTCTTCGATGGCGCGATAGGTGGGGTGCTTGGGGCCGCCGCGGGTGAAGCGGCGCAGTATCTGATGGGCCTCGGCGGTGCCCAGCCGCAGCGCCGTCGCGTACTTGATCATCTGGTCGTACTGGTTGGCGATCAATTCCCAGTCGATCGTCTTGCCCGACAACACGCTCTCCAACTGCGGCCAGGCTTCTCCGTCGGTCAGGCCCGGCCGGTACAGGCGGGCCGAGCCGATGTTCTTCAGCCGAGGCAACGGCTTGAAGTCCAGCAAGTGCGAGAACGCAAAGCCGACGATCGAAGCTCCGTGCGTATCGGTGTACTGGCGATCGATCTCCGCGCTGGCCAGATGGCGCAGCAAGCCCTCGATCATCGAGGCGACCTCGGAGTCCGTGGTGGATCGCACCTGGCTGTAGATGCACACGTTCTTGCGCTCGACGTGCCAATACACCATGATCCCGGCGCCGCCGTAGCACTGGTGCCACTCGGCGTGAAGTTCGCCGACCAGGAACCGCAGTTGATGCCTCCGGCGGCGAGCACGGTGTGGGCGTCCGTCCTCGGACGTTTCCCCACGATGAGCACCTCGCAACCGGCTGCGGGCGGCGATCGCCGCCCGCAGTCCCGCTGCGCCTGAGCCGATGACCAGGACGTTCACGGCATGGATCTGGATGTCAGTGGTGAGTGGTATGAATATCGCCAGTGGGGGAAAGCAGGGCGAACGGGCAGGAAGCCGGTCTCGCCGACGACCTGCCCCGATCGTCCGGCGGGGTCGGCACGTCTACCCGCGGGGGGTGTGTACGCCTTCGCGGTAGCTGGGCATCGTCGGCGCCCACCCCAGCTCGACCTTCGCCTTGGCATTCGACACGCGCATGGACGTGTCGATCACGAGGGTCGCGAAGTACGGCGCGGCCAGCCGTATCACCCACCCGGGCAGGCGCCGGGGTGGCCTGGTCCCGGCCGCCTTGGCATGTTCGGCGAACATGCGTCCCCAGGTGACGGGCTCGTCGTCGACGATGTTGTAGGCCTGGCCCGCCACCCCCTTGTCCATGGCCGCCACCGTGGCAGCGGCGGCGTCGGCCAGGTGGATCCATGACATCGTGGTGCCGCCATCCGTGGGCACGGGGAGCTTGCCGGCGCGAAGCGTGGTGATGAAGTCCTCCGAGCCTGTCAGGCCGTAGAAGGCGCCGTAGCGCAGGGCGATGCCCTCGATGCCGTCGGCATCGAACACCTGCTGTTCGGTCGAGCGCATGCCCGCTACCACCGGATCCGCCTTGCTGCCGCGCGGCTGGCCGAACGGGTCCTGTTCGGTGAGCGGGCGCGTGCCGTGATCGACGTATCCGTAGCCGGGCACCATGGACTGGGTGAGGAACCGACGGGCTCCTATAGCGCGCGCGGCGTCGATCAGGTGGGCCGTACCGGTCGTGCGCAGCGTGTTGGTCAGTCGCATGTCCGCGTACTTGGCGGGGGCCTTGCTCAGCGCGGTGAGCTGGTGGATCACCACGTCCGCGGTGATGCCCTCCACCGCGCGGAGCAGGTCGTCCCGGTTGAGTACATCGGCGACTACCAGGCGGGCTCCGGGCACTTGGGCGCCGCTGTCCCGGGTGAGGGCGAGGACCTCGTGCCCCGCCGTACGCAGTGCTTTCGCCAGCGGGCGGCCGATCGCGCCAGTGGCTCCGGCGAGCAGGACTTTCATGTTGATTCCATCTTTCGCAGTCGCAGGTAGAGGGTGGCAAGAGCGATCAAGGTGAACAGACCGAGGATCGGGACGTCGGTGCCGTGGCCGCCCAGATGCCGGTCCATGAAGTGCGTCATGGTGTGCAGGCCGCTGGCGACGGCGAATCCGGCCAGCGCCACGACGAGAGCGTCCGACCAGATCAGAGCGAAGATCAAAGTGGCGCCGATCCCGATCTGGAAGGCGCCCGCGTCGTGCGCCAAGTGCTCGTTCACGGGGTGGTAGTTGACGTAGTCGAGGAAGCTGACGGGCGAGAGCAGTGCCCAGAAACCGAAGACCAGCATGCTGGCCGCGCCCAGCAGTACACCGATCACGATCAGGGGGCTGCTTCTCGCCTTCGAGCCACCGCCTCGCCGACCGCCTCGTCCGTCACGAACTATCCGCATGACCATTTCCCATATCGATGTAGGTCCCTGTCCTTGGAGAGACGAAAACAGCCGGCCGGTCTGTGACACCGAACGCCGATGTCTCGCCTCAGGGTTCATTGATTTCCAGGCACGCCGACATTGTTGATCAGCACGTCCAGCCGGTCGGTGTGCTCCCGGACGAGCCGTACGGCGTCGGTCACCGACTCGTCCGAGGTCACGTCCAGCGGGACCAGGATCACGTTCGCGCCGCCGTCCGTCAGCTTGCCGGCGGCCGCCCGTCCTCGGCCTTCGTCGCGCGTGCCGAGAAAGGTCGTCCAGCCCTGTTCCCCGAGCCGCCGGGCGGTCTCAAGACCGAGTCCTTTGTTTCCTCCGGTGATCAACACCGAGGTCTGTTCTTAGGTCATCATGCCTCCGAGAGGTTCGGGGGAGCCACGCTGGACCTGGCCCGAGAGGCCGGCTACGCCAAGCTCAGCATCGAGGCGGTCGCGTCCCGAGCCGGCGTCGGCAAACACACCGTCTACCGCCGCTGGCCCTCCCGGGGCCTGCTGTTCCTCGACGCGGTCCTCAGCCTGAACACCGCAGGCCAGGACCACCCCGACACCGGCGACATCATGGCCGATCTACGCGAGGTGATGACCAGGGCCGCCGACCTGCTGGGCCAGCCGCCCTGGGGCCCGCTGTACCAGGACCTCATCGGCGAAGCACAGCACGATCCCGAGGTCGCCGCCGCACTCAACCGGCGGTTCATCGAGCCGCAGACCACCGACACCCTGGCTCGCCTCGAAGCCGCCAAGGACCAGGGTCAACTCGCTCCCGACTTCGACCTGGACCTGGCGTTCGAGATCCTTTCCGGCCCCTTGTACTACCGGCTGCTGATCACACAGCAGCCGTTGACCCACGCCTACATCGACCGCGTACTCCAAGCGGTCTTCGCCGGGATGAGCCCCAGACCGCAAACGCGATAGAGGCGACACGTCGGCCGCAGGCCCGCCCTGTTCGACGTCGGCGTACGGACCACGCCGCTGGCGCCGCCGTCCGTCAGCTTGCCGGCGGCCGCCCGTCCTCGTCCTTCGCATTCCTCCTGAGGTTACAAGCTCCCCGGCGGCGGGGGCGGTGGTCTTCGCCGTTGTGGTCGTCACCGTGTCCCTTCGGTGTGGAGGGTAGGGCCGTCGGTGCCGCCCACCGTTTGAATGCCGTTCAGCTTGTTGGGCTTGGTCTGGAAGCGGATGTTCTCGATGCGGCCATCGTGAATGTCGTAGGTGAGTGCGCCGACGAGGTAGTCGCCGATCATGCCGACGACGCTCAGCTCGCCGTTGACGACGGCCGGTTCGAGGCGTATGTCGGCGGAGACCGGTTTGGCCATGACGCCCAGGATCCAGCGCGCCACATGGTCAGGGCCGTGCAGTGGACGGCGGGCGGCGGTGACGATGCCGCCGCCGTCGTTCCACAGCGTCACTTCCGGGGCGAGAAGTTCCATGAGTGCGTTGAGGTCACCGCCGTGGCAGGCGGCCATGAATTTCTCGGTGACCTCTTGGCGCGCCCCGTCGTCCGCGTCGAAGCGGGGGCGGCGGGCCTGCACGTGGGAGCGGGCGCGGCGCGAGATCTGGCGCACGGTGGCCGCGGGGCGATCGAGGAAGCCGCCGATCTCGGCGTAGGAATAGCCGAAGACCTCGCGCAGCACGAAGACGACCCGCTCGGTGGGGTTGAGGGTCTCCAGGACGACCAGCATGGCCGTCGACACTGTCTCGGCCATTTCGGTCTCCTCAACGGCGTTCGATGGGGTGATCAGCGGTTCGGGAAGCCATGGGCCCTCATAGGTCTCGCGGACGGCTCGGGCGGAGGTGAGGTGGTTCAAGGCCAGGTTGGTGACGGTGCGCACCAGGTAGGCCTTGGGATGCTCGACCAGATCCTGGTCCACCGCATGCCATTTCAACCAGGCGTCCTGGAGGATGTCCTCGGCGTCGGCGACGCTGCCCAGCATGTGATAGGCGGTGCCGAACAGCAACCGGCGGTGTTCGACGAACGGGTCGATCGCCGTTTGGCGCGGCTCGGGCGCCGGGGCCGGCCGGCCGGTTTCGCGATCCTTCGTTGGAACCATGCCTAGTGGTCGGAAGCTCGGGATTTCAGCGGGCCGGGGGATCTGGTGGGTTCCTGACCCGAGTCCTGGAACATCATGCGGCCTTTCGGGTGGCGCGGCCCCCCTTCGACAGCTGCACCGGTATCTTCACATGGCGGGACATCTTGGCGGCCACCGGCGGGGTGCTGCTGACCTGCTCCTTGTAGATGACCGCGGTCTTGCCCTTGAGGTACCACCGCCTCGGGGTGTCATCGGCTTTGGTGAACTGGACGACCGCGTCCTTGCGGCCCAGGCTCACCGGCTGGTGGAAGTAGCCGAACCGCAGGGGCTTCACTGGCTTCCCGCGCAGCAGCCGGGCGATGACGCCGGCGGTGTAGTCGGCGGTGACCACCCCGCTCTGGCATGTGCCGTGGAGCTGCCCCCAGGCCTGCCGCACCAGGGCGGCGTCTCCGATGGCGTGGATCTCAGGGTGCGAAACCGAGCGCAGGGTGGGGTCGGTGATGATGAGCCCCTTCCCGTCGGTGGCGATTCCGGCCTGGGCAGCGAGCTGCGGCACCCGCACACCGGTGGTCCACAGGGTCAGATCCGAGCAGACGAGCTCACCGGTGTCCAGCCGCACCGCATCGGGCAGCACTTTGGTGACCCTCACCCCGACCATGCGCACCACGCCCAGCCGGTCCAGGACGCGGTTGAGGTGGGCTCGGGCCTTCTCGCCCATCATGGAACCGGGTTCGGTGGCACAGACCAGGTTGACGGTCAGCGCCGGGTGCGCCTCGGCGATCTCTGCGGCCGCCTCGATGCCGGTGAGTCCGCCACCGCAGACGGTGACCGTGCCGCCCGCAGCGGCGATCCCGGGCAGCCGCTGCGACAGGCGGTGCGCCAGACGGGGGTCGTCGAGGGTCCATGCGTGATCGGCCGCACCGGGGACGATGCTCGCGTCGGTGGCGCTGCCGAGGGCGTAGACCAGCGTGTCGTAGTGAAGGAGGACACCATCGTTGAGGGCGACGGTCCGGTCAGCGGTATCGATGGCGGTGGCGGCTGCCTGGTGGAATCGCACGTCGGTGCCCTTCAGCAGGTCGGGGATCTGGAAGTCGGTCAGTTCCTGGCCCGCGGCGACCTGGTGCATGCGCAGACGCTCGGTGAAGCGGGGCGAGGGGTTCACCAAGGTGATGCGGGTGTTCAGTCTGCGGGTGTAGCGGGCCAGCCGAGCTGTGGCGATCAGGCCGGTGTAGCCGGCGCCGAGGACGACGATCTGATGGGCGGTGCTGGTGTTCATCGCTCGCTCCCCGTGGGGCTCGTTCGTTCGGGACGGCTATGGGACAGGGCGCCTCCGGAGAACGTGACACTCCGGTCTTGTGACCTGCGCCACAAGAAATCCCGTCCCAGCTGTAGCCGCACGTTCCGAAGTGGCCCACTGAGGTAATCCCAGCGACTTTACGTGATCATTCCGTGCTCGAAGTGGGTGAGAACGAGCGCTGCTTTGGCGAGGTCGCCGACACGGCTGGGGCTGAGTCGGACGTGCTGAAGGGTGCGCCAGCGTTGTTCAAGAAGCGCGAAGCCGCGTTCATCCAGACAGCGAAGACAACGCAGAAGCGCATTTCTGGTACGTGTGTCAACGTCCAGTTCGCGGCCGTCGGCGGGTTGCTTGATCGGGACATGGACGCCGGTGCCTGCGCCTTCGTAGCCCACTGCGAGACCATGAGGAGGCGCGCACGTTGATCGGCTGACGCAAAAAGCTCTCACAAATGAGCGATTCCGAGAGAGGATCACCAACACGCCTCGCGGGACGGCAGACAGCCTCGAATCCCTCTCATAACTCGTTCTTACTCAAGTCCTTAACCAAGGTTGTTTTGAGGAATGTTTGTGAGAGGATTCGGGGCATGTTCGACGTCCTCCAGCCCCTGCGAAAGAGCCGGATCCGTCACTGATTCCGACACCGCCGACGACGTCTCCCGTGACGGCGATGAGGTCGAGCGTCACCCCTGTCCGCGATGCGACGTCGAACCCGGATCGCCCTGCCGGTCACGGTCCGGCGCCGTCGCCGGCACCTACCACACCGGCCGCTTCACCAAGGTGCCCCGGCTGGCCAAGCGACTGCGCATCCAAACCCCCGCCGACCGCAGGCCCGGCCAGCCCTGGCGGCCCGGCACCCCGCCGCCCGCCCCCGTCGACCCCGACCGGCCCGCAGCCGACATCCGCATCGGCTACGCCCGCTGCTCCTCCCTCACCCAGGAACTCCAGTCCCAACTGGACGCCCTGACCGCGCACGGCATCGGCCGCGACAAGATCTTCAGCGAGAAGATCTCCACCCGCCTCAAGGTCCGGCCCGCGTTCGAGAAGGCCCTGGCCACCGCCCGGCAGATCAAGGCCCATGCCCCGCACTGCCGCGTCATCCTCACCGTGTACGAGATGAAGCGGCTCGGCCGCGACGCCAGCGAGCTCACCGCCCTGGCCGACCACCTCACCGCGCACGGCCTGGTCCTGGAAATGCTCGCCGGCCCCCTCGCCGGAATCTACGACCCTGCCGGACCCGGCCGCATGCTATTCGCGTTCTTCGCCGCCATGGCCGAGACCGAGCGAGAAGCGATCCGCGAGGCGACGCTGGAAGGACTGGACGCCGCAGCCCGCAAGGGCAACCACGGCGGCCGTCCCACCGTCATCACCGACGACATGATCCACACCGTCCTACGGCGCCGCGCGGCCGGCGAACCCATCGACAAGATCCGCAAGGACCTGATCATCCCCACCGGCAAACGCAAGGGTCACAACCCCTCCCTCGCCAGCATCTACCGCGCCCTCGCAGAACACGAGAAGGCCCAGCGCTACCCCGACGCTGTTGAACAGGCCCGCGCCGAGTATGCGACCATCCGCAAGGGGTTCTAACCTCGCTGACCCGCGGATCAGCCGTCAGCACCAACAACCACGACGAAGTCCTTCTGTCTCGGCGCGGAACACCACGTCGCTGCAGGCCAGAGGCGGTTTCGTTGGATTCTGCTCCATAGCTACCGGGACCCCTTCTTCAGCCGAGGCAACGGCTTGAAGTCCAGCAAGTGCGAGAACGCAAAGCCGACGATCGAAGCTCCGTGCGTATCGGTGTACTGGCGATCGATCTCCGCGCTGGCCAGATGGCGCAGCAAGCCCTCGATCATCGAGGCGACCTCGGAGTCCGTGGTGGATCGCACCTGGCTGTAGATGCACACGTTCTTGCGCTCGACGTGCCAATACACCATGATCCCGGCGCCGCCGTAGCACTGGTGCCACTCGGCGTGAAGTTCGCCGACCAGGAACCGCACTTGCGCGAGTCCGACGCGCACGCCGTTCGCAAAGGCACGATGAGGGCTTTCAGGCGTTCTTGACGGCGGACAGGTCGAACTCGAGCGTGATCTTCTCGGAGATCATCACGCCGCCGCTTTCCAGGACGGCGTTGAAGCTGACGCCGTAGTCCTTGCGATTGATCACGGTGCTGCCCTCGAAGCCGGCCCGGGTGAAGCCCTGGGCGTCGACGGCGGTGCCGGCGAACTCGAGCGGGATGGTGACCTCGCGGGTGATGCCGCGGATGGTCAACTGGCCGGTCACCTCGAAGCGGGCGTCGTCGATGTGCTTGACGCCGGTGCTGGTGAAGGTGATGTGCGGGTGGGTCTCGGCGTCGAGGAAGTCGCCGGTGCGCAGGTGGCCGTCACGCTGCGGGTTGCCGGTGTTCACGCCGGTCGCGTCCAGTTTCACGCGGACGGTGGAGGCGGAAGGGTCGGCGGCGTCCAGGTGGGCGGTGGCCTCGACGACGGGGAAACTGCCGCGCACCTTGGTGACCATCGCGTGGCGGGCCACGAAGCCGAAACGGCTGTGCGCCGGGTCGATGGTGTAGGTGCCGCTGAGCTCGCTGGGGTACACGTCGCACTCCATCTAAGATAATTCAGTGCTGGACAATTCAGTGCGACACTACATCTGAGTACTTCAGTGCGCAACTATTGCGTACGATGTGGTCATGACGAGATGGCTCACCGACGACGAACAGCGCACCTGGCGGGCCTTCGGCCGGGCCAGCCGTCTGCTGACCGACCGGCTGGAACGCGACCTTCAGGCTGGGGCCGGCATGCCGCCCACCTACTACGAGCTCCTGGTCCTGCTGTCGGAGGCCCCGGACCGGACCATGCGCATGAGCGAACTGGCCCACTGGACCCACTCCAAGCCCAGCCGCATCTCGCACGCGATCAACAAGCTGGAACAGGCCGGGTGGGTACGCCGGGAGCACTGCGCGGGCGACCGGCGTGGCTGGCTCGCCATTCTCACCGACGAGGGAAAGGCCGCGCTCGAGACCGCCGCCCCCCTCCACGTGGAGAGCGTGCGCACCCACCTCATCGACCTCCTGTCGCCCGAACAGATCCGCCAGCTCGGCGACATCAGCGAGACCCTCCTCAAGCACCTGACCGACACCAGGTAGGGCGCGTGAACGGCCCTGTCCGGCGCGCCGCCCGCCTTACGGCGCCACGTCCACCGGTCCACCAGGCCCTCGTCGCGCAGGTGGCACCACAACCGCCCGGGGACGCGGACGTCGCGGGAGAAGTCCCAGACCCGGCGGCGGGTGGACGGCGCGGCGCTGGTGGCCGCTACCGGGGCAGGAACATCGTGCCGACGCCGAGCAGCGCGCAGATCCCGAGGATGCGCGGCATCGGCCACTTCGGCACGAAAGATAGGGGGCACCGAGGAAGATGAACAGGAAGCATGGCACGAACGTCACCCACGGCGTCAACGCGCCCGGGTCGCGGTAGGCGCCGAGGAACGCGACCGAAGTGCACCACCACGATCTCAACGACCGGTGATCAAGCCGGTGGCACCCGCTGAAAGCCTGCGGCGTCCCGTCTGCTGCCGGTGTCGTACCCGGGCTGTACCGTGTGCGCCATGTCAGAGCGTGAGACGTCCGTGGTGTCAGCGCCGTTCGGCGACGCGAAGGGATGGGGCCTGCGATGGACTTGGCGGTCGACCGGGGAGTTAGCGTCCATGCCGCCCCTTGGACAACTGCCACCTAAGAAAAGTTCCGTACTCGCGGTTGCCACCGCAGTCCTCGACGGTCGGCCCCTTGCCGTCTCCGCCTCCAGCGACGGCTTGTTACGGTTGTGGGATCTCGCCACCGAGCAGCAGATCGGCATCCCGCTCACCGGGCACACGGACGCCGTGTACGGACTTGCCACCGCGATGCTCGACGGTCGGCCCGTCGCCGTCTCCGCCGGCAACGACAAGTCGGCACGGGTGTGGGACCTCACCACCGGCCGGCAGATCGGCAGCCCGTTCACGGCGCACGCGGCGATCGTACGGGGAGTCACGACGACCACGCTCCACGGTCGGCCGGCGGCGGTCACCAGCGGCTTCGACGGGGCGGTGCGAGTGTGGGACCTGGCCACCGGCGAACAACTCGCTGAACCGTTCACCGGTCACGAGTACATGGCGAAGGATGTGGCCACGGCCGAGCTCGACGGCAGGGCGGTGGTGGTGTCGAGCGGCTCACTCGGGGAGATCCGGGTATCGGATCCGGCCACCGGTGAACAGCTGGGTGAACCGATCACCGCTCACAAGGACACCGTGTCCACACTGGCCACGACCACGCTGCAAGGTCGCCCGGTGGCCGTCACCGGAGGCCACTACGACGGCACGGTGCGGGTGTGGGACCTGGCCACTCGCCAGCCGATTGGAGAACCGTGGACAGGCCACGAGCGGGGAGTGGACGGTGTCGCTTTCACCACGCTCGACGGCCGGCCAGTGGCGCTCACCGCAGGCGCCGACCGTACCGTCCGGCTCTGGGACTTCCCCACCGGAAAGCAGCTTCACGTCTTCACCGGGCACACCGACTTCGTGTGGTCGGTCGACATGACCATGCTCGACGGCCGGCCGGTCGCCGTCACGGGCAGCAGCGACGGCACACTGCGGATATGGGACCTGCGGTTCGGGCTGGAGGCCGCGGAGTCCGCCGTCGGCCACCGTCGGACGGTGCGGGCGATGACCACCGCCGTGGTCGACGGACAGTCCGTTGTGGTCGCCGGCAGCGACGACTACAACGTCCGCCTGTGGGACCTGGCCTCGGGCCGGCCGTTCGGGCAGCCGCTCATGGGGCACAACGGACCGGTGCGGGCGCTGGCCACCACCATCGCCGACGACCGCACCGTCGCCGTCACCGGCAGCGACGACCGCACCGTCCGGATCTGGGACCTGGCCACGGGCAAGCAACTCGGCGCTCCGCTGACCGGCCACACCGCCCCCGTCTGCTCAGTCGCCACCGCTTCGGCAGCCGGGCAGCCCCTGGTTGTGACCGCTGGCGCCGACAAGACCGTGCGGGTGTGGAACGTCGCCACCGGCGAGCAGATCGGCGCGCCCGGCGTCAGCCACCGCCGCTGGGTCCGCGCCGTCGACACCGCGGCGATCGACGGCACACCCGTCTCCGTAGCCGGTTCCTTCCACGGCGCCATCCGCGTCCGGGAACTGGCCACCAACCGGCAGACCAGCACCCCTTCCCCTGGGCGCCACGGCCCTCCCGTGCGGCAGCTGGCCACCACCGTGGTCGGCGGCCAGCCGGTTGCCCTCACCATGAGCGAGAACCGGAACTGGGAGGAGGACGTGCCGGTGAGACTGTGGGAGGTGACCACCGGCCGCCACCTCGGCGAACTGCCTGCCGTCAACGTGCAGGTACTCACCGCGGCATCCGTGTACGGCCATCCCGTTGCCGTCACCGCCAGCGGTCCTATGGTCGAGGTTTGGGACCTCACCACCCGCCGGCAGATCGGTCCCCGCCTTCGCCTCCCCGACGCTGTGACAGCCGTTGCCGTGGACGAAGCCGGGCACATCGTCGTCGGCTTCCGAAGCGGCCTGGCCGTATTCGGGGTCGAGTAGGAGGCCACCCGCCTGCTGCTCGACGTACGGCGAGGCCGCATCACCCGACGGCGGTCCCCTCAAGCTCCACCATCAGGGTGGGGATCGCCAGCCGTGTCACCCCCAGCATCGTGGTGGCCGGCGCCACCCCGGCGGCGCCCAACCGCGACGCCAGCACGCCGTAGTGCTGGAAGAGCAGATCGACATCGGTGGTGTAGACGTTGAGCCGGACGAGGTCCGCGAGGGACATGCCGGCCTCGCCGAGAACGGCCTCCAGGTTGTCGAGGCTCAGCGCCAACTGCGCCGCCATGTCACCGTCATGCTGGGGCTTGCCGTCGCCGCTTATCGCGGTCTGCCCGGCACAGTAGAGCGTCCGGGTGTGCCCGGAGACGACCTCGCCCTGGTTGTACCCCAGCTCCACCGACCATGCCCACGGGTTGACCGCCGTTCGCTCCATTGCCGCATCAGCTCCATTCGATTCATCGAAAGCAGGGACGTACACCGGCCTCGGTGGCCGCGGTGACAAGCCTCCCGGCAAATCACGACATCCTTTGTCGTGTATTTCGATACCTTCTTCGTATGCGCGCCGACCGGTTGGTCTCGCTGGTGTTGCTGCTGCGGCGGCACGGCCGGCTGTCCGCGGCCGCGCTGGCCCGCGAGCTGGAGGTGTCCACCCGCACCGTGCTGCGCGACATCGATGCGCTGTCCGCGGCCGGCGTCCCGGTCTACGCCGAACGTGGCCGGCACGGTGGTTTCGCGTTGTTGCCCGGTTTCCGTACCGAGCTCGCCGGGCTGAACCACGACGAGGCCCTTGCCCTGCTGATCGCCGGATCGCGGCGCGGCGCGCAGGCATTCGGCCTCGGTTCGGCGCTCGCTTCGGCGATGCTCAAAGTGGTCGACGCGCTGCCCGAGAGCTACAGGAACACCGCGGCCGGCGCGGCGGAGCGATTGCTCATCGATCCGGAGACCGACCTCCTCTCGCGCCGGATGGTCGCTGAGGAGGTGCCTGACGCCATAGTGGCCGAGGTCCGGCGCGCGGTGCTCGCCGGACACAAGCTGCGCATCCGCTACGCGGCGGTGGACCAGACCCCGAAGTGGCGTACGGTGGA
The DNA here is from genome assembly GCF_039871515.1 of Nonomuraea sp. B1E8. NCBI lineage: Bacteria > Bacillati > Actinomycetota > Actinomycetes > Streptosporangiales > Streptosporangiaceae > Nonomuraea > Nonomuraea sp. B1E8. The sequence continues at coordinate 9,108 of NZ_JBDPLS010000013.1, read as the reverse complement.
CCCGATCGGCCTGGTCACCGTACGCGACCGGGGCTACCTGCTGGCCACGAGGTCCGGCGCGGACCGCACCTACCGGCTGTCGCGGGTCCTGGCCGCCGAGGCACTCCCCGAACCTGCACAGCGACCAGACCGGGTCGATCTCGACCGGGCCTGGCAGGAACGCAGCACGCGGTTCCGGACCGGCGGCGACCAGGTCACCGTGCTGGTCCGCGTGGACCCGGGGCGGCGGGAGGAGCTGGTGGGCACTGCGGTGGCCGTCCACAGCGAGGAAGCCGACGCGGACGGCCGGCTGCGGCTGGAGGTGTCCTTCCAGGACGGGCGACACGCCGAATGGGCGCTGTGGCAGCTCAGCACAGGCGCGGAAGCCCTGGCCCCGCAGTGGTTGCGCACCTCCCTGCGCGACCGCGCCGCCGCGATCGCCACCCGCTACGCGGGCTGATCCTGAGGGTCGGCGGGGCGCCGTGACCGCGCCTGACCTCTGGCTGCGGTGGTCAGGCTTGTGCGGTGGGCCTGACGACGACCTCGCTGATGTCGACGCCGGCGGGCTGCTCGATCGCGAACCCGATCGCGGACGCGATGGCGGAGGGCGGGATGGCGATCTCGTCGCGCTGCCGGGTCATCGCCTCCGCCACGGACGGGCTTGCCCCCTTGCCCACCCCCTCGGTGTCGGTGAACCCGGGTGAGACCAGGGTGACGCGCAGGTCGGGCCCTGACTCCTGCCGCAGCGCCTCGGTCAGCACCTTGACCGCCGTCTTGGTGGCGGCGTAGACGCCCTGCGGGGACTTCACGACGTAGGCCGCGGTGGAGGCGACGTTGACGAACTGGCCGCAGCGTTGCCACCGGAAGACGGGCAGGGCCGCTCCGATGCCGTTCAGCAGGCCGTTGACGTGCGTGGCGACCATCGTGTCCCAGTCGTCCTGGCGCAACTCGTCAAACGGTGACACCGCCATCGTGCCGGCGTTGGAGACCAGGACGTCGAGCCGGCCGTACTGATGGACCGCCGTGTCCGTGAGGAGCTTCAGGTCCGCACGGCGCGTCACGTCGATGACGGCTCCGACGGCCGAGCCGCCCTGCGCGACGATCTGGTCCACCACCGCGTGCAGCCGGTCCGCCCTTCGTGCGCCGAGCACGAGCCGGGCCCCTTTCCCGGCGAGGTGCGCAGCCTCGCCGATGAGCACAGATGCACCACGCCCGTTGCGAGCCGACGCCCGCCGCAACCGGGAGAAGATCATCACGGTTGCGGCGAGCGTCTTCGCCGAGGAGGGACTGGACGCGCACCTGGAGCGCATCGCCAAGCAGGCGGGCGTGGGCACCGCGACGCTCTATCGCAACTTCCCCACCCGGGACGCCCTGATCGAGGCGGTCTACCGCAACGAGGTGGCCAACCTGTGCGATGCCGTGCCCGGCCTGCTCGCGGCACACCCACCCGATGAGGCCCTGCGTGCCTGGACACGCCTCTTCCTGGACTACGTGACCGCCAAACTCGGCATGGCCGACGCCCTGCGCGCCATCGTCGCCACGGGAGGAAACCCCTACGGTCACAGCCGCGACATGATCCAGGCCGCCATCACCACACTGATGGACGCCTGCGCCGCCGCCGGGACGATCCGCACCGACATCAGCCCGGCGGACCTGGGAGCCGCCCTCGCGGGCATCGCCCTGACCTCGGCCGAGCCCGACCAACGCGACCGGGCCGAACGCCTGCTCGACCTCACCCTGGACGGACTGAGGTCCCGCCCGTGAGTCCGCCTGCGAGACCGAGCCTCAGGGCCGGTGAGCGGGTGGGCTGACGGCGTCAGCCGGAGGGTCACCGATCCAGCGTGCCGTGAGCCTGCGCCGAGAGGTCCTGCCAGTCGGCCCAGGTCTTGAGCCGGTCGGCGTAGGCCTGCTGGACCATCGGGTAGAAGCCCTGCCCGAACAGCACCCGCAGCGGCGGCTGGTCGGAGTCGACGATCGTGAGGAGTGCCTGTGCCGCGGCGGCAGGGTCGCCGGAGGGCTGCTTGCCGGTGAGGCCCGCGAGCCGCTGGCGAAGGTCGTCGTAGATCGGGTTGATCTCGGCCATGTGGCCGTTGTCGAGCGGGTCCGGGTTCTTGCCCGACCTGGTGGCGAAGCCGCCGGGCTCGACCACGGTCACCTTGATGCCGAACTCGGCGACCTCCTGGGCGAGGGATTCGTTCAGCGCTTCCAGAGCCCACTTGGAGGCGCAGTAGGCGGCGCCGAGCGGCATCGCGAGGAGCCCGGCGGCCGAGGACAGCTGGACGATGTGCCCCGAGCCCTGCTCGCGCAGGTAGGGCAGCGCGGCCTGGATCACCCACACCGCGCCGAACAGGTTGGTCTCCAGCTGGTCGCGCAGCTCCTGCTCGGTCAGCTCCTCGACCGCGCCGATCTGGGCGTAGCCGGCGTTGTTCACGATGACGTCCAGGCGGCCGAAGTGCTCGGCGGCCCGCTTCACGGACTCGAAGACGGCGGCCTTGTCGGTCACGTCCAGCTCCAGCGGGAGCACCGCCTCGCCGTGGGCGGCGACCAGCTCGTCCAGGCTTGCGGTGTTGCGGGCAGCCGCGGCCACCTTGTCGCCGCGCGACAGCGCGGCCTCGACGAACTTACGGCCGAGGCCTCGGGACGAACCGGTCACGAACCAGACCTTGCTCATGATGTCTTTCCGATCTTCATGCGGTGGTCACGCCACGCGGATCGTCCGCGCGGCGTCCTGACGAACATGAGGCACCGGCCGCCCGATCCTTGTGACAGGGCGGCCCTGTGATGTGCGCCACCACACGCGGCGAGTACCGATGAGTTCTCCCCCCTCGGCCGGTCGGTACGGCGGAACGGTACGCAAGGCAGGAGGAGCGTCATCATGACGGTGATCGTGGCGGGAAAGGTGTTCGTCGATCCGGAGGCCAGGGATCGTTGCGTCGAGGCGCATCGCGGGATCGTCGAGGCGGCGCGCGCCTATCCCGGGTGCATCGACATGGCCATGTCGGCCGACGTCGCCGACCCAGGCCGGGTGAACCTCTTTGAGCATTTCGAGTCCGAGGAGGCGCTGGATGCCTGGCGGGCGGTCGCCCCCAGGCCCACCGGGTCCTTCGAGCTCAAGGACGTCCAGGTGGTCAAGCACGTGATTGCCGCTTCCGGCCCGCCTTTCGGTTAGCGCCTGCGCGGTCCAGCGGTCACTTCGTCGGGAGGCCGACCGCGTTGGCCGCGTCGGCCTCGAAGTAGTCGGTCGTGGCGAAGGCGCCGACGTGGCCATCGAGGAAGTTCCTGACGTCGTCGATCGAGTTGTGCATGATGACGTTGACCGCCTTGGCCCCGTCGGTGCTCGCCACCGCCAGCGTCCACCTGGCGCCCTGGGGGAGCCGGCCGTACGCCTGCTTCAAGGAATCCCAGAAACCGTTGTTGTCAGAGATCGTGGAAACAGCCATGACGGGCACCGTGCCGACCTCCTCACGCACCCGCGGATGCACGCGGCAATTGAGGTGCAGATAGCGTGCGGCGCCATTCTCGAAGTCGTAGATCGCGACGGTCTGAGGGTCCTCCAACGGATCGTCCGAAGGCATCAGGAAGTGGGTCTCGCTGATCTGCAGCAGCTCGTAGTCGAGCTGTTCGGGCCGGTCGAGGAGCCGTGCCTCCGTGGGGTTCAGGGAGAATGTGAGATGCAGCTTCCCATTCTCGGCCGCAACCTTGTAGCGGGTGCCGGGGCGCTCGTAGGAGCCTTCATACCTGGACAGATCGAGGGCCAGGGTGGGGTCGGGCTCCGGCAGGCCGGGGATCGTGACCGCGCCGAGGTCGGCCAGGATCTCGTTGAACACCTTCCGGTAGAAGCTGTCGCGTGGTCCGGCGTTCGCCAGCATCGAGACGGCGATGTCCGACTCCGGCAGGATCCGCAGCCGGGCACTCTGGCCGACCGCGCTGCCGTCGTGGGCGTAGACGGTCTGCCCGTGCCAGTCGCACACGATGAGGCCGAGTGCCCATTCCGGCCCGAACGTGTACGGATCAGGTATGGGGACCCGCGACTGCGTCATCTCGCGGATGATGCCGGGGGAGACGATGGTGGTCCCGTTCGGCGCCTTTCCTTCGTGGAGGAGGACGTACGCCATCGTGAGCAGTTCCGAGGCTGTCGTGTTGACGTTGCCTCCGGGGCCGAAGGAGCGCGGCAGGTGGCTGAGCGGTGAAAGGACGGCGCCCTCTTCGAGGGATCGGATCAGGTGCCCGGTCGCGGCCCGGTCCTGGTCCACGTGCTCGCGCCGGCTGCTCGTCGAGATCAGTCCCAAGGGGTCGAACAGGCGATTTTTCATGATGTCGTCCCACCGCTCGCCGTCGATCACCTCCATGATGCGGGCGAGGATCGCGTAGCCCAGGGCCGCGCTGTAGCCGTGTGTGTGGCCCAAGGGGTGGACCTGGCGCGCGCCGGCGATGTTGCGCACCATGCGCTCGTACACGTCGTCGCCCTCGCCAGGATCTCCGTAGTCCTCCTCGATGCCGTGGGTGTGGTTGAGGAGGTGGCGGGGTGTGACCCTGGCGCTGACGTCGGGGTCGGCCACCCGGAAATCGGGGAGGTAGGTCCGCACCGGCTCGTCCAGAGCGACTTTCCCCTCGTCGACGAGTTGCATGAAGGCGAGGGCGGTCCAGGTCTTGGACACGGAGCCGCACTGGTAGATGGTGCCGGACGTCGCGGGGTCCTGGGTGAGGACGCTCCTGACGCCGACTGCGAAGCCGGTGGTCTGCCCGCCGTGGAGGATGCCGATCGCGGCGCTCGGGATCCGGTATTCGGCCAGGAACTCGGCGACGCGAGCTCGAATGCGGGTCACGTCCAACGTTTTCTCCATAAGGGGTTCCTCGTCACCTCTGAGTCTTTCGAAGCAGAGAAAAGCTACGTTGCCTTTCCAAACTCGTCAACAAATTTATGGGCTTTCACGTGAATCGTTGCAATAGAAGTGTCGGTAAATGCAATCCTTACCGACCGTCGTTGCAATGTACTGTTGGTGAACGCACTCGCGGACCTGAAGAGAGGGAGAGCCGATGCCCGGAGGCAGGCTGACCCACGACGATCGCAGGCAGATCGGGATCTGGATGGCCGAAGGGCTGGGATACGCCGAGATCGCCAGGCGGCTGGGCAGGCCGACGTCCACGATCAGCCGCGAAGTGGCGCGTAACAGCGTGCCCGGCGGCTACTTGGCCGACCGCGCCCAGCAGGCCGCCGGGCAGCGCGCCCGCCGCCGCGGAACGGTTCACGCCGCGCAGCCGCCGGCCGAGCCCGTGCACGGTTTCGTGGAGCGGTTGGCGACGCTGCTGGCCGGCACCGGCCTTCCCCGGATGCCCGCTCGCGTGTTCGTCTGCCTGCTCACCTCCGGGCCCGGCAGCCTGACGTCCGCCGAGCTCGTACGCCGGCTACAGGTCAGCCCGGCGTCGGTGTCGAAGGCCATCGGCTATCTCGAGGCGATGGAGCTGGTCAAGCGCGCGCAGGATTCCGGCCGCCGTGAGCGGTACTTCATCGACGACGACGTCTGGCGCCACGCGTTCAGAGCCGACACCGGAGCCCACGCCGAGGTCGCGGCGGCCGCACGGCACGGAATCGAGATCTTCGGCACCGGTTCGCCCGTCGCGGCCCGGCTGAAGGAGATGGCGCAGTTCTTCGCCTGGATCAGCGAGCGGATGAACGACAGCGGCCCCGCCGGCGCCGTCGTTCGCGACGCGTTGACGGTGCTGGCCGCACTGGTGCACGCCGCCCGGCCGCTCACCGTGGACGACCTCGCCACGGCACTGGACTGGCCCGTCCAGCGGGCGGCCGACGCCCTGGACACCATCAGCCGCCGTCCGGCCCTCTCCGACCCGCTCGCCGTGGAGCGGTGCGGGCGCGGCGCGTACGCCGTCACCCCGAGGCCCGACCGCCTGAGTTCCGCGCAACGCGACGGCCTCTCCGCAGTCTCGGGGAAATCATGGTCGGATTAGCCTGACCTGCATCGATGCGGGCCCGCGAGACAGCTGACGCATCAAGCAGTGAAAGGTGACCGCGAACGCACCCGGTCACCTTTCCTGCGGGCCATCCGTCATGCCGGCGACCAACACTCACTCACGAAGGGTTGCCGACGATGAGCAGGATGGATGTCCACGGAACGGTGGCGGACGGCTTCGAGCAGGTGCGCGAGGAGTTCGCCGCGGTGGTGGCCGAGCAGGACGGCCAGGCGGGGTCGCAGCTGGCCGTGTACGCGCACGGCCGGCGGGTGGTGGACCTGTGGGCCGGGGACGAGGTGAGCGGTGACACGCTGACCGGGGTGTACTCCGCCACCAAGGGTGCCTCGACGCTGGTGGCGGCGCTGCTGGTGCAGGAGGGCGTCCTCGATCTCGACGAGCCGGTGGCCCGGCACTGGCCGGAGTTCGCCGCGGCCGGCAAGGACGGGATCACGCTGCGGGACGTGCTGACGCACCGCTCGGGCGTCATCGGCGTCGACGGCGGGCTGACGGCGGCCGAGCTCGCCGACGACGAGGTGATCGCGCGCCGCCTGGCCGGGCAGCGGCCGTACTGGCGGCCGGGTTCGGCCTACGGCTACGGCGGGTTCGTCTCGTTCGCCATGGTGAACGAGCTGATTCGGCGAGTGACCGGCCGGTCGCTGCGGCAGGTCTACGACGAGCGCATCCGGACCCCGTACAGGCTGGACCTCTACCTGGGCCTGCCCGAGGCCGAAGAGGAGCGGTTCCGGCCGATCCAGTGGTGGACGGCCACTCCGGAGCAGGAGGCCGCGTTCTGGTCGAACGTGCCCGGTCCGCACAGCATCCTCGGCATCGGGTACGGGCTCAACAGCACGCCGCCCCTGGACCAGGCGGCCTTCGCCAACACCCGCGCCGTCCGCGCCAACGGCCAGGCATCAGCCGGCGGCGTGGGCAGCGCGCGCGGCCTGGCCGGCCTGTACGCGGCGGCCGTCTGGGGGATCGACGGGCAGCCTCCGCTGCTCAAGCCGGACACCGTCGGAGAGTTCGCCCAGCTGCACTCGACCGGCGCCGACCTGGTCCGCGGCGACCAGGGCAACTACGCGCTCGGCTTCCAGGCCAAGGGCCTGCGGTATGCGTTCCTCAGCGCCAACGCGTTCGGCCACGACGGGTCGGCCGGCTCGGAGTCCTTCGCCGATCCCCGCACCGGTATCGCCTTCGGCTACACGCGGCGCCGGTTCGGCTTCGGCTGGTCCTACCCCGAGCACGACCGGCTCGCCGCCGCCGTTCACGGCGCCGCCACCGCTTCCTGAGGAGCCGGCATGACCTCTCTCTCCGAAACCCGCAACACCCGCCTGGCGCTGCTGGTGATCGCGGCCGCACAACTGCTGATGGTGATGGACGGCACCATCGTGACCGTGGGCCTGCCCGTCATCGGAACCGGGCTCGGCATCGCCGAGGCCGACCTGGACTGGGTGCTCACCGCCTACGCCCTGGCCTTCGGCGGCCTGTTGCTGGCCGGAGGCCGCGCCGGAGACCTGTTCGGCCGCCGAAGACTGTTCCGCGTCGGCCTGACGGTCTTCCTCGCCGCGTCCCTGCTGGGCGGCCTGGCCGGCAACGGGAGCGTGCTGATCGCCGCCCGCGTCCTGCAGGGCGTCGGCGCCGCGATCGTCGCCCCGGCGGCGCTGTCCCTGCTCGCCGATACCTTCCCCGCCGGGCCCCGGCGCAACAAGGCGCTCGGCGTCTACGGCGCCATGGGCGGCCTGGGCTCGGTCGCCGGCCTGCTGCTGGGCGGCGCGCTGACGGAGTACCTGGGCTGGCGATGGATCATGCTCGTCAACATCCCCATCGCGCTCGTGGTCCTGGCCGGCACGTTTGCCCTGGCGCCCGGCACCCGGGAGCACGGCGGCCTCGACCTGCCCGGCGCGGGCACCGTGACCCTCGCGCTCGGCTCGCTGGTCTACGCCATCAACCGGGCCGGCTCCCACGGTGTCGGCGACGGGCTCACTCTGGCCTTCGGCGCGGCAGCCGTCGCGCTACTCGCCGCGTTCCTGTTCATCCAGCGCAGCGCGCGCAGCCCGATGCTGCCCTCAGGCGTGCTGGCCGACCGCGGCAGGCTCGGCGCCAATCTGGTCATGCTGCTCATGGGCGCCGGGCAGTTGGCCACCTTCTACTTCCTCACCCTGTACATGCAGACGATCAACCAGTACTCGCCCATGATCACCGGTCTGGCCTATCTGCCGTTCGCCATCGGCATCGGGTTCGGTTCCGGCGTCATCGGCCCCAGGCTGCAGGCGCGCACCTCCACCCGGACCGTCCTGGCGACCGGGATGACGGTGGCCGCCGCGGCGATGGGCTGGTTCAGCCTGCTGACCCCGGACCAGAACCCCCTGCTCGTGCTGCTGCCCGCCCAGCTCGCCGGCGGCATCGGCCTGGGCATCGGCTTCGTCGCGGCCACCATCGGCGGCGTACAGGGCGTCGCACCGCGCGACTCAGGCATCGCCTCCGGGCTGGTCAACACCAGCCAGCAGATCGGCGGCGCCCTCGGCCTGGCCGTCCTGGCCGGCATCGCCGTCACCGCCACCACGAGCCAACCGGCAGGCACTCCTCTGCACGACGCGCTCACCAGCGGCTACACCGCCGGCATGCTCGGCGCGGGCGCCTTCTACCTGGCCGCCATCCTCACCGCCGGCCTCCTCCTGCGCCCCCGGCCCACGAACCGGGACACCGAGCCCACGCCGGAAACCCTCGGCAGCACGCCCGGATGAAATCGACCGCCTCCTTCGCCCAGGGCGGTTCACGAGCGGCCGGTCCTACGCTGAGCCGCGTGTCCGGCTCCTGGCCGCTGCTCCGGGAAGTGCGTCCGGGCAGCGCCTACGTCTCCGGCGGCCTACGCCGCCTGCCCGACCCCTTCGACCCCCTGTCGAACTTCAGGCCGTCGATCTGGCCATCTGAATCTCAGGCGTGCAGTGAAGGGGCCGGGAGGCCGGGGGACAGAGTCTGGATGTTTCAGGTCCATCCCGCAACCCCCACGTACCGCTCGTTAGACGTTTGCCGGACTAGTACTCCAGTGACACTTCGCGATCATGGTTTCGATCTGCGCCGGTAGTGGCAGCGCCGGGCTGTCGCCTGGTGACGGCGGCGCCAGTCCGACCAGCGCAGAACGTGCGCGATGGGACGGCTCCG
>NZ_JBDPLS010000012.1:0-357130 GCF_039871515.1 Nonomuraea sp. B1E8 | reverse complement strand
CCGTTCACGGCGAGCGCCCGCGCCTGACGGTGGCTACAATCCAGCTATGAAAGCCGCGGTGCGATTACGGTACGGCTCGCCCGACGTGGTCGGCGTGACCGAGGTGGAAAGACCCGCGGTCAAGCCGGACGAGCTGCTCGTCAGGGTTCACGCGACCACGGTCAATCGCACCGACTGCGCGTTACGCGCCGCCAAGCCGTTCCTCTGGAGATTTTTCGCGGGTTTCTTCCGGCCCAGGCTGCGCATTCTCGGCAACGAGTTCGCTGGGGAGATAGCGGCCGTCGGCGACGAGGTCACCGCTTTCCAGGTCGGCGAGCGGGTGTTCGGCTACAACGACGCCACGTTCGGCGCTCACGCCGAGTACATGACCATCTCCGCGGACGGCACGCTCGCCACCATCCCCGACGGCCTGGACTATGACGAGGCCGCCCCCAGCACCGAGGGCTCGCACTACGCGCTGTCCATCATCACGGCCGCGCAGGTCGGGGAGGGCCACGACGTCCTGGTCTACGGCGCGACCGGGGCCATCGGCTCGGCCGCGGTCCAGCTGCTGAAGGCTCGCGGGGCCGTGGTGACGGCGGTCTGCGACACGGGGACCATGGAGCTGGTACGCGGTCTGGGCGCCGACCGGGTCATCGACCGCACCGCCGTCGACTTCACCCGCGACACGGAGAAATACGACGTCGTCATCGACGCGGTCGGCAAGAGCACGTTCGGCCGCTGCCGCCGGCTGCTGAAACCGCGTGGCGTCTACGCCGCCTCCGACGTCGGCCCGATGTGGCAGAACGTGTTCCTCCCGCTCGTCACCCGGCCGCTCGGCGGCAGGAAAGTGCTCATGCCGCTGCCGAGAAACGACCGGGAAACGGCCCTGTATTTCCGCGACCTGATCGAGTCCGGCCGTTTCACGCCGGTCATCGACCGGCGATATCCGCTGGCCGACATCGTCGAGGCGCACCGTTATGTCGACTCCGGCCGGAAGATCGGCAACGTCGTGATCACCATCGACCATTCCAGCTGACCGCCGCCCCGGACCGGGCTCCTCTCGGAGCCGGCCGGTGCCGCCGAAGGGCGGGCGCTCACCCGAGCCGGGTGCGTCAGAGGCCCATCGGGTGCCAGACGGTCTTCGTCTCCACGAAGGGCCTGATGCGGGCCACGCCGGGGTCGGCGGCGGACCAGTCGTCGTGGCGGCCCGGCCGTACGACCCGCTTGAGCGTGCCCGCCGCCAGTTCCTCCAGCTCGGCGGCCAGGCCGCCCGCCCCGGCCAGGTCCAGGGCGTTCACGTCGGCGTGCCCGGCCAGCGGCGGCGCCAGCTCGCCGAGCCGGCCGGTCAGGACGTTGACGACGCCGCCCGGCAGGTCGGAGGTGGCCAGCGCCTCGGCGAGCGTGACGGCGGGCAGCGGGGCCCGCTCGCTCGCCACCAGCACGGCCGTGTTGCCCGCGGTGATCACCGGCGCGAGCACTGCGACCAGGCCGAGCAGCGGGGAGCCGTCGGGCGCGAGGACGCCCACGACCCCGGCCGGATCGGGCTGGGAGTGGTTGACGTAGGGGCCCGAGACCGGGTTGGCCGCCCCGAGGACCTGGCCGAGCTTGTCGGCCCAGCCGGCGTAGTAGACCCAGCGGTCGATCGCGGCGGACACCACCCCCTGGGCCCGCGCCTCGCTCACGCCCTGGGCGGCGGCCACCTCCGCGGCGAACTGGGCGCGCCGCCCCTCCATCATCTCGGCGATCCGGTAGAGGATCTGGCCGCGGTTGTAGGCGGTGCGGCCGGACCAGCCGGGGAAGGCCCTGCGCGCCGCCACGACGGCGTCGCGCACGTCCTTGCGCGACGCCAGGGCCGCGTTGGCGAGGTGGACGCCGCGGGAGGATGTCACCGGGTACGACCTGCCTGATTCCGAACGCGGGAACGCCCCGCCGAGGTAGAGCTTGTACGTCCTGCGCACGGCCACGCGGGCCGGCGTGGAAGCGGTCCTGTCAGCCAAGGTATGCCTCCAGCCCGTGCCGGCCGCCCTCGCGGCCGTAACCGGACTCCTTGTAGCCGCCGAACGGGCTGGCGGGATCGAACACGTTGAAGGTGTTGGACCACACGACGCCGGCGCGCAGCCGGCTCGCGGTCCACAACATGCGGGAGCCCTTCTCCGTCCACACCCCGGCGGACAGCCCGTACGGCGTGTTGTTCGCCTTGGCGACGGCCTCCTCGGGGGTGCGGAAGGTGAGCACCGACAGCACGGGGCCGAAGATCTCCTCGCGGGCGATCCTGTGCGCCTGCGTGACGCCGGTGAACACGGTGGGCGGGAACCAGTAGCCGCGCTCCGGGATCGGGCACGCGGGCGACCAGCCGCTCGCGCCCTCCGCCTCGCCGGCGGTCGCCAGGTCGCGGATCCTGGCGAGCTGCGCGGCCGAGTTGATCGCGCCGATGTCGGTGTTCTTGTCCAGCGGGTCGCCGAGCCGCAGGCGCTCGATCCTGGCCCGCAGCCTGGCCAGCAGTTCCTCGGCGATCGACTCCTGGACCAGCAGGCGGGAGCCCGCGCAGCACACGTGGCCCTGGTTGAAGAAGATCCCGGCGACGATGCCCTCCACGGCCTGGTCGATCGCCGCGTCGTCGTACACGATGTTGGCGCCCTTGCCGCCCAGCTCCAGGGTGAGCCGCTTGGCTGTGCCCGCCACGGCGCGGGCGATCTCCTTGCCGACGCCGGTCGAGCCGGTGAAAGCCACCTTGTCCGCGTCCGGGTGGGCGACCACGGCGCGGCCGGTGCCGCCCGCGCCGGTCACGATGTTGACCACGCCGGGCGGCAGCTCCGCCTCCTGGCAGATCTCCGCGAACGCCAGGGCGGTCAGCGGCGTGGTCTCGGCGGGCTTGAGCACCACCGTGTTGCCGGTCGCCAGGGCGGGCGCGACCTTCCACGCGAGCATCAGCAGCGGGAAGTTCCACGGGATGACCTGCGCGGCCACGCCGAGCGGGCGCGGGGAGGGGCCGAGCCCGGCGTGCGCGAGCTTGTCCGCCCAGCCCGCGTGGTAGAAGAAGTGCGCCGCGACCAGGGGAAGGTCGACGTCGCGGGTCTCCTTGACGGGCTTGCCGTTGTCGAGCGATTCGAGCACGGCCAGCTCGCGGGCGCGTTCCTGGATGATGCGCGCGATCCTGAACAGGTATTTGCCGCGCTCCGCGCCGGGCAGCGGCGACCACACCCGTTCGTAGGCCCGGCGGGCGGCGGCGAAGGCGCGGTCCACGTCGGCGTCGGACGCCGCGGCCACCTCGGCGAGCGGCTCCTCGTCGGCGGGGTTGACCGTCACGATCCGCTCGTCGCTCTTGGCCTCGGTGAACTCGCCGTCGATGAACAGGTCGTACGCCGGCCGGATCGTCACGATCGACCGTGATTCCGGCGCGGGCGCGTAGTCGAAGATCTCCACGGGTCCCCTCAGTCGATCGTGTAGTAGTCGGGCCCTGCGTAGTGCCCGGTGCCGAGCTTGGCGCGCTGCATGAGCAGGTCGTTCAGCAGCGTCGAGGCGCCGAGCCGGAACCGCGCCGGGTCCAGCCAGCTCTCCCCGGCCACCTCCTTGACCAGCACCAGGTAGCGGATCGCGTCCTTGGTGGTGCGGATGCCGCCGGCCGACTTCACCCCGGCCTGCCGTCCCGCGGCGGCCCGGTAGTCCCTGACCGCCTCCAGCATGACCAGGGTGACCGGCAGGGTGGCGGCGGGCGCGACCTTGCCGGTGGAGGTCTTGATGAAGTCGGCCCCGGCGTGCAGCGCGAGCCAGGACGCCCGCCGTACGTTGTCGTAGGTGACGAGCTCGCCGGTCTCCAGGATGACCTTCAGGTGCGCGTCACCGCAGCACTCCTTGACCGCCACGATCTCGTCGAAGACCTTGCGGTAGTCGCCGGCGAGGAACGCGCCCCTGTCGATGACCATGTCGATCTCGGTGGCTCCGGCGGCGACCGCCGTACGCGTGTCGGTCAGCTTCACCTCCAGCGAGGTGCGTCCGGCGGGGAAGCCGGTGGCGACCGAGGCGAGCCCCACCCCGCTGCCCGCCAGGACGGGTGCGGCCACCGGGATCATGTCGGGATAGACGCAGACCGCGGCGACCGGGGGCGCGGTGGGGTCGGCCGGGTCGGGCCGCATGGCCTTGGCCGCCAGCGCGCGGACCTTGCCGGGGGTGTCCGCCCCTTCGAGCGTGGTCAGGTCGACCATGCGGATGGCCAGGTCGATCGCCTGGCGCTTGGCCGTGGTCTTGATCGACCGGGTGGCCAGGTCGGCGGCGCGGCGGCGCACGCCCACCTCGTCGACGCCGGGCAGCCCGTGCAGGTAGGCCCGCAACGAGCCGGATGGAAGGGTGTCAGGCACGGGCGCCACGCCTTTCGATCAGCATGTTGAGTACGAGGGCGACCAGCAGGATCAGGCCGGTCACCACCATCTGGAAGAAGGAGCCCAGGCCGAGCAGGTTGCACAGGTTGCGCAGCACCGACAGCAGCAGCACCGCCACGAAGGTGCCGAACACCCCGCCCCTGCCGCCGAACAGGTTGGTGCCGCCGAGCACGACGGCCGCGATGGCGTCCAGCTCCAGCCCGTTGAACGCGGTGGGCTGGCCCACGGTCAGCCGCGAGGTGAGCAGCACGCCCGCGAGCGCCGCCAGCGCGCCGGACACGGCGAACACGGTGGTGATCACGCCGCGCACCGGCAGCCCCGACAACCGCGCGGCCTCCTTGTTGCTGCCGACGGCGTAGACGTACTCGCCGAAGGTGGTGCCGCGCAGCACCACGGCGGCGAGGATCGTGATCACCACGAAGATGATCCCGACGATCGGGACGTAGCCGACGAACCCGCCGCCGAGCAACTGGAACGACTCCGCCCCCGCCGCCTCCGCGGGCTTGCCGTCGGTCAGCAGGTACGTGAGCCCGCGGATCGCGGTGAGCCCCGCCAGCGTGGTCATGAAGGCCGGCAACGCCAGGTACGCCGACAGCCCGCCCATGATCGCGCCGAACACGGCGCCGGCCAGCACGCTGAGCAGGATCGCCGGCAGCACGGGCACGCCCGAGGTCATGAGGATGGCGACCGTCATCCCGCCGAAGGCGGCCACGCTGCCGACCGACAGGTCGATGCCCGCGGTCAGCACCACCATCGTCATGCCGATGGCGACGATCCCGGTGAGCGACGACTGCTGCAGCAGGTTGGCGATGTTGCGGCCGGTGAGGAACTGCGGGGCCAGCAGCGTCGCGACGACGCACAACGCGAGGAAGACCAGCAGCAGGTTGGACTTGACGATCAGGTCGGCGCCGCGCCGCGACCGGGCGCCGCCGGCCTGCTCGGCGGACGCGGCCACCGAGGATCCGATCGAGGTGGTCATGGTGTCGCTCCTGTGATGACGGCGTGCGCTATGGCGCTCTCCGGACTGACCCTCGGGTCGAAACGGGCGATGTTGCGGCCCTCGTACAGGACCTGGATGCGGTCGGCGTTGGCGGTCAGCTCGTTGAGCTCGCTGCTGGCGAGCAGGACCGCCACGCCCTGGCCGGCGAGGTCGCGTACCTGGCGGTAGAGGTCGGCCTTGGCGCCGACGTCGAGCCCGCGGGTGGGCTCGTCCAGCAGCAGGACCCTGATCCCGCCCCTGGTGATCCACTTGGCCAGCACGACCTTCTGCTGGTTGCCGCCGGACAGCTGGCCGACGAGCTGGCCCTGCCCGGCGGTCTTGACGCCGAGCCCGGCCAGCGCCGGTGCGGCCAGGCGCCGTCCGAGCCGCCCGGGCAGCAGCCACGGTGGCCGGTCGAGGGCCGCGATCGCCGCGTTGCGGCCCACCGAGAGGCCGAGCATCAGGCCCTGTTCCTTGCGGCTCTCCGGCACCAGCGCGAGGCCGGCGCGCACCGCGGCGGCCGGGTTGCCCGCCTTGAGCGGGCGGCCGTCCAGCCGGGCGGTGACGTGCGCCTTCAGGTCGCCGAAGAGCGCCCGCAGCAGCGTGGTACGCCCCGCGCCGCCCAACCCGGCCAGCCCGACGACCTCGCCGGGGCGCACCTCGATGTCGCGCACGTCGAGCAACCCCGGCACGTGGACCCGGTCGACGACCAGCAGCGGCTCGCCCTCGGGCGCGGGATGATCGGCGGGGCGCACGAGCTCCTTGGCCTCGCCGATCATCGCGGCCACGATCTCGTCCGGCGTGGTCGAGGCCAGGTCGTAGACGCCCGCCGTCCGGCCGTCGCGCAACACGGTGGCGCGGTCGCCGATCTCCTTGACCTCGTCGAGCCGGTGCGAGATGAAGATGACCGAGCGCCCTTCCTCCGTGAGCGACCGGATGACGCCGAACACCGCCGCCAGTTCGCTCTCTCCGAGCGTGGCGGACGGCTCGTCCATGACGATCACCCGGGCGTCGGCGGTGAGCGCCTTGGCGATGGCGGTGAGCTGCCGGGCCGCGATGGGCAGGTCCCTGACGCGGGTGGTCACGGGGAAGCGCGCGCCGACCCGGTCGAGCGCCTGGCGGGCCAGCCTCGCCCGCCGCGCCCTGCGGACGAACGGGCCGAGCCGGGGCGAGCGGCCCAGCAGCAGGTTCTGCGCCACGGTCAGGTCGGGCAGCAGGTCGAGCTCCTGGTAGATGACGGCGACGCCGGCGGCCAGCCCGGCGTGCGGGGTCGAAGGGCTGAACGGCTCGCCGTCCAGCAGGATCGTCCCCTCGTCCGGACGGTAGGAGCCGGCCAGGATCTTCATCAGCGTGCTCTTGCCCGCGCCGTTCTCGCCCAGCAGGCAGTGCACCTCGCCGGCCCGTACGGTCAGCTCCACGCCGTCCAGGGCGACCGTGCCGGGGAACCGTTTGACGATCCCCGACATCCGCAGCCGCTCGTCCGTCATGCCCCCTCCTTCCACGTGTCCAGCAGGTACGTCGCGCTCTGGTCGTCGGTGATCAGCACGTCGCAGAGGCGGCTCGCCACGACGGCCCGGCACACCGCGTGCTTGGCCTCGCCGCTGACGAGCGCGACGGAGGCGGTGGACGCGCGCAGGACGTCCAGTGACAGGCCGAGGGTGCGCCCGTCCAGGCCGGGGTCCACGATGCGGCCGTCGCGGTCGACGAAGCGGCCCAGCACGTCGCCCACCGCGCCGGCCTCCGCGAGCCTGGACAGGTGGCCGGCGTCGATCTGGCCGGAGTCGACCAGCACGGAGTCGCTGCCCATGCCGCCGGGGCTGAACAGGAACAGGTCGGCCCGGGTGGCGAGGGCGAGCACGTCGGAGACGGCCCGGTCGCTCTCCAGCACGGCCCGGGTGCTCTGCTGCTCCAGGATCGCCGGGGCGGGCAGCAGCGTGGCGGCGCCGCCGCCGTGGTGGGCGATCAGGCTCGCCATGCTGTGCGCGCTGGTCGGCTGCCGCGACCGGCTGAGCGCGCCGTTGATCTGCACCACGTTGACGCCGGTGGCCCATCCGGGCTTGAGCCCGCCGGCCAGCCGGTCGAGCGTGCGCCCCCACGACACGCCGATCAGCCGGGGCGTGGGCCGCATCGCCATGAGGTGGTCGGCGCCGGCCGCGGCGACCCGGTCGCGCAGGTCCTCCGCGCCGCTGTTGCCGCCGCCGGCCACCACGACCGCGTCCCGCAGCCCGCAGCGCTCCTTGAGCGACTGTTCCAGGGCGCGTACCCGGGACCTCGGGTGCAGCACCTCGATCCGGACGATTCCGGCCTGGCGCGCCTCGGCCAGCATCCTGCCCACCTTCCAGCGGGTGAGGTGCAGGGCGTGGGCGATCTGTTCCTGGGTCTCCCCGCCTTCGTAGTAGCGGATGGCGACCTCGTAGAGCTGGTCGTCGTAGTCGGCAGGGACGGTCATGGGTCCTGCCTCCGTTCCGGCGCGTTCAGGCGGTGCGCGAGCGGCGTGGTGGCCTCGGTGGCCGCCCGGTAGTCGGCGTAGCCCTGCCGGTAGGCGTCCCGGTGCTCGGGGACCGGCTCGATGGTGCGGGTGCGCGGCGCGTACTCGGCCGCCGCCTCGGCGAGCGAGGCGTGCCGCCCGGCGCCGACCGAGGCGATCACCGAGCAGGCCCGCAGCGTGAGGTTGTCCCCCGTGACCAGGCGGACCGGCCGGCCGAGCACGTCGGCGGTCGTCTGGAGCCACAGCTCGTTGTGCCGGATGCCGCCGGACAGGAAGATCTCCTCCACGCCGATCCCGCCCTCGGTGAACGAGTCGATGACCTGCCTGGTGCCGTACGCGACGCCCTCCACGGCGGCCCGGTAGACCTGCTCGGGCGAGCTGGCCAGGGTCAGCCCGAGCACCGCCCCGCGCAGCAGCGGATCGCGCAGGGGCGTGCGGTTGCCCATGAAGTAGTCGAGGACGATCAGGCCGTGATCGACCGGCGGCAGCGCCGACGCGGCCTCGATGAGCCCGCCGATGTCGGCTCGCGGCCGTCCCATGAGCCGCTCCCCCGCCCAGGCCAGCACCGAGCCCGCGCTCACCTGGCCGCCCTCGACGAGCCAGCGCCCGGTGCGCAGCGCGTCCGGGTACGGCCCCCACACGGTGGGCGGGAAGACCGGTTCGGCGATCTCCGTGACGAACGCGTTGGACGTGCCGCACACGATCGACACCCGGCCCTCGGGTGCGCCGCCGATGGCCAGCAGCGACAGGTGCGCGTCGATCCCGCCGGACGCGACGACGGCCGGGCCGGTGATGCCCAGCTCCTCGCGGGCCGCGGCGCTGACGGGCCCGATCGGGTCGCCGACGGGGACGATCTCGTCCGGCAGCTTGCCGGCCAGGTCGCCGACGCCGAACTGCTCGTACAGGTCATGAGGGAACCCCGCGCCGCGCGGGTCGTAGTTGCTCTTGCAGACCGCGTTCATCCGCGATCCCGCCCACCGCCCGGTGAGCCGCCACACCATGTAGTCGACCGCCTCGGTGATGCGCGTGGCCTGACGGTACGTCCCGGGCTCGTGGCGGGCCAGCCACATGGCCTTGGGCACGAGCCATTCCACCGCGTCCGAGCCGCCCGAGTAGCGGAGCACCGGGTGGCCGCTGCGCGCGGTCAGCGCCGACTCCTCGCCGGCCCGGCCGTCCATCCAGAGCAGGGCGGGCCGCAGGGGGCGCCCGTTCCG
The DNA here is from genome assembly GCF_039871515.1 of Nonomuraea sp. B1E8. Classification (NCBI taxonomy): domain Bacteria; kingdom Bacillati; phylum Actinomycetota; class Actinomycetes; order Streptosporangiales; family Streptosporangiaceae; genus Nonomuraea; species Nonomuraea sp. B1E8. Next base: position 348,091 of record NZ_JBDPLS010000012.1, on the reverse strand, counting down.
GTCGAGGACGGCCACCGTGGAGGCCGTGGTGGCCACCGCGATCCCGGCGATCTCCGGGTTTCCCGCCTCGGCGAGCGCCGCGCGGGCGGCGCGGACGCTCGCCCGCCACCAGTGCTCCGGGTCCTGCTCGGCCCAGCCGGGCCGGGGAAAGCTGGTCGGGTAGGCGTCGTCGCCCGTCCCGGCCTGCGTGCCCTCCACGGTGTAGACCGCCGCGCGAGCGCCCTCCGTGCCGAGGTCGAGGGCGAGGAAAGCGCTCATCGTCACTCCTCGTTCGGCAGGAAGAGCACCTTGGAGCTGAAGATGGAACGTTCCCCGAGCCCGGCCATGGTCTCGGGCAGCGCCTCCAGCCCCAGCTCATGCGTGATCATGAACTTCCAGGCCAGCTCGCCGGAGGCGAGCAACCTGGCCGCCTCCCGCCACTCCTCGCCGGGGAACGGCGCCGAGAAGGAGTTCCACGCGCCGTGCAGCGTGACCTCGCGGCGCAGAAAGGAGCTGAACGTGGCCTTGGGCAGCACCACGGGCTCGTGCGGGATGCCGATGAACACCGCCTCGCCGTGCCGGGCCGTCAGCGCCACCGCCTGGTCGATGGTGGCCGGCACGCCCGCGGACTCGACGACCACGTCGTACCCCTCGCCGACCAGGTCGGCGGCGGCCTCGGAGCTGGTGGCGGTGTGCGTGGCGCCCGCCTCCGTCGCCATGGCGGCCTTCTGCTCGTTCAGCTCGATCACGAGCACCTCGGCGGCGCCGGCGATGCGCGCCCACTGTACGGCGAACAGCCCGATGGGGCCGGCGCCGACGACCGCGACCCGGTGGCCGCCGCGCATCTTCGTCCGCCACAGGGCGTGCAGGGCGATCGCCGCCGGGTCCAGCATGGCGGCCGCCCTCGGGTCGAGGTCGGCGGGCAGCACCATGAGGTTCTCGTCGGGGACGGTGACGTACTGGGCGTACGCGCCGTCCCTGCGGCTGCCGAAGTAGCCGTAGTTCTGGCACAGGCTGAAGTGCCCCTGGCTGCACGGCGCGCAGGCGTGGCACGGGATGAGCGGGGGCACGGTGACCAGGTCGCCCTCGCGCACGCGCCCCGTGGCGGCCAGGCGCTCGCCCATCCGGACCACGTGCCCCGAGAACTCGTGGCCGCAGATGATCGGGAAGTGGTAGGCCCCCGCGGACAACATGCGCGGGATGTCCGATCCGCACACCCCGCAGGCCGCGACGCGGACGAGCGCCTCGCCGGGGCCGGGCTCGGGCACGGGCACCTGCTCCACCCGGATGTCCCCGGGCGCGTGGAGCACTGCGGCCTGCATGGTCATGTCTCCGCCTTCCTGGTCTTCGCCGGTGGTCACTGCTCGCGCGCCTGGGCGAACTCGCCGGGCCCGGTGTACTGGGCCGCGTTGTCCGGGTCGATCAGCTCGGTGCCCGCGTCGATGGAGGCCTCGACCTTCTCGCCCTTGCCGACCTTGAGCACCGTCTCCACGGCCTTCGAGCCGAGCGAGATGGGGTCGTTGAGGGCCGTGGCGACGTACTGCCCGCCGCCGGCGATCTCCTTGACCGCCTCCATGAGCCCGTCCACGCCGGCGACGAGGACCTTGCTCTTGCCGCTCTCGTTGAGCACCTTCAGCGCGCCGAGCGCCATGTCGTCGTTGTGCGCGTAGACGGCGGCCACGCCGGGGTTGACCTGGAGCAGGTCCTGCATGGCCGTGACGGCCTTGGCCCGGACGTAGTCCGCGTACGGCCCCTCCACGATCTTGATCTTCGGGTTGGCCTTGACGGCCTCGTGGAATCCGGCGCTGCGGTCGCGTGCCACGGCGCCGCCCGCGTCTCCCTTGATCTCGATGACGGTGCCGCCCTTGGCGCCGAGCTGCTCGCTGAGCCGCTTGCCGACGAGCTCGCCCATCGCCTTGTTGTCGCGCCCGACGTGGGCGACCGCGCCCTCGGCGACCGGCCGGTCCACGGTCACCACCGACACTCCGGCCGCCTTGGCGGCGGCGAGGCCGGGCTGCACGCCCTGCGGGTCGACCGGGTTGATGAGCAGGACGTCGACCTGCCGGGTGATGAGGTCCTGGACGTCGTTGTTCTGCTTGGTGACGTCCCCGCCCGCGTCGGCGAAGTAGAGCGTGGCGCCGGCCTTCTTGGCGGCGGCTTCGGCTCCTTCGCGCAGTTGCACGTAGAACGGGGACTGCTGGGTCGCCTGGCTGAAGCCGATGACGAGCGGGCCGTCGCCGGCCTCCTGGCTCGTGCCGGCGGTGGACCCGCCGGGGGTGGTCGACACCGAGCAGGCGGCCAGGGCGGCGATGGAAAGGAGGAGGACAGGCATTTTGAACAGCCGGAATCCACGCATAGGGACCTCCGTATGTGACGTGGTAACGCACGCTAAGTCGCCCGTTCACCTGGCGGCAACACATGAGCCGGAATTTGCTCATATGAGCACGCGATACCCGCCACACGACAAACTGCCTGCACAGAGGTCCCTCCAGCCACCACCGATCAGGTCGGACGGCGGGCTTGGCTGTCGAGGGACTGGCGGACGGCGCGGTGCAGGATGGTTCCTCCGGCACTCACGCCATATCCGAATCCATTCGGATATGGGCAAGCTTGTCGGGGTTGGCCACCGAGTGGATCGTGTGGACCATGCCGTCGGCGATGTCGAGCTCGATCACGCCGATCACGCGCCCTTCGGCATCGAACTTGACGGCGCCCGGCCGGCCGTTGACCCAGGCCGGCCGGAGAGAGACCCCCAAGATCCCGGCCCGGCGGAACACGCCGAGGAGCAGCCGCACGACGGGCAGCCGCCCGGCCAGCCGCTTTGCGAAGGCCTGCACCTTGCCGCCACCGTCCCCGTGCAGCACCACGTCGGGCGCGAGCATGCCGAGCAGAGCGTCCATGTCGCCGCCCGCGGCGGCCTCGAAGAACCTGCGGGCGAGTTTCTCGCCTTCCGCCCGCCGCTCGCGGGGCGGCGCGCTGCCGGCCATCTGCCCTCCGGCGGCGATGCGCTGCCGGGCGCGGGCGAAGATCTGCCGGCAGTTCACCTCGCTCTTGCCGGTGATCCTCGCCACCTCCGGGTAGCCGTACCCGAACACCTCGCGCAGCATGAACACCGCCCGCTCCACCGGCGAGAGGGCCTCCAGCAGCACCAGGAACGCCATCGACAGCGAGTCGGCCAGCTCGGCCTGCTCGGCCGGCCCCGGTCTGTCCGCGGGCACGACGACCGGCTCGGGCAGCCAGTCGCCCACATAGGTCTCCCGCCGTACCCGCGCCGAACTCAGGTAGTTGATGCCCAGCCGCGTCACCGCCGTGGTCAGGTACGCCTTCGGATTGACGATCACAGTCCCCTCCTGGTGCGCCCGGCTCAGGCCGAGAAACGCGTCCTGCACGATGTCCTCGGCATCGCCCACGGACCCGGTCATCCCGTAAGCGATGGAAAACAGCAGCGGCCGGTAACCGACAACCTCTTTCTCATCCGTTGATCCCGGCATACGACCCCTCCCAACTCTCGTATCGAGGCTCCACGCGGAGCCCATCTGCCTGCCCGCCCACCGCGTCGACGCCCTCGGTACCCGGCGGCTCGCACCTGTCCGCTCGATCGGCTGTCAATGGTGGCCGGGTCCCGGAGTCCGGGCGGCTTGGTCGCTGTGTTGCGCCGGCCCCCATGCTGTGCCACCGATCGTGCCCTCACCCCGTGGGTGCGGACGGGCGCAGCCGGGCCGGGTGAGCGAAGTCCAAGTCCTTCATCCGGGCCACCTTGCCCCTGGCCCGCCACCAGAGGAACAACGGGGAGGTCACCGGCATCTTGCTCACCCGCAGCATAATTCTGCGCCGTGCGAGTTCGAAGCGGGTGGCCGGGACGAACAGGCTGCGCATCTGCATCCCGTTGCCCTGCAGGTAGCCGATGGAGGGGCGCAGCTGCTGCTCCCATCGCGTCAGCGCCTCGGTCACGCTGCCGCCGTGGCGGGCCAGCATGGTGCCCAGCAGGTCGGCCCCGGCCATCCCGGTCGAGGCGCCCATCCCCGCATACAGCGTCACGCACCAGGCCGCGTCACCGACGAGCACCACCCGGCCGCGATGCCAGCGGTCCATGCGCACCTGCTCGACCGAGTCGAACAGCACATCCTCGGCCGACTCCAGCGCGTCCAGCACCGCGCCCAAGGCCGGGCCTGCCGGCTCCGGGCCGAACACCTCGCGCACCCTCTCGACCTCAGGCCTGGCGAACTCCGCGTCCACATCGTCGGTGTGGTAATTCAGCAACACGGTCGGCGGACGGTCCTTGAACGGGAAGATCCACATCGACCGCCGGGATTCGGCCAGGATGACCGAATCGCTCTGGTCGTAACCCGGAAGCGCGCCGGCCATCTGGAAGGCGACCGCCATGTAGTTCATCCGGTGCAGGTAGTTCTCGTGCGGTCCGAACACCAGCCCCCGCACCGTGGAGCGCAGCCCGTCCGCGCCGACCACCAGATCGAAGCGCTCGGTGACCGAGGTCCCGCCGGCGGTGTCGGCCAGCGTGACGTTCACCCCGTCGGCGTCCTGCTCGATCCGGGTCGGCACGGTGGCGTACCGGATCTCGACATCGGACGGCAGCGCGGCGAAACCGGCTGCTTCCACGTCTCCTCGCGTCATCATCCACGGCCGGCCGGGAAAGTTCTTGAAACCCAGCCCGGGCCGGCGCCTGCCGACCCGGTCGATGTCGTAGGCGGCGCCGTCCGCACCGCGATCGGTGAGCCTGTCCAGGATACCCAAGCGCTGGGCGGCGGCCCGGCCCGCGCCGAACAGCGCGATGAAGTACCCGCCGGAGCGCCGGCCGGCAGCCCGCTCGATGATGACCGGCCTCCAGCCGATCTGCCGCAGCCGCAGCGCCGCAGCGATCCCACTGATGCCCAGCCCGACCACCAGAGCCCGGCGGCCACTGTCGTTCGTCACGTCCATGAACGTCCTCCTTGCAGGGGGTGCGTGCCCGACCCGGATGTCGGCGTCAGCCGAGGAAGGACTCGGGACCGAAGCGGCCCCACGCCACGAAGGCGGCCAGGGCGAGATAGACCAGGTTCCCCGCGGCCGACATGACCTCACCACGGCGCAGGTGCGTGACCATCGCACCGACCATCAGCACCACCACGCCGACCGCCGCCACCGGCACCAGAACCGGCGCGATGCCGGTCACCGCGGGCAGGAGGAGTCCCACCGCCCCCAGGACCTCGATGGCCCCGAGGACCTTCAGGAACCCGGCGCTGAAGTCCGCGGTCCATCCCGCACCGCGCATGGCGGCCATCTTCTCCCGAGGCACGATCAGCTTGCCGACGCCACCGATGAGGAGGACAACGGCCAGCAGTCCGGCGCAGATCCACAGGGCGAGGTTCATGCGATCTCTTCCACTAAGAGTTGTTGGGGTGTCCGGCCCTGGGACCGGAGCGGCGATTCACTGTCGCCCCTCTCAGACAGAGCAGCTCGGCACCCTGTGACGGCAGCCAAGTGTGACGTGCGTCGCTTGTTCCAGGCGTGCGCCCGCCCACAGCGCGTCCAGCGGGGCCGGGGGCGGCCCGGCGGCGCGGGTACGGCCAGCTCGATGGCGGTACGGCGGGCCGCGGCGGCGTCGAGCCTGCGCGAGCTTCCCGCTCACGCGTTTCTGCCGTACGCGTACACATCAGGGTTCGCCGAATCCGTCACCTTCGCCGGGTCCGTTCCGTCAAGGAAAGGAACGACCCTGATCGAAGGATGATGTGACCGTGGACGCTGACGAGTTCCTGGCCGAACGATTCGCGGAACACCGCACCCACCTGAAGGCGGTGGCGTACCGGATGCTCGGCTCTCTCACCGAGGCCGACGACGCGGTGCAGGAGGCGTGGCTGCGGCTCAGCCGTACGGACTCCGGCGCGATCGGCAACCTGGGCGGCTGGCTCACCACGGTGGTCGGCCGGGTCTGCCTGGACATGCTGCGCGCACGCGCCGCGCGCCGCGAGACCCCACTGGAGCAGCGGCTGCCCGATCCGGTCGTCAGCCCCGAGGCCGGAGGCGACCCCGAGCAGGAGGCCCTGATCGCCGACGCCGTCGGCCTGGCGCTGCAGGTGGTGCTGGATTCGCTGGGCCCGGCGGAACGGCTGGCCTTCGTGCTGCACGACATGTTCGCGGTGCCGTTCGAGCAGATCGCCACGATCGTGGACCGCTCCCCCGACACGGCCAAGAAGCTGGCCAGCCGGGCCAGACAGCGCGTACGAGGGACGATCCCGTCGCCCGACCGCGACCCCGTACGCCAGCGCCGGGTCGTCGACGCCTTCCTGGCGGCCGCTCGCGGCGGTGACTTCGCCGCGCTGCTCGCCGTCCTGGATCCCGACGTGGTCCTGCGCATCGACGCGGGCGCGTTCGCCGAGGGCGGTTCGTGGACGATCAGCGGCGCCGCCGCGGTGGCCGGGCACGCCCCGAACTTCCAGCGGATCACGACCACCCGCACCGTGCAGCCCGTGCTGGTGAACGGGGCGGCCGGGCTGATCAGCAGCGAGGACGGCCGGCCGCGATCGGTCCTCGGCTTCACCGTCGCCGACGGCAGGATCGCCGCGATCGACATCCTCTCCGACCCCGAACGTGTCGCGCGGCTCGACCTGGCCCTGCCGCGGGACTGACCCGGTGTCCCTCGCGGAGGGGCCGCAGGGAGGGCGGAGCCGAGGGCCCTGCCGCCCCGGCCGGTTCTCCTGATGGCTCTGAGCTGGTCATTTCTCGGAAAGACGGCACCCGGCGCAAGGGTGCGAACCGGGACATCGCAGTAGCGTCGGCGGCATGAAGATCGACGTGGTGCTGCCCTGCCTCAACGAGGCGGCGGCCCTCCCGTGGGTGCTCGGGCGGATGCCGCACGGCTTCCACCCGATCGTGGTCGACAACGGCTCGGCCGACGGTTCGGCGAAGATCGCCGCCGAGCTCGGCGCGACGGTGGTGAGCGAGCCGCGGACGGGGTTCGGCGCCGCCTGCCACGCCGGGCTCGCCGCCGCCACCTCGGACGTCGTGTGCTTCATGGACGCCGACGCGTCGCTGGATCCCGAGCAGCTGCCCCGGGTGAGCGGGCCCGTCATGTCCGGCGACGCCGATCTCGTCCTCGGCCGCCGGGTCCGCCGGCCCGGCGCGTCGTGGCCGGCGCACGCCAGGCTGGGCAACGCCGTGCTGGCCAGGCGGTTGCGCCGCCGTACCGGTGCCCGGCTGCGCGACCTGGGGCCGATGCGCGCCTGCCGGCGCGTCGCGCTGCTCCGGCTGGGGATCGTCGACCGGCGCTTCGGCTACCCGCTGGAGATGGTCCTGCGCGCGGGGGCCGCGCGCTGGCGCATCGTCGAGGTCGATGTCGACTACCTGCCCCGCAACGGCCGGTCGAAGGTGACCGGCACCGTACGCGGCACCCTGCGGGCCATCGGCGACATGCGGCGGGTCATGACCCGCCAGGACGGAACCGCGTGAACCGGACGCAGATCGTCGTGATCGCCAAGGAGCCCGTGCCGGGGAAGGTCAAGACCCGGCTCGTCCCGCCGCTCACCCCCGAGGAGGCGGCCGCCGTGGCCGGAGCAGCGCTGGAGGACACGCTGCGCGCAGTCGCCCGGGTGCCCGCCGTACGCCGGGTGCTGGTCCTCGACGGCGCCCCCGGAGCGTGGCTGCCCTCCGGATTCACCGTGCTCCCGCAACGCGGCGGCGGCCTGGACGAGCGGCTGGCGGCGGCCTTCGAGGACGCGTACCGGCTGCTGCCCGTCCCCGTCGTGCTGATCGGCATGGACACCCCGCAGGTCACCCCGGACCTGCTGGCCGAGGCCGTGGCGCTGCTCGACGGCCGCGACGCGGTGTTCGGCCCCGCGAACGACGGCGGCTTCTGGCTGCTCGGGCTGCGCGACCCCGACCCCGCGCTGCTGCTCGGCGTGCCGATGTCGGAGCCGGACACCGGAGAGATCCAGCTGCGGCGGATGGAGGAGGCGGGGATGAGCGTCGCGTCGCTGCCGTGCCTGACCGACGTGGACACCATGGCGGACGCGATCGAGGTGGCGGCGCTGGCCCCGCGCTCCCGCTACGCCGCCGCGCTCGCCGGGACCGGGACGCGGCTGTGACCGGCGCGCGCGACCGGACGGTGGTGGTGACGGGCGCCGCCGGGTTCATCGGCGGTCATGTGGTGGCGGCGCTGGAGGCGTCCGGTCACGAGGTCGTGCCGCTCGACCTGCGCTCCGGCGGGGACGTACGCGACCCCGTACTGCTCGACCGGGTGCTGGCGGGCGCCGGCGCGGTCGTGCACCAGGCGGCCAGGGTCGGCCTCGGCGTGAACGTGGCCGACCTGCCCGGCTACGCCTCGACCAACGTGTACGGCACGGCGGTGCTGCTGGCCGCGATGGCCGCCCGCGGCGTCAGGCGGCTGGTGCTGGCCTCCTCCATGGTGGTCTACGGCGAGGGCGCCTACGACTGCGCGCGGCACGGCCGGGTGCGGCCCGGCCCGCGCTCGGCCGAGGACCTGGCTCGGGGGTCGTTCGAGCCGTGCTGCCCCCGCTGCGGCGACCAGGTGCGTTACTCCCCCATCGACGAGGACGCGCCGGTCGATCCGCGCAACGCCTACGCCACCACGAAGCTCGCGCAGGAACACCTCGCCGCCAACTGGGCGCGCGAGACCGGCGGCACCGCGGTCGCCCTCCGCTACCACAACGTCTACGGCCCCAGGATGCCGAGGGACACTCCTTACTCCGGGGTCGCGGCGATCTTCCGGTCGGCCCTGGAGGCCGGTCGTGCGCCCCGGGTGTTCGAGGACGGCGGGCAGACGCGCGACTTCGTCCACGTCCGCGACGTCGCCGGCGCCAACGTCGCCGCCCTCGCCGGTGGCCGGGCGGGATGCCTGGCGGCGTACAACATCGCGAGCGGGGAGCCGCACACCGTCGGCGAGCTGGCCAGGGAACTGGCGGCGCAGCGCGGCGGCCCCGAGCCGGTCACCACCGGGGAGTACCGGCTGGGCGACGTGCGCCACATCGTGGCCGCGCCGCACCGGGCCGCCGCGGAGCTCGGCTTCCGGGCGCGGGTGCGTTTCGCGGAGGGCATGAAGGAGTTCGCCACCGCACCCCTCGCCTGAGCCGGACCACCACCGACACCACACCACTCGCCGGAGCCGGACCGTCACGGCTTCCGCAGCCGCTCGCTGGAGCCGGGCCACCGGCGTCACCGCGGCGGCTCGCCCCGCCCAGGTGCACCGGCTGCGGTGCCGGGCCGGTGCAGGTGGCCAACCAGCGGCCGTCGGCGTACTCGACCTCGACGTACCGTCCGTTCACCCTGCGCATTCGCGCGCAGGAGAAAAGCGTTGGCACGCGTGTTCGCCCCGTCGCTAGCGTGTCGCCGTGACCTACGAGAACCCCCTGGCCTACGTGCTCGGCCTCGAAGGCATGGCGTTGATGCGCTCCTTCACCGGGGAGCACGACCGCGCGTTCGTCGAGGCGCGCATCGCCGAGATCCGGCGCCTGCTGGACGATCCGGCACTGGCCGATGCCGCCGTCGACGTCGTCCGCGTCGACACCGTCGAGGGCTACCGGATCTGGTCGCGGACGTACGACGATCCCAACTCGGCGTTCTCCTACGACGAGCCGATCATCGAGGAGATCGTCGGCACGTTGCCGGTGGGCCTCGCCCTGGACGCCGCGTGCGGCACGGGCAGGTTCGCCGCGGCCCTGGCCGGTCGCGGCCACCAGATCATCGGCGTCGACAGCTCGCCCGACATGCTCGCCCGCGCTCGCGAGCGGGTGCCGGAGGGCGACTTCCGGCTCGGCCGGGCACGCCCGTGGAGAGCGTCCCAGGACCCTCCGTCCCGCCCAGGACGGGACGGAGGACCGGACCGTCGCACGCCTACGGCAGGCCGTCGAGCCCGCCGGCGAGGGAGCGCAGGGCCACGGGCGGGGGGCGTTCGCAGGTGCTCGCGATGGTCACCGCCGTGCCGGAGCGCGCCGCGTCCAGCAGCGACTCCATGACGTCGAGCACGTGGAAGGCCAGCGATCCGCCCGCGCGCGGCTCCGCGCCGCCGGCCGCGTGCAGGCGGGTCGACGCGAGGTCCGCCAGTCCCACGCCGCGCCCGGCCTCGACGTAGCCGGCCGCCGCCGGCAGCTCCCGCCAGCCCTCCTCCCCCAGCACCGACGCAAGGACGGCGCCGTCGAAGTGGTTCGGGTCGGGTACGACGAGCGAGCCCTTCTCCCCGTGCACCTCGATGTTGGGCGACCTGGTCGCGACCCCGTCGAAGCTCATCACGAGCGTGGACAGCGCCCCTGACGCGTGCACGAGCACCCCGGTGACGTGGGTGTCGACGCTGACCGGAATCTCCTCGCCCTGGCGGGGGCCCGAGCCGATCGTGCGTTTGGCCCGGGTGCGCCCGGCGGCGCCGACGACGGTCACGACCGGCCCGAGCAGCGTCACCAGGCAGGTGACGTAGTAGGGGCCCATGTCGAGCAGCGGGCCGCCGCCGGGGGCGTAGTAAAAGTCGGGGTTGGGGTGCCAGCGCTCGTGGCCCGGCGTCATCATCGTCGCGGTGGCCGCGACGGGCCGCCCGATCAGGCCGTCGTCGATCGCCTTGCGCGCGGTCTGCGTGCCCGTCCCTAACACCGTGTCGGGCGCGCAGCCGACGCGCACCCCGGCCTCGCCGGCCGCCTGCAGCACCCGCGCGGCGTCGGCCACGTTCGCGGCCAGGGGCTTCTCGCAGTAGACGTCCTTGCCGGCGGCGATGGCCTGCAACGCGACCTCGGCGTGGGCTGCCGGGACGGTCAGGTTGAGCACGACGTCCACGCGCGGGTCGGCCATCAGCTCGGCCACGCTCAGCACGTCGGTGCCGGGGTAGGGCCGTACCGCCTCCCGCGCCCTGTCGAGGTCGAGGTCGGCCACCGCGACCAGCCGCACCTGCGGCAGCCGTTCGATGGTGCGGAAATACTGGGCGGAGATCGCGCCGCACCCGACGACGCCCACGTTCACCGGCTCGCCCACACCATGCCCCTTTCGATGACCGTGCGTACGCTGTCGTGCTGGAGCACGTCGACGCTGTGCCCCGGGGTCGCGACGAAGATCCGGCCGTTGCCCCACCGCCGGGTCCAGATGGCGGGCGAGGTCACCTCGCGGTGCCACGGGTCCCACGGGCGCACCCGCTGCGTGGTCGTGGCCAGCACGTCGACGTAGTCGTCGGTCAGCACCCAGTACTGCTCGGTGACGAGGTCGAAGTCGGCGATGCCCTCGGTGATGGGGTGGCCGGCCGCCTCGGGCGACATGTTCACGGTGTACGGGACGAAGTAGTGCTCCTGCGTGCCCGCGTCCTCCGCGTCCGGGCCCTTGCCCGGATGGCAGGCGAACTGCCCGCCGATGAGGTGCAGGTAGTCGGAGGAGTTACGGAAGGAGTCGGCGATGCCGCCGTGCCAGCCCGCCATCCCGGTGCCGGCGCGGATCGCGGCCTCCAGCCCCTGCAACTCGGCCCGCTCGATCGTGCCCATGGTGTAGCACTGCACGACGAGGTCGACGCCGGACATGAACGCGGGGTCCGCGTACGGTGCGGGAGAGTCCGCCTTGACCACCTCGAACCCCTGCTTCTCCAGGAAGGGCACGAAGAGGTCCGTGGCCTCGACGGGGGCGTGCCCCTCCCAGCCTCCCCGCACCACAAGGGCTTTCCTGCCGTTCTCACCTGTCATGCCATCACCCATCGTTCTGTGGTCAACGACTCCGATGGTCGCATCCCGCCCCGCGTTCCAGGAGGCCGGGCCGGTGAAAGGATCGTGACCTCAGCTGAGTGAAAGGCACATGAGATGGCTCCGAACATCGCTACCGCACGCCGCGTCGAGCTGCCCGAGCTGCTCGAGTTCCTCCGCCCCAGGCATCACGGCCTGCTGTCCACCACCCGCGCCGACGGGCGGCCGCAGCTCTCGCCGGTCTCCTGCGGCGTCGACGCGGGCGGCACGATCGTGGTCTCCACCTATCCCGACCGGGCCAAGGCGCGCAACGCCCGCCGTGACGAGCGGGCGTCGATCTGCGTGCTGTCCGACGACTGGAACGGCCCGTACGTCCAGGTGGACGGCCGCGCCGAGGTGCTCGACATGCCGGAAGCCCTGGAGGCGCTGGTCGAGTACTACCGGTGCATCGCCGGCGAGCATCCCGACTGGGACGAGTACCGGGCGGCCATGCGGCGCCAGGACAAGTCGCTGATCCGCCTGCACATCGAGCGCTGGGGGCCCATCGCGACCGGCGGGTTCCCCGCGCGCCTGGTGTCCGGGGACTGAGACCCGGACGTCCTGACGGTCGGGCGGCGGCGCCCGATCCCCTGCCCACGGCGCGCGAGGCCACGACCTGTCGTCGGAAATGTCCGCGTAGGTCCCTTGACATCCGCAATTGGGCGAGTTAGCGTCCTCGAAACCTGAAATTAACGTTCACGTGAACGTTCATCCTCCCAGGTAATTGTCGACGAGAAGGACGCCCCCTTGAGCGTGGACACCTCCCGTGTTCCGGCCGATGACCTCCGGCGCGCGCTGATCGCAGCAGACCCCAAACTCTCCAAGTTCAACCCGCTCCCCCGCATACTCGCCTTCGACGAGTTCACCACAGGAACGCACGGCTGGTGCGAACTCATCGGAAACCACGACGGCCACGGAAATCTCGACACGGTCGACGTGCACATGCGCGACTTCCGCCCGCCGCAGCTCAGCGCGTGCGATTTCTTCGACATCGGCACGCACGCCGCGATGAGCGGGAATTACGCGCTCAAGGTCGCCACCCGGCCGGTGACCGGCCACACCGCGGTGGCGATCCGCCGGCTGACCATGGCCAGGCGCGGGGTGGTGCAGTTCGAGACGTACTTCACCTACAAGAGCGAGGCGGCCACCGCCGAGTCCTCGCTCGGCAACAGCTTCGGCGACATCGAGTGGGACGGCAACCTGCACCCGTCCGAGGCTCAGTTCGGGGCGTTCACCGTGGCCACGGACCTGTGCGACGGCGAGGGCATCCGCTATCACTGCGTCGCCCGCTACCAGAACACCGACCTGGACCACAACTTCACCAGGCGCTGGATGTACCCCGTGGTGCCCGAGCCGACGCCCAGGGAGAACCTGCACAACCAGGAGAACCTGTCGCCCACCGAGGACTTCACCGCGCCGAACCCCGAGGACTGGCGCCCGCTCGACGAGGAGCCGCAGTTCCTCTGCTACAACGAGGTGCCGACCAAGGTCAACTGGCACTATCTGCGCTGGCAGTTCGACACCAGGACGCGGACGAACATCGAGTTGCAGGTCAATGACCGGATCATGGACATGCGCCAGGTCCCGGTGCCCGCCTATCCCGACAAGTACGACGGCCTCGAGAACCTGCTCAATTTCTACGTGAGCGTGCGCACCCATTCCCCGGTGCGCAACTTCCTTTTCCTTGATTCCGCACTGATTTCCGTGGATTGGTGAACACCGGCATGAGGCACGCTCTTACCGCCGTTCTTGAGCGCAACACCACTTTCACCGCAGATTTCGTGACCGAGCCGTACGAAGCCGGGTGGGCCGCGGAGGCGCGCTGGTTCGTACGGACCCTGGCCCTGGAGGGCGACACGCCCGCCCTGCGGCTGACCGCCCAGATCTCCCCCGACGGGCTGCACTGGTGCGACGACGACGGGAGCACCGAGCAGGTCGCCACGGAACCAGGGCTGGTGTCCATGCGGGTGCGCGAGTTCGGCCACTGGTTGCGCCTGCGGGCCACGCTGACCGGCGGCGACCCGAAGGCCAAGGTCCTGATCTACCTGGCACTCAAGAGCTGAGAGGAGTTCGACATGACGGCAACGGAGGGAGTGGGCAGGCGGCGGTTCCTGGCCCTCCTGGGAGCCGGGGCCGCCGGCGCCTCCCTCCCCGCCCTCGTCACCGGGTGCGCCCCCGGCGGCAAGGAGACGGGACCCGCCGCAGGAGGGAACCGGCCGCTCAGCGCCGCGTTCTACCAGGCGATCAACGACCTGGACCCGCACGGCCCGAGCGCCGTGGACGAGGCGTCGCTGCTGGCCAACCGGCAGATCTACGACACGCTCGTCGCCTGGGACGGCCAGAAGGCGGCGCCGAGCCTGGCCACGTCGTGGCGCCAGCCCGACGACACGACGTGGGAGTTCACCCTCCGCGACGGCGTCGTCTTCCACGACGGCGGCAAGCTGACCTCGGCCGACGTCAAGGCGTCGCTGGAGCGGCTGGCCGCCTCCGACGGCCCGCAGAAGCCGCTGTGGTCCACGGTGGACACGATCAAGGCCCCCGACCCGCGCACCATCACGATCACCACGAAGGAGCCCGCCGGCACCCTGCTGGTGAACCTGGCCCTCGCCTTCATCCTGCCCGCCGCCCAGATCGGCAAGGGCGACCTGTCGCGCAACGCGATCGGCAGCGGCCCCTTCGCCGTCGAGTCGTTCACGCCCTCGTCGCAGCTGGTGCTCAAGCCCGCGCCCGGCTACTGGGGCGGGGCGTCCAAACTGGCCGGCCTGCGCCTGCCGTACATCCCCGAGTCCTCCACGCGCATGACGTCGCTGCAGAACGGCGAGGTGGACGTCACCTGGATCATCCCGCCCGACGAGCTCGAACGGCTGCGCGGCGTCGACGGCGTGAAGATCGAGAGCAAGCCGGGCGTCAACTACTTCCTCACCTGGTTCAACTGCGGCAGGAAACCCTTCTCCGACCCGCGCGTGCGCCGCGCGCTGCTCCACGCGCTCGACGTCAAGACCATCGTCTCCAGCCTGTACGGCGACGCCGCCGCCGTCATGGACGCCCCGATCCCGTCCGCCGTCTTCGGTCACGCCCCCCAGAAGCCCTACGCGTACGACCCCGACCTGGCCAGGCGCGAGCTGGCCGAGGCCGGTCACGGCTCGGGGATCCGTACCTCGATGATGTGGTTCAAGGACACCGGGCCCCTCGCCACCGAGCTGGCCCAGTCGATCATCTCGGCCTGGGCCAAGGTCGGCGTGGTCGTCGAGCCGCAGCAGATCGAGAAGGCGGCCTGGCTCAAGCGGCTCACGGCGCTCGACTGGGACATCGAGCTCCAGGTCAACACCGTGACCACCGGAGACGCCGACTACACCCTCGGCCGGCTCTACACCAGCGAGGCCAACCGCATGGGCTATGCGAACAAGGAGCTCGACGGCATCCTCGCCAGGGCCAAGGCCACCTCCGACCAGGACGAGCGAAAGTCGCTGTACAGCCGGGCATGCGAGATCATCTGGCGTGACGCGGTCGGCGTCTTCCCCGCGGCGCTGGCCGCCACGTACGGGCTGCGCTCCTCCGTCGCGGGCTTCGTCCCCGCGGCCAACAGCCAGCCCGAGTTCCGCACGGTGTCGGCCACCGGGTGACCCGTGCGAGACCAGACCCCAGCCCGGGAGCGCCATGCGTGAGGCACGCCGTACGACACTGAAGGACATCGCCGAGAGCCTCGGCGTCTCCGTGAACACCGTCTCCAGAGCCCTCGCCGACAAGGACAGCGTCGGCCTGGAGACGCGCCAGCGGGTGAAGGCCGAGGCCGAGCGGCTGGGCTACGTGCCCAACTCCACGGCCAGGTCGCTGGTCCTCGGCTCCGCGAGCACGCTCGGCATGGTGATCACCAATCCGTCCAACCCGTTCTACGCCCAGCTCATCAGCGGGATGGAGCAGCACTGCCGGCGGCACGGCTACTCCTTACTGCTGATGGCGACGGAGGAGAGCCTGGCCAACGAGCGGCGCGCGGCCGAGGAGCTGCTGCGGCGCGGCGTGGACGGGGTGCTCGTGGTGACGGTGCAGGAGGGGGCCGAGCACTGGCGGCGCTTCCGCGCGGCCGGCGTCCCGCTGGTCCTGATCAACCGGGACGTGCCCGAGCTGAACGCCGACCTGGTGGGCGTCGACCACGTCAAGGGCGGCTACGAGGCCGCCAGGCACGCCGTCGCCCAGGGCGCCAGGAAGATCTACTTCCTGGAGGAGGATCTGGGCGTCTCGGCGGTCGACGACCGCGTCGAGGGTTACCGGCGGGCCATGGCCGACAGCGGCCTGCCCGTCGAACCCGACACCATGATCAGGGTGCCGACCCGGCGGCTGGAGCAGAGCGCGATGCCGTGGGACCCGAGCGAGGCGTACCGGCTGGCCAGGGAGGTCGTGCGGTCCGCGCAGCGCCCGATGGCGTTCGTGGCCGGCAACGACTATTTCGCGCTCGGCGTCTACCGGGTCGCCGACGAGGCCGGGCTGCGGATCCCCGACGACATCCTGGTCGTCGGCTACGGCGGCCACCCGTTCGCCCCCTACGTGATCCCCTCGCTCACCACCGTGGAGCTGCCCGCCGCGGACATCGCCGTGTCGGCCGTCGACCGCATGTTGCGGCGGCTCGGCGCGGCGGCGGGGACGCCGGAGCAGGTCCTGTTCCCGCCCCGGCTGGTCGTGCGGGCGTCGAGCGGCGGTGGTGGCACATGACCGCCTACCTCGGACGTCGGCTCGCCCAGGCGCTGCTCCAGATCTGGGGCGCGATCACGATCGTCTTCGTCGCCCTGCGCGTGCTGCCCGGCGACCCGGCCGAGCTGATCCTCGGCAGCCAGGCCACGCCCGAGGCGCTGGAGGAGCTGCGCGGCAGCCTCGGGCTCGACGAGCCCCTGCTCGTCCAGTACGCCGCCCACATGCGGGACGTCGTCGCCCTCGACTTCGGCCACTCCTGGCGGCAGAGCGTCAGTGCCCTGGACGCCTGCCTGGAGCGTCTCGGCTCGACCCTGTCCCTGTCGGCGTGGGCGATGGTGATCACCATCGTGCTGGGCTTCGCGGCCGGCACGTTCGCCGCCCGCCGCGCGAACACCTGGGCCGACCACCTGGTCTCGGTGTCGTCGCTGGTCGGCCAGGCGCTGCCGCCGTTCTGGATCGGCATCATGCTCTCGCTCATCTTCGCGCGCTGGTTGCAGATCCTGCCCAGCACGGCCGACGGCACCATGGTCAGCCTGCTGCTGCCCGCGTTCACGCTGGCGCTGCCGTTCGTGGGCTGGCTGGGCCGGCTCGTACGCACCGGGATCCTCGAGGAGATGAACCAGGACTACGTCCGCACGGCCCACGCCAAGGGCCTGAGCCCGCGGGTGGTCTTCTCCATCCACGTGCTGCGCAACACCCTGGTGCCGGTGGTGACCATGCTGGGCCTGCTCATGGGCTACTTCATCGCGAACGGCGTCATCGTCGAGGTGATCTTCGCCTGGCCCGGGATCGGGTCGCTGCTGATCGACTCGATCACCTTCCGCGACTACGCCGTGGTCGAGGCCGTCCTGACCGTGATCACGGTCTGCTACATCCTGCTCAACCTGCTGGTCGACGTGCTCTACGTGTATCTCGACCCCAGGATCCAGTTGGAGAACGCCTGATGACAGTGAACGTGCGAGGCGCGACGCTCGCCGGCCGGCTGGCCGGGCTGCCCCTGCGCGCGCACCTGGCGCTCGGGACCGTGCTGCTGTTCGTGCTGGCCGGACTGCTCGGGCCGCTGCTGGCGCCGTACGACGCGGCCCGCACCAGCCCGGTCGACCGGCTGCTGCCGCCGGGCACCCGGCTGTCCGACGGCGCGATGGCGTGGCTCGGCACCGACCAGGTCGGGCAGGACCTCCTGGCCGAGGTGCTGGCCGGGATGCGCACCTCGCTGACCGTGGCGCTGGTGACCGTGGCCGTCGGCGGAACGGTCGGGCTGCTGCTCGGCCTGCTCGCGGGCTACTTCGGCGGCTGGGCCGACGGGATCATCTCCAGGGTCGGCGACATCCAGCTCGCCTTCCCCAGCCTGCTGCTGGCCATCCTGCTGGCCGGGGTCCTGGGCCCCAGCATGGTGAACGTGATCATCGCCCTGGCGGTCACCCGATGGGTGATCTTCGCCAGGGTGGTGCGCGGCTCGGCGCTCGCCGTGCGCGACCGGGAGTTCGTGGACTCGGCGCGGGTGATGGGCGCCTCCCACGCGCGCATCCTCGCCGGCTACATCCTGCCGTCGTGCCTGCCTCCGCTGATGGTCGCGGCCACCGTGCAGGTCGGCCTGACCATGGTCGCCGAGGCGTCGCTGAGCTTCCTCGGCCTCGGCGTGCCCGCCGGGCAGGCGTCCTGGGGCTCGACGATCGCCGAGGGCCGCGACTACCTCGCCTCGGCCTGGTGGATCGCCGCCGTGCCGGGCGCCGCACTGGCGCTCGTCGTGGTCAGCATCGGCGTCCTCGGCGACCTGCTGCGCGACGCCTCCGACCCGATGACGGAGCTGTGACGATGAGTGAGAGGGCGAACGGATCCGCGGCACCGCTGCTGAAGGTCGAGGACCTGGCCGTGGAGTTCGACACGCCGGCGGGGCCGCTGCGGGCCGTGCGCGGGGTGTCCTTCGAGGTCGGCGAGTGCGAGACGCTCGCGATCGTCGGCGAGTCCGGCAGCGGCAAGAGCGTGACCGCGCAGGCGCTGATGGGGCTGGTGCCGCAGGCGGCGCGCATCGCGGGAGGGCGCGTCTCGATCGAGGGCCGCGACGTCGCCGGGCTGTCCGGCCGCGAGTGGCAGGCGCTGCGGGGCGAGCGCATCTCCATGATCTTCCAGGATCCGCTGAGCGCGCTGAACCCGTCGCTGACGGTGGGTTACCAGATCGCGGAGATGTTCCGCAGGCACCGCGGCACCGGCCGGGCGGAGGCCCGCCGCCGGGCGGCGGAGCTGATGGCGCAGGTGGGCATCCCCGATGCCGAGCGGCGGCTGGACGACCATCCGCACCGCTTCTCCGGCGGCATGCGGCAGCGGGTGATGATCGCGATGGCGCTGGCGCTCGACCCGCGGCTGCTCATCGCCGACGAGCCCACCACGGCGCTGGACGTGACCGTCCAGGCGCAGATCCTGCGGCTGCTCCGGCAGCGGCAGCGGGCCGAGCGGCTCGGCATGGTCCTCATCAGCCACGACCTCGGCGTGGTCGCGCGGGCGGCCGACCGGGTGGCCGTCATGTACGCGGGCCGCATCGTCGAGACCGGCACCGTGGCCGAGGTGTACGAGCGGCCCGCCCACCCGTACACGCTGGGCCTGATGCGGGCGGTGCCCGACCCCCGCGACCTCGGCGCCCCGCTGGAGGCGATCGAGGGCCGGCCGCCCGACCTGGCCGCGCGGCCCGCCGGCTGCGCCTTCCACCCGCGCTGCCCGTTCGCCAGGGACGTCTGCCGCACGGACGACCCCGCCCCGCGCGAGCTCCGCGCTGGGCGGGCCAGTGCCTGCCACTTCGCGGAGGAGGTGATCGCGCATGGCCGAAGCTGAACCCCTGCTGGAGCTGTCCGACCTGGTGACGAGCTACCGCCTGCGGCCGGGGATCGGCCGGCCCGGGGGCGAGGTGCGGGCCGTGGCCGGCGTGAGCCTGACCGTCGGCGCGGGCGAGACCGTCGGGCTGGTCGGCGAGTCCGGGTGCGGCAAGTCCACGATCGCGCGGACCATCGTCGGCCTGGTGCGCCCGTCCGGCGGCAGGGTCCTGTTCGACGGCCGCGACCTCGGCGCCCTGCCCGCCAAGGAGCTGCGCAGGCTGCGCCGCGACATCCAGCTCGTCTTCCAGGACCCGTACGCCTCGCTGAACCCGCGCATGACCGTCGACGCCCTCATCAAGGAGGCGTGGCGCATCCACCCCGGGCTGGTGCCGCGCGAGCGGTGGGACGACGAGGTGCGCGCCCTGCTGGAACGCGTCGGCCTGCGCCCCGAGCACGCCGGCCGCTACCCCCACCAGTTCTCGGGCGGGCAGCGCCAGCGCATCAGCATCGCCAGGGCACTGGCCGTGCGGCCCCGGCTGATCGTCTGCGACGAGGCCGTGTCCGCGCTCGACGTCTCGGTGCGGGCGCAGATCCTCAACCTGCTGCAGGAGCTGCAGCGCGACCTGGGCGTGTCGTACCTGTTCATCTCGCACGACCTGGGCGTCGTCCGGCACCTGTGTGACCGGGTGGCGGTGATGTACCTGGGCAAGATCGTCGAGACCGGTTCCAAGGAGGAGATCTACCGGAACCCGGCCCACCCGTACACGCAGGCCCTGCTGTCGGCAGCGCCCAGCCTGGACGACTGGCGGGCCGACGGCGAGCGCGACGAGATCGTCCTGACCGGAGATGTTCCCTCACCGTTGCGCCCGCCGACAGGCTGCCGTTTCCGTACGCGCTGCCGGCGGGCCCAGGATCGGTGCCGCGACGAGGAACCGGCGCTGGTCGAACGGGACACGGGTCACCCGGTCGCCTGCCACTTCCCCGGAGCGCTTCCGCCCCCCGCCACGACGGCGCCCGAGAGCGGCCGTCTCACGAAGGAGTGATCCATGCCAGGCACGTTCCTGCCCGCGCTCGCCGCAGGCGCCCTGATGGCCACCGCCGTGCTCGCGGGCGCGGCCCCGGCCGCCGCCTCCGCGAGCACCTGCGCGGACGCGCCCGCCACGCCGGTGACGACGGCGGCCGTCTTCAACGATCCGGTGAGCGGGGAAGGGGCGGCGCTCGTCCGAAAGCTCTGCGGCCTCGTCAAGCAGACGCCCGCGGGCGCCCGCATCCAGGTCGCCCACTTCGTCATGTCGGGCGCCGCGGGCGCCGAGTTCGCCGACGAGCTCGTCAAGGCGCACCAGCGCGACGTGGACGTGCAGGTCGTCCTGGACGGCGACAGGCGCGGCGCGGCCGTCGCGGAGAAGCTGGCGGCGGCGCTGGGCACGGACACCTCGGCGCGCTCCTGGCTGCACGTGTGCACCGGCCCGCCCTCCGGCGGCACCGCCGCCTGCATCGGCAACAAGGGCCAGCACAACAAGTTCTACCTGTTCTCGCGCACCGGCGACGCCTCCGCGGTGGTGGTGCAGTCGTCGGCCAACCTGACCAACCTCAACTCCACGACGTACTGGAACAACGCGGTCGTCCTGCCCGGCAACCGGCGCCTGTACGACGCCTACGCCGGCTACTTCGCCGACCTGGCCGCCGAGCGCAAGAACCTCGACTACTACCGGGTCGTCCAGACCGGCGGGCCCGGCGGCTCCGTACGGGCGCACTTCTTCCCCAAGGCGAGCGGCGACCCCATCGTCGACGAGCTCGGCAAGGTGTCCTGCCGGGGCGGGACGACGATCAGGGCCGGCATGTCGGAGTGGGACGCCTACCGAGTCGCGATCCCGCGGCGGCTGCGCGACCTGGCGGCCGAGGGCTGCACGGTGCGGATCGTCTACGGGATCATGGACGACGAGGTCAAGGAGCTGCTGCTGGCCGAGCCGCGCGTCGAGCTGCGCGCCCTCGGCGACGGGGGCGCGCTGCCCGGCCGCGTGCACTCGAAATACCTGCTCGTCGAGGGCTCGTACGACGGCGACCGCCACGCCCGCTGGGTGTTCACCGGCAGCCACAACTACAACGAGACCTCGCTGCGCCGCAACGACGAGGTGCTGCTGCGGCTGAACAACCGGAACGTCTACGGGCGGTACGTGGCGAACTTCGAGCGCATGCGCGAGGTGGCCGCACCGGCCACGCCCCAGCCATAACCGGCACGGCACGGACGGCACGGACGGCCTGGTCTAGCCGCTGCGGCCCTCCAGGGCCGTGATGGCGATCGTGCCGGACGTGCCGCGCAGGCCGAAGCCGTGGCGGAAGCCCTCGCGGGCCTGCGGGGTCGCGAGCGTGCCGCCGATCGAGGCGGTGCGCAGCCGCCGCCACTCGCCGGCCGCGCCACCCATCCCCGCCTCGCCGGGTGCGCGGCCCGTCGTGGCCGCGTCGGCCGTCCGCGCCGTCCGGGCGAAGGAGGTGATGGTGTCGCCGGACAACACCAGCGCGAACCTGTCGCCGGGCTCCAGGGCCAGCGCGGTGTCACCGGGCGTGTCGAGGAACCGGCCGCCGACCCGCACGTTGATGCCCGACTGCTTGCGGGTGTGGTTGTACCAGGCGGTCACGTAGTTGTCCCGGTCCTTGACCCAGCCGACGAACACGCTGTCCTCGGCGCTGCCGGTGCCGGCGAAGGTCCCGGCCGTCACCATGCTGATCGCGTCGGCCGACGACGGCCCCGCCGGTCCCGCGACCACGCCGAAGAACGGCCGGGTGCCGCTGCCGGTGAACCTGCCCCCGCCGACCGTGATCTGCGGCTCGGCCTCGCCGCCTTCCGGCCGGTGCACGGTGTAGCCCGCTGAGGTGTCGGTGGCGAACGTGTCCTCCACCTCGGCCTTCGCGTACGCGGCCGGGTCGAGCTCCCGCTCCACGTGCGCGTACGCGCTCACCGCCCGCGCCTGCCGGTCGTAGGTCGCGAAGGCGCGCACGGGGTGGACGTCGGGGCGCGGCCCCTGGCCGTCCGGCGGCGACACCCGCCAGCGCACCGTGAACTCGCCGCCCGGCCGCACCACGGAGGTCTCCGTCCTGCCGCGTGGCTCGGCGGACCAGCCGGGCGGCACGGCCAGCTCCACCTTCACCTTCGTGGCCGGCCTGCGGCCGTGGTTGGCGAACGTCGTGGTCACGGCGGCGGGCGTGCCCTGCCCGGTGACGGTCGCGTCGAGGCTGGTGTCGCCGGCGGCGGGCGACCACGCCTGCAGCTCGGTGACGCCGACGTACGCGCCGGGCTGCGGCACGAACACCAGCCGGATCGCGGTCGTCGTCAGCTCGGGGAACGTGACCCGGTTCAGCGCCGCGCCGGCGGGCCGCTCCGGCGTGCGCGCCTGGCCGGGCACCTCGCGCCACACCCCGCCGTCCAGGAACTCCAGCCGGTACGACGCCGGCGCCCGCACCTCGCCGCCGTCGTCGTAGGTGTGGAACCGCACGTCGCTCACCCGGGTCGGCACGCCGAAGTCGACGCCGAGATGGTCCTCGGCGTTCGGCGAGCGGTGGTTCGTCCACCGGCTGTGCGGGATGTCGTCGTAGAAGATCCGCCCGTCCACGGCGTCCCACACGCTGTCGATGGCGCCCGTGTAGGAGGCGAACGGCTTGGGGTGGCCGGTGCCGTGCGGGTTGGCGGCGTCGTTGCTCGGGCGCGTGGAGCGGCCGGGAGCCGGGGCCGGCACGCGGGCGGCCAGCTCGCCGAGCCCCGGCCGGGTGGCGGCGAGCCTGCCGTCCACGTAGAGGCGCAGGCCCTTGCCCTGGCCGTACCTCGTGCCGTCGCGGTCCCACAGGACCGTCACGTTGTGCCCGTGGTAGGGCACGTTCTCCAGCGCGAAGTGCGTCCACCCGGCGGGGGCCAGCGGGTTGACCACGACCTTGCCGCCCGCCTGCGGGCGCAGCCCGATCAGGCCGCTGATCACCAGGTCGTTGAAGGTGGAGTGGTTGTAGTGCTCGCTGTGGCCCTTGCCGTCGTAGATCCAGCGCGGCTCGTCGGGGTGGTGCGCCTCGGCGACGTACGGGCGGCCGTCCTTGTACTGGGTGAGCGCGTAGCCGCGCAGCAGGCGGTAGTAGTCGGCGGCGGTCACCACGTCCTGGTCGCGCTCGTTGAGCAGGTTGGCCAGCCCGGTCAGCGTGGTCGACGTCGAGTACGGCCAGCTCGGCCCGTTCCAGCGGCAGCAGCCGCTCAGCGCGTCCTTCATGAACAGCGGGCTGCGCCGCTCGGCCGTGGCCGGCCCGTACGGCGCGGCGAACCCCTGCGGGTCGAGCAGTTGCGCCCACGCCCGCTCGGTGCCGGGCCTGGCCATGCCGAACGCCCACGGCACGAACCCGATCTGCTCCCTGGTGGACACCAGCTTCTGCTCGGGGTCCAGGTCGGCGCGGGCCTTGTGGTAGAAGAACCGCCGCTCCTCGTCCCACAGGTGGCGGTGCAGGGCGTCGCGCAGCGCGTCGGCCCGCCGCCCGAACGTCTCGGCCAGCGCCCTGTCGCCGCGCATCTCGGCGATCGCCGCGATGGCCCTGGCGTCGCCGTACTGGTAGGCGTTCAGCGTCGGCCGGTAGCCCGCGCCGCCGTGGTAGGGGTCCTCGGGGTCGGTCTCGTAGGAGGAGGCGGTGTACTCCATCGCGTCCCACACCGGCACCGACCAGTAGAGGCCGAGCCGCTCGTCGTACTGGCCGCCCCACTTGTCGTACTGGCGGACCAGGTCGGGCAGCAGGTTCTCGACGAAGGACGCGTCGCCGGTCACGAGGTAGCGCTGGTAGGCGGCGTCGGCCGCCCACCACGCGTACTGGTGGGCCCAGTCGTCGGTGTCCTCGTTGACGAAGTCCTCCTTCGGCTTGGGCCCTGCGCCGGGGCCCCGCAGCCAGTAGGTGAGGTAGTCGTCGATCGGGCGGGGGTCGCGCAGCCAGCGGCCCTCGTACACGTGGTGGCCCGCGGCGGCGACGATGCCGCCGAGCGGCGCGGCGTAGCCGGGGGCGTTGTGGAACTCGGTGATGATGTGGCCGGTCGCGGAGTCGGTGTAGCGGACGTGCCGCTTGAAGGTGCTCCAGCGGTAGTAGTAGACGTCCTGGATCTCCTGGTCGGGCACGTCCAGGAAGGGGATGTTGGCTTCGTACCACTCCGGTTCGGCGAGGCCGGTCAGCAGCGCGCGGTGGTCGAGGAAGTCCGTGCCCCTGCCGACCTCCGGATACGTCGGCTGGGGCTCGGGGGCGGCGGCCGCCGGGGCGGGGATCAGGGCGTGCGGCGCGGCGAGCACCGCGAGCATCGCCAGCGCAGCGGCCGTGCGTCTCATGGTCACCTCGGGCGTTCTCGGGGGGTGACGGCGACCGGGCGGCACCCGGGCCCGCTCAGTTCCGGTCACCAGATCGACCGAACCTGACCGATATTGCTCAACTATTGACCACTCGCCGGCGATGCGCAAGATTCGCCCGCTTGCCGGAAAACCGCTTTCGCCGCGCGTGGCCGGCGGCCGGCCTGCCACGGACGGTACGCACGCCCCCGAGGAGCTTGAGAGATGCCCGTCCGGCGGGCCCGGTCACGCGCGGTCGGTGCAGATCGTGAGCGGCGGATCCGGGTAGACCAGGCAGATCGGGCGGGCCAGGTCGTTGCGCACGGGGTAGGCGGCGTCCTCGCCGCACAGCTCCTTGTCGGCGGTCCCGTCGACCCGCTTGACGATCTTGTACGTCGCCGACGGCCCGCACGCCACCTTGGTCGCCTTGCCGGTGGGGAAGCCGACCTCCTGATGGAAGCATTCGCCCACCTCGGCGTTCAGCGTCAGGCACAGATGCCAGCGGCCGCCCCTGACGTATCCGCTGCTCGCGTAGCCGTAGGCGGTGCTCCCGCACGACCGCTCGCCGCGCTTGAGCCGCGTGGCCACCCGGTACGCCGCCTCCGGCGCGGCACAGCCGACGATCCGGAAATCGGTGGTCTTCCTTCCCTCCCCGACCGCCTCCAGGCAGTCGCCCGGCTGCGCCCGCGACGGGTCGTTCTCCGCGGCGCACCCGGTGAGGACCGACGCGCCGATCACCGCCACTAACACGATCTTGCCCTTCACCACCGTCCCATCCTGGCAGCAAACCGGAGCGGATCCTCATCTTCGGTTAAGAATGACCGTTTACCGTGCGACTGTGCGTGGCACGCCGGGGTCGCCGCGCTGCTCCCGCGCCCGCCTCCGGGCCGCCGCGCATCGGGGGCTGCCCCCGCTGGTGGCCATCGACCACGTGCCGGCCGACGGCCGGGCCGGCGCGATCGCCGTCGAGGTGCACGACCCGCCGGGCTCCGACCACCGGGCGCTCTTCGCCGACCTGCGGCTGCGGCCGTAGCCGGCCGTCATGTCCCCCGCGGGCGGTCGCCGAAACTCCAGCGCTTGAGCAGCAGATCCCTGACGGGAGGGAACTCCTCGAGGGCGCGGCCCGGGGCGAAGGCCACCACCTGGGTCATAAGGAGCACGTCGAGCCCGATCAGGATGAGCCCGAACTCGACGGCGACACCCGCCACGAACGCGATGGCCGTGACGAAGACCAGGAGGACGAGCGCGGTGATCACGATCTGCCGCCGCGCGGCCCGGCCCTTGCAGCGGGCGCAGCGCGGCACCTGGATCGTGGCCGTCCGCCAGGTGGTCCTCCACTGCAGGTGGTTGACATCCCCGAACATGTTCCGCACCAGGACGGCCGACGGGTCCGCATCCCGGCCACAGAAGAAGCAGGCGTGCAGGGAGAGGTTGTCGCTGATGATGTCGATGTTCTCCTGGACCCGGTCGCGGACGGGGTCCGTGACCGCCAGGGCCAGCGCGTGATCGAGCAGCTCCAGGGCACGCCGGTTCTCCTTCGTCGCGTTGACGAAGGCCACCACGCAGGCGAGGGCCGCCTGGGCGAGATCGTCGCCGGCGTCCCGCACCGCCCAGTGGTCGTCGGGCAGCACCTCGGTGAGCACCCTGAGCAGGGGCTTGGCCTCGTCGAGGAGCCGCTCGGCGAGCTCGTCGCCGCGGCCGGGATCCGGCTTGAGCTGCTGGTACGCGCCCTCGCAGAGCGCCTTCATCCTGGACGCCTCCGGCTCCAGCGCGGCCCGCAGGGCGTCGTCGACCAGCTGGGGGGCCTGCCCCGACCTGCTCATGACTCCGGCGTGCCTGCGCGCGTCCCGCAGCCGCCCTTCCCTGACGGCCCTGGCCGCGAGCTGGGCGCTGATCGACAGCAGCGCCGCGGGCAGGTCGTCGCGCATCCGCCGGACCGTGCGCGCGGTCAGCCGCGGATCGTCGAACTCCTCCGCCCGGGCCCGCACCAGGTCCCAGAAGGTGTCGTCGGCGATCACCTTGGCCCAGCACGCGTACGCCCGCCGCCACGACCGCAGGCAATCGTCGTCCAGCTCGTCCGATTCGAGCGCCTTGACCAGGGAGAACACCGCGAGGTTGTGCGTGGCGACGGCCCCGGCCGGTCCGGCCTCCGTGTGCTCCCACAGGTGGAGCGCCTCGTCCGGCTCGCCCCGCAGCAGCGCGGCCATGGCGGCGTCGTCACCGTCCACGGGCCACAACCAGAAGAGCTCGTCCACCAGCCGGACCACCGGATCTCTGAGGCGCTGCACCGCACGCTTCGTGGCGTCCTCGTCGAACGGCCGCTCCGGCGGTAGCATCCCCTGGGTCGTGCCCGCTTTGCCGAGGCGTTCCATGAGGAGCAGCCGGTCGGTGTGCCGCCGGACCTCACGCGCCGTCGCGCGCACGGGCAGCCCGGTGACCCGGAAGGCGTTCTGCCGGTAGAGGTCCGGCTTGAGCTCGGCAAGCGTCATCGGGTGGCTCCGGCTCCGGAGATGCGCAGGGTGACCGTGCGGTTGCGCGCGTCGTCCCGGAACGGCGGCATGAGCCCGCCCATCGACGACACCGCGAACCTGGTGGTGGGGATGCGCGACGCGGCGCGCAGCACCTCCCGCACGTAGACGGCTCTGGCCAGGCCGAGGTCGGTGTTGCTGGCGTACTCGCCGCCCGGCAGGATCGCGTTCCTGTCGGTGTGGCCGATGACGGCGACCTCGATCTCGCCCGCGTACGGGCGCAGGCGCGCTCCCAGATCGCCGAGCACGGCCCTCCCCCGGCGGGTCAGGGTGGCGCCCTCGCTGAACAGGGCCTCCTCGAAGGCGACGGAGATCTCCTGCCGCGACCGGCTCACCCGCACGCCCGGAACCTGGAGTCGTACGCCGGTCAGGACCTCACGTCCGGCCGGCGGGGAGGGCGAGGCCGGGACCGTCCGCGTGACGACGACCGGCGCGGCAGGCGGCTGCGCCGCCCCCAGCCTGGCCGTCTCCATCCGGATGTCGACGAGCAGGGCCAGCGCGCCGGCCGTGACCAGCACCGCGCAGCCGGCCAGCAGCACCCGGCCGGTCCTGCGCCGCCGGCCGGCCGGGCGCATGGCCGCGATCCGGCGCCGCCCGGCCGCGATCTCGGTGGCGCCGGGCGCGATCTTCTCCGCCTCCGCCCAGTACCGGTCGGCGCGGTCCAGGTCGCCCTGCTGGGCGTGCACGCGGGCCAGCAGGTCCAGCACCGCCACGCTGGTGTCTCCCTGAAGGTCCTCCAGCAGGTCCACGGCCTCGGCGTACCGTCCGTCCCTGGCCAGGGCCCTGGCCTGGGCGAGGGTCAGCTCGCGGGTGATCGACGGCGGCATGCTCACGAGCCGTTCACGACGGTGCTGCTGAGGTCGAGCGGCGGGGGCTCCGGCAACATGCGCTCCAGCTGGCGGTTGACGTCGCGTACCGTCCTGAAGTCGCCCTGCTCGACCGCCTTCCTGGCGGTGGCGATGAGCTGCGCGGCCTCGTCCCTGTCACGCATCTCCGGCTGCAGGCTCCGGAGATGGTCGAAACGGATCACCGGCAGCTCGTCCGTGCGGTCCAGCACGTCCACCGCGAGCTCCCAAAGGTCCCGCATACGCCTGCTCAGCAGGGCGGTGTCGTGCGCCGTGATGGCCTCCCGCGTCGCCGACTCGAGGGAGGACAGCGTTCGCTCGTCGTTCGAGTCGCCCCTGGCCAGGACGATCGCCCTGACGTGCGTCATCGCCTCCTTCGCCTCCGCGACCAGCTTCGGCCACTCCATCACCGCCTCCACCCCGTCGATGGCGGCCTGGAGGTCGCGCAGCCGCTTGCCGCAGGCCGTCGCCGCGTCCGGATCGGCGCGTGCCGCGTCGGCCAGCGCCTCCACGTCCGCGACCGTCGCCTCGGCGTCGATCGTGGCGAGCAGCGCCTGGGCCCGCGCGTCGCCGAGGTCGGCGGCCTGGGTGCGGGCCTCGCTCAGGCGGTGCTTCTCCGCGCGGATCCTGCCCGCCAGCTCGTCGTACGTGGGGGCCGTCTCCGTACGGAGGTTGGCGACGTGCTCGAACTCCTCGTCGAGCAGGGGGATGTAGGCCCGGGCGACGACCAGCCTCGACTGGTCGATCACCACGGAGAACTCCACCTCGCTGCCCGCCGGCACGTCGCGGGTGACCTGGCCCGGATCGATCTGCAGCCGGCCGATCCCCCGGTTGCGGTCGGCGCGCGGGTGCTCACCCTCCAGAATGGGGATCCTGATGAAGCCCTCGTTCTTGCTCCTGCTGAGCGCGACCGTGGTCCACAGCCGGTGGCTGCGCCGCGCCGGCAGCGGGGTGCCCCGCTTGACCAGCTCGCTGAACTCGTTGTTCTCCAGGCCGACGCCGATGGAGTTGGTCAGCACCGGCTGGGAGTCGACGGTGCCGACGCGGTAGGTGAGCCGGTCGGGAGTGACCTTCCGGCGCGTCCCCGCGGCGTCGGTGAGCTCGATGTGGAACGTGTTGGCACGCCCGCGCTCGGCCCAGAGCGTGGTGGTGAACGTCCCGTCGGGGTCGAGCACGATCTTCCCGCTCGACCAGGGCGGCTGCGCCTCGGGGTTGACCAGCTGGATCGCGAACCCCTCGGTGTCCGCCCCCGACACCCGGCCGCCGATGAGCGGCTCGGTCTCCGGCCCCATCGGCTCATAGGCCAGGTCGACGGCGTACTCGCCGGCGGCCGGCACGTGCAGCGGCTCCATGCTGTCCAGACGCTGCGTCCCGGCGAAGACGGCGGCGCCCGTGGCGACGGCCGTGATCGGGTCCCTGCTGTGGTCGAGCGGAATCCCGAGCCCGTCCCTGGGGTCGGCGAGCCGTTCCCTCAGGTAGGGCGACAGGGTGGGGCCGCCCACCAGCAGGACCTTCTCGATGTCGGCCGCGCCGAGCCCGCGCTCCTCCAGCGCCTTCCTGCACAGGTTCACCGACCGCACGACGAACGGCTCGGTGAGCCGCTCCACGTCCGCCCGCCGCAGGTCGTACTCGAACTCGACCAGCTCGCCGCGGTCGTCCTTGAGCTCGATGGTGATGTCCGCGAACTCCGCCCGTGACAGCCGGATCTTGGCCTGCTCCGCGGCCTGCTTGAGCTGGGCGATGACGGCGAGCGACTGCGGGTTTCCCCTGCGGAGGTCGGCGAACCGGTGCTGCCGGGCCAGCGCGGGGATGAGCAGCTCCTCGACGATCTTCCAGTCGATCAGCTTGCCGCCGAGGGTGTTGTCGCCCCGGTGGTTGACGACGGTGAACTCGCCGTCCCTGATGTTGACCACGGCCGCGTCGAACGTGCCGCCGCCCAGGTCGTACACCAGCCAGAAGGCGTTGTCCGCGGTCGACTGGAACCCGTAGGCGAGCGCGGCGGCGGTCGGCTCCTGCAGCAGCGGGGCGTGCGCCAGTCCGGCGAGCCGGGCGGCCTGCTCGGTCGCCTCGCAGGCGCTGAGCTCGAACGCCGCGGGAACCGTGATGACCGCCGCCCGCAGGTCCTCGCCGTACCGCTGCGCGACGTCGCCCTTCAGCGACTTCAGCACCTCGGCCGACAACTGCTCGGGCGTCATCGACCGGCCGCCGTTGGGGAAGACCTTGGCCTGGCCGGTCATGCCCATCTTGCTCTTGAACTCGATGCAGGTGTTCGCGGGGTCGATCTCGCTCTTCTTCTTGGCCCGGTCACCCACGTAGAGCCGGTCCCTGCGGTCGATCCAGATCGCGGAGGGAGTGCTCTCGGACTGGTCGTCATTGTTCTTGATCACCTCGACGTCGACGCCGTTCAGCACGGCGATCGAGCTGTTCGTGGTGCCGAGGTCGATGCCGTAGTCGATCGTGGTCCTGGTCACTGAGCGGCTTCCTTCGCGACGGGGTCGGGGGTGCCCACGATCACCTCTCCTCGCTGGATCATCTGGTCGTTCAGGTAAATGCTGGGCCGGATCGTCTCGACCACGCGGTCGCGGTCGAGCTCCGGCGTGGGCTGGTAGGACAGCACCTTGATCGAAAGTCCCGGGTCGAAGGGGTCGTTCAGATGGTCCTGGATCTTGACGCCGGCCTGGACGAGCGTGTCCCACGCCATTTCCAGATGGCGGGTCGCGGATCGGGTCACCCCGGGCACGCGTCGTACCCGCCGGTCGAGCCGCCAGATGCTCGTCACCACGTCGGCGACGGATGAACCGGAAAGGGTGTCGTGCTGGATCCGCTCGGAGTTGCCCACGATCGGGATCCGCGCGGGTTCCTCCGGCACGGGCTCATCAGCCGTTTTCACGAGCTCGCCGGCTGCGAGCCGTTCGAACGCCGCAAGGGCGTCCGCCGGCCAGACGGCGGCGTGGATCCTGAATTCCCGAGGGTGCTGCAGTTGCCGCACGTGCGCTCTGATGGAGCTCAGCAGGGCCACGTCAGCCCCCCTTTTCTGTTTGTGCAGGTTGGCAAAGCAACATAGTGCGGTGGCTCTGGGACCGGTCCCAGAGCCACCGTGCTATGAAGGAAAGTTCAGGTGCGTCAGGTGGCGGACCGCCGGCAACGCGCGTGTGGAGGACTCGGCCAGAACGGCTTGGGGCGTTCGCCTATGTCATCGGAGAAACCAAAATCCCCAGCTGAGCATGCTTTACCCGGTTTTATACATATATATGTCCCTTTTGCGGTGCATCGGGCAGTGAGCCAGAGGGCTGCGACAAGCCACCCGAGGGGAAGACATGTCCGATAACCTGCCGGAGTCGGCTGCACGCCGCCCGGCACCGCCCGAGGCCAACTCGTCAGGCGGCGCCGTGGACCCGGACGTCTACCTCGACGTGCCGATCGTCAAGGTCGACGAGATCAAGCTCGAGGTCGAGGACCTGCGGGCACGCGTGTCCCTGGACGCGGACGTCCTCGACCTGCTGCATCTGCACGTAGGGGCGGACGTCGCCCTGGGCCGGGTGAACCTAGAGATTCTGGGGGTCGAGGCGCAGGCGCTGCTCAAGGTCCGGCTCGACAACGTCGCCCTCATCATCAGGGACGTCCTGGAAACGATCGACAACAATCCCCAGCTGATCGAGAACATCACCCGGGGAGTGGGGGCCGCCGTCCGCGACGTCGGTTACGGCGCGGGCCGGGCGGTGCGCGACGTCGGCACGGGCGCGGGACAGGCCGTGGGAGACGTCGGAGCGGGCGCCGGACGCGCTGTGAGCGACGTCGGAGCAGGCGCCGGACAGGCCGTAGGAGACGTCGGAGCAGGCGCGGGCCGCGCGGTCGGCGACGTGGGCGCGGGCGCGGGACAGGCCGTGGGAGAGGTGGGCGCGGGCGCCGGACAGGCGGTCGGCGACGTGGGCGCCGGTGCCGGACAGGCCGTAGGCGACGTCGGTGCGGGTGCGGGCCGCGCGGCCGGCGACGTCGGAGCAGGCGCAGGACAGGCGGCCGGCGACGTCGAGGCAGGCGCCGGGCGAACCGTCGGCGACGTCGGCGACGTCGCCGAAAGCACGGGCGCCACGCTGCGAGGCACGGCGGAGCAGGCGGCGAGCACTGCCGGTGGCGCGGCGCGAGAAGTCCCGGCCACCGCTCAGCAGGCCGCCGAGAACGCGAAAGGCACCACCCGAGCGGACACAGAACCCGCGAAACCCCAGGGCGCGGACGAGCAGCCCGGCGAGGACGAACAGCCACGCACGCCGCGGGACGAGGAGCCGAGGCCCCGGGAACCGCAGGACGAGGAACCACAGGACGAAGAGCCGCGGAAACCGGCACCGACCACGCTCGGCCCCGCCCTGCGCGAGCTGGGGAGAGCCGCGCGGCGCGCAGGCGTACGCCGGCTACGCGACCTGGCTCAGAGCCGCGGCCGCAAGTGAGGGCAGGACGGCGGCACGACCGGAGGAGGCGGAACGGATGTGGGTGACAAGCGCCGCGACAGGCGAGCCGGCGAACCGCGGGAAAAGCGTCCCGACAGGCGGCCCGATGCGCGGCTTGTCGCGGATGCGGACATCGTCTTCTCCGCGACGGTCCGCGCCGACAGCGTGGCGTTCGAGGAGGCGCCCTCGGTGGCGGTCACCTTCACTGGTGAACCGGCCCACGACTCAGGGTCCGGCAGCCGCCGTACCGGCCTGCCCGAACACGTCTCCGAGGGAGAGACCTACCGCGCGGTCCGCGTCGACTACGTGATAGCGGCCAAGGTCGTGGCCGACGAGACGGCGGCGGCGGACGAGGATGACCCGTGACCCGGCTCACTCCTCGGGCCGCTGCGCGAAGAACACGAACTCCCGCCCGGGCCGGTCCGGAGCCCCGCGCGCTCCGCTCTCCCGGCTCCAGGAAGACCGCGCTCGAACGGTGCAGGACCTCGCCGGCGTGGTATCCGACCGCGGGGAGAGCCCGTCACGCCTGGCGGCGCAGCCCGTCGACGAGGTCGGACAGCGTGAACGTGGCCGCGGTCAGCGCCGCGGCTCCCGGCGTGCTGACGTAGGGAACGGTCATGAAGTCGGCGGTGAGCGCGCCGGGCGTGACCACGACCATGAGGTAGCCCCTGCGCCGCAGGTGGAACTTCAGGTGGGGGTTGGCGGCCAGCAGCGGGTCCGTGGCCGGGTCGTCGTCGCGGCCGTCCCCGCCGCTGGCGATGGAGGTGACCGCGAGCTCGGCCCCGACGGGACGCGCGCCGGGATCGTCGTAGTCGAGGACGAGGTCGCCCGCCCAGTGCGCGTGCACGTCGCCCGTGAGCACGACGACGTTGCGCACGCCGGCCGTGACCCAGCCCTCGCTGATCCGCTGCCGGCTGCCGGTGTAGCCGTCCCAGGCGTCCTGCCGGACCAGCCGGTCCTCGCCGGGGTCGCGGTCGCGCTGGCCGAAGAAGACCTGCTGCCCGACGAGCTCCCACCGGGCACGGGAGCGCCGGAACCCCCTGAGCAGCCAGTTCTCCTGGTCCAGGCCGATCATCGTACGGGCGGGGTCGGCCGGCGCCGGGCACGAACTGTAGCCCGCGCCGCACAGGT
The DNA here is from genome assembly GCF_039871515.1 of Nonomuraea sp. B1E8. Classification (NCBI taxonomy): domain Bacteria; kingdom Bacillati; phylum Actinomycetota; class Actinomycetes; order Streptosporangiales; family Streptosporangiaceae; genus Nonomuraea; species Nonomuraea sp. B1E8. Next base: position 314,647 of record NZ_JBDPLS010000012.1, on the reverse strand, counting down.
GCGGGTCGCGGTACTGGCGGGTGTCCAGCATGTGCAGCGTGGCGAGCCTGCCCCAGCGCAGCCGCCGGAAGAGCTGGACGGCGGTGCTGCCGGGACGGGCGGGCGAGCGCAGGGGCATGTGCTCGTAGTAGGCCCGGAAGGCCGCCTCGCGGCGCTGCGGCGGGATCAGGTTGGTCCAGTTGTTGAGCACCTCGTGGTCGTCCAGGATGGCCGTCCACGGGGCGGCGGCGTGGGCCTCCCTGAGGTCGGGGTCGGTCTTGTAGAGCGCGTGCCGGCGGCGGTACTGGGCCAGGGTGACGGCCTCGGGGCCCTCGTGCGCGCGGACGTTGCCGCCGGGCAGCGCCACGTGGTCGCTGCCCTGCTCGTAGATGTAGTCGCCGAGGTGCACGATCAGGTCGGGGCGCTCGCGCGCCATCCTGGCGTACGCGGTGAAGTGCCCGTGCTGGTAGTTGGCGCACGAGCAGACGGCCACGCGCAGCGACCTGGGCATCGAGCCGGGCACGGGAGCGGTCAGCGCCCGCCCGGCCGGCGAGACGTAGGGGCCGGCCTTGAACCGGTACCAGTATTCCCGTCCCGGCAGGAGGCCGGTGACCTCGGCGTGCACGCTGTGCGCCCATGCGCGGTACGCCACCTGCACGCCGTGGCGCACCACGTTCCTGCCGCCGGGGTCGCTGCTGACCTGCCAGTGCACGGGGACGGGCGCCGCGGGCATGCCGCCGAACCCGTCCTCGGCCAGCGGTTGCGGGGCCAGGCGGGTCCATGCCACGAACCCGCCGGGCTCGGGGTCACCGCAGGCCACCCCCAAGGTGAACGGCTCGCCGAAAGCGGCGGACGGCACCAGGGACGGCAGGCCCGACGCCAGCCCCGTCGCGAGAAACGACCTCCGGTTCAGCACAGGAAGAATGATCGCCACAAGCGGGGGTTACCGGTGCGCGGACACGCCAGCCGGCGCCGCCCCGCATGACACCCGTCACGGCCATGCGCGATCACCCGGCAAGATAGGACGATGACCGACATCAGGGAGGAAGGCCGCCGCCGCCGGACGTTCGCCGTCATCAGCCATCCGGACGCGGGCAAGTCCACGATGACCGAGGCGCTGGCGCTGCACGCCTCCGCCATCACCGCGGCGGGGGCGGTGCACGGCAAGGCCGGCCGGCGCGGCGTCACCTCCGACTGGATGGAGCTGGAACGTTCTCGCGGCATCTCGATCACCTCCGCGGCGCTCCGCTTCGACTACCGGGGCCACGTGTTCAACCTGGTGGACACCCCGGGTCACGCCGACTTCTCCGAGGACACCTACCGGGTGCTGGCCGCCGTCGACTGCGCGGTGATGCTGATCGACGCGGCCAAGGGCATGGAGCCGCAGACCATGAAGCTGTTCCAGGTGTGCCGCCATCGCCGCATCCCGGTCATCACCTTCGTCAACAAGTGGGACCGTCCCGGCCGCGACGCCCTGGAACTGCTCGACGAGATCGAGGAGCGCACCGGCCTGCGGCCCACCCCCATCACCTGGCCCCTCGGCGCCGCCGGACACTTCCACGGCGTGATCGACCGGGCCACCGGGTGCGCCGTCCGCTACACCCGCACTCCCGGCGGGGCCACCAGGGCCCAGGAGGACGTGCTGACCGCCGAGCGCGCCCGCGCCGAGCTGGGGCATGACTGGGAGCAGGCGGGCGAGGAGGTCTCGCTGCTGTCGGCCATCGGCGCCGACCACGACCAGAAGTCGTTCGAGGCCCACGAGTCCACCCCGGTGCTGTTCGGCGCGGCTCTGCCCAACTTCGGGGTGGCCCGGCTGCTGGACGCCATGGTCGAGCTGGCTCCCCCGCCCGCCGGCCGGACCGACGTCGCCGGGACCGTGCGCCCGCTGGACGCGCCGTTCTCCGGGCTGGTGTTCAAGGTGCAGGCCAACATGGACCGGGCGCACCGTGACCGGATCGCGTTCGTACGCGTCTGCTCGGGCCGGTTCGAGCGGGGCATGGTGCTCACCCACGCCGCCACCGGGCGGCCGTTCGCCACCAAATACGCGCAGAGCGTGTTCGGCCAGGAGCGCACCACGCTGGACGAGGCGTACCCCGGCGACGTGGTCGGCCTGGTCAACGCGACCGCTCTGCGTCCCGGCGACACCCTCTACGACGGGTCCGCGGTGACCTTCCCGCCGATCCCCAGCTTCGCGCCCGAGCACTTCGCCGTCGCCCGCGCCCGCGACTCCAGCAAGGCCAAGCAGTTCCGGCGCGGCATCGACCAGCTCGACGCCGAGGGCGTCATCCAGGTGCTCCGCTCCGACCTGCGCGGCGACCAGGCGCCGGTGCTGGCGGCGGTCGGGCCGATGCAGTTCGAGGTGGTGCAGCACCGCCTGTCCGCCGAGTTCGGCGCGCAGATCAGCCTCGACCGGCTCGACTACACCCTGGCCCGGCGCACCGAGGCCGCCTCCGTGCCGCTGCTGGCCGGCCGGCGGGGCGCCGAGGTGCTGCAGCGCGGCCGCGACCAGGCGCTGCTGGCGCTGTTCACCGACCAGTGGCGGATGCGCTCCATCATGCGCGAAAGTCCCGGGATCGTCCTGGAGCCGCTGATCGCCGACACCAGCCAGGAGCCGGGGTGATTCCCCGCCCGTCTGGTGTCGCGCCCGGCGCAGTGATATGAACCCTTTCGGAGAGCCCGGCCCGCAAGGGGAGTGAGACGTTGGTCAAGATCGCGTTCCTGCTGCTCCTCGTCGGGCTCGGCTGGGCGGCGGCCGATCTCGGCGACGTCACGGGCCTGGAGCATTCGGGCGCCTACCTGCTGCTGAGCAGCCTGCTGCTGGCGGTGGGGCTGTACGGCAGCACTCACGGCATCGACCGCACCGAGGCCCGCCAGCACGGGAAGCTGATCCTGCTCGCGGTGACCGTCGGCGTGCTGCTGAAGGCGGCCTTCATCGCCGGCGTGATGTATCTCGTCACCGGCGATCCGCGGGCGATGATCCTCGCGATCGCCGTGGCCCAGATCGACCCGCTGTCGGTCGCCGCGGTGATGGCCGACAACCGGTTATCGTCACGGGCCAAGACCATTCTCGGGGCGTGGTCCTCGTTCGACGACCCCGTCACGGTGATCCTCGCGTTCTACGCCGTGTCGCTCACCAGGCCCGCCGAGGGCGGGCTCACCCTCTCCTACCTGGCCGACCTGGGGCTCAACGCGCTGTTCGCCGCCGCGGCGTACGGTGTCTGGCGGCTGATCAGGAAGGCGCCGCCGCTGCTGAGCTACCTGGCGGCGGCCACCGCGGTCGTCTCCGCGGCCTGGAGCTCCCTCATGCTGGGCGTGGCCACCGCCGGCCTCTACCTGCGGATGCCCGACTCGCGATGGCTGGCGCGAGCGGTGACCGCGGCGTTCGCGCTCTCCGCGTTCCTGATGGGGCTGCTGCTGGTGGGCGGGGCGAGCCTGATGAAGGGCATCCTGCTGGGCCTCGCCGCGTTCGCCGCGCAGATGCTCGCGGCGCTGGTGCTCACCCACGGGCTGCCCGTCACCGACCGTGTGCACCTCGGGCTGGCGCAGCAGAACGGGATCACGGCGGTGATCCTGGCCGTGGCGTTCGAGCGGGAGTTCGCCGGCTTCGTGGGGGTGATCGCCCCGGCGATCGTGACGGTCAACCTCATCTACGTCGTGGCCAACCGCATCGCCGACCGCTGGGGTCCGCCGTTGCGTCCCCTGTCTTCGTCCCCGGAGTGATCCGGTGGCGCCCGCCGCGGCTCAGCCGACGATCACGGGTTCCCCCGGAAGTTCGATCGCGAGCATCAGCAAGGTCGAGACCATGACCAGGAAGACGCCCGGCAGGCTGATGGACAGCGCCCGTCACCTGGGAGTCTGCCCCTTCTGGGGCTTACGGAGGGTTGTACGCGGATCATGGCGCCATGTCCATGACTTCCCGGCTCCGTTGCACTGTGCAATCATGGAGGCGACCCCGATCGCCGCACGTCCCGGGCGGGGACGGCGCGGATGCTGGGAGCGGAGGAGCGGCATGGGGAGCGAAGACCGGACCGGGTTCACCTGCGTCGTCACCCAGCGCGATGGAGCCGCCGTCCTGACGGTGACGGGCGACCTCGACATGACCTCGGCGGCCGAGTTCCGCCGCGGCCTGCTGCAGGCGATGTCACGCCGCACGCCGCCCTTCATCATCGCCGACCTGCGCGAGGTGGGCTTCTGCGACTCCTCGGGGCTGGGCGCGCTGATCTCGGCCGCCAACACCGCCGAGGCCGCGGGCGGCCGCCTCGTGCTGAGCGGGGTCCAGTCCCGCCTGGCCCGGCTGCTCAAGGTGACCGGGCTGGACAAACGTTTCCAGTTCTGCGATCCGCCCGGCGGTCTCCTGGCCACGCTGACCCGGGTCCACAGCGCCGGCACGGCGGCATGGAACTGACGGGGGCGCCCCTCACCGTCCGCCGGTGAAGGGACACCCCCGCGGCGGTGCATCCCGGAGGTGTCCTCGCTCACGCGAGCTCCACGTCGTGCGCGAGCATCGCTGGTCTTTTCGTGGCGCGCCTGGACGGCCGCGGCCTACCGGAGCGCGATCAGGTCGGCGTACCCGGAGTTCCACAGGTCCTCGGCCCCGTCGGGCAGGAGCAGCACCCGGTCGGGCCGCAGCGCCTCGACGGCCTCGGGGTCGTGCGTGACCATCACCACGGCCCCCCGGTACGCCCCGACCGCCGCCAGCACCTCCGCCTTGGACGCCGGGTCGAGGTTGTTGGTCGGCTCGTCGAGCAGCAGCACGTTGGCCCGCGAGCTGACCAGCCCGGCCAGCGCCAGCCGGGTCTTCTCCCCGCCCGACAGCACTCCGACCGGTTTGTCGACGTCGTCGCCGCCGAACAGGAACGACCCGAGCACCGTCCTGGCCTCGCCGCCGGTCAGGTGCGGGGCGACGCCGGCCAGATGCTGGCCGACGGTGTGCGCCGGATCCAGGGTGTCGTGCTCCTGGGCGAAGTAGCCGAGCCGGAGCCCGTGGCCGGGCACGACCCGGCCGGCGCTGGGACGTTCGTGCCCGGCCAGCAGCTTCAGCAGCGTGGTCTTGCCGGCGCCGTTGAGCCCCAGCACCACGAGCCTGCTCCCCCGGTCGACGGCCAGGTCGATCCCCGGCAACACCTGCACCGTGCCGTAGGACTTGGTCAGGCTGATCGCGCCGAGCGGCATCCGGCCGCAGGGCGCGGGCTCGGGCAGCCGGATGCGCGCCACCTTCTCGTCACGCCGTACGGACTGCGTCCGGGCGAGCATGCGGTCGGCGCGGCGGGCCATGTCCCTGGCGCGCACGGCGGTGGCCGACCTGGCGCGCATGCGCCCGGCCTGTGCGTGCAGCGCGGCGGCCTTGCGCTCGGCGGCGGCCCGCAGCCGGGCCCTGCGCCGGTCGTCGGCCTCGCGGTCGGCCAGGTAGGTGTGCCAGCCGGTGTTGTGCACGTCGAGCGCGGCCCGGTCACCGTCCACGTGCCAGATCCGGTTGGCCACGTCGGCCAGCAGCCCGGTGTCGTGGCTGATCATGACCAGGCCGCCCGGGTAGCCGGTCAGGAAGGAGCGCAGCCAGGCGATGGAGTCGCCGTCCAGGTGGTTGGTCGGCTCGTCGAGCAGCAGGACGCCCTGCTCGGCGAAGAGCGCGCGGGCCAGCTCGACCCGGCGGCGCTGCCCGCCGGACAGGGTGCCGACCGGCTGGGCGAGAGCCCGGTCGGGCAGGCCGAGCCCGGCGGCGACCCTGGCGGCCTCGGCCTCCGCCGCGTAGCCGCCGCGGGCCTGGAACTCGGCCTCCGCACGGGCGTAGCGGGCCATCGTCCGTTCGTCCGCGGCTTCCGCGAGGGCGCTCTCGGCCGACCGCAGGGCGCGTACGGCCTGGTCGAGCCCGCGGACCGAGAGGATGCGGCCGAGGACGGAGGTGTCCGGATCGGCAGCGGCGGGGTCCTGCGGGAGGTGGACGACGGGGCCCGAGCGGGTGACGGCGCCGGCCGCGGGCTGCGCCTGACCGGCGAGGATCTTCATGAGGGTGGTCTTACCGGCGCCGTTGCGGCCGACCAGGCCGACGCGGTCGCCGGGGGCGACGTGGGCGGTGACACCCGACAGCAGAAGGCGGGCGCCGACGCGCACGTCGACACCACGGAAGGTGATCATTGGTTGACGCTCCGGATAAGCTCAAGGACACACGGGTGACGCGGAAGCGGGTGTCCTGGCTAAGAGATCCGGGGCGTAGACATGCGGCCAGTGTACCGGCCGCTTCGCGATCCTTCCTCTCCATTACCGCGGCGGCTGGCATCACCGACGTGGCGGCCGGCAAGCAGGGCTCGGCCGGCGGTGACGTGTTCTACCTCAGCGACCACACCGGGTCGGACTTCACGTACGAAGGCGACGTGCGGCTGGTCGACGGCACCGCGGCGGCGCTCACGTTCCGGGCCGACCCGCGGGTGAGCTGACCCACGGCGGCCACGGCTCCAGGGCGGCGAGGCAGCCCGCCACCTCCGCGAACCCGGCATCGAGTCCCCGGCCCACCGTGCCGAGGTCCCGGTGCCGCGTTCGGGGTCACGGGCTCGGCCTCGTCACTTCCAGGACAGCAGGCGGTTCTTGAACTTCGGATGCTTGGTCTCCCAGTAACGCCAGCCCTCCACCCTGGAGGGGACGTTCGCGATGCCGGTGCCGACCTCGACGTGGCGGCACGTTCCGAGCACCCGCCAGGCCGACCAGCCGACGCGGTAGCCGAAGACGCGGTACCACATGTTGCCGTACTTGCCCTTGGTGATCTCCCGGGTGTACTCGTGCCCGGTGAAGACCATGTGCCGCTCCTCAAGATGGGGCAGCCCCATCTTGCGCAGGCCTCTGACCACCTCGCTGACGTTGAAGCGCGAGGTGTCCTCGGGAGTACGCGTGGAAGTGAGCTGGAGCGTCCTCTCCCGCTCGGTCTCGAGGAAGGCGAGCACCTCGTGCTCGCGCGTGACGGACACCGTCATCGAGCCGCCGGGGCCGTCGATGAAGCGGGTGCGGGGCACGAAGAAGTTGCGCGGCGAGAGGCGCTTGACCCTGAAGAACGTGTGCGGGCTGCAACGACCGTGGTGGTCGTGGTGACGGAACTTGCGGAGGCGGTCGTCGTCGTCCTTAGCGAGCGCCGCCGGAGCCATGGTGACGACCAGGGCCATGGTCAAGGTGCCATGTACGGTCGATTTCGTCATACGCCGCAGTGAATGTCCCACTTTGGACCGGGCGGACATGGATGTTGTTCGGGGAATAAGCGTGAACATGTACCGTTCCTTTCGGAATGCGACCCGCGGCCGCGACTGTCGGCCGGGCAAGCCAACGAGATCGGTACGATGCTTACAGTTGCCTCGACCTGCTCCACAACGCCACGCCGGGCCCGAAGTCCCAGCACCGGGAAAGAACCAGTGAAAAAAAGCCAATATCGACTCATCAGCTCGATACGGGTACTCCATGCACCCCTACCGAAGACAAGTCGACATGACACGAAATAGCGGACATTCTCCTCTATACGTTAGGCGCGACGAGATAGCCCCAGTAATTCCGATAACGCTTGATGACTGCGATGGCGCGGAAACAAGAAAGGGCCGCGAGCGGATCGGACGCTCCGCTCGCGGCCCGCGGCGGCGCTAGGCCGCCGTGGACAACATGTTGTGCGGGTCGAGCACGTACTTGCGCGCGGCGCCCTCGTCGAACTCGTGGTAACCCTGCGGCGCCTGGTCCAGCGAGATGGGCGTGGCGTTGACCGCCTTCGCGATCTGCACCCGGTCGTGCAGGATCGCCATCATCAGCTCCCGGTTGTACCTCATGACCGGGCACTGGCCGGTGACGAAGCCGTGCGACTTGGCCCAGCCCAGACCGATCTTGATGGACAACGATCCGTGCTTGGCGGCCTCGTCGGCCGCACCCGGGTCTCCGGTCACGTACAGGCCGGGGATGCCCAGCGCACCGCCCGCCCGCGTGACGTCCATGAGCGTGTTGAGCACCGTGGCCGGATGCTCCTCCCCCGACTCGCGCCCATGGCCGCGGGCCTCGAAGCCCACGGCGTCGACTGCGCAGTCGACCTCCGGCACGCCGAGGATCTGCTCGATCTGGTCCTTGGGCTCGCCGGCGGACACGTCGATGGTCTCGCAGCCGAAGCTGCGCGCCTGGTCCAGGCGCTCCTTGTTCAGGTCGCCGACGAACACCACGGCGGCGCCGAGCAGGAACGCCGACGCGGCGGCGGCCAGCCCCACCGGCCCGGCGCCGGCGATGTAGACGGTGGATCCCGGGCCCACGCCCGCGCTCACGCAACCGTGGAAGCCGGTCGGGAAGATGTCCGCGAGCATGGCCAGGTCGAGGATCTTGGCCATGGCCCGGTCCTTGTCCGGGAACTTGAGCAGGTTCCAGTCCGCGTAGGGAACCAGCGCGTACTCCGCCTGTCCTCCGACCCAGCCGCCCATGTCGACGTAGCCGTACGCTGACCCGGGACGGTCGGGGTTGACGTTCTCGCAGACGCCTGTCTTGCGCTCCTTGCAGTTGCGGCAGCGCCCGCAGGAGATGTTGAACGGCACGGACACGAGGTCGCCGGTCTTGATGAACTCGACGTCCGGCCCGGTCTCCACGACCTCGCCGGTGATCTCGTGGCCCAGCACGAGGCCCGCCGGAGCCGTGGTGCGGCCGCGGACCATGTGCTGGTCGCTGCCGCAGATGTTGGTCGCGACGGTTTTCAGTATCGCGGCGTGCGGCAGCTTGCGCCCCACGTTGGCCTGGTTCACCCCCGGACCGTCCTTGAGCTCGAACTCGGGGTAGTCGGTCTCGTGTACCTCGACCTTGCCTGGACCTTCGTAGACGACGGCTTTGTTGCCAGGCATGACGTTCCTTCCCTCGCGCAGTGGAGTGACGGTCTTCTCGGAGAGAGGGCATCACCTCCAGCCGCCGCGGCCGTGCCGCGATATGCGAAATTCATACCTCAATGCCCGATTCTACCCGTCACGGTGGGAGTCACCCTTGAGCCGGACAGGCCCGGCCCCGGCGGCGCGAGCGGACCGCCGGTTTCGCCGAGCCGGCACGCATGCCTTTTCCCACCGTCTGGGCTATGGTCGGCCTTATGACGGGACCGTGGAGAACACCACGAGGGCCCATCGCGTTCACCAGCGTGATGGGCCTGGTCCTGCTGTCCCTGTTGCTGGTCGGATCCACCTACAACTGGCACGGCGGCGGCCGTGCGTACCAGCCCGGCTTCGGCGCCACGCAGACGTGGACACCGGAGGCGTGGGACGCGCAACTGTCGAGCATGCCGCCGCAGACGGCGACCGGCGAGCGGCAGGTGCTGCCGTTGTGGCCGCCCCTGCGCGGTGAACGCCACCACGAGGCCGGCCGGCTCGCGATGTCGCCCGCGCCCGGGCTCGACCCGGGCGGGATCCGCGATCCCCAGCAACTCGCGCACCGCACCGCAGGGTCGCGCAGCCCGCCGCTGATCTAGCGCTCCTCTTCTCCTGCCGCTCGCGCGGCGCCAGGCCCCGTCACGCGTGCCCGGGCCCGCCCGCGAGCGCCCCCTTCGGCCACCCCCGAGGTGTGCCGTTTCCCGCAAGCAAGGAGCCGAACATCGACATGGCCGACGTCAGATCAGTCCACACGCACCTGCAGCACTACGAGCGGCACCTGGCGCGGCTGGAGGAACTCCGTGAGCTGCTGCAGGACCAGCTCACGGCCACCCTGTCCCGCCCCCGGCCGGCGGACGCCACGGCTGATGTCACGGCCGATCCGCGCACGTCCGAGATCGAGGCCGCGCTCGACCGCATGGACCGGGGCACCTACGGCACGTGCCGGTGCTGCGGGACTTTCATCGCCTACGAACAGCTCCTGCGGAGGCCGTACCGGAGCATCTGCGACCGGTGCGCGCTCCAGAGAGGACATCAGCGTGACTGACACCAACGGAACGACCCACCTCAGCAGCGTGCAGGCCGAGACGCTGCGTCAGGAGCTCCAGGAGCAACTGGCCCGGCGCAGCAACCAGCTGACCGGCCTGCAGGTGGCCGCGCGCGAGGGCAGTGGTGCCGACGACACGTGGCAGGAACTGCTCGTCAACATCGCCGCCGCCGACCGTGCCATCGCCGAACTCGGCCAGGCCCTGGAACGGCTGTCCGAGGGCACCTACGGGCGCTGCTCGCACTGCGAGGCGGGCATCCCGTTCGAGCGGCTCAAGATCCGGCCGCTGGCCCGCTACTGCATCGGCTGCCAGCGTCGGCACGAAGCCGCCTGACGGCGCCGGGCCGGGAAGAGCGGGGTCAGCCCCGCTCTTCCCGGTGCGACCATCGGGGCGCCGGCCGGCCGTACGGTTCGGCGCGCGGGACGTACGCGTACCACGCGCCCGGCCGGGCCCCGGGCAGCCGCCCCTTCTCCCATTCCAGGAGGAACGGCGCGGGAACCGGCCGGCCCTTGTCGACGGCCACCACCCGCTTGCCCGCGTCCTGGGCGTCACGCACGGCGGACGGCGTCTCGTCGCCACGCGGCCAGTCCAGGACGGTGTGCCCGTCGCAGCCCAGCCGGTAGGCGATGATCACCGCGTGCTCGCCGTACACCAGGCACGGGCCGCGTACACCGGCGGCCCGCAGGGCGCCGGCCACCTCGACGTCGGCCTGCCGCTTGGTCACCCGGAGGGCCACGACCTTGTCGAGCGTGAGCCCCTGCAGCGTGAACTGGGCGAGCAGGCCGGTGGCGACGAGGCCGAACCCGGCCCGCCGCGATCTCTCCAGTGCCCAGACCGCACCGTACGCGATGGGCAAGGCCAGCAGCGCGTACGCGGGCAGCAGGAACCGGGGCGCCGCGTAGCCGACGAAGAAGACGTACGGCACGACCAGCGCCAGCCCGGTGACCGCGGGCAGCGCGCACTCGGCCAGGAGGGCCGAGCGCCGCGCCGCGTACAGGCCGAGCAGGACGAGAACCGGGATCATGCTCCACCACAACAGCCAGGGCAGTACGACGGGCCCGCAGTGGGCGGGCGGCCGGCACAGCAGCGGCCCGTTGAGTGCCCGAGCGTGCTCGTACAGGGAGACGTGCAGGCCCGTCTCGTTCGCCGCGCCGGCGGCCTGCCAGCGTGCGGCGAGCCCGCCGAACCGCACGTACGCCTCCACGATCCAGTCGGCCCAGCCGGCGGCCAGGCCCGCTCCGAGCGCGATCACGGCCTTGACCCGCCGCCGGCCCGGCGTGACCAGCAGCGCCACAGCCAGCGGAAGGGCGAGCCAGACGCTGTCCGGCGGGCGCAGCAGCCCCACCGCGGCCACACTCGCCGCCAGCCCCAGTGGCGGGCCGAGCCCGCCGTCCTGGCGCAGGCAGCGCACGCACCACCCGGTCGCCGCGACCGCCGAGAACGCCACCCACAGGTTCGGCATGGCCTCGTTGCCGTAGAACAGCGACAACCACAAGGACGCGAACAGCAGGGCCGCCATCGGCACGACCGGTCCTGGGCGCACCCGCAGCCAGGTGCCGAACGACACGGCCAGCGCCAGCGCCGACAGCACGCAGAGGTAGATTCGCAGCGCCTCCGTCGACGACGTGACCAGCACGACGGGGGCGACGATCAGGGTGATGCCGCGGGCGCGCGGCGCGATGAACTCAGCCGCGGGCACACGCGGGTCGACCTGGCTGACGTAGACGACCTCGTCCCAGCCCAGCCCCATTCCCGGGCCGACCAGGAGCAGTTGGGAGATCCCGTAGGAGGCGGCCACCAGAACGAGCAGCACGCGCCACGGGTCGGCGCGCAGCCGTGAACGCAACGATGAACTCACCGGCATGTTCATAGCGCGCGACGCGGGTGCGGGACGGTCGTGACGGCAGGACTTTTCCGAACGTATGCCCGCCGGTGACGCTCACCCTCGATGGGCGCGCATGTCGAGGTACAGATGCGAGCGGTGCAACCGCCGCGTCCGCAGCAGCCGCTTGATGTCCTCGGCGGTCTGATGGCTGAGCTGCCAGTGGAAATAGTTCACGTACTCGGCCACCGCCAGCAGATAGAACAGCAACCCCGGCATCGACCCGAACCCTGTCGTCCCGCGCGCCACGGACACCGCGACGATGACGAACCCGACGACCAGGCCGGCCTCGCACAACCGGCGCAACCACCCGAAAGCGCCGATCAGCGGCGGCCTCCGGAGCCGCGCGCGCAGTTGCCTCACCTTGATCGCCCAGTAGGCGCCGCCGATCAGGAGATGCACGGTCACCAGGACGAACCCCGTCACGTTGACCGTGTCCAGCGGCGCGGGCAGGAGCACGAACGCCACCACGCCGAAAAGCACGACGTTCACCGGTTCGAGCACCGCCAGGTTGCGCATACGTCGTACGAGCGTGGTGCGGGGGCTGTTGCCGGACATCATCCTTGACAGGATGCCTCACACCTTCCCGCGGCGCACCCGGGCGCTCACTACAGCAGGTCGCCGGCGCCGGAGCGGGTGAGCTCCGCGAACGCGTCGTCGACGGACTCCACCAGGTCGAGGGCGCCCAGCTCCAGGCGCAGCGCCCCGCCGCCACCCGCGACGATCATGCGCCCGCCCGACGCCCGTGCGTGCCGGTCGGCCGAGCGCAACGTCTCGCGCCCCGCGTCGTCGGTCTCGGTGAGGCCCTCGACGTTCACGATGAACAGCGGCGGGATCCGGGCGACCAGCACCTTGACGAGGTATTGCTGGAGGACGAGCGATGCGACCCCGGCGAGGCGGCCCTTCAGGTGCAGGAGCGCGATGCGGCCGTGGCGGTCGAACCCGATGTCGAAGTCAGGATGAGCCCCGTAGGCGCCTGGTTCCATCGGGTTCATGGCATCCGTCCAGGTGGGGGGAGCGTGTTGTGCGAGCCCACCCTAGCAGTCCGTTGCTTCGCGCAACGGACTGTCGCCACATTCCGGCTCCGCGCCTCGCCCCTTTCCGGTCCGGCGCCTGAACGCTTCTCGCGGACGCCGCGTATCCCGTAGTGACCCGGCACAGCCCATGCAGGGCCGAGCCCTGGAACCCAGAGGGGATGACGGCACATGCGACTCCGACGCAGCCGTCCGGTTATCGTCGTCTGCGGCCTGGCCGCGATGGTCCCGCTCGGCGCGTGCGCCCCGTCGTTCCCCGCCCAGAACGTCGGCCTGCCGGATGTCGCCGCCGCGCAGACCACCGCCCCGCTGCCGACGGACACGGCGTTCCCCGAGGAGACGCAGGACGCCGCGGAGACCCCCAAGGCGGATCAGGAGGATGATTCGGGCACGTGGCTCACCAAGTGGGGGCCGCTGTCGGAGACGGACCGCTCGCTGATCAAGAAGGTCCGGCTCGCCACCCTGTGGGAGATGGTGATCGCCCAGGAGGCCGTCCAGAAGGCGAGCACGGCCAAGGTCCGCAAGATCAGCTCCGAGATCGCGTCGCAGCACCACGAGCTCGACGAGGCGGCGCGCGACCTCGCGGCCAAGCTGAACGTGGAGTTGCCCGTCAGGCCCACCGACGACCAGCAGAGCTGGATGTCCGACATTTCCGGGCGCACGGGGATCGACTACGACACCACGTACGTGAAGTGGCTGCGCCTGGCCCACGGCCAGATCTTCGGCCTCATCGGCACGGTCCGCGGCAGCACGCAGAACACCCTGGTCAGGACGTTCTCCGAGCAGTGCAACGCGGCCGTGCTCAACCACCAGCGCCTGCTCGAGAGCACCGGACTCACCACACCGGAGAGCTTCCCGACCCCGAGCGCCTGACGCCGGGAAGCCCCTGTCACGGCGACCCCTCCGTAGGCGACATGACCGGGCGGCCGTCCGGCGCCAGGCCCAGCGAGATGGACAGCTGGCGCGCCGCCTCACCGACGGCGGCGCCGATCTCGTGCAGCCGGACCACCGCGTGCGTCCGGGTCACCGACACGCTGATCGCCGCCGTGATCAGCCCTCGATGATCGCGTACGGGCGCCGACACCCCGGCCTTGCTGTCCTCCAGCTCGACGTCCGTCACGGCGTAACCGCACGACCGCACGTGGGCCAGGTCGGCCAGCCACTCCTCCGTGCCGCTGACCGCCGAGTCGAGCCCGGAGGGCAGGGTGGTGGCGCGCAGCAGCTCGCGTATCCGCTGGTCGTCCCAGTCGGCGACCAGGGAGCGGCCCGCGGCGGCCATGAGCAGCGGCACGGAGATGCCCTCCCAGACCCGGTGGTAGACGCGCGACGACGGCACCGACATCAGCGTCAGCACCAGGTTGCCGCGCAACACGCACAGGTAGGCGTCCTCGTCGAAGGCGGTGGCCAGCCCTCGCAGGTAGGGGGCGGCGACCTGGACCAGCCTGGCGTGCTGGGTGCGTGCGGCCAGCGCGAACAGCCGCCACCCGAGGCGGTAGCGCCGGGTGATCGGGTCGCGCTCGACCATGCCTTCGAGTTCGAGCGCCCGCAGCGCTCTGGACACCTGGCTCTTCTCCCGGCCCAGTCGCTGCGCGATCCAGCTGACACCGAACCCGTCAGCATCACGGTCATCCCCGTGACCTGCGAGAACTTCGAGGATCTCCATGTCGCGGCGTAGACCTGCCGAGGGCACCATCGGCTTGTCCGTCATCCCTATCCGTTCATAACAGAACCATTGCACTACTGTTGCGCTAGTTGCACCTAGTTTTGCGCTCACCGCAACTAATCGCATACGTTTGCGAACCCATGCAAGCGTAAAGGAAGCCGGTACCCCCATGAATTTCAGCGAGTACGTGGTCTCGCGCTGGGACACCCTCTCGCTGGCCGCAGCCGAGCACGCCCTCGTCGTGGGGATCGCCATCGCGATCGCCACCGTGGCGGGCGTCGGCATCGGGCTCCTCGCCTACGACGCCCCGAAGGTGCGGAGCGCCTCAGTGGCGATCTCCGCCGGGATCCTGACGGTCCCGTCGCTCGCGCTGCTCACCCTCCTCATCCCCATCGTCGGACTGGGCTGGGGATCCACGCTGGTCTCGCTGACCGCCTACGCGTTCCTGCCGATCATCCGCAACACCGTCACCGGGATGCGCGGCCTCGACGCGGCCACCGTCGAGGCGGGCCGCGGGATGGGCCTGAGCCGCACCCGGCTGCTGCTGCGGGTCCAGCTTCCGCTGGCCTGGCCGCTGATCCTGACCGGCGTGCGCATCTCGGCGCAGATGCTGATCGGGATCGCCGCCATCGCCGCCGTCGTCGACGGCCCCGGCCTCGGCACGCAGATCTTCGAGGGCCTGTCCCGGCTCGGCTCGGTGAACTCGCTCAACGCGACCCTCGCGGGAACGCTGGGGATCGTGGTCATCGCCATCCTGTTCGACCTGTTCTTCTTCGCCGTTCGCTACATCACCACCCCGAGGGGGCTTCGTGTTCGACCGTGACACCGAAGGCGTGCGCATCGAGCTGCGCTCGCTGACCAAGCACTATCCGGGCCAGCCTGCCCCAGCGGTCGACAACGTCACCCTCGACATCCCGGCCGGCGAGCTGGTCGTCTTCGTCGGTCCGTCGGGCTGCGGCAAGACGACCACCATGAAGATGATCAACCGCCTGGTCGAACCGACGTCCGGCGAGATCCGCATCGGCGGGCAGGACGTGCTGAGCCTCGACCCCGACCAGCTGCGCCGCCACATCGGGTACGCCATCCAGCAGGTGGGCCTGTTCCCCCACCAGACCATCGCGCAGAACATCGGGCTGGTCCCCGGCCTGCTCGGCTGGACGGCCGACCGGATCTCCGCCCGCGTCGACGAGCTGCTGTCGCTGGTGAACCTGGAACCGTCGGCCTTCCGCGACCGCTACCCCCGCCAGCTCTCCGGAGGCCAGCAGCAGCGCGTGGGCGTGGCCAGGGCGCTGGCCGCCGACCCGCCCGTGATGCTCATGGACGAGCCGTTCGGCGCCACCGACCCCATCACGCGCGAGCACCTGCAGAACGAGTTCGTCAAACTGCAGAAGCAGCTGCGCAAGACGATCATCTTCGTCACGCACGACTTCGAGGAGGCCATCAAGCTGGGCGACCGCATCGCCGTGCTGCGCGAGGGCTCGCACATCGCGCAGTACGACACGCCGGCCGCCATCCTCGCCGACCCCGCCGACGACTACGTCGCGAGCTTCATCGGGCAGGACGCCACGCTCAAGCGGCTCGCGCTGATGCGCGTGTCGGAGGTGCCCGCCACGGACGCGCCGGCCGGCCCGGGCCTGCCGCGGGTGTCCGCCGACGCCAGCCTCCGCGAGGCGCTGGACACCATGATCGCCCATGGGGCCGACTGCTGCGCCACACCGGCCGGGGTGCTCACCTACTCCGCCCTGTGCGAGGCCGTGGGCACCCGGTCCGGCGAGCAGGAAGACGTGGTGTCCAGTGACCGCTGAGACCCTGGCCGTCGGGCGGTCCCGGAAGCTCGGCCGTACGTTCGGCGCGCGCCACCTGTTCACGCCCGTCGCCATCTGCGCCGTCCTGGTCGCCCTGTACGCCTGGGTCGGGACGCTGGAACTCGACTCGATCGAGCAGCGCAGCCTCAACCGGGCGGTGATCCTGGCCAAGGCCGTCGAGCACATCCAGATGACCGTGGCCGCCACCACGCTCGTGGTGATCATCGCGATCCCGCTGGGCATCGCCGCCTCGCGGTCCAGGAACCGGCTGATCACCCCGATCATCCTCACCGTGGGCAACCTGGGCCAGGCGGTCCCGTCCATCGGCCTGCTCGTGCTGGCCACGTTCCTCATGGGCGTCGGCTTCCAGACCGCGCTGGTCGGCCTCGTGGCCTACGCCGTGCTGCCCGTCCTGCGCAACACCATGGTCGGGGTCCAGCAGGTCGACCCGGCGCTCATCGAGGCCGCCCGCGGCATGGGCATGACCAGGGGCCAGATCCTGCGCCGGGTCGAGCTCAAGCTGGCCGTGCCCGCCATCCTGGCCGGCCTGCGCACCGCGCTCGTGCTGACCGTGGGCGTCGCCACGCTCGGCGCCTTCGTCGCGGCCGGCGGCTTCGGCGAGCTGATCGTCAACGGCCTCAAGCTCAACCGCATGCCCGTGACCATCGTCGGAGGCGTGCTCACCGCGTGCATCGCCTTCTTCATCGACTGGCTCGGCGGGCTCGCCGAGGACCTGCTCAAGCCACGCGGCATGTGACCACGCTTTCGGTAACCATCCGATCACATAGCAAGAAGGTGCTTCAATGTTCTCCCGCCCGCTTCGACGGACGTTCACCCTGCTCGCAGCCGCCGCCCTCTCGATCACGACCCTGAGTGCCTGCGGTTCCTCCGACGCCGTCGAGGCCGGCAGCGCGGGCGACGAGCTCAAGGGGACCAAGTACATCGTCGGTTCCAAGGACTTCACCGAGAACATCGTGCTCGGCAAGATCGCCGTGCACCTGCTGAAGGCGCACGGGGCCGAGGTCGTCGACAAGACCAACCTCGGCGGTACGGTGCCCAACCGCAAGGCCCTGGAGTCCAAAGAGATCGACATGTACTGGGACTACTCCGGCACGGGCTGGATCGAGTTCCTGAAGAACACCAAGCCGATCCAGAACTCCGCCGAGCAGTTCAAGGCCACCGCGGAGGCCGACCTCCAGAAGAACAAGATCCACTGGATCGGTCCCACCCCGCTGAACAACACCTACGCCCTGGCCATCCGCTCCGAGAAGGCCACGGAGCTGGGCGTCAAGACGGTCTCCGACGTGGCCGAGCTGGCCAAGACCAACCCCAAGGAAGTCACGATCTGCATCGAGACGGAGTTCTCGACCCGTGACGACGGGCTGCCCGGCCTGAGCAAGGCGTACGACATGACCATCCCCAAGGACAACATCTCCCTGCTCGACACCGGCGTCGTCTACACCGAGACCGACAAGGGCGAGACCTGCAACTTCGGCGAGGTGTTCACCACCGACGGCCGCATCGCCGCCCTCGGTCTCACCGTGCTGGAGGACGACAAGAAGTTCTTCCCGATCTACAACGCGGCCATGACCCTGCGGGAGGAGACCTACCAGAAGAACCCGGCGATCGAGAAGGTGCTCCAGCCCGTGATCGCCAAGCTGGACGACGCGACCATGCAGCAGCTCAACGCGCAGGTCGACGTCGAGGGCATGGAGCCGGGCAAGGTCGCCGCCGACTGGCTGGACAAGCAGGGTTTCCTCGGCAGCGCGTCCTGACCCCCTGATCGCGCGGTCCGCCACCTGGGGTCCATCAGGTGGCGGGCCGCCGGACCCCGGTGGCTCACGTCCCCGGTCCCCGCCCAGGTGGGAGGCCAGCCGGGCCGGGTGGCCACGTGGCGGGCCCGCTCAGGCGTCGGGCCAGCCGAGCGGGTGGCTGCCGGCCCTCAGGGTCGGCGCCGGCTCGCCGCCCGCCTCGTTGAAGGCCGTCATCGCCGAGACCAGCGCCTGGCGCTCCGCCGGCGACATGCGCGAGACGATCGCCGCGATCTCGTCCCGGCGGCGGGCTGTCACCTGGTCCACGATGCGCCTGCCCTCATCGGTCAGGCGCATCAGGCTTTCCCGCCGGTTCATCGGGTTGACCTCCCGGACCACCAGTCCCGCGGCGGCGAGCCGGTCGGCCATCCGCATGGCGGTGGAGGAGTTGACGGCGAGCAGCTCCGCCATGGTGACGAGTTTGGTCTCGCCGTGTCCTGAGAGCACCACGAGCATCCGGAACTGCGGCACCGTCACCCGGTCGGCGACGGCGCCGAGCGAACGCGCCGCGATCGCGACGAGCAGCCGCGAGCCCGCCAGGACCGCCGAGATGACAGCGGCCTGATCCTCACCGTTCATCTGGGCGGATTGACGCTCTGGCATAGAACTGTTCTACACGGTCGGGGCCGTGGATCGGCGGGGTGACCCGGCTGCCGGTCCCGTGCATCCGCAGGTCGCATGATCGCGGGCCGGCCTCGACGACCAGGAGGCACCCCCGCGCCACGCCCGGGGAGACGATCCCGGAACTCCGCCCGCCGTGACAGCGGACTCGCTAATGTTGCATACTGCAAGAATGTGGAGAGCCACGTTGGGAGTCCCTCAGGTGCATGTGCCCCCTCTCCGGACCGGCCACCGTTCCCGTCACGCCCTGGAGACGGCCTGAGAACATGGCAATGTCCAGAGACGAGCGGCGAGCGCTCGCGGAGATCGAAGAGCGGCTGGCGCACGAGGATCCCGTGCTCGACAAGCTCCTGGCGGGGCCGCGGGGCAAGGGCGTCGAGCCCGATCCGCCCCGCGGGCTCGACGCCCTGAGCACCCCCGCGGTCGTGTTGTGGGCGCTGGCCGCGGCCACCAGCGTCGTCCTCGTGCTGGCGGTGGCCATCCTGCTGTCCTACCAGGACTGGTCGGGCACGCTACGGCCGTCCCCGACCGCGATCCCCTTCAACGGCCCCTTCCCCGGCCCCGGCGCCACCGAGCTCAACGACCAGATGAGCTGATGCCGCGCTAGGGAGCGGCGGTGGAGGCGCGTTCGACCAGGTCGGGCTGGTAGACGACCTGGCGATGTTCGTGGCCGGCCGGCTGGTTGGCCTCCTCCAGCAACATCAGCGCGGCCGTGTGGCCCAGTTGCTCGCGCGGCTGCCGGATCGACGACAGCGGCACGGCAGCCGCGGCGGCGAAGTCGATGTCGTCATAGCCGAGGATCGCCACGTCGGCCGGCACCCGCAGGCCCCGCTGGGTCATCTCCTGCAACGCCCCGATCGCGACCAGGTCGTTGGCGCAGAAGAGCGCGGTGGGGCGTTCGCCGGGAGGCAACTCGGCGATCTCCGCGCCGGCCGTGCGCCCGGTGGCCACCGTGAGGTCGGGCAGCGGGATGACGGTCAGCGCGTCGGCCGGGCCCAGCACGCCCGCCAGACCGTGGTGCCGCTCGCGGACCTGGCGGACGGTGAACGGCCCGCCGGCGAAGGCGATGCGGTGATGCCCCCGCTCGCGCAGGTGCAGCCCGGCCAGCCGCCCGCCGAGCACGTCGTCCACGGCGACGGCACAACCGTGGCTGTGCGGGGCGGAGCTGTCGAAGCGCACCACCGGGATGCCGCGGGAGACGAGCCGGCTCAGCCGTTCCTCCTCGCCGCTGTCGTTGACCGGCGTGATCAGAACGCCCAGCGGTCGCTGCTCCTCGAACGTCTCCAGCAGCCCCGCCTCGCGGGCTGCGTCCTTGTTGCTGTTGAAGACCATGACGTTGACGTCGAGGGGTTGCGCCGCGGTCTCCACGCCCCGCAGCACGTCGATGAAGAACGGGTTGGCCAGGTCGAGTGCGACGACGCCGAGGGTCCGGCTGCGACCGGCCCGTAACTGCCGGGCGGAGCCGTTACGGACGTAGCCGAGCCTGGCGATCGCCGCCTGCACCCGCAACCGCGTCTCGGGGGCCACCATCTCGGGCCGGTTGAGCACGTTGCTCACGGTGCCGACGGAGACCCCGGCGAGCCGGGCGACCTCTTTGATGCTCGACATCGTTCCTCGTGTCCGGTGGTCACCGCTGATCCTACCGCTTCTTCGCACGGTTGTTCCCGAACGCTGCGCCGGCCCCCGTCACTGCGTGGGCGTGCCTTTTGTGGGTACGTGGAGCGGACACTCGTACTGTGGGGAGGGCGGATGCGCTCATCCATCAGTCTCGGCCGGATCGGGGGGATTCCGGTCGGGCTCAACGCCAGCGTGCTGGTCATCGTGGTGATCCTGCTCGTCGGGCTCGCCTTCGGCCGGTTCCCTGCGGTCTTCCCCGGCTCGTCTCCCGTGGCGTACTGGCTGGCCGGGCTGGCCACGGCGGTGTTGTTCCTGGCCTCGTTGCTGGCCCACGAGCTCTCCCACGCGCTGGTGGCCAAGCGCCATGGCATCGACGTGGCGCACATCACGCTGTGGCTGCTCGGAGGGGTGGCGGAGCTGCGCGGCGAGCCGCGATCGCCGGGCGCCGACCTGAAGATCGCGGCGGTGGGCCCGCTCACCAGCCTCGTGTGCGGCGTGGGCTTCGGCGCCATCGCGCTCCTGGTCGCCGCCGCCGGCGGGGCGCCGCTGCTGTCCGGGATGTTCGTCTACCTCGCCGCGGTCAACGTGATCCTGGCCGTGTTCAACCTGATCCCGGCCGCGCCGCTGGACGGAGGGCGCGTGCTGCGTGCCGCCCTGTGGTGGCGGTGGGGCGACCGCACCAGGGCGGCGGTGACCGCCGCCCGCGCGGGCCGGGGCTTCGGCTTCGTCCTCATCGTTCTGGGCTTCCTGGAGATCGTCACCGGCAGCGGGTTCCAGGGGCTCTGGCTGGCCCTGATCGGCCTGTTCCTCGTCAACGCCGCCAGCGCCGAGGAACAGCAGGCGCAGCTCGGCTCCACGCTGCACGGCATCAGGATCGGGGACGTCATGTCGGACCGGCTGGTCGTCGCCCATCCGGACGAGACCGTGGCCGAACTCGTCGACCGGGTCGTCATGCGCGAGCGGCTGTCGACCTATCCGCTGGTGGAGCACGACATGCGCTTCCTCGGGCTGGTCACGCTCAACCGCATCCGCCGGGTGCCGCCGGACGCGCGGGCGGTGACGCGGCTGCGCGACATCGCCTGCCCTCCCGACCAGGTGCCCGCCGCCCGGCGGGAAGAGGCGCTGACCGACCTGCTGACCAGGATGAACGGCTGCGCCGACGGCCGCGCCGTGGTGCTCGACCCGGACGGGCGGCTGATCGGGCTGCTCACGCCCAGCGACATCAGCCGCGTGATCCAGACCGCCGGGCTGCACGCGGGCGACCCGTACCACGGCCCCCGGGGCGCCGACCTGACGACGCACCGTCCGGACCGGCCCCTGGACCCCTCCGGCCGCTGACCCGCCGCCGCGGTCAGCCGGCGAACCGTGCCCTTCCTGGTGTCGGGGAAAAGGAAAGCGGCCACCGTGCGGCCGTCGGGGTCAGGCCTGGCGCCACTCCGCGACGCCGCCCGGCTCGTGCAGCGTGAGGTCCGGCGCGGCCTCCAGCGCCTTCTCCTCTCCCCCGGGCGTGTACGTGACGATCAGCCGCAACGGCCGCCAGGTGGTGTTGTACGTCGAGTGGTAGACGCCCGCGGGGATGTGCACCGTGTCGCCCTCCTTGATGGTGAACTCCGCGCCGTCGTCCACCATCTGGCGGCCCTCGCCCGAGATGACGTAGATGATCTCCTCGGCGCCGGGGTGGTGGTGGCGGGCGTGCCCGCGGCCCGGGTTGACGATGACCTCGCCCAGGGTGCTGCTCGCCCCCTCGACGGCCGACGGGGTGACGAACCACTTGATCGACCCCCAGTCGAAGGCCATCGTCGGCACGCTGTCGGGGCTGACGTGCATGTCGGTTCCTCGCTTTCAGAAGGTGAGTGACTTGAAGGCCCGTACCTGCTCGGTGATGGCGCGCTCGGTCGGCAGCCGCTCGACGGACGACGCGCCGAAGAAGCCGACCACGCCCTTGGTCCGCGACAGGACGTACGCGGCGTCGTCGGGCTCGGCGATCGGGCCGCCGTGGCAGAGCACGAGCACGTCGGGCCGGACGGCCACGGCCGCGTCGCGCATGGCCTGCACGCGCTCGGCGGCCTCGTCGAGGGTCAGCGCGGTGCCGGCGCCGATGCTGCCCTTGGTGGTCAGCCCCACGTGCGGCACCAGCACGTCGGCGCCCGCCTCGGCCATGGCCCGCGCCTGGGCCTCGTCGAAGACGTAGGGGGCGGTGACGAGGTCGCGTTCGCGGGCCTGGCGCACCATCTGCACCTCCAGGTCGTAGCCCATGCCGGTCTCCTCCAGGTTCTGGCGGAAGGTCCCGTCGTACAGGCCCACGGTCGGGAAGTTCTGAACGCCGGCGAACCCCATCGCCTTGAGCTGGTCGAGGAAGAGCGGCATGACGCGGAACGGGTCGGTGCCGCACACGCCGGCGAGCACCGGCGTGTCACGCACGACCGGCAGCACTTCGGAGGCCATCTCGACGACGATCTGGTTGGCGTCGCCGTACGGCAGCAGCCCGGCCAGCGAGCCGCGCCCGGCCATGCGGTAGCGGCCCGAGTTGTAGATGATGATCAGGTCGACGCCGCCGGCCTCGGCGCACTTGGCCGACAGGCCGGTGCCGGCTCCCGCGCCGACGATCGGCTGCCCGGCCGCGACCGTGCTTCGCAGCCTGTCGAGGACGTCCTGCCTGTTCACGTGGCACCTCCAGTGATCATGTGGTGCAGCCGCTCCGCCATGGCGCGGCCGAAGGCGGGGTCGTTGACGTGCAGGTCGAGCTCCTCGACGGGCACGCCGGAGCCGCGCAGCCCTTCGGCCATGGCCTCGAAGCAGGCCTCGTCGGCCTTCGGGTCGGCGAAGGCGCCGCCGGGCGCGTCCAGGGCGGACACGCCCCGGCGGGGCACGAACAGCACGGTGGGCCCGCTCGCGTCGCGGAGCTTGGCGGCCACGCGGCGGCCCAGCTCGGCCATCTCTCCTGCCGTGGTGCGCATCAGCGTCACGGTGGGGTTGTGCACGTACAGCAGGCGCTCCTCGAACTCGGCGGGCACGCTGTCGCGGGGGCCGAAGTTGACCATGTCGAGCGCGCCGGGCGCGACGACCTGCGGCACGCCGTGCGCGCCGGCCGCGGTGAGCCGGTCGGGCCCCGCGGACAGGACGCCGCCCACGAGGTCGTCGGCCAGCTCGGTGGTGGTCAGGTCGAGCACGCCGGCCAGCATCCGGCTCGCCGCGAGCCCTTCGAGCGCCCGCCCGCCCGCGCCGGTCGCGTGGAAGACGAGCACCTCGTAGCCGAGCTCGGCCAGCCGCTCGCGCGCGGCGTCGACGGCAGGGGTGGTCACCCCGAACATCGACGCTCCGACCAGCGGCCGGTCGGATCCGCCCGCGGTCAGCTGGGCCCTGGCGAGCTGGTGCGAGCGGGCCATCCCCGCGGCCGCGGCGGCGGCGTTGCCGAGGACGGCGCGGGAGAGCCGGTTGATGCCCGCGATGTCGACCACGCTGTACATCATCGTGACGTCCTTCGCCCCGACGTACGGCGAGACGTCTCCTGCCGCCATCGTGGACACGATCAGCTTGGGCAGGCCGATGGGCAGGTCGCGCACGGCCCGCGCGGCGATCGACGAGCCGCCGCTGCCGCCCAGCGCCAGCACGGCGTCGGCGCGGCCGTCGGCGTGCAGCCGGGCCAGGATCTCCGCCGCGCCCTTGCCCATGGTGGTCACGGCGGCGCCCCGGTCGCCGGCGTCGCGCAGCGCCCGCAGGTCGCCTCCTCCCGCCTCGGCGACCTGCTCGTTGGAGACGTCGGCGAGCAGCGTCTGGCTGGGGACGCCGACGCCGGCGTCCACCACGACCACGTCGCTGCCCAGCTCCACGAGCCGGTTGCGCAGCCACGCGTACTCCTCGCCCTTGGTGTCGAGTGTGCCGATCAGCACGACGGACGGCATGTCCTGCCCCACCCCTCTGTTCGGAGACCTCCTGGATGTTGCCCGCCCCGGCGGCATCCCACGCCTGGGCGGCAGGGCGGGCGGGCCGTGCCCGTGCCGCCGGCACCCGCCCGATAACCGGTGTCGGCGGCACGCGGCCTTCGGATAGATTCGGCACCCCGCCGGCCCAGACCCCCAGGAGCGCGCATGGCCTACGATCGGGCGGCCGACTTCGCCGACGTCTTCCAGCACTTCGCCGTCGGGGAAGAGGGCAGGCCTGAGCGCTCCTTCTATCCGTACGCCCCTGTCTTCCCCGTCCGGTTGAACGGCGCGAAGGCCGTGATCAAGCGGACCACCGGCCCCGTGACGGCCGCGGCCGCGATCGCCCGATGGGTGGAGGCGCTCGCCGGGGAGGACGTCGGCGTGGTCACCCCGCTCCCCCTGCCCGTCGACAACCCGGCCCAGGTCGGCGACCGGGTCTGGGTGGCCTACCCGTGGGTCGACGGCCGCCCGTACACCGGCTCCCCTGACGACATCGCCGCGGCCGGCGACCTCCTCGGCCGCATCCACGCCGCCCGGCCGGCCGGCGACGGCATGCCGGAGTTCGGCTGGCCCGATCACGACGCCGCCTCGGTCGAGGAGGACGTCACCGGGCTGCGGCGGGTGCTGGGCGAGCACGCGCCCGACCTGTGCGACGAGGTGATGGCCCGCCTCGGGCCGTGGCTGGAGTCGTTCATGGCGCGGACGCTGCCGCCGGTGCGCGACGGCGGGCTCCCGCGGGCCGCGGTGTCCATGGACTACAAGGCGAACAATCTGGTCTACGCCGACGGGGCGCCCGTGCTGATCGACCCCGACAACGCCGAGTACGCGCCACGCATCCTCGACCTGGCGCTGGCCGCGCTATTGTTCCACAACGAGATGGCCACCGCGCCGGCTCGGCTCTTCACGGGCGGCGAGTGGTCGGCCTTCTCCTCGGCGTACCGGCGGCACGTCCGGCTCACCGGGGCCGAACTGGCGCTGTGGCCGGTGGCCGTGCGCTACATGCTCCTGGAATGGGGCGTGTGGACGCTGATCGACGCCGCCGAGTGGAACGACTGGGACGACCCCCGCAAGCGCGGCTTCCTGCGCGACCTCGCCACGGTGGACCCCGGCCGGTTCCCGCTGCGCTGACGGGCAGGCGCCCGGCGTCACCGGAGCGCGACGTCCCACAGGGCAAGGGCGCGCTCCTCCCCGAGCCGGAATCCGGTCTCGCGGTGCACGGCGAGGGCCTGCCCGGCGCACTCCGCCGAGCGCCTCAGGTCGCCGAGGGCGCGGTGGATCTCGGCCATGGTGGTGAGGGCGTTGCCTTCCTCGACCCGGTATCCGGCATCGCGCGCCATGGCGAGGGCCCGGCTGACCTGCGGCATCGCCGCGTCCATGGAGCCGAGACCGAGGTGGGCGCGGCCCAGGCCGAGCAGCGTTCTGACGATCACGTAGTCCATGCCGGCGGCACGCGCCTGGCTCAGCACGGCGGTGTGGACTCCGGCGGCCGCGGCATGATCACCGGCGGCGGTGTGCACCGTGCCGAGGATGGTGGTGACCAGGCACAGCGCGTAGCCGTTCCTGACCTCCCTGGCCAGGCGCTCGGCCTGCCGCGCGTGGTCGAGCGCCAGGTCGAGGCGGCCCGCGTCGCGGTGGATCTGCGCCAGGACGCCGAGGCTCTTGGGCACCTCCACGGAGCGGCCGCTCCCGCAGTTGCTCTCGAGCCCCAGTCCGGCGAGCTGGAGCGCCTCGTCGAGGTGCCCGAGCAGCCGACGGACGCTCGCCAGGTTGGTGAGCTCGATGCCGTTGAGCCCGTCGCCGGCCGCCTCGCGCAACCTCTCGGCGTCGCGGATGTGCCTCTCCGCCTCATTGAGCGCGCCGAGCTGCAGGCAGACCGCGCCCAGGTTGGAGGCGACGACCGCCTGGGGTCTGGGCTGCCCGGCGGCGCGGTAGATCTCGCGGGCGGCGTGCAAGGTCCCCTTCGCCTCCCGCAACGCACCCCGTTCCAGGTGAACGGCGGCCAGGTTGTTGTGCGCCGCGGCCGCGCCCTGCGGCCAGCCGGCCCGCCGGGCCAGCGCGGCGGCCGCCTCGAAAGCCGCCACGGCCTCGCCGTAGCGGGAGCGCAGGCGGCTGGTCATGGCCAGGCTGAGCTGGGCCGTCACCTGACCCAGCGGCTCGTTCTCCGCGGTGGCGGCCCGCATCGCGGCCTCGGCCAGCGCCTCCGCGTCGGCGGGCTCGGCCCCGAAGGCGAAGTACGGGCGCAGGATTTCGGCGATCTGCCAGGCGAAGCGGCGTGGCCCCTCGTCCGCGGCGTGCGCCGCGACGGCGACGAGGTTGGCGCGCTCGGCGTCCAGCCAGGCCACCGCGCCGGCGCTGCTCACCGGCTCGGGACCGGGTCCCGCGGAGCGGCTCACCGGCTCCTGGCCGGACCCCGCGAGCCGGCTCACCGGTTCGGGGCCGGGCCCCGCCGCTGTTGGTGAGGTGGTGGGCGCCCAGGTCCGTGACGGGTAGGCGACGCGGGCGACGTGCGTCGCCGTCGAGACGTACCAGGAGCAGAGCCGCTCGACCGCCGCGAGCCGGTCGGCGGGCGAGTCGTCCTGCTCGGCCTGGCTTCTGGCGTGCCGGCGCATCAGGTCGTGGAAGGCGTAGCGGCGTGGCAGGTGCTCGTCGATGAGGTGCGCGGCGGCGAGCCGGTCGAGCAGGCGGGCGGCCTGCTCGGTGCCGGAGCCGGCCAGGGCCGCCGCCGCCTCGGCGGTGATGTCGGGGCCGGGCGCGAGCCCCAGCAGGCGGAACAGCCGCTGGGCGTCGGGGGTGAGCCGCGCGTACGACAGGCCGAAGGCGGCGCGCACCGCCGACTCTCCGTCGATCTCCAGGGAGTCCAGCCGGTCGGCGGCCAGCGCCGCCGCGTAGCCGGCGATCGACCGGTGCGGGTTGACGGCGATGTTGGCGGCGGCCACTCCCAGGGCCAGCGGAAGGTGGGCGCAGAGCCGTACGAGCTCCGCCGCGGCCTCCGGCTCGTCGGCCACGCGGTCATGGCCGACCGCCGAAGCCAGCAGGGCCAGCGCGTCGGCATGGCCGAGAACGTCGAGTTTGAGCTGCCGGGCGCCGTGGCTGGCGACGAGCCCGGCCAGCCGGCTGCGGCTCGTGACCAGCGCCAGGCAGCCGGGCGCGGCGGGCAGCAGGGGGCGTACCTGCTCCGCGGTCAGGGCGTTGTCGAGGAGCACGAGCACGCGCCTGCCCGCCAGGCACGACCGGTAGAGTCCGGCGGCGGCCTCCTCGTCCGGCGGGATCTGCTCGGCCGGCACGCCCAGCGAGCCGAGCATCCGGATGAGCGCCTCGACCGGCGCCATCTCCGGGCCCTGGGAGTGGCCGCGCAGGTTGACGTACAGCTGCCCGTCGGGGAACGAGGCGGCGTGCCGGTGGCCGAAGTGCACGGCGAGGCTGGTCTTGCCCACGCCCGCGGTGCCGGCGATGGCCACGACCGCGGGCGCCGTCTCCGCCGTCAGGCACTCCGCCAGCACGGCGAGCTCGCCGTCGCGGCCCACGAACCCGCCCGAGCCCGCGGGCAGCTCCGCGGGGACCAGCAGCACCGGCGCGCCCGCTTGCCGCGCGGGACGCGGCGGCGCGCGGAGCTCGGGGTCGTCGGCCAGGATGGCCGCCTCCAGCCGGCGCAGCTCCGGCCCGGGGTCGAGCCCGAGCTCGTCGGCCAGCAGCCGCCGCCCCATGCGGTAGGCCTCCAACGCGCCGGCCCGCCGTCCCGACCGGTAGAGCGCCAGCATGAGCAGGCCGCGCAGGCGCTCGCGCAGCGGATGCTCGGCCAGCAGCGCCTCGAGCTCGGCCGCCAGCTCGCTGTGCCGGCCGAGCCGCAGCTCCAGCTCGGCCCGCTCCTCGGCGACGGCCAGCCGCATCTCCTCCCACCGGGCTGCGGCGGCGCGGACCTCCTCCGTCTCCATCTCGGTCAGGACGGGGCCGCGCCACAGGGCCAGTGCCTCGCCGAACAGCGTGCTCGCCTCAGCCTCCCGCCCTTCCTCGGCGGCGCGTCGCCCCTCCGCGATCCTGCTCTCCGCGACCGCCGCGTCGGTCGCGGGGGCGCGCAGGCGGTAGCCCGAGCTCTCCGTCGCGATGACACCGGGATCGGCGTCGGCCTCCCGCAGCGCCCGGCGCAGCACGGCCACGGCGATCGTCACCTGGTTGCGCACCGACGCCGGCGGGTCATCGCCCCACGCCGTGGCCAGCCGGTCGGTGCTCACGATCTGCCCCTCGGCCACCAGGAGCATCGCCAGCACCGCCCTGGCCCGTTGCCCCCGCAACCGCACCGGCCGCCCGCCGGCCACGGCCTCGAGAGGACCCAGAATCTTGAACGCCACCTCATGCCGCGCCATCCCCGACATGCTATCGCCGGTCCCGGAAGTCCTGAGGCGTCGCGCGGGCCGGAGCCGTGACCTGCCGTGTTCCCGCCGCGTCAGGAAAGGGTAGGAGTCTGGCGGGCTCGCGAACCACCGTGAACGGCGTCATCGGGGGATAAGTCGCAATGGATGGTGTCTACGGCCAGCGGGTGAGTGCTCTGACCTTCGAGGTGCTGGAGCCGGCGCCCGTGGGGGTCGCGGTGACCCGCGGGCCCGACCACCGGCTGCTGTACACGAACGAGACGTACCGGTCCCTGTTCGGAGAGCGGCCGATCGGGTCCCCGCTCAAGGTCGTCTTTCCCCAGGTGCCCCAGGAAGACTACGTCCCCATCTTCGACCAGGTGCTCAGGACGGGCACGCCGGTGGTCCGCACCGACGCCCCCGGTGGCGAGGCTCCCGAGGACCGTGAACGTTTCTTCACCTTCAGCCTCTCGCGGGTCTCCTTCGACGACGGCACGTACGGCGTCCTCGCGGTCTTCCTGGACGTCACCGATCCGGCCACCGTGGCGCAGCGGCTCCAGGCGGTGGCCGACGAGCGCCGCCGCATCCTGCGGCGTTACCAGAGCCTGGTCCGGGTCAGCGCGCAGATCGTCTGGGTGGCCGATCCCGGCGGCCTGGTGATCGAGCCGAGCCTGGGATGGGAGCGGATGACCGGCCAGTCATGGGACGACTTCCGCGACGACGGCTGGATGAACGCCGTCCACCCGGACGACCGCGCCGCCACGCAGGCGTCGTGGACCCGCGCGGTCAAGGAGGTCTCCGAGGTGTGGGAGCACGTCTACCGGCTCCGCACGGTCGACGGCACGTACCGGCATTTCCAGGTGCGCGCCGTGCCGATCCAGGAGAACGGCCGTCTCGTGGAGTGGGTCGGCACCTGCACCGACATCGAGCAGCAGTGGCAGGAGCAGCGGCGCCAGCGGCTGCTCGACTCGGCCGCCGCGGCGACGGCCGACCGGACGAGCCTGGAGGGCATGCTCGGCGCGCTGGCGAACGCCATCGTGCCCGACCTGGCCGACGGATGCGGCGTGCACCTGGTGATCGACCTCGCCGACGGGCTGGCGAGAGGCGGCGACTTCGTGGCCGAGCGCATCGCCACCGCCGCCCGCGCCGGGCTGCCCAGGCTCCCGCCGTTCAGCGAGGAACGCCTGGCCGCGGACAGCGGGTTCGCCGCCGTGGTACGCCGGCGAAGGCCGTTCCGCACGACGTTCGCCCCCGGGTCGCCACTGGGGGATCTCGTGCCGGCGGGCACGCGCACGTGGCTGGAGGCCACCGGGGCCAACAGCATCGCGCTCCTGCCCGTCGTGGTCGACGGCACGCTCGCGGCGGTGGTCACGGCGGCCGCCTGCGGTGACCGCGCGCCGATCGGCCAGAGCACCGTCGCCCTGCTACGCGAGATGATCGAGCAGGCTCATGACAACCTGAGCAGCGCGATGCGGTTCCAGCGCACGCACAAGGTCGCGGTGGCCCTGCAGCACAGCCTGCTGGCGCAACCGCCGCGGGTGGCCGGCATGCAGATCGCCGCACGCTACCGCGCCAGCCCCGCCGCCGCCGACGTGGGCGGTGACTGGTACGACTCGTTCGTGCTGCCCGACGGCGCCACCGTGCTGGCCATCGGCGACGTTGCGGGGCACGACCTGCGCGCCGCGGTCGCCATGGGCCAGCTGCGCAACATGCTCAGAGGGCTGGTCGTGGACCGGCAGGAACCTCCCGGGGAGATCCTCGCCCGGCTGAACATCGCGATGAAGACCCTCTACTGCGAGGAGACCGCGACCTGCGTGCTGGCCAGGGTCGAGAAGGGCGAAGGCGGTCACCGGCTGAACTACGCGGTGGCCGGCCACCCGCCGCCGCTGCTGATCACCGGCGAGGGCGCGGGCCGTTTCCTCGAGGACGGCGCCAACCCGCTGCTCGGCATCCCGTACGACGCCCGGTGCGTGTCCGCGCGCGAGCCGCTGCCCCCGCTGAGCACGTTGCTGCTCTACACCGACGGCCTCGTGGAACGGCACGACGAGCACCTCGACGAGGGCCTGGAGCGGCTGCGCAGGCACGCGTGCGCGCTCGCGCGCCAGCCTCTCGACCGGTTCTGCGACGAGTTGCTCAGCGCTCTGCCGCTGTCGGCCGACGACGACGTGGCCATGATCGCGCTGCGGCTCCCGGAGCCGGCCGCCCGGCACGAGGTGAAAGGCCGGGCGCTGGTCGAGGACCGGTGAAGCGGTCGTCCTGACGGACGGACGACTCCCATGGGGGCGTAACGGATCAGTCGCCCCCCGGTATGGCGGTGGTTCGGGCGGGAGCGCCCGGGTAGCGAACGCTGGTCGGGCAGGTGGCCGGCGGCACGCTCGTACAGGGGCCCTGGTCAGCCGATACCCGTTGAGCTGGAAAGACGGAGACCGTACATGACCACCTTCAAGCCCCGGGACGAGCCGATCGCCTCGACGGCGGAGCCGCCACGGCTCCGCCGCAAGGGCAGGCTCATCGCGGCCTGGCTGGCCTCGACCGATCACAAGGTGATCGGCTACATGTACCTGATCGCGTCATTCGCCTTCTTCCTCCTCGCCGGTCTGATGGCGCTGGTCATCCGGGGCGAGCTGGTCCAGCCGGGCCTGCAGCTCGTCAACTCGCAGCAGTACAACCAGCTGTTCACCATGCACGGCACGCTCATGATGCTGCTCTTCGCGACCCCGCTGTTCGCCGGGTTCGCGAACGTCATCATGCCGCTGCAGATCGGAGCGCCCGACGTCGCCTTCCCGCGGCTGAACGCGGTCAGCTTCTGGTTGTTCCTGTTCGGCGGGCTGATCGTGGTGAGCGGGTTCTTCACCGCCGACGGGGCGGCCGACTTCGGCTGGTTCGCCTACACCCCGCTGTCGGACGTGGTCTACAGCCCCATCACGGGCGGCGACCTGTGGATCATGGGGCTGTCGTTGGCAGGTCTGGGGACCATCCTCGGCTCGGTCAACTTCATCACCACGATCATCTGCATGCGCGCTCCCGGCATGACCATGTTCCGCATGCCGATCTTCACCTGGAACGTGCTGCTGACCAGCATGCTCGTGCTGATGGCGTTCCCGGTGCTGGCCGCCGCGCTGCTGGTGCTGGAGGCCGACCGCAAGCTCGGCACCCAGGTCTACCTGGCCGAGAACGGGGGGCCGATGCTCTGGCAGCACCTGTTCTGGTTCTTCGGCCATCCCGAGGTCTACATCGTCGCGCTGCCGTTCTTCGGCATCATCACCGAGGTCATCCCGGTCTTCAGCCGCAAGCCCATCTTCGGCTACATCGGGCTCGTGGGCGCCACCATCGCGATCTCGGGGTTGTCGATGACCGTGTGGGCGCACCACATGTTCGGCACGGGGCAGGTGCTGCTGCCGTTCTTCTCGTTCATGACGTTCCTCATCGCGGTGCCGACGGGCGTGAAGTTCTTCAACTGGATCGGCACCATGTGGCGCGGGCACCTGAGCTTCGAGTCGCCGATGTTGTTCTCGGTCGGCTTCCTGGTGACGTTCCTCCTGGGCGGCCTGACCGGCGTCATCCTCGGCTCGCCGCCGCTCGACTTCCACGTCACCGACACCTACTTCGTCGTCGCGCACTTCCACTACGTGGTGTTCGGCACGGTGGTGTTCGCCATGTTCGCCGGGTTCTACTTCTGGTGGCCGAAGATGACCGGCAAGATGCTCGACAACCGGCTCGGCGTCTGGCACTTCTGGCTGCTGTTCATCGGCTTCCACACGACGTTCCTCGTGCAGCACTGGCTGGGCGTGGCCGGGATGCCGCGGCGCTACGCCGACTACAGCGCCGTCGACGGGTTCACGGACCTGCACCTGATCTCCTCGATCGGCGCCTTCATCCTCGGCCTGTCGACGCTGCCGTTCCTGTACAACATCTGGCGTACGGCCCGCCGCGCCCCGCGCGTCACCGTCGACGACCCGTGGGGGTTCGGCAACTCGCTGGAATGGGCGACGTCCTGCCCGCCGCCGCGCCACAACTTCACGTCCATGCCCCGCATCCGTTCGGAACGGCCGGCGTTCGACCTGCACTATCCGCACATGTGGCACCCCCAGTACGACGCGGAGATCGAGCAGGCGAAGCGCGAGACCTGAGCGACGGCGTCTAGCGGCGGACGGCCGCGTCGAGGAAGAGCTCCAGGTGTGAGGCGGCCCGCCGCCTGCCCTCGTCGTGCAGGTCGTCGGGGCCGTGCAGGTAGGTGAGCCGGATGAACACCAGCGGCGCCAGAAGTTCCCAGGCCAGCTCGCCGCCGTCCAGCTCGCCGGCGAGCAGCCGCGCGCGCACGCGCGGCGACAGCAGGCCGCGCTCGGCCCACCGGGAGAAGATCGGGCCGAGCGTCCGCGTGCCCTGGGAGATCATCTCGTTGACGACGCCGGGGTTGTCGGCGATCTCCTCGCGCAGCAGGAGCCGGCTGAACTTGCGCGCGGCCGGCTGCTCGAAGAACTCGATCACGCGGGCGACGCACCCGCGCAGGAACGCCTCGGGGTCGTCCGGCGTCGCCTCGGGGCCGGGAAACAGCTCCGCGATCACCTGCCCCACCGCGCCGGGGCCGGCCGAGGCCAGCAGCTCGTCGTAGATCGCGCGCTTGCCGGCGAAGTGGCCGTACAGGCCGGCGTCGCTGAGCCCGGCGGCTCGGGCGATCATGCGGACGGACGTTGCGGCGTAGCCCTTCTCGACGAACAGGTCGAGGGCGGCCTCCAGCAGCACGGCGCGCGTGTCCTTGGCGTCTTCCTTGCGCGGCCGTCCCGCGCGGCGCGGCCTGCCCGTCGTGGTGCTCACACCGCCGATGGTAGGCGGTCCGGCGGGCGACGCCGCGCGGCGGACACGAGGGCCGGGACCGGTCAGGCCGGCCCCGGCCCAGGTGCGGAGGGGGTCAGGAACGCCCGGCTTCGGGAAGCTCGAACCAGACGGCCTCCTCGCCCGCCGTCCTGGAGACACCCCAGCAGCAGGCCAGGCGGTCGAGCAGCTTCCGCGCCCGGCGAGCCGGACCGGGGCACTGCCCGACCTCGCACCTGCACCACCCGTCCTCGGCGGACAAGCTGATCACGATCTTGCCGGCGGCGTGCCGCAGCGCCTCGTCGACCAGCATGCCGACCAGTGTCCCGGCGGCCTCGGCCCGGTCCCGCAGCCCCCACGCCCGCAGCCGGGTCGCGACCATCCGCCGGGCGCTCGGCACCGCCGACGGCGTCGCCGACAACTCCCAGGACACCGCCGGCTCGTCAACGCCCCATCCGACCCACAGGGCCACATTGTCCCGCCACGCCAGAAATCGGTTCCCCGACAGGACATCCAGACTCATGCGGGCGTTCTGCGGCTGTTCAGTGGCTCGCAGAATGTTCTGCGGCTGTTCGGTGACTCGCGGCATGGCCCCTCCCCCTGGTGAGCGCATGACAAGCATGCCTCCCGCTCACCGGGGAGGAGGACGTGAGAAATCCCCGTATAGATACCTATATACGGGTGCGTAGGTATGTCGCTCGGCCCTCGCCCCATAGACCGCCGGCGGTCAGCGCGAGACCGCCGCGCGACCGCGGGTCAGCAGCACCCCCAGCGCGATCATGCCGACGCCGAGGACCAGGTGGAGCCAGTTGTCGGCGGTGTTGAGCGGAACGAAGTTGGCCGCGCTGTCCTGGTCGATGAGCAACCCGTACAGCCAGAGCACCAGGTAGATGATCCCGCCGACGATCAGGTAGGCGCGCGCGCCCGGCCACGAGCGGGCCAGCGTGACACCGGCGACGCCGAAGAGCAGGTGCACGATGTTGTGCAGGATCGACACCTGGAAGATGCCGAGCAGCATCGCCTCGGATCGGTGGCCGGCGAACTGGAGATCCCCGTAGTTGGTCGTGATGCCCGGGATGAAGCCGAGCACTCCGACGAGCAGGAACACCAGGCCGACGACCAGCGCGGCGAGTTGCACGGGCGAGCGCGTCGCCGGCTTGTGCGAAGTACTCATCGTGAGCCTCCTTGACGTTGACCGCTTCCCGCTACCCTCCCGCGGGCGGATGAGTCGCACCCACCTGGGCTCGCGTATCGTGTGGCGGTGCACGAGACCACAAGCGTTGGAGAGCCATGAGCACGGGTGTCAGACTGATCCGCAACGACCGGT
Source organism: Nonomuraea sp. B1E8 (assembly GCF_039871515.1). Taxonomy (NCBI): domain Bacteria; kingdom Bacillati; phylum Actinomycetota; class Actinomycetes; order Streptosporangiales; family Streptosporangiaceae; genus Nonomuraea; species Nonomuraea sp. B1E8. The sequence continues at coordinate 279,932 of NZ_JBDPLS010000012.1, read as the reverse complement.
TGGCGCAGGACGTCGAATACGCCTACGCCTCGGTTGTGGACGCGCCGCTGCGCACCATCTGGGTGGCGGGCGCGTGCCCGCTCGACGCCAAGGGCGCGACGGTGGCGCCGGGCGACTACGCGGAGCAGGCTCACCAGGTGATGCGCAACCTCGTCACGGCGCTCGACGGCGCGGGGGCCGCGCTGACGGACATCGTCAAGACCACGGTCTACGTCGCCTCCTCCGACCAGGCCGACCTGGTGACGGCCTGGCAGGTCTACCGGGACTACATGGGGACGCACGACGTGCCCAGCACCCTGCTGGGCGTCACCGTGCTGGGCTACGACCACCAGCTCGTCGAGGTCGAGGCGGTCGCCGTGATCGCTGACGCTTAGCCTGGCCTGGGGCGGGTAGCCGCCGGTCATGCGCCTGGGAAACCGGGACGTCCGGCCCCTCGGGGGATGGGCCGGATGCCTGACCATGATCGCGATCTCGATCGTGTTGTCGATCCTGCTGACGATCGTCATCAACCTCATCCTGTGATCAGGACGGCACGAGACCTGGCACTTCGCAAAACACCAAAATATGCAGGGAGAGGCATCTTTCCCCACTAACGTGCACGTTCATGACGTACGGCCCTCACCAACCACCGCTCCCCCCGCAGCAACCCGACTTCGCACCGCCCCCCGTCGTGATCGACGTCGGCGGGGACGCCAAGGTCAGGGCGCTGATCGGCGGCTCCGTCGCGGGAGTGATCGGGCTCATCTCGATCATCTCGGCGTTCACCGGCCGGGTGGAGGGCGCGGCAGGGGGTCCTGGTCATATCCGGCCGGAAATTCCCGCTAAGCACTGAAGTACTGGTCAGCGGGGCTCGTCCCTGGTAGGCAACTGGGGAGCCGGAGCCGCCGCCGAAGCGGTTGCGCGCACCGTCACCGCGACCATCGTGAACAACGTCATCATCGCGGCGGCCGTGCTTCCGCAGAACTAAAGGAACGACCTACGTCGGTTCCCACAGATCGTCCAAGGACGACATCCAGACCGACCACGGAAGATCGCGCAGATCAATCAGCTGGGCATGGCCGAGCTGCTGACCGCCCTGCGACCGGCGCTCGCGGCGAGCGGCGATGCCCGGGCCGTGGTGCATGCGCAAACCCTCATGGGTGTACCAGGTGCCAAGATCCTTAACGGCAGGCCGAATCCCGCCCTGTCTCCGGCAGTCACGGCACGGGTGATCGCCCCGCAGCGACCGGGCCACGGTCCGCCGAGGCCTGACGCTCCTCCCGCGACCACGCGCGGCGACGACTCTCCGTGCTAACCCAACGTGAGCTCGACACCGCGGAGGCGATCGCGGACGGGCTGGGCAACGTGCAGATCGCGGACCTGCTGCACATCAGCATCGCGACTGTAAGGCGCACACCGGCAGCCTGTTCACCAAGCTGGCGGTGGAGAACCGCGTGCAGATCGCCCTGATGATCCGTAACGCCGAGATGTGACCGTTACTCGCTCGCGGTCCCTGTGCCGATTGCCGGGGGCCCATTGCGCACCGCTTGCCGGTACCGCAGGGGTGAGCAGCCGACCTCCCGTTTGAATGCTGTGCTGAACGCGGCCTCCGACGCGTAGCCCAGGTCGGCCGCCAGCTCGGCCACGCGGGTGCCGCCGTCGCGCAGCGCGCGCTGTGCCAGCAGCATGCGGTAGCGGCTCAGATACGTCAGCGGTGGCATGCCCGCCACGGCGCGGAAATGCCGGGCGAAGGAGGAGCGGGACATCGCCGCTGCGACCGCGAGCTCCTCCAGGCCCCAGGGCCTGCCCGGTTCGGCGTGCATCAGGGTGGTCGCGGGCCGCAGCCGTTCGTCGGTCAGGACCCGCAGCCACCCCGGCGGGACCTCGGCCTGGTCGAGGTACGCCCGTAGTACCTCCAGCAGGAGAAGCTGACCGTACTGCCGGATCGCGAACTCGGACCCGGCGCGGCTTCGGGTGACCTCGTCGAAGAGCTGGTCGAGCAGGCTGCGCAGGTTGGTCGCGGCCGCCGCCGCAGCCTGGACGTGGGCCACGGGCGGAAGTGCCCGCTGCAAGAGCTCGCGGCCAGCGGGGTTGACGTCCACGGCAGTGCCGATGACTACGTCGTGGACGCTGCGGTCCGCTGTACTCAGCCCGGTGAAGTTTTCCTCGGGTCCGAGCTCCTGACGCGGTCCGGTACCCGCGTCGCGACTCTCGTGCTCGAGCCACGACCGGTTGTTGAGGATCGCAACGTCACCCGGGGCAAGGTCAAGCGCTGTCTCTATCCCGTCAGTGATCAGCCGACCGTGGCCGGACACCATAGCGATGAGCTTCAAGGAGTCGACGCACGGTGAACGGGCGACCCATCGACCGCTTGCCGCGAACCCACCTGCGACCACGCCACGGATCTCGACAAGCTCGAACGCCCGGGACAACTGATCCGCCACCATGCTGGCACTCTTGCGCAAGAAATGTGGACGGACAAGTATTCAAAGTCCAGAACCAAAGTTGCACTGTGGTTCTCGGGCTTGCGCCGCGTCGAGGGTCGACGAGATCGGCGGGGGCACGGAAAGCAGGCAGCTGTGGCACACACGTTCCCGGGCGACGCCCGGACCATCGTCATCACCGGAGGGACCAGCGGGATCGGCCTGGCGGCGGCCGCCGCAGTCCTGGCGTCCCGGGACAGGCCGTGGCACGTGGTCCTGCCCGTGCGGGACGCAGCTCGCGGGCAGAGCGTCATCGACACGCTGGCCGCTGACACCGCACCTGGCAGCACCCTCGAGGCGATGACCCTCGACCTGGCGTCCCTCGCATCGGTCCGCGCGTTCGCCACCGACCTGACCCGGCGGACCGAGACGGGCGAGATCCCCCGGCTGGACGCACTGGTGTGCAACGCGGGCGTGCAGATGGGGGCGACGCTGGCCCACACCGCCGACGGGTTCGAGACCACCTTCGGGGTGAACCACCTGGGTCACTTCGTGCTGGTGAATGCCCTGCTGCCGATCCTGCGGGCACCCGCACGGATCGTCGTGACCTCCAGCGACACCCACAACCCGGCTCTGCGCCTCAGCCCAGCTCCCGCGTGGAGCGACGCGAAGGCACTGGCCCGAGGCGAGCTTGGACCGTCGGCTGCGTCGGCGACCGGGCTTGTGCTGGGGCAGCGCCGGTACAGCACGTCCAAGCTGGCCAACATCTACTTCACCTATGCGCTCGCCCGTCGCCTGCCCGATGGCGTCACTGCGAACGCTTTCAATCCGGGCATGGTCCTGGGTACTGGCCTGGGCCGCTCACTGCCCACACCCGCGCGATTCGTCGCCCATCACGTGTTGCCCAGGATCACATGGCTGCTGCGGCGGGTGCTGACGCCCAATATCCACTCGGCCGCGGAGTCGGGCGGCGCGCTCGCCTGGCTCGCGACCGCGCCGGAGCTCGCTGGGACCACGGGCAAGTACTTCGACGGGCGGACACCGATCCGTTCGTCGGAGGAGTCGTATGACATGAAGCGTGCCGAGGACCTCTGGAAGGACAGCCTGGAACTGACCGGTGTGCGCGCATGACCGGAACTGGAGCGCGGACCGCGACGAATCAACGAATCAGCAGAACTCGACGGCAGGGAGATGACACCGTGAACGACGCAGAGATTCTGAGGTTCTCGATCGCTGAGCGCGACCGACGCTGGCGTGCTGCGCGCAGCCTCCTGGACGGCCTGGGACTGGACGCGCTGCTTGTGTTCGGCGAGCACGAGGACGCGGGCCCAGCGGCCGTGGCGTACGACACGTGGTTCACGAACGGCCGGCCCGGGACAACCGTCGTCCTCCCACGGACCGGCGACCCGGTCGTCCTGTTCCCGGCACCGATGTTCATCATGGACCACCTCGAGTCCACCCGGCGCGGCGAGGCCCCCTGGATCCAGCCGGCGACCATCGTTCGGCCTGGGTGACCTTCTTACCGTCCGGCACCTGCAGGGTCGCCACCAGCTCGGCCCGCATCGGCGGCGGCGCGGCCTCGGCCAGACTGTGGTCGATCGCCTCCAGCTCGGCCCGGCGCACCTCGGTGACCAGCCGGGACAAGGTGGTGATGCCCGGCAGCAGCACCCGGTTGGTGATCAGCCACAGCACCGCCCGGTCGAACAGCTCCCGGCGCGAGTCCCGGCTCTTACGCACCCGGGAGGCGATGAAGGTCGCCACGTCCCCCTCGGCGGCCGAGAACTCGCGATAGCCCAGCATGGTCCGGATTTGCGAGGCATGCTCGTACGGCGTCTGCGGGCGGTCGCCGTACAACTTCGCCACCGAGACGTCGGCGATCCCCAACTGCTCGGCCACGTACTCCACCACCACCTGCGGCACGTCGGGCGGCCCGGAGTCGGTCAGGAACGTGCCGAGCATGCGCACCGCGCCCCACTGGATGGACCAGCCCAGGCGATTGTGCAAACGCCGTTTGTCCCGCGCTTCCTTCAGCGCGGCGGCGTCCAGGAAGAAGAACTTCTCCAGTTCCTCCGGCGTCGGGTCCGCCACGAACCGGCCATACCGGTCAACCTGTGCGGCGGACGCGGCGAACGCATCGCCGAGGCGCACCTGCGTTTCGGCTTCCGTCGCGCGATCTCGCTCGATGCGGAGGAGTGTGAGGGCTCGGTGGTAACACGTGATGGCTTCGTCGTGGCGGCCGAGGGTGGTGGGCGTAGCCGAGGCTGGTCCAGTCCGACCGGTTGAGCTGGCCGGCTGCGGATCAGCGCCCCAGAGGGCGAGGTGGAGGCGAATCTCTCTAGTCCGACCCCGTACAGGTGCTAGGGGCCGGTTTCGTCGTACTCGACCGCGTAGTCCATGTGGGCGCGGTCCTTGAGCGCGAACGCGGCGGCCACGCTGATCAGGCCGCAGATCGCCATGTAGACGGCGATGGCGAACGAGCTCTCATAGGTGGCGTACAGCCAGACGGCGATCAGCGGGGCGGGCCCGCCCGCCGTGACCGAGGCCAGCTGGTAGCCGAGCGAGGCGCCGCTGTAGCGTAACCGCCCGGTGAAGCTCTCGGCGATGAACGTGGCCTGCGGACCGTACTGGATGTCGTGGATGGGCGCCGCCGCCACAATGGCCAGGAAGACCAGCGCGGGCACGCGGGTGTCGAGCAGCGGCCAGTAGACGAACGACCAGACCACCATGGCCGCGGCGCCGATGATGTAGAGCCGCCGGCGGCCGACCACGTCGGAGATGTAGCCCCAGAACGGCACGGTGAACAGCGAGACGACGCCCGCGACGATGACGTACAGGTAGACGTCGCTCGCCTCGAAGCCGAGCGTCTTCGTGGCGTAGGTGAGGATGAAGACGGTGAAGATGTAGAACGGTGCCTGCTGACCGGTGCGCAGCAGGGCGCTCAGCACGATCTCCCGCCAGTTCTTCACGATGACCTGGCGTACGGGGACGCGCTCGACCTTGTTCTCCCGCAGGACCTTGGTGAAGACCGGCGTCTCCAGGATGCCGAGCCTGATGTAGAGGCCGACCCCGGCCATCACGATGCTGAGCAGGAACGGGATGCGCCAGCCCCAGTAGGGGTCGAGCGGCTGGAAGATCTGCAGCGCGAGATAGCCGAGCACGAGCCCGACCGGGACGCCGAACTGCGGCCAGCTGCCCAGAAATCCGCGCCGGCCGCCGCGCGTCTTGCCCCACTCGGTGGCGAGGAGCACGGACCCGCCCCATTCGCCGCCGACGCTGATGCCCTGGAGCAGCCGGAGCAGCGTCAGCAGGATGCCGCCCCAGATGCCGATCTGCGCGTAGGTGGGCACCAGGCCGACGAGGGCGGTGGCGACGCCCATGGTCATGAGGGTGATGATGAGGGTGGCCTTGCGGCCGATGCGGTCACCGTAGTGGCCGAAGATCGCGGCGCCGATGGGTCGGGCGGCGAACCCGCCGAAGTAGGTGCCAAGGGCGAGCAGGAGGCCGGTCGTCGGGTCGCTGGTGGGGAAGAACAGCTCCGCGAAGATGGTGCTGGCGGCGAAGCCGTACAGGAAGAAGTCGTACCATTCGATCGAGGTGCCGACGGCCGAGGCGATCACCGCCCGGACCACCTGCCGTCGCTTCTGCTGATCTGTCGCGTCGAGTCGCTGGTCCTCTGCCATCTACCGCTCCTCCGGTAGTGCCGCGTTACCCGCGACGCTACAGGACGTGTCGCCGATGGTCATCAGGCTCTTTTTCCCGGTTTGCCCGCACCCGCAGGAGGTTCGGGGCGGCGGCGGTTCGGCGGGGTCGTCACGGGTAGCGACTGGGCGATGACGGAGGTGCCGAAGGGGGTTGGGTGCGATGCGTCCCATCGTCTCTGCCATGGTCGCCGTGGTGCTGGCCGCCACCGGGTGCGCGAAGCTCGGGATCGACACCGTGCAGTGGCACCCCCCGAACGACGGCGCCAACGCCGACGGGCGGGACGGGGTGCGCCTGCGCAACGCCTTCCTCCTGGGCGGCGCCGACCCGGCCAAGCCGCCGCAGCAGTTCCCCCTGTACGGCGTGCTGGTCAACGCCGGCGACAGACCGCTGCAGCTCGAACGGATCACCGCCGAAGGGGGCGGCACGGTGCAGTTGCCCGGCCCGATCACCCTGCCGCCCGACCAGCCCGTCGGCACGGGTGAGCAGCCGCTCGCCACGGCCAGCGGCATCCGGGGCGGCTCGGTGCCGCTGACGTTCTCCTTCCGGGGCGCGCCTCCTATCCGCGTGATCGTGCCGGTCAAGCCGCGAACGGGCCACTTCGCCCATCTGACGCCGTCGCCCGCGAGCCCACCGTCGCCCACGTCAGCCGGCACGTCCCCGCCGAGCCCGTCGCCGACGTCCACAGGCGACGGCACCGGCACGCCGGGCGGGCCCCGCGAACCAGGCGTGGAGAACCCCTGACCGGATCGCAGCCGGACCCTGACCCGGTCCCGGCCGGATCCCGGCGTGGTCCCTAGCCGGGGCGGCGGGGGGCGTAGCCGGCGAATCCGCCGGCCAGCAGGGCCAGTGCGCGGCGGGCTGCGGCGACGGCGCGCGGCCCGAGTTCGTCGCCGGGCGTGCGGCGCGCGAGCGGGTGCGTCAGATGCCGCCTCCGGTCGGCGACGGTGACGTGCTCCAGGTGGCGTGCGAGCACGTCGATCTGGGATCGATAGTGCGAGAACGCGGCCCCCGTTCCTGATCGACTGACGTAGACACACCCACACCGATCGCACCGGCCGAGATGAAGCACGATCCGCACCCTTAAGTAATCGCGATCAACTGCTCTTCCGAGGTCGCGCCCGACTGCGCGTCCTCCTGCCCGGCTTACTCGTTGTCCACGGCGGTCTCACTCACCAGCCGCATCTCCGTGATCGCCGGATCCATCATCAACCAGACACCTCGAGCCTGGCACGGGAGGACCTTGTGATCAGGTGGCCGTGTCATCGGGCAGGCGGTGACCGAGGCCGAGGGCGCCGAAGTACCCGTAGAAGAGGAAGCGGATGGACCAGTCCGCCATCTGGCGCGGCGGGTAAGGCAGGCCCCGATCCAGCCACCACGCGATCACGCCCAGAAAGAGTTCTGTGGCGAACACCGGGATGAGCGTCATGGGCATGCGGGCCTGGTCGGGGTCGGGCTCGGCGGTGTCGATCCGATCCGAGATCCCCCCGCTCAGCAACTCACGTGCCCTGATCATGAACCGGCGGTTTCGCGGATAACCGAGCAGCGGCTGGTACATCCGGCGGTGCTCGGCGAAGTGCTCGAACAGCCTCTCCGCGCCCGCGATCCTCGAGTCCAACTCGGCGAGTTCGTCTCCGCCAGCCCAGCCCGGGCGCACGGGCGTGAACCTCCCGACCTCCTCGACCGCCTCCGCGAGGACGTCGACCGCGAGATCTTCCTTGTCCTCGTAGTGACGGTAGAAGGTCGCGCGGTTCACCATCGCCAGGCCGGCGATGTCGCCGACGGTGACGGCGTCGTAGCCGCGCTCACCGGCCAACTGCACCAGCGCGGCGCGCAGATGTGTCCGGGTCCGCACCACCCGCAGGTCTCCGGCCTGCTCCGGTCTCTGCGACACCTTGTCCTCGCTGTTGCGTATGCGCCAGTGGGCCGTACTTGTTGATTGAGCGCCACTCTACGACGTACCTACGGTTGGGCCATCCGCGAGACATTCATCAAGAAAGCGGGGGCGATCACAGATGGCACAACACTTCAACCGGCTACGGTTCAGCAACGACATCGGGCTGGACGTCCACTACCTGCGCATCCTCTCCGGCGCGCCGTACGGCGCCGCCTCCGCGGGGGAGGTCATGAACGTCGCGAGCACGATGCGGGCCCGCGGCGGCGACCGCGACATCTACATCGAGACCTGGGCCGAACTGGGCCGGCGGATCGCCGCGCAGGCGGAGGAGGCGCTGGCGGCCGGCCGGCGAGTGACCGCGCGAGCCGCGCATCTCAGGGCCTCGACCTACCTGCGCGCGGCGGAGTTCTTCTTCCCCGCCAACCGGCTGGAGGAACGGCGGAAGGTGTATGAGGAGAGCCTTACGCAGTTCGACGCCGCGGCGGAGCTCATGCCCCACCCGGTCGAAAAGGTCGAGATTCCCTACGAGGACGGCGTCACGCTGCCCGGCCACGTCTTCACCGTCGCCGACGACGGGCGCCCGCGCCCGACGGTGGTGCTGTGCGGCGGGGTGGACGGCTCCGGCGAGGAGATGTATCTGCTGGGCGGAGTTCCCGACGCGCTGGCGCGCGGGCTGAACGTCATCGTGTTTCACGGCCCCGGGCAGCGCGGGCTCCAGCTCAGCCACCCCCACCTCACGTTCCGCCCGGACTACGAGGTACCGCTCGGCGCGGTCGTGGACCATGCCGTCGGCCGGACGGACGTGGACGCCGAGCGAGTCGCCCTGTACGGAGTCAGCTATGGCGGCTACCTGGCTCCCCGGGCGGCAGCGCACGACCGGCGCGTCAGAGCGCTGGTGGCCAACTCGCCGATGCGCGCGCCGCTCGGCGTCATCATGGGCGGTGCCGAGCGCGCGGCCACCGGGGTGGCGGAACAGCTCGACGAGGCCGGCTGGGCCGGACAGGCCATGGTCGAGAACTACTTCATGTGGAACCACGGGGTGAGCCGCCTGGAGGAATTCGCCGCTCGCGTCCAGGCCTTCACCCTGGACGGCCTGGAAGAACAGATCACCTGTCCCACGCTGAGCCTGGTCGCCGAAGGGGAGACGGACATCGCGACGGAGCAGGCCCGCCGCTTCCACCACGCACTACGCGCTCCCAAGTACTTCGCGACGCTTCCCGCCGTGGACGGCGCCGACACCCACTGCGGCATCAGCAACATCCCCTACACCTCGGCCATGGCCTACGACTGGCTCGCCGAGCATCTGAGGTAGCTGCACGCGCGCACCACCGCTCCGCCAATCGCACCGCCGGCGACTGACTACACATGCTGTGAAGCTCAGGGGATGACTGATGAACGACACCGTTGACCTACCCGCTGTGGCAGGCGGCGAGCGAACAGTGCTCTTCGTTGTGTACGACGGGGTTCAGCTGATGGACCTGGCCGGGCCGGCGGACGCCTTCGCCAGCGCCGCCCGGCTCGCCGACACCCGATACCAGGTACGCCTGGCCTCCACGGGAGGAGGAGATGTACGAACATCGTGTGGTGTGCGCATCAGCGTGGATGTGGACATCGCCGATATCACGGGACCGCTGGACACGCTGATGGTGGCGGGCGGCCTGAGCCGCAGGCAGGCGCTGCTCGACCACGAGCTGGTCAAGCACGTGCGGCGGCTGTCGCAGGAGGCCCGGCGCGTGGGATCGATGTGCACGGGCGCGTTCGTCCTGGCCGAGGGCGGGTTACTCGACGGACACATCGTCACCACGCACTGGCGCTTCCGCGACGAGTTGGCCACCGCCTATCCCGCGGTCACCGTCCTGGACGACGCGCTGTTCGTCCAGGACCCGCCGATCGTGACCGCCGCGGGCGTGACCGCCGGCGTGGACGTGGCCCTGTCCCTCATCGAACAGGACCACGGAACCGAGCTGACGCGGCAGGTCGCCCAGTGGCTGGTCATGTTCGTCCAGCGGCCGGGCGGGTGCTCCCAGTTCAGCGTCTGGCAGCGGACCGGCGCCGTACGCAACGAGGCACTGCGTCTGCTGCTCAGCGACATCGCCGCCTACCCCGCAGCCGACTACACCGTGCCCGCCATGGCCGCACGGCTGTCGACCAGTAGCCGGCACTTCACCCGGGTCTTCAGCCGCGAGGTCGGCCTCAGCCCGGGCAAGTACGTCGAACGCGCCCGCGTGGAGGCGGCCTGCACACTACTGGAGGCCACAGCGGAAGGCTTGGACGTCATCGCCCGCCGAAGCGGATTCGGCACAGCCGAGACCATGCGCCGTGCCTTCGTCCGGCAACTCGGCACACCCCCCAGCGCCCGCCGCCAGCGCGGCGTGCGCCTCATGGCCACGGATCGAACGGCTGAGTGATGCTCTTACCTGCGCGAACCCCATCGCGCCCGTGACCTTGAGCTCGAGGTTCCTATGTACGACACGGTCGGCTACGCCGGGAGCACAATCCTTGAGGAGTGATGATGAACATTGAGGTCTTCGGCGACGCGGATGATCCGCAGGGCGATGTCGCAGCGATCGTCGCGCTGGTCGCGGCGGTCCAGGAAGCGCAGCAGAACGAGCGGGTGGAGGATTTTCTGAGCCTGTTCAGCAAGCAGGATCCGGTGTGGACGACCGGTCACGGCAAACGACTGGCGGGGTGGGACACCATCCACGACTTCACCGCCCGAGTTCTGCCGGGGGCGACGAAGCGCGGCACCGCGACCTATACGCCGGTCCGGATCCTTTTCATCCGCCCGGACGTCGCCGCGGTCAACGTCCACCAGGTCCCCATCGATCAGGATGGCAGGGCCACGGACGATCCCGAAGGCCGCCCCTTCTACATCCTCGCCAAGACAGAGGGCCTATGGAAGATCGCCGCAGCCCAGAACACCCAAGTCCACCAGGGCTAACCACTCTGGCAATCTTGAAGTCGCCCTGGAGAAGCGCCGTTGGAAAAGCCGCCGATGACCTGGGCGTCCGCAGCTCCCACAGCACCCGCAGCTCGGCGGCGAGAGCGCCGGAAGCTTATCCAGGGCAGGACGCGACGCAGAGGAATCAGAGGACATGAGAATTCTGGTACTGGGTGGCACCCGGTTCGTGGGCCGCGCCATCGTCGACGCCCTTTTGTGCGATCACGAGGTGTCGGTGCTCAACCGGGCGACTCGGCCGCTGTGGGATCGCAGGTTGACGCAGGTGGTCGCCGACCGGACCGACGCGGGCCAGATGCGCCGGGCGCTCGGCGCCTCCTCCTACGACGCCGTCGTCGATGTGTCGGGGACCGAACCCGTGCACGTCTCTAACGTGATTCGGGCGCTTCCACAGGGGGAGAGCCTGCGCTACGTCTACATCAGCTCGGCCACGGTCTACAATCGGCTGTCCGCCGACCCTCCGTTCGCGGAGAAGGACAGGGCGGACGGCGACGCGGTCTGGGACGGCTACGGGGAAGCGAAAGCCGCCTGCGAGGCGTTGCTGCGCGGCGCGCTTCCCTCTGGAACGCTCACGATCCTGCGCCCCCCTTATGTCTACGGACCTCACAACGCTGAGCAGCGGGAGCAGTTTCTCTGGGCCCGTATGATCTCCGGCCGGCCGATCCTCGTTCCAGGCGACGGCGGCACCCGTATCCAGTTCGTCCACGCCAGGGAGCTGGCGCGCATTGTCGCCACAGCTTGCGAGAAAAGGCTCGTGCCGGATGTGTACAACGTGGGGGAGCACGCCACGTACTCATTCCTCGAATACCTGCACATACTGGCGCGTGTCGCGGAGGTCACGCCTCGGCTGGTGATGATCACGGACACGTCGATACGCCCGCGTGACTATTTCCCGTTCCGTGACGTGGAACTGACGCTCGATGTGAGCAGGCTGGCAGCTGCGGGCGTCACGGCCGGCTCTCACCTCACCGAGGGTTTGGCGGAGACTCTGGCATGGTTTCAGCGGTACGGCGATCTGAAGCACGTTCCCGCCCGTGAGGAAGCACGATCAGGCCCGGCGGGCGCTTCGTTCAGGGACGGCGGCTCCACGCGGTCTCCGGCGTGAGGCGTGCCTCCTCCGATCAGCCGTCCCTGATCGAGACGGTTCTGGCCTGAACCCCCTCGACGTTGCCGTCCGACACCGCAGGCTTCCCCCGCCGTGATCGTGACGCGACTCCGCCGGCACGGCGTACGCCCCCGCGCGACGTGCCGGCGCATGCCGCCGGCTGGTGGCGTGCGCCGGCCTGACGAGCGGGGCGGCGCCGAGGTCGCCGGATCAGCGGGTGCGGTAGAAGCGGACGTAGTCGAACTCGGCCTCGACCGCGGGCTGCGCCCCGCCGTGGGCGACCAGGCCGATGCGCGGGGACGTGTCCTTGCCGAACGTCCACACCCCGGCCCACGTCCACGTCTTGCCGTCACGGCTCGACCCGGCGCGGAACTCGTGTTCCCCGGTCTCCCGGTCCACGTGGTGGGCGAGCCGGAGCCAGGTCGTCTTCGCCGGGGCTCCGGCGATGTTCCCGCCGAACGACAGCCGGTCGGCGAAGGGCAGCTCGCGACCGTACTCCACCTGCCGGGTGTTCCAGATGGCCACCTGGGAGAGCCGGGCGAAGTCGTCGTCGGAGGCGTAGGCGACGAGCCCTGCCTGCTGGTGGTTGCGTACGGTGTCCTCGCCCAGGTCGAGCGTCACCTTGGTCTCCACGATGTAGTCGCCGGACGGCGGCGTGCGCAGCAGCACGCTCGCGGTGTTGCCCGTTCCCACCAGGTCGCCGTTCTGCACCGGCCAGCGCAGCGCGCCGCCGGCGACGCGGGCGGCGGGGTCCTCGCGCACCCACTGCCAGGCGCGGTCGAGGCCGCCGAACTCGTCGGCGTCGAGCTTCCTGCCGGGCTCGGGGACGGGCGCCATGCGGGTGACCGGCTTGGCGAGCCGGGCCACGCTGACGTTGTCGAACTCCGCCGTGCCCCTGGCGACCACCCCGAACGCGCCGGACAGCGGGACGGGCGAGTCCAGGCTCACGCCGGCCTGGGGGTCGCCGAGCCTGGCCGAGGTCACCTCGGCGGTGATCGTCCGGCCCTTGACCGTGACGGCCAGGTTCCGCCAGGTGGCGGCGCCTCCCGGCAGGGCCACCGTGCGGCGCTCGCCGCCCGCCGTGACGGTCAGGCCGGAGTCTGACACCACCGCGGTGGCCGCGCCGATCCGCAGTCCCGCCGTGTCACCGGGGCGCGCGTCGGCGAGCCGGAGGTCGGTCTCGGCCCGGCGGTCGCCGCCGAGGCCCTTCCTGGACGCCAGCGTCGCCTGCTCACCACCGGTGTGCCGGACATATCCGTCCTGTACGGCCCAGCCGCCGGTGTCACGCCACCCGGACAGGTCGCCGGAGAACCGTTCGTCGACGTGCCCGCGCGTCACGGGCCGCTCGGAGGAGCGTTCGGACGGTCCCGCCCCGGCGCGGACGACCGGCCAGCCGTCGATCCAGTCGAGCCGGTCGAGCAGCATGGGCCGCTCGTTGACGCCGTACGGCTCGTCCAGGAACGGGTCGTCGCGGTCGATCGCGTGGTAGAGCATCCAGTCCTGCCCGGCCAGGTCGGTGAGCTGGGCGTGGTGGCCGACGCCGATCCAGCGGTTGCCGTTCTGCGCGAGGACGGGGGTGCCGCCGGCGCGGGAGGCGAGCAGGGGTTGTCCTTCCCGGTCGGTGAACGGCCCGAGCGGGCTGGTGGCGCGCCCGGCCAGCACCGAGTAGCCGGTGGTGGGGCCGGCGCAGCAGTTCGCCGACGAGGCCAGCAGGTAGTAGTAGCCGTCGCGGCGGACGACGTACGAGCCTTCGAACTTGTTGTCCACGGCGACCTGGGTGGGTTCGCCGACGGGTTCGAGGCCGTCCGCGGACAGCTCGGTCACCCACACCCCGCCGAAGAATCCGCCGAAGTACAGGTATTTCTTGCCGTCCACGTCCGTGAACTGCGAGGGGTCGATCGTGTTCCAGTACGCGTCGCCGGACGGGCGCGGCGGAACCACCGGCTCGGGTGCGGGCGTCCACGGCCCCGTCGGCGTGGGCGCGGTGGCGACGCCGATCGAGTAATCCCATGGGTGCGGCGTGCTCGCCGAGTTGGTGACCGTGAAGTACATGACGTACCGGCCGTCGAGATAGCGGACGTCGGGCGCCCAGAGCAGGGTGCTCGGATCCGCGTACGACGGCAGGTCGCCCTCGCCGAACGCGTCGCCCACGTACGTCCACTCCACCAGGTCGCTGGAGCGGGCGATGGGCAGGCGGTGGTGTTTCCCCTCGCCCTCGCGCAGCGGGTCGGAGGTGCCGTAGGAGTACCAGTAGCCGTCGAGCCCGCGGATCACGGCGGGGTCGGCGAAGGTGTCGGCGAAGTCCCGCGACACGGGATTGTCATAGGACGGCGTGCCCATCAGCGACAGGATGAGCGAGGCAACCGCTGCGATGTGCATATATCAGCCTTTCAACCCACTGCGAGAGATGCCCTCGATGACGTAACGCTGGGTCAGCGCGAACAGGATCAGCACCGGAACGCTGGCCAGCACGGCGCCCGCCATGATCACCGGGTAGTCGATCGTGTAGGCGCCCTGAAGGATGGACAGCCCGGGCGGGAGCGTGAAGTACTCCGGGCTGAAGATCACGAAGATCGGCCAGATGAAGTCGTTCCAGTTGGCCAGGAAGCTCAGCACCGCGAGCGTGGCCAGCGCGGGCTTCGACAGCGGCAGCGTGATCCTGGTGAAGATCTGCCAGTGGTTGGCCCCCTCGACCAGCGCGGCCTCGTCGAGCTCGCGGGGCAGGCCGAGGAAGAACTGGCGCAGGAAGAACACCCCGAACGCGCCCGCCGCGCCCGGCACGATCAGCGCGGTCAGGCTGTCGAGCCAGCCCAGCTGGTCGATGATGAGGAACTGCGGGATGAGGAAGACGAACCCCGGCACCAGCAGCGTGCCGACGATGACGGCGAACATCAGCCGCTTGCCCCGGAACTCCAGCCTGGCCAGCGCGTACGCGGCCAGCGACGAGACCACGAGGACGAGCAGCATGTGCAGGGTGGCCGCGATCAGGCTGTTGGCGAACCAGCGCAGCACCGGCGTCTGCGTCGTGCCCTCGAAGATGGTCCCGTACGCCCTGGTGACCGGCTCGGTCGGGAACAACGTCGGCGGCATCCTGGTGGCCTCCGACTGGCTCTTCAGCGAGGTGCCGAGCGCCCACAGCAGCGGCGCCACGAACACCACGGCCAGCGCGGCGAGCAGCGTGTAGCGCTTCACGAGCGCCTCCTGAACAGGCGGAAGTTGAGCACGCTGACCAGGATCAGGGCGAGCGTCAGCACGTAGCTCATGGCGGCGGCGCTGCCCATCTTGTACTGGCTGAGGCCCTGCTCGAGGATGTAGTAGATCGCCGTCCTGGTCTCACCGCCCGGCGCCCCCTGGGTCAGCAGGTACGACTGGCCGAACATGTTGGCCGAGGCCAGGATCGTCGTGGTGACCACGAACAACGCGACGGGCCGCAGGCCGGGCAGCGTCACGTGGCGGAACTCGGCCCACTTGCCGGCGCCGTCCACCTTGGCCGCGTCGTAGAGGTCGCGCGGGATGTCCTGCATGCCCGCGAGATAGATCACGCCGTTGAAGCCGATCGTCCACCAGACGGTCACGCCGACCAGCGCGATCCACGCCCAGGGCAGCGACGTCGTCCAGCCGATGTCGGTGCCGAGCAGCCAGTCGACCAGGCCGAGGTTCGGGTCCAGCAGCAGCCGCCACATGAGGCTGACCACGGCCACCCCCAGCACGTACGGCGCGAAGAACAGCCCGCGGAAGAACGTCCGCCCCCTGAACGGCCGGTGGAGCAGCAGCGCCAGCCCGAGCGGCAGCACCACCAGGAACGGCACGCTGAACAGCGTGAAGATCCCGGTGGCCCGCATCGACATCCAGAAGTCGGCGTAGACCGCCGATTCCGGGTCGAGCAGGGCGGTGTAGTTGCCCAGCCCGACGAACGGCCTGGCCTCCAGCAGGTAGTCCCAGTCGTGCAGGCTGATCCAGATCCCGTAGATCGCCGGGGCCAGCACGAACACGACGAAGAGCAGCAGGTAGGGGGCCAGGAAGAGGTAGGGGGTGGCGCGTCCCGACCGGGGAACGGCGGTGGCCGTGCGGGCCGCGGCACCCTTCAGGGTGAGCGAGACCATCAGGCGCCGTACTTCTTCCGGTTCTGCTCCAGGACCTTGTCCGCCTTGGCCGCCGCCTCGGTGAGGGCGTCCTTGGGGCTCTTCTTCAGCAGGATCGCCGCGTTGACGGCCTGGTCGACCACCGCTGAGGCGTCGCCGATGCCGGCCACGGGCGGCAGGAAGTACAGATGGTCGATCTGGGAGCCGATCGCCGCCTGCTCCTCCAGCCCTTTGAACTCCGCGCTCTCGCGGATGCTCTTGCGCGCGGGCACCTGACCGGCCTTGGCCCACTCGATGGAGTGGCCGCTGATCCAGTTGATGAACACCTTGGCGGCGGTCAGCTTGTTCTGGTCGGGCCGGCGCTGCTTGAAGATCACGAACTGGTGAGAGCCGGCCCATGCGGCGGGCTCGGTGCCGATCTGGGGCAGCGGCGCCACGCCCCACTCCAGGTCCTTGTGCTCGCGGAGCGTGTTGATGGACCAGATGCCGTTCCAGTTGAAGGCGGCCTTGCCGTTCTGCAGGGCGATGAAGTCGGCGTCCTGGCCCACGTTCTTCGGGCTGTAGCCCTTGTTGACCAGCTCGACCAGCCAGGTGAGCGCCTGCACGCCGGGCTCCTCGGCGAAGCGGGAGACGCCGGCGTCGTCGGCGAACAGCCGGCCGCCGTTCTGGTGGAGCAGGCTGCCGAACTGCATGCTTCCGGTGAAGGGGAACGGCGTGGCCCAGTGGCCCTGCACCCCGGCCTTCTTCAGGGTTTCCAGCGCGGCCAGGTATTCCTCGCCCGTCTTGGGCGGGTTGTCCGGGTCGAGCCCCGCCTTGGACAGGACGGTCTTGTTGTAGAACATGCCGAGCGGGTGCACGTCGAGCGGGATGGAGTAACGCGCGCCCTTGTAGACGCCGGCCTGCCAGACGGGCGGCGAGAAGTCCGCCTCGGTCAGGCTGAGCGAGGTGGCCACGTCGTCGAGCGGCAGCACCACCTGCCGGGCGGCGTTGGTGGCCACGCTGTCGACGTGCATGATGCCGAGGTCGGGCCCCCGCCCCGCGGACACCGCCGCGGGCACCTTCGAGTAGTAGTCGGACCACTGATAGACGTTCATCGCGATCTTGATGTTCGGGTGGGCGCTGTTGAACTGCTCGACGAGCCGCTTCATGAAGGGCCCGTCGCCGCCGGTGAACCCGTTCCAGAAGGCGAGGGACACCGCGGGGCCCGTGTAGCTGGTGGGCGCCGCCGTGGCCGGTCCGCTCGACTGCTGGGCCGCCTGCTTCGGGCCGCCGCCCCCGCCGCATCCTGCGAGCACCATCGCGCCGAGGCCGAGGCCGAGCGCGCGTCGCCGGGTCAGGCTCTCCAGGGACATGTGAATCACTCCTGCCCATGTGATGTTGCCCCGTTCTACATCGTTGGTTCTAACGTTGTAAACAGGCAGGACGAAAGTCGTTACAGCGTTGTAAACCGGGCCCTGTCAGGTCATCGGCAGCGAAAGAGGGCCGGCGTGTGGGCACGACTCAAGGACGTCGCGGAGCGGCGGTGTCGCTGCTCGCCGACCGCCTCGCCGGCGCCACGGGCGAGCCGAGAGAGGTGCGCGTCCCCCACCGGCTGACGCCCCGCGAAAGCAGCCCGTACGGCGAATTCCCGTGACCGGGACGCCCTTCACGAGACCGGCCCGTTCCCTCATCATGCCGCTCTGACCAGCGCATTCATTTGTCCAACGTCCGCTGGACAATGTTCGGACATTGATGGCTTGGCACGAGCCTGGGCGGCGGGCAAAAGTGGTGGAGGAAGCACCGGCCCTCGACGTCGTGCGCGGCAGGACCAGGTGCTTCACCTGCTCCGGGCGCTCGCCGCCGAGGCGCCTCGGGGCCCCGGCCGAGTGGATTCGCGGTGGCATCCATCCGGCCGGGGCCCGCACCGGAGAGGGCTCCCGCCGGGGATCCGGCCGGCCAGGACACCTTTGATAGCCTCGTTCCGTCTGGACGTGGTGCGGTTCTGCAGCCGCACGGGCGCTCGACCGAAGCAGGGGTGGGATGGCGGAGTCCTCCGGACCGCAGGACGAAGGCACGGGATCCCGGCGAGGGCGCCGGCCGATCCGGCCTGACCCTGGCGCCGGTCCCGTCTCCCTGCTCGCCCACCGCCTCTGGGAGCTCAAGGAGGAGGCGGGCGACCCGTCGTTCGCCGACATGGCCGGCCGGCTCGGCGCGGCGGCCTCGAAGTCGTCGCTGGCGGCCGCCGCCCGGGGCAGCGCGCTGCCGAGCTGGGAGACGACGTGGGAGTTCGTCCGCGTCCTGGCGGTCGACCGGCTCGGCCGCGAGCCTGAGCAGGTCAGGCGCGAGTGGCGCGGGCTCTGGGAGCAGGCGCAGGCTGGAGATGCCGCGGACGCACCATCCGCTGGTTCCGCCGGCCCGGGACCGTCCCCCGGCCCGGGACCGGGCGCTCGCCGTACGCCGCCAGTCAGGAAGGCGACCGTGCTCGCCCTGGCGACCGGCGTGGTCGGGGTCGTCGCCATCCTGCTCGGCTGGGTGCTGCCGCTGCTCGGAGGCAGCGACGAGAACGAACCCACGGCCCAGCCCACCCCGGCGCAGAGCGTCTCGCCGCGCGACGACTCCGCCTTCGAAGGGGACGTGACCTTCCCCGACGGGAGCGTGGTGAAGCGGGGCACCTCCTTCGACAAGGTCTGGCGCATCCGCAACGCGGGGACCGTCCCGTGGCAGGACCGCTATCTGACCCGCATGAACGACACCCCGTGCAAGGCGCCGGAACGGGTCGGGATCGGACCGGTGCTGCCCGGGGAGACGGTCGACATCACCGTACGCGTGCGCGCCGCCGACTCCCCCGGCCGCTGCAAGATCTTCTGGAAGATGACCGACGAGGACGGCACCCCGCTGCTGGCCGGCAAGAAGCCCATCTTCCTCGACGTCACCGTGGCCTGAAGCCCGCGTCTCCCAAGCGGCGCGGATGTGCTATTCCCCGGGGCAGAGGACTGCTTCCGCCGCCTTTTTGATCAGGGGCTCGACGGCGGGATCGCTGTGGGCCGTACCAAGCGTCACGGACACGACGAACTGCACACCGGTGTCACGCGAACCGTAGGTGATGGCTTTGAAACTGGGTGCGCTGCCCGCCACGCTCCCGTATTCGCCCCCGCACACGCCCTTGTCGGACGGCTCTTCTGAGGGGGGCGGGGTCGGCCGGCCGGCGTTCAGCGCGTCCTTCTCCTCCTTCGTCAGCAGGTCCTTGCCGAGCGCCAGGTGGAAGGCGCTCAGGTCGTCGGTGGTGGAGATCACCCCTCCGGCCGCGTAGCCGTAGCTCATGTTGAAGCGGTCGACGTCGTGCAGCTCGCCGTTTTTGCCGGGGTAGTAGCTGTGCCCGTGCGGGCCCTTGATACGGCCGGGGAACTTGACCGGCAGGTAGGTGTCATCCATGTGCAGGGGGTCGAAGATGCGCCGCTCGAACTCCGCGGCCACCGAGTGATCGGTGAGGTCTTCGATGATCAGTCCGAGAAGGTAGTAGTTGGTGTTGGAGTAGGAGAACTTCTCCCCCGGTTCCTGGGTGCGCGCCACGGTGCGTGACCTCTTGACCAGGTCCATCGGCGGGTAGTACGTGGTGAAGTCCAGGTAGTCGATCAGCGCGGGGGTGAACCAGTTGGGGATGCCCGAGGTGTGGTGAATCATCTGCTCCACGGTGATCTCGTCGGCCCGCTCCACCAGGTCCTTCTCCGCCACCTCGGGCAGCAGGTCGCTGAGCTTGTCGTCCAGGGCGAGCTTGCCCTCGCTGACCAGCTTCATGATGACGACCTGGGTCATGGCCTTGGTCTGGGATCCGGCCCTGAAACGGGCACCCGCGGGGATCTTGCCGCCCTTGTCGTTCAGCAGGCGGGTGCCGGCCGAGCCCTTGTCGATCTTCTTGCCGTCGATGTAGACGGCGCCGATCGCGCCGACCACTTTGGAGCTCTTCGCCAGCTCTGTCAGAGCCTTCTGCACGTCGCCGAGCCGTGGCCGGTCCGCGCTGGCCGCGGTAGCGGGTGCCGCGACGCTCAGCGTCAGCGTCGCGCAGGCCAGACCTGCCAGGCCGATCACCTTCACACGATCCACAAGCGAGATCCTTTCCTCTTTCCTGAGCGGCCGGGACGGTGTCCGCGTCAGGTACTCAGACGCCCTTGTCCGGCCTATGGCGACAGGTTTAGACCTGCGGTGGTTTCTCCGCCGTTTCCGCCCGACTCGATCTGGGGCGATCCCGTCGGGGCACGCAAAGAGGCGATCCACTCCGGTGCCGGTTTCGGGGAGGTGCCGGTCGCCGCGCCTGGCGCACGAGACAGGGCCGGCGCCTGGCTGTTGCCGTAGCTCCATACCACCGTAATAGGGGCGATTTGGGACGTCTCCCGGACGCGGAGTCCACATACCGTTGCAGCACCCCCACCCCCCGAGGAGGCCCCCATGCCACGATTCCTCCGTCTCATGCTCTCCTTAGCCGTCGGCCTCGCGATCCTGCTGGTGAGCTCGCCCGCGCAGGCCACATCCATGGTCAGGGTGATCCGGTACGACGCGAGCCGCGCGGCCGAGTTCGTGAGCGCCGTGGACCAGGCGGCACAGGTCTGGAACTCCAGCGTGACGAACGTCCGGCTCGTCCGTGGCGCACCCGCCGACTTCGTCGTGTACGCCGACAACGGCTGGCCGCGGGCGCTGCCCACCGGGCTGGGCCGCGGCACGATCTGGATGGGCCGGCAGGCGACCGGCCAGGGCTACGACCCGCTGCGCATCGCCGCCCACGAGATGGGCCACATCCTGGGCCTGCCGGACCGGCGCACCGGCCGGTGCTCTGACCTGATGTCGGGGTCGAGCGCGCCGGTGAGCTGCACGAACGCGAACCCGAGCAGCGCCGAGCGGGCCGAGGTCGACCGCAACTTCGCCGGCGCGACCCCGCGGATCGAGTTCGGCAGACTCCACGTGGACCGCTGACTCCTTCACCCGGCCGCACGGTGCTCCGGTCGCGGCGTACCGTGCGGTCAGGTGCCGTCGCAGGCGTAGACGGCGAAGGTGGGGCCGGCGTGTCCCGCGCTGCGGCGGGGTTGGACGCGCACCACTCGACGCCCACTACGCTCGACGGCTACAGGCGACCCTGCGGGAAGGAGGCGCGGGCGGATGGGACGCGGCGACATCGTCTACCGATGGAACGTCCTGCCGTGGTGGCCGCTCGCGCTGTGCTGGGCGGCACTGTCCGCGCTGGCCGTCGTCATGCCCATCGTCCAGCCCGCCCGCGGTGACGTGCCGTTCGTCGTCGACGCGCTGGGCTACGCGCTCGTCTGGGGCATCCCGGCGTGGGTGGCGCTGCTGACCATGTGGTCCGTACGCCACTTCGGGCGCATCGTCGTCACCCGGACCGAGCTGCGTGTGGGTCGGCACCGCTTACCGGTCGACCGGCTGAGCCGCGACCACCTCTACCTTCTGGCCCGCGACCTGCCCGAACTGCGGGCACGGCTGGAACCGCTGCCCGACCTGCCGTGGCCGCGGCTGCGCCTGCTGGCCAGGCAGGCGCGATGGTCGGGAAAGCCGTTGGGCGGAGCCTTCGCCGCGCCGTTCGGCGTCAGCACCCACCCCCTGCTGCTGGCCGGCGGGTCGGCCGTCGAGGTGGCCACGCGCGACCTGGCCGGGCTGGTGGAGGCGCTGCTCGACGTGGTGCCGGAGACCCCGGCGACCGGGCCGTCACAGTTTCGAAGGACGGGTGTCCTGCTGCCCGTCGTGCTGGTGGTCGTGCTGCCGGGCCTCATCGTCGGCGGGCTGGTGTGGTACGTCGGCGCCGCCGCCGGCCGCACGGCGTTCGCGCTGCCGGACCGCGCGGGCGACCTGGTGCGCCGCGACGACGCCGGCCTGATCGGCGACGTGGCCCCCGCCTTCACCGGGGCGGCCCGCGTCCACCTCGACACATACGCCGCGGCCACCTACGTGCGCGACGGCGGGAAGCGGCCCGCGTACTTCGTGCTCGGCGGCGAGGGCACCGTGCAGAGCCCTCCCCGCCTCCTCCGGCAGGCGCTCGGGGCGGACGCCCAGCGGCACGACCCCGGCGCGCGGGCGGGCAGCCTATGGTGCGCCACCCGCGAGCTCGCCGGCACGTGGCGGCGGGTGTGCGGCTGGGCGGACGCCGGCACCGCGGGGTTCGTGGTCGGCCTGGGCTCTCCCTCCGAGGGCTACGCGGAACTCGCCGCCCGCACCCGGGCCGTGCGCGCCGCCGGCACCCGTACCACGGGATGATGACGGGCCCGGAACGCGACAGGCGCAGGCGAGCGGAAAGGGGATCGTGGTGAGGTGGCAGGAGGTCCGGCGTTTCTCCGCGGGGCCGGGGACGACGAACGTACCCGTCAAGATCCGCGCCGACCTGGAACTGCGGGCGCGGCGCGAGCGCCGTACCGTGCTCTGGGGATCCCCCGAGAGGCGGGGCCGGTCCGGGTGGGAGGCGTGCGCGTTCGCCGGCCGGTCCGGCGACGGGCCGCTACGGCTGTTCCTGGACTTCGAGCTCCAGGCACCGCTGTGCGGCGCCGAGCAGGCGGACTGCGGCGGCTATCTGGCACTCGACGCGCACGGCGCCCAGATCGGCACGATCCGCTGCATCGCCGGCAGGCTGGGACACGGGTGGCGGATCGAGCAGCCCGGGTTCGCGGCTGTCGAGGGCCGCAACCGATGGTCTCCGAGCGGCGGCAGGCTCGGCAGGAGCGCGCGCGAGTTGCTGCCCGGCACCCTCGTCGAGGCCGTGCTGAGCACCGCCGCGGGCCCGGAGGCGAGCGCCGCAGGGCCGGAGTCGCCGTTCCCACCGCGCACGCTCGTGTGGCTGGCAGGCGACGAGGAGGTCATGCGGTCTCAGGGCCACCGCCTGGCCACGATCAGCACCGACCGGCTCGACCGGCGCCTCGCCTTCCTCGCGGTGCTGCTGGAGGCGCGCTCCCGCTGACCTCAGGACGGACCGTCCAGGAGAATCCGCATCCGGTCGAAGTCGAACGTCAGGGTGTAGGCCTGGAAGAACCTGTGCGTGATCAGCCCGCCGATCCCGAACCCGAACGCGTCCTCCAGCATCTGCGGGAAGACCCCCGCCCGTCCAGGGACATCACGGCGGGCCGCACGGCCCAGCGTCAGCCGGTCGACCGTCACCTCGTGCGGGCCCTCCCCTGGCGGAACCGTGATCCCGGCCTGGGTGTACGTGGCGTCGGGCGCCGTGAAGCCCGTACCCGCGCCACCGGTGTCGACCAGGAACACCATCGGCCCGGTGCCGTTCACGGTCCCGTGTCCCAGGAGGAAGTGGTCACCGGCGAACCAGAGAGGCGTGCTGACCGCACCGTGCATGGCCGTGCCCTTCTTGCGCAGGACCAGCGCCTGGCCGGGATAGTCGATGGAAGCCAGGAAGTGCGACAGCACGCTCGTCCCGATCACGCCCTTGGCGTAGCGCCCGTCGGGGGCCCGCATGGAGGCGGTCGGCCCATCGGCGGGCAGGGTGTGCACGGGAACGTCGCGTATCTTCATGTCGCCGAGCGCGAGAAGGTCGGCACGCCCGTGGTAGGCCTTGAAGTCACCGTAGACGGTTCTGCCCATCGTCCACCCGTACGTCGGCACGCGCGCCTGCTCCGCGTAGTCCTCGTTGACGGCGCACATCGCGCCGGTGTCGATGAAGAACACGACCGGATCGCCGCCGTTCAGTGAGACCTCCACCATCGGCAGGGGCGTGTCGGTCAGGAACCTGACCCGGCTCGACCGCGGGCCCTCGATCCGGTACGGCTCGCGCCCGGCGAAGCTTTTGAGTTGCCCCACCGTGGCCGACGGTCCGCCGTCCTTCACCTCGGGCAGCACCGAGGCCAGTTCCTCGAAGGCGTCCAGCCGCCACAGAGTGCAGGCCAGATTGCGCAGCGACAACGCGTGCGAGGGCTCCGCTTTGAGCACGCGGACGAGCTGCCTCCTCGCCTCCTTGAGCCGGCCCGCCAGCATGAGCACGTAGGCGTGCTGGGCCAGGGCGTGCGTATGGCCGGGATCGCGTACGAGGGCTTTCCTGTAGAGGCGGTCGGCGGCCGGGAAGTCACCCTGCTCGAAAAGCTCGTCCGCCCTGTCCAGGCCACCGCGTGCCGCCGCCGCGGCGGACCCGGCGACCGGCAACCCGGCCACCGTCGCGCCCGCCAGGGCGGCTCCCTTCAGGAAACTCCTGCGCGTGTCGTACCAGCCGCTCATGCTGTCTCCTCCTTCTCCGGATGCGTCGGCTCTGTTCTACGGGCCGGGGCGTAACACGGCCGCCACCGGAGCTGTAACGCCGGTGTTATGCCGTCTCTGGCATGCTCCGAGCCGGTACGTACGGGCGCGCGGAAGGGACGGCATGCGGGTCCTGATCGCGGAAGACCAGGTCGACCTGGTCGAGATCCTGATGGAGGGCCTGCGCAGGGAGGGGATGGCGGTGGACGCCGTGCACGACGGCGCTGCCGCGCTGGAGTACCTCTCCGTCCATGGTTATGACGTCTGCGTCCTCGATCGCGACCTGCCCAGGGTGCACGGTGACGAGGTGTGCCGCCGGTTGGTCCGCGCGGGATCGGCGACGCGGATCCTGATGCTCACCGCCTCCGGCACCATCCAGGACCGGGTGCACGGGCTGACGATGGGCGCAGACGACTACCTGCCGAAGCCGTTCGCCTTCGCCGAGCTCGTCGCCCGGATCCGGGCGTTGTCCCGCCGCGCCCATCCACCGCTGCCGCCGGTGCTGACCCACGGGGACCTGACGCTGGACACCGCCAGGCGGACCGCCGACCGCGCCGGGCGGCCGTTGTTCCTCTCGCACAAGGAACTGGCCGTGCTGGAGATCCTCATGGCGGCGCGGGGAGCGGTGGTCAGCGGGGAAGAACTCCTTGAACGCGCCTGGGACGCCCATGCCGACCCGTTCACCAACACGGTCCGCGTGACGATGGCGCGGCTGCGCCGCAAACTCGGCCACCCCCCGCTGATCGACACCGTGACGGGCTCCGGCTACCGCATGACCGGCGACTCGGGAGGCGCCGCATGAGAACGATCCCCCGCCTGACCCTGCGGTTCCGCCTCGCCGCGGCGTACTGCGGCCTGTTCCTGCTGACCGGCGGGGTGCTTCTGACGATCACCTACCTGCTCGTCCAGCGCTCGCTTCCCCGGGAGTCGCTGCTGGAGTCGGGGGTCGGGGAGTATCGCGGCGAGGGCACCCACATACTTCTTGAGCTTCCCCAGCCGCTCAGGGACGTGCTCAACCAGGAGGCCGCGCAGCAGCGTTCCGCGGCGTTGCAGCAACTGCTCACCCAGTCGGGTCTCGCACTCGGCATCATGGTGGTCGTCGCGGTCGCCCTGGGCTGGCTCATGGCCGGGCGGGTGCTGCGGCCGTTGCGGCACGTCATCGCCGCCGCTCACCGGCTCTCCACCGAGAATCTCCATGAACGGATCCGGCCCCACCGGCCGGACGACGAGTTCAAGGACCTGACCGAGACCCTCAACGGCATGCTCGACCGGCTGGAAGCCGGTTTCGAGGCCCAGCGCAGGTTCGCCGCGACCGCCTCTCACGAGCTGCGCACCCCGCTGACCGTGCAGCGATCGGCCGTAGAGGTCGCGCTCGCCGACCCCCGGCCCAGCGTGGAGTCCCTGCGGCGGATGGCGTTGAAGGTCCAGGCCGCCACCGAGCGGCACGAACGCCTGATCGACAGCCTGCTGGTCCTTGCCCGTGGGCAGGCGCGCCTCGACCGGTGGCAACCGGCCGACCTCGCCGACCTCGCCCGCAGCGCTATCGCCGCCGTCTCCGCCCACGGCGTGCGCATCACCGGCGACCTGCGGCCGGCGCCCGTTCTGGGGGACGCCGCGCTGCTCGAACGCCTCGTCATGAACATCGTCGGCAATGCGGTACGCCACAACGTCCCGGCAGGGTGGGCGCACGTACGCACGGCGGCCGACGGCTGCCATACCGTCCTTGACGTGGCCAACAGCGGACCTCCGGTGCCCGCCGACGTCGTGGCCTCACTGTTCCAGGCGTTCCGGCGGCACGACCGTCCGGGCGCCGAGGAGGGGTTCGGTCTCGGGCTGTCGATCGTGGCCGCCGTCACGCGTTCCCACGGAGGCACGCTCAGCGTCGCACCGCGCGACGAGGGCGGGCTGCGGATGATCGTCAGGCTTCCCGGCTCGCACGGCTGATCACCGCCTGAGCGCCTCCAGGAAACGGTCGGCCTCCGCGGCGAGCCGCGGCAGGTCGGCCGCCGGGTCCTGGGAGCGGGCCAGCAACATCCCGCCCTCGCACAGGGCGCCGAAGACGAGCCGGGCGCGGACGGGCAGATCGCCGTCCGCGGCCTGGCCGCCCGCGACCGCCACGCGCAGGCCGTCGTGCAGGACCCGCAGCAGGTGATCGTGCTCGATCGCCCGGACGGTCTCCCAGCTCAGCACCGACGGCGCGTCCAGCAGCACGATCTGCCGGAACCCCGGGTCGAGGCAGTGCTCAAGGAAGGTACGGCAACCGCGCCGCAGCGCCTCCATCGGCTCGCGCTCCTCGCCCGCCGCCCGTTCCAGCGCGGCGGAGACCTCCTCCAGCTCGCGCACGAACGCGGCGCGGAACAGCGCGACCTTGCCGCCGAAGTGGTGGTAGGCGGCGCCCTTGGTGACGCCCGCGGCGGCGGCCACCGCGTCGATCGACGTGGACGCGTATCCCCCGGCGCCGAACATCCGGCGAGCGGCTCGCACCAGCCGCCCTGTGGTCTCGTCCGAGCGCTCTGCCTGCGTGCGGCCGGCCATCGTTCTCCCCTTGACTTGCATACTCGCGGTACGTAACTTCGAGGCTAATTACGTACCCTCAGTATGAAACATGGAGGCGAGCCGTGTCCGCACCGCAACACATCGCCGTCTACGGCGCCACCGGCCACACCGGGCGCCTCGTGGCGGCCGAGCTCCACGCCCGCGGCCGCGAGGTCATCCTGGCCGGGCGCGACGAGGGCGGGCTGAAGGCCCTGTCCGGCGAGCTCGGCGGCGCGCCCGTGCACCGGGCCGCGCTCGACGACCGCGCCGCGTTACGGCGGCTCGCCGAGCGGGCAGCCGTGCTGATCCACTGCGCGGGCCCGTTCACGCACACCGGCGGACCCGTCGCCACCGCCGCGGCCGAAGGCGGCTGCCACTACGTGGACCACGCCCTGGAGCAGCACCACACGAAGTGGATGTTCGACGCCATGTCCGAGCCGGCCCGGCGGGCGGGCATCACCATGGTCACGGCGATGAGCTTCTACGGCGGCCTGGGGGATCTGCTCGCCGGCGCCGTGGCGGCGGGCATGACGGGCGTCGACCGGGTGATCACCGCGTACGCGGTGAGCGGCTGGCGGCTGACCACGGGCGCCAAGAGCACGGCGGAGCTGCTGTTCGCCGACACCCGGCGCATCACCTACACCGACGGCGCCCAGCACATCGGCTACGTCGAGCCGCGCAACGCCGTCTTCCCCTTCCCCCCGCCGCTCGGCCCGCGCACGATGATCGCGCCCGTCCCGTTCTCCGAGGTGCTGACCGTGCCCAGGCACGTGCCGGCGCGGCAGGTCGAGGCGCAGCTCACGGCGCACACGTTCCAGGAGGAGCAGGTGTTCGCCAGCGAGCACGTCGACGCCGCCACCAGGGCGGGCTCCGACTTCACCGTGGCCACACAGGTGATCACCGAGGACGGGGGCCGCGCGGGGCGGGCGAGCGGCCGCGACCTGTGGCGGATGAGCGCGCTGACCTCCGTGGAGGCCGCCGTGCGCCTGGCCGGCGGCGCCGGCCCCGGCTCGCCCGGCGTGTACGGCCCGGCCGAGGCGTTCCCCGCCGAGCTGTTCCTACGCGACCTGGAGCGGCTCGGGCTGTTCACCCTGACCCTGCCGGAGGAACGATGATCCTCGTCACGGGCGCGGCCGGCGGGCCGCAGGGATCCACCGGCCGGCACGTCGCCGAACTGCTGCTGGAGCGGGGCGCGCAGGTGCGGGCGTTCGTGCGCTCCGACGACCATCGGGCCGCCGAGCTGCGCGAGCGCGGCGCGGAGGTGGTGGTCGGCGACCTGCGGGAGATCACCTCGGTACGCCCGGCCCTGCGCGGCGTCCGCCGGGCGTTCCTCACCTACCCGGTGACGGCGGGCCTCCTGGACGCCACGGCCGTGCTGGCGGCGGCGGCCAGGGAGGAAGGGCTGGAGCGGGTCGTCGAGGTGTCGCAGCTGGACGCCTCGCCCGAGGCGCTGACACCCCGCATGCGCCGGCACTGGGTGGCCGAGCAGGTCCTCGACCGGGCCGGCGTGGGCGCGGTGCACCTGCGGGCCGCGGTGTTCTTCGAGAACCTGGCCGTGGCCGCCGAGGGCGACCGGCTGGCGCTCCCGCTGGGGCCGCGCGACACGCGGATCCCCCTCGTCGCCGCCGCCGACGTGGCCAGGGTGGCGGCCGGCCTGCTGCTCGACCCGGCGCCCGCCGACCCGGTGTGCCTGGTGACGGGGCAGATGGCGACGATCGGCGAGGTGGCCGACGCCTTCGGGGTGGAGTACGCGGACGTGCCGCCCGAGGAGTGGGAGGCCAGGGCCATGAAGGTCTACGGCGACCCGTACACGGTCGAGCACCTGACGCATCTGTGGGCGATCTTCCGCCTCATCGGGTCCGGCGACCATCCGCTCTACCGGGTCACCGAGAGCATCGAACGCTACGGCGGCCGCCCGCCGACCACGCTGCGCGAGTTCGCCGCGCCTCGCGGTGGCGAGTAGCGACGCGAGGGCACGCCCGAACCTACTGCTCCGTGTTGCCGAACGATGAGAGACCAGCACTCAACCTGGAGACCCCATGGGCGCAGCCGGTACCATGGGGTACCAGGAAGGGGTGTGTGCAATGGCCAAGACAGCAGAGTCTGGCGCGACCGAGAAGACCAGCCGGGCCACCGCCCCGCTGAAGGTCGCCCCCGAGGTCGACCAGTTGATCTCTGACGGTGCTCACTTCCTGGGCCTGACGAAGAAGGACCTGGTCGCCGAAGCAGTCCGGGTTTACCTGGAACTACGGCGCGAGGAGATCCGCTCCAGCATGATGGAGTCCATGCGCAAGCTCGACGGCTCCAACCTCTCCCGCGTCGCACTGCTCACCGGCCTCACCGTCGAGCAGATCAATGCCGTCGGCGGTGTCCGGGAGGACTGACCCGGACCCGTCCCTGCCGACCTGGTAGCCCTCGTCCTAGAACTCGTGCCGGGGTGCGATCCGCAGAGCTGGGCGCCCGAGGCACGGATGCCCCACCGCTCCTTGATCGGGAACGAGCAGATCTGGTCCACTCTCATGGACCCTCATGCGGCCGCCAAGCTTCTCGATGCCGAAGCAGAACCATAGATCGCAGTCAACTGCGCACGGCCGGCCGCCGACCACGCTGCGCGCGTTCCGGCGCTGATCGCCGCGGGCGCCGCCGGGAGGGGGCGCCCGCGGCTGTTCGTCAGACGCCGAACGGAGGCGCGTAGCGGATCGTGCCGGACGGCAGCGGCTCGCCGTCCAGCGACAGGGCCATCAACGCCTCGTCAGGCACGTCGAAGGTGACGCCGATGCCGTGGCGGGAGGCGATGGTGAAGCCGAAACGGGGATAGTACGGGGGGTGCCCGAGCACGACCACGGCGCTTTCGCCGCGTTCCCGCGCCTCCCGCAGCGCGTCCTCGATGACCAGCGTGCCCAGCCCTTGGCGCTGCGCCTCGGGCAGGACCGCGACCGGGCCCAGGGCGAGCGCGGGTGTCTCGCCGACGAGGCAGCGGGTGAGCAGGGCGTGGGCGACGACGCGGCCACCGGAGACCGCCACCCGGGACAGGGCGGGGATCCAGGCCGGGTCGAGGCGGAGCGCCTCGACGAGGTCGGCCTCCTCCGGCCTGCCGAAGGCGGCCGCGGTCACGGACCTGATGGCAGCCTCGTCGCCGGCCGTCTCGGCGCGCAGGGTGAGATCGTCGGTCATGCGGGTGCTCCAGTCGTGTGCTGCGGGCAGGGTGAGGTGGACGTCGTCGCATCCGCGTACGGGGATGGATCGAACAACGGAGAAGCCCTTCTGAGAGGGAGGACTCCCGTACCGGCGCGCAGGGCGGGGCCCGCGTGACACCACGCGGCGACCCGGCTCAGCTGCGGTGACCGGCTCCCAGGGAGCCCGGATGGGCAGAGGAACGGATGCTGCTCACGGCAGCCACCCAGCGGGCGGTCATACGCTCCTCGCTCCTTCCTGCTCCTCCGGCGACGCCTCCGGACGCTCGCCACACCACCATGCCTTCGTATCGACCGAAAGCACCGATTCGGGGCACGACCCTACCCGACGACCACAGAGCCCGCCAACCGGCTCCGCGCGGACACGCGAAACCCCCGGCCGGGGCGGGCCCGGCCGGGGGTTCGTCGTGCGCGAGGATCAGCCGGTGAAACCGATCTCCGTCCAGTTGTTGTACTTGTAGCCCTCAGCGCCAAAGTTGGCGAGGGTCTTCTTGGTCGCCTGGATGTCAGGACGCTGGTACAGCGGGATGGTGTGCACCATGTCCCAGATCAGCTTGTCGGCCTCGTTGGCCAGCTGGGCGGCCTGGGTCTCGTCCGTCGCGGACACCGCGGCGTCGATCGCCTTGTCAACGGCCGGGTCGTCGGACTTCGGGAAGTTGCTCTCGGAGCCGGTCTTGTAGATCTGCGCCAGGCTGCCGATCGGGAGCGGCGTGCCGATCCAGGAGAACGGCACCAGGTCGAAGTCGCCCTTGATGATGAAGTCGGTGAAGAACTTGTCATCGGGGACCGGGCGGATGGTCAGGCCGATGCCGGCCTCCTTGAGCATGGCCTGGGTGAGCTCGCCCTCCGTCTTCGCGTACGGCACGCCCGCCGGGACGACGAAGGTCAGCTTCATCTCCTTGCCGTCCTTCTTGCGGAGCTGGCCCTCCGCCTCCTGCTTCCAGCCGGCCGCGTCGAGCAGCTGCTTGGCCTTCTCCAGGTTGTACTTGCCGAGGTCGCCGGAGTTGTCGACGTAGGCCTTGTGGTTGTTCATGAAGACGTGGTTGCCGAGCGTCTGCAGCGGCCAGTCCATGTCCTTCAGGTCGGACTGCGTGATCACGTCACGGTTGATCGCGTACTGCACGGCCTGCCGGACCGACTTCTCCTTCAGGAAATCGCTCTGGTTGTTGACGGTGATGTGCCGCCAGTTGGGGCTCAGCGCCTTGCGGATGTCCACGTTGGGGACTTCCTTGGCCCGCTTGAGGTCGGCCGGGCTGCCCGGCGGGATCTCCACGGCGTCGAGCTCGCCGTTGGCGAAGGCGTTCACCTGCGCGGCGGGCGTCTCGATCGTCCGGAAGATGACCTTCTCGAGCTTGGGCTTCTTGCCCCACCACTTGTCGTCGGCCACGAGGGTGAGGGTCTTGGTGCCCTCGTCGAGCTTCTCGACCTTGAAGGGCCCGGCGGTGACCGGGATCTTCTGCAGGTAGTCGTTGTCGTACGCGTCAGGCGTCTCGATGTGCTTGGCCGGCAGCAGGTGCGAGGTGCCGCGGTTGAACAGGCCCTGCCACTCGAGGTAGGGCTGCTTGAAGGTCACGATGGCGACCTTGTCGGAGTCGCCCTTCTCGACCGACGCGATCTTGTCCCAGCCGTCCTTCGAGGCGGGCTTGAACTTCTCGTTCTCGCCGTTGTTGGCCTTCCACTGGGCCTCGAGGTCCTTCCACGTGATCGGCGTGCCGTCCGACCACTGGGCCTTGTCGTTGAGCGTGTAGGTGACGACCTGCTTGCCGTCGGTGATCTCGCTCTTGACGTCGGTCAGGTAGTCGGGGTTGGCGGTGAAAGTGGCATTCTCGTCGGAGACCATCAGCTGCGGCAGGAACGCGTCGAGCATGAACGCGGTGTCGGCCTGGTTGCCGTCCACGTGCTGGCCGTTCCACTGGCTCGGCCACTGGCCGATCGCCACGGTCAGCGTGCCGCCGTCCTTGACCTGCTCGTACGGGACGGGATTGATGCTGATGGCCGGGGTCTCCGACATCTGCTGCTGAGCCTGCTTGGACTGCTCGGCGTTCGGTTGCTTGGTCTCACCGCCGCCGCCACAGGCCGCGACGGCCATGGCCAGGACCGTCAGCCCAGCGGCTGCACGGTATCGAACCTTCACTCTTCCTCCTGATTGTCCGAGGCCGTGATGACCTCGACTTCCTCCGCGTAGTGACAGGCGGCACCGTGGTCGACGGCGCTCGCCAGCCGGGCAACCGAGGGCTCCTCGTCCACACATCGCCGCCGCTCCGCCTCGCTGAGCACGGCGAACTTGGGGCAGCGGGTGCGGAACCTGCATCCAGACGGCGGGTCGGCCGGGCTGGGCAGGTCGCCTTCGAGCAGGATCCGCTTGCGGGTGCGTTCCAGCTCGGGGTCGGGCAGCGGGATCGCCGACAGCAGAGCCTGCGTGTACGGGTGCGCGGGACTGTCGTAGACGTCCTCGACCGTACCGATCTCGGCGATCCTGCCCAGGTACATGACGGCCACGCGGTCGGCCAGGTGCCTGACCACCGCCAGGTCGTGCGCCACGAACAGGTAGGACAGGCCGAGCCTGCTCTTGAGCTCGTCCAGCAGGTTGATCACGCCCGCCTGGATGGACACGTCGAGCGCGGAGACCGGCTCGTCGAGCACCAGCAGCTTCGGCTCCAGCGCGAGCGCGCGGGCGATGCCGATGCGCTGCCGCTGGCCGCCGGAGAACTGCTGGGGGTAACGCTCGGCGTGCTCCGCGGCCAGCCCGACGAGCTCCAGCAGTTCCTCGACCTTCTCGCGCACCTCTTTCCTGCCGTGCGCCCGCAGCGGCTCGGCGATGATGTCGCCGACCGGCATGCGCGGGTCGAGCGCGGCCATCGGGTCCTGGAAGACGATCTGCAGATCGCGGCGCAGGCTCTTACGCCCTGCCTTGTCCAGTTCGGCGCTGTCCTTGCCGAGCACCACGACGCGCCCGCCCTCCGGCGGCCGCAGCTGCATGATCTGCTGCAGCGTGGTGGTCTTCCCGCAGCCGGACTCGCCGACCAGGGCCAGCGTCTCGCCCTGCGCGATGTCGAAGCTGATGCCGTCGACGGCGTAGACGGTGCCGACGCGGCGCTTGACGATCGCGCCCTTCAGCAGCGGATAGTGCTTGATCATGTCGTCGAGTTCGAGCACCGTGGGGCGCTCGGCGCGCGGCACCCTGACCACCTCGTTGGGCGGGATGACCGGCACCGGGAATACGTCGGCCCCGGTCAGGCCCTTGTGCTCGATCTCGTGCGAGCGGATGCAGGCCACGTGGCGGCCGCTGCCGAAGGGGGTCAGCGGCGGCTCCTCGTCGTCGCACATGTCCACCTTCATCGGGCAGCGCGGCGCGAAGGGGCAGCCGGGCGGCAGCGACGCGGGCGAGGGCGGGTTGCCGTCGATGGGCACGAGCGGGCCCTCCTCGCCGTCGATCCTCGGGATCGAGGCGAGCAGACCCATCGTGTACGGCATCCGCGGCCGGTGGTAGATGTCGTCCACGGGGCCCTGCTCGACCGGGCGGCCCGCGTACATGACGACCACCCGGTCGGCCATGCCGGCGATGACGCCCAGGTCGTGCGTGATCATCACGATGCCGGCGCCGGTCTCCTGCTGGGCGGTCTTGAGCACCTCCAGCACCTGGGCCTGGATGGTCACGTCGAGCGCCGTGGTGGGCTCGTCGCAGATGAGCAGGTCGGGGTCGTTGGCGACCGCCATGGCGATCATCGCGCGCTGCCGCATGCCGCCGGAGAACTCGTGCGGGAACGCCTTGGCGCGCAGGCTCGGATTGGGGATGCCGACCAGGTCGAGCAGTTCGACGGCGCGCTTGGCGGCTTTGTCCTTGCCGACGTTCTGGTGGACGCGGACGGCCTCGGCGATCTGGTCACCGATGGTGTAGACGGGCGTGAACGCCGACAGCGGATCCTGGAAGATCATGCTGATCGTCCTGCCGCGTACCTTGATCTGCTCGTCCTCCTTCATGCCGAGCAGTTCCTGGCCGTGCAGCTTGACCGAGCCGCTGACCACGGCGTTCGCCGGCAGCAGGCCCATGACGGCGAGAGAGGTGACGGACTTGCCCGAGCCGGACTCGCCGACGATGCCGAGCACCTCGCCGCGCTCGACCTCGTAGCTGACGCCGCGCACGGCCTGGATGCCGCCGGGGAAGGTGACGGTGAGGTCCCTGACCTCCAAGATGCTCACGAGTTGCTCCCCGGGTCGAGTGCGTCACGCAGGCCGTCGCCGATCAGGTTCACGCTGAGCACGAGCAGCACCAGCAAGCCCGCGGGGAAGGCGAACAGCCAGGGGTAGCCGGTGGCGTTGCGCGAGCCCTCGGCGATCAGCGTGCCGAGCGAGACGTCCGGCGGCTGGATGCCGAAGCCGAAGAAGGACAGCGCCGCCTCGCCGATGATCGCGCCGCTGACGTTGAGCGTGGCGTCGATGATCAGCAGCGAGGACAGGTTGGGCACGATGTGCCGGAAGATGATCTTCCAGCGGGGGATGCCCATGTAGACGGCGGCCTGCACGTACTCCCGCTCGCGGAGCGAGAGCGTCATGCTGCGCACCACCCTGGAGGTGATCATCCAGGAGAACGCGGCGAGCAGCACCACGAACCAGAGCCAGGAGGCGCCCTCCCGCAGCCGCGGCGAGATGATGGCGATGATGAGGAAGCTCGGCAGGACCAGCAGCAGGTCCACACCCCACATGAGCGCCTTGTCCACCCAGCCACCGAAATATCCGGCGAACGCGCCCACGATCGCGGCGAGCCCTGTGGAGATGAGCGCCACGAGCAGGCCGATGATGATCGACTTCTGCATGCCGCGGAGCGTGACCGCGTACATGTCCTGGCCGATCGTGGTGGTGCCCCACCAGTGGTCGCCGCCGGGGGGCGACAGGAAGGCCAGGAAGTCCTTCTCGGTCCAGTCGTACGGGCCGACGAACGGCCCGAGGTAGGCCAGTGCCACCAGCACGATCAGGGCGATGGAGCCATAGCGGGCCTGCTTGTTGCGGAGCAGGCGCCGCAGGACGACTTTCGAACGCATGTCAGCTCACCCGCACCCGAGGATCGAGGGCCGCCACCAGCAGGTCCGACAGGAAGGCGGCGAACAGCACGCAGACGGCGGTGAAGAAGGTCACCGCGGCGACGGAGTTGACGTCGTTCTGGTTGATCGAGTCGACCAGCCAGGCGCCCATGCCGTGCCAGGCGAAGATCTTCTCGGTGAAGGTGGCACCGGTGAACATCGTCCCGAACGCGAAGGCGAAATAGGTGGCGGCGGGGATCAGCGCGGTGCGCAGCGCGTGTTTGGTCAGCGCCGTCCTGCGTCTCAGGCCCTTGGCCATGGCGGTGCGGACGAAGTCCTGGTTGAGCACGTCGAGCATCATGTTGCGCTGGATGCGGCTGTAGAAGGCGATCAGGCCGAGGCTGAGCGAGATCGTCGGCAGGATCAGGTGGTTCAGCCGGTTGAGGAACTGGTCGAAGCCCGACAGCCGGGGGTTGTACTCGCCGGTGTACTCGATGAGCGAGAACCCCAGCCCTCTGTTCAGGTTGTACGTGGCGATCGCGAGGAGAGTGGCCAGCACGAACACCGGAACGGCCATGATCACGAAGGAGCTGACCCCGATGAACCGGTCGGTGAGTTTGTACTGCTTCACCGCGGAGATCGCGCCCAGCGCCACACCGACGGCGAAGCCGACCAGCGTGCCGATGAGCAGCAGCCGGAGGCTCACCATGATCCGCCGGCCCATCTCGTTGTTGACCGAACCGCCGTTCCAGGTGCGGCCGAAGTCGCCGGTGATGACGCCCTTCGCCCACGTGCCGTAACGGACGAGCACCGGGGTCTTGTCGTTCAGGTTGTACTCATCGAGCGTCGCGTCGATGACCGCCTCTGCGACCGGTGGCTGGCGACCTTCGTACGCCCCCCGCGGGTTCATGGTGGTGGCCGCGAGCATGTACGCCAGACTGGCCGCGATGGCGACCAAGATCACATTTATTGCCAACCTGCGGAGCAGGTACTTGCCCATTACTCTCCGTTCGCGCTGACCGTGGGCGCGGACTTTCCAGCGGGAGAGAGGCGCCCTCGCAACGTAAACCCATCTCGCTTGGTGAAATCCACTTGACGCCGAGATGGCGATCAGAGCGCAGAATATATGTAAAAATATAACGGGCAGAAACCGTGCGACGTAACGGTCAGGTCAAGCGCAATAGCTGCGCGGCCCCTGCCGCACCCCTCCGGATCACCGGCTCCACCTGCGAAGACGCCTCCTCCTCAGATCCGCTTGACGGTGCCGGCTCTGAGGGTTATGTCACAGAATCCGGACACTATTTGACGATCGCGCAAGGTGATCCACTTCATCTTTGCGATTGCGGTGTGTGCGGCGTCAAGGGTGTCACCGTCTCTCGGCGGATCGTGCGCGAGAGAGGCCGACGGCGCCCCAGCCGCGGCAGCGGGCACTACGGCATCCACTTGCCGTCGTACCCGCCCGGCTACCGCTTCGTGGATCGTCCCCCGGTTGGGCGGGGCGGCCGGCGGACGCGGATCAGCGGGTGGCGGCGAGGCCGGCCGCGGCGCGGAGGAAGAAGTCGTCGCCGCCCACCTGGCCGCCCTTCAGCGCCACCTCGATCCCGTCGACCGCGGGATCGTCCGAGGCCAGCACGCACACCGGCCCGCCGGCGGCCAGGCTGCCCACCACGTCCAGCGACCGGGCGCCGAGCACCGCGACGACCTGCCCTGACGTGTCGCCGCCCGCGACCACCAGCCGCCGCACCAGCCCGGCCCGCACCATGGTCGCGGCGATCCGGCCGAGCGACGTCCCGATGCCGTCAGGGTCCCTGGCCGGTCCACGCGTCGACTCGACGACGGTGTGACGGCCGTCGCGCAGGCTCGCCTCGACCCGCTCGATGAGGCCGGCAGGCCCCGACAGGTCTCCGAGCACCCGCCACCCGGCGCGCTCGGCGGTGTCGATCTGGCGGGCGGTGATCGGCGAGCGGCTCCCCGACAGGACGAGCACCGGCGCGACCGCCCCCAGCGCTCCCTGCTCCACCGTTGCCGCCGGGGTGGGGGTGAGGGCTGAGGCGAGGGCGTGGCTGAGGCCGCCGGAACCGACGCAGCACAGCGGGGTACGGGTGGCGGCGTCGGCGAGCAGCAGCCGGCCGAGCGCCCTGACGTGGTCGTCCGTCATCGCGTCCGCGACGAAGGCCGCGTCCCCGGCCCTCGCCCGGTACGCCTCCTCCGATGGCGACGCGGGCAACCACCCGGTCCGTCCAGCGCCCTGCCCGGTCAGGCGCGCCCGCAGGTCGGCCTCCGTCGCGGGGGTGACCGGGTGGTCGCGCGCCGGCGGGTACCGGTCGAGCCGGTGGACCTCGTCGCCCGCGCGTACGAAATGGTTGGCGAACCACGTGTAGCGGCCCAGTTCGGGCTGCGCGGCCAGCACCGGCACGGGGCCCCGCGCCAGGCCCGCACGGTGCAGGGCCGCGATGACGGCCCCGATGCTCCCGTGCTCCGGGGACGAGTCGAAGGTCGAGCAGACCTTGTACTGGATGACCAGCGGCCGCAGCGCCGCCAGCGCCGTGAACGCGGGCAGCACCACGGACGCCGGGTCGGCCGACGCCCGGGCCGTGGTGGCGATGCCGATGACGTCGTCCCGGTCGTGCAGGTGCGCCACGTCGGTGACGAGGGATCCGCTCAGCCCGAACCGCCTGAACTGCCACAACGCGTCGGTCGCGCCCGTGAAGTCGTCGGCCGCGAAGGCGATGCGCGTCACCGGCGCACCACCCCGCCGAAGTGCCGCAGCGCCCGGGCCAGCTCGGGCTCGCGCACCTCGGCCAGCGGCACGCCCGCCTCCGCCGCCGCCCACGCCTGCCGGATGCTGGTGATCCCGGCCGCGGGCCCGTCGGGGTGGCCGAGCACGCCGCCTCCCGCCAGGACGAGCAGGTCGCTGGTGCCGGTGCGTTCCAGGGTGACCGGCGCGGTGCCGGCCCACTGGGCGGACGACAACACGGGCAGGCACGGGAAGCCGCCGAGCAGCGGTTCGCGCACGGCCGCCACCGCCTGCTGCACGTCGTCGTCGGTGACGTAGAACTTGCTGTGGAACCCGCCGCAGTGCAGGTGGTCGACCCCGGCCAGGCGGGCCAGCTTCTGGTAGGCGACGTGCGCGATGCCGATCCCCGGGTGGCGGAACAGTGCTCCGGTGCCGGTGACGTGCCCGTGGATCGGCACGCGGGAGTGCCGCCGCACCATCGCGACGGCCGGGAGGCCCACGACGTTCAGGTTGACCATGACGCAGGTGCCTCCCGCCGCCACGACGAGGTCGTGGTTGGCGAGCATCCGGTCGGGTTCGTCGCTGATGTTGAACGCGTACATCGGCCGCCGCCCGGTCCGCCGTTCGACCTCGTCGAGCGCGCCCGTGACCGCGCGCACCCGCTGCGGCAGCGGCGCGGGCGGGCAGTCGCCGTTCACCTCGTCGTCCTTGATGAAGTCGGCCCCGGACAGCCCGAGTTCGAGCACCAGGTCCACGTAGTCGGAAGGCCGCAGCCCGACGTTGGGCTTGACGATGGTGCCGATCAGCACCCCGTCCGGACGTCCTGCCAGCCGCCGGGTGCCCTCCACCGCGAACCGGGCGGGCAGGTACGCCTCCCCGAAGGCCGCGGGCAGGTCGATGTCGACCAGCTTCAGCCCGGCCAGCTCGCGCAGCTCGAACAGGTTGCCCGCGACCACGGGGAGCACGTTCGTGAGCGACGGCCCGGTGTTGTCGAGCGGGAACCCGATCCGCACCAGGCCCGCCGTGAGCGGCCCGTCGCCGGCCGCGCCCGGGAGGGCCTCGGCGACCGGCGCGGGGATCTCGGTCATGCCGAGCACCACCGCGCCGTGCCGGGCGCGCAGTTCGTCGGTCTCCC
Organism: Nonomuraea sp. B1E8; assembly: GCF_039871515.1. Classification (NCBI taxonomy): domain Bacteria; kingdom Bacillati; phylum Actinomycetota; class Actinomycetes; order Streptosporangiales; family Streptosporangiaceae; genus Nonomuraea; species Nonomuraea sp. B1E8. The sequence continues at coordinate 240,961 of NZ_JBDPLS010000012.1, read as the reverse complement.
CCGCGACGCTGACGAACGTGCCGGTGCTCTGCTCGCCCGCGATCGCGCTCACCGCCTGGTCGAGCGGGAGGCGGGTGAGCACGTGGTACGTGGCGACGGTCAGCTCGCGCCCCGCCCCGTGCGAGGCGGCCGGCTCCGGCCCGGCCCCGTGCGAGGCGGCCGGTACGTGTTCCGCCCCCGGCGAGGTGGTCATCGGCGCGTCCGCTCGCCCAGGAGCTCCCCGGCCAGGTGTTCCATGGCGAGGGGCGGGCTGGCCAGGATCGGCGCCGCCGCCGGCGCCGTACCGGCGACGCGGGCCATCGACGCCTGGGCCAGCACGACCACGTCGACGTCCCCGCCGAGCTCGCTCAGGGCCTGCGCCACGCGCGCGTCGTGGGTGGCGGCATCGCCGCTCATCAGCGCCTCGAACGCGCCCTCGCACACCCTGGCGGTCAGCTCGATCTCCTTGCCGGCCGCGGCGGCGCGCCGGCGTACCAGGTCGGCGGTGGGTTCGAGGGTGGTGCTCAGGGTGGCGAGCACGCCGATCCGGCGGCCGAGCGCGACGGCGCGGTCGGCCATCGGACGGTCCACCCGCGTCACCGGCACGCCGGTCAGCGGCTCGGCGGCCTCGACGGCGGCGCCGATGGAGGAGCAGGTCACCAGGATGTGATCGGCCCCCGCGGCCTCGGCGGAGCCGACGTGACCGGCGACGCGGCGCGCGGTCTGGGGGGTGAGACGGCCCGCGGCGATGGTGTTCTTGATCAGGCTGTCGTCGACGATGTTGAACGTGTCGATGCCGGGGAGGTGCTCGGCGCACAGCTTCGCGAACACGTCGACCAGCGTGGCCGAGGTGTGGATCAGTCCCAGCCTCATGGTGTCTCCCTATGGGGTCGGTGAGCTGTCGTATCGGGGTCGCGGCGGCGCCCGCGCGGAGGCCGCGGGCCGGGCCCGGTGCTGGACGCCGCACACGGGATCGGTGTCGGTGGCGGGGGCGGTCGCGATGGCAGCGATGGCGGGTGGCGGTCTTCTCGGGTGACTGGTCGTGCCGCTCCCAGGCAACGTACTACCGAGATCGTGGATTGTTAAGGGGCTTCATCGGATGAAGTTCGAACTTCATCCGATGAAGGGTCTAGGAAAAGGCGCGCGCTCGGGGTACCTTGCGGAACCGTGGCAACAGATCCCCAGCCGGACGCGGCCCGGCACGTCCAGGTCGTCCAGGCGCTCGGCGCCCAGATCGTCGGGGGCGCGCTGGCCCCTGGCACGTCCATCCCCATCGAGGAGGAGCTGGTCGGCGAGCTCGGCGTGGGCCGGTCCGCCGTCCGGGAGGGCGTGAAGGTGCTGGCCGGCAAGGGCCTGCTGGAGACCAGGAGGAGCGCGGGCACCATCGTGCGCCCCCGCGAGTCCTGGAACCTGCTCGACGCCGACGTCCTGAGCTGGCGGTTCGTGCCCGAGCCGCGGCCCGGCGACATCCGGGTGCTGGCCGACCTGCGGGTCGCGCTGGAGCCAGGGGCGGCGCGGGTGGCGGCCGAGCGGGCGGACGCGGTGGCCGTCCGGCGCATCGACGAGGCACTGGCCGCGCTCTACGCCACCGCCGACGACCCCGAGCCGTTCATCGAGGCCGACCTGGCCTTCCACAAGGCGGTGTTCGCCGCGGCGGACAACGACCTGCTGCTCTACATCTACGACATGATCAGCATCGCCCTGCGGTCCGTGCGCCAGGTGCACACCCGCTCGGTCGCCCACAACAAGGAGACGCTGCCCGGCCACGAGCGGGTGGCCGTGGCGATCAGGCGCCACCACCACCGCAAGGCCGAAGAGGCGATGCGCGAGGTGGTCGAGGTCGCCCGCGCCGACGCCGAGCAGCACGTCCGCCTCTGCTGCTGAAGATTTCACCGAAATGAGCGAACAAGTGCACGTTCACCTCGACGTCGACGGCCCCGTTGCCGTCGTCACCCTGAACAGACCCGCCAAGCTCAACGCCATCACCCCCGACATGGCCGCCGCGCTCCGCGCCGGCCTGGACCGGGTCGACGCCGACCCGGCCGTGCGCGTGGCCGTGCTCACGGGCGCGGGCGAGCGCGCGTTCTGCGTCGGCAGCGACATCGGCGAGCTCGACGACTACGCGACGCCGTGGGAGTTCCGCAACCGCGGCGACTACGGCGACGCCGTACGAGCCCTGCGCAAGCCGATCATCGCGGCCGTCAACGGCTACGCCTACGGCGGCGGCCTGGAACTGGCCCTGGCCTGCGACATCCGGCTGGCCGCCGACACCGCGACGTTCGCCGCGCCCGAGATCAAGCTGGGCTGGATCGGCGGCAGCGGCCAGTCGGCGCTGCTCGCCCACGCCGTCGGCCCGAGCAACGCGGCGACCATGCTGCTCACCGGCGACCCGATCGACGCCGCCCGCGCCCTGCGGTGGGGCCTGGTCACCGAGCTGCATCCGAGGGAGGAGCTGCTGCCGGCCGCGCTGGAGCTGGCCGGCCTGATCGCGGCCAGGCCGCCGATCGCCGCGCAGACGGCCAAGGCCAACGTCAGGGCGGCCTACTCGATGCCGCTGGAGCAGGCCATCCAGTACGAGCGCGACCTGCAGACCGTCTGTTTCGCCACCGCCGACGCGGCCGAGGGCAGGGCCGCCTTCGCCGAGCGGCGCGAGCCCGTCTTCGAGGGGCGCTGATGGGCGTTCTCGACGGTTACCGCGTGGTCGACCTGTCCATCGCGATGGCGGGTCCGCTGGCCGCCATGCGGCTGGGCGACCTGGGCGCCGACGTGGTCAAGGTGGAGCCGGTGACCGGCGAGTGGCAGCGGCACGCTCCGGCGGGCGGGGCAACGGGCAACCGGGTGAACGCGTCGTTCCTGTCGCTCAACCGCAACAAGCGCAGCCTGGCCGTGAACCTGAAGGCGGACGAGGGCCGGGCCATCGTGCACAAGCTGGCCGCGACGGCCGACGTGTTCCTGCAGAACTACCGTCCCGGCGTGGCCGAGCGGCTCGGCATGGACTACGCCACGATCAACGCGCTCAACCCCCGCATCGTGTACGTCTCCATGTCCGGCTATGGCGAGACCGGGCCGTACGCGTCGCGGCCCGGCCAGGACCTGCTGCTGCAGGCCATGAGCGGCGCCATGCTGAGCACCGGCCGCGAGGGGGACCCGCCGGCCCCCGCGGGCACGTACGCCATCGACGCCATCACCGCCTACAGCGCCTTCGAGGGCGCGCTCGCCGCGCTGCTGCACCGCGAGCGCACCGGGGAGGGGCAGCGGGTGAGCGTCAACATGCTGGACGCGGCCGTCGCCGCGCAGATGCAGGAGCTGTCGATCTTCACGGTCGGCGGGGTGCCGCAGCGCCGCGGGAGCGAGCCGCACGGACACACCTACATCCGCGCGCCCTACGGCGTGTTCGCCACCAAGGACGGCTATCTCGCGCTCGGCATGCCCCGGCTCGACGTGCTGGCCGTCGCCCTCGACCTGCCCGAGCTCGCGGGCATGGACGGCGACGCCGACGGCCACACCAGGCGCGACGAGATCACCGCGATCGTGGCCCGCCGCCTGCCCGGCCGCACGACCGCCGAGTGGCTGGAGATCTGCGCCCGCCACGACCTGTGGGCCGGCCCGGTGTACGGCTACGCCGACCTGGTGGCCGACCCGCAGGTCAGGCACAACGGGTCGTTCGTCACCTACGACCACCGCTCCGAGGGCACGGTGACCACGCCCGGCTTCCCGTACGGCTTCAGCGCCACCCCTCCGGAGGTGCGCAGGGGCGCGCCGCTGGTGGGCGAGCACACCAGGGAGCTGCTCGACGAGCTCGGATACCCGCCGGAGCGCGCGGCCGAGCTGGTGGCGGAGGGCGTGCTGGCATGCGAGGACTGACCTGGGACCATCCGAGGGGGTACGCGCCGCTCGACGAGCTCACCCGGCTCGACCTGGCCGGCTCCAACCCGTACGGCGAGGTGCCCGAGCCGATCGTGTGGGACCGGCAGCCGCTTGAGGGGTTCGAGTCGGAGCCGATCGCGCGGCTCTGCGAGACGTACGACGTGCTCGTCATCGACCATCCGGGGCTGGGCGCGGCGGTGGACGCGCTGGTGCCGATGGAGGAGCTGTTCGAGCCGGACGAGCTGGCGGGCCTGCGGGCCGGCTCGGCGGGCCGTTGCTTCGACAGCTACCACCTGGACGGGCGCCAGTGGGCGCTGCCGCTCGACGCGGCCACCCAGGTGGCGGCGGCCAGGCCGGGCGTGCGGGTGCCGGCGGAGTGGACGGAGATGGCGGAGTTCGCCCGGAGCACGCGCATGGCGTTGTGCCTGGGCGGGCCGCACGCGTTCCTCATGTTCTGCGCGCTCTGCTCGGGCGACTTCCTGGACGAGGAGGCCGGGGTCAGGGCGCTGGAGCTGATGGCGGAGCTGCTGGCCGCCGCGGACCCCGGGCTGTCGCTGCGCAACCCGATCGGCGTGCTCGACGCGTTGGCGGCGGGTGAGGCCGACTGCTGCCCCCTGCTGTACGGCTACTCCGCCTACCCGCTGTCCTTCTCCGACGCGCCCGCCTGGCCGGGCCGGCCGCCGGGCAGCGTGCTCGGCGGCACCGGGCTGGCCGTCTCCAGGCGGCGCGCAGGCACGATCCGCGAGGCGGTCCGCGCCCACCTGCGCCGCCTGCTGTCGGAGCCGGTGCAGGCGGGGTTGTTCCCCGCCACCGGCGGGCAGCCCGCGGCCCGCAGCGTGTGGGAGACCGCCGGGGAGGGCGACGGCTTCTACCGCGACACCCGGGCCACCTTGGAGGCCGCCTGGATCAGGCCGCGCTTCCCCGGCTACATCGCCCTGCAGGAGAGGGCGTCCGCGCTGATCCGCGACGGGCTGCTCGCCCGCGTCCCGGCCCGCGACCTGCTCAAGGACCTGCACCACGACGAATGGAGGAACCCATGACCACGGCGCTCGTCACCGGCGCCGCCGGCGCGCTCGGCCGGGCGATCGTCCGCCGGCTGGCCGCCGACGGCCACCGGGTGGCGGCACTCGACGTCGACGCCAAGAAGCTCGAAGGCGCGCTCAACCTGGAGACCGACCTGCGCGATCCGGCCGCCGTCGAGGCCGCGTTCGCCGAGACGGAGGCGCGGCTGGGGCCGGTCGGCATCCTCGTCAACAACGCGGCCGTCTACCCGGCCCGGCCCTTCCTGGAGGTGCCGCTGGCCGAGTACGACGACGTGCACGCGGTCAACCAGCGCGCCTACTGGCTGGCGGCCCAGCTCGCGGCCCAGCAGATGGGTGACAGGGGCGGCGCGATCGTCAACGTCGCCTCCATCACCATGCACGGCGGCTGGGCCGACCTGGCCGCCTACGTCGCCACCAAGGGCGCCGCCGCCGCGCTCACCAGGGCGCTGGCCCGCGAGCTCGGCCCGAAGGAGATCCGGGTCAACTGCGTCTCGCCCGGCGCGTTCCCGACGGCGGCGGAGAGCATCCATCCGGATCCGGAGGCGTACGAGCGGATGGTGCTGGAGCGGCAGGCGCTCCAGCGGCGCGGCAAGCCGGAGGAGCTGGCGGCCGTGGTGTCGTTCCTGACCGGCCCGGACGCCTCGTTCGTCACGGGCCAGACCATCGAAGTCAACGGAGGGTGGGTGATGGCATGACGCCGGACCGCAGGCGGCTGGCCGAGCTGACGGGCGATCTGAGCGCGGCCGGCGGGGTCCGGCTGGTGACGCTCGGCGACGGGGCCGAGCGCGGCATCAGGACGCTGGAGTTCAGGACGGGCTCGGGGCTGGCGTTCGACGTGCTGGTGGACAGGTGCATGGACATCGGGCACGCCGAGCACGGCGGGCGCGCGTTCGGCTGGCGCTCCCCCACCGGTTTCCGCCATCCGGGGCTGCACGAGAACGCCGACGAGGACGGGCTGTCGTGGTTGCGCTCGTTCTCCGGGCTCATCGTCACGGCCGGGCTCGACCACACGCTGTTCGGCGGCGACGTGCCCGCCGGCACCTACCGCTACCCGCCCCGCACGTCGGTGCGCCACGGCCTGCACGGGCGCGCGGGCAACCTGCCCGCCCGGCTGACCGGCTACGGCGAGCGGTGGGACGGCGAGCGCTGCGTGTTGTGGGCCGAGGGCGAGGTGCGCCAGGCCGCGGTCTTCGCCGAGAACCTGCGGATGGTGCGGCGGATCGAGGCCGACCTCGGGGGCGAGGAGATCAGGCTGGTCGACACCGTCACCAACGCGGGGTTCGAGCCGACGCCGCACATGTACCTCTACCACATCAACCTGGGCTGGCCGCTGCTCGACGAGGGCGCCAGGTTCGAGGCCGCCATTCGCGAGACGCTCTGGCAGAGCGACAGCGTGGCCGAGCAGAAGGCCGATCACCTCGTCTTCCCCGGGCCGGTGCCGGGGTTCGTGGAGCAGGTGTACGAGCACGCGCTCGTCCCCGGCGGCGACGGGCTGCACCGGGTGGCCGTGGTCAACGACCGGCTCGGGATGAAGGTGTCCGTGGAGTGGCCGGCGCAGGAGTTCCCACACTTCTTCGAGTGGCTGAACCTGCGCTCGGGCAACTACGCGGTCGGGCTCGAGCCGTCCACGCACCACGTCGCCGGCGACGCCGCGGCGAGGGAGGACGGCAGCATGATCTGGCTCGGCCCGCAGGAGTCGCGGACGTACCACACCACGTTCCGTGTCGAGGCGCCCTGAGGCCGCCGGGCGGCCGTCAGTCCAGCCGGTACGCGCGCCGCGCCGCCCCGGCGAAGACGTCGGCGCGCTCGCTGTCCGACAGGCCCGCGCAGAGCTCGCCGGCGGCCTCGGCGACCCGCTCGTAGCCGGCCGCGAGCAGGCACACGGGCCAGTCGGAGCCGAACATCACCCGCTCGGGCCCGAACGCCTCCAGGACGGTCTCGGCGTACGGCCGCAGGTCGGCCACCTGCCAGGACGCCCGGTCGGCTTCGGTGACCATGCCGGACAGCTTGCAGAAGACGTTGGGGTGGCGGGCCAGTTCCAGGATCCGGCCGCGCCACGGCTTCAGCTCGCCCGAGGCGATCGGCGGCTTGGACAGGTGGTCGAGCACGAACGTCAGCTCCGGCATGGCGGCCACCGTGTCGATGGCGGCGGGCAGCTGGTGCGGGAGCGTGAGCAGGTCGTAGGCCAGCCCGGCGGCGGCCACGGCGGCGAGCCCGCGGCGCACGTCGGCGCGGGTCAGCCAGCCGGGGTCGGGCTCGGACTGCACGCCGTGCCTGACGGCGACCAGCCCGCCGCGCTGTCCATGGGTCAGCCCGGCGAGGGTGTCGGCGGCGTCGGGGGCGGTCAGGTCGATCCAGCCGACGACGCCCGCGACGAGCTCGGACCCGGCGGCCAGGGCCAGGAACTCGCGGGTCTCGTCGAGGTCGGGCAGCACCTGCACCAGCACGGTGCGGCTCACCCCGGCCGCGGCGGCGGGCCCGGCGAGGTCGTCGAGGGTGAACGTGCGGCGTACGGGGGCCATGGGCTCCGGGTCGAGCCAGGCGTGGGGGCGGACGGACAGATCCCAGACGTGGTGGTGGGCGTCGATGCGGGTCATCACGGCTTCCGGCTCGGTCGGGAGCGGGCGATGGCCGCCCTCTCCAGAAGGAGATCGTTTCCGGACCGGAACCTAACATACATCCTACGTTAGAGCCAGGATTGAGGGAGGTATGGACATCAGAGCCCTCTTCGCGTAGACATACATCCCATGTTCGCGGTGAACCTCCGCTGAACACCTCGCCTTCGACGTCCCCCGCGGTCCGCGAGACATCCGGACCCCCTGACGGCGCGATCGCCCTCATCGCTCTCATGACATCCCGCCCCGGCGGCGGCATGCGTTCTGGAAGAGGAGTAACGGTGACCAACGACGGCTACACACGACGAGGCGTGCTGGCGACGGGCTTAGGCGCCGCGGCCGGATCCATGCTCGTGACCGGGGTGAACGCCGGTCCAGCGCGGGCCGGTACGCGGCACGGCCCGGAGGAGAACCCCCTCACCCTCTGGTACACCCGCCCGGCCGAGGAGTGGCTCGAGGCGCTGCCCGTCGGCTGCGGGCGGATCGGCGCCATGGTGTTCGGCGGCGTGGCCACCGAGCGGTTCCAGCTGAACGAGGACAGCATCTGGGCCGGCGGGCCGCACACCTACGACAACCCCGAGGCGCTGGCCGCCCTCCCGCAGATCCGGCAGTGGGTCTGGGAGGACAAGTGGCAGAAGGCGCAGAACCTGGCCGACGAGAAGTTCCTCGGCATCCCGAGCGAGCAGGCGCCGTACCAGGTGCTCGGCGACCTCACCCTGACCTTCCCCGGCTCGGCCGAGTTCACCGGCTACCGGCGCGAGCTCGACCTGACCCGGGCCGTCACCACCGTCACCTACGTCCGCGACGGAGTCCGCCACACCCGCGAGGTCTTCGCCAGCAACCCCGGCCAGGTCATCGTCGTGCGGCACACGGCCGACCAGCCCGGCTCGGTGACGTTCCAGGCGGCCTTCTCCAGCCCGCAGGCCACCACGACGGCCGCCGCGGGGCCGGACACCATCGCCCTCGACGGCGTCAGCGGCGACACCCAGGGGCTCAAGGGCGAGGTGCGCTTCCGCGCCCTGGCCAGGGCCGAGGCGAAGGGCGGGACGGTCGGCACCGACGGCGGCACGCTCACCGTGACCGGCGCCGACGAGGTGACGCTGCTCATCTCCATGGGCTCCAGTTACCGCAGCTTCAAGGACGTCGGCGGCGACCCCGCCGAGGTGGCGGAGCGGCACCTGAAGCGGGCCGCCGGGCAGCCGTACGAGGTGCTGCGGCGCAAGCACGTCCAGGACTACCAGGAGCTGTTCGGGCGGGTCGAGATCGACCTCGGCACGTCGGAGGCGGTCGCGCTGCCGACCGGCGAGCGCATCGCCCGCAAGCAGCTCGACACGGACCCGCAGCTGGCCGCCCTCTACTTCCAGTACGGCCGGTACCTGCTGATCTCCTGCTCCCGGGCGCCCGGCCACGCGGCCAACCTGCAGGGCATCTGGAACGACTCCCTCACGCCGGCGTGGGAGTCGAAGTACACCATCAACATCAACTGTGAGATGAACTACTGGCCGGCCGGGCCCGGCAACCTCATCGAGTGCATGGACCCGCTGTTCGACCTGATCAAGGACCTGGCGGAGACCGGCGCGCGCACCGCGAAGACGCAGTACGGGGCGAAGGGCTGGGTCGCCCACCACAACACCGACGGCTGGCGCGGCACGGCGCCCGTGGACTTCGCCTTCTACGGCGTGTGGCCGACCGGCGGGGCGTGGTTGTGCCTGACGCTGTGGGAGCACTATCTCTACACCGGCGACGAGCGGCGGCTGCGCGAGCACTTCCCGCTCATCAAGGGCTCGGTGGAGTTCTTCCTCGACACCCTCCAGACCGATCCCAGGACCGGCTACCTGGTGACCAACCCCTCCCACTCGCCGGAGGTGGGCCACCATGAGGACGGCGACGAGAACGTCAGCATCTGCGCGGGGCCCACCATGGACATGCAGATCCTGCGGGACCTGTTCGGCGCGTTCGCGGAGGCGTCGGAGGTCCTCGGGGTCGAGGAGGACCTGCGTGCGAAGGCCGGCGAGGCCCGCTCGCGGCTCGTGCCCAACCAGGTGGGGCATCTCGGGCAGATCCAGGAATGGCAGGAGGACTACCGCGGCGACGCCGCCCTGTCGCGCAGCCGGCACATCTCCCACCTGTGGGGGCTGTTCCCCGGCCACCAGATCGACCCGCGCCTCTCCCCCGACCTGGCCCAGGCGGCCCGCCGGACGCTGGAGCTGCGCGGCGAGGCGGGTGCGGGATGGTCGCTCGCCTGGAAGATCAACTTCTGGGCGCGGCTGCTGGACTCCGCCGAGGCGTACAAGCGGCTGGGCAACCTGCTCGTGCCCGCGCGCACCGCGCCCAACATGTTCGACCTGCACCCGCCGTTCCAGATCGACGGGAACTTCGGCGGGGTCTCCGGGATCACGGAGATGTTGCTGCAGAGCCACGGCGGCCAGGTGCACCTGCTGCCCGCCCTGCCCGCCGCGTGGCCCGCCGGGTCGTACCGGGGGTTGCGGGCGCGCGGCGGGTTCGAGGTGGACCTCACGTGGGAGGGCGGCGCCCTGCGGCACGGCCGGATCCGGTCGGACCTCGGACGCGAGCTCACCCTCCGCACCGCCGGCCCGGTCACGGTCACGGAACGGGGCCGCCCGGTCAAGGCCGACCGGCCCGAACCCGGGGTCCTCGTCCTCGACACCCGTAAGGGCGCGACGTACGAGATCACCCCGGCCTGACATCCTCCCGGCCCGGCGGGGTGGCGCCGGGCCGGGAACGCGGGCGGGTGCGGGAGGCCTCGCCGCGGGCGTGGGCGGCGAAGAGGCGGGCCGCCTCGTCCGGGTCGCCGGACGACAGGGCGGTCACCAGGTCGTCGTGGTGGCCGGCCATCGCCATCCAGTCGCCTTCGTAGAGCGGGTTGCCCACCACGTGCAGGCTCCACAGGTTCGACTCGATGGTCCGCCACAACCGCAGCAGGAAGGAGTTGCCGCACGCGGCGCACACCCGCCGGTGGAAGGCGAGGTCGGCGTCCCTGAACGCTCCGATGTCGCCGTCGCCCGCCGCCCTCCGCATGGCCAGCACATCCCCCGCGAGCTGCTGCAACGTCTCGGGCTGGATGCGGGCGGTGGCGCCGCGTGCGGCATACTCCTCCAGCAACACCCTGATGTCACGCACCTCCCGGGCCTGCTCGTCGGAGATCTCCGCGACGTAGCTGCCCCGGTTGGGATAGGAGATGACCAGTCCCTCGTGCGCCAATCGCTTGATAGCCTCTCTCGCCGGGGCCTGGCTGGTGCCGACCCTGCGGGCGATCTCGGCCTCCACCAGCCGCTGCCCGGCCACGAGCTCTCCCGAGACGATCCAGCCGCGCAGCAGCGCGTAGACCCGGTCGGACAGCAGCTCCCTGGGCAGCACCTGGCTGGCGGGTGGCGCGATCTGCTGCTCCTGCCAGATGCGCGCGACCGTCGACTGCGACAGCCCGAGCTGCCTGGCCATCGAGCGGGTGGAGGGCACGGCGGAGCCATGGGCCGCGGCGGCGATCACGCGCTCGGCCTCCTGCCGCTCCGCGCTGCGCGGCCGCCCGGGTCTCGGCGCGTCGGCCAGGCCGTCGAGGCCGCGCTCCACGAAGCGGGCGTGCCACTTCGCGACGGTCGCCGAGCTGACGGCGAGCCGGGCCGCGATCTCCTTGCGCGACAGCCCGTCGGCGCACGCCAGCACGATGCGGCTGCGCAGGCCCAGCCCGCCCCCGGCCTCCTCCGCCCACGTCTCGAGCGTGGCGCGCTCCTCGGCGCCCATTACCAGCCGTTTGTCGTCAACGCGTCCAGTCACGCCCCAACTCTAACGTACTTATGACTCAGACGGCCGCTGGAAACATATTTGTAGCAGAGCATAACCCCTTGACCGCCCCCAGTTATCAACGTATTAAATAATCGCTAATCGAGTATCGACCCATTAAAAAGGCGTCGCAGATCTCGCCCCTTGGAGGTGCGATGCGGTCCCCCCGTTCATTCCCCGTCCTGTCAGGCATCGGATGCCTGCTCCTGCTCACCGGTTGCGGCGGGGGCGGCTTCGCCGGCGACTCCCAAGCACAGCAGAGCGAGGGCGGCCAGGTCACCGTCAGGATGCTGGTCAACATCAGCCCGAACCTCACGCAGGCGTACTGGGACGGCCTGGTCAAGCCGTTCGAGCAGGCGAACCCCGGCATCGACGTGAAGATCGAGGCGCCCACCGGCAAGGGCGTGGCCGACACGCTGCCGCAGCAGCTCGCCGCCGGCAACGCCCCCGACGTGGTCGAGACGCTGATGGCGGACGAGACGCTGGCCAAGCAGATGCTCGACCTGAGCGACCAGCCGTGGGCGCAGGACACGCCGCTGGCCGAGCAGGCCAAGCTGGGCGGCAAGATCTACACCGTCGGCGTCGGCGTGCAGGCCCAGTCGCTGGTCTTCTACAACAAGGCCGCCTTCGATAAGGCCGGGATCGACCAGCCGCCGACCACGTGGGACGAGCTCGACGCGGCCATGGGCAAGCTCAAGTCGGCCGGCTACCTGCCGCTGCAGACCGGCGGCGACTTCCTGACCGGCCTGCAGCTGCTCCAGCTCTCCAACCCCTCCCGCGCCCAGCACCACCCCACCTGGCAGCAGGACGTCACGTCGGGCAAGATCAAGGCCGGCGAGTCGCTGCTGCCTTACCTGGAGCGCTACCACGGCTGGATCGGCAAGGGGTACGTCGACAAGAACGCCCTGGGCATGAAGTACGCCGACGCCGAGACCGCGTTCCTGTCCGGCAAGTCGGGCATGTACGTCATGGGCAGCTGGTTCACCGCCGCCGAGGCCAAGGCCGAGAAGGACTTCGAGGTCGGCGTCTTCCCCGCCCCGGTCGACAAGGGCCAGCAGCACCCCGGCCCGCAGGGCGCGACGCTCGCGGCCCCGTACATGATCCTCAAGTCGACCCCGCAGAAGGACGCGGCGCTCAAGCTGGTCCAGTGGCTCGTCACCGACCCGGCCGCGGTCAAGAGCCAGCTCAAGCAGGACGGCAACTTCCGCACCGGCGTCGAGCGCGAGTTCACCCCGCTGGAGAAGCAGGTGCAGGAGATCCTCGACCAGGCGCCGGCCGGCGTCCCCCAGGGTGAGGGCTACGGCGACGCCACCCTCCCCAAGGGCTTCAACTCCGCGTGGAACACCGAGGTCCAGGGCCTCTACGTGGGCAAGTCGCCCAAGGAGGTCGCCGAGGGCGTGGACCGCTGGCTGGCCGGACGCTCATGACCCTCACCCGGGAAGCACCCGTAGCCGCCGTGCGCGAGACGCCACGCAGGCCCAGGCGGCGGCACGACGGCCTGACGACCGCGCTGATGGCCGGCCCGGCCACCATCCTCTACGTGGTGATGCTGGTCATCCCGGTCGGCCTGGCCTTCTACCTGAGCCTGACCGACTGGGACGGCTTCAGCGCCGACCCCGCCTTCGTCGGCGCCGCCAACTACGCGAGCCTGCTCGACGACCCCGAGCTGCGCCGCGCGGCCCTGGTCACCCTGCTGGTAGCGGCGGCGGGCACGGCCGGGCTCAACCTGCTCGGCCTCGGCTTCGCCCTCCTGGTGAACGGTGCCTCCCGGGCCAACACGTTCTTCCGGATCGTGCTGTTCTACCCGCACGTGCTCAGCGCCCTCGTGGTCGGCTTCCTCTGGTCGGCCATCCTCGGCACCACCGGCGCGGTCAACAACCTGGTGACCACGTGGGGCGGTGAGGTGCTGCCGTTCCTGTCCGACCCCGCCTGGGCCACGGTCACCATGATCGCGGTGCTGGTGTGGGCCGGGTTCGGCGTCAACGTCGTGCTCTACCTGGCTGGGCTCCAGGCGGTGCCGCACTCGCTGATCGAGGCCGCGAAGATCGACGGGGCGACCCGGTGGCAGGTGTTCAGGAACGTGACACTGCCCGCGCTGGGGCCATCGGTGACGATCAACATCGTGCTGTCGCTGGTGACGCTGCTCAAGACGTACGACCTGGTGGTGTCGCTGACGGCGGGCGGCCCCGCCGGGCAGACCCAGACCGTCGCCTACCTCATCCTGTGGAACTCCTTCCACGACGCCCGCCTCGGCTTCGGCTCGGCGCAGTCGGTGATCCTCATGCTGGTCACCGCGGCGCTGGCGTTCGTGGTGACCAAGCTGCGCCGGCGCGGCGAGATGGCGGTGCACCAGTGAGAAAGACCTTCCTCTGGGCGACCGTCGCCTTCATGCTCGTCCCGCTCTACGTGCTGACCGTCAACGCGTTCAAGGGCCAGCAGGACATCCTGAGCGACCCGTTCGGCCTGGGCGGCCTCACGCTGGAACCGCTCGGCAGGGCGCTGACGAACCCGCAGTTCGACGTGGTCAAGGGGTACGCGGTCACGCTGCTGTTCGTGGTGGCCGTCAACGTGCTGTCGGTGCTGCTGGCCGCGCCCGCCGCGTACACGATCGCGCGCAGCCCCAAGCGCCGGTTCCGGGTGCTCATGCTGTTCTTCCTGGCCGGGACGTTCATCCCCGGCCAGGTGCTGGTCATCCCCGTCGTGTACGTGCTCAAGACCCTCGGCCTCATGGGCACGATCCGCGGGTTCGTGCTGTTCGAGACCACGCTCACGCTGCCCTTCTCGATCTTCCTGTACGCCGGCTACATCGCCACCATCCCCGCCGTGCTCGACCAGGCGGCGGCCGTCGACGGGGCGGGGCGGCTGCGCACGTTCTGGCAGATCGTCTTCCCGCTGATGCGGCCCGCGGTCGCCACGATGGTCATCCTCAACACCTTCTCGGTGTGGAACGACTTCGTGAACCCGCAGATCATCCTGGGCCCCGGCAGCGGCCTCTACACGGTGACCACGGGCGTCTACGCCGCCGTCAGCCAGTACTCCACCGACTACACCGTCGTCTTCCCGACGCTGCTGCTGGCCATCGCCCCGCTCCTCGTCTTCTTCGTCTTCATGCAACGGCACATCATCAGCGGCCTCACCGCCGGGGCCACGAAAGGTTGAAGATGCGCACAGTGCCCTCGCCGTCCGAGCCCCCAGAACCCGAGTCCTCCGAGCTCTCCGTGCCCTCCGTCACCGCGACCGTCCCGCTCGGCACGCCGCCCGCCTGGGCGGTGCTGGAGCGCCGCCTGTTCGACACGCTCGACGAGGCCTGGCGGGCCTTCGCCGCCCGCTACTGCGGGCCCGACGGGCGGCTCATCTACCACGGGCCGGCCGCCGACCGGGACGGCGCCGACGACTTCTACGAGGCGTTCTTCAACTGGCCGACGCTCTACCAGCTGGGCGGCGCGGACGACCTGCTGGACGCCGCCAAGCACCACTGGGAGGGCGTCACCACGCAGCTCACGGAGCTCGGCTACCTGGTGGACGAGTTCGAGCGCGGCTATGACTGGTTCCACCAGGGCGAGTCGCTGCTGCTGTTCTACGGCATCTGCGCCGCGGACCCGAACGACGAACGTTTCCGCGAGCGCGCCCGCCGCTTCGCCGACCTCTACCTCCCGGGCTCGGCCAACTACGACGCCGAGCGCGACATCATCCGCGCCCCGCACAACGGCGCCGGCGGCCCCCGCTACGGCCTGCAGTGGGAGTGGGCCTCCTACCACACCGACCTGGTCAGCATGCGGCCGTTCGGCCTGCCGCTGCGCGACCTGCCGGGCATCACGCGGTGGGAGGACCTGGCCGACCCGTACAACGCCGCCCGCATGGGCGCGGCGATGAGCGAGCGCATCGGCCGCGGCGACGTGGCCGTCAACCTGGCCGCGACGAGCCTGGCCGTCAACGCCTGGCTGTACGACGGCGACGAGCGTTACCGCGACTGGGCGCTGCGCTACATCGGCGCCTGGCAGCGCAGGGCGGAGGCCAACGGCGGGATCCTGCCCGACAACGTCGGCCCGTCCGGCGTCGTCGGCGAGCTGCACGGCGGTCGCTGGTACGGCGGCAACTACGGCTGGCAGTGGCCGCACGGCATCTACAGCGTGGGCGCCGCCGCCGCGATCGCCGCGGTCAACGCCCATCTGCTGACCGGCGACGACGCCGCGCTCGCCATCGGCCGCGACCCTCTGGAGGCCGTGTACGGCCACGCCGTCCAGGCGAGCGTCACCGAGACGGACATGAGCATCAGCGACCGCTGGCTGGCCGAGCTCGGCGACGAGGCGGGCAAGCCCACCATGCTGGTGCCCAACCGGCACGACGACCAGGGCTGGTTCGACTTCCAGCCGCCCCAGCTGGGCCTGCCGGTCTGGCTATGGCACGCGAGCCAGTCCGGCGGCGACGCCGACCGGCTCGACCGGCTGCGGGCCGGCTCCGGCTACGACTGGACGGCCGTGCGCCCGTTCCGCAACAAGGAGGAGGCCGGGCACGAGGCGCCCTGGCTGGAGTTCCTGCGCGGCGCCAACCCCGGCTTCCCCGAGGCCATGTTGTCGGCGGCGCTCGGCCAGGTGCAGCGGCGCATGGCGCTCATCGACGCCGACACCGCGGACCTGTCCACCATCCACGTGCACCACTGGCAGCGGCTCAACCCGGTCGTCACGGAGGCGTTGCTGCAGCTGGCCACCGGGACCCCGCAGGTGCTCTACAACGGCGGGCTGCTGCCCGCCCGGCTCGCCTACTTCGACGCCGACCGCCGCCGTCCCGGCCTGCCTCCGGACGTGGCCGCGCTGGTCGACTCCGTACGCCCCGGCTCCACCGGCGTCGAGCTGGTCAACCTCGGCGTCGCCCGCACCCGCAGGGTCGTGGTCCAGGCGGGCGCGTTCGGCGAGCACCGGATCGACCGCGCGGTGATCACCCGGTCCGGCGGCGACGGCTACCCGGGCGACCCGCGCGCCTACACGCCTCCCCCGATCACCGAGACCGGGCAGGAGGTGGCGGTGGGCGGTCCGCGCCTGCTCGTGGAGCTGCCGCCCGGCCGCCGCATCCGGCTCGACCTGCACACGACCGCGCGCGCCCGCACGCCGTCGCACCAGCACTACTGAGGAGTTTCATGGACGACGCCATCTGGGATCTGCCTGTTCGCGGGGAACTGCCCGCCGAACCCGATCCCGCCCTCGTGGAGGGGCTGTCCCGGATCAGCGCCGCCACCGCCTGCGCCAAGCTGCACGCGCAGGGCATCCGGCGCACCTTCGTCGAGGGACCGCGTCCCATCGCCCAAGGACAGAAGATCGCCGGCCGGGTGCGCACGCTGCAGTTCATGCCGCAGCGCGAGGACATCGCCTCCGGGCTCGGCCAGGAGTACGTCGAGCGGCACACCGCCCTGTGGGCCGTGCTCGAGGAGATCCGGCCCGGTGACGTGCTGGTCGTGCAGGCGTACGGCAGCGCCTACACCGGGTGCTTCGGCGACATGCTGGTCCGCTACTTCAAGCGCAAGGGCGGCGCGGGCATCGTCGTCGACGGCCGGATCAGGGACCTGCCCAGGGTGGGCGGCCTCGGCCTGCCGATCTGGTCGACGGGCGCCACCCCCCACTACGCCTCGCAGGCGGAGCTGTTCCCGTGGGCGTACGACGTGCCGGTGGCCGTCGGCGGGACGCTGGCGCTGCCCGGCGACCTGTGCGTGGCCGACGACGACGGCGCGGTGATCGTGCCGCGCCGTCGCGCCCAGCAGGTGCTGGAGGCGGCGGCCGACCACGAGCAGTGGGAGCTCTACAGCCGCGCCCGCATCGAGGAGGGCGGGGCGCTTTCCGACTACTACCCACTCACCCCCGAAACCCGCGCCGAGTACGAGCGGTGGCGGAACATCAAGGAGAGCCAGTGATCCTCAGGTCTGTCGGCGCGATCGTCTTACTCATCGGCGGGTTGACCGCACCCACTCCCGGCCCGACCCCCGGCCCTTCGGCGGCGGGCAAGCCCACCTGTGACTACTACGTCTCCCCCTCGGGCAGCGACCGGGGCGACGGCAGCGACAAGAACCCGTGGAAGTCGATCGAGCAGGCCCGCGACGCCCTGCGGGCCGACAAGAAGCCCCAGAAGTGCGACATCGTGGTCAACGTCAAGGCCGGCGACTACGTCGTCGAGAAGACCATCGAGTTCACCGAGGCCGACTCGGGCGAGAACGGCCACACGATCACCTACCGCAGCGCGGACGGGCCGGGTAAGGCCCGCCTGCTCGGCGCCAAGCCGCTCACGGGCTGGCAGAAGTACAAGGACAACATCTACAAGACCAAGATCGACCGGAACTTCTACACGCTGTTCGAGGACGGCAAGCGCGCCACCACCGCCCGCCACCCGAACAGGACGAGCGACGACCTGTGGTCCCCCTACCTGTTCTCCATCCTCGGCGAGCCGGAGAAGGAGGCGGTGCGCCAGTGGCTGTACTTCAAGCCGGAGGACGTGCCGCAGGAGTGGGACGCGGACTTCGACCAGAACGCCCAGGTCGTGGTCTGGTCAGGCGGCTCGTGGAGCTGGTTCACCGACACCGTGCCGCTGGGCGGCGCCGACTTCCGCAAGAACTTCTTCACGCTCGACCACTGGGCCCGCTACTCGTTCGTCAACAGCCGCAGCGGCTCGCGCTACTTCCTGCAGAACACGCTGCGCTTCCTCGACCAGCCGGGTGAGTACTACTTCGACTTCGCCAAGGGCGAGGTCTACTACTGGCCGCGCGGCTCGATCGACAAGGTCATGGCGCCGACGGTGAAGACGATCCTGCAGATCGCGGGCAGCACCCCCGAGCAGCGGGTGCACGACCTCGCCTTCGACGGGCTGGCGCTGCAGTACAGCGACTTCGTGGACTGGTATCGCGCGGGCTGGATCAGCGAGGGTGACTCGGGTTACGTGCACAAGTATCCGGTCTACGACCGGCAGATCGAGATGCCGCGCAACCGGTTCGGCATGATCACGGTGACGAACTCGCGGGACATCGACCTGACCAGGCTGCGCCTGTCGGACAGCGGCTTCATGGGCGTCTACATGTTGTTCGCCAACGAGCGGGTCAGGGTGTCGGACAGCCTGCTGGAGAACATCGGCGCCGACGGGATCAAGGTCGAGGGCGGCTATCCCGGCGAGGGCGACATCTCAGGCCATCACACGATCACCAACAACTACATCCACCACGTCGGCGAGCTCGTCCCCGGCGACGCGGCCGGCATCGAGCTGCTGAGCACGGGCAACAACGAGATCAGCCACATCAACGTCCGGCACAGCGCCCGCTACGGCATCAGCCTGGAGGTCCGCCCCGAGATCAAGGACGAGGACAACTACGCCCGCAACAACCGCTTCTCCTACATCCGCATCGACGAGGCGGGGCTGGACAGCGGTGACATGGGCGCCTTCTACACCTACGGCGTCAGCAACACCGAGCCGCACGAGATCGACAACCACGTCTCGCAGATGGTGATCGGCGACGTCATCAACGACCCGGCCGGCGCGATGCCGGACAGCGGCACCCGGGGCGTGCACATGGACGCCGGCGGCTGCGGCTTCTCCTTCGCCGACATCGAGGTCGGCGAGGTCAGCGACGACAAGTACCAGAGCTACCAGTGCAACGAGGTCACCAACGCCAACTGGGCGGACGGCTTCGACGCCTCGAAGATGGAGTACGACAAGATCGGCGTGACCAGCGCCTTCCCGTACCCCGTCCCGAGTTAGACGGCGCCCGCGGGCGGGCGACCGATCCCCCGCCCGCGGGCGCTTCCACCCCGCCCTCCGGCCCGCTGGAGCACCCCCCATGAACGATCTGACGCGCCGCGGCTTCCTCTTCCTGAGCACCGCCACGGCCACGCTCGCCCTCTCCGGAACGCCCGCCGCCGGTGCTCCGGGGAGGATCTGGTCCTCTCGCCCGGCCCGGTCCGCGCGGCCCATGGTGCGCTGGTGGTGGCCCGACGCCCACGTCGATCCCGCCGAGATCAGGAGGGAGGTCGACCAGCTCGCCGCCGCCGGGTTCGGCGGCGCGGAGATCGCGGCGGTGCACCACAGCATCAGCGACAAGTCCGTGCTCGACCCCGTCCGCCGCGGCTGGGGCACCCCCGCCTGGAACGCCGCCGTCGAGGCCGCGCTCGACCAGGCGGCCAGACGCGGCATCCGCATCGACCTGACCATCGGCCCGTCCTGGCCGGCCGCGGTGCCGTCCATCACCCCGGACAGCCCGGCCGCGGTCAAGGAGCTCGCCCACGGCTCGGTCACGGTCGCCGCGGGCGCCACGTACGCGGGCGCCGCGCCGCCACCGGCCGTGCCGCCCGGCGAGGGCGTCACCGAGCGGAAACTGCTGCTCGTCCAGGCGGCCAGGATCGAGCCCGCCCACTCCACCGGCGACGAGACCGGCCTCGACCCCGCCTCCGTGCGGGAGGTGCCGGTGACCGGCGAGAACGTCACCTGGACCGCGCCCGCCGACGGCGAGTGGGTGCTGATCTCCTACTGGGAGCGCGGCTCCGGCCAGCGCCCCGAGTCCAGCCCGCACACCGCGCCCGAGGCGTACGTGGTCGACCACTTCAGCGCGGCGGGCACCCAGGCGGTCATCGACTTCTGGGAGTCGGAGCTGCTCACGCCCGCCACGCGCCGGCTGCTGAAGAGGGCGGGCGGCGCGCTGTTCGAGGACTCCATCGAGATCGAGACGGACGCGCTGCCGTGGACGCCGGGGCTGCTGGAGGAGTTCGGGCGGCGGCGGGGCCACCCGCTCGCGCCCCTGCTGCCGGTGGTGCTGCTGGCGGAGGAGGACCCGGTCTTCGCGTACGAGGCCGCCATGACCCGGCACGCCCGTAAGGACTACTGGGACACGATCTCCGAGCTGTTCAACGAGCACCACTTCGCCGGGCTGCGCGACTGGGCCCACTCGCTCGGGCTGAAGCTGCGCGCGCAGCCGTACGGGCTGCGGACCGACGCCATCGCGGCGGCGGCCGTGCTGGACATTCCCGAGGGCGAGTCGCTCGGGTTCAAGAACCTCGACGACTACCGCTGCCTGGCCGGCGGCCGGGACCTGGCGGGGCACGAGCTGCTGTCCAGCGAGGCGGGCGCGTACGCGGGCGGCGCCTACACCACGACGTGGACGACGCTGCTCACCACCATGGGGGGCGCGTACGCGGCGGGGCTCAACCAGACGGTGCTGCACGGGTTCTCCTACGCGAGCGCGCCGGGGGCGGCCTGGCCGGGGTTCGCCGCGTTCACGCCGTACGGCGGGACGGCCGGCTATGCCGAGTCGTGGGGGCCGCGCCAGCCGACCTGGCACCACGTATCCGATATTTCTGGCTATTTCGCCCGCATCCACGAGGTCCTGCGGGAGGGCGTCCCGCGCGCCGACGTCGCCGTGCTGCGGCAGACCGGCTACACCAAGACCGGCATCGGCGCCTCCTGGTTCACCCGCGACGGCATCCCCACCGGCTGGACCCACCAGTTCGTCAGCGGCCCCCTCCTCGACCTGCCCGCCGCCCGCGTCTCCGGCGGCCGGCTCGCGCCGTCGGGGCCCGCCTACAAGGCGCTGTTCGTCGAGGGCGACAAGTTCTACGCGGGCGAGCCCACGATGACCGTGCCGGTGGCCGGGCGGCTGCTGGAGTACGCGCGGGCCGGGCTGCCCATCGTGCTGCTCGGCGCGTGGGAGTCGGCCTCGGTGCCGGGCCTGCCCGGGGACGGCGAGAACGAGCGGCTCCGCGACCTCGTCGCCGCGCTGCTGGCCGAGCCCACGGTGCGGATGGTCGCCGGCCAGGCGGACGTCCCCGGCGCGCTCGCCTCCCTCGGCGTGCGGCCCGACGTGCGGTACGCCACCCCCAGCACGCTGCTCACCCTCCGGCGGGCAGCCGGGGAGATCGACTACTACTACCTGTGCAACGGCAAGCACGTCGAGAACCCCAAACCGCCGGTCGCCCCGATCGACCACGACGTCACGCTGGCCCGCGCGGACCGCCACGGAGTCCCGTACCTGCTGGACCCGTGGACCGGGCGGGCCGAGCGGATCGCGCTGTACACGGAGGAGCCCGACGGGATCCGCCTGCGCGTCGCCCTCCGGCCCGGGCAGGCCCGGATCGTCGCGATCGCGCGGGCCGGGCTGTTCGGCGACCGTACGGGCCGGCTCCCCCACGCCACCGCCACCGACGCGGACCGCGCCCTCTACTCCGGCGGCGACCTCGCCATCCGGGCCGCCACGGCAGGCACCTACACCACCGCCCTCTCCACCGGCCGCACCGTCACCACGGCCGTCGGCGAGGTCCCCCCGCCCGTGGAGCTGTCGTCGTGGCGGCTCAGGGTCGAGGACTGGCAGCCCGGCGCCACGCCGACGCAGACGTCGAAAGTCGTCCACGAGCTGGACCTGGACGCGCTCGTTCCCTGGGCTGAGCTCCCCGGACTGGCCGACGTGTCGGGCATCGGGACCTACACCACCACGGTCGACCTGGACGGCCCGGCGTACCTGGAGCTGGGCGAGGTGACCGACACGTGCCGGGTGCGCGTCAACGGCCGCCGTCTCGACGCCGTCGACCAGCTCCACCCGATCGTGGACCTCGGCCCGCACGTCCGGCGCGGCCCCAACACCATCGAGGTCGAGGTCGCCACCCCGCTCGGCAACCGGCTCAGGGTCGCGGACCCGGACGTCTACGGCGGGCTGCGCCGGCAACCGTACGGGCTGAAGGGACCGGTCCGGCTGGTGCCGTACGGGGAGGCGCGGGTGCGCCCCTGAACCTGCCCCTCCGGAATGTTGAACTGGACTTTTTAGAATCATACTTCTACATTGTTCGGATGGACATCGCCAAGCCTTCAGAGATCTTCGACCGCGAGGCGGAGTGGGCCGAACTGGTCGAGTTCATCCGCGATGACTCTCCATACCCGACGCTCGGCGTGGTGTCGGGGAGACGGCGTCAGGGCAAGACGCTGCTCCTCGGCTCCATCGCCGATGCGGCAGGAGGCATCTACATCGAAGGCACGGAGGCGGTCGCCGCCGAGCACTTCCACCTGATCGGCGAGCAACTGGCTGCCCGCCTCGGCAGCCCCGTCCCGCTCCACTTCACGTCCTGGCGTGCGGTCATCGAAGCGATCCTCGACCTGGAGACCACGTCACCGCTTCCGGTGGTGATCGACGAGTTCCCCTACCTGGTGAAGGTCTCCCCCGAGCTGCCGTCCGTCCTCCAAGCGGCCCTGGACCTGCGGCGGCGCAAGGGAGGATCGCCGATCCGGCTGATCCTGTGCGGCTCCGCCCTCACGTTCATGGGCGGGCTGCTCGCCGGCAACGCGCCGCTGCGCGGCAGGGCGGGCCTGGAGCTGGTCGTCCCCACTCTGGACTACCGGCTGGCCGCTGATTTCTGGCAGATCAGCGACCCCCGGCTCGCTCTCCTCACTCACGCCGTGGTGGGCGGCACACCCGCGTACCGTCGCGAATACGTCCGCGACGACACGCCGCGGACGCTGGACGACTTCGACGAATGGGTCAAGCGCGCGGTGCTGAACCCCGCCCGGCCGCTCTTCCGCGAGGCACGTTATCTCCTCGCCGAAGAGCCGGACCTGCGCGACGCCGCCCTCTACCACTCGGTCCTGGCGGCGGTGGCGGAGGGGAACGCCTCGCGCGGGGGCATCGCCAACTACATCGGCCGCAAGTCCACGGAGATCAGCCACCCGCTCGCCGTGCTGGAGGACGCCGGCCTGCTGGCCAAGTCTCCGGACATGTTGCGTGCGGCCCGCCCGCTCTACCGGATCACCGAGCCGCTGATCACCTTCTACCACGCGGTGATGCGCCCGGCCTGGCGGGAGCTCGAACGCCGACGAGCCGACCAGGTGTGGAGGCGCAGCCGCGATCGATTCCTGAGCGGGGTGGTGGGGCCGCACTTCGAAGAGGTCTGCCGCACCTGGGCTGCGGACTTCGCGGGCGCGGAAGCCTTCGGCGGCGTCCCGGCGGAGATCGGTCACGGCGTCGTCAACGACCCGGAACGCCGGACCAGCCACGAGGTGGACGTGGTGGTCCTGGGCGAGCCGGACGGCGGGCCTCGCAAGGTGCTCTCCCTGGGCGAGGTCAAATGGGGGGATACCATGTGCGAAGGACACGTCGAACGGCTCCGCCGCGTACGCGACCTGCTCGCGGGCCGGGGATATGACACGCGATCGACCCGGCTGGCCTGCTACAGCGCCGCCGGGTTCACCGCGGATCTGCTCGCGGCGGAAGGCGGCGACCTCATGCTCGTCACGCCGGAGCGACTCTATTCCTGAGGCTACTCCTCAACGTCGACGCTACCGAGCGCCCCCTCCGAGCAACTCGTTCCACAGCCGTCTCGCCTCCGCAATGTGCACCCATGGGCTCTCGCTGACCCGATCACCACTGGCCGTCCTGTCCGTCCTGCGGATGTGGCCCAAGCCGCCCGCCACGCACAGTTCGTACGACGTCATCAGACACGCGCACGTGTGGTCCCGGACTCGGATGGAACCACATCTGGCCACTGGATCGGACCAGTCGATGACGACGTGCCCCTCCGCTGCGGGCTTCGGGTGCGAACTGTGAAATTCGTCCATGCTCATACCGCCTTCCAGACCGGCCGCGATGTCGGCCTCCGGACAGGAATTGCCACTTGGAGCGGTGCATACAGGGTTGAGCGCCCGCCTGCACCGGCACCAGCGGCGCGGAGAAGAAGTCGTAAGACCATGCGGTGTCCAGCCTCGCTCACTGTACTGCCATATTAAAAATGCAGCAAGGTTCAGTCGTCGGCCTTGATCGCCGGCCTTACTGGCGTACGAGTATGGTGATGAAGTAGGACGAGTCGATCGGAGGGCGTAGAACGTGCGTCCATCAGGTTGGGCCAACACCTCGGCCCCTTATATCCGGCCTCGCCACGACGGCCCCGACGCCTGGGCCGACGAAGCCGCCCAGCGGGGACATGTGGGCACGAACGAACTGCGCGAAGTCAGCGAGATCCCAACGCCCCCAGACATTGCCCGCGACCTGAGCATCGAGGGTGAACAACACGTGGTGGTCCGGCGCCGCACGGTCTTGCTGGACGGGGCTCCGGTCGAACTCGCCGACTCCTACTATCCGGTCTCGATCGCTCGCGGTACACCTCTTGCGCAACCGAGGAAGATCCGTGGCGGTGCGGTGCGACTGCTCGCTGAACTCGGCTACAGGATGCGCAAAGTCGAGGAAACGGTGAGCGCCCGGCCGGCCACGGCGACCGAGCGGAACCTGCTGCACCTCGATGAGACCGACTGGGTTCTGGTGCTTCGCCGCGTCATCCGGGACGACGCCGGAACCCCGTTCGAGAGCACCGTGATGGCTATGATCGCCAGCGGCCGCGAACTACGGTACGAACACGAGGAAGGCTGAACGTGGTGAAACGGGTTGACAGCCGACCTCGGCATCAGCAGGTGGCCGCAGACCTGCGCGCCCACATCATGTCCGGCCTTCTTCCCGCGGGCGCGCAACTGCCCTCAACGCAGCAACTTGCGGAGCAGTACGGATGCGCACCTGCCACTATCCAGGGGGCGATCAAGCTACTGAAAGACGAGCGCTTTCTGGAGGGGCAGCCCGGCAAGGGCGTCTTCGTACGGCAGCGGCAGCCCTTCGCTGTCACGGCCACCGCGTATAAAACTCCCGCGCCGGGCGGCTACAGCTACGACCTGCTGCATGTGCGTGAGGTCGAGCCACCAGCCGACGTCGCGCACGCGCTCGATCTCACCGAAGGTGAGCGGTGTGTAGAGCGCCACCGTGTCCTGCTGCACGCCGGCGATCCGATCGAACTCTCGTGGTCGTACTATCCCCTCGCCATCGCTCAAGGGACACCCCTCGCCCGACAAGCAAGGATCAAAGGCGGCGCCCCCAAGGCGCTCGCCGACCTGGGTTTCCCTGAGCGGACCTTTGAGGATCGAATCTCCGTCCGACAACCGCGTACCGAAGAGGTCGTGTTGCTCGACCTACCGTCAGACGTGCCGGTGATCAAGCAGTTTCGTGTGATCCGCAGTGACGATGAGCGCCCAGTAGAAGCGTCAATTCTGATCAAGGGGGGCCATCTGTTCGAGGTGCTCTATCGGCAGCAGGCCAGGCCCGAGTCCGGCGAACGATAGCGAGAAGACGGCAGCGGTCATCCCTCACCTGAGGATCTGCCCCCGCATGCGCAACCAGTCATGGTGAACTGCGTGCAGCACACAACCGTGGACAATCGCCGAAGAAGGCGATCTTCATCGCGAAGCCTCCCCTGGTCTCCCGGAACAGGTTGGATCAGGCACGTTACCGAAGAACCGGCCCTTCGTGACGGGGTGGGCCGGCGCCGGCGTCCGCGTCGGTCGAGGAGACCGACGCGAACCCGGTCAGCTTCGGCCGCTCGATGGTCTCCTCCACCGTGAGCCGCGGGGCGGGCAACGGCCGGGGATGGTCAGGGCGTGACGCCGTAGAGAACGCGTTTTCCTCTGTTGTCGCCCTCGCCAGGATATTCGGTGACCGACCACAGCAGTACGGGTTGGCCGTTGGTTGCCGATCGCTGCCAGTAGAGGTCCTGTACGCCCTTCCCGGCGAAATGCGGTGTGGGCGTCTGCCCGGGAACGGCCTGGTACCGCCGGCCCAGGCTGGTCGGGTTGTTGCTTCTGGTGAACTGGTAGACGTTTCTCCAGGAGACCCCGCCCTGCATGGAATTGTGCACCTGGGTGTAGGCCTCGACCGCCTGCGCCCTGTTGCCGGAGAACTGCAGGCAGCCGCGGACGCAGGCAGCGGAGTCGGGCCGCATGTTCCAGCGTGCCACCCTGCCCACGGTGCAGCGGGCGGAGGTGGCCGGGCACCATTCACCGGTGAGAATCGTCGGCGGGTTCGTGCTGCGGTCCAGGCCGACGTAGGTGTAGCACGGCGGGACTGCCTCGGCGCGGCACTTCTCCTCCTGGCTGGCCTGCGACCGCCACACGCCGATCAGCGGCAGGATGAACCGGTAGCCGCCCGTGTAGTAGATGCCGTTGCTCTCGCGGCCGATCCGGTTGTCGTTGGTGGTGTTGGCGTTCGGCCGGCCCCGCATGTCGAGCAGATTGTGCATGTCGAAGACGTAGATGCCGGTGTCGTCGTCCGTGGCGAGCAGATATTGTTTGTACCAGACCAGGCCGCCGGCGTGGATGTGCATATTGCCGTAGGTGACGTTGTTTCCGGTTCTCCGCGGCTCGACCAGGAGTGCGTGGTCATATCTGTACGGCGCGTCCTCGCCCAGGAGCGTGATGCGGGCGGCGTTGTTCTTTTCCGCACTGGTCGTGTAATGCCACGACAGGGCGAAGGCGCGAGTTCCGTCGACGGTGCCCTGAGGATGGGAATCCCAGGTGCCGCTGATGCCCTGCGTCACCCAGCGCGGCTCGTTCAGATTGTTGCGGACTGTGGCGTCCTCGCGTTCCAGGCAGAACCAGTTCTGGGTGACCACTCTGGCCGAATTCCTGCTCAAGGCGCCGGCGTTCTGATTCGCCTGAGGGCAGTTGCGGGTGGCGCGCTTGGTGGCGGCGGCCAGGAATTCGGCCGGATTGGTGTACTCGGCGGCGCCGAATCCGAGGGCGCCGCGCAGATCGCGGACGAGGTCCGTGTACGGCGTACCGCTGGCGTCACTGTTGTCCCAGGTGAGCACGTAGTCATTGGCGTTGGGCAGCTTCCGCATCGGCTCCGGATAGGGCTGCGCGGCGGCCTGACCGGTGAGGGAGGTGACGGCGAGGAACGCGGCGAGCGTTCCCAGCATCAGGGAACGGAACGAACGTGCCATCGGTTATTCACCTCCCCGGCGAACCCGGTTTCCGGCGGGCCCGCCGGCAGTGGGGCAGAGGACGGCAGCCGCGCGCGCAGCGGCCGGCGGAATGGCGGATCGGTGATGCAACATTGTTGTCCCGGTCTACAGAATGGATTGGAATCGGCCACGAACACGTCAGCGACGCACGACCGGCTTCCCGTGCGCACTGCTGACCCCGGCGCGTCCGTTTTGACGCCAAATTCCGGATAAGTGAGCAAACGCCGGTCACCTGCGGACGACATGCCCGAGCATTGCGTCGATCCTCTGAATACCGTGACCGACCAGTGCATACCCCGCGCCCCGCGGATCGCATCGCACCGCCCATCAGCAGAAGGCAAAGAATATACCGTTCGCTTCCCGCCACTCCTCTTCTTTTCCGGAGGGGAACCGCCGATACCCACGAAGGTGAGCAAGCGATGACCCGCCCGATGTTGTCGTTCCGTTGACCGTTCCCGGTCCTGGGTGCGGGGCCGTGGGATCCTGTCCACCCCGAAGGGTGCAGGATGGGACAGGTGGAAGACGACGGTGCCGCAGGAACGCGCCGCGGCTCGCGAAGTCGCATCCTGATCGCAGCGGCGGCCGGGATGGCGGTCCTTGCCGTGCTGGCCGTCGCAGCTCTCGACCGCGGCACCGACGCCCGCCGCGATGACCGTGCGATGACCAGCGCCCAACCTTCCGGGGCCCACGCCGCCACACCGCAGGCATCTCCCCGGGCGTCCGAAGCGAGTCCCATGCCGACGTGGGAGGGGCCGACCGTCCCGCCGATCGACGAGAGCCTGGCGCGGGGCTCGGCGTCGGCGCCGGTCACCATCGTGGAGTTCGGCGACTTCAAGTGCACCGAGTGCGGCAAGTTCGCGCGCCGCATCGAACCCGAGCTGCGTCGCCGCTACATCGACACCGGGATCGTACGTTTGTACTGGCGCGACTTCCCCGCCCAGGGCAAAGGGTCCGAGCGAGCGGCCATCGCGGCCCGCGCCGCCGACCGGCAGAACGCGTTCTGGCGCTTCCACCATGCCCTGTACGCCGATCAGCCCGCCGGCTTCAGCGATGATCGGCTGCGTGCCGTTGCCGCCCGGATCGGCCTGGATGTGGCCCGCTTCGAGGCCGACCGGCGTGACCCGGAGCTGCGGCGGGCGGTGGAGCAGGACTTCGCCTTCGCCGCCGGGCTCGGCCTGCCCGGCACCCCCGCCTTCTTGATCAATGGAGAGCTCTTCTTCGGCGCGCAACCGCTGCCGAAGTTCGTCGAGGCGATCGAAAAAGCCCGCCATGAGTGAGGTCGGGTACGCCGCCGCTTTCCTGGGCGGGCTGTTCGCCCTGGTCAGCCCGTGCGGCGCGGTGCTTCTTCCGGCGTTCTTCGCCTACGCCTTCCCCGGCCGCGGCGCGCTGATCGGCCGCACGCTGCTGTTCTACCTGGGCCTGTGCGCCGTCCTGATACCGCTCGGCATGGGATCGGCTCTGGCCAGCAGTCTGCTCTACGGTCACCAGGACCTGGTGATCACCGTGGCCGGGGTGGTGTTGATCGTTCTCGGGGTGCTGCAGGTGCTCGGCCAGGGCTGGACGATCGGGCCGCTGGAACGTCTGCGTGGCCGGGTCCGTGGCGACTCGCCGGCGGCGGTGCTGGCCCTCGGCGCCACCTCCGGGCTGGCCGGATTCTGCGCGGGCCCCGTCCTCGGCGCGGTGCTCACCGTTGCCGCCTCGTCCGGCGACGCGCTGCGCGGGGGCGTCCTGCTGGCCGTGTACGCCGCCGGGATGGCGGCGCCGCTGCTGCTCATGGCCGCCCTGTGGCGGCGCTACGACCTGTCCCACCGCTCCTGGTTGCGCGGCCGCGGAATCCGTCTGGGCAGGCTGCGACTGCACAGCACCACGCTGTTGTCCGGACTGACCTTCGTCGCCCTCGGCGTCCTCTTCCTCGCCTTCGACGGCACCCGCGGCCTGACCCTGCCCATCGCGGAGGGCTGGCAGGAGCGCCTGCAAGAGTTCGCGAGCGCAGCCCAGGGCCATCTGCCCGACCTGCCGCTGCTGTCGGCTGCCGCGTTCGCTCTCCTCGTGGTGACCGCCTGGCGGCTGGCCAAGGCCAGAAAGTGATCACCCGGTAGCCGTTCCCGACCAGGCCGGGAAGGCGTCGAACTCCTGCTGGTCACGCCCTAGCGCCTCGGCTCCCGAGGGTCTTCCGCACGACTCGGCGCCACGCCGATCGCCGCGACCTCCGACGCCCTGGATCCGGGCACACGGACAGTGCTTCCGGCCTTGACCGGGCCTGCCAAGGCGTATACATATCTATTCACAGCCAATTAAACATTCGCTCTTGAGAGGTGCAGGTGAAAGCAACCATCACGGTGCTCGCGACCGCGGCGGCGCTCGTCTTATGCCCGGTGACCGCACAGGCCGAGGCGGGTGACGAGCCGCGCTTCTCGGTGCCCGGGCGGGGCGGCGAGACCTGCGTCGACGCGCCCCTGACCATCACGTTCCCCGAGCCGCCGGCCCTGGGCACGACCGGCGCGATCGAGGTGCGCCGCGCAGACGGCACGCTCGCCGACCGCATCGAGGCCGCCACCGCCAGGACCGACAGGAAGAACGTCGGCAGCGCGATCTCCGACACCGGACTGCCGCACGACTTCTCGTACGAATCGATCATGATCGAGGGGCGCCGGGCCGACGTCTACCTGCACCACCGGTTGGAGTACGGGCAGGAGTACTACGTCACCGTCGACCAGGGCGTGTTCGCGGGCTTCGACGGCATGCGGGACCCCCGGGCCTGGCGGTTCACGACGACCGGGCGCGAGCCCAAGCCGGGCCGGTTGACGGTGTCGGCCAAGGGCACCGGCGACTTCTGCACCGTGCAGGGCGCCATCGACGCGGTGCCGACCGGCAACACGACCCCGGTGACGATCGACGTGCGGCCCGGCGTCTACACCGAGATCGTCTACGTCCGCGAGGACCGCCCGCACATCACCGTCAAGGGCGCGGGCGCGAAGCGCACCGTCATCCGTTATCCCAACAACGACCTGCGCAACGGCGACAAGGCGCTGAGGGACGGCGGCCCCGAGGACGTGTGCCCGCGCCGCGTGCTGGAGACCTCCGACCTGCACAACTGCTGGCGGGCCTCGTTCGGGGTGGACGCGTCCGACTTCCGGATGAGCGACGTCACCGTGCACAACACGACGCCGGACGGCGGCTCGCAGGCGGAGGCGTTCCGGGGCAACAACGAGCGCATCGCGCTCGAACGCGTGCACCTGCGCAGCTTCCAGGACACGCTGCGCCTGCAGGGCAAGGGCTTCGTGACCGACAGCCACATCAGCGGCGACACCGACTTCGTCTGGGGCACCGGCACGGTGTTCATCCAGGACACGGTGCTGGAGTCGACGGACCGCGGCTACATCTCGCAGAGCCGCAACGACGAGACCCGTCCGGGCACGGTGTTCGTCAGGACCAAGCTGACACGGGCGCCCGGCGTGCCGGACGGCTCGGTCGCGCTGAGCCGCAGCGCGGTGTGGCGGTTCACGCACAGCCAGGTCGTGTACATCGACACCGAGATGGACAGCCACATCGATCCGGCCGGCTGGCAGATCGACCCGAACGACTGCGCGCAGGCCCAGCAGACGTCCTTCTGGGAGTACGGCAGCACCGACCTGTCCGGCCGCGCGATCGACACCTCGCAGCGGCTGGCCTGCTCGCGCCAGCTCACGGACGCCGAGGCGAAGCAGTGGAGCGCCCCGGCGTTCGTCCTGGGCGGCTGGGATCCGGAGCGGGGTCACCGCGGAGAGCACGGGAGCCGATCTGATGCACACGAGTGACGAGACGGGCCCCGACGCGGCCGGCCCTGTGAGTAGCGTGGCGAGCCGGCGCGGCGTGCTGGGCGGGATCCTGGGCGGGCTCGGCGCGGCCGTCGTCGCGGGCACGGCGGCGCCGGCCTCGGCGGCCACGACACAGTCCGCGACCCAGAGCGCGGCCCAGGCCACGACGGGGACGGCCGCGGCGGCCAAGCAGCCGCCGCGCCCGGTGGCGCCGGTGAACCAGGAGATCGCGGCCAGGTTCGGCCCCGAGTACAGGACGCTGCCCGAGGCCGTGGCGGGCGTCGACATCGAGCCGCTGATCGGCATCCACTCGGCCGCCGACATCGCGGCCAGGCGCACGGCCATGGCGGACTACATCTGGAAGGGCGCGGGCCTGCCCACGTCACTGCCGGAGGTGGAGGAGGGCGTCGACGCGCCCGACTTCGCCTCGCTGACCGGCGTGCGCAGGATCGACCTGCTGACGGTCCCGCTGCGCTACCGCGTCTCGGCCAAGGTGTACGACCTCCTGCCGAGCAAGGGCTGGAACCGGCGGCTGGCCCTCTACCACAACGGGCACGGCGAGCCGTTCGACACCATGCTCCGCACCGTCCAGGCGCTGCTGGACCGGGGCTACCGGGTGATGGCGTACGCGATGCCGTTCCACCACTGGAACGCCCAGCAGATCGCCGACCCGGACGACCCGGACACGCTGCTGCCCGGCCCTTCGCACCGGGAGCTCCCGCCGTGGGAGCGGCCCGGGTTCTCGACGCTGACGTTCTTCCTCGAACCGCTCACGGTGACCCTGAACTACGCGATGGCGACGTACCGGCCGGCCTCCGTGGAGATGGTCGGCCTGTCGGGCGGCGGCTGGACGACCACGGTCTACTCCGCGCTCGACCCGCGGGTGACGCGCAGTTATCCGGTGGCCGGGTCGCTGCCGTTCTTCCTGCGCCCGGCCTCGCCCAAGCCGAGCCCGACGATCGGCGACTTCGAGCAGACCAAGGCGGCGCTGCCGGGCTTCTACGCCGCCGAGTCCGACGACTTCCTCGACATGTACGTGCTGGCCTCGATCGGGCGGGGGCGCGGGCAACTGCAGATCCTCAACCGGTTCGACGACTGCTGCTTCAACGGGGTCGGGCACCGCGCCTACCACGCCCCGGTGCGCGACCGGGTGGCGCTGCTCGCGGGCGGGCGACCCGAGGAGGGGCGGTGGGACATCCTCGAGGACGCCACGCACGAGGACCACACCATCTCGCCGCACGCGCTGTCCGTGATCCTCTGGGATCTTGACACCTCAAATATCACAACCTAATATCGGAATATAGATACATTACTGAATAAATATTCAGGCGGAGGATTGCGTGGCGGTCAGGACTTTTTCCCACCGGCGCCGGGTGATCGTGAACACCGATGCCAAAAATGAGGCGGACGACCAATTCGCGATCGTGCACGCCCTGCTCTCCCCGAGCCTCGACATTCGAGGTCTGGTGCCCGCGCATTTCGGCAACAGACGCACCCGGTCGAGCCTTGAGGAAAGCCGGGAGGAGATCGAGCTGCTGCTGCGGCTGATGAAGCTCGACGGCCAGGTGCCGGTGGCCGACGGCGTGCCGTACGCGCTGCCCGACGTCGGCACCCCGGTCAGGACGCCGGGCGTCGAGCTGATCATCTCCGAGGCCATGCGCGACGTGGCCGAGCCGCTCTTCGTGGCGTTCCTCGGCCCGCTCACCGACATGGCCTCGGCCCTGCTCCTGGAGCCGCGCATCGCCGAGCGGGACGTGACCGTGATCTGGATCGGCGGCGGCGGTTACGACGGCAGAGGGGGCGACCCGGGACGCCCCGAGTTCAACCTGTCCAACGACATCGTGGCGGCCAACATCGTGTTCTCGTCGGAGCTGCGGGTCTGGCAGATCCCCGCGCCGACGTACCGGATGATGGCGGTCGGCTACGCCGAGCTGGACGAGAAGGTCGCGCCGTACGGCGAGATCGGCGACTACCTCGTGCGCCAGCTCGTCGAGTGGAACGAGAGCCAGCACGGCGGGTCGATCGAGTTCCGCGTGCTGGGCGACTCCCCCGCGATCGGGCTGATGCTGCACCCGGCCTGCGGGACCTGGGTGGAGCGGCCCGCGCCGAACTTCCGCCACGACGGCTCGTACGACTTCTCCGTCGCGAACCGGCCGATCCGCACCTACGACTCGATCGACGCACGGTTCATCCACGAGGACTTCTTCGCCAAACTGCGGGCCTTCGCGCAGAGGAGGGTGTGACATGAGCGCGCTGACGTTCGGCGCCGGAATATGGGCGTTCGGGCAGATCGTCGACCGGTACGCGACCGACGGCTACGGACCGTCGAGGACGATGACCGAGATGCTCGACCTGGCGGCGTCCGTGGACGGGCTGGAGTGCCTCGACATCAACGTGCCGTTCGCCGAGGGCGT
The DNA here is from genome assembly GCF_039871515.1 of Nonomuraea sp. B1E8. Classification (NCBI taxonomy): domain Bacteria; kingdom Bacillati; phylum Actinomycetota; class Actinomycetes; order Streptosporangiales; family Streptosporangiaceae; genus Nonomuraea; species Nonomuraea sp. B1E8. The sequence goes on along the minus strand of NZ_JBDPLS010000012.1, from coordinate 207,669 downwards.
CTCCAAGACGTCCGAGCTGGCGGCGGCGCTGGCCGAGCGCGGCCTGCGGGCCAGGGCGATCACGCCGCACCTGTACACGCGGGAGTTCGTCAAGGGGGCGTTCACCAACCCCGATCCCGCCGTGCGGGAGCGCGCCGTGGAGCGCGTGCACGAGGCGGTCGCCGTCGCGCGGGAGCTCGGCGCCGGCTACGTGAAGTTCTGGCCCGGCCAGGACGGCTTCGACATGCCGGGACAGGCCGACTACGCGCGGTTGTGGGACCTGACCGTCTCCGCGATCCATGAGCTGGCCTCGGCGCACCCGGACGTGCAGTTCGCGATCGAGTACAAGGCCAAGGAGCCGCGGGTGCGCATCACCCTCTCCGACGCGGCCCGCACCCTGCTGGCCATCGAGGAGGCCGGCCGGCCGAACGTCGGCATCGTCATGGACTTCGGCCACTCCCTGCTGGCCGGCGAGACGCCCGCCGAGGCGGTGCAGCTCGTGCACCGGCGCGGGCGGCTCGTGTCGGTGGAGCTGAACGACAACTGGCGCGGCTGGGACGACGACCTGCCGGTGGCGTCGGTGCACCTGTTCGAGACCATCGAATACCTGCTGGCGGTGCGGCGCATCGGCTGGAGCGCGCCGGTCCTGCTCGACCAGTTCCCCTTCAGGGAGGACCCGGTGCGCGCGCTGTCGCAGAGCATCGCCACCATCCGCATGCTGGAGCAGGTGTGCGACCGCGTCGACCTCGACGAGCTGCGTGACGCGCAGGAGCGGCAGGACGCGCTCAGGGCCCAGGCGCTGCTCTGGGCGGCGCTCGGAACCGCACGCGAGACGCCGTGACCCTCACGCGGACCGCCGGCGGCCTCCTGCTGCCCGACCACGACGCCATCGGTGAATGGCGCCGGCTGCGCGACCGGCTGGCGCACGCCGACCGGGCCGCCTCCGCCGCCGCGCTGGCCGCGCTGGCGGGCGGGATCCGGCGCACGGTGATCAGCACGATCCACGCGGCGGGCCTCGGGCACACCGGAGGCGACCTGTCCGTGACCGACATTCTCGCCACGCTGTACGGCGCCGTGCTGCGCATCGACCCGGCCAGGCCGGACTGGCCCGAGCGCGACCGCCTCATCCTGAGCAAGGGACACTGCTCGGTCGCCCTCTACACCACGCTCACGACCTGCGGCTTCTTCCCCGCGGACCGGCTGGCCACGTTCGCGGCCCCGATGTCGCCGCTCAACGGCCACCCCAGCCGCAAGGCGGTGCCGGGCGTCGAGACCAGCTCCGGCCCGCTCGGGCACGGGCTGCCCGTCGGCGTGGGCGTGGCGGTCGGACTGCGCCTGCGCGGGTCACCGGCCAGGACCGTGGTCGTTCTCGGCGACGGCGAGCTGCAGGAGGGCAGCAACTGGGAGGCCGCCATGACGGCGGCGCACCGGGGGTTGTCGTCGCTGACGGCCGTCATCGACCGCAACGGGCTGCAGCAGGGCGCGCCCACCGGCGACACCAACGACCTGGAGCCGCTGGCGGACAAGTGGCGGGCGTTCGGGTGGGAGGTCGCCGAGGTCGACGGGCACGACCATCTGGCGCTGCTGGACGCCGTGACGGCGCCGCGCGCCGGACGAAGGCCGCGCTGCGTGATCGCGAGGACCGTGAAAGGGCGAGGGGTGTCGTTCATGGAGGACCGGGTGGAGTGGCATCACAAGGTGCCGGACGCCGAGCAGACCCGCATGGCGCTCGAGGAACTGCGTTGATCGTCGAAGAGACGCACGACTGCAGGGACGCCTTCGCCGCGGAGCTGGTGCGGCTGGCCCGCGCCGACAGCCGGATCGTGGCCGTGTGCAACGACTCGGTGGGGTCGAGCAAGCTGGGTGCCTTCGCCCAGGAGTTCCCCGACCGGCTGATCAACGTCGGCATCGCCGAGCAGGACATGGTGGGCATCGGCGCGGGGCTGGCCAACGCGGGGCTGGTGCCGTTCGTGTGCGGGGCGGCGACGTTCCTGACCGCGCGGGCGCTGGAGCAGATCAAGGCCGACATCGCCTACAGCCTGGCCAACGTCAAGCTGTGCGGGATGAGCCCCGGGCTCGCCTACGGCGCGCTCGGGCCCACCCACCACTCGACGGAGGACCTGTCATGGTTGCGGGCCATCGCCGACCTGCCCGTCGTCGTGCCCGCCGATCCCGCGCAGACCAGCGCGGCGATCCGGTGGGCGGCGGAGACGACAGGGCCGGTGTTCCTGCGGATCGGCCGCTTCCCCGTGCCGGACGTCTCGCCGCCCGGCGGCCCCGCCTTCGCCTACGGGCGGGCGGCGCGGCTGCGGGACGGCCGGGACGCGACGCTCGTGGCGACCGGCACGATGGTCAGCCGCGCGCTCCAGGCCGCCGCGCTGCTCGCCGAGCGCGGGGTGGACGCCCGGGTGGTGAACGTGTCGACGATCTCCCCGCTCGACCGCGAGGAGATCATCGCCGCCGCCCGGCAGACCAGGGCTGTCGTCACGGCCGAGGAGGCGGTGCCCACCGGCGGGCTCGGGGCGGCGGTGGCGGAGGTCGTGCTGGAGACCAGGCCGGTGCCGATGCGGCTGCTCGGCCCCCGTACGTTCGCGCCGACCGGGGAGACGGCGTTCCTGCTGGAACACTTCGGGCTCACCGCCGAGGGCATCGCCCGCTCGGCGCTGGAGGTGCTGGGCCTTGACGACGGCTGACCCGCTGGTCCTGGGCGTCGACCAGGGAACCAGCGCCACCAAGGCGATCCTCGTGGACGCCGCGGGCGAGACGGTGGCGCGGGCCTCCGTGCCGCTCGCGCAGCGGCATCCGGCGCCGGGCATGGTCGAGCAGGACGGCGAGGAGCTGTGGCGCAGCGTCCGCGACGCGGTGTCGGCCTGCCTGGCCGGCGCGCCGCCGGGACGGGTGGTCGCCGTGGGGCTGAGCGTGCAGCGCGAGTCGCTGATCCTCTGGGACCGCGCGTCGGGCGCGCCGCTGAGCCCGCTGGTGAGCTGGCAGGACCGCCGGGGCACCGACCTGTGCGCCCGGCTGGCCGCCTCCGGCGCCGCGCCCATGGTCCGCGGGATCAGCGGCCTCCCCCTGGACCCGATGTTCTCGGCGGCCAAGGCGGCCTGGCTGCTCGACCACCACGGCCGGGTGGGCGGGCTCTGTCTGGGCACGGTCGACTCGTGGTTGTTGCACCGGCTGGGCGCCGGGCACGTGATCGAGGTTGGCAGCGCCTCCCGTACCCAGCTCATGGACGTCCGGGAACGCCGGTGGAGCCCGGACCTGCTGGAGTTGTTCGGGATCCCCGAGGAGACGCTGCCCGCGATCGTGCCGTCCGCGGCGCCCCCCTCAGCGCCCCCCTCAGCGCCTCCCTCAGCGCCCCCCGTAGGGCCGCACGCCGACGCCGCCGCGCTGCACCTCTCCCTGGCCGGCGTGCCGGTCAGCGCGGTGCTCGGCGACTCGCACGCCGCCCTGTTCGCGCACGCGGCGGGCCGTCCGGGACGGGTCAAGGTCACGTACGGCACGGGCTCCTCGGTGATGGGCCTGGCCGGCCAGGGAACCGATGGGGACGAGGGGTTGTGCCTGACCATCGGCTGGCAGGACGAGGCGCCCGCGTACGCGCTGGAGGGCAACATCCTGTCCGCGGGGGCGACGATCACCTGGCTGGCCGGGGTGCTCGGCACGGAGCCGGAGGAGCTGGCGCGGCTGGCGACCCGGGGGCGCAGGGGCGCGGTGCACCTCGTGCCGGCGTTCGGCGGCCTCGGCGCGCCGTGGTGGGATGACCAGGCGGTGGCGGTCATGACGGGGTTCGGCCTCGGCACCGGCAGGGAGGACCTCGCCAGGGCGGCGGTCGACTCGGTCGCGCTGCAGGTGGGCGATGTCGTGGCGGCCCTGGAGCGGGCGGCGGGCCCGGTCGACGAGCTGCTGGCCGACGGGGGTCCCACCGCGAACGCCGACCTCATGCAGTGGCAGGCCGACGTGACCGGGCGCGCGGTGCGGGTGGCGCGACGGCCTGAGCTGTCCGCGCTGGGGGCCGCTCACCTGGCCGGGGTGTCATCCGGTGTATGGTCCCGCCGGGAGCTGTCCGGGCTGCCCCGCCACGGCCGGTGCTACACGCCCGGCCTTCCGGTGTGCGAGCGCCGCCGCGCCCTAGCAGAATGGCACTCAGCAGTGGCCCGGGCTCGCCACCGGACCAGCAGGAGCGGCGGAGCCGAAGCGGAGGCCAGCGATCGTGGGAGCTGACAGTCAGTTCGAGAAGAGCCGTGCCGGCGGCGAGCCCGTGAGGTACACCGGGCGCCGGCTCAGCCAGGAGTCCGAGCGCATGCGGCTGCTGGTGCGGGTCGCGCGCCTCTACCACGAGCACGGCGTACGCCAGCCGCAGATCGCCGCCCAGCTGCGCATCTCGCAGCCGCGGGTGTCCCGGCTGCTCAAGGAGGCCGCGGAGATCGGCATCGTGCGCACGGTCGTGGTGGTGCCCAGCGGCGTGCACGCGCTGCTGGAGGAGGACCTCGAGCGCAAATACGGCGTGGAGCAGATCATCGTCGTGGACGCCGCGGGCGACAACCACGACGTGGTGGCCGCGCTGGGCTCGGCCGGGGCGACCCACCTCGACGCCACCCTCATCGGAGGCGAGCACCTCGGCATCTCGTCGTGGAGCGCGAGCCTGCTGGCCACGGTCGAGGCGATGCAGCGCCGTCCGGTGCGGGTGGCCGAGGAAGTCGTGCAGCTCATCGGCGGCGTGGGCAAGGGGTCGGCGCAGGTGCAGGCCACCCGGCTGGCCGCCCACCTGGCCGATCTGACGGGCGCCGAGCCGGTGTTCCTGCCCGCTCCGGGCCTGGTGGGCACGCCGGAGGCCCGCCAGGCGCTGTCGGAGGACCACGTGGTGCGGCAGGTCGTCGACGCGTGGTCGCGGCTGACGACCGTGCTGGTCGGCATCGGCAGCCTCGACCCGTCGCCGTTGCTGCGTGACAGCGGCAACGCCATCGACGAGGAGGAGCTGGAGACGCTGCGCGGTCTGGGCGCGGTGGGCGACGTGTGCCTGCGGTTCTTCGACGCCGATGGCAACCTGATCGACTCGCCGCTGGAGCGGCGCATCCTGGGCATTCCGGCCGCCGACCTGCTGCGGGTGCCCCGGCGCATCGCGATCGCCGGGGGCCGGCGCAAGGCTGCCGCCATCCGCGCGGCGCTCAAGGGCGGCTGGGTGAACACCCTGATCACGGACGTGGGCGTGGCCGAGCAGCTGCTCAAGGACTGACCCCCGCTCCCCCGGGCGGCGATCCCGCCCTGGGGCTCTCTCTCGTGCGCGAAGGCCGCCGGGCATCTGGCCCGGCGGCCTTCGCCGTCTCTGCTCCCAGGATGCCGTGACGGGTCTGTTAACTGACTGTTTCATCCGCGTACGTAACCACTCTTGACAGCCACAACCGTGTCGTTCACGATGTGATGAATCCACTCCATTCATGCCTGAATAAAAATTCTCACAAGCACCAGCGTGGTTCCGGAGTCGTGCCGAAAGACGGCACAGCCCTGTCTATTCGGGGCGGAAAGAGAGCGTTCCGCATGACCGAGGCCCTTGGCTTCGATCGCCATCATTCATCATTCAGCCGCCGGAATTTCGTGCGATCCGCGGCGTTGGCCCCGCCCGCTGTGGCGTGGGCGAGCACATCGAGCGTGGCGGCGAAGCCCAGCCCCAGCCCGAGCCCGACCCCCACGGTCGAGGCGAAGGTGCGGGCCAAGGGCGTGCCCGCCTTCCCCGGCGCCGAAGGGGCCGGGATGTACACCACGGGCGGCCGGGGCGGCGCCGTGTACGAGGTGACCACCCTTGACGACGACGGCCCCGGCTCGTTACGCGAGGCGGTGGCGAAGTCCGACGGGACGATCGTCTTCCGGGTCGCCGGCAACATCCGGATCAAGGGCGGCCTCGACATCACCGGCTCCAACCTCACCATCGCCGGCCAGACCGCCCCCGGCCACGGCGTCACCGTCATCGGCAACGAGACGCAGATCAAGGGTGACAACATCATCCTGCGCCACCTGCGCTTCCGCGGCGGCGACGAGCTCGGCACCCCCATCGACACCTTCGGCGCCCGCGGCGTGCGGGACCTCATCATCGACCACTGCTCGTTCAGCTGGGGCGTGGACGAGTGCTTCTCCGTCTACGGCAACACCAACGTGACCGTCCAGTGGTGCATCATCTCCGAGGGCCTGGTGAACTCGGTGCACCCCAAGGGCCGCCACGGCATGGGCGGCCTGTGGGGCGGCGACACCATCACCTACCACCACAACCTGCTCGTCCACGAGAACGGCCGCAACCCGCGCTTCAGCTTCACCGAAGGCATGAGCCTGGTCGTGGACCACCGCAACAACGTGATCTACAACCCCGGCATCACGTCCTGCTACGGCGGCGAGTGGTCCAACGGCATCAACATCGTCGGCAACTACTACAAGCCAGGACCGAACACGCGGCCCCCGATCGCCAGGACGATCGTGGCGCCGGGACGCTTCGGCGAGTGGCACGTCAGCGGCAACACGGTCGAGGGCCACGACGACATCACGGCCGACAACACCCTCGGCATCACCTACCCGACCGGCGGCATCACGCTGCTGCCCAGGCCGGTGGAGTTCGAGCACGGCATCACGGAGCAGACCTCGGCGCAGGCGTACGCCACGGTCCTGGAGCAGGCCGGAGCGACCCTGCCGCGGCGGGACGCCATCGACGCCCGGCTGGTCACCGAGGCGCGCACCGGCACGGGGCGGCACATCAACTCGCAGAAGGACGTGGGCGGCCCGCTGCCGCCGCCGTCCGAGGTGCCCGCCCCCGCCGACAGCGACCACGACGGCATGCCGGACGACTGGGAGACCGCGCAGGGGCTGGACCCGGAGAACGCCGACGACGCCAAGACGGTGGACGGCAGCGGGTACACGAACCTGGAGCGCTACCTCAACTCCATCCAGCGGGTCGGAGCCCGCAACCCCGAGGTGGCGATCCTGTCCCCCACGGCCGACCAGCTGTTCGCGGCCGACCAGGACAAGCAGTCCATCGTGGTCAAGGCCGACGCCAAGGCCCTCGACGGCGCGTCCGTCGCCACGGTCGAGTTCTTCCACGGCGACAAGAAGATCGGCGAGGCCACCGCGGCGCCGTACCAGGTGACCTGGGCGGACGCGACCGACGGCAGCTACTGCCTGACGGCCCGCGCGACCGACAGCACGGGGTCGGCGACCACCTCGTCGCTGGTGCCGATCCACGTCACCCGCACCAGGACCCACAAGCCGTGGAAGGCGCAGGACATCGGCGAGGTGCCCATCCCCGGGAGCACGGCGCTGAAGGACGGCGTGCTCACGCTGAAGGGATCGGGGAAGATCGCCGGCTGGAAGGACTCCTTCCACTTCGCCCACCAGGCGGTCGGGTTCACCAAGCAGGGCGAGGTCATCGAGATCACCGCGCGGCTGGACAGCATGAGCACGGGCCACATCGACGCCGTGGCGGGCGTCATGGTGCGCCAGGACCTCGCGCCGAACTCGCCGTTCATGATGGCCGGCATCGGTTACTCCGCGAGCGGCGACGACGGCGCCGGCCTGCGCGCCAAGGCCATCAGGGTCGCCCAGAACGGCAAGGAGCCCAGCGTCGGCCTCTGGCCGTACGACGAGGATCCGCTGAGCGTGAAGCCGTACTGGCTGCGCCTGGTCTGCCGGAGCCTGCCGACCGGCGACCACGAGTTCGAGGCCTTCCTCTCCGACAACTCGCTGCACTGGGACCGCATCGGCTACGAGCGCATCGCGATGCGCAGCGCCCGGTTCTACATCGGCCTCGCGGTCGACGGGAACCAGGAGGCGATCGCCGTCCGCAACTACACCACGGCGCAGTTCAGCCTCGTGAAGATCAATGGCTGACCAGACAGGAGCACACTCATGACACCACAACCGTTGACGAGGAGGGGTCTGCTCGCCGGCGGCGGCTTCCTGCTGCTGGCCTCGGCCAGTGGATGCGGCTTCTTCGACACCAGCCCCGACACGGGCGGCAAGGTCGCGAAGGCGGCCGACCTGTCGGCCAAGGAGGCTCCCGCGCTGGCCGAGCTGGTCAGGAACGGCAAGCTGCCGCCGCTCGCCGAGCGCCTGCCGAAGAACCCCCTGGTGGTCAAGCCGCTGAAGGAGCCCGGCTCGTACGGCGGCACGTGGAACTCGGCCATGGTGGGCGAGGACGACTGGGACTGGCTGATGTACACCCTCGCCTACGAGCCCGCCGTCCGGCTCAAGCCCGGCACCAACGGCCAGAAGGGCCCGGACGACATCATCCCCAACGTGGCCGAGTTCGAGGTCAAGAACGACGGCCGGGAATACGTCTTCCGGCTGCGCGACGGCCTGAAGTGGTCCGACGGGCAGCCCTGCACCGCCGACGACCTGCTGTTCGCCTTCGAGGACGTGGCCGTCTACAAGGACCTGCACACGACCGGCGTCTACGACCTCTACCTGGAGAACGGCACCACGGACGAGCTGGTCAAGGTGGAGAAGGTGGACGAGCGGACGGTCCGCTACGTCTACAAGGAGCCGAAGGCGGGCCTGCTCTTCCAGATCGCGGTCTCCACGTTCGAGCGTGGCGGGGCGGCCGGGTTCCTGCTGCCCAAGCACTACCTCAAGCAGTTCCACAAGAAGTACAACCCGGACGCCGACAAGCTCGCCAAGGAACAGCAGTTCGAGGACTGGACGCAGCTGTTCATGCAGAAGAACGACTGGGCGCACAACTCCGACATCCCGACGCTGCACCCGTGGAAGATCAGCACCGCGATCGGCGACGGCACGGCGGTGGTGGCCGAGCGGAACCCGTACTACTGGAAGGTCGACGACCAGGGGCGCCAGCTTCCCTACATCGACCGGTTCAGGTCGGACCTCCTCGGCGACGTCGAGGTGGAGCTGCTGAAGATCATGAACGGCGAGATCCACATGCAGCTGCGCAACTTCAACACGCCGGAGAACAAGCCGGTGGTCGCGCAGAACGCCGGGAAGGGCAAGTACCGGCTGTTCAACGTGCCGAGCCGGCTGAGCAACACGATGATCATCCAGTTCAACCAGACGATCGGCGACGACGACCTGCGCGAGTTGTTCCAGAAGAAGGACTTCCGGATCGGGCTGTCGTACGCGATCAACCGCAAGGAGATCATCGACGGCGTGTACGCGGGCCAGGGCGAGCCGTGGCAGGCCGCTCCGTCCAAGAACAACGCCCTCTACGACGCGGAGTTCGCCAAGCAGTACACGGAGTACGACGTCGCCAAGGCGGGCGAGTACCTGGACAAGGCCGGGCTGACCGAGAAGGACTCCGCCGGCAGGCGGCTGGGCCCCGACGGCAAGCCGCTGATCGTCACCGTCATGACCAGCGCGGAGTTCCCGCACCACGTCCAGGCGCTGGAGTTCGTCAAGAAGCACTGGGAGGCGGTCGGGGTCAGCCTGCGCGTCGATCCGGTCTCGGACACGCTGTTCACCGAGCGCACGATGGGCAACAACCCGCAGGCCTCCACGTTCACGTGCAGCGACTTCGACGTGATCACCGGCACCGGCGGCGACCACTACTACGTGCCGAGCAACTCCGGCAGCGCCCGCTACGCCATCCGCTGGGCCCTGTGGTACGGCAGCAAGGGCAAGAACGGCGACGAGCCGCCGGCAGTGGTGCGCGAGCAGCTCGACGCGTTCACCGCGATGCGCACGGAGCCGGACTTCACCAAGGCGCTGGAGCACGCCAAGGAGGTCGTGCGGATCGCCAAGGACCAGTTCTACGCGATCGGCGTCAGCTCGCACCCCGACGAGTACGGCATCGTCTCCAACGAGGTCAAGAACGTGCCCGACTCCATGTCCGTCTGTCCCGTGAACCCCGGGCCGACCCAGCCCGAGCAGTACTCCTTCTGAGGCGCCGGAATGCTGGGCTATTTCGGCCGCCGCCTGCTGTACGTGGTGGTGACGTTGTGGGCGATCTCGATCGCCACCTTCGTCATCATCAACCTGCCGCCGGGCGACTATGTCTCGACGCTGATCGCGAACGCGCAGGCGGGCGGCGAGGGCCTCACTCCGGCGGAGATCGAGAACCTCAGGCTGCGCTACGGCCTGGACGATCCGATCTTCTTGCAGTACTGGCGCTGGATCTCCGCGATCGTGTTGCACGGCGACTTCGGTCAATCGTTTGCCTGGAACCAGCCGGTCGCCACGCTCATCGGCGAGCGGGTCGCGCTCTCGGCGATCCTGTCGATCAGCTCGCTGCTCATGGTCTGGGCGATCGCGTTCCCCATCGGGATCTACAGCGCGGTCAAGCAGTACTCCTGGGGTGACTACGGGTTCTCCTTCCTCGGCTTCATCGGGATGGCGGTCCCCGAGTTCATGCTGGCGCTGGTCCTCATGTACATCGGGTTCCGCTACTTCGGGGCGAGCGTGGGCGGCCTGTTCTCGCCGGAGTTCCAGGACGCGGCCTGGAACCTGGGCAAGGTCCTGGACCTGATGGGACACCTTTGGGTGCCGATCCTGGTCATCGGGGTGTCCGGCACGGCCGGCATGATCCGGGTGACCAGGGCGAACCTGCTCGACGAGCTCTACCGGCCCTACGTGCACACGGCCAGGGCCAAAGGGCTGCCGGAGTGGAAGCTGCTGCTGAAGTACCCGGTGCGGATGTCGCTCAGCCCGTTCTTCAGCACGGTGGGCTGGCTGCTCCCGGGGCTCATCGGCGGGGAGACCATCGTGTCGGTCGTCATGAGCCTGCCAACAGGGGGCCCGCTGCTGCTCAGCGGGGTCATGAGCCAGGACATGTACCTGGTCGGCAGCTTCATCATGATCCTCAGCACGCTGACCGTGGTCGGCACCGTGGTGAGCGACCTGGCGCTGGCCTGGTGGGACCCGCGAATCCGCAAACGGTACAAGAGAGAGTAGCGCCACATGTTCCTCAGGCGACCGACGAAGGAAGTAGGGACGCTGCCGCAGTGGCGGCTGATGTGGCGGCAGTTCCGCCGGCACCGGCTCGCGATGGCCGGCGCGGCGATCCTGATCCCGGTGTACTTCGTGGCGATCTTCGCGGAGTTCTTCGCGCCGATGTCCAGCTCGACGGCGAACACGTCGATGACGTACGCGCCGCCGCAGATGGTGCGGTACTCGGGTGAGCACGGCCTGCACGTCTACGGGTACACGACCGAACGCGACGCGACGACGTTCGCGCAGACCTACACCGAGGACCCCGCCAAGGTGGTCAGGGTGGGGCTGTTCGTGCACGGCGACGAGTACAGGCTGCTCGGACTGATCCCGTCCGACATCCACCTGATCGGCCCGGTCACCAAGGGCGAGCCGGTCTTCCTGCTGGGCTCCGACGGGAACGGCAGGGACCTGCTGTCCAGACTCATCCACGGCGCCCGGGTGTCGTTGTCGATCGGGCTGGTCGGGGTCGCCGCCAGCTTCTTACTCGGCATGCTCATAGGCGGCATTTCCGGATATTTCGGGGGCGGCGTCGACAACGTCGTGCAGCGGGTCATCGAGTTCCTCATGGCGATCCCGACGTTGCCCCTGTGGATGGCGCTGTCGGCCGCGCTCCCCACGGACTGGGGGCCGCTGACCCGATATTTCGCCATCACGGTGCTGCTGTCGCTGATCGGGTGGACCGGGCTGGCCAGGGACGTGCGCGGGCGGTTCCTGTCGCTGCGCGAGGAGGACTTCGTCACCGCCGCCCGGCTGGACGGCGTCGGCCGGCTGTCGATCATCTTCCGGCACATGATCCCGTCGTTCGCCAGCCACATCATCGCCTCGCTGTCGCTGGCCATCCCGGCCATGATCCTCGGCGAGACCAGCCTGAGCTTCCTCGGCCTGGGCCTGCAGGCGCCGGCCGTGAGCTGGGGCGTGCTGCTGGAGGGCGCGCAGAACGTGCGCGTCGTCGCGAACGCGCCGTGGCTGCTGGCGCCGGGCGTCGCGGTGGTGATCGTCGTGGTCGCCATGAACTTCTTCGGAGACGGCTTGAGAGACGCGGCCGACCCGTACGGCTCGGCGAGCGGAGCCCGGAGAAGGAAGCCCTTCTGGCGCCGCGCCGGGCGACGTGCGAGCGCGACCATCAACACGGCGACGGGAAGGTGAGCAGGCGTGCCCGCGGACGACGTGCTGCTTGAGATCGAGGACCTGCGCACCCACTTCCTGCTCGACGACGGCGTGGTGTGCGCGGTCGACGGCGTGGACCTGCGCGTTCACAAGGGCGAGACGCTGGCCATCGTCGGCGAGTCCGGCTGCGGCAAGAGCGTCATGGCCCGCTCGATCCTGCGCCTGGTGGACCCGCCGGGACAGATCGAGGGCGGGCGGATCACGCTGCACCGCGACGACGGACCCGTCGAGCTGGTCGGGGCGGACAGGCGGCTGCTGCGGCAGGTCCGCTGGCAGGACATCGCGATGGTGTTCCAGGAGCCGATGGCCTCGCTGAGCCTGGTGCACACCATCGGCAGCCAGATCGTCGAGGCGGTCCGGCTGCACGACGACGTCGGCAAGGCCGAGGCGCGCGAGCGGGCCATCGACATGCTCGACCGCGTCGGCATCCCCAAGCCGCAGAGCCGGGTCGACGCCTACCCGTTCGAGCTGAGCGGCGGCATGCGGCAGCGGGCGATGATCGCGATGGCGCTGTCGTGCCGCCCGAGCCTGCTCATCGCCGACGAGCCGACGACCGCGCTGGACGTGACCACCCAGGCGCAGATCCTGGAACTGCTCCGGGACCTGCAGGCGGAGTTCGGCATGGCGATCATGCTGATCACGCACGACCTCGGCGTGGCCGCGCAGGTGGCCGACCGGATGGCGGTCATGTACCTGGGCCGGGTGGTCGAGTACGGCGCCGCCGAGCAGGTGCTCTCCGCTCCCAGACATCCGTACGCGCAGGCGCTGCTGCGCTCGATGCCCCGGCTCGGGCGCGCCTCGCGGACCCGGCTGGCGGCGATCAAGGGCATGGTGCCGCCGCCGTTCGCGCGGCCGGGCGGCTGCACGTTCCACCCGCGCTGCGACAGCGCCATGGCAGGCCGGTGCGACACCGTGACCCCGAACCGCATCCCGGTGGGCGACCGCGAGGTCTCCTGCCTCCTCTACGACGACGAGCAGGAGGCGCGTCCATGAGCACGGAACCCCTGCTCAAGATCGAAGGGCTGACCAAGCACTTCCCCATCCGCAGCGGCCTGCTCGGCCGGCAGGTCGGCGCGGTCAAGGCCGTGGACGCGGTGGACCTGACCATCGAGGAGGGCACCACGATCGGGCTGGTCGGGGAGTCCGGCTGCGGCAAGACCACGCTGGGCCGGTGCATCGTGCGGGCGCACGACCCCACCGGCGGGCGCATGCTCTACCGGCGGCCGGACGGCTCGGTGGTCGACGTGGCAGGGCTGAAGGAGAAGGAGCTCAAGCCGTACAGGGGGCAGGTGCGGATGATCTTCCAGGACCCGCACTCGTCGCTCAACCCCCGCAAGACGCTGCGCGAGATCATCGGCGAGCCGATGCGGGCGCACCGGTACGGCACCAAGGAGGAGATCCACGCCCGCGTCGGCGAGCTCCTCGACCGCGTCGGCCTGCGCCCGGAGTACGCCAACCGGTACCCGCACGCCTTCAGCGGCGGCGAGCGCCAGCGGGTCGGGATCGCGCGGGCGCTGGCCCTGTCGCCCCGGCTGGTCGTCGCCGACGAGGCGGTGAGCGCGCTCGACGTGTCGGTCCGCGCGCAGATCCTCAACCTGCTGACCGACCTGCAGGAGGAGGCGGGCATCGGCTTCCTGTTCGTCAGCCACGACCTCGGCATCATCGAGCACGTCGCCGACGTCGTCGCGGTGATGTACCTCGGCAAGGTCGTCGAGCAGGGCCCGACCGGCGAGCTCTACGGGCGCCCCCTGCACCCCTACACCGAGGCGCTGCTGTCGGCGGTGCCCGACCCCGACCCGGCGGCCAGGAAGCGCCGCGAGCGCATCAAGCTGCTCGGCGACATCGCCGACCCGGCGCACGTGCCGCCCGGCTGCCCCTTCAACCCGCGCTGCGTGTACGCCAAGGACGTGTGCCGCACGGACCAGCCGCCGCTGCGCGAGGTCGGAGGGCGCCGCGTCGCCTGCCATTTCGCAGAGGAACTCGAGTTGCGCGGCGTCCCCGACCCGGACGTGCGCGAGGATCCGGTGGTGACCGCATGACCGACCCCCGTTTCGACGGCGTCATCCGCCCGTCCGGCGCGCTGCCGGGCGTTCGGGAGGCGCTGCTGCCCGCGCCGCACGGCCCGGACAACCACGCCGCCAACCTGCTGCGCACCCGGGACGGCGAGCTGCTGTGCACCTGGTTCAGCGGCCCCGAGGAGGGCGCTCCCGGCACCAACGTGGTCGTCTCCCGGCTGGCCGGCGAGCGCTGGGAGACCCCCCGGCCGGTCGCCACGGACCCGCTGCGCAGCGAGCAGAACCCGGTGTTGTTCGACGGCGGCGACGGGCTGGTCCGGCTGCTGCACACCTCCAGCGAACCGTACGACCAGACGACCGCGCACGTCGTGGTCAGGACGTCGGCCGACGCGGGCCGCACCTGGAGCGAGCCGGACGTGCTCTTCGCCGAGCCGGGCATCTTCGTCCGGCACCCGCCGGTCGTCCTGGCCGGCGGGACGTGGCTGCTGCCCGCCTACCACTGCGGCAAGGCCGGCGACCGCAGCGTGGTCCAGGTCAGCGACGACGGCGGGCGCACGTGGGCCGAGCACGCGGTCCCCGGCAGCGGCGACCTCGTGCAGATGACCATCGCCGAGCGGCCCGACGGCCGGCTGCTGGCGATGTACCGCGACCGGCGGGCGGGGCGGATCTACGCCTCCACCTCGGCCGACGGCCGGGCATGGTCGGTGCCGGAACGGACCGGCCTGCCGAACAACGACTCCTCCGTCCAGCTCACGAAGCTCGGGGACGGACGGCTGGCGCTCGTCTACAACGACGCGAGCCTGGAGCGCGAGCAGTACAGGTGGGTGGTCAAGAACGGCAAGCAGCGCAAGAAGGCGCTGCGCACCCCCTTGGTGCTCGCGGTGTCGGACGACGGCGGCGAGAGCTGGCCGTACCGGCGGGTCCTGCAGGACTCCGACCGCGAGTACTGGCAGAACGAGCTCGGCTACTCCTATCCGAGCGTCATCGACGGCGGTGACGGGCGCGTGGACGTCGCCTTCTCCTATCTCCGGAAAACCATCAAACATCTAGAGATTGGCCTGTGATGAAACTTCGGCAGAGCATGTTATACGGGGCTCTGGCGGTGGCAGTGGCGGTCCCTTCTTCCCTCTCGAGCAGCGCCGGTGACAGAGACGGCGACGTGCGGGTGGAGCCGACCGGCTCCTACGCCTGCCGCCAGGATGTCGCCGCACCCGACCCGGACGTCCCCAAGGTGCACGCGGCCGGGCTGGCGCAGGCGCCGAACGGCGACATGCTGACCGTCTACTACGGCGGCACCACGGAAGGGGCGCCGAACCAGGCGCTCTACATGTCGCGGCTGGCGGTGGGCGAGCAGGCCTGGTCCGCGCCCGCGGTGGTGTTCGACGAGGCGGACAAGGCCGACGGCAACCCCGTGTTGTGGTCGGACGGCAAGCGGCTCTACCTGTTCTTCGTGACGATCGAGGGCCACGGCTGGGAACAGGCCCCGATCCGGCTGATCACCTCGGACGACAGCGGGAAGACCTGGAGCGATCCCACCACCATCCGCAAGGAGTGGGGATGGATGGTGGGCACCAACCCGATCCGCATGTCCAACGGCGAGGTGCTGCTGCCCATCTACGACGAGGGCGGCTCCAGCTCCGGCTTCTACGTCTTCAGCGAGGACATGTCGTCGTGGAAGGCGTACCCGGAGGAGCACGGCCGCTGGATCCGCACGCCCGAGGGGTCGATCCAGCCGACCGTCGTGGAGGTCGAGCCGGGACGGTTGCGCGCCTACATGCGCACGGGTGACGGCGCCATCTACACGAGCGACTCGACCGACTTCGCGCGCACGTGGAGCACGCCCGTGGCCGAGCCCATCGGCAACCCGAACTCGCGCGTCGCCGCGCTCAAGCTCGACAACGGCAAGCTCGTGCTGGCCTACAACCCGTGGGTCGAGCACCGCTCCCCCATGAGGCTGTCGTTGTCGCCCGACAAGGGCCGCACGTGGGAGAACTCCGTCGACGTGGAGGCGCAGTCGGGGCCGCAGTTCACCTATCCCGTGCTGACCCAGAGCAGCGACGGCTTCATCCACATGGTCTATTCCTACAACCGCAACAACATCCGGCACGTGGTCTTCAACGAGCCGTACCTCCGCGACGCGGTGGGCCTGCTGTCCAACTGGCCCGAGCACACGATCACCGAGTTCAAGAACGGCGTCCGGCGCAACGTGGTGCGCCAGTGCAGCTACTCGCCCGCGAAATAGTTCAGGGAGACCACCATGAAGAAGTCCCGCGGCTTCGCGCTGCTCGCGTTCGCCCTCGCCGTGACCACCGCCGTCCCCGCCGCCGCGAACGCCTCACCCCAGCCGTCGGCCGCCTGCAAGGACGTGCCCAACAGGTACGACCTGCCGTTCAGCGTCTGCGACGACGAGCTGTTCATCTTCGCCGCCAACTACAAGCCGTTCGAGTCGACCGTCGAGAACGAGCAGGGAGCCGCCACCAGGGTCTTCGACGAGATCGTCGGCAACAAGCTGCGCGAGACGTTCCCCGACGTCAAAATCAAGTACGCGACGTGGGACTACCCCGTGCGGTACGAGGACCTGAAGGCCGCCGGGGTCACCCCGGACATCGTCATCGAGGACCCGAAGAACCGCATCGACCGCGACCTCGAACCGATGGGCTGGGTCGGCGACCTCACCCCCGACCTCCAGAAGGCCGGCATCGACCTGAACACGCTGAACAAGTCCGCGGTGGAGCTGACCAGGTCGCGCTCCGACGGCGGGATCTACGGCGTGCCGCTGTTCATCGACGAGCACGTGCTGCTCTACAACAAGAAGATCTTCGACAAGTTCAAGGTGAAGTACCCCGAGCCCGGCATGACGTACGACGAGGCGTACAAGAAGGCCAAGCAGCTGACCGCCGACGAAGGCCTGCATCACTACAAGGGCTACATGCAGCACCCTGACCAGTACCTGGACTTCAACCAGGCCGGTCTCTACCCGTTCCTGCCGACGACGAGCGAGGAGCCCGCGCCCGAAGACGTCAAGGTCGACATCAGCAGTGAAGCCTGGAAGACGTACGTCGACAACCTGTACCGCTTCCTGGAGATCCCGCGCAACGACTTCACCACCGTCACCGACTTCCTCAAGGGCGACATGAGCCAGCCGGGCCACCTGGCGATGGCGGTCGACACGCTGTCGCGGCTGAACATGTACGCCGGCAGCGAGCTGTTCATCGAGGACGGCGACGAAGCCGCCTTCGCGGAGCACGCCAAGAGCGTCGACATCGGCGTCAGCGCGATCCCGGTGCTCAAGAGCGGCGACAGGACGACCTACCAGCCGAACACGCGGGCCGCGTTCATCCCGCCGTCCTCGCCCAAGAAGGAACAGGCGCTGCAGATCGTGAAGTGGCTGGTCTCCGAGGAGGGCCAGACCGAACTCTCCAGCCACGGCGTCAAGGCGGTCCTGCAGACCGACAAGGTCGTGCAGAGCTTCGGCAAGGCCATCCCCGAACTGGCCGAGATCGACACCTCGGCCGTCTACTGGGGTGAGAACGCCGCGATCTCGAACTACCAGAACACCGAGTACTGGGACCTGCCGCTGTGGTCGGTCTACCGCCAGCACATCCTGCGCGACGGCGGGACGCCCGAGCAGGCGCTGAGCCTGTCCCAGCAGCAGGACATCCCCAACTACATCAAGGCGCAGTCGGAAGCGGGCAAGGACTGGTGACGTTCTCCACCACCGTGGAACGCTGGGGCGTCCACGAGATCGAACTGGCCGGACCGACCGGCGGCAACCCCTTCGCGGACGTTCGCCTGTCGGCCCGGTACCAGTACCGCAACCGCGTCGTCGAGGCCGAGGGCTTCTACGACGGGGACGGCGTCTACCGCGTCCGGTTCATGCCGGACGCGGTGGGTCCGTGGCGGTTCACGACTGCCAGCAACGTGGAAGCGCTGGACGGGTGCTCGGGCGGCTTCGAGGTGGGGCCGCCCGGCCCGGGCAACCGCGGCCCCGTGCGGGCCGCCGGCACCGGCTTCGAGTACGCGGACGGCACGCCGTACCTGCCGTTCGGCACGACCGCGTACCACTGGACGCACGACATGGACGAGGAGCGGGAACGCCAGACGCTGCGGACCCTCAGAGCGTCGCCGTTCAACAAGCTGCGCATGTGCGTGCTGCCGACGGGGCCGATGGCGCCGCCGGAGGTGCCGTTCGCCGGGAAGGACCCGGACGGGCTGGACCTGACCCGGTTCAACCCGGTGTTCTTCCGCCACCTGGAGGCCGGGGTCCGCGAGCTGCGCGACCTCGGCGTGGAGGCGGACGTGATCCTCTTCCACCCGTACGACGGCGGGGTGCGCGGCTTCCAGGACATGGGCCGCGAGGTCGACCACGCCTTCGTGCGCTACGTCATCGCCCGCCTGGCCGCCTACCGCAACGTGTGGTGGTCGGCCGCCAACGAGTACGACTTCAACCGGTCCAAGACCGTGGCCGACTGGGACGACATCCTCCGCACGATCGTGCGCCACGACCCGTACGAGCACCTGCGCTCCATCCACAACGGGACGCGCATGTTCGAGGTCGCGTCGCTGTACGACAACTCCAAGCCGTGGATCACGCACCAGAGCATCCAGCACTGGGACGCCACCCTGACGGACGCCTGGCTGGCGGCCTGCCCCAAGCCCGTCGTGATCGACGAGATCTCCTACGAGGGGAACATCGGCAAACGCTGGGGCAACGTCACCGCCCAGGAGCTGATGGACCGGTTCTGGGAGGGCATGACGCGCGGCGGCTACGTGGGCCACGGCGAGTCGCTGTCCGGCTTCCAGGAACGCGCGTGGATCGGCAACGGCGGCGGCCTGTACGGCGAGAGCCCGGCCAGGATCGCCTTCCTGCGCACGATCATGGAGGAGCGCCGTGACGGCACCCTCCTGCGCTACCTGGGGCGGCGGCAACCGGCCCGGGTCACGGTGGACCTGCCGGTGGGCGAAGCCTACGAGGTCGAGCTGATCGACACCTGGAACATGACCATCACCCCGATCGACGGGGTGCACCGCGAACAGGTGCGGGTCGGCCTGCCGCGCAGGCCGTACCTGGCGCTGCGGATGACGAGAGTGGGAGACCGATGAGCATCGGGCCGATGGCGACCACCGCGCTCGGCTGGCACCTGCACGACGAGAAGCGGCGGACGCGGACCCTCGCCTCGCTGGAGTCGTCGCCGTTCGACCGGGTGCGGATGGCGGCGTTCGCCACCCGCTGCTCGCTCGACGCGCTGGAGGAGCGGGTGGCGGAGCTGGCCGGGATCGGCGTGACCGCCGAGCTGGTGCTCATGCATCCCGGCGAGGGCGTGTCCGACGTCGAGACCGCCTGCCGCTACGTGCGGGACGTGGTGCCCCGCCTGGCCGCGCACCCGAACGTGTGGTGGTCGCTGGCCGCCGACCCGTCGCCGTTCCCCGCGTTCACCGAGCACGACTGGGTGCGGCTGGCCGACCTGGTGGCCGAGGAGGACCCCGGCCACCACCCGCGCTCGATCACCGTCCCCGCGGACTCGCCGCTGTTGTGGCGGCGCACGTTCACGCACGGCAGTGTCCGCGCGCCCAGCCCGCGCGACGCGTGGGTGCCGACGCGCGACCACCACAAGCCGGTGCTGATGGACGCGTGCGGGTACGAGGGCGACGGCGAGGACCCGTCGCTGAGCCTGCCGCCCGAGAAGGTCGTCACCATGGCCTGGGACGGGTCGGTGCGGCGGCGTTACCTGACGCACGGCGAGTCGTACGCGGACGACGACGGGCTGACCTGGTCGCAGGACGGCGGCACGCTCGCCGGCGCCGCCGTGCCCAGGCTCGCGCTGCTGCGCCAGGTCATCGCCGGGACCCCGGACGAGGCGCGCTACCGGGATCGGGACGCGCCGATGCTGGAGGTGCCCGGGGAGTTCTACCTGGAGTACTGCGGGGAGCACCGCTTCCCCGACAGGACGTACGAGGTGCCGGAGGGGCGGTACGAGGTCGAAGTGATCGACACGTGGGAGATGACCGTCACGCCGCTCGGAGTGCTGGACGGCGGGACGATCGCGGTGCCGCTGCCCGGGACGGTCGGCCAGGCCGTCAGGATCCGGCGGCGCCCATGACGGCGGGCGTCCTCATGGCCGTCGAGGAGCCGGGCGGGAAGGTCGTCGAGGTGGTGGCCGGCGCGGGCGGGCCCGAGCTGGTGCTGCGCCGCCGCGACGAGGACGGGCCGCACCTGCGGGCCCCGCTGAGCGGCATGCTCACCGCCTCCACGGGCCGCCCGTGGCGCATCGAGCCCGCCTTCGGCGGCTCCGTCCGCGTACGTTCGGCGGGCGGGACCGTCGTGGTCACGGCCGGGCTCGGGCCGCTGAGCGCCCGGCTTGAGCTGGCCTTCGCCCCCGGCGGCCTGCTCACCCTCACCACCACCTGGCGCAACGACGCCGAGCAGGAGGTCGCCGACGTGGCGGCCGGCCTCCTGCTGCCCCTCCCCACCGCGGACGCGCACGTCACCATGCCCGGCGTGCTCTACAACGGCAACCCCTCGTCCGACCCGCGCAAGAGGGTCCCCCGCGAGGGGTTCGTGGGCGAGGAGCACCGCCTGCCCATCCCCGCCGTCAACGCCGCCTGGGACGGCCGCTACGTCAGCCTGTTCGCCCATCCCACGGCGACCAGGCTGAGCGACGGCACGGTCGCGTACGGCTCGCTCGGCGTCGTCCGGTCACCAGGCCTCACCGTCGCGGCCATGACCGGCGTGATCGCCTTCGACGGCAAGCCGGACGTCTGCTACGTCAGCAAGGCGGAGGTGGCGGACCGGCCCGTCGGCTACCGCGACCTGGCACCCGGCGAGACCATCACCACCCGCCACACCCTCGACTGGGGCCCGGTCGAGCCGCGCGGCCTCGGCTTCACGAAACTCGTCCACACGGTGCTCGTCGACAAGGGGCTCTACCAGGACCGGGGCGCCAGGCCGCTGTCCCGCGACGAGATCGTGCGGCTCAAGACGAACGCCATGGACGCGCGCTGGGCGGGCGACGGCTACCTCGCCTACGACAGACCCCGCCCGGGCAAGCCCCGGTCGTACCTGTACGGCTGGACGGGCCAGTGCATGAAACTGGCCCGCTGCGACGCCGAACTCGGCCTCGGCCGCGACGAGCCGGAGCGGGTCGAGCGCGCCCGCCGCGCCGCCGCCTTCTACGTCGAGGGCAGCCCGGCCTCCGTACGCGGGTTGCGTCACGGCCGCTACCTGCTCGACGAGGACAGGTGGGAGTCGTTCCGCAAGGACGGCGCCGCCTTCGTCTCCAGCCGCGCCCACGGCGAGACGGTCGCCGACCTGGCCGAGCTCGCGCTGCGGTTCCGCGCGGCGGGCCTGACGGCGCCGCCGGCCTGGGAGGAGGCGGTGGAGGACGCCGCCGCGTTCTTCTGGCGGACCCGGCTGCCCGAGGGCATCGTGCCGCTCGGCTGGACCCCCGGCGGCGTCCCGTTCTCCCCCATGGTCACCGCGGCCGGGGCGTCGTGCGTGCAGGCCCTGCTGGGCGCGTACCGGCTGAGCGGAGAGAAGGTGTGGCTGCGGCGCGCGGAGGAACTGCTGGGCCGCTACCACCGGCTGCACGCGGCCACGTTCGAGCGGCCCTTCGCCCACGCCACCCTCGACGCCGGCGGGGAGGACAAGGAGGCCGGGATGTACTACTTCCAGGCCGCCTTCGAGCTCTACCGCCTCACCGGGCGGGAGACGTACGCCCAGTGGGCGGAGACGGCGGCCGACTGGCTGCTGACGTTCGTCTACGTGTGGTCGCCCGAGTTCGACGCGGGCAGCACGTTCGAGCGGCGCGGCTTCAGGGCGTGCGGCTGGCCCTCGGTCAGCGTGCAGAACCACCACCTCGACGTCTTCTTCCCGACGTCCGAGCTGATGGAGTTCGGCCTGATGACCGGCAGGACCCACTACGCGGAACGGGCCGAGACGATCCTGCACGCCATGGGCCAGGGCATCTGCACGGAGCCCGGCGACTGGGGCTTCGACGTGCCCGGCGAGCAGGGCGAGGGGTTCTTCCAGACCAACTGGCAGCGCAAGGGCGAGGCGAACACGTGGAACCCGTCCTGGGTGATCGCCCTGCCCCTCCACCACGCGCTGCACACGAGGAAGGTGTGAATGAACGAGGAAGAGGCCTGGCGGTACGCGGACGAGCTGCGCGAGCGGGTGCGGCCGCCGGAGTTCCCCGACCGGTGGTTCGACGTCACCGACTTCAGGGACGGGGACACGTGGACCGGGGCGTTCCGCGCCGCGATCGAGACCTGCCACGAGAGCGGCGGCGGGCACGTGCGGGTGCCGCCAGGCACCTACCTCACCGGCGCGATCCACCTGCTCAGCAACGTGGACCTGCACGTGGAGGAGGGCGCGACGGTCCTGTTCAGCACCGACCCCGCCGACTACCTCCCGGCGGTCTTCACCCGCTTCTCCGCCATCGAGTGCTACAACTACTCCCCCTTCGTCTACGCCCACGGCCAGGAGAACATCGCCATCACCGGCGCCGGGACGCTCGACGGCGGAGCCGGGCCCGAGCACTGGTGGTGGTGGGTGGGCACGCCCGCCTTCGGCTGGAAGCCGGGCATGCCGAACGAGGCCGGCGACTGGGCCGCGTTGCAGCGGATGGCCGCGGATGGGGTGCCGGTCGAGGAGCGCGTGTTCGGCGCGGGGCACCATCTGCGGCCGAACATGATCCAGCCGTACCTGTGCCGCAACGTGCTCGTCGAGGGTGTGCGCATCGTGCGCTCCCCCATGTGGGAGATCCATCCCGTACGGTGCGAGAACGTCCTGGTCAGGAACGTGTCGATCTATTCGCGCGGCCCCAACAACGACGGCTGCGACCCGGAGAGCTGCCGCTCCGTGGTGATCTCGGGCTGCGTCTTCGACGTCGGCGACGACTGCATCGCCATCAAGGCCGGCCGCGGCCCCGACGGCCGGCGGGTGGGGGTGCCGTGCGAGGACGTGCTGATCGAGGACTGCGACATGCGCTACCGGTACGGCTCGGTCGCCATCGGCACCGACACGACCGGCGGCATCCGCAACGTCTTCGTGCGCCGCTGCCGCTGGGGCGGCCCCGGGCTCTACTTCGGCCTCTACGTCAAGACGAACTCCGTGCGGGGCGGCTACGTCGAGAACGTCTTCGTCAAGGACGTCGAGATCAGCGAGCTGACCAAGGAGGCCGTCTCCATCGACCTCTACCACGGCGACGGCCACAACGGCGACGACCCGCCCCCCATCCGCAACATCAACGTGGCGGGGCTGCGCAGCGACCGCACGCGCAGAGCGTACCTGCTGCGGGGCTATCCCGAGCAGCCCCTGAGGGACGTCACGATCAGGGACAGCACGTTCGCCCACGTCCAGCGCGCGGACGTGGCCGGCGACGTCGTCGGCCTGACCCTCTCGGACGTCAAGGTGGGCCCTGCGGGACCTGGGTGATCGTTCCCCGATGACAGCAGCATGACCCAGGGCTGCAACGCCAGGCAGCGAAGGCCGCGCTCGTGTACCCCTTCAGCTTTCAGGTTTGGCGAGGGCGGCCAGGACCCGATCGAGACGCGACTCCACACCGGACAGGCGACGTTCCACCGTACCCTCAAGAGCGCCCACGCGGTCTGTAAGACCGTCCAGGCGGTCCGTAAGACCGTCCACCCGGCCCGTAAGACCGTCCAGTCGGCCCGTAAGCCGACGTTCCAGGGCTTCCAGGTCCTGCCGCGTCGCGAGGGTGGCGCGACCGGCCATGATCTCCCCGAACACCGGCTCGGTGTACTCCAGGATTTCTTGAGGGATCACCGTGGAAGCTGATCAATCGCAGCCTTGATGTCCGCGATCTCGCCACCCGCAGTGAACGCCCACGATTCCAGATGCTGGACGCGCCCGGCGATGTGCGCGCGGCGCTGGGAAGCGGTCATGCCGTCATGGTAGTCCGCCCATCGAACGTGGAACCGCAAGGCCGCCCGCCACGCAGAACGCCCTTTGCAGGCGTGGAACGGCGTGCGCCGTCGGCCTCGGGCCTGAGCCCGTAGCCGACGGCGCCTTCACTTGTGTGACGCTAACGGTCGTAGACCACCATCGAGATCGACCCGCTGCCGGTTTCGATGGGCGAGGTGTAGACGCTGAAGCCCGGGAAGCCCGTGTGGCCCACGAAGGTGAACCCGAACATCTGCAGCGCCTGCGGGTAGGAGTGGGTGTCGCTGCCGTCCACCGCGGCCGACAAGCTCCAACGCCCCGGATTGCCCTCATCGGTGTACGCGTACGTGAGGGCGAAGTTGATCAGTGAGTTGACCCCGTTGACGGCTTGCCCGTCGCCGATGCAGAACTGCAGTTCCACGCTTGTGTCGTCGTCGAAGGCGCTGGACTTGGTCAGCACCACCGCGTCGGTCTGCCCGGTGTACAGAGGATTGGGAATGTTGGTGATGTCTCCGTGGCTCGGGCGGTAGTTGTAGAGGGTCAGCGGCTTGGTCGAGTTGTTCGTGATGGTGATTTCCAGGGACCCCGTCGACTTTTGCGACAGCACCATGTTGGCGATGTTCACGCCGAGCAGAGCGGCCTGGAGGATGGTGGACGAGACCGAGGAGGCCGCGCTGACCACGGCGGCGCCCGCACCGACCGCGGCGGCGCCCCCTGGAGCCGCTGCCTGCCCGTTCGGCGCGGGACTGGCCGGCCCTGTGAGGTATTGAGAGAAGGCGGCGACATCTTTGTTCGCCTGCGCGGCCGCTTCCTTCATATCGTCGATGAACGTCACCGTGCCGTTCGTGGTTGCGATCGGGTCAGCCGTAGCCATTCCGCCGGCGGTCAAAGTCATGTTGCCTCCTGATGCTGTGCCGGCGCCAAATGCCGCCGACGACGAACGGCGGGATAGCCATTCGAGGATGACCATGATCCATCACGAATGCCGGCATTCCGAAGTGCAACCCGAGCTGTTGGAGGTAATCAATGACACATTTGATGCACAAGAAGGGACAACCGCCCCCGAAGGCGAGCGCCAGGTACCATCCCGTCACGCGGACATGCATGCGGTCAACGGCCGATCGTCACCGGGCGCGGCAGGGGATCCGCCGTCGTGCACCGTGCGAACGATCTCCCGGTGTGGAGTCGTCCCCAACGCGATGCTGCCAAGATGGTCGTTATGACAGGGATATGACTGGTCCAGAGGAGACTCACGCGGACTGGGACGGGGAACGTTCATGGGAGCTTCCCATGGGGAGGCGTACCGAATCTCATGCAGTTGATCGAGACCACCGACTTAGGCGTTCGATCGGTCGTGATCACGCTTCGAAAACCAGGCTCGCGCGTGGTCTTCGTGCTGTTTCCCATGCTGCACGTCGGCGAGCGGACCTTCTACTGGGACGTGGCCGCACGGCTGAATGAATGCGATCTGGTCGTCGCGGAAGGGTCGGCCGCCATGCCTTCTCCCCTGGAGCGGCTGTTCGCGCGCCTGCGGGTGGGAGACCTGGTTGACCAGTTGGAGGTGCTCCATCCGAGGTCGTTCCATGTACCGGTTGTCTGGCCGGACATCGGCGAAACGTGGCAACCCGAGCTGAGGGAGCACTGCTACTGGTCCCGGTGGCGGACAGAGCCGCTGTGGTCACGGGTGATCGTTGCTTCGGCGAACTCCGTCGCCGCGGTCGGATTCCTGCTTCGAGGGCGGTACCGGTTTCCCTCGAAGCCGATCAACATCAGTACCGAGCACTACACCGCGCGGGATCCTCTGGCAGCCGACGACCGCGGAACCAGACGACGGCGGCAGCGGGACGAGCGCCTCGTACGGGCACTCGCCGACATCGCAAGGGCGCCCCGCGGCCAGATCGCGCGGCAGCGCCGCAGGACGACCATGGTCGGCGTCGTGTACGGGGCCGCCCACATGCCTGCGGTGATCGACTTCCTCTGCGAGTCGCTGGGCTACGTGGCGGCGGAAGCAGAGTGGTTGACCATCCGCAGTTACGCGAACCGTTCTTAGCCGGCTGAGGCGAGGCGGGCCTGGCCAGCCAGTCGCCGGTCCGCATCGGCGGCACCATCGACGACGCGAAGGCCGGCGATGACGGCCGGCGCTCGGCCTCGTTCTCGCGGTCAGTTCCCGTACCGACCCACTGGTAGGTATGCCAATGCATCATGAGGCGTCCCAGCGGCATCCGGGTTCTTCGAGTCACGCAGCGCGTAGGCGTCCTCCGCTCCCGGGATCGGGGCGTTCAGGACACACGACTCAGTATCCTCCTCCTGCTGGTTCCCGCCACGCACCCGATGGAACGACACCTCACCGAGGTGACTGCCGTACAGATCCAACACGCGCTCCTTTCGTCTCAGTCCAGCTCGGACATCCTTGCCCGAGCGACTCCCATCACCGGCAAGAGTAACAGCCTGTTCAGTCCTGTGTATACATATTGCGCTCAATGCATCCCTTAGCAGATCTATGGTTGAACGTCAATAGACTCGTAGCGTTATGCATGTGACGGACCATGGACACATCGAGTGGGATGCGACGCTCTACAAATACGAGCAGATCGCGCAAATCCTCGGCGAGCGGATCAGGTCGGGTGCCTACCCGCCGCAAACCCTGCTGTCCGAAGTGGCCCTGGAACAAGAATTCGGCGTCGCCAGGCGCACTGTGCGGCTCGCCATGGAAATCATTCGGGAAGAAGGCCTGATCGTCACCAGGCGCGGCAAGGGGTCCGTCGTCGTGCACAAGGACCACCGCCCGCCGCGCTGACCCGTACGAAAACCACCGGTCACGGCCGCACGAGAGCGGGCGCACCCGGCTCGATGGCTCTGATCACCTCGTCGAGCAGGCTGCCCATGAGCGGGACCCGGCGTTCGGTATGGTCGTCGATCGCCAGGAGGGCCACGCTCACGTCCAGGCCGGGCACCCGGGCGTGCAGGGCGCGCAGACCGGTCCAGCCTCCCCCGTGCCGGTAGACGCGGTGACCGGCATGTGACCGGACGCCAATCCCCCAGGCGTAGCCGATCGGTGTTCCGTCGTCGAGACGTCCCGGGGTCTGCATGAGCTCCGAGATGCCGAGCGCATCGGCGTTGAGCGCCTGACCCCAGCGCAGCAGATCGCTGAGCGTCGTCCACACCCCTCCGTCGCCAAGGGACAGCGGGGCGGGATGGGGACGGACGAGCGGTGCGGCGCCCGGCGGCGTTGGGCCAGGACCCGACCAGTAGCGGGTGTCCGCCATCCCCAGCGGTGCGAAGAGGCTGCGCTGGGCGAAGTCGGGCAGCGCCGTGTCCGCCACTCGTTCCACCACCGCGGCGAGGCAGACGTATCCGGCGTTGGAATAGACGTGTACGGTGCCCGGCCGGTGGTCCAGGGCCGGGAACCGGGTGAGTGCTCCGATGACGCCCGGGGTGGTCCGGTCGGCGCCGGCGGCCATGAGGGCATCGATTCTTGCGTCGGCGGGCAGGGCCGCTGTGTGATAGACGAGGTGCCGCAGCTGGACGGTGGCAGCCCACGCCGGCAGGCGGGGCAACCAGCGGGACAGGGGCGATTCCATGTCGAGTACGCCCTGCTGGACGAGCAGCGCCGCACAGGCCGCGGTCATCTGCTTCGACAGTGACGCTGCGTAGGCACGCGTCGTGGCGGTCACCGGCTCGTTGGTGGCGGTCACCCCTTGAGCATTGAGGACGGGCGGCTCGTCGTGTCGCCGCACGCCGACGACGATGGGTTCGTCGCTGCGGTAGCCGGCTGCGGAGACAAGGGCCCTCATTCGTTCGCGCAGCCGAGGCCTCATGAAAGGCGCTCCGCTTCCAAGCCGATGAAGATCGAGGTATCGGCCAACGCGCGCCTGCGTGCTACCACGGTAGATCGTCCGTGGTCTCGGTGAGGGTTTCCCGCAATTCCTCTGCCAGGCCTGTCATGTCCAGGCGTCGTCGTCGGTCAGCAGGAAGTCGGGCCGCTGGTCGCGCCACTCGGGCACGTCCATCGAGTTGAGCACGGAGATCAGCTTCTTCTCCTCGTAGATGAAGTGCGTCTGCATCACCGCCGACAACGCCCCCACCTCCTCGCGCACCCTGACGGCCGTGGCCGGGTCCGGCTGCTCGGGCAGCGATTCGAGAAGCTTGCGCAGGTTTCCCATGAGCCAGTCGATCTGGTTGTGGTCGGTGCGCAGGTCGGAGAGCACCTTGCGCAACTCGGGGAACTCTTCGGCGATCGCCGGAAACGCGCCCTTGTCCTCGCCGGCGTGGTGGCGGGTCAGCGCCGTGCAGAACGACAGGCAGTGGGCGCGTAGGTCGCGGGGCGGCAGCCCTTTGCCGTCGAAGTAGTCGTCGATGCCGTCCTGGAGGTCGTCCAGCATCTCGCGCAGCCAGATGTGCACCTCGAGCAGCTGCGTGCCCAGAGCGGTGAGACGGTCGCCCCTCTCAGAACGCGCGTGCATGCCTCTCCTCCGGCAGGTCGGCTCCACCTGGTCTCCACTGAAATATTAGGCGCGGCGGAACCCGCGTTGATCCACCGGCGGCCATCGATACCCAGCAGCCGAGATTCCCGCAGGATGCGAGCCTCATTTACCTATACTGACGCGGGGATTCAGCGACGATCGGGTGGAGGCTGTCGTGGTCGTGTGGGCTGACTGGCAGGGTCTGGTCAGCGGACGCACCGATGATTACCAAGGCCCAAGCCTCATCGCCGTTACCGCCCCGGGGGGACAAACCTGAGCAAGTCCCTTCCGTGGTCTTGCCGACGACGGGCACGACTACTTCATCAAAACTTTGGAAGGCTGCAAACGGGACTGGGCGCGGGGCTCACTGGCGGTCGAGTACATCGTGGGCCAGGCCGGCAAGCTCATCGGTGCCCCGGTCTGCGAGAGCACGTTGATCCGCATACCGGTTGAATTCGACGGCTACGAGATCGCCCCCGGGGTTCCCTTGTCACCGGGTATAGCCCACGCGAGCAAGGCGATCCAGCATGCCGAAGAACAGCGTGACCACCTGGCCTACCGCAACCAGGACCACAATCGCTCCCGCCACGTTGGGGTATACGCTCTCTATGACTGGTGCTACGGCGACGACCCGCAATGGCTGTACGACCGTGATCAGGATCGATCCATCTACTCCCACGATCACGGGCTCTACCTGCCGCCCCACTTCGGGTCCATCGACACAGACATATTGAGACAGTGCGCCGACGAACCGAACCCCTTGCCTGATGCCACCGACGGGCTTGATCCGGAGACCGTCACCGACGTGGCCGAGGCGCTTGAGAAAATTGACCGTGATGCTCTCGTCAAGTTCCTGCGCGTCGTGCCAGCATCATGGCCAGTGAGTGACGATGCTCTGGCCATTGTCGGCTGGTTCCTCGAGCACCGGGCGCCCGCCGTGGCAGGCCGCCTCCGATCACTAGTCCAGAAGGGAGTGTGAACCCAGTGGCCAAGTACCTCTACTCCATCGTTCGCTGTCTCCCTGATCCGCGAACCGGGGAGTTCGTCAACGTCGGCGCCATAGCCGGAGACCCCACGACTGGTGACTGGGCCGTGCGGAGAGTGAGTAACACCGAGCGCATCAAGAGGTTCGCTCCGAGTGCTGCCATCGACGTCGCTGACCGTTTCATCGTCAGGGTGACCAGTGAGATAGCCGAGGCTCGCGAAGCCATGGAAAGCAGCGACGATCTGCCGATCAGCGAGCAATGGTTGTACGGCCTCCATCATGATCATCGCAATATCGTGCAGCTCAGCCCGCCGGCTCCGATTGTTGCGGGTCGGGTGGAAGCGGCACTGGACGTCATCTTCCAGCATATGATCATCGACCCGGCCACCCAGCAGCGGCCGGTCACGATCAGGAAGAGTGAGGTGATCGAGAATCTGCGCAAGGCTTACGCAGCCGCGGAGATCCCCGTTCATCTCCTCAGACCCAGATCTGATGTGTTCATCGGTGACAGGCTGCATTCCAACGTGGACATCGCCATCGCGAATGGAAGAGTCGTGCAGCTGGCACAGGGATGGTCGTTCCGAGTCACCTCTCTTGACCGGGTGGTCACGCAGGTCAAGGCCTGGGGTTTCGCGCTGGAGCGGTTGCGTCGCGGCGATGAGGCCAGGCTGGTCGACGCTCAGGGTCAGCTCAGTTCGGTCTCCAAGAACGTCGATCTGCAAATAGTCGTGGCCACGCCTGAGACCTCGGAGCAAGAAGCGGCCTACGAAGAGGCAGAGCAGGTGTTTCGCATGCTCAACGCCGACGTCCAACCGGTGGAAGAGGTTGCGGCGGTCAGCAGGCGGGCGGCCGGGCTGGTCCGTACGGTGTGCTGAGGACGCGGGCGAGCGTGTGCAGGGTTTCAGGCTCCGTGCCGGGGGCGGGCGAGACGCGGAGCACGGGCTCGTGCAGGTCCAGCGGCGCTCGGGCGACGGGCGCGGCCCCCACGAGCAGTCCCGCCTGGGCGGCACGGGCCCTCGCGGACTCCACCGAGTCGCCCGCCGGAGGCCGGAGGGTGACGATGGCGGAGGGCTCGTCGAGCGGCTCGGCCACCTGCCAGCCGCCGGCGCCGTGCAGGAGGTGCCGGGCCGTGCGGCCCAGCTCCGCCACGTGCGCGTGCAGGTCCGCGGGACCGAGCTCCTGGTACTCCCGTACGGCGACGCCGAGCCCCACCCGGGACGCGATCGCTCCCTCCGAGCCCTCGTAGCGGATCGCCCCCGGCAGCGGCTCGGGACCACCGTCCGCCCACGCATGGCCGCCGAGCGCGGGGGCGGCGGCGTGCATCTCCGTCGTGAGTCCCGGGACGATGAGGAAGCCGGCCCCGCGCGGGCCGGCGAGCCACTTGCGGGACGTGCCCACGTAGGCGGCCGCGCCCACCCCGCTCACGTCCGTGTGGCCGAAGGACTGGCAGGCGTCCAGCACCAGCGGGACCCCGGCGGCGCGGCACAACGCGCCGGCCTCCCGCGCGGGCTGGACGACGCCCCGGTGGGAGGCGATGTGGACCAGGGTGACCAGGTCCAGCCCCGCGGCCAGCGCGGATCCCAGGCCGTCGAGGTCGAGGCGGGAGTCGGCGTCCACGGGCAGCTCGACGAGCGTCCATGAGCGGGCGGCGGCCAGGCGGCGCAGCAACATCAGCGTGCTGCCGTACTCCGTGCGGGCGAAGCCGACGCGGCTGCCCGGCGGGAGCCGCCAGCCGCCGAGCAACGCCGCCATGGCCGCCGTGCCGCTCTCCACGAATGCCACATCCCCGGGAGACGCGCCGTCCCCGCCTCCCCGGCCGTCCGCGCCGATCAGGGTGGTCAGGGACGACTTCGCCCCCGTGAGGTCGGGCTCGGCCGCGTAGCCGCCGCGCTCGCGTTCGAGCCGCAGGTGCCCGACGACCGCGTCGAACACCCGGTCGCCGGGCACGTTGCAGCCGGCCGCGTCGAGATGGCTCGGCGGCACGACGGATCGTGCCGCCCGCCACGCCTGGCCGATCACCGCCTGGCCGATCACCGCCTGGCCGATCATGCCTCGGCCAGCACCAGGCCGAAGTCGCCGTCGGGGTCGGTGAACCAGCGGCTGACGGTGAAGCCGGCCGCGGTCAGCTCGGCGCGCAGCCCGTCGGGGCGGAACTTGGCGCTGATCTCCGTACGCGTCTCCTCCCCCTCGGCGAAGTCCACGTCCAGGTCGAGCGCCGCGACGTGCACCCGCATGGCCCGGGACGCCCGCAGCCGCATCTCGATCCAGTCGTTGTCCTCGTCGTAGCGGGCGACGTGTTCGAACGCGTCCGGCTCGAAGTCGGCGTCCAGCTCCCGGTTGATCACGTGCAGCACGTTGCGGTTGAAGGCGGCCGTCACCCCGGCCGCGTCGTCGTAGGCGGCGACCAGCCGCTTCCTGTCCTTCACCAGGTCGGCCCCGAGCAGGAACGTGTCGCCGGGGCGGAGCGTGCCGCGCAGTTCCTTCATGAAGACCCGGCGGGCGTCGGGTTCGAGGTTGCCGACCGTGCCGCCGAGGAAGGCCACCATGCGCCGGCCGGTGCGGGGCAGCAGCCGCAGGTGGCGTTCGAAGTCGGCGCACACCGCGCGTACGGCGAGCCCGGGGTGGCGTTCGGCCAGCCGCTGCGCCGCCGCGGCCAGTGTGACCGCGTCGACGTCGACCGGCGTGTAGCCGCGCAGCGTCCCGGCCTCGGTGAGGGCGTCGAGCAGCAGCACGGTCTTCTCGCTGGTGCCCGATCCCAGCTCGACCAGCGTGTCGGCGCCGCTGGCGGCGGCGAGCTCGGCGGCTCGTTCCCGCAGGATGGCCAGCTCGCGCCGGGTCGGGTAGTACTCGGGCAGCCGGGTGATCTGCGAGAACAGGTCGCTGCCGGCCTCGTCGTAGAACCATTTGGGCGGCAGGGACTTCGGCGTCGACGTCAGACCGGCCCTGACGTCGTTTTCGAGGGAGGAGCGCAGGTAGTCGAGGTCGAGGTGGTTGATCAGGCGCACGGTCGAATGGCTGACAGGCACGGTGCCTCCTCAAGGAAAGGGTCACATGGGCTGGACGCGCACGCCTTCGGACGAGGCGAGCAGCAGGCTGCGGTCCGGCACGGCCTGCCAGCCGGGCAGGTCGTCGAGCGGTTCGCTCGCCACGACCACGCCGTCCTGGTGACGGTGGACGAAGAGCGTGTCGCCCCAGACGGTCGCGGCGATGGACGCGCCGTCGCAGGCGAGCAGGTTGAGGCGGGCGCCGGGGTCCTTCTCCCCGGCGTGGGCGACGACCTCGGCGAGGGCCTCCCCGAGGTCGGGGTCGGCGCGCAGCCGCTGGAAGACGGCGGCGGCGAGCCAGGCGGAGTCGCAGGCGCTCTCGGCGCCGTCCGCGAGCGCCCTGACCGCGTCCCGTTCGACGCGGCCGTTGTGGCTGAGCATCCACCGGCCGTCGGCGAACGGCGCGGTGGCGCTCTCCTCGACCGGCATGCCGACGGTGGCGCACCGTACCGCTCCCAGCAGGCAGCCCGAGCGGGCGACCTGGGCGAGCGCGGGCAGGTTGGCGTCGGCCCACATGGGGATGGCGCGCCGGTAGCGGACGGGCTCGGCGCGGGCGGGGTCGTACCAGCCCATGCCGAAGCCGTCGGCGTTGACCGTGCCGTGGCGCTGCCGCCGGGGCGCGTACGACTGGGCGAGCAGGCCGTGCTCGGGCTCCTGGATCAGCGTGGCCAGGGCGCGGGGGGCGCCGAGCCAGGCCGCGTGCCGGCACACTAGGCCCGCTCCGCGTCACGGGCGCAGCGGAAGCCGGTGAAGATCTGCCGGCGGATCGGGTAGTCCCAGTTCCTGAACGTGGTGCGGATCGCCGCCGGGTCGGCCGCCCACGAGCCGCCGCGCAGCACGCGGTACTCCCGGCCGAAGAAGACCTCGCTGTACTCCCGGTACGGGAAGCTGCGGAACCCCGGGTAGCCGTCGAACCACGTGCCGGTCCACTCCCACACGTCGCCGATCATCTGCTCGGTCCCGTACGGGCCGGCGCCGGCCGGGTAGGCGCCGAGCGGGGCGGGCCGGGCGGCGCGGTGGCCGAGGTTGGCCAGGTCGGGGGTGGGTTCGTGGTCGCCCCACGGGTATTTCCGCGCCCGGCCCGCCTCGGGGTCCCAGCCGCAGGCCTTCTCCCATTCGGCCTCGGTGGGCAGCCGCTTGCCGGCCCAGCGGGCGTAGGCGTCGGCCTCGTACCAGGACACGTGCTGCACCGGCTCGTCCATGGGCACGGGCTCGGTGCGGCCGAAGCGGGTGCGGTGCCAGGCGCCGCCGTCCCTGGTCCAGAACAGCGGGGCGAAGACGCCCTGCCGCTGCCGCCACTCCCAGCCTTCCCCGGTCCACCAGCGGGGGTCGTGGTAGCCGCCGTCCTCGATGAACGCGGCGTAGGCGCCGTTGCCGACGGGCAGCCGGTCGATCCAGTAGCCGGGCAGGTCGACGCGGTGGGCGGGGCGCTCGTTGTCGTAGGCCCACGGCTGGGTGTCGGTGCCCATGAGGAAGGGGCCGGCGGGCACGTACACCTCGTCCTGTCCGGCGGTGCGGGCCGGCGGCAGGTGCCCGTCGCGCACCAGGCCGGGCTCCTTGGACAGTTGCAGCGTGGCCAGCATGGTCTCGTCGTGCTGGTGCTCGTGCTGGATGACCAGGCCGAAGACGAAGCCGTCGCGGCGCAGCGGCGCGGGGTCGTCGAGGTCGATGGCGTCCAGGACGTCGAGGACGCGGCCGCGCACGCCCTCGATGTAGCGGCGGGCCTCCGCCGGTCCGAGGATGGGCAGGCTGGGGCGGTCCTTGCGCGGGGTCTTGAAGGCGTCGTAGATGTCGTCGATCTCGGGCCTGAGCGGGGTGATGCCGCCGGCCTCGCGCAGCACCCACAGTTCCTCGTAGTTGCCGACGTGCGCGAGGTCCCACACCAGGGGCGACATCAGCGGTGAATGCTGGCGTACGAGCAGGTCGTCGTCGGCCTCCGTGTAGGTCAGGGACCGGCTGCGCACCGCGAGCAGATCGCTTGCGATGCGTTCCTTGAAGTCGCTCATCCTCGTCCCTCTTCGGTCAGCCAGGCCGGCAGGCGCCGTCCCGGTTCTCTCACCAGATCCATCAGGTCGGCCGCCGGGGAGCGGCCGGTCGTCACGTACCGGTCGGCGAACGCCGCCACCTCGCCGATCAGGGCGGGGGTGGCGCCCAGGCGGGGCAGCGCCTCGATGGCGGCCCGGAAGCAGGCGTCCGCGGCGCGGGCGAGCCGGGGGTCGGTCAGGCCGCGGCGCGCGGCCGCCGCCCACGTCGCGCGCTCCGCCCCGGACCCGCGCCGCCACCGGGGTCCCAGGCAGGACTCGACGGCGGCGAGCGCGGCGTCGGCGGCGCGGTCGTCGCTGATCAGGGCATGGGTGACGGCCACGCACACGGGCCAGTCCGCCGGACGCTGCGCGTCCAGGAAGCGGATCTCCAGCCAGCCCCTGGGCCGCACGGGCGGGAACACCGTGGTGGCGTGGTAGGCCAGGTCCTCGGCGGTGGGCGGGCGCTCGCGCGAGCCCAGCCAGTCGCGGAAGGTCGAGCCGTCGCGGACCGTGCGGCAGCGTTCCTCGCCCTCCCGCACCAGCATGACGCGGGCGTCGAGCAGGTAGCGGGCCCAATCGGCCACCGGGTCGGCCGACGCGGGTACGGGCGCCGTCCTGGTGGGGTCGAGGTGCTCCCACACGGCCTGGCGGCCTGACATCCATCCGCACGGCCGGCCCCGGCTCAGCGGCGAGTTGGCGAAGGCGGCGGTCAGCACCGGGCCGAGCAGGTGCGCCCGCTCCCACCGCGTGCGGGGTCGCTCCCCCAGGTCCAGGTTGACCTGGATGGACGCCGTGCAGCACATCATCAGCGCGCCGTACGGCCGGCCGAGGAACTCCGCCATCGCGTCGTAGCGTGGCTGCTGTAACTGCCGCACCGCCGGGCGTACCGGGTCGAGGCCCACGCCCGCCAGCACCATGCCGTCGCGCGCCAGGGCCTGGCGGACGGCGGCCACGTCGGCGGTGAGGCCGTCGATCGCGCCGGTCAGCGAGCCGGCCGGGCCGGACAGCTCCAGCTGGCCGCCCGGTTCGAAGGTGACCCGGCTCCCGCCGGGCAGTGGCGGCAGCGCCCGCTCGACCCTGTCCATCGGGACGTGGCGGGTGGCCGACGTGCGGTCGAAGACGAGGAACTCCAGCTCCACGCCCACCCGGTCGTCACCGGTGGAGCGGAAGCACCGGTGCGCGTAGTCTCCGACCTCCGAGGCGTCTCTCAGCGGCGAGCCCTCGGCCGTGAGCCCGATCATCGTCCTGCCCTCGCGTGGCACATGGCTCTATAGAGCCGCCGGCCGCGCGAGCGTTACGGGGGAATTGTCAGGATTGTCGCCGCTGCTTGAAGGCGGACATCAGCCGCTCGCGCGTGCGGCCCGACAACTTCTCCGGGGGCTGGTCGCCGACCGCCCGGATGGTGACGCGGAACTGGTGGACGTAGCGCCGGCAGTCGTCGCAGCAGGCCGCGTGGGTCTCGAATCCGGCGCGGGCGGGCGGGTCGAGGGCGTCGTCGAGGTAAGCGGTGATGGATTCCACCAGTTCGCCGCACGTGAACCGCTTCACGACGTTGACCGCCTTACCCTCTGCCTATTGAACCGTTTCACCTATTCTGGCTGCTTCACCGACTCGAAGTAACTCTCCAACAGCTCGCGGACCGCCGCACGGGCTCGATGCAGCAGCACCCGCTGGTTGACGGCGGAGATCTCCAGGATCTCGCACACCTCCTCGGAGGTGCATCCCTCCACGTCGCGCAGCGTGATCACGATGCGCTGCCGTGGGGGCAACGTCGCCAGCGCCTCGCCGATCAGGCCCCGCACCTCCGCGGCGAGCGCCTGCCCTTCGGGCGTCGGCCAGGCCGCGGGTGCCTCCTTCCAGTTGCCCGGCAGGGCCGCGTCGATCCCGTTGAACCGGGCGGGATCGACGGCCGGGCCGGCGTCCCGCTCGAAGGCGCTCCACGGCAGTGTACGGCTCTCGCGCACGCTGCGCTTCTTCGCCGTGTTCACGAGGATGCGGTAGACCCAGGTCTTCACGGACGAGCGGCCCTCGAAACCGTCGATGGCGCCGATCACCGCAAGCCACGTGTCCTGGACGACCTCTTCCGCGGAGTCGTCGGTGGAGACGTAGGAGCGGGCCACCCGCAACATGCCGCGCGCCCAGGTGTCGAGCAGCGTCGCGAACATCTCCTCGTCGCCCGCCCGCAGAGCGGAGACGACGACGTCATCCGGGGGCAGCCCGCTGCCCGCGAGGGACCCCACGATCGCTTCCTCCCCGTAGCGTTGGGGACATCATCACATCCCGCCGTCCACCGCTTCCATCGGGGTCGCCTCCGCTTTCGGGATCGACGTCGGACGCGAACGGCCGCTACGACATACCCGTTTTCCACCTGTGATCACAGATCATGACGTTTCCTTTGCCTGAGCCGGCCGTGCGGGGAAAGCGCGTCCGGCCGGACGCGCTCGCGGCACGCGGGTCAGGCCCGGTGCATGGGCGTCCAGACCGTCATCGGCCCGGCGCCGCGGTTGGCCCACGCGTAGTACGGGACGAACGTCAGATCGGCCGGGCCCTCGTGCTCCGGGTCCTGGGGGGCGACGGCGGTGCGGTAGGGGAAACCGCCGTCGTCCTCCCGGTGCACGTGGACCCGGCCGCGCGCGGTGACCGGCACCACGTCGGCGGGCAGGCCGGCGACCGCGCACGCGTCGCGCAGGTCCGCCGCGGCCAGGCACAGGTCGTCGACGATCACGCCCGGGTGGTCGGCCTGCTCCAGGCAGTAGACCAGCGGCCCGCGCTCGACCGCGACCTGGCCGCGGGCGACGTCGAGCCGGGGCACGGCGGCCGTCAGCCGGGGCCGGATCCCGAGGTCCAGCACGACCCGGTCGCCCGGCCGCCACGTCCTGCGCACGCGGTGGTAGCCGCCAGGCTCGGCCGGCCGCCCGTCCATCCCGGCCGCGTCGGCCCAGGCGGGGATGCGGGCCGACAGGGTCCATGGCTGATCGGGGGTCTCCCTGACCACGATCTCGACGCGGCCGGTCCACGGGTAGCCGGTCTCCACCTCCAGCAGCACGCCGCCGGCGCGAACGGTGCCGGGCGCGTACAGGTGGAGCTGGACGCCGTCGCCGTCGCCGGTGGCCAGGTAGTGGTCGAGGGAGGAGAACAGGCGCATCACGTTCGGCGGGCAGCAGGCGGTGCCGTACCATCCCTGCCGGCCCCGGGCGGGGGCGCGCAGGTCGTCGGGGTCCGCGCCCGCGCGCACGCGCAGCGCGTTGACGTAGAAGAAGTGCTCGCCGTCGAGCGAGACGCCGGGCAGCACGGCGTTGTAAAGGGTGCGCTCGATGAGGTCGCCGAACGCGGCGTCGCCGGTCGCCAGCAACATCCGCCACGACCACTGGATGCTGCCGATCGCCGCGCAGGTCTCGCAGTACGCGGTGTCGGGCGCCAGCTCGTGGTGGCCGCCGAACGCCTCGCCGTACCAGTTGGAGCCGAGACCGCCGGTCAGGTAGGTCTTGGTGGCCACCATGTCGCGCCACTGCCGGTGGAGGGCGGCGAGCAGGTCGAGGTCGGAGGTCTCGACGGCGACGTCGGTCGCCCCCGCGGCGAGGTACATCGCGCGCACCGCGTGCCCCTCGACCGTGGTGGCCTCGGCGACCGGCACGCGGTCCTGCCGGTAGCCGGGGCCGTGGTGGCCCTTGAGCTGGATGAGCGAGCGGCCCCTCGCGGCCACCTGGCGGGCGGCGAGATCGAGGTACGCGGGCGCGCCGGTCTCGCGGTGCAGCTCGGCCAGGCCCATCTCGACCTCGGGGTGCCCGTCGAGCGCGTCGGCGGGGAGGTCCTTGGCCAGGTGGTCGGCGAAGCGGGCGGCGACCCGCAGCAACGTCTCGTCGCCGGTGGCGCGCCGGCCCGCGACGGCGGCCTGCATGAGGTGGCCCGCGCAGTAGAGCTCATGGCTGGAGGCCAGGTCGGAATAGCGTCGCCGGCCGGTGAGCTGGGTGTGCGTGTGGAGGTAGCCGTCGGCGCACTGCGCGGCGGCGACCAGCTCCGACGCCTGCGCGTACGACCGGGCGAGGCCGTCGTCCTCGTGCCTGCCCCGCTCCCAGGCCAGGGCCTCCAGCCACTTGTAGACGTCGGAGTCGGCGAAGATCTTCCCCCGGTGTTCTCCGGCGCCGCGGGCGGCCTGCCGCAGGTTGTCGAAGGCGCCGGACTCGCGCA
Organism: Nonomuraea sp. B1E8; assembly: GCF_039871515.1. Lineage (NCBI taxonomy): Bacteria > Bacillati > Actinomycetota > Actinomycetes > Streptosporangiales > Streptosporangiaceae > Nonomuraea > Nonomuraea sp. B1E8. The sequence goes on along the minus strand of NZ_JBDPLS010000012.1, from coordinate 168,983 downwards.
CCCGCTCGCCGCCCAGCGGGATCGTCACCTCGCGGTTGACCCGCTGCCTCGCCCCCCAGAACCCGTCCTGGAGGCGGGCTCCCGTCACGGGCCGCAGGGTCACCGCCGCACCAGCACCTGGCCGCACCACCGGATCAACGTTCATGCCACCATCCTCCCTCAGCGCTACATATCCAACAAGAGACGAATATTTATGCACACCTTGACGCGAGTCAACCGGCGAAGCAGGCTGAATGTGACATATATGCACACTTGAATATTTATGTGCGACGAAGGGATGGCCATGTCAGAGATCCCCGACACCGTGCTGCTCGAAGAGCGGGCCGAGCTGGCGATGAACGCGGTGGCCGGACTGCCCGACACGGACCCGGACACGGGCATGGACGGCATTCCGTACTTCAGCGCCGACCTGCTCGCCCGGCCCGCGGCACTGCGGCACGGCGACTGGGACTACGGCTCCAGCCACGGCCGGCTGCTCGACGCGTGCCTGCTCGCCAGGCACATGACGGGCAAGGACACCTGGCGGGAGGTCGAGGACGGCTTCAGGCGGCGGCTGACGAGCTTCTTCGGCCCCGACGGGCTGAGCTACCGGCGGGCCCGCCCCGACGCGGGCTGGGCCCCGAACGCCAACCTCATCGACCAGCGGGCCGTCCTCCTGTCACTCACCACGTGGTACGTCTCCGACGGCGACCCCAGGGCCAAGGAACTGGCCGACCGGCACGTGGCCGCGCTCAAACGGATCGCGATCAAGGAGCGGGACGTCTGGTTCTACCCCGCCTCCGAGTACACCCCCGACGGCTGGCCGTCCCCGAACGCCATCGCGCTGCACCTGGCCCCCGACCCGGCGTCGTTCAGCGGCCGGCTGATCATGCCGCTGCTCCGCTACCACCAGGCGACCGGCAACGAGGACGCGCTGGAGTTGTGCGGCTGGTTCGCCCGGCTGATCGTGCACAAGAGCGGCGTCTACCACGAGGACGGCAGCTTCAACGCCGCCCGCGCCTACCGCAGCGGCCACTTCCACACCCGCCTCGGCACCCTCGAAGGGCTGGCCCGCTACGCCCGCCACACCGGCGACCACGAGCTGACCGCGTTCGTACGCCGCTCCTACGACTGGGCGCTCACCCAGGCCACCCGGTTCGGCTGGACGCCCGGCGACCTCGAAGGCCAGCGCTACGAGCACGAGAGCTGCTCCCTGGTCGACCTGATCGGCACCGGCGTCACGCTCGCCCGGTCCGGGCACACCGCCTACTGGGGCGTGGTGGAGCGGTTCCTGCGCAACCACCTCGTCGAGTCCCAGCTGCTCGACCTGAGCTGGGTCGAGTCGGCCCCCGACACCTCGGGCGACGAGCCCGGCTGGGTGACGCACGTGCGGGTGGGCGAGCGGGTGCGCGGCGCCTTCGCCGGGTACGGCGCGCCCAACGACTACGTCTGCGACATCGAGCTGGGCCGCGGGCACACCGCCGACGTGCAGGCGTGCTGCGTCGGCTCCGGCCTGCGCGGGCTGTTCTGGGGGTGGAACTCCATCGTCACCGGCGACGACCGTGACGTGCGGGTCAACCTGCTGCTCACCCGGGCCACCGAGCGGGTCACCGTGCTCAGCCACCTCCCCCACGAGGGCCGCGTCGACCTCGACGTGCACCAGGACCTGCGCGAGCTGCGGATGCGGGTGCCCGAATGGGCCGGGTACGCCAAGGTGCGCGTGACCCGCGACGGCGACGGGTTCGGCGGCACGGAGACGGGGGCGTGGGCGCCCGACGGCTACCTGTCCGTCCGCGCGCCCAGGCGGGGCGAGCGGATCACCGTCACGTTCCCCGTGCCCGAGTCGACGAGCACGGAGGTCGCCTCCGGCCGGGAGTTCCAGGTGCGCTGGCGCGGCGACGACGTGATCGGCATCAGCCCCGAGGGCACCGCCCGGCCGATGTACAGCGGGCGCAAGATCCACCCCACCGCGCCACGGCGCGACTACACGCTGGCCCGGCCGGCCACGGAATGGGCCTGGTGAGCGCCATGAGCGGATGGTCCCTTCCCCCCGCTCCCGCCGGGGGCGCGCTGCACCCGTACGACCTGCGCTGCGAGCACCTCGCCACCCCGCAGGGCATCGCCATCCGCGCGCCCAGGCTGAGCTGGCGGCTGGCCTCCGACCGGCGCGGCGACGCGCAGGCCGCGTACCGGATCACGGTCCGCGCCGACGGCGCTCCGGCCTGGGACAGCGGCTGGATCGACGGCGAGGACACCAGCACCTGCTACGGAGGCGCACCACTGACGTCGTTCGCCCGTTACACCTGGCAGGTCCAGGTCCGCTCCGCGGATGGTGAGACGGCGGCGGCCGAGTCGTGGTTCGGCACCGGCGTGCTGCACCCGGACGAGTGGGCGGCCGCCTGGATCGGCCACGACCCGGAGACCCTGCCCCCGTTCGAACCGCCCGCCGACGACCGCGAGCCCCGCAGCGTACGCACCGGGTCGCTGCCCGCGCCCCGCTACTTCCGGCGCGTCGTCGACCTGTCGCCGGTGACCGCCGTACGCGTCGCGTGCACCGCCCGCGGCCTGTACGAGCTGCGCGTCAACGGCCACCGCGTGGGCGACGGCGAGCTGACCCCCGGCTGGACCGACTACCGCTACCGCGTCCCGTACCAGGTGTACGACGTCACCGGCCTGATCGGCGACGGGCCCGCCTGCGTGGGGGCGGTGCTCGCGGACGGCTGGTGGTCGGGCAGCCTCGGCTGGGACGGCCGGCAGCAGGCCCAGCGCTACGGCAGACGTCCCGAGCTGCTCGTCCAGCTCGTGGCCGACCACGCCGACGGCTCGCGCACGGTCGTCGGCACCGACGGGAGCTGGCGGGAGAGCACCGGGCCGCTGCGCTACGCCGACCTGCTGATGGGCGAGTGGTACGACGCCCGCCTGGAGCAGCCCGGCTGGGACCTGCCCGGCTTCGACGACTCGTCGTGGGCCCCCGCCCGCGTCGTCGACACCCGCCACGACGTCCTCGTGCCCGCCGCGGCCGAGCCCGTGCGCGTCACCGAGGACCTCGTGCCCGTCGAGACCCGGCGGAACGGCGACGGCCGTACCATCGTCGACCTGGGGCAGAACATCGCCGGCCGGGTGCGGCTGACACTGCGCGGCGCCCCGGCCGGCACCCGCGTCACGCTGCGCCACGGCGAGACGCTCGACGACGGCGGCGGCCTCTACACCGCCAACCTGCGCTCGGCCGAGGCGACCGACCACTACGTGGCCGCGGGGCGGCCCGAGGAGACGTTCGAGCCGCGCTTCACCGTCCACGGCTTCCGCTACGTGGAGGTCACCGGGCACGCCGACGTCGACCTGGTCGGCCGGGCCATGCACTCGGACACGCCGGTCGCCGGCGAGTTCTCCTGCTCCGACGACATGGCGCGGCGGCTGACGAGCAACATCCGGTGGAGCCAGCGGGGCAACTTCGTGTCCGTGCCGACCGACTGCCCGCAGCGGGACGAGCGGCTCGGCTGGACCGCCGACGCGCAGGTGTTCCTGCCCACCGCCTGCTACAACGCCGACGTGGCCGCGTTCTTCACCGGCTGGCTGGCCGACCTGCGCTGCGCGCAGACCGCCGAGGGCGCGGTGCCCGACGTGGTGCCGCACGTGATGACGGAGCGGCACGGCGCCCCCGGCTGGGGCGACGCCGCCACCGTCGTGCCGTGGCACCTCTACCGCGTCTACGGCGACGAGCGGATCCTGCGCGACAGCCTGCCCAGCATGCGCCGGTGGGTCGACCACGTCGAACGCCACAACCCCGACCTGATCTGGCGCAACCGGGTGGGCAGCCACTACGGCGACTGGCTGCAGGCGGGCGTGCGGACCTCCCGCGACGTGATGGCCACCGCGTACTTCGCGCTGAGCGCCGGCCTCACCGCCCGGGCCGCCTCCGTGCTGGGTCACGCGGACGTCGCCGAACGGTACGCGGGGCTGCGGGCGCGGATCGGGGAGGCGTTCGCAGGCGAGTTCGTCTCCGCCGACGGGCGGGTCTCGGGCGACACGCAGACGGGATACCTGCTGGCGCTCGCGCACGGGCTCGTCCCCGACGACCTGGTTCCCGCGGCCGTGGGGCACCTGGTGGCCGACCTGGAGCGGCGGGGGCGGCGGCTGACCACCGGGTTCGCCGGCGTGGGGCTGCTGGGGCCCGTCCTGTCCGCGTACGGGCACCACGACCTCGCCTACGACCTGCTGCACGACGACCGCTACCCGTCCTGGGGCTACTCCATCAAGCGCGGGGCCACCACGATCTGGGAGCGGTGGGACGGCTGGACGGAGGAGAACGGCTTCGGGCCCGTCGCCATGAACTCCTTCAACCACTACGCGCTCGGCTCGGTGGGCGAGTGGCTGTACAGCGGGGTGGCGGGGATCGGGCAGGAGGAGGACTCGGTGGGATACCGGCGGCCGCTCATCCGGCCGCTGCCCGGGGGCCGGCTGCGGTGGGCGGCCGCGGCGTACGACACGCCGCTGGGGCGCCTGAGCAGCCGGTGGGAGATCTCCGGCGGCGAGCTGACGCTGGAGGTGCGCGTCCCGCCGGGCGCGCTCGCCACCGTCCACGTGCCCACCACGGACCCGTCGTCGGTCCGCGAGTCCGGCACGCCGCTTGCCACCGCGGGGATCGACGTGATCGAGTCGACCGGGGCCGCTTCGGTGTGCCGGGTCGGCTCCGGCCGGTACACGTTCACCGCGTCGTGGGGACGGTGACGTACCGGCCGGTGACCACGTGGGCCGCCGCCGCGGAACGCCTCGGCGGCGGCCTGCGTGACCTGACCGTGCGCAACATCGTGCGGACCACCGTGGGCGGGAGCGGCCTGCGCGTCCGGCTGACCAACGCCTTCGGGGACCGGCCCGTGACGTTCGGGCACGTCCACGTGGGCGTCCCGCTGGCCGGGGCGGCGCTGGAGCCGGGGTCGAACCGGATGCTGACGTTCGGCGGGAGCCCCGAGGCGACGGTGGCGCCGGGCGCGACGGCCCTCAGCGACCCGCTCCCCGTACGGGTGCGCGCCCGTCGGCGCCTCGCCATCAGCCTCCATGTACGCGGCGAGGCGGGCACCCTGACGGGCCGCAACCGCGCCACCGCCCCCGCGTACCCGCCGCCCGGCTTCGCTCTGGAGCGGCTGACGGGCGGTGCGCTGAAACCCGCCACCACGTGCGCGCACCAATCACCGTGCGCCGAGCGGGAACCCGCCACCGCCCCCGCTTACCGGTCGGTCCCCGGTGATCACGCCGCCGACGAGGGCTTGGGGGCGTTCACCGAGGAGGTGGCGGTCTGGCACTGGCTGGACGCGCTGACGGTCACCGCGCCCACCCCCGTGTCGACCGTGGCGGTGCTGGGAGACTCGATCGCCACCGGTGTCGGCTCCGAGACCGGCCACGGCTGGGTGGACCTCCTCGCCGACCTGGCTGTACCAGGGTCTCCCGCGCTGGCCGTGGTCAACGAGGGCGTCTCCGGCGGGCGCGTGCTGGCGGCGGGCACCGGACGTCCCGCCGAGGCCCGCCTGACCGCCGAGGTCCTGACCAAACCCGGCATCGCCGCCGTGATCCTGCTCGCCGGGCTCAACGACCTCGGGGCGGGCGCGCGGGCGGACGACCTCATCGCCGCGTACGCCCGCATCGCCGCGACAGCCCGCGCCGCCGGGGTCCGCGTGATCGGCGGCACGCTCACGCCGTACGCGGGCGCGGAATACCACACCGAGCAGGGGGAACGGGCCCGGCAGCAGGTCAACGCGTACGTCCGGCACGGGGGCGCGTTCGACGGCGTGGCCGACTTCGACACCGCCCTCCGAGACCCCGCCGACCCTGCCCGCCTGCTCCCCTGCCACGACTGCGGCGACCATCTCCACCCGAGCGCGGCCGGCCACCGGGCGATGGCCGCCGCGGCTGAGGCGCCGCTGAAAAGAGTCCACGGCACGTCCTGCTGATCGGCCTGGACGGCCGTAGTCCGCTGGACGCTCACTCTCGACATGGCGACGGCCGCCATCCTGCTTGTTCGGGGTGACCAGGGCCAAGCTTTCGAAGGCGGCCGCGATACCGACGTGGGGCAGGTGCGGCGTTATCGGATCAAGGCTGATGTGCCGAGCTCGTCAGCGCCTGTCCGGCGACCGCAGGCGGTTGAGCCTGCGTGCTCGTGGCCACCTCCTGCGGCCTGAACAGCAGCGATCCCGGACGACGCCCGATCGGATCGCTGACCACTAAACCTCCTCGCCAGCGTCCGACCTCGTTCTTGTACCTGTATTGGAGGTTCTGAAGCCTGCCTCCGAAGTGGTTTCGTACGTCGTTGTAGAGGCCTGAGGAGTGTGGGTTCGCGGGCTGCCGCGGACAGTAGGCCGAGGCCGCCATGGGGAATATCAGCGTGGATGCGATCAGGTCGGCGATCTGCAGCCCAGCATGGTTGTCGCTGGCAGCGAAGAGAGGTACATCACGAAGGGCGGGATAGGGATCGCCGCCAGTGCGCCACTTCTGCGTGAAGATTGAATGAGCCACATTGCGATTGGTGTGGTGATTCCGTCCATCCGCGATGACGATGCCAACACTGTTCTGCGCCGCCAGGAATTGGGCGAAGTGCGTGCTTATGTCTTGGACGGCGTAGCAGTAGCTCCCTTCTGGCCTCAGGGCCTTTCCTGGCTCTTTGATCCAGATTCTCCCTATGAGGCGGCATCTGTGTGCTTCGACTAGGTCCAAGAGTTCCGAACGGAAGCGATGAGCTTGGCGGCGTTTATTACGCGACTGCGCTCTCGTCATCTGCAGGATCTCGCTGCCCTTGACCTCTATCAAGATGTGGTCCAGGGCACGCCCAGCAGCGAAGCGACCTGGGAAGTGCAGCCGTTTCAGCGCAAGGAAGTCTCGCGTGAGAGCTGGGATCGAGGCGGCATCCACAACGAGCCCGGAGATCACCATGACGGGTGTTGCTGAGCCGTTTCTATCAGGTGCCTCGCAGCCGCCCGCTTCGTCAAGGTAGCAGATCTGCATGGGGGCACCATAGCGCTAAGGCCGCCCCATGGGGACGGCCTTAGGATGTGGTGTTCGGGGCCAAGCCCCTAGGCACCTGTAGAAGATTTCTGCCCACAGTTAAGCACAGCAACCCGTCACGGGCAAAGGGACTGACGCTTTGCTTACTCCAGTTCGCTTGGTGCTCACTTGACATCACACTCGGCAGGGCGAGCTGCCGCCGCGGGGCCTGACCTGCAGCCGCCGGTCAAAGCGCTCGAAAAACGCCTCGACCATGCAGAGGTGATCAATATAGGGATGGAGTATGACGCTCCGTCGATGGCCCCGCCGCATATCGTTGTCCCGGCGCTCAGCCGGGCGGTGGATCGTGGTCGCCTTCGGTCTGGGCGTGCTCGTGACGGCGCTCGTCGGCGCTGCCGGCCCGTATCGGCAGACCCGGGAGTTCCGCGAGGTCGTGACGTGCGAGCGGGGCGTCGGCGACTGTTTCGGTAACGAGCCGGGCTCCATTGCCGGCCGGCGCACCTACACCACCACCACGACGACGACGCACACCGACGCCAACGGTCACACGTATACGACCACGTCCACGACCACCCACTACGAGGTGACCTGGCAGCGGGCCGACGGTTCCCGGAAAGCCCGCGAGGTGTCCCGCAGCTTCTACTCCAAGGCCAAGCAGGGACAACCGGCCACACTGCGGCTCTGGCGCGGGGAGGTCGTCGGCGTGGAGGTGATGGGCGGCGCGCAGTGGTTCCTGCCGAAGTCCGGCACAATGCTGGGCGGCTGGCTGTACCTGGCCTTCTTCGGCCTCGGAGTCCTGCTGTGGGGAGCGCTGTTCGGCTGGTGGGACGGGTTCTTCATGCTCGCCTTCCGGACCTTCGCCTGGATGTTCATGGGTCTCCTACCGGTGGACATGGCGACGGATGCCTTGGCCTACGGCCTGCCCACCGGAGCTGATCTCGTCGTCCAGGTCGTGTTGGCCCTCTTCTTCACCGGGATCGCCGGCGGGATGCTGCTCGGCTCGCTCGACCGCTGGTGATCAGGAAGCTGCCCGGAAACGGGGCTCCCATCAGGCGGCGGGCATGACGCCGAGGGCGGTCAGGAGCATCGGCATGGCCAGCAGGATCAGCCCCAGCGCGACGGGCCCGCCCAGGACGCCGAGGGCGATGACGCCCTTGCGGAGCTGCAGGCGCCGCGAGTAGGAGATCGCCAGGGCGCCGAATCCGATCGCCATCAGCGTGAAGAACAGCACGTAACCGACTCCGGCCAGGGTGATCTGATCGGCCGAGCCCATCAGGCCCAGCGCCATGCCGAACGCCTGACCGATCGCGCCGAGAGCGTAGATGGACAGCAGGGCGAACGCGCTCCACAACACCACGCCGAGAACCGCCGGGGGAAGCACCGTGGGACGGTTGGCGATCGACGACAGCGCCGCGCCCGCGCCCACCAGCTTCAGGACGACGACGAGCCAGTTCATCACGAGAAGGCCTGATGCGTACGCGGCGTAGGGGCCGCCGTCGAAACGACCGGTCAGCTCGAAGATGACGTTGACGACGGCGAATCCGGCGCAGCACAAGGCCACCAGCAGGCCGGTCACGACGATACGAGTGCCAGGTCGCACGGGAGCCGCGGCACGATCAGGAGAAAACACGGGGGAACCCATGTGACCAGTCGACATGCGTCCCGCACGCCGCGTCCTCCCCTGTGAGGGTGAATTCCGGGGGCAGGTCTCCCCCTTCGGTGGGAGCGCGCCGTGGTTCGCGGGGCCTCAGCAGGGGCCGGCATGCGCGGGTGCGGATTCCGTGTCGAGGTGGTGCAGGGCGATGAGGAGGTCGGTGAGGCCGGTGACGTCGGAGAGGCTGCGGCCGAGCAGCTGCTCGATGGTGCGCAGCCGGTAGGGGACGGTGTTCGGGTGGACGTAGAGGGCGCGGGCGGTGGCACGGGCCGACATTCCGTGACGAAGGTATTCGCGCAGGGTGGTGAGAAGCTCGGGACGTCCGAGCAGGGGATCGAGCGTCGCCGCGAGTACGGCGGTCGCGTCCGGGTTGCGGGCGAGCATGACGTCGAGGCAGACGTCCTCGAACGTGACGACGCGATCGGTCCAGCCGCGGCGGGAGCCGATCTGCGCCGCTTCCCTGGCCTTCGCGCACACGTCCGTGATGTCGTCGAGAGGGGCGCTGTCGCGGCTGGTGGCGAGCAGGAAGGAACCGGGCTTGTGCGGGTCGGCGGCGGCACGTCTGAGCAGCCGGTCCAGCAGGTCGTCACCCTCGTCCGGCATCGGGCACAGCAGGACGAGATGCTGGTCGAGGCGGCCGAGAAGGATGCGCCCCGTCGTGTGGCCGGCCAGGAGCGCGAGCAGGTGCCGCTCGATGCGCAGGCTGGGGCCGGCCTCCGCGGCGGCGACCACGACGACGATCGCGGCGTGGGGCTGGGCGGGGTCGCTGCCGACGGCGTGCGCCTGCTGGCGGATCTCGTCCGGTGTCGTCTGCTGCTCGCCGACCAGGCGGGCGACCAGGTCGGTGCTCAGCCTGTCGTAGTAGGCGGTGACCTCGCTCTGGGTGCGCCGGTACTCGGCGGCCGACAGCCGGGCCACCTCGCCGAAGATCACGTTGAGCTGGGTGATGACCTGCCGGATCTCGGAGCCCGGGAACGCGTCGGCGTGCCGGAGCACGTGCTGCACGCAGACCCGCTCCGAGGTGTTCCAGGACTGGAGCATGGCTTCGAGCGGCACCCCTGACAGCGCGCGGCTGGTGCCGATCTCCTTGGCCGACCGCCGCGCCGTCTCGGTGAGCCTGGCCCCGTTCTCCAGGGAGGCCAGCAGCGCGTGGATGGAGATGGGGATGCGCCCGGCGAGGTCGTCCCTCGACATGTGGGCGATGTCGTACCCGGGGATGCCCCAGACGCTCTGCAGCACCTCGTTGTTGATGTCCTCGGCGGATTCGGCGAGGAGGCGCCGGATTTGTGCTGTTGACACAAAGGCAGCCTAGCGTGACCTGGTCTTTTGCCCATATGACTCCATGGGGCCGCGGAGAATCCTGTGTAAGACACTGAACCCCACGAGAAGGAGTCGTCTGGTGTCTGTGGGAACCGGCCAACCGGCGGACGCCGGGCCGGCCGCCCGGCGCGGGGAGAGACTGCGCGCCGAACTCGCCGCCGCCCGCCTGGAATGCGTGGTACTGAGCACGCCGGAATCGGTGCACTACGCCACCGGTCATCGCAGCCTCACCGCGTCCCTCAGCCGGGGCGCCCAGATCGCGGCGGTGGTCACCCCCTCGCGTACGGTGCTGATCGTGCCGGCCGGAGAGGCCGCCGCGGCCGAGGAGGGCGGGCGGGAGGCCGACGAGCTCGTCACCTTCGGGGAGTTCTACTTCACGCACGCCGACGGCTCGGCCACCAGCGGCGACCACCCCGACCTCTCCTCCGCGCTGGAAGCGGTGCTCGCCGCCCCGGGGCGCTCGCGCCCGGCCGCGGAGTGGGCCGGGTTCGCCAGGACCGGCCGGCCCGCCGCGCTCGCGGACGCGAGCGGCGCGGACGGGTGGATCGCGGCGGTGCGCTCCGTCAAGCTGCCCGGTGAGCAGGAGCTGCTGCGGACCGCCGCGCGCCTCGCCGAGCAGGGGATCGAGGCCGCGCTCGGCCAGGCGGCCGCGGGCGTGACCGAGCGCGAGCTCGCCGCCGCGGTGGCAGGGGCCATGGTGGCGGGAGGGGGCGAGCCGAGGTTCGTCGTCGTGACGTCGGGAGAGCGGTCGGCGCTGTCCGACGCCTTTCCCACCGACCGTGCCTGCCGGCCGGGCGACCTGGTGCGCTTCGACGTGGGTTGCACGTACCAGGGCTACTGGTCGGACGTCGCCCGTACGGCGGTGGTCGGTGAGCCGACCGGCCGCCAGCAGCGCTTCTACGACGCGCTGGCGACGGGCCAGGACGCGGAGTTCGCCACGGCCACACCGGGCGCCCGCGCCGGCGACGTGTTCGCGGCGGCGGTGCGCGGCGTCGAGGCGAACGGCGGGCCGCTCCCCTACCGGCGCCAGCACGCGGGCCACGCGATCGGGCTGTCGGTCTACGAGACCCCGCTGATCGCATCGGGGATCGAGACCGTGCTGCGGCCCGGCATGGTGTTCTGCCTGGAGACGCCGTACTACGAGCTCGGGTGGGGCGGGATGATGGTCGAGGACACCGGTGTGGTCACCGAGCACGGGTTCGAGCTCTTCACGACGATGGATCGCGGCCTGCGGGTGATCCCATGAGCATCGCCTACGCCGGCGAGCTGGTGTGCCCGCGCTGCGCCGCCCGCTATCGGGAAGCCCTCGCCTTCGGCGGCTGTCCCGGCTGCGCGGACCAGGGCGTGCCGGTCGCGTTGCGTCCCGGCTACGCCGTCGCCCGCGACGACGCGCCCTGGCAGTGGCGGGACGCGCTGCCGCTCACGGCCGACCAGCCGCTGCTGTCGCTCGGCGAGGGCGGCACGCCCCTCCTGCCGCTGCGCAGACTGGGGCGCGAGCTGGGGATCGGCAGGCTGCTCCTCAAGGACGAGTCCCGCAACCCCACGTGGTCGTGGAAGGACCGGCTGGCCTGCGTCGCGGTGAGCAAGGCGGCCGCCTCCGGCGCCGACACCGTGATCGTGTCCACCTCGGGCAACCACGGGGCCGCCGTGGCCGCCTACGCCGCCGCTGCGGGCCTGAGATGCGTGGTGCTCATGATGCGCTCCGCCCCTCTGACGATGCGCACCATGATGCAGGCGTACGGCGCCGCCGTCGTCGCCTACGAGCACGGACCCGACCGCTGGGCGGTGATGGCGCAGGCCGTTCGCACGCACGGCTGGGTGCCGATGTCCAACTTCACCGACCCGCCTCTGGGGTCCAATCCCTTCGGCGTGGACGGATACAAGCTGATCGCCTTCGAGATCCTGCGCGATCTCGGGGAGGTGCCCGACGTCGTCATCGTCCCGGCCTCCTACGCCGACGGCCTGGCCGGCATCCACCGGGGTTTCGCCGACCTGCTCGCCCTCGGCCTGGCCGAACGCGTGCCCAGGCTCGTGGCCGGCGAGGTGTTCGGCCCCTACAGCCAGGCGCTCGCGGCAGGCGGCGACCTCGCGGGCCCCGTTCCCGCCACGGACACCAAGGCGTTCTCGATCGCCACCCCGGTGGGCACCTACCAGGGGCTGGACGCCCTGCGCCGCAGCGGCGGGCGGGCGGTCGTCACGCGGGACGACCGCGCACTCATGGCCATGCAGCACCAGGTCGCCGCCACAGAGGGCCTGTACCTGGAAGCCACAGGGGTGGTGCCGCTGCTGGCGGCGCGCGAGCTCGCCGGAGGAGGCGCGCTGCGCGGGCAGACCGTGGTCGCGGTGGGCACCTCGACGGGCCTGAAGGACATCCCGTCCACCGCGGAACGATTTCCGGATCCGCCGGCACCACCCCCCACTCTCGCGGCACTCGACAAGGCACTGGAGGACCTGACGTGAGGCAGACCCAGGACAAACTCAGGATCCGCGCGCTCGGCGCGAGCCTGGCCGGCAGCACGCTCGAGTGGTACGACTACATGATCTTCGGTCAGGCCGCCGCTCTGGTGTTCCCGCAGCTGTTCTTCCCCAACAGTTCGCCGGTCGCGGGAGCGCTGAGCTCCTTCGCCGCCTTCGCGGCCGGTTTCGTCGCCCGGCCGGTCGGCGCCGTCATCGCCGGGCACTACGGCGACCGTTTCGGCCGCAGGGGCGTGCTCCTGATCACCATCGTCATGATGGGGGTGGCCACCTGCGCGATCGGGTTGCTGCCGACCCATGCGCAGATCGGCGTCTGGGCCCCCATCCTGCTGACGGTGTGCCGGATCGTCCAGGGGCTCGCGCTCGGCGGCGAGTGGGGAGGCTCGGTGCTGCTGGCCGTCGAACAACTGCCGGGAGGCAGGCGCAAGGGTTTTCTCGGCAGCATCCCGCAGGCCGGCGACCCGCTGGGGCTCCTGCTCGCCGGCGGCTCGTTCGCCCTGATGACGAGCCTGGCCGACGAGGAGGCGTTCCTCGCGTGGGGATGGCGGGTGCCCTTCCTGCTCGGGGCGTCGATCCTGCTCGTGGGGCTCTGGCTGCGGCTGCGGATCACCGAGACCCCCGAGTTCGTGGAGAACATGAAGAACGCCGAGCCCGAGAAGGCGCCGCTGGTCTCGGTGCTGCGCACCCACCCGCGCAACTTCGTGCTGTCCGTCGGCTGCCGGCTCGGGGTGGACGTCGGCTTCTACATCTTCACGGTCTTCGCGATCACGTACGTCACCAGTCTGGACCTCATGCCGAGCGGGGCCATCCTGACCGCCACGATGGTGGCGGCGGGCCTGGCGCTCGTCACCACGCCGGTGTTCGGGGCCATGGCCGACCGGGTGGGCAGCAAGAAGATGTTGCTGTACGGCCTCGGCGGCCTCCTGATCAGCGTGTTCCTCTTCTTCCCGCTCCTGGACACCGGCAGCCCGGTGCTGGCCTCGGTGGCCATGGTCCTCAGTTTCAGCATCGCGGGAATGGCGATCTGGGCGCCGTACGCCGGGCTCATCTCGTCGGTGTTCCCGCCGGCCACGCGCTACACGGGCACGTCGTTCAGCTTCCAGTTCTCCGGCATCATCGGCGGCGGCATCGCGCCCTTCGTCGCGACCGCGCTGTTCAACGGGATGGACTCGTGGCTGCCCGTCGCGGTGTACGGAGGGCTCGCGTCGGTCATCAGCATCGTGTGCGTGATCGCCGTCCGCACCCACGACCAGCTGGCTCCCCCTGCCAGGACCACCGCCACGCTGCCGAACCGGCAGTGAGACGGGGGACGAGCCGCCGGCATGATGTGTCAGCGCGCCGGGAGGTGGATCGCCGGTTCGGGGCGGTGGATGCCTCGGGGGCGGTAGCCGAGGGCGCCGGAGAGGCCCAGGTAGTCGGCGAGCAGCCAGATGATGGCGAGCCACATCTCCGTGCCCTGCAGGCCGGGCACGCGGGCCGCGCCGGTGCCGCCGGTGAGGGCGAAGCTGAGGCCCGCGCCGTCCTGCCAGCCGCCCAGCGCGCGGCGCAGGTGGCGCCGGGCCCACGCCTCGCCCTCCTCGCGGCGGTGCGCCGTCTGCCTGCCCGCCAGCCACAGCGGGTGGATGACGTCGAGCACGTTGCAGGCGTTGCCGGTGTCCCCGTGGAAGTAGCGGGGGTCGCGGGCGTGGGCGAGCACGGTGTCGACGGCCCGCTCCGGGTACGGCAGCGGCAATCCGAACTGCGCGTACGTCCCCCTCGTGAGCCGGTAGAAGCCGTTGACCACCATCAACCAGCCGGCGTCGGAGTCCGGTTCGCCCCACATGCCGTGACTCTGCCGGCAGCGGGTGAGCAGCCAGCCGTACAGGGTCTCGAGGTCGCCGCGCAGGCCGAAGCCGGCGAGGTTGCGGTAGAGGCCGGTGCCGACGGCGTCCACCACCGAGCCCGACGTCCAGGCCTCGCGGTCCCAGTCGAGGGCGTCGAGCGCGGCGGTCAGGTCCTTGCCGGCGAGGTCGTGGACGGCGTGGACGGGGTGCCGGAAGCCGGTGCCGAGCAGGTCGAGCGCGTAGCCGGCGCAGAGCACGTGGTACGCCGTGACACCCTCCAGCTCCGGCCCGCCGCCGCCCGGCTCCCCCGCGCGTTCCGGCGAGCCGGGGGCGCCGATCTCCGGGACCAGGCCGGTGGCGGGGTCCTGGCGGTCGCGCAGGAAGGCGACGATCTCCTCGCGCGCCGGCACCGGGGGCGGGCCGCCCAGGAGCAGGTCGGCGATCTCCACGGCGTCGCACCAGGCGCGTACGGTGGGCGGGGCGCCCGGGCGGTCGACGTACCGCTCGCCCGTCCAGCAGCGGGCCAGCACCGCCTCGGCCTGGTCCCTGGCCCGGTCGGCGAAGGCGCCGAGCTGCCCTTCCAGGTCGTCCCCTGGCCGTGACCCCGTGCGGCGGTCGCGGATGGGGCGGGCCGGGTTGCCGGCGACCATGGCCCAGGCGGGCACGTCCTTGGTGACGACCGCGCCCGCGCCGACGACGGCGTGGTCGCCGATGGTGACCCCGTCGAGGACGACGACGTTGGAGCCGATCCACACGTCGTCGCCGATGGTGATGCCCTTCGAGCTGATCGGCTGGCGGAACACCGGCCGGTCGGGCTCGACGCCGTGGTTGAAGCCGAGCAGGGAGGTGTGGGCGCCCACGCGTACGGCGTCGCCGAGCACGACGCGGCCCCGCGCCACGGCGTACGGGTTGAGCGTGCAGTCGGCTCCCATGACGAGGGTGTCGGTGACGTAGGCGTGGGCGGCGATGTAGCTGTGGTCGCCCATGCGCAGGCGGTCGGCGTGCACGGCCGCCAGCGGCGAGACGAAGACCTTCTCCGCGGCCTCCACGGTGATCCTGGCGCGCAGCCCGGCCAGGTGGCTCTCCT
The DNA here is from genome assembly GCF_039871515.1 of Nonomuraea sp. B1E8. Classification (NCBI taxonomy): domain Bacteria; kingdom Bacillati; phylum Actinomycetota; class Actinomycetes; order Streptosporangiales; family Streptosporangiaceae; genus Nonomuraea; species Nonomuraea sp. B1E8. Next base: position 153,652 of record NZ_JBDPLS010000012.1, on the reverse strand, counting down.
GGGCGCGGCGGTCCTCGTCGGTGGCGTGGTCCCAGTACAGCCACGGGCAGAAGTCGAACGTCGACGTCATCGGTAACTCCTTCGCGGGGGCTCCGGGGAGGACAGGGTCATCGACCAGGTGTGGCGGCGGACCGGCAGCCGGTACCGCTCGGGCAGCGCCGGGCCGCAGGAGGCGCTGCCGAGGCCCTGCTGCCCGTGGTCCAGGTTCAGCCAGACCCGGCCGGAGTCCGCCAGGTCGTGCGGGTGGAGCGCCGCGGCCAGCGCCTCGCTGGTCCACCGGCGGGCGGTGAAGTCGAGGTGCGGCTCGCCGTCCACACGCACCGCCGGCAGGCCGCCGCCCGACAGTTCCAGCCAGCGGGTCCCGACGTGGTTGCCGTTCTCCTGCGGGAAGACGTACGGGGTCTGCAGGTCGTCGATCGGCCGGGCGAAGCGGCCGACGCGGGCGGCGGCCAGGCTGTCGGCGTACGACTCGCCGGGGCCGCGGCCGAACCACGCGACGTCGGTGTAGCCGCCGGGGAGGGCGAACTTGGCGCCCATGCGCGGCGGGGTGACGTTGAGGTGGCCGTAGGCGGTGTCGTGCCAGTCGCCGACGGGTTCGGCCTCGATCGTCAGGTGGAGCGCGCCGCGCCGCCATCGCCAGGTGTACGTGGTGCGGAAGCCCAGGGTTCGGGTGGCCGGGCCGCTGCGGCCGCGCACCACGAGCGTGCGGTCGTCCGGGCGTTCGACGCTCGCGGTGCGGTGCAGGAACCGGTCGAGGCCGACGGCCTCCCAGTCGGCGGCGAGCGCGTTCCTGGGGCCCTGGCCGCGGTCGTTCTCGGTGGGTGCCCGCCACACCTCCAGCACCGGCCCGTCGAGCGCGGCGTCCCCCAGGCCGATCAGCCGCCCGGTCCTGGCGTCGAACGCCGCCGCGCCCAGGGCCACCACCCCGGCCGCGGAGGGAGAAACGCCCGCGGGCGGGGCGGTGTGCGGGCGGCGGCAGGTGCCGGTGCCGAGCCGGGCCTGGGTCCAGGCGACGACGTGGCCGGCGGGCGCCCAGCGGGCGGGGGCGGCCAGCGACGCCTCGACGGTGAGCCAGGTCTCGCCCTCCGCCGCCACCTCCACGGCGGGAAGCGGTACGCGCACCGTCTCGCGGGCCGGGCAGTGCGGCACGGAGAGCGTCCCGCTGTCCCGTGGTTCGCCGTCCACCTCCGTGGACCAGCGGAACGACAGGTGGTCGAGGTCGATCAGGTCGTGCTTGTTGGTGACGGCCACCTCGCCCGCTGCCCCCTCGCCCGCGGCCGTCTCCACCGCGATCCCCACGGGCGCGATGGCCGCGCCCAGCTCGGCCAGGCCCGGCGAGGGCGTGCGGTCGGGGAACAGCAGCCCGTCCAGGCAGTAGCGGCCGCCGTTCGGCTGGTAGTCGATGTCGCCGCCGTGCCGGTGGAAGGGGCGGCCGTGCTCGTCGGTCCCGGCCAGCCCGTGGTCGATCCACTCCCACACGAACGCGCCGCAGAACCTCTCGTACGACTCCAGGATCGCCTGGTAGTCCGCCAGCGAGCCGGGCCCGTTGCCCATGGCGTGGGCGTACTCGCACAGCAGGAACGGCAGCCCGCGCCGCCGCACGTCGTCGGGCGACTCCGCGCTGACCCCCTCCGGCGTCTCCTCCTTGCGCTGCCCGATGCGCTCCAGGTCGTCCAGCGACGGGTACATCAGGCTGTAGAAGTCGGAGTGGCGGTAACTCGGGTCGCGTTCGTAGTGCAGGGGCCTGCTCGGGTCGCGCTCGCGGATCCAGCGTTCGATGTCGCCGAACGCCTCCCCGCTCCCGCTCTCGTTGCCGAGCGACCAGACGACCACGCTGGGATGGTTCTTGTCGCGCTCGACCATCCGCCGGGCGCGGTCGAGCAGGGCGTCGCGCCACATCGGCTCGGCGGGCGGGTTGCCCTCCCAGCCGGAGTAGATGAAGCCGTGCGTCTCGATGTCGCACTCGTCGACGACCCACAGGCCGTACTCGTCGCACAGCCGCAGGAACTCGGGGTGCGGGGGGTAGTGGGCGGTGCGGACGGCGTTGACGTTGTGCCGCTTCATCAGCTCGATGTCGCGGATCATGGTGGCGCGGTCGAGCGAGCGGCCGCGTACGGGGTCGTGCTCGTGCCGGTTGACGCCGCGGAAGAGGACCGGCCTGCCGTTGACGAGCAGCCGGCCGCCGGCGATCTCGACGGTCCTGAAGCCGACGGGCAGGTCGATCGTCTCGCCGGCGGCGCGGAGGGTGCCGCGGTAGAGGCGGGGGTGTTCGGCGCTCCACGGCTCGACGTGCGCGACCGTCACCTCCTCGCCCGTGGGCGCGGCGATGCCGAGTTCGGGGATCTCGACGAGGCCCGGGGCGTCGGCGGTGACCAGGAGCGCGCCGGAGCCGGTGGCGGCGTCGTAGGAGGCCCGGACGGTGAGGTCGTCGATGCCTCCCTCGGGTCTGGCCAGCAGCTCCACGTCGCGGAAGATGCCGGGCAGCCACCACATGTCCTGGTCCTCCAGGTAGCTGCCGGACGACCAGCGCTGCACGCGTACGGCGAGCAGGTTGCCGCCGGCCCGCACGAGCCCCGTGACGTCGAACTCGAACGGCAGCCTGCTGCCTTTGGAGTGCCCGAGCAGTTCGCCGTTGAGCCACACCGTGCCGCAGGAGTCGACGCCCTGGAAGCGCAGCACGGTCCGGCCGCCGGGCCAGTCCGGGGGCAGGTCGAAGCGGAGCCGGTAGTCGCCGGTCGGGTTGTCGTCGGGCAGGTGGGGCGGGTCGATGGGGAACGGGTAGGCGGTGTTGGTGTAGAGGGGCCGGTCGTGCCCTTCCAGCACCCAGTGCGACGGCACCCTGATCGTGTCCCAGCCGTCGTCGTCGAGCGCCGGGTCGGGCAGCGCGGGCCCCGTTCCGGCGGCGGTGCCCGAGAGGCGGAAGCGCCACAGGCCGTTGAGCGACAGGCGCGGCGCGTCGGAGACGAAGTCCGCGCGCGCCGCCCGCCGCCCGGAACCGGGCCCGGGGTCCTCGTGGAAGTCGACCATCCGAACGTCCCTCTCGTGAGACAAAACGTTTTAAGCCTATACGCGGTGTTCCGCCGACACCATCCCTCTGTCGCCTCCGGCGATCGGCCGCCCAGGGACGGGGCACAGGAAACGGGACAGCCACGAAGCACCCCAAGGGCATTGACATGAGGGTGTGAATAAATATATCATCTGGTAAATCGTTTTAACATCGCCATTGGTCCGTCACGACCTCGGGGAGCTCATGACTCCACCGCCCCCCACCCGCAGCCCCGGCATCCGATTCGGCACGGCCTACTATCCCGAATACCTCCGCGCCCCCGATCCCAAGCGCGACCTGGACCTGATGGCCCAGGCGAAGATCGACACCATCCGCGTCGGCGAATCCGTCTGGTCCACCTGGGAGCCCCGCGACGGCGAGTTCGACCTCGACTGGCTGACGCCGGTCCTGGACGCGGCGCACGAGCGCGGCATCGGCGTGCTGCTGGGCACCCCGACGTACGCCATCCCGCCCTGGCTGCAGCGCAAGCACCCCGAGCTGGCCGTCGTGCGCGCCGGCGGGGCCCGCATCCCGTGGGGCGCGCGCCAGGAGGTCGACTTCACCTCGCCGGCCTTCCTGCGCCACGCCGAGCGCGTCATCCGCGCCGTCGTCGGCCGGCACGGCGGCCACCCCGCCGTGATCGGGATCCAGCTCGACAACGAGCCGGGGCTGCACCTCATCCACAACGAGCCGGTGTTCGAGCGGTTCACGGCCTGGCTCGCCGAACGGTACGGCGACGTCGGACGGCTGAACGAGGAATGGGGACTGGCGTACTGGTCGCACCGCCTGGGCGACTGGGCCGAGCTCTGGCGCCCCGACGGCAACACCACCCCTTCGTACGACCTCGCGTGGCGGCGCTTCCAGGCCGAGCTCACCACCCGGTTCATCGCCTGGCAGGCCGATCTCGTGCGGGAGCTGGTGCCCGGCGACCGCGCGCTCACCACGTGCCTGGCCTACCAGCGGCCGGCCCTGGACGACGTACGGCTGTCCGAGCACCTGACCGTCACCAGCGGGAACGCCTACTACCTGGCGCAGGACGCGCTGACCCGCGACGCCGGGGACCGGCCCGCCGAGATCGGCTGGTTCGCCGCCGGGCCCGACGCGCTGTTCCAGGCGGCCGACCGCATGTACGGCTCCAAGCAGCGCCGCTACTGGGTGACCGAGACGAACGCCTCGTCGATCGCCGGATCCCAGCTCAACGTCACGCCCTACGACGGCCAGCTCCGCCAGGCGGCCTGGGCGCTGGTCGCGCGCGGCGCGGAGATGATCTCGTACTGGCACTGGAACACGCTGCACGACGGCGCCGAGACGTACTGGGGCGGCATCCTCGGGCACGCCATGACGCCGGGCCGGGTCTACGACGAGATCGCGGCGCTGGGCGCGGAGCTCGACCGGGCGGGCGACGACCTCGCCGGGCTCACCCCCGACGCCGACGCCGGATTCGTCTGCTCCCACGACAGCAGGTGGGCGCTGGCGTTCCAGCCGCCGCTCACGCTCGACGGGCGCGACCCCGACCGCGACTCCTACGAGCGGATCGTCGCGGCGTTCTACCAGGGGGCCAGCGACGCGGGGCTGCAGGCGGGGTTCGTGACGCCCGAGCAGTTCGGGGCCCGGCGCTTCCCCGTCGTGGTGGCGCCCGCCCTCTACTGCCTGTCCGCCGCGACGGCGGAAGCGCTGACCGCATACGTGCGCGACGGCGGGCACCTGGTGCTGACCTTCCGCACCGGGTACGCGGACGAGGAAGCGCGGGCGCGGGCGGAGGTGGCGCCTGGGCCGCTGCGCGAGCTGGCCGGGGTGCGCTACCTGGAGTACTCGACGTTGCCCGGCCCCGTCCCCGTGCGCGGGCTCGGGGAGCACGGGGTGGCCCGCCATTGGGCGGACGCGCTGGAGCTGGAGGGGGCCGAGGAGCTGGCCCGCTACGAGCACCACCACTTCGGCCGCTGGCCCGCCGTCACCGAGCACCGCACCGGGCGCGGCACGGTGACCTATGTCGGCACCCTGCCCGGGAGGGAACTGGCGGCGGCCCTGTTCCAGCGCATCGCCGCGCGGGTCACCGCCGGGGCGGCCCCCGCCCTCGTCTCCGCCGGCGCGCAGCCGCAGGTCACCGTGCGCTCCGCGGTCAACGCGCGCGGGCAGCGCCTCTGGTTCGTGCACAACTGGTCCGACCGCGAGCAGGCGGTGACCGTGACCCGGCCGGCCGTCGAGATCACCGGGCGGCGGCGGCCCCTCGACCGGGGCCCGCTCCGGCTGGCCCCCTTCGACGTACGGGTGATCACTTGAGCGGTTTCCGGCCGGACTGGCAGTCGTTGCGCCGGCACAGCGTGCCCGCGTGGTTCGGTGAGGCGAAGTTCGGCATCTGGTCGCACTGGGGCCCGCAGTCCGTGGCCCGCTCCGGCGACTGGTACGCCCGCCACCTCTACGGCATGCAACCCTGGTCGGAGCCGTGGGAGCGCGAGCGCGCCGGGCGCCAGCACGCCCACCACCGCGCCCACTTCGGTGCGGGCGGCGCCAAGGAGCTGTTCCACCGGTGGCGCGCCGAGCGCTTCGACCCGGACGAGCTGATCGACCTGTACGTCTCCAGCGGCGCCCGCTACTTCGTCGCCCTGGCCACCCACTGCGACAACTTCGACCTGTGGGACTCCCGGCAGCACGACTGGACCGCCGCCCGCGTCGGCCCCCGCCGTGACATCGTCGGCGCGTGGGAGCGGGCGGCCCGCGCCGCCGGGCTGCCCTTCGGCCTCAGCTTCCACCACAACTGGACGTGGCGCTGGCTCGACGTGGCGCACGGCCGCGACCCCGAGACGGGCGAGCCGTACGACGGGGCGCTGACCAGGGCCGACGGCGCCGGCACCTGGTGGGACGGCCTCGATCCCGCGACCCTCTACCCGCAGCGGCACGACCCGGGAGCCCGGCCGCCCGCGCACGTCGCCGAGCGCTTCTACGCCCGGGTCGGCGAGGCTCTCGACCGCTACCGTCCCGACCTGGTCTACCTCGACGACGGCCGGCTGCCGTTCGACGCGGGCAGCGTGGTGGAGTCGGAGCCGGTCAGCACGGCCGGGCTGGAGCTGCTGGCCCGCTACTACAACACGTGCCCGACCGGCGGCATCGTGACGATCAAGGACGTGCCGGACGCCGACCGCACCGCGGTGGTCATGGACTGCGAGCGCCGCCAGCTCGACGAGGCCCAGCCTCACCCGTGGCAGTTCGACACCAGCGACGGCGAGTGGTTCGACTGCGCCGACGACGGCCCGATGTTCCATCCGCGCAAGACCCCGCAGCAGATCATCCACACGCTGATCGACGTGGTCAGCAAGAACGGCTGCCTGCTGCTGAACATCCCCCAGCACGCCGACGGCACCGTCGACGCCCGCGCCCGCGCGCTGCTGGCCGAGGTGGGCGGCTGGTTGCGGGTCTGCGGCGAGGGCGTCTACGGCACCACGCCCTGGCTGCGCGCGAGCGAGGGCACGACGGGACTGGGCGAGGTCAAGGGCTACGAGGGCTACAACGAGGCCGAGCGCGCGTACCGGCCGGGCGACATCCGCTTCACCCGCAAGGGCGAGGCCGTGTACGCCACCCTGCTCGCCTGGCCGGACGACCGCACGGCCAGGATCACCAGCCTGGGCACGGCGGCGGGGCTGCTGGAGCGCCGCCCCGCCGCCGTGGAGCTGCTCGGCCACGGCCCCGTCGGCTGGCGGCTGGCCCCCGACGCTCTCTACGCCGACCTGCCGCCGGAGCCGCCCACCACGGCCGCGTACATGATCAAAGTCACCTGAGGAGCCCCTGTCTTGGTGAGCAACCTGCGAACGTGCGACCTGACCGACCCGCTTGGCATCGAGATCACCCGGCCCCCGCTGAGCTGGCGGCTGACCGGCGGCCTCGCGCAGACCGGCTACCACGTGCAGGCGGGCACCGCGGAGGGAGCGGCCGACCTGTGGGACACCGGCGAGGTCGAGTCCGCCGCGCAGCGCGTGACGTACGGCGGCGCCGAGCCGCCGAGCCGGGCCGTCGTGCACTGGCGGGTGCGGGTCCGCGACGCCGGCGGCGCGTGGTCCGCGTGGAGCCCCGGCGCGCGGTTCGAGACGGGGCTGCTCGACGCGGACGACTGGACGGCCTCCTGGATCACCCACCCCGGCTGGCACGACCCGGGCAACCCGCGCGCCGGCGAGGGGCTCCCGCTGCCGCTGCTGGCCGGCGAGTTCACCGTGGCGGGGCCGGTCGCGCGGGCCCGGCTGCACGTCGCGGGGCTCGGCGTCTACGTGGCCTCGGTGAACGGCCGGCCGGTGACGGACGCCGTGCTGGAGCCGGCGTACACCGACTTCACCCGGCGGGTGGCGTATGCGACGCACGACGTGACGGCGCTGCTGCGCGAGGGCGCGAACGCGGTCGGGATCGCGCTGGGCCCCGGCATCGCGCACGTGTACCCGCACCAGGACCGCTACATGAAGTTCTACGGCTCCAAGGGCGCGCCGAAGGCGATCGCGCAGCTGGAGGTGGCCTACGCCGACGGGTCGTCGCGCACGTTCGGCACCGGGCCTGACTGGCTGGCCACCGAGGGCCCGACGACGCGCTCGCACTGGTTCGGCGGCGAGGACCACGACGCCCGCCTGGCCGTCGCCGGGTGGGACGCGCCGGGCGCCGACCGCTCGGGCTGGCGGCCGGTGACGGTGCCGGACGAGCCGGGCGTCTCGCTGCGCGCGCGGGCCTGCCCGCCCATCCGGGTCACGGAGACGCTGCCCGCCGTGGAGAAGCTGGTCGCCAAGGACGGCACGGCGGTGTTCGACGTCGGCACGGTCGTCGCCGGCTGGGCCGAGCTCCGGCTCGACCTCCCGGCCGGGCGCTACCTGCGCCTGCTGCCCGGCGACCAGCTCGACGACTTCGGCCGCGTGATCCAGTCGAAGCCCACGACGGGCGCGCCGATCTTCAACACGTACGTCACCAAGGACGGCCCGCAGACCTGGCACCCGAGCTTCCGCTACGACGGCTTCCGCTACGTCGAGGTGCAGGGCCTGCCCGAGCATGTCGGCGCCGAGGCGGTGGCGGCGCTGGTGCTGCGCGCGGACAACACGCCCACCGGGGTGTTCGAGACGTCCGACCCGCTGGTCAACGACATCCACCGGATCATCGACCGCGCGGTGCGGGGCAACATGTACAGCGTCCTGACCGACTGCCCGCACCGGGAGAAGCTGGGCTGGCTGGAGCAGACCCACCTGCTCTTCGACGTCGTGGCCTACAACTACGACGTGGCCGCCTACTATCGCGAGCTGCTGGTCACGATGGCCGAGGCGCAGACCGGCGACGGGCTGGTGCCGGACATCGCGCCCGAGTACGTCGTGTTCGACGGCCCGTTCAGGGACGACCCCAACTGGGGCGGCGCGATGGTGCGCGTGCCGTGGCAGCTCTACCGCTGGTACGGCGACACGTCGGCGATGGAGCGCCACTACGACGCGATGCGCCGCTACGTGGACTATCTCACCGGGCGGTCGGAGGACGGCATCCTCGGCCACGGGCTCGGCGACTGGCTCGCCCCCGACTCCGGCACACCGGTGCCGCTGGTGTCGACGTGGGGCTACTGGCAGGCCGCCCGCACGATGGCGCGCGCCGCCGGCGTGCTCGGCCGCGACGACGACGCCGCGCGTTACGGCGCGCTGGCGGAGGGGATCGCGGCGGCGTTCACCCGTGCCTTCTCCGGCGGGTTCGGCAAGGCCACCCAGGCGTCGGAGGTCCTGGCGCTCGACATGGGCGTCGTGCCCGGCGACCTCGTCCCTCAGCTGCTCGACCAGGTGAGCGAGGCCGTGCGCGTTGGCGGCATCACGGTCGGCGAGGTCGTGCTGCCCGCGCTGTTCCGGGTGTTGTCCCGGGCGGGACGGCACGACGCGCTGTGGGAGTTCGCCGTCTCCACGAGCAACCCGAGCTACGGCTACCAGGTCAGGCACGGCGCCACGGCGCTCACCGAGGCGTGGGACGGTCCGACGCGCGGGCTGTCGCAGAACCACTACATGCTCGGCGCGATCGACTCCTGGTTCTACCGGGGGCTCGGCGGCATCGGGCAGGCGCCCGGCTCGAACGGCTTCCGCCGGCTGCTGATCGAGCCGGCCGCGCCCGGCGACCTGAAGGCGGTGCGGGCGGCCACCGCGACGCCCTACGGGAGGGTCGCGGTGTCGTGGGAGCGGCGCGACGGCGGGTTCGCGCTCGACGTGGAGGTCCCGCCCGGCTCGTCGGCCGAGGTGCGGCTGCCGGACCTCGGCCTGCCCCGGCACGCCGCCCCCGGCGGGGCGGTCGCGCTCGGCGGCCGCGCCTACGAGGTGCCCGCCGGACGCTGGACGTTCGGGGCGAGCCGATGAGCGGGCCGATGAGCGGGCCGGTGAACGAGGCGGTGAACGAGGCGGCGAACGCGTACGACCCGGCGCGTGTCAGGACCCCGTACAAGGCCGGCCGGCTGCTGGTCGAGCCGTCGCGCGAGCCCGGCCGCTTCGACAGCCTCTTCGTGGACTGCCCGTTCGTGTGCTCCGACGGCGGCGAATACCTGATGACGTACGTCGGCTTCGACGGGACCGGCTACCAGACCGCGCTGAGCCGCTCACCGGACCTGGAGTCGTGGAGCCCCGGCGAGGTGATCCTGCCGCGCGACCCCGCGCACCCCCACCGGCGTCACAACGCGGCGCTCACGTCGATCGTGCGCGACAACCGGCTGGGCTCGGCCGGCCAGGTGACCTGGCTGGACGGCCGGGCGTTCGCCACCTACCACGCCTACCCGGAGGCCGGCATGGAGGTGGGCGCCGGCGTCATCGGCTTCCTGACCAGCGACGACCTGCGTACCTGGAAGGACACCGGCGCGGTGCTGCGCCCGCAGGACGGCGGCGCCTGGGAGCGCGGCGGCCTGTACAAGTCGTGGCTGCTGCGCCACGACGTCCTCTTCTACTGCTTCTACAACGCCAAGAACCGCACCTACGGCGGCTGGCGCGAGCAGATCGGCTACGCCGTCTCCCCCGACCTCGAACGCTGGGAGCGGCCCGGTCCCGAGCCGGTCGTGCCGCACGGCGGCGAGGGAGCCTTCGACGAACGGTTCGCCTCCGACCCGTGCGTGCTGCGCGACGGCGACTGGTGGGTGATGTTCTACTTCGGGCTCTCCTTCGACGGGCACGCCCGCGAGAGCTACGCGGTCTCCCGCGACCTGCGCACCTGGCACAAGAGCGGCGAGATCCTCGTCGACGTGGGCCCGCCCGGGTCGGTGGACGAGACGTACGCGCACAAACCCGCGGTCGTCTCGCGGGACGGACGGCCGTACCACTTCTACACGGCGGCGCGGCGCTGCGAGCCGTACCAGGTCGGCGAGCACACCCAAGTGGAAAGGCGGGGCATCTCGATGGCCCGCGGCTGAAGAACCCCTAGCGCAGACGGAGGACTTCGATGGACCAGTTACGGAGAAGGTTGCTGGCGGGCGCCGTGGGCGGCGTACTGGCCGCCGGGGTGGCGGGCCGTGCGGACGCCGCCCTGGCCACCGGCACCGACCCCGCCGCCGCGGCGTGGAGCCGGGTGCCGCGGATCAGGCGGCGCATCAAGCCGCCGCGCTTCCCCGGCCGCACCTTCCCGATCACCGACCACGGCGCCGCCGGTGACGGGGACACCATGTGCACCCAGGCGTTCCGTGACGCGATCGCGGCCTGCTCGGCGGCGGGCGGCGGGCGTGTGCTGGTGCCGGGGGGCACGTACCTGACGGGCGCGATCCACCTGGCCGACGACGTCGAGCTGCACCTGGAGGCGGGGGCGACGATCAAGTTCAGCCGCGACCCCGCCGACTACCTGCCCGTCGTGCACACCCGGTACGAGGGCATCGAGCTGATGAACTACTCCCCGTTCATCTACGCCCACGGCAGGACCAACGTCGCGATCACCGGCGACGGCGTCATCGACGGCCAGGCCGACGCCGAGCACTGGTGGGACTGGTCGAACGACCCGCCCCCCACGGAGGGCCCGGACAAGAAGCTGCTCGCGAGCATGGCCGAGGAGGGCGTTCCGGTCGCTGAGCGGATGTTCGGGGAGGGCCACCACCTGCGGCCGAACCTGATCCAGCTCTACCAGTGCCGCAACGTGCTCATCGAGGGCGTCGCCGTCAAGGACTCCCCCATGTGGAACATCCACCCGGTCCTGTGCACGAACGTGACCGTCCGCGGCGTCACCGTGGACAGCCCGCACGGCCCGAACAACGACGGCTGCGACCCCGAGTCCTGCGTGGACGTGCTCATCGAGCGGTGCGAATTCAACACGGGCGACGACTGCGTGGCGATCAAGGCGGGCAAGAACGCCGACGGCCGCCGGGTGGACGCGCCGTCCACGAACGTGCTCGTGGACTCGTGCGTGATGCGCGACGGCAACGGCGGAGTGACCATCGGCAGCGAGACCACCGGCGGGGTGAGCTGGGTGTTCGCGTGGAACTGCACGATGAGCAGCGCCCGCCTGGAGCGGGCGGTGCGCATCAAGACCAACCCCGAGCGCGGCGGGTACGTCAGGGACGTCTACGTCAAGGACATCACCGTGGGGCAGGCGGCCGACGCGGTCATCGAGGTGGCGCTCAACTACGAGAACAAGCACACCGGCCCCTACTTCCCCGACGTCGGCCGGATCGACATCCGGCGGCTGCGGGCCGGGCGGGCGCCCAGGGCGTTCGCCCTCATCGGCAACCCGGGCAACCCGATCAGGGGCTTGCGGGTGACGAACAGCGTGTTCGAGGAGATGGCGGAGGACGACGTGGTGACCGACGTGACGGGCCTGGTGCTGCGCAACGTGTGGGTCAACGGCCGGCGCGTCTAGGCGACGGGCCTCATGAGCGGGGCGCGGCCCTGCTCATGAGGGCCGCGGCCGAGGAGCAGCACGCCGAGCCAGATGAGCGCCATGCCCACCGCCACCAGCGCCGAGTCGCGGCCCGTCTGGAACGTCGCCATCGCCATCACGGCCACCCCGACGACGGTGACGCCCGCGCCCACGGGGGTGACCCGGCGCAGCACGGCCAGGATGAGGGCCAGCGCCACGAGGGCGGCGTAGAACAGCTGCGCGCCCGCCGAGTAGACCAGCACCTCGACCCCGGGATAGCTCTTCACCTGCTCGAAGACCGCCCGCATGGCCGCTTCGTCCACGGCGGTGAAGCCCGCGTACAGGTCGATGGCCAGGTGGACGACGTTGGCGGCGACGCCGAGCAGGGCCGCCGCCACAGCCGCGTCCACCGCCGCGCGCCGCCCGCCCGTCACGGGCCCGGCCACGCCGCGCAGCGCCGCCGCCATGACGCCGAACATCGCGAAGCCGCCCAGCCAGACCGCGTGGGCGGCCGTCCACCAGGGGCCTGGCACGAGGTCACCGTCGATGGGACGCATGAGGAGCCAGCCGCCGAGCAGGGCGGCCGGCCCGGCGGTGAAGGACGCCTGGGCCAGGCGGTTCGCAGGGTTCATGGGGATCACGATGCCCCTTCCCGCCTGCCCGGCCCATCAGTGATCGTCCCTGATTTCACCCTGGCCCGTCCTCGGGGGCGGGCTCAGGCGAATTGACGCGCTCCCCGGCGTGAACTGAGGGGCAACTCGGCGAAGGACATCGCCGAGACGCTGGTCGTCAGCGTGAAGACCGTCGACCGGCACCGCGCGAACATCCTGCAGAAGCTCGGCATGCGCGACCGGCTCGAACTGACCCGCTACGCCATCAGGGCCGGCCTCGTCGAGCCATGACGCCGGCCGCGCGGGGCGGGCGGCCCCGGGCGGAGGCGCGGCCCCGGGCGGAGCGGGCTCTCGGGGCGGGCGTCGGCGAGCCCCGCCCGTCAGGCGGAGCGGGCGTCGAACAGTGCGGCGGCCCGCTCGACGAGCATGGTGCGCCCCTTGATCTCGGAGGCCGTCTCGGCTCCGACGATGCCGCCCTGCCCGGGCAGCTGCCCGGCGCCGCCCTCGGGCCCGAGCGGAACGAGGATCACGCTCGGCTGCTTCTCGTAGGCGGCCCGCTCGCCCTCACCGGTGATCAGCGTACGGAGGTTAGCCGCGAGGAGCTCGCCCTGGGCGCCGGCGAACGCGGCCATGTCGCGGTCGGCGTCGGAGATGTCGCCGATCGCGAAGACCCGGTCGTGGCCCTGGACGCGCAGGTGCTCGTCCACCCGCACCTGTCCCCGCCCGTCACGGGCGAGCGCGAGTGAGCCGCGCAGGTAGTCCGTGCGCGGCGTCGCGCCGAAGCAGCGGAACCAGATGTCGGCGGTCATCTTGTCCCCCGCCTCCGTGGCGATCGCGACGGGCGCGGCGGTGGCGGGGGCCACGTCCGGGAGCTCGCGCAACCTGCTTCCGAGCTTCAGCTCGACGCCGAGGGCGTCCAGCTGCCTGCGCAGCTCGTCGCGGAGCTCCTGGCCGAACGGGCCCGGCAGGATGTCGGGCGCCGCGTCGGCGAGGGTCACGTGCTTGCCGGGGAAGAACGCCTTGATCTCCCCCGCGAGTTCGAGGCCGGCGGCTCCCGCGCCGATCAGAAGCACGCGTTCCGCGCTCCGCAGGGCCTCGTGCGCGTCGCGCACCCGGGCCTTGGCCGCCTCCGTGCCGGGCTCGTCCATCTTGGCGGGGAACGGGTACGACGTGCCCGTCGCGAGGACGAGGTAGTCGGGCTCCAGGGTGCGGCCCGAGGCGAGCGTCACGCGGCGGCCGTCCGCCGCCACGGCGCGATCACGCAGGTGGCGCCCGTGGACCAGCAGGCGGCTGTAGGGCAGGAAGATCTGGTCCAGCCACTGCGGATCGACCAGCGCCCGCCATGACGCGAGGTTGTGCACGAACGACTCCGACGGGTCGACCAGGGTCACGTCGGCCACGTCGTCGAGCAGCTTGGCCACCTTGTGGCCGCCGTAACCACCGCCGAGGACCACGACGCTCGGGCGCGTGACGGCACTCTCCACCATGACATCTCCTCTGCTAGGAATCGAGATGTCGCTACAGTATTCATACTTGCTAGGAAAATCAAAGCACCATTCGATGCGCTAGTTTGGAGGCATGGCGACGGCACCCACGCACGACACGCACGAGTGCGTCCGGAGCGACGCCGCGCTGACCCGCGCGTTCACGATCCTGGGCAAACGCTGGAGCGCCGTCGTGCTCGGGAGCCTGCGCGCCGGCCCCGCCGGGTTCCGCGAGCTGTCCCGGGCGATCGACGGGCTCAGCGACTCCGTGCTCTCCGACCGGCTGTCCGAGCTGACCAAGGAGGGCCTGGTCGCGCGCACCGTCGACGAGGGCCCGCCCGTCACGGTCTCCTACGAGCTGACCGAGTGCGGCAAGGCGCTGATGCCCGCGCTGCACCAGATCTCCCAGTGGGCCGACGAGCACCTGAAGCCCGAGGGCGGCTAACCTCCGCGCACGACGGGTACGGTGATCGGAGAGCCCTCAGGACACCGGCGTGAGGAGTGGTTCCCCGTGCTCTACCTCTTCGGCTTCGATCGGATCGGCGTGGCCGTCAGCGACATCTACTTCGTCGACCCCAACCCCATGAAAGGCCAGGAGGGAGCCGAGCGCGGCGTGCGCCTGGAACTGCGCAGGCTCGAATCAGGCGAGCTGCAGGGGTCGATCTACTCCGCCAGGCCCATCACCATCGACCGGCCGATCTGGCGGGTCGACCTGCTGGAGTCGGTCGACGGCACGCCCGGCAGCTTCGACCGCACCCACCACCACCCCGGCACCAGCGGGTGGGAGCCCGGGGAGCGGGTGTTCGACCGGCACCTGTCCGCCGAGCCGCTGAAGTGGCTGGCCGAGCGCCTCGCCGACCTCGAAGACGTCCTCGACCGGGCCGGCGCCGACCGGGACGAGGCGAGCCCCGCGGACGTTGCCGGGCTGCGCGAGCGGGCGCCGGAGATCGTGGAGACGGTCGGCCGGATGCTCGACGACGTGCGTGCCGGCCGGCTCGGCACCCCACCCGGCACGGAACCGGCGACCAGCGTCCGCGCCAGCTGGCTGTAGGGCGTCACCGCGCGGGCGGTCGGTGCGTGATCGCCTGACCCGGCGCCGGGTGCGTACCGTGGGCAGGGTGACGACGATGGCGCGCACCGCTCTGGTGATCGTCGCGGTGCTGGTCCTGCTCCTCGGGCTGCTCTGGATCTTCCAGCGGCGGCTGATCTACCTGCCGGACGGCGCGCGGGTGCCGCCCGCGGGCCAGGTCATCCCCGGGGCGCGCGACGTCTCGTTCACGACGGGCGACGGGCTCACGCTCGGAGCCTGGTACGTGCCCGGCGACCACGAGGTGACCGTGCTGGTCGCCGGCGGCAACGCGGGCAACAGGCTGCACCGGGCGCCGCTGGCCAGGGCGCTGGCGGCGCGCGGCCTGCCGGTGCTGCTGATGGACTACCGCGGCTACGGCGGCAACCCCGGCACGCCCACGGAGGAGGGCCTGCGCCTCGACGCGCTCGCCGCGCGGGCCTTCCTGGGCGACGCGCCGGTGGTCTACTTCGGTGAGAGCCTGGGCGCGGGGGTGGTGACCCGGCTGGCGCGCGAGCGCCCGCCCGCGGGGCTGGTGCTGCGCTCGCCGTTCACCGACCTGGCCGCGGCGGGCCAGGAGGCCTATCCGTTCCTGCCGGTCGGGGCGCTGCTGCGGGACCGCTTCCCGGTCGCGGAGCACATCGCGGGCGTGCGGGCGCCCGTCGTGGTCGTGTACGGCACGGCCGACACGATCGTGCCGCCCCGCCTGAGCAAGGCCGTCGCCGATGCGGCGGCGGGAAACGTCAGGACCGTCGAGGTGCCCGGAGCCGGCCACAACGACCTGGCCCTGCTGTCCGGCCAGGAGCTGATCGGCGCCGTGGTGGACCTGGCCGGGCGGGTCCGCGGGGCGTAGTCCTGGCGCGGCCCGCGGCGCCAGGACTACGGTGCGTGCTAGCCGGAGCAGCCGGTGCCGCCGCCGGCGTGGTAGATCATGTCCTGGTACGTGACGCTGGTCCTGATCGGCGTCTTGCTCGTCAGGGTCTGGACGGTCTCGCCGTCGCGCCGGAGCTCGAAGACCGGCGTCGTGCCCGGGACCATCGGCGCCTTGAACGACACCCCGCCCGCGCTGGTGACCTCCTTGGTCTTCACGTCGGAGCCCTGCTTGATGACCAGCGTGCCCGGCTCCTTGACGAAGGCCAGCAGCTCGACGTCATCGACCGGCCCGGGACCCGCCGGGATGGTGAACTTGCCGGCCGTCTGCTTGCTCGTGTCGTAGGGGGCGTTCGCCTTGTGGCTGCGGTGGAAGTAGTAGAGGCCGTCGCGGACGATCTCAGGAGCCTTGCCCGTCTTGAACCACGTCGTGTAGTACGTGTTCACGTCGGCGAGCACCTTGCCGCGCACCTTGGACGGCGCCTGCTGCGTCTCGCCGTAGTCGTTCCAGGTGACGAGCTGCACCCAATCGGCCTTGCCGTCGATCGCGGCCTTCCACGAGCCGCGCAGGGTGCTGCTGTTCTGCGCCTCCCAGTAGTGCAGTTCCTTGGCCCTGGTGTCCTCGAACCCGATCGGGGCCATGTACGTCAGGCCCCGCGCGTGCGTGGCCTCGGAGGCGCGACGGAACGCGTCCGTCACCTCGGGCCGGTTGGCTCCCCAGGACGAGTAGCCGTGGACGTGGTCGTCCCACTCGGTCTTGCCGCTGCCGCTCCAGTAGTTGAACGACATCATCAGCGACGTCTTCATGCCCTCGGCGGCCAGCTCGTCCCGCACCTTCTGCCACCAGGAAGGCGGCTGGCGGTCGCCGTGGTAGGGCGTGAGCAGCACGCTGCCGTCCGGCAGCGTGAAGAGCGACGGATGCCCCTTGACCAGCAGGATGTCGGAGACCACCTTCGAGACGGACGCGCCTGACTCGGTCGGGAAGTCCGGGCTCAGCATGATCTTGAAGCCGGGGTCGACGTTCCTGGCCGCGTCCAGCAGCTCGGGCAGGTGGTTCCAGCGCTGGTCGCTGGAGGTGTGGTGCTCGTAGACGAACCCGTCGAGACCCTGTGCGATCGCCTGGCGTACCTCCATCTCGAAGTCGAGCCGGCGCCAGTGCGACTCCGGCCGCACGGCGCGGGTCACCGGGCGGTCCCTGAGGTAGCCGCCCCGGTCCTTGTAGGCGCCGCCGGAGCCGTCCGGGTCGAGCCAGGAGGCGTACTGGTCCTTCGCGGGGTCCTTGTTGTCGATGGACACGGGGAAGGGCGGGAAGTAGAACGCGAACGCCTTCTTGGCGGAGGCGCGCAGCGCGGCGACCGAGGGTTTGTCGAAGGGCAGCGCGGCGCAGGGCGCGGGCGTTCCCGTGGTGTAGGTGACGGTCAGCTTGGGACCGCGGTCGCCTGTCTCGCGCGAGGAGAACAGGACCGTCGTCGTCTCGTCGGTCCCGGTGAGGGCGAAGGAGTAGGTGCCGTTGCCGGTGACGGCGGACGAGACGTCCAGCTCGGCCTTCTTGCCCTCGGTGAAGCCGCTGTGTGAGGCGATCACGCCGCCGGTCTCCGGCCGGTCCTTCCAGACGGTGCCGGTCTCCGTCCAGTCGCCGGTGACCGGGCGGGCGGACACCTTCGTGCCGGTCGTTCTGGCTGAGGTGACCTCGAGGGTGGCCTTGACGTTCGTGGCGTCACCGGGAATGCCGGAGACCTTGAACCTGGTGAGCGCGAGCCGCTGCGCGGAGGTCTTGCCTCCGCAGGTCGTGCCGCACACGGACATCCACGTGGCGGTGCCGAAGCTCTTGGTGGGCTCGGCCTGGCTGACGAACACGTCGGCCGTGGCGGGGATGGTGACGCGTTCCGCGGATAACGCGGTCGACGACGTACGCGTTGGTAACGGGCGAGCGGACGCGGGCGCTGCCGCGGCCGTCATGCCGAGTGACAGGACGACGGCGATCAACGTGGATCTCACCCGCCGGTGCCGGGGGAACATGACCCTCCTATGGGTTCGTGCCGAAGATCACCGTCAAGCTAAAGGGGCGGGTGGGCGTCGCGCGGTGACTTCAGGAAATGGAACGGGGCAAGTCACCATAAATCACGCCCAGTCAGTACATGATCACGAAGCGACGGTCCCCTGCAACACCCCTGTGCGCGTGAAAGTTTCTTAGGCGACCCTTGCCTATTAAAGACACCTTGTAACAAAATAGTGGGCACCCCCGCACAACGCTGGAGGCCCATCCCATGACCATCACCGCCGAGGCGGCCGTCCCCGTGGCGCCGGCGCCGGACGGCGACCACCCGCCCGCCCCCGGCCGCGCCGCGCTCATCGCGCTGCTCGCCCCCATCAGGCCACGGCTCATCGCCGCCGCCGCGTTCCAGGTCGTGTACGCGATCTCGGCGCTCGTGCCCTTCGTGTGCGTGGCGGAGCTGGCCCGCGTGCTGCTCAGCCCGGGAGCCGGCGGCCCCGGCCGGGTCTGGCCGATCGCCGCACTCGCCGTCGCGGGCCTGCTGGTCAGGTTCGTCTCCTTCGGGGTGGCCGGCGCGATCACCCACTTCGCGGACGCCGACCTGCAGCTCCACCTGCGTCGCCGGATGGCCGCGCACCTGTCGCGGGTGCCGCTGGGCTGGTTCGGCGAGCGCAACTCCGGCCACGTCAAGAAGGTGCTCCAGGACGACGTCAGGGAGATGCACCACCTGGTCGCGCACGCGGCGCTCGACCTGCTCGCAGCCGTGGTGACCCCGCTGGCCGCGCTGGCCTACCTGCTGTACGCCGACTGGCGGCTCACGCTCGTCGTCCTCATCCCGGTGCCGCTGTTCGCCGCCGCGTTCGCGATCATGATGCGCGGCTACGACGAGCAGATGCGGCGCTGGAGCGAGGCGAACAGCCGGATCAGCTCGGCCGTGGTCGAGTTCGTGCAGGGCATCGCCGTGATCAAGACGTTCGGCCAGACCCGGCGTTCCTACCGGCGCTTCGCCGAAGCGGCCGACGACTTCGCCGGCTTCTTCGGCGCCTGGGTGCGCCCCATGCTCCGGCTCAGCGGCCTGTCCATGGCGTTCATCTCGCCGCCCGCCATGCTGCTGGTGTCCGCGGCCGGGGGTGCGCTGTTCGCCGCGAACGGCTGGATCGAGCCGGTCGACGTGCTGCCGTTCGTGCTGGTCGGCGTGGCGCTGACGGCGCCCTTCCTGGTCCTGGACATGGGCTCGATGCGGCTGCGGAGCGCCGCCGAGTCCGCGGGGCGGGTGGCCGCGCTGCTCGGCACGCCGCCACTGCCCGAGCCCGAGAACCCGGTGCGCCCGGTCGGCCACGCGGTCGACTTCCGCGACGTGTCGTTCTCCTACGACGGCACGACGCCGGTGCTGCGCGAGGTGAGCCTCTCGCTGGAGCCCGGCACCGTCACCGCGCTCGTCGGGCCGTCGGGCTCCGGCAAGTCCACGCTGGCCAAGCTGCTGCCCCGCTTCTACGACCCCGACGCGGGGGAGATCACGGTCGGCGGGGCCGCTGTCCGCGCCATCGGCTCCGCCGAGCTGTACCACCATGTCGGCTTCGTGCTGCAGGACGTGCACCTGCTGCGCACGTCCGTGGCGGACAACATCGCGCTCGGCCGCCCGGACGCGGGGCGCGAGGAGATCGAGCGCATGGCCCGCGCCGCGCAGATCCACGACCGGATCGCGGAGTTGCCGCGCGGCTACGACTCGGTGGTCGGCGAGGACGCCCACCTGTCCGGCGGCGAGGCGCAGCGCGTCGCGATCGCCCGCGCCCTGCTGGCCGACACGCCGATCCTGGTGCTGGACGAGGCCACCGCCTTCGCCGACCCCGAGTCGGAGTCGGCCATCCAGGACGCGCTGTCCACGCTGGTGGCCGGGCGCACGCTGCTGGTCATCGCGCACCGGCTGAGCACGATCACCGGCGCCGACCAGATCGCCGTGCTCGACGGCGGCCGGATCACCGAACGCGGCACCCACGACGAACTGCTCGCGGCGGGCGGGCTCTACGCCCGGATGTGGGCGGCGCACGTACGCGACGACGAGCGGGATTGGACGAGAAGTTGATCGGAGAGCTGGGGGCCGTGCTCGGCCCAGAACACGGCGCGCGCCTGCGCCGCAGCCTGCTCGCGATGGCCGTGTACGGCGTGCTGCAGGGCCTGTCGTTCGCCATGCTGGTGCCGGTGTTGCGGGCGCTGCTGTCGGGCGAGGCGGTCGGGCCGTGGCTGGCCGCGTTCGCCGCCGTGGTCGTGGCCACCGTCGTCGCCTCCTACGTGCAGGCCCAGTACGGATACGCGGTCGGCCTGGCCGCCCTGCGCACCCTCTACCACCGGCTCGGCGACCACGTGGCCGGGCTGCCGGTCGGCTGGTTCAGCGCCGACCGCGTGGGGCGGCTCGGGCAGCTCGTCGGCAAGGGCGTCATGGACGTGATGAGCGTGCCCGCCCACCTGCTGCAGGTCGTGGTGAGCGCGGTGGCGGCGCCGGCGACCGTGCTGGTGTGCATGTTCGTCTTCGACTGGCGGCTCGGGCTGGCGGCCCTGCTCACGGCGCCGTTCCTCTGGCTGGCCTTCCGGTGGACGCAGAGCCTGGTGCAGCGCAGCGACACCGCGATGGACGACGCCGGCGCCGAGGGGGCCGACCGGGTGGTGGAGTTCGCCAGGCAGCAGCCGTCGCTGCGGGCGTTCGGGCGCACCGCCGACGGCTACGACCTGCTCGACGACGCGCTGGTGCGGCAGCGCAGCACGCTGCGGCGGCTGCTGCGCACCACGCTGCCGGGGCTGGGCACGGTCGCGCTGACCGTGCAGCTCGCCTTCACCGCGATCCTGATCGCCGGCTGCGCGCTGGCGCTCGGCGGCGCGGTGGACGTACCGGAGCTGGTCGGGGTGCTGGTGCTGGCCGTGCGGTTCACCGAGCCGCTGCTCGCCGCCGCCGACGTCGGCGGCGAGCTGCGCATGGCGCGCGGCAGCCTGCGCCGCGTCAAGGCGGTGCTCGACACCCCGCCGCTGCCGGCCACCGGCCCGGCGACCGGCCCGGCGACCGGCAGGGCGCGGGCGGGCGAGCCGTCGATCGAGCTGGACGGCGTCGGCTTCGCCTACGCCGAGCGGCCGGTGCTGCGTGACGTGAGCTTCACCGTCGCGCCCCGCACCGTGACCGCCCTGGTCGGGCCGTCGGGCTCCGGCAAGACCACGCTCACCCGGCTCATCGCCCGCTTCTGGGACGCGGATTCGGGTGTGGTGCGGGTGTCGGGGAACGACGTGCGCGACTACGCGCCGGAGGATCTGATGGCGCAGTTGTCGATCGTGTTCCAGGACGTCTACCTGTTCGAGGGCACCCTGGAGGACAACATCAGGGTCGGCCGTCCCGAGGCCACCGGCGAGGAGGTGCGCGAGGCGGGCCGGCTGGCCCGGGTCGACGAGATCGCCGAGCGCCTGCCCGGCGGCTGGCAGGCCAGGATCGGCGAGGCCGGCGCCACGCTGTCGGGCGGCGAGCGGCAGCGGGTGTCCATCGCCCGCGCGATGCTCAAGGACGCCCCGATCGTGCTGCTCGACGAGGCCACCGCCGCGCTCGACCCGGAGAACGAGTCCGCCCTGATCGACGCGCTCGCCACGCTCGCCCGCGACCGCACCCTGCTCGTCATCGCGCACCGGCTGACCACGATCGCCGCCGCCGACCAGATCGTCATGCTGGAGGGCGGCGCCGTCGTGGAGCGCGGCACCCACCGGGAACTGCTCGACCTCGACGGCCGGTACGCTGCGTTCTGGACGGAACGAACGCGAGCCCGCGGCTGGCGATTGACCCAGCCGGCATGAGTCCGGCGAGTCGCCCCCGCCGCGACGTGCTCGCGCGGGAGGCGGGCGCATGAGCGGGGATCGGGGAGCGTGATGGGCGGCGAGCAGGCGGGCCCCGGGGTTTCCGGGCGGGAGTGGCGCGTGCGCGGCCGCCCGCGCGGCCGCCCCCCGCGCATCACCCGGCCCGCCATCGCCGACGCCGCCCTCGCGGTCGGCTTCGGCAACCTCACCCTGGCCACCGTCGCCGACCGGCTCCAGGTCGCCCACTCGGCGCTCTACCGCCACGTCGCCGACCGCGAGGAGCTGGTCATGGTGGCGATCGACAGGGCCGTCGCCGCCGCCCCGTGGCCGGAGCCGGCCGGCGAGTGGCGCACCGACCTGGAGGCGCAGGCCGCCGCGGTCTGGCAGGTGCTGGAACGGCATCCGGGGCTGGTCAAGGAGTTCCTCAGGCTCACCCGCTTCCCCGAGGAGGTGATGCTCCGCTTCGGCGCGGCGGTGCGCAGCCTGATCGGCTACGGCTTCACGGCCGAGAACGCCTTCCTCGCCGTCGACACCGTCTTCGACCTGACGATCGACGTGTTCAGCAGGGGCAAGCAGCTCGACGCGCCGGCCGGCGAGAGCGCCGTCCGCGACAGCACGGCCGACGCCTGGGCCGCGGCGGTGGGCGCGGAGCTCGCTCCGATCATGCGGCAGGCGCTCACGGACCCGGCCGCGACATGGTTCGACCGCAAGCTGAAACTGGTGCTCGACGGCGTCGCCGCGAGCCTCGCGCCCTGACCCGAGAGGGTGGTGTCCTGACCCGCGAGCCTCGCGCCGCCGTGAGCCGCGAGGGTGCCGTCAACGGGCCCGTGTGGACGGCGCGCGCCTGCTCAGGGTGAGGCGGGAAGCAGGGACTGCAGCTCGGTGACCGCGTGGTCGCGGTGGACGTCGAGGGTGGCGACGGCCTCGTCGGCGGAGCGGCGGCGGAGCGCGTCGAGGGTGGCCCGGTGCTCCTTGACGACCCGCTCGCGGTTGCCCCCGTCGCCGTAGTACATCGACCGGTAGGCGTCCGTCGTGTCCCACAAGGTCCTGATCAGCCGGGCCAGCCGGGGCATGCCCGCGCAGTCGAACAGCGTCATGTGGAACAGCCGGTTGGCCGTGGCCATGGCGAGCACGTCGCCCGCCGCGGCGGCCCGCTCGACGTCGCGCTGCGCGGCCTCCAACCGGTCGAGGTCGGCGTCGGTGAGAAGGGGCACGGCACGGCGCACGGCCTCCTCCTCCAGCAGCTCGCGGATGCGGTAGACCTCGCGCAGGTCGTCGAGCGAGAGCATCGCGACGCAGTAGCCCTTGTGCGCCTGGTGGGTGACCAGCCCTTCGCCCTCGAGCGTCTTGAGCGCCTCGCGCAGCGGCACCCGGCTGACCTGGAGCTCCTCCGCCAGCGCGTCCTGCCGGATGGGGGCTCCGGGGCGCAGGCGGCCGGTCGTGATGGCGCGGCGCAACTCGGCCAGCACGAACTGCTGGGCCGTCGGTGGCCTGCGCCCTGCCCCGTCCGAACTCACGGCCCCAATATCTCACGAACCCAGGCGTCGTCCTGCCCGAGCTCAGGCGGCGGACGGCGGTAGGAGGGCGGGGTGGCGCTGAGGCGTACGGGGGCGGTGACCTGCCCGACCCCGTCGAGCCGTACGGACGGCTCCAGGCCGAGCTCCTCGGCGAGCGCGAACGCGGCGGCCAGGTCGTTGATCGGGCCGCACGGCACCCCGGCGGCGGTGAGCCGCCCGAACCACTCGTCCGCCGGGCGTTCCCGCAGGGCGTCGTCGAGCGCGGCGACGAGCCCGTCGCGGCCGGCGACCCTGCCCGCGTTGGTGGCGTACCGGGGGTCCGTGGCGAGGTCGGGCCGGTCGAGCACCGCGCAGAGGGCCTGGAACTGCCGGTCGTTCCCGGCCGCGATCACCAGCGGGCGGTCGGCCGCGTGGAACACCTCGTACGGGACGATGCTGGGATGCCGGTTGCCCATGGCCTTCGGCACCACGCCGGCGGCGGCGTAGGCGGAGGAGTGGTTGGTCAGCGCCGACAGGAGGGAGGAGAGCAACGACACCTCGACCCGCTGCCCCGCCCCGGGGCCCCGCTCGCCACCGCCGTGCTCGCGGACGTCCGGCTCCGGCGTGGCGCCCTCGGGGTGCGTCCCGCCCGCACCCTGCCGGCCGGTTCCGGTGAGGTGGCCGCCTTCGCCGGTGTGGTCGCGGTGGCGGAGCGCGGCGAGGATGCCGAGGGCGGCGTGCAGGCCGGTGATGACGTCCACGAGGGCCACGCCCGCCTTGGTGCCGGGCCCGTCCGGTTCGCCCGTGACGCTCATCAGGCCGCCCACGGCCTGCACGATCAGGTCGTAGCCCGGCAGTCCCGCCCCGGCGCCCGACCCGAACCCGGTGATCGAGCAGTACACCAGCCCCGGATTGAGCGCGCGCAGCGCGTCATAGCCGAGCCCGAGCCGGTCCATCGTGCCCGGCCGGAAGTTCTCCACCAGCACGTCGGCCCGGGTGGCCAGCGCCCGCGCGACCTCCAGGTCCGCCGTGTCGCCGAGGTCGAGGGCGATCGAGCGTTTGTTGCGGTTGACGCCGAGGAAGTAGGTCGCCTGCCCGCCGGGCGCGTACGGCGGCCCCCAGGCGCGGGTGTCGTCCCCCGTGCCCGGCCGCTCCACCTTGACGACCTCGGCGCCCAGGTCGGCCAGCAGCATCGTGGCGTAGGGCCCGGCCAGCACCCGGCTGAAGTCGGCCACCAGCAGCCCGGACAGCGCCCCGTCGCTCACGCCGGCGCCCCGAGGTAGACGGTCACCGTCCGGGTGAAGAAGTCCCTGGCCGCCCGGCCCTGCTCCTTGGGCCCGAATCCGCTCTGCTTGTGCCCGCCGAACGGCACGTACGGGAACGTCCCCGCGGACTCGGAGTTGATGTGCAGCACGCCGACCTCCACCCGGTCGACGGCCGACAGCGCCACCCCCAGGTCGCGGGTGAAGATCGCGGCGGACAGCCCGTGGTCGCTGAGGTTCGCCAGGCCCAGCGCCTCCTCCGCGCCGGACGCCCGCACGGCTCCGACGACGGGCCCGAACAGTTCGGTACGCCAGAAGTCCACGCCTGTGCCCGGCAGGTCGAGCACGGTCGGCGGCACGAACCATCCTTCGCCGGGGTGCGGTTCCTCGCCGGCCAGCGCCCTGGCGCCCTCGCCGACGGCCCGCGTCACCCCGGCGCTCACCCGGTCGCGGGCGGCCGCGCTGACGAGGGGGCCCATGTCGACGCCCGCCTCCAGGGGGTCGCCGACGACCAGCCGCGCCGCGCGTTCCGCCACCCGTTCGAGCAGGTCGTCGGCCACGCCGGAGTCGACGATGAGCCGCGAGGTGGCCGTGCACTTCTGCCCGGTGGACCGGAACGCGCCCAGGCACACCTGCTCGGCGGCGTGGTCGAGGTCGGCGTCGGCGAGCACGATGGAGGCGTTCTTGCCGCCCATCTCCGTCTGCACGGGTTTGCCCAGTTCGCCGCAGCGGGCGATGACCGCCCGGCCGACCGCCGTGGAACCGGTGAACGACACGGCGTCCACGCCGGGGTGGTCGACGATGGCGGAGCCCGCGGCGGCCTCGCCGTAGACGAGGTTGAGCACGCCGTCGGGCAGGCCGGCCTCGGTCAGCGCCCGCGCCAGCCGGTAGGCCAGCAGCGGCACCAGCGAGGACGGCTTCCACACGACGGTGTTGCCGTGGCTGAGCGCGGGGCCGATCTTCCAGGCGGGGATGATGATGGGGAAGTTGAAGGGCGTGATCAGGCCGGCGACGCCGACCGGCCTGCGGACGACGAGCACGTTCTCGCCGGGGCGCGGGGAGGCGTAGACCTCGCCGTTCTCGCGGTCGGCCTCGGCGGCGTGGTAGCGCAGGATGCGGGCCGCGCCGCGCACCTCGGCGACCGCCTCGGGCAGTGTCTTGCCCTCCTCGCGGGCCAGCTCGGCGCCCCACGCCTCGGCCTCGGCGTCCACGAGGCCGGCGGCGGCGGTGAGCACTTCCGCGCGGGCGTGGTGGGGGGTGGCCGCCCAGCCGGGCGCGGCCTTCCTGGCGGCGGCCACGGCCCGCTGCACTTCGGGGCCGGAGGCGAAGCGCCCGCGTGCCACCACTTCGCCCGGTCGTGCGGGGTTGGTGTCGGCGAACTCCTCGCCGTCCCCCTCGACCCACCGGCCGTCGATGAGATTGAGAACGTCCATGGTCACCGCACCCTAACCGTGGCATATTGGATTTTCAATATTGGATCCAAAATATGGAGGAGTCATGATCTCACCCACCGCGCTGTTCGCCCTCGACACGCTGCTGACCGAGGAGGAACGCGAGATCAGGAGCACGGTCAGGCGCGTATGCGACCGGGAGATCCGGCCGCACGTCGCCGGCTGGTTCGAGGACGGCGAGCTGCCCGCACGCGACCTCGCTCGCACGCTCGGCTCGGTCGGCGTGCTCGGCATGCACCTCGACGGCTACGGCTGCGCGGGCATGGGCGCGGTCTCGTACGGGCTGGCCTGCCTGGAACTGGAGGCGGCCGACTCCGGGCTGCGCAGCCTGGTGTCGGTGCAGGGGTCGCTGGCCATGTACGCCATCTGGAAGTACGGCAGCGAGAACCAGAAGCAGGAGTGGCTGCCCGCGATGGCGGCCGGCGAGCGCATCGGCTGCTTCGGCCTGACCGAGCCCGACTTCGGCTCCGATCCCGGGGGCATGCGCACCACGGCCAAACGCGAGGGCGGCGACTGGGTGCTGAACGGCACCAAAATGTGGATCACCAACGGCTCGGTGTCGGACGTCGCGGTGGTGTGGGCCCGCACGGACGAGGGCGTCAGGGGGTTCCTGGTCCCCACGGGCACGCCGGGCTTCACCGTGAACGACGTCAAGCACAAGATCTCGCTGCGCGCCAGCGTGACCAGCGAGCTGGTGCTCGACGGGGTGCGACTGCCCGGCGAGGCGATGTTGCCGGGCGCCAGGGGCCTGTCCGGGCCGCTGGGCTGCCTCAACGAGGCGCGGTTCGGGATCGTGTTCGGGTCGATGGGGGCGGCGCTCGACTGCCTGGAGACCGCGATCGCGTACGCGGGCGACCGCCAGGTGTTCGCCAGGCCGCTCGCCTCCTACCAGCTCACCCAGGAGAAGCTCGCCGACATGGCGCTGGAGCTGGGCAAGGGCCTGCTGCTCGCGGTGCACCTCGGGCGGCTGAAGGAGGCCGGCACGATCACCCCCGAGCAGGTGAGCGCCGGCAAGCTGAACAACGTGCGCGAGGCCCTGGAGATCGCCAGGAAGTGCCGCACGCTGCTCGGCGCGAGCGGCGTCACCCTGGAATACCCGGTGATCAGGCACTCCGTGAACCTGGAGTCCGTGCTGACCTACGAGGGGACGTCGGAGATCCACACGCTGGTGCTGGGCAAGGCGCTCACCGGGATCGGCGCGTTCAGCTGACGGGCCGCCGATCAGAACGCCTGCCAGGTCCCCTCGGCGACCCGGCAGGGCCCGCCCTGGTGCACCAGAAGCCGCCCGGCCCGCACGTCGAGCCCGATCGTGGCCAGCGTCTCCCACCGCTGGTCGATCGGCTGCGACAGGTCGGGGTGGGCGCACACGGGAGCCCCGTCGGGGCCGTGGCTGAGCAGGGCGAGCGCACGTTTCGTCAGGTCGTCACCGCTGAGCTCGCCGGCGTGGTCGCGCAGGTGCCGCAGGCGGGCGTACGTGCCAGGCCGCTCGGTGGCGTGCCGCTCCCCCGCGGCCAGCGCGGGGTCGAGGAAGTGGTTGCAGTGCATCAGGACGCCGCCGGGATCGGGCGGGATGACGGCCACGCCGGCCGGGGAGATCTCGATCGCGCCCGCGCCGCCCGCGGTCACGGCGGTGATGACGGTGGAGGCCGAGACCGTGGCCGAGCGGGCGATGCCGGCGGCCTCCTCGACGGTGGCCGCCTCGTCCAGGATGCGGCGGGCGATCAGGTGCACGGGCACGCCGACCTCGGCGGTGTCGGCGTCGTGGCGCAGGATGTTGAAGTGCACGCCCAGGCCCGCCGTGTTCACCCCGATCTTGGCCAGCGCCCCCGACTCGGTGAACGTGCGCACGACGTGCCCGGGGCTGGGCTCCAGCTCCCACAACATGGGGGCCTCGCGCAGGTGGTCGTGCCAGTCCCAGGTCTGCACCGTACGCGGCGGCAGGCCGGGGCCCGGCAGCACGACGGACGTCGAGCACTCCCCCTCGCCGCTCGCGTGGAGGGCGGCCAGGATCTCGGTCCTGGCGTTGACCACGGCGACCTGCCACGGCTCCAGCCCGGCCCCGGACGCGATCCCGGCGATCTCGTCGGCCAGCCGGGGCGCCCATGCGGCGCCGCGGTCGAGCGCCTGCTCGCCCCACGCGCGGACCTGCGCGGGGGTGGCGCCGGCGACCCTGAACAGGTCGCTGTAGCCGGCGAGATTGGCGGCGATGGCCGCGCGGCGGTGGGCGCCGAGCTCCTCGCCGCGGGCTCGGGGTTCACCCTGGCTGGACGTGAAAGCAGGAAATGTCATGACTCGACCCTCAACCCTGCCCTTCCGTCCTGTCCATCAGCCCTGTCCATCAGCCCTGTCCATCAGCCCTGTCCATCAGCGCCGTCCATCAGCGCCGTCCATCAGCGCCGGGCGCGGGTGCGCGGCTCAGCCGAAGTTGACGTCGCTGCAGATGTAGTACGTCTGGTCCATGTGCGAGGCCTTCCAGATCGTGTAGACCACGTGACGGCCGGTGCGCGAACCCTTGCTGATGCCGTTGCTCATGTACGTCTCGCCGGGCGCGTAACGCGGGGCCTCCCTGACGAGCACCAGGTGGGTGGTTCCAGCCCAGCGGCGTGGTGGTGGCGTTGTAGCCCTGGCGGGTGATGTAGACCCTGAGTGGGGGTTTAGGGATGACTCGAAACCTGTGGATTCCATGTCGTCAAACGCCGATGGGTCGTCGAACGCAGCTTGGGCTGGCTCATGCTGTATCGCGAGCCGCGCCCGAAGCCTCTGTCAGGCAGCCCGTGGCAAATGCATGATGCACGGAGTTAGGGATGGTCCGGTGTTTCGCCGGGCCATCCCTAACCCGTGCACCTCGATTATCGC
The DNA here is from genome assembly GCF_039871515.1 of Nonomuraea sp. B1E8. Classification (NCBI taxonomy): domain Bacteria; kingdom Bacillati; phylum Actinomycetota; class Actinomycetes; order Streptosporangiales; family Streptosporangiaceae; genus Nonomuraea; species Nonomuraea sp. B1E8. The sequence continues at coordinate 124,884 of NZ_JBDPLS010000012.1, read as the reverse complement.
TGGATCAATGGCAACGTCACCCGGCTCGGATGATCCGGTCCGGTGAGGATGGCGTTATGGGCGACCACGGCGTCGTTGATGGCTTCCCGGCTGATAAAACCACCGGTGTTCGTGTTCCGGTCGAATCGTGGGAAGTTGCTGCTGGAGATATCGATGCGGATCCGGTGGCCGGCCAGGAACACCATGGAGGTCACCGACATGTCCACCTCGATCTCATACACCTGGCCGGGGTTGATCAGGGTGGGCGTTTCGAGCCCGTCGCGATAGCGCATGCGAAGGATGCCGTCGCATACGTGGCGGGCGCTGCCGTCGGGGTGGACGTCGACCAGTTTGGCTGTGAAGTCGGTGTCAGGAGCGCTGGACTGCACGAACAGTGTGGCCCGTACGTGGCCTGTCACCTCGGTGTTCTGCGTCAGCAACTCCGTGGTGAACGACAGCACGTCGGCTCGTTCCTCGATGTCTCGCTGGTCTACTGGTCCATCCGTGCGATAAGACCCGCCGTAGTTGCCCCCGCGGCTCGGGACAGGGTTCTTCGGGTCATAGTCATATTCGGCAGAGTTCTGGCTCGCCGCGGGGGACCTGCGAAGCGAGCCGTCACGCCCGCAAGCGGCGCCGTCCAGGTAGAGGTCGGTGTAAGTGGTGTCCGGTAGCGGCCAGTCCTGCTCCTCACGCCACTCGTTGACACCCATGACGAAAATCTTGACGGGAGCCGCCGTCCGAGGGACCGCGTCACCGAAAGGCAGACACTGTGCGTAATGGCGAAGGTGCTCTCCGGTGAGATCGGCTCCCTTCGCACTCGCCGCCATCCCGAAATCGGCATCGGGGAAATTGTTCTCCAGCGGCCAGTGGGTCCAGGGACCGATGATGATCCGTGTCCCTCGGCGTGCTTGCGGACTCGCCGCGGTCGCGCGGTAACGCGCGAAATCGCGAATCTGCCCGTTGATAAAGTAATCGAACCAGCCGGCGATCATCAGGATCGGCTGCGTCATGTCGGAGAAGGCCTGCGACCTGTCGAGGGCCTTCCAGTAGTCATTGTTTTCCGGGTTGTCGAGGATCTTTTGCAGCCGCTCATCGCCGGCGACCAGCGATTGCCGATGGAGCGGAACATTGTCATAGGTGTGCGGACCGCTCATTAGCTGGGCGCCGAGGTCGGCCACGAGCGCGGGGTCGCCGCCGCCCAAGGCCATCGAACGGATTTCCTCCTGCATCCGCATGCCGAAGTGCCACGTGAGGGCGATCTGATGGAACATCGCCCCCCCGGGGTGATACCAGAAGCCTGTGTACCAGTCGGCGGCCGACATCGCGACGGCGAGTGCTTTGACGGCCGGGTGCCGGGAAGCCGCGATCGCCCATTGCGTCTGTCCGGCGTATGACGGCCCATAGGTTGCGACCCTGCCATCGCTCCACGGCTGACGCACGAGCCAGTCGACGGTGTCGTAGCCATCGTCGAGTTCTTCCTCGATGCTGTGGAAGTCCCCATCGGAGCCGTAGGTTCCCCGGCACTCCATCCACGCGACGTTGTATCCCGCCTTGAGGAGGTACAGATACTCCGGCACGTTGATCATGTTCATGTTGTCGGCGCCGTAAGGCGTCCGCACGAGAAGCGCCGGTCGCGGCTCGTCCTGGCTGCGGTACAGCAGCCCCTCGACCTTGACACCGTCGCGGAGGGGGACGGTGACACGTTCGAAGATAAAGGCCATGTCGGTTTGTTCCTTTGCTTGAAGGTGCTGAGCCGTGGTCAGGGTGGTCAGGTCCCGGTCTGCGCCGCCCGGATGGGCAGGCGATGTTCGCGCGGATGGTCGGGGTACGCCACTCGTGACGGAGCACCAGCAGCTCGAATCCGTGTTTTCGAGCGGGACAGGCACCCACGTCGATGCAGTGTTCATGGGTCTCACCTCCTCGGGCGTTGTCACTGTCGGCTGCCGGCTACCACTGGCCTGGCTGGTAGGAGCCCGGGGCCGGCTGCGCGGTGATGATGTTCACGCGGTTGAAGGCGTTCATCACGGCGGTGAGCGCCACCAGGGCGGCGAGCTGGTCCGCGTCGTAGTGCTTGGCCGCCGCGGCTGCCAAGTCAGCGGTGAAGGCGGCAGCCTCGATGCCCTCTCCTGCGAGTTGCTCGACGGGTGCGTCCAGCCGGTCTTTACGGCGGGCCACCAGGGCCAGACGGAAGCCTTCGCGCCCGAAGCGCCGGGCCACGGAGACGCCGAGCCCCGGTACCAGCACCGAGAACGCCGATTACTTTGGACATGAGATCACTCGTTGCTCAAGGGAATGGACTTGAACCCAAGGGTCAGGGGGCGGTCCTGTCGGTGGGGTCGGGGTGCTGCGTCATCATGGCCTGCCCGGATGTCCAGCCGCCGTCCACCGTGATCTCCGCGCCGGTCACGTACGAGGCCGCGTCCGAGGTGAGGAAGGACACGGCCTCGCCGATCTCCTCCGGGACGCCGATCCGGCCCAGCGCGGCCAGGGGGAAGTTGCCTTCTCCCAACTGCGCATTACGCTCCATGGTCAGCGGGGTGTAGATCACGCCCGGGTTCACGGCGTTGACTCGAATCCGGTGGCGGCCGAGCTCCGCTGCGGCGATCTTGGTCAGGCCGCGGACGCCCCACTTGGACACCCCGTACCCCGAGGCCCCAGGAAGCCCAATCAGTCCCGAAATGGAAGCGATGTTGACGATCGAGCCGCCGCCGGCCGCCCGCATCGCTTCGATGACCGCCTTCAGCCCGAGGAACACCCCGGTCAGGTTGACCTTCAGCACCCGTTCGAACTGCTCCAGCGTCTCGCTCTCGAGAGGTGCCCCCGCGGCGATCCCGGCGTTGTTGACCAGGCCGTCCACCCGGCCGTAGCGCTCGACGGTCGCCTCCACCACGCTCTTCCAGTCATCCTCGCTGGTCACGTCGTGACGGAGGAACAGGCACCGGATCTCGGAGGCGGTCTTCGCACCCTGTTCGTCGAGCAGGTCGGTGACCACCACCTTGGCTCCGTCCCGAGCCATGCGGGCGGCCACGGCCGCACCGATCCCGCGGGCGCCACCCGTCACGATCACTACCTTGTCCTGCAGACCAGACATGCTCGTCCCTTCCTATTGTTCGTCGACTCGATGAGCTGACTAGGCGGAAAACGCTGCGGTCAGGCGTTCCAGACGCCGTTGGCTGCGGTTTCGCGGGCGTAGTCGGAGAAATCGGGTGTCGTTAACCAACGTGACACCAGCTTCCAATAGGTCCTGAGCTGCGGAATCAGCTTCCCGCTTCCAGCCGGCTCGTACCGTTCACTGTTCGACGGCAGGGCGGCTCGTTGGCCGTCGAGCGGGTCGCGTCGGTGATCTTGCGGTATCCGCAGCCAACCACCAGCACCTGGATGAGCTTGTCGAACACGACCCGGTCGGCGACCGGTCGCCGCATCGTCTTGATGCGCTTGAGGGTGAACTCCTGGATGAGCATGCGCCGGTAGAAGCTGTGCTGTGGCGGGTCCATTCGGATGAACGGCGGGCGCTGCAGGACCTGCGCCTGCCCCGGGAGGAGCGTGGGGAAGCCGGAGCGGGTGCCGTCGGTGCTGAAAACGCGCGGCTGCTCAGCACGGTCCGGACATCCTCATACCGGATCACCAGCCAGGCGGTGTCGCCGGTGGGCAGCCGCACTTCAAAGACGGGTTCCTCGGCGCGCAGCCGGGCGTACTCCGGCGGTGGGGCGAACGTGCACTGCCGCGGGAGCGGGAAGCTCCGGCTTTCAGGAGTCGTGGTCTGGGACATCAGCCGCCCCTCAATAACCGGAGGATAATCCTTCGCTTGCTGCTGGCGCTAAGCTAGCACAACCGACGGGAGTCCCTCCACATCAAGGAGATGGGTACCGGTTGACCGAGAACACGACCCGACTGCGGGCCGACGCCCGTCGCAACCGCGAGCAGATCATCATCGCGGCCCGCGAGGTCTTCCTCGAGCAGGGCATCCACGCGCCGCTGGAGGAGATCGCCCGCCGCGCCAGCGTCGGCATCGCCACCCTCTACCGCCGCTTCCCCGACCGCCACACGCTCGTCCAGCAGGTCGCCCTGGAAAACCTGACCCTGGTCGGTGAGGAGCTGGACCGCGCCACCGCCGCGCACTCCGACGCCTGGGGTGCGCTGGCGCAGCTCATACGCCGCCTGGTGGAGTTGCGGCTCAGCGTCATCATGCCGGTGCTGCTCCCCGTCCTGGTGGAGGACGCGCGCGGTGGAGGCGGAACGCTGAAGGCGCGACGCGACCAGCTCTTCGAGCAGATGGAGCAGCTCACCCGCGCCGCTCAGCAGGAGGGGCGGCTTCGCCAAGGCATCAACCCCATCGACATCTGGCTCGGCGTCATCAAGCTGTCCCGCCCGCTGCCCGTCCTCGGAGCCGAGCTGAACGAGTTGAGCACCGGCCGGCAGTTGGAGCTGTTCCTCGGCGGCCTCCACGCCACGGCGTTGGATGCGTTCAAGCCGCTGCGCCAGCAGCCGCTGACCCTCGACAAGCTGGACCGCTACCTCAAGATGGCGGATTGACGCGCTCCCCGGCGTGAACTGAACGCCGAGGATTCAGCCTGTGCCGCGTAATATCACGCGACACTTCTGCGGCTTCCTGTTTCATCGACCGGTTCCAGCAGCCAGTCCGGGGAAGTACGAGCGTTCGCGCATGTTCCACCGATCGACCGCCGGCACCGGCCCGGCGACCGAGAGCCAAGCGGTCTAGCCTCCAACTTTGCCGGGGCGGTCCAGCCCCAGCGCAGCCAGCAGCCGTAGTTGCGGGACGCTGGGTCGATGACCGAGCCGTGCGCGGAGGCCGTACTGGTCATGGGGCCGTACAGGGCCATGGCGCAGATCGTCACCACGGACAGCAGCAGCGCGAGGGCGCGCCGCGCACCTGACGACGCCGTTCCCGGTCGGTTTCGATCCCGCCGAGCTCGTTCGCGGGCGGCGCTGAGCGCTCGCCCGCCTTGACCTGGTCCTCGGCCCTGCCGGCCCCCTCCTGCCAGGAGGACCGAGGCCAGGCGTTATCCCCGATCGGGTGGTGTGCGGGCGGCCAGCGACGTGTAGACGGTCACCTCGTCGGGCTGGAGCAGACCGTCCTGGATGGCGCAGATGAGCAGCTTCTCCTTGGTGGGCGCGGGCCGCCCGGCCGCCGCGTACTTGACCCTGGCCCGGTCGATGTACTGCCGCACCGTCCGTTCCTTGATCCCCATCCGCGCCGCCACCGAGGCCTTCGACATCGACTGGAACCAGAACAGCAGCGCCGCCCGCTCCTTGTCGGACAGCTGCGGCCGGTGCGGCCCCTCGTCCGTGGCGATGGCCTGGGCCATCGGCGGTGTCATGCTCGGCCGGTCGGCGGCCACCTCCAGGATCGTCTCCAGACACGAGTCACGGGTCGCCCGCCCCTTGCCGATGAAGGCCGAGGCGCCCGCGTCGAGCACCGCGCGCACCGTCTCGGGCTCCTCGTGCTCGGAGAAGACGATGACCCGCTGCCCGCCCGCGCACAACTCCGCGACCCGGTCGATGACCATGGTGCCGTTGAGGTTGAGGTCGAGCAGCAGCACGTCGGCCGGCGTGCCGCGGACCGACTCGATGGTGGGCCCCTGCGCCACCAGCTCCACCTGGCTGTGCGGCCCGAACCACGAGCGCACGCCGTCAACCACGACCTGGTGGTCCTCCACCAGCGCGACCGTCACGGGCCCTGCGGGCGCTGCCAGATGCTGTTGACCCATACCTCGCCTCCCTGCCGCTGATAGGTGACGACGACCCCGCTGGGCTCTCGCACCGGAGCGGGGTTGACCGGCAGGTCGTCGTTGTCCGCGACGACCGCCACGCTCACCATGGCCGACATCGCGGACACGGTCACCCTCGCCCTCGTCCTGGCCCCGTCCAGGGCCGCGACGGGTGCCCTGAGGAGGTCCTCGCGCACGCCGTCGGGCAGCGCGGGCAGGCGCTCGCCGAACGGCGGCGCCGTCACCAGGACCTGCCGCCGCTCCGCCGCGTCGATGTGCTCGCGCAGCGCCGACACCAGCTCGTCCGGCACCTCCTCGCGCTCCGCGACGAGCCGCCGCAGCCGCATGGCGCCCGCCGTGCAGTCGTCGCGCACCCGGGGATCGCCGGGGTCGGCACCGTCGGCGAGCTGCTTGAGCATCGACTCCGCGACCTCGCGGATGGCTTCGTAGCGGCGGAGCCGGTCGGCGTGGATGCGCTGGGCGGACTCGCGCCACGCGTCGTCGGCGGCCAGCCGGCGGGCCAGCAGCGCGGCGTCCTCCGCGCGTACGCGCAGGGTGTGGCAGCCCGCCATGTAGCCGAGCTGGAGCGTGACGCTGCCGACGATGACCATCAGGTATTTGGCGAGGGAGACGCGGTCGAGCGTGCCCGTGGCGATCATCGCCACCAGCATGATGCCGGCGTTGGCCGACAGGAACACGATGGCCTCGGCCCGCCAGCGCGGCCGGTTCCACAACACCATGACGCCGAGCCAGCCCACCGACCCCCATCCCCAGTCGATGGGGCCGATCAGGTCCTGCGACCGGCAGGCCACGATCACCGCGACGTCCAGGACGAGCACGGCGACGGCCAGCTCGCGGGCCCTGGCCGGGCCGGTGAACGTGCGTAACAGCGACAGGGCGGCGACGACGCCGATCGCGGTGTAGGCGATCCAGGCGGCGGCCGCGAGCAGGGGCCAGCGGAAGGACTCCCAGCCGGTGATGGTGACGGTGAGGTCGTAGCCCGTGTGCCAGACCGTGGCGATCACGACGGCGCCGATCGCGGTGTAGCGCGTGTAGCGGTGCGCCACCTCCTCGATGTCGCCGGTCATGGCCGCCACCACAGGCTCACCCGGGTGCCGCCGGTCCCCGAGCTGATGTCGGCGCCGGCGTTCGGCAGGGAGCGCATCGTGCCGAGGATCGAGCCGCGCACGCCGAACCGGTCGGGCGGCACCCGTTCGACGTCGAAGCCGGCGCCCGCGTCGGCGACCTCCACCCTGATCTCGCCGTCGCGGGTGCTGGAGACCAGCTCGGCCTCGCGTACGCCGGCGTGCCGGGCGATGTTCGCCAGCGCCTCGTTGACGGCGCGGGCGAACCGCTCGCCCACGTCTCCCGGCACCGTCTCCGGCGTCAGGCTCCTGCGTACCTCCAGGCCCGTGGCCCGGCCGGCCACCTCGTCGAGCAGGGCGTCGAGGGCGATGGCCGCGGCGCCCGCGTGCGGCCTGTCGCGCAGCCGTTCCAGCGCCGCCAGATCGGTCACGGCCTGGCGGCGCAGCGTGTCGGACGGCCGGTCGTAGGTGCCCAGGCCGACCATGGTCAGCGTGTGCAGCGACGTCTCGTGGACGCTGCCGACCTGGCGCAGCTCGTCCTCGCGGCGCAGCCGCTCGACCATGAGCGTGACCTCGGCGCGCGCGCTGCGGCGCAGGAAGGCGTCGGCCGAGGCGGCGGAGCGGCGCAGCAGCGTCATCAGCAGCGCGATGGCCAGGATCTGCACGAGGTGGATCGCCAGGGTGCTCACGACGTCCTGATGCGGCACCGCGAACCGGGCCCCCACCAGGTACGACGCCGCCACGGCCAGCCCGGCGGGCACGGCGATCGCAGGCCGCCAGGCGACGCCGGCGACGATCACGCTCATGGTGACCAGCCCGGAGATCCAGCTCGCGTTCGCGGCGAGCGCGTCCACCGCCACGAGGTGGCGCTGCGCGAGGCAGAGCATGACGGTGACGGCCACATCACCGGCCGCCAGCCAGATCGGCAGCGGCTCCCTGCGCCAGGCCACCCGCAGGAAAAGAACGGTCCAGAGCAGGTGGACCGCCAGGGCGGGCGCCAGCCACCACACCGAGACGGGCGGCACGGCGCCGAGGACCGCCGCGACGACCGCCACCAGGCCGATCACGGCCCGGGAACCGGCCCCGATGCGCGCGGCGGCCTGCTCCAGTTGCCTGGCCGCCGAGTCGTACCTCGTGGAACCGCGGTGAGACATGCGCCGCCCGCTCGCAGTGAGAGCACAAGACGGATCTCAGATTAACGCACGCCTCAGGGGTGGGCGGGAAGATCGCGCCAGCCGTGGCGGCGGATGGGGAGATGGGTCGCATGGTCGTTTCCTCGGGCCGGCACTGCTGCGGTCGATCACCGTCCTCCCCCGACCCTGATCCGCCGCTCCCCCTGCGGCATGACGGCTGTTCGGCCGTCATCCCCACGACGGCCGAACAGCCGTCAATCGTGTCTCCTTGTACACGCGTGTACTCATGCGCGGCCGCTGGGAACGCGAAAGAGAGGGAACCTGATGTTCTTCGTGGTGATCCCCATCCTGGTGGGCTGCCTGTCCGTCATGACGGTCCGCGGCCGCAGGGAAGGCCGGCCGGCCGGCCCGCCAGTGGCGCGGCCGAGGCTGGTGGCGGCGGGCGGCACGTACGACGGCTCGCGCGGCCGGCCTTCGGACGCGTACGTCATCCAGGAACGGCTCATCGCGGCGGCGCACGGCGCGGGCAGCGCGGAACACACCCACACCGCCGCGGCCCTCGCCCTGGCGTCGGTGGTGGCCGCCCGGCCGCAGCGCGCGGGGACACGGGAGAAGGACCTCGGCGAGTGCGCCCGGGCGGCCCACCGCGCAGCACGCGCCGCGGCCCTGCCCCACGCCACCGGCCCCGCCGCATCGGGCTCCACCCCGGCCGGCTCCGCCGGAACAGGGCCGGTCAGCTCGCTGGATCTGGCCGTCCTCGACCAGGATCAGCAACCGCGCCTGCGCTACGCCCACGTCGGCGACGGCGCCATCTGGCACTGTGCGAAGGGTGAGGAGCCGCGGCCGCTCACGACGGCCCACGGTTTCGACGGCGGCCTGACGACGCGCGGGTCCGGCCTGCCGGCGGCGCTCACCCCGGAGACCGGGACGCTGCCCCTGCGCTCAGGCGACCGCGTGGCCATCGTCACGGAGGGCGTGGCCCGCGCCCTCGGCGCCGCCCGGCTGAAGGCGCTGCTCGCGAGCGGCTCGTCACCTGCCGCCTGCCTGGACCGTCTGTACGATGAGATGTCCGCCCTGGAGCCGGAGGGCGACGCCACGGTGATCATCGCTGACGTGGTCACCGCGTGAACGTACCCGCTGAACTGCACCATCCCTTCTGCATATGACCTCTTGACGGCCGCTACCGGCGCAGATCTGTGGTTCCGCAACGCCGGTGGAGTCGGTCAGGCCGCCGGGATCCGGCATCGCTCGCGCGACTCTCCGGGGCCCGATCGTCCTGCCCTGCCTGCGATCACCCAACACGAGGTCCCGTTTCCTCGGTGTTGGCAAGGCGCCCGACCGCGACGCCGGGATGCGGCGGCGCGCGGTGGAACCGTCCGCGTCGCGCCGTGTCGTTCCACAGCCGTTTAGGGTTCAACTGTGAAACGGTTCGGGGACAGGACGGCGAAGTGAGCACGGCAGTCGGCGTCGGGCGGGCCACGACGGATGATCCGCCGCCGACCCGGAAGAGACGTCGCAGGCGGTGGCTGTCCTGGACGGTCGTCACGCTGCTGGCCGCCTGGGCCGTCATCCGCGCCGGCGGCCTGGAGCAGGGCTCTTTCCTCACCCAGCTCATGACGGTGACGCCCATCGGGGCGGGGCTCGCGGCGCTGACCGCCCTGCTGTCGCTGCTGCGGCGCAACCGCCCGGCCGCGCTCGCCGCCGCCGTGGTGTGCGCGGTGATGGTCTCCGTCGTGGCGCCGCGCGCGGTCGCCGCCGAGCAGCCTCCGGCGCAGGGCGCGCCGCTGCGGGTGCTGGCGATCAACCTGTTCACCCGGGCCGACGCCGAGACCGTGGTCGATCTGGTGCGCGAGCACGACGTCGACGTGTTCAGCGCCCTGGAGCTCAGCTACGCCGAGGTGGAGCGGCTGGACGCGGCCGGGCTCGCGCGGCTCCTGCCGCACCGCGTGCTGCAGCCCTCCTCCGGCGCCACCGGCAGCGGCATCTTCTCCAAACATCCGGTGAGGGAGCTGGCGGGCCTGTTCACCCCGGTCGGGCACAACATGCCGGCCGCGACCGTGACGCTGCCGGGCGGTGGCACGGTCGAGTTCGTGGCGGTGCATCCGAATCCGCCGCTCGGCCGCTTGACGGAGGAGTGGAACGCCGCCCTGAGCGCCTTTCCCCCGGCCACCTCCTCGACGATCCGGGTGCTGGCCGGCGACTTCAACGCCAGCCTCGACCACCGGGCCATGCGCGACCTGCTCGACCGCGGCTACGTGGACGCCGCCGACCAGGTGGGCAAGGGCCTGGTGCCGACCTGGCCGAGCTTCAGGAAGTTCCCGCCCATCATCTCCATCGACCACATCCTGGCCGACCGGAGGGTGAGCGTGCGCCGGGTGGAGATCTTCGACGTGCCGGGCACCGACCACCGCGGCGTCTTCGCCGACCTGCGCCTGCCCTGAACGGACGCGGGGAGGCGGGGAGGCGCCCGCTCGCCGGCGGGCGGGCGGGCGCCGGCGGTGCCGCGGTCAGGCCACGTTCTCTTCCCGCGCCCGCTCGAGGGTTTCGAGGTCGAACGCACCCGACTTGACGGCCGCGGTGAAGGACTCCCAGTCGCGGCGGGGCACTTCCAGCACCGTGTCCGGGTGGTCGACGTGGATGACCTCCACGTGATCATTGATCCGCTTCGCCGCGACGCGGCCGGCGTCGTACGTCATCTGCAGCACTCCTTTCACTAGCCTGCGGAGATTCCGCCCCGGCCATCCGTTCGCAGGAGGTCCGGGGCGGCTGCGGGGAAGCCTTCCATCCGAGTGGTCGCGCCGGCCACCGGCGCCGGGTCGAACGTGGATGGGAAATCCCACTCGCGGGCTTCGATCTTTGGGTCCCGGTGCAAAGATGTCCTCTCCGCCCGAGCCGGCGTCCGCGGGCGGTCGCTCGTGTGCGGGCCCCCGGAACAGGCACGTTGTGCCAAGCGACCCGGGCTTTCGCTGCGCTCATCCCGGCCGGCCCTGTGGCCGCTCGCGCCGCGCCTGATCGGCATAGGCTTGCGGTATGCCGTTGGCCGAGCCATGGGACGAAGACCGCGTCAGAGACGGCGAGCCCCTGTACGAGCCGGCGGTCGAGGCGCGCGACACCAGCGCGCAGTTCGGTGCCGTGACCGTGGCGAGGAGGAGCTTCGATCCGCAGCGCCTGTGGCTGGCGGCGGAGCACCCCGTGGAGCCCGAGCTGGAGGAGACCTGGCAGCTGCTGGTGCCCCTGGCCGGGGCGCTGCAGGTCATCTGGTCCGACGGCCACGCGACGTCGGGCGCCGGCGACCTGCTGGTGCACGACATGACGCGCGTCCTGGCCGCGCGTTTCCGCGCACCGCGGCAGGGCCTGCGGTTCGAGGCGGCCATGGTCACCGTGCCCCGGTCTCTGGTCTCCCTGCCCACGCACCAGGTGGACGCGATGCTGGGCAGCAGGATGTCGGCCACCGACGGCATCGGCGCCCTGCTGGCGAGCTTCGTCACCGGCCTGGCGGAAAAGCCGGGCGCCTACCGGCCCGCCGACGGCCCGCGGCTCGGCATGGTGGTGCTCGATCTGGTCTCCGCGCTCCTCGCGCACGCCATCGAGACCAGCCCCGTCATCCCGCCCTCCAACCGTGACGCGCTCCTCCTGCGTGTCCAGGCGTTCGTCCAGGAGCACCTGCGCGACCCCGGCCTGGGCCCTCGCGCGCTGGCCCTCGAGCACCACATCTCCACCAGCTATCTGCACCGGCTCTTCCAGAAGGAGGGCAGCACGGTCGGCGGCTACATCAGGGCGCAGCGGCTCGACCGCGCCCGGCGTGATCTGGCCGATCCCGCGCTGCACGAGGTGCCGATCCACAGCATCGCGGCCAAGTGGGGTTTCTCGCACGCCGCCGACTTCAGCCGGGCCTTCCGCCGGGCCTACGGAGTGTCGCCCCGCGACTTCCGGCGCGAGGCGGTCCACACCGCACCGCGCTGACGAGGCTCCCGTCCTGGAGATCAGGCCGGTGCAGGGGCGCGTCCCCTGAGCGTGTTTCCGCCGGTCAGGCGACTGTGGGGAGCCTTTTTAAGTGAGAAGTTAGCGGAGGAGCGTACGTTTGCGAACCCAATCACGACACGACCTGACACAGAGGACATGTCATGCAGGTGACCCCGAAGCAGACGGACAACCACGCGACCGTCCGGAGTGTTCGCATCACGTAGGGCTGGATCGTCCGACCTATGGACGTTTCTAGCTTCGTTGAAGCATTGCTCCAGTGATGACTGCGCTGCCTACAGTCCAACCCGTGGGGGCTCACGTAATCAGCACCGAGGCGTGGAGCGAGCTGCGTTTCAGCTCCACGCCACAGATCTCGATCTCCATCGCGCCGAACCTGACCGTCCTCGCCATGATCGCCGACGCGCTCGCGGGCCGCCGTCGCGGCCTGCCCGAGCTCTGGCGGAGGGCGATCAGCGCGCGCGTCCGCCCGTACGGGCACGAGGCCGTACGCCCGCTGGCCGCGCCGGGCCGCACGGTCGCGCCCGACAGTCTCGTGGCCAGATCCCCGATCGACGGGGACGTCACCGTGCAGAGCCAGATCAGCGCGCTCCAGGACATCGCGCCGGACGCCCTGCTCAAGGACATGGAGCAGGCGTTCGGGCCGGGGGCGCCGCCCGCGCACTGGCGTGCGGCCGCCGAACATCCGCGCCGCTGGCTGCGCGGCTACGCCAGCGCCGTGACCGACGTCTGGAACACCACGGAACCCCTGTGGAAGCGGGCCCGCCCGCTGCTGGACAGGGAGATCGAGCGGGTGGGCGTGGCGGCCGTACGTGGCCGCCCCGAGCTGCTGTTCGGCTCGCTCAGCGACCGCATCGTCTGCACCGAGCGCGGCCTGCTCATCTCCGACCCGGAACCCATCGCGCACGATCTGGGCGACCGCAGGATCGTCCTGGTGCCGACGCTGGCCGGCAAGGACTCCGTGATCGTCAGCCTGGACGACCCCGAGGCGGTGTGGATCGCCTATCCGGTCCGCGGCGCCGACTCGCTGTGGCGCAAGCCGGTCAGGCCTGCGGTGGACGAACTGTCCGCGCTCGTCGGTCCGATCCGGGCCGACCTGCTCTGCGCGCTCGACCAGCCCATGACCATGTCCATGCTGGCGACGGACATGAAGATCGCCCCGAGCGGCCTGACCTACCACTGCGACCGGCTGCGTGCCGGGCGGTTGATCACGCGGGAACGTCGCGGGCGTGAGATGTGGATCGCCCGCACCCGCCGGGCGGAGGAGCTGCTGGAGCTCTTCCGGCGCTGAGGAGGGGAAGGAGGGCGAGCGTGGTGCTCAAGTTCCACCGCGGCGCGCTGGAGGCGTGCGCGGCCGCGGCCAGGTCGGCGTCGGGCGCCTTCGCGGGCATGACGGGCCAGGCGCCGGACGCGGCGGCCTTCGGGAACGTGTCAGGGTCGGCGGCCATGGCGACGGCGGCGGGCGACCTGCTGCGGGTCGCCGAGCTGGCGGCCAGGACCCTGGGCGGACGCCTGGAGGCGGTCGAGCGCACCCTCGACGGCGTCGAGCGCACGGTCGTCGCCGCCGACGGCGCCGCGGTCCAGCGGTGAGCGCGCTCGACGACGTCAGGGCCGCGCCGGGCGGCGGCGAGCTGGCCGACCTGGCGGCCCGGGTGGCCGGCGCGCCTGAGGCGATCACCGCGGCGGCGCAGGCCTGGCGCACCGCCGCGGGAACCGGCGGGCGGCACACCGGCGCGCTGCGCACCGCCGTGTCCGACGTGGACCAGGCCTGGCAGGGGTCGGGCGCCGGCGCGTTCGCCGGTTACATGGGCAGGCTGGCGGGCTGCGGGGACCGGTTCCAGCAGGCGTTGCAGGACTGCGCGGGCCACCTCGACGCGGCCGCGAGCACGCTGAGCTCCGCCGAGACGCAGGCGCTGGAGATCTGCCAGGGGTACGCCTCCGCCGCCCAGGAGGTGCGCGGCCGTACGCCCAGGCCCACCGAGGAGCAGGTGGCGCAGAGCATGCGGCCCGCGCTCGGCGAGGCCCGCTCGGCGCTGCAGAAGCTGGTCGCCGACACCGGCAAGGCGCTCGCCGACACCGCCGGAAGGCTCCAGAGCGCGCTCGGCACGATTCCGGACGTCGCCAAGGAGCTCCCGGAGCCGGACGCCCAGCCCTTCGCACCCGCGCCGGGCAGGAGGCTCGACTGGTCGCCGGCGGAGGCGGAGTCACGCACGGCCGCGCTGGCCGCGTCGACGCCGTCAGGCGCGTCGGGCGGCGGTTCTGGAGGCTTCGGCGGGTACGGCCCCAGCGGCCCGCCGCCGCCCGGAGGCGGGCCGGCCCCTCAGGACCAGGTCGCCGGCTGGATCAACCAGGCGATCGCCATTCTCAGGGCGCACGGCTACCCCCTGGAGAAGATGAACGCGAACGACATCTGGATGATCATCAAGCATGAGTCGGGCGGCAACCCGCACGCCATCAACAACTGGGATTCCAACGCGGCGAAGGGCACGCCGTCCAAGGGCCTGATGCAGACCATCGACCCGACGTTCGACGCCCACAAGCTGCCGGGACACGGCAACATCTACGACCCGGTCGACAACATCATCGCGGGCGTGCGCTACGCCATCGACCGCTACGACTCGGTCTCGAACGTGCCCGGCGTGGTCGGCATGAAGAGCGGCGGCGGCTACCGCGGTTACTGATCCTGCTCGATCGCGGGCTTGGCCGCCCGCGCGGGATCGAGCACGGGGCCCTCGGGGATGAGCTGGAGCACGTTCGCCGGCACGGGGGTGGCCTGGCTCGCGTCGTAGCCGAGCTTGCCCAGCACGTCGGCGCCCGGCACGGCGTAGCGGCGGCCGTCGGCGGTGACCAGGTAGTAGGCCTGGACCGCCTTGAGCTGGCCGTCGCCGGGCAGGACGCCGGCCAGCACGGCCTTGCCGGGCGGCAGGCGTACGAGGTCGGTGGCGTCGCCGTGCGGCTCGGGCAGCGTGGCGCCGGTGGTGAGGCGGGCGCGGGTGGATCCGGTGCCCGTGTCGGCGTAGACGACGCAGAGCGGGCTGGCCGGGTCGTAGGCGGTCATGCGCGGCATGACGGGAGGCAGGCCGTCGGCGGGGATCGCGGTCCGCGAGCGGCGCGCGGCGTTGGCGGTGGCCGCGTCGACGGCGATCTCCTTCACCGCGCCGCCGCCGTAGGCCTGCCTGCTGTCGGGGTCGCTGAGCAGGAGCGTGGCCTGGCCCTGGGTGACGGGGGCGAGGCCGTCGGACAACATGACGTACCAGCGGGCCTCGCCGCCGGCCACGCCGTCCGCGCGGAACACCTGGCCCACGGCGGCGGCCTTGCCCCCGGGTCCGGTGACCGGCCTGCCGCGGCCGCTGATGGCGGGCGCGGCCAGGTCGGGCCCCTCCGGCAGGGCGTTGAGCCAGGCGACCGGCACCGGTGCGGGTGTGGTGGAGGTGAGCCCGCGGGCGATGCCGCCCGCCACGCGCATGCGGGTGCCGCGCCAGATGGCCCACTGCCGGCCGCCCACGTCGACGAGGAGCGCGTCACCCTCCGCGACCGGCGTGCCGCCGACCTTACGGCCGGCGACCAGCGTCACGTACGGTTTGCGCCCGGTCGGCTCGGCGCGTTCCCGCACGCAGACCGCCCAGGGGCCCTTGGCCAGGTTGGCGGGGCCGGGCAGGGAGTCGGGGGCGCCGGGGATGCCGATGGGCGCGCCGCGCTCGTACCCGGCCAGGGCCTCCCGCGCCACGACCCGCTCCTTGATCTGCTGCGAGGCGAGCACGAGGCGGGCGGAGGCGTAGTTGGCGACGGGGATGAGCCTGCGCTGGTCGTGGCTGTAGACGTATCGGGCGCCCGTCTCGCGCTCGATGACGAGCGTGCCCGGCTCCTCGATCGACTTCGTGCCGCCGGGGCGCAGCAGGCCGAAGACGGCGAAGCCGACGCACAGCAGGACCGCCACCATGATCCCGGCCAGGAACCCGATGTTCTGCCGGCGCAGCGGCCACTCGGGCTGGTTGGGCTGGGCGCGCAGCAGGGCGAGGCCGATGCGCTGGATGGTGAGGCGGTACGCCTGGTAAAGGTCGCGCTGGCTGTGCACTAACGCCCCTTGCTTCCCACTAGTCCTTACTAAACCCAATTTATCGGGATAAAAGATGCGAAGCCGCACGGTATCGCAGGAGCGAACAATGCCGGACCATTTCGTGACGCCCGCGCCCCACCCGCCGACGGCGTCACAGGATAATGATCGTGAATCAGCACACCGTCTTCATCACTCCCGACGCGATCGGCGAAGTCCGGCGCGACCTCAGGGAGGATCTGCTGCCGCTCCTCGCGGAGATCCGCCGGATCCTCGAGGAGAACAGGGCGCTGGACTTCCCCGGCTGGGGAGCGCTGGGCGAGTGGACGGTCGGCGCCCTCTACCGGTCGCTCATCGACACGTTCGTCCGCGACGCGGACGCCGCGCTCGGCGTGATGAGGACGTGGGAGGGCGAGCACCTGCGCTTCGCCGAGCACAACTGGCGGGCCGCCGAGGAGCTCGCCGTCCGGCGGGTGAGCCGGCCGTGACCCGCAGAGTCGCCGGCCTGGCCAGGGACGGCTCCCCGCTGCGCCCCTCGCGCAGGACCCCGCCCGACCCCGAGACCGTGCGGGCCGTCCTGCGCAGGTCCGCCCGGCTGGAGCCGTCCGTCCTCATCGGCCTGCTCGCCACCGCCCCGGCCGTGGCGAACGTGCCGGCCATCTGGACGGCCGCCGCCAACCTCCAGGCGGGCGTGGGCGGCCGGCTCGACAAGGGCGCCAACAACGCGCTCACCGGCGTGATCAACGCCTCGGGGCAGGAGTGGATCGCCGAGGACCAGAAGGCGTTCGCCGACGCGGCCGCCGTGCTGCGGACGCACCTCGACGCCTTCCGCACCAACGTGCAGTGGGTGGCCGGGCACGTCGACAACATCGGCGACGGTTTCCTCGTCTACTGGGGAGCGGCGCTCAAGATCGCGCAGGAGACGTACCTGCGGCTGGCGGCGCTGCAGGTGCTCGCCCTGGCCCCGCAGACGCGGGTGGCGGCCAGGATCGCGATGCGCAGGACGGGCGCCCAGGCGAGCGCGGCGCTGGCCGCGTCGACCGGGCAGCTCCAGCGCTTCCTCGGCTCGCTCGGGCTCAAGGACGTACTGAGCGGCGTCGCGGCGGGGATCGGCGGCTCGGCCGCCGTGCAACTCGCGTTCATGCGGCCGGACGGCGGCGCGGCGATCGACTTCACCGAGGCGGCGATCGACACGGCGCGGGCGGGCACGTTCACCCGGCCCGAGCAGGGCGAAGCGCTGCCGGAGGCCACACGGTCCTTCGACTGGCGGGTCAGGACGCCCGACGGCGACATGAGCCTGGACGACGCGGTCAGGAACGGGGAGTAGCGCGCCTGTCCCGCTCATCACCGATCTGGTCGCGGTGCCAGGTAGCCGGGCGCCTTCCCCCGATCTGACGTTGCCGCCCTTCGGCAAGTACTGCCGGTCGACACTGCGACCGGCTGACCTAGTCATGAACCGTTCGCGCACGGCAGCCTTCAGCTAATGGGCCGGGGGTCGTCCAGTGCACGCGCCCTGCGCGCGGGCGAGGGCCCGCTTTCCGCCACGTGACCGCGTTGCCACCCGCCCTGACCGTTTGGAGATCTGACCTGGAGCGTTCATGACTGACCCGGGACGTCGCACGCGCCTGTTCGGCAGGGGCTCGTGGGCGGAGACCCGCCGAATCGCCGACATTCTCCGCAAGGAGACCATCGGCGGGGCTCTGCTGCTGGTCGGCGCGGCGCTGGCGATGGCCTGGGCCAACTCCCCCTGGTCGGTCGCCTACGAGAGCGTGCGCACCTACACGATCGGTCCAGCCTCGTTGCACCTGGATCTGGCGTTGGAGACGTGGGCCGCCGACGGGTTGCTGGCCGTCTTCTTCTTCGTGGCAGGACTGGAGCTGAAACGCGAGTTCGTCGCCGGAGACCTGCGCCACCCGAGGCGCGCCGCGGTGCCCGTCGCCGCCGCCCTCGGCGGAGTGATCGTCCCAGCCGGGCTCTACCTGCTGGTCGCCCGGAGCGTCGAGGGAGCCGCCACGGGGTGGGCGGTCCCCACTGCCACGGACATCGCCTTCGCGCTGGCGGTGCTTGCGGTGATCGGCCGGTTCCTGCCCGCGGCGCTGCGCACGTTCCTGCTCACCTTGGCCGTGGTCGACGACCTGCTGGCGATCGCCATCATCGCCGTCTTCTACACCGGTGACCTGTCGCCGGTCCCGCTCGTGGGAGCACTGGCGCCCTTGGCGATCTACACCGTGCTGGTGCAGCTCCGAGTGCGTTCGTGGTGGCTGCTGTTGCCGCTGGCCGTGACGGTCTGGGCGCTGGTGCACGCCTCGGGCGTGCATGCCACCGTCGCGGGCGTGCTGCTGGGCTTCGCTGTGCCGGTGACGCGCAGCCGGCGCGCCGGCGGTCCTGAGGCGGGCCCAGGGCTGGCCGAGCACTTCGAGCACCGCTTCCGGCCGCTTTCTGCCGGGGTGGCGGTGCCCCTCTTCGCGTTCCTGTCGGCGGGCGTGCACCTCGGCGGGCTGAACGGCGCCGTCACCGCCCTGAGCGACCCGGTCGCCATCGGCATCATCGTCGGACTGGTCGTCGGCAAACCCATCGGGATCATGGTTGCGACCTGGCTGGTGGCCCGCTTCACCCGAGCCCAGCTCGACGAGGGGCTGAGCTGGGTCGACGTGCTCGGCCTGTCGATCCTGGCAGGCATCGGCTTCACGGTGTCCCTGCTCATCGGCGAACTGGCCTTCGGCGCCGGAAGCGAGCGGGGCGACCACGTCAAGATGGCCGTGCTGACCGGCTCTGTCATCGCGGCTCTGCTGGCGGCGGTGATCCTGCGCCTGCGCAACCGCGCGTACCGGCACCTGCACGAGGCGGAGGTGGCCGACCACGACCGTGACAGCGTTCCTGACGTCTACCAGTGCCCCGACCCGGCCGACCTCGCTGTCCACCACCGGACCGGTGACGTGGACGGCGGACTCATCGGCGAAGCCCGGCGCAACAGGCCCGCATGACTCCGGCCTTGTCGTGATCGCCGGCCGGGACCTGGAGTTTCCGCGTCCTCCTCTTTCCCGAAGGCTGGGACACCTCTTTTTTGCCGGTGCACGGCAAGCAGTAACAGGCATTGCTGCACATACTCCGCTCTATCTTGCCGTGAGGTGGCCGCAGAGGACAGTCTGGAAACATGAACGACATCTGCGACAGGGCCGACTCATCCGAACCCCGCGACTACGCGCAGCCCATGGACCTGGCGGAGATAGCCGCCCGGGCCAGCGCCGACGCCGGTGGCGTTCCCGCCCAGTGGCTGAGCGAATACCTTCCGCTGCTGGCCGATGTCAGCATGACAGGGCGGCGTGTGGACGCGGCGGCGCTGTCGCGTATGCGGGAGTGTGGTGAGTCCGCCGCACAGGACGGCGTTCCCCTGCGCGCGATCATCGATGTGCACCTGAGCGCGACCTGGCTGGCCTGGCCCGTTCTGCCGGGGATCGTCCGAAGCCGGCGCGTAGGCGACCTGCGATCTGCCGGGGAAGCGGTCTTCAGGGCCGCGGACCGGTCGATCGGGGCTCTGGTGGAGGGTTATGAGTCGGCTCAGCGCCTGGTGATTCGTCGCGAGGAGGCACAGCGCAGGGAGTTCATCGACGATCTGCTCCAGGGACGCCGCGACGTGGGCACCCTCGCTGAGCGAGCGGAGCGTTTCGGGCTGCGCCTGGCCAGCGCCCACGTCGTGACGATCGCCGAGGCCGAACAGCCCTTCTTCGACGGTGGCCCGGTCTCGCGGAACGTGGAGGCGTCATTGTTGTCCCGGTTCGGGGCACGTGACATCCTGGTCGCCACGAAGGAGGGCCTGCTGGTCTGCGTGTCCCCCGGCTCCGTGCCAGGCGTGAGCGAGGCCTTCGGCTCCCTCGTCCAGGAGGCGACGAAAGGCGACCCATCGCCGCGCATCGGCGTGGGCCGTGCCCATCATGGCCCGGGCGGGGTGGTGCGCTCCTTCGAGGAGGCCCGCGGGGTGGTGTCGTTCGCCCGCCGCCTGGAGCTTCCCGAGCGGACACTGTACGCGTCCAACCTGCTCGTCCTGCAGGTGCTTCTGCGGGACAAGGCGGCGATCAGCGAACTGGTCGAGACCGTGTTGGGCCCGTTGCGGGCGGCCAGAGGAGGGCCCCGCCCGCTGCTCGACACCTTGTTCGCCTACTTCGTCACAGGCGGTGTCGCCACGCGGGCCGCCGGCCGCCTGCACATCGGCGTGCGTACGGTGACCTATCGCCTGGAGCGCATCCGTGCTTTGACCGGCTACGCCCTGGACAACCCGATTCAGCGTCACGCGCTGGAGACGGCGGCCCTCGGCGCGCGCCTGCTGGGCTGGCCCGGCGACGCCGTCACCAGCCGTAACCCGCCCCCCGTCGCGTAGAACCCTCATCGCAGGCCTCAATCAGGCGCTCGAAAAGGCGGTGAGCGGAGATCACAGGTGATCCGCCGCGGGCGTCCGGGACCGTGGCCAGCGAGCTGCGCTGTCGCTGACGGCGAAGGCCGTCGCCGGCGAGGCCGGGATCTCCTGGCCGGACCCCAGCCGGGGTCAGCCGACCAGGCCGCGGATGGTCTCGTACAGGTCGAGCACGGCCAGCGCCAGCGGGATCAGCGCGATCATCAGCAGGATGTCGGCGATGTCGCCCACCCGGCCCCAGAACGGGGACGGCTTCCCGGACGTGAGCCACAACGCCGTGCCCGCCACGCCCAGGGCGAGCACCACCAGCCCGGGGACGATCCCGTAGCGCACCACCCCGTCCGGCGCCCCGAGCACGGCTCCCGAGGCGGCCAGCGCCACGCCGAGCAGGGCCGTGGTCAGCAGCCAGATCCGCTGGCCACGGCCCTCGAAGACGCGGGCCCGCATGACCATCGACGTCGACAGCGCCACGCTCAGCGCGATCGCGGCCCAGGAGCCGTCGAGGACGAGCAGCAGCTGGGCGCCGAGCACGACGAGCGCCACCCCGCCGAGCAGCCCGCCGCAGAACCGGTCGGCGGCCACCGTTTTGTCGATCACCAGCTCGCCGTCCAGGTCACCGCCCTCGCGCCGCAGCTCCTCGGCCGTCGTCGGCAGCGCGGGCAGCGGCATGCCCGCCAGCCGGAACGACAGGGACGGGATCGCCGTCGTCAATCCCACCACGAGGGCGGCCAGCACCGCCGCCACCCCGGCCGCGGCCAGGTCGAAGCCCATGACCAGCCCCGACGCGAGCAGCCCGCAGAGCGCGGCGGCGGCCACGCCGAGGAACGCCGGCAGCCCGTCCGCCACCGCGAACCCGGTCGCCGTGGCCAGCATCAGCACCACGCCGGAGGCGGACAGCAGGTTGGCCGGCTGGAGGATGGCGCCGTCCGTGGCCGGTCCGAGCAGCCCGGCGGCGAACCCGTACGGCAGGGCCGCGTACCCGATGACCGCGCCCGACCGCGCGTCGCCGAGCGCCCGCGACAGTGCCGCCGCGGCCATCAGCAGGACCAGCGCGACGACCCCCGCGACCAGGGCCGCGGGCGCCCAGGGCGGTCCGGTCGCGAGCAGCGCGGCGGCGCCCGTGCCGAGCAGGGCGGCGGCGGCGCGCAGGCCGTAGGACCTGGTGGTGGCCGGCTGCCAGCGGCCGGTGCGCTCCAGCACGCCCGTCGCCACGGCGTCGGCCACGTCGTCGAAGACGATCTCCGGCAGCTCGTGCCCGCGCGGGCGCAGGTGCAGCAGTTCGCCGTCGCGCACGGCCAGCTCGGACAGCGTGGCGTTCAGGTCGAACGGCGGGCCGCCGAGCCGCTGGAGCACCCAGCCGCCGTGGGCCAGGCCCGCCTCGGCGAGCCCCTCCCCCGCGATGCGCAGGAGGGTGGGCAGCAGGTTGCCGAGCGGCATGTCAGGCGGCAGGCCCACATCCAGGAATCCGCGCGGGGTCACGACGGTGACCCGGCACAGGTCGGTTCCGGTGGCACTCACCCGGACGAGTTTATGGATCGGATATCGCACGCGGCGCGCCAAAAACATCGAGGAATTTTGAAATATCGCATATAACGCTTTGTCAGCGGCTTTTATGGGCCCTGATGAGTGGCAGCCTGATCGTGGTTCGCAGACCCGAGCGGCGCACGCCGCCCGAGCCTCCTGGCGGCGAGGTGCTGCTGGAGCCGCCCCCGGAAATCCCCGAAACCGTCACCGGCGGCGGGCTGACGCAACTGCTGACGTACCTGCCCATGATCGCGGGGGCCGGGGCGATGGCGCTGATGGTCACCGGCGGCGGCACCAGCAACCCGATCATGATGGTGTCCAGCGGCCTGTTCGCGGTCTCCATGATCGGCATGACCGTGGGCCAGATGATGCGCAACGCCGGTGAGCGCAAGAACCAGCTCAACGGCCGGCGCCGCGACTACTACCGCTACCTGGAGCAGGTCAGGAAGCGGGTCCGCGGCGCCGCCGCGCAGCAGCACCGGGCCATGACCTGGAACCACCCCGACCCCGCGGCGCTCTGGTCGCTGGTGATGACCAGCCGGTTGTGGGAGCGGCGGCCCCGCGACGACGACTTCGCCCAGATCAGGATCGCCACCTCGGCGCAGCGGCTGGCGCTGCCGATGATCCCGCCGGAGACCAAGCCGATCGAGGACCTCGACCCTATGACGGCGGGAGCGCTGCGCCGCTTCGTGCGCACGCACGCCACCGTGCCGGGGTTGCCCGTCGCGCTGGCGCTGCACTCGTTCGCCAGGATCACGATCAGCGGGGATCCGGACGCCGGGCGCGACCTCGTCCGCGCCGCGCTGGCGCAGGCCGCCGCCCTGCACTCGCCCGAAGAGCTGCGGATCTCGGTGTGCGCCGGAGGGGAACGGGCCGCCGAGTGGGAGCCGGTCAAGTGGCTGCCGCACGCCCTGCACCCGACCGAGGAGGACGGCGCCGGCCCGGTACGGCTGGTCGTGCGCGACCTCGGCGAGCTGGACGCCCTGCTGGGGTTCGAGCTGAAGGACCGGCCCCGGTTCAGCAAGGGGCTCGCGCTGGACGCGCTGCCCTACCACGTCGTGGTGGTGGACGGCGGCACGGTGCCCGCGGGCAGCCAGCTCGCCCTGGACGTCATCGAGGGCGTCACCGTCATCGACCTCGGCGGGGCGGCCCCGCAGGCGCCGGCGCAGCTCACCCTGCACCTCGAGGTCGGCCCCGACGAGGTGGTCAGGGTCGTCGAGGACGAGCTCGGCAAGGAGCTCAGGTCGGGGCTCGGCCGGCCCGACCGGATGGCGCGGCCCGCGTTCGCCGCCCTGGTCAGGCAGCTCGCGCCGATGCGGTCGAGCTCCGGCGGCAAGGAGGAGGAGCAGCAGGACGTGTTCGCCACGAACACGACCCTCACCGACCTGCTCAGGATCGGCGACGCGCGGCGGTTGTCGCCCGCGTCCACCTGGCAGCCCCGGCCGGTCAGGAACAGGCTACGGGTCCCGATCGGGCTCGGCGCCGACGGGCGGCCGGTCGAGCTCGACATCAAGGAGGCCGCCCAGGGCGGCATGGGGCCGCACGGGCTGGTGGTCGGCGCGACCGGTTCGGGCAAGTCGGAGCTGCTGCGCACGCTGGTGCTGGCGCTGGCGATCACCCACTCGTCCGAGACGCTGAACTTCGTGCTCGTCGACTTCAAGGGCGGCGCCACGTTCCTCGGCCTCGACGCGCTGCCGCACGTCTCGGCCGTCATCACCAACCTGGAGGACGAGCTGCCCCTCGTCGACCGCATGCACGACGCGCTCCACGGCGAGATGGTGCGCCGCCAGGAGCTGCTGCGCGCGGCCGGCAACCACGCCTCCCTGCGCGACTACGAGCAGGCCCGCGAGCAGGGCGCCGACCTGCGGCCGCTGCCGACGTTGTTCATCGTGCTGGACGAGTTCAGCGAGCTGCTGACGGCCAAACCGGAGTTCGTCGAGCTGTTCGTGATGATCGGCCGGCTCGGCCGGTCGCTGGGCGTGCACCTGCTGCTGGCCTCGCAGCGGCTGGAGGCGGGACGGCTGCGCGGGCTGGACACGCACCTGTCGTACCGGATCGGGTTGCGCACCTTCTCGGCGGCCGAGAGCCGCGCCGTGCTCGGGGTGGCGGACGCGTACTCGCTGCCGCCCGAGCCGGGCAACGCCTACCTCATGTTCGAGACCACCGGCATGACGCGGTTCAAGGCCGCGTACGTGTCGGGGCCGCACCGGGCGGACGCGGCGCGCATCCCCACCGTGTCGGCGCGCTCCGGCCACCGCGGGAAGATCGTCTGGTACGGCCCCGAGCGGGTGCCCCTGCCACCGGTGGCTGAGACGCCCCCGCCCCAGGACGACGCGGAGAAGCAGGGCAAGCAGGACAGCCTGCTGGACATCGTGGTCGGGCGGCTGGCCGGCCAGGGGCCCGCGGCGCACCGGATCTGGCTGCCGCCGCTCAAGGAGCCCGCCTCGCTCGACCGGCTGCTGCCGCCCATCCAGGCCGCCCCCGGGCACGGGCTCACCGCGGCGGGCACCGGGCAGGAGCGGCCCGGGCGGCTGCACGCCGTGGCCGGCATCGTGGACAGCCCGTTCGACCAGCGGCGGGACCCGTACTGGCTGGATCTGTCGGGGGCGGCGGGCAACGTCGCCGTCGTCGGCGCGCCGCAGACCGGCAAGAGCACGCTGCTGCGCACGCTGATCACCTCGCTCGCGCTCACGCACACCCCCAAGGAGGTGCAGTTCTACTGCCTGGACTTCGGCGGCGGCACGCTGTCGGCGCTGTCCGGGCTGCCGCACGTGGGCGGCGTCGCCACCCGGCTCGACGCCGACGCGGTGCGCAGGACGGTGGCCGAGATGAGGACGCTGCTCGACCGCCGCGAGCAGCTGTTCGTGGAGCGCGGGATCGACTCCATGGCCACCTACCGGCGGATGGTCGCCTCGGGCGCCTACGAGGGTGACGGCTGGGGGGACGTGTTCCTCGTGGTGGACGGCTGGGCGATCGTGCGCCAGGAGTACGAGCAGCTCGAACCCGACCTCGCCGACCTGGTCACCCGCGGTCTCGGCTTCGGCATCCACGTCGCCGGCACCGCCAACCGGTGGATGGAGTTCCGCTCCTCCGTCCGTGACCTGCTCGGCACCCGGCTGGAGCTGCGGCTCGGCGACACGTTCGACTCCGAGATCGACCGCAAGGCGGCCGCCAACGTGCCCGAGCGGGCTCCGGGACGCGGGCTCACGCGCGAGGCGCTGCACTTCCTCGCCGCGCTGCCGCGCATCGACGGCCGCTCCACCGTGGACGACCTGTCCGACGGGGTGAGCGGCCTCGTCGAGGCCGCGGCGGCCGCGTGGCACGACCACCCGGCCCCGCCCGTACGCCTGCTCCCCTCCCTGCTGCCCGCGCACACGCTCCCGCGCGGCACCGGGGACCCGGCCGCGGACGGAGCCCGCGTGCCGATCGGGATCGACGAGGCCGCCCTGGCGCCGGTGTCGCTGGACTTCGGCGCCGACCCGCACTTCGTGGTGTTCGGCGACACCGAGAGCGGCAAGACCAACCTGCTGCGCCTGATCGCCGGCGGCATCGCGAGCACGCACACCCCCATGCAGGCGCGGTTCGTCGTCATCGACTACCGGCGCACGCTCCTCGACGCCACCGACACCGAGCACCGCATCGGCTACGCCGCCTCCAGCACCGCCGCCGCCACCCTGCTGAAAGGCGTGCAGGAGGTGCTGCAGACGCGCCTGCCGCCGCCGGACCTCACCTCGGAGCAGCTGCGGACGCGCAGCTGGTGGACCGGGCAGGACCTGTACGTGATCGTGGACGACTACGACCTCGTGGCCACCTCCAGCAACCCGCTCACCGTGCTCGGCGACCTGTTGCCCCAGGCCAGGGACATCGGCCTGCACGTGGTGCTGGCGCGGGCCATGGGCGGGGCGGGACGCAGCATGCTCGACCCGGTCGTGCGGCGGCTGAAGGAGATGAACTCGCCGGCCGTGCTGCTGTCGGGGCCCAGGGACGAGGGGCAGCTGTTCGGCAACGTACGGCCGCGCAAGCTCCCGGTGGGGCGCGGTCTCTACGTGGACCGGCGGTCGGGCGAGAGGCTCATCCAGACCGCCTACCTGGGCTGAGGGGTTCCGGCGGGCCCGGGTCTTCCGGGGCTCAGCGGTCGAGGTCGCGCTGGATGCGGGCCAGCTCGGCCGTCGCCTGGTCCATGGCGGCCTCGTACGCTTCCTGCGCCTCCCGCATGCGCAGGTCGGCGGGGTTGGCGTCGACGGCCAGGTCGAGCGGGCCCTCCCCCAGGACGTCGCCGAGCAGCTCGGCCGATCTGGCCTGCATGTCGGCCAGCGCCTCGGCGATCAGGGTCAGGATCGTCTCGGAGAGCCGCTGCGAACCCCACCGCATGGCGCGCGGGTCGATGTCGAGGCCCGTGACGCCCTGCGCGGAGCACTCGACCGTCACCAGCTTGGCCTGGTCGCGCGCGACGCCCTTGACGGCGAGCACCCGCTGGTAGAGCTCGTCCATCTCGGCGGCGGGCCGCTGCGCCTCGGCCACCAGCCGGTCGATGGCCTCCTCCTCGAACGCCGCCATCACCCCGTCACCCTTTCCCCTGCCATCACGCGCTCTCCACGGGCCCGGCCGGATCCCCAGTTCCCGCGGACCCGGTCGGACCCGCGTTCGCCTGCGGCGAGCTCTCCAGCTGGGTGTCGCTGAGCCCGCTTGCGACCGCCGACTGACCCATCGTTCCGGCGGTCAGCGCGACCGTGCCGCCCACCAGCGCCTGCTTGGCCGGCGACATCTCCGCCAGCTTCTGCGCCACCTTGCCGAGCACGCCCTTGCCGCCCTCGGCGAACGTTCTCGCCCTGGCCGCGATCGTCGCGGCCTGGTGGTCCGCCCTGCGCCCGAACCCGGTGGCGGCCACCTCGGCGGCCACCCTGGTGAACGGGTTCACCGCGGCGACCCTGTGCATCACACCCGCCGCGAGGATGCCCGCGCCGGTGGCGAAGACGGCCTTGCCGAGGACGTCGTACACGTTGGCGGTGACGCGCAGGGTCTCGGCCGTCGCCCTCGGCGAGGCGACCTTCTGCGCGGCGTCGTCGGAGTAGGCCAGCACGGTGTTCTTGTAGAGCTCGGCGCTGGGGGCGGACCACTCGACGCCGCGGGTGGAGGAGTCCACCAGGTCGGGGTGCCGCTCCAGTGCCGCGGCCAGCCGCTCCCACCCGTCGGCCGCCGCCTGCTGCTGGGCGGTGTCGCCGTACATCAGGGGCAGGAGCAGCGTGGCGTAGCGGGCGCGGTTCCAGCCGAGGAGCATCGAGCCGGTCGTCGCCATGGCCGAGCCCTCGATGACCGACCACGGTTGTTCAAGCACGGAGCCTCGCTTTCACGCCTGGATGCCGGTCCGGGACCGGGTTCGCGGGTCGACCGGCATGTCCGCGGCCGGCCCCGCCGCGCTCGCGTCGCCGTCCGTGTAGCCGTTGGCCGTGCTGTACGCCTTGGCGTGGATGTCGGCCACCTCGTCGCGCTTGGCCGACAGATATCTGCGCGCGGCCGCCTTGACGTCGTCGAGGGCCTGCCCGAGCGACCCGCCGAGCAGCCCGAAGGCGCCGTACGCCCCGGAGGTGAGCTCGACCTGCCCGATGGCCCGGCTCATCTCCTCCAGGTCCCGCATGGGCGCGGCGGCCATGCTCCGGCCCATCGCGCGGATCGACTCCACCTGGGCCGCGACCGAGTCCTGGGTCATGATCTCACCCCACCACCGGCGGGCCGCCGTCGATCGCCGGCCGGAAGAAGTCGTCATCGCCCTTCGGCGCGAGCGAGCGGCGGCCCGCCCGCCCGTCCTGCGGCACCGCTCCGCCCATCGGCATGAACGGCACTCCGCCGCTCGCCGTGACGCCCGCCTCTCCTCCGGCCACGGGTGCCCGGATCGCGGTCGGCGTGGCGCCCACGACCGGCACGGTGCCCGGCCGCACGGAGGGGCCGGTCTCGGCCGCGACGCTCCTGGTCCGCACCGGGTCCCTGGCGGCGGACGGATCGTGGCCCGTGACAGGGGACGGCCCGCCCTCGCGCCTGAGCGCGGGCACGGAGGCCGTGACGGGCGGGGGCGTTCCGAACGCGGGCGGCTGTCCCGGCTGGCGCCCGTCCTGGCGCGCGAGCGCCGGAGTCGCCGTGCCCGGCCGCGCGGTGCCCGCCCCGGCCGCCGTCGTGGTGGGAGCGGGGTACGGCACGCCCGCGTTCCCCGGCGGCCCGCCGCCCGGGTTGCCCGCCGCCGGCCCGCCGGCGGGGTTGCCGGCTGGGTTGCCGGCTGGGTTGCCGGCGGGGGCGCCCGCCGGCGAACCGGCGGGCGCGGGCCGGGAGCCCGGCGTCGCGGCCAGGTCGGTGGCGGCCCGCCCCGCGCCGTCGTACGGCGGTGCTCCGTGGTCACCGCTCCGCAACGGCGTCGCCACCTGCTGGGAAGGCGGCAGGTACGGCGCCGGCGAGGCCAGTTCGGCGTCCCAGGGCAGCCGCTCAGGCAGGGCCGTGTGCGCCTGGTGGTAGGCGCCGTTCAGCTTCGTCATGAACTCCCGCGCGTCGGCGTCGGGATCGTTGGCCGGCATCGACTGCCCCGCCCCCATGCCGCTGGCCTCCACCCAGTACGTGCGCTGCTCCGTGGCCTGGTCGAAACGTTCCTTGGCCGAGACCAGCTCGCGGCTCACCAGATCGAGCGAGGGCGGCACGCCGTCCACGCCGTCCCGCAGCGCCTGCAGGTACGTCTGGAGCCGGTTCATCCGGGCGAGCATGGCCCTGGCCGACGCCCCGCCCCAGTTGCCGTCGGCCACCAGGCGGGCCGCGCTGTCCCCAAGCGTCGTGATCGTGGTGGTGAGCAGCTCGGACGCCGCCCTGTAGGCGTCCGCGACGGGCCCGAACTCCTCCGGCCTGGTCCCCATGACCATCCGCCGGATCTCCTCGCGCCCGCCGTACCCGTGGGCGTTCCCGCCCTGGAGGCAGCCGTTCTTGATCGGCTTCGGTTCCGGCACCGCGTTTCCTCTATTCCTTGCCCGGCGCCGCGCCGGCCCGCTGGTCGGCGTCCAGCACGGTGCCGGCGGTCGCCGCGAGGTCGTCGACGACCCGCTGGACCTGCTCCATGACGAAGCCGAGCGAGTCACAGGTGGCCACCCTGGCCCGGACCACCGTGCCGGCGTACCCCTGGGCGATGTCCCAGTCGCCCGCAGCCGCCGGGGACAGATCGGGCACCTGGTACCTGGCCGCCTCCAGCCGGGGCAGCAGCTCCCTGGTCAGCTTGCCGGCCACGTCGAGGAGCACCTCAGGCTCGCACCTCACCGTGTCGCCCGCGGTGGCCGGGTCGATGAGCGGCTCGTCCACCGTGGCTCAGGTGCCCCATCGGCGCATGTTGGCGTGCTCGGCGTCCCGCATGATCTGCGTCGCGTCCTGCAGCGCGGGACTGAAGCGCTGCATGGTGTCGCCCATGGACACCACCGCGCTGTTCCACTCGCTCTTGGCCGCCAGGTAGACGTCCTTGGCGGCGCCGTCCCAGGTCTCCAGGATCTTCAGGTCGCTTTCCAGGTCGGTCAGCTCGCCGGTCAGGTTCGCGTAGGCCCGGCCCAGCTCCGCCGCGATCTCATCCATCTCGTCGAAATTCGCGAGGATGATCTCTCCGCCACCGGTCATGGTGATTCTCCGTTCGTCAGACTTGGCCGGCGCTCAGCGCGGCCTTGAGCCGGGCTGCGACGTCGCTCGCGTTGGTGTTCGCCTCGTCGTACTGGATGCCCGAGCCCTTGAGGTTCTCCGCGATCGTGTGCAGCGCGTCGATGACCCTCTTGAACTGCGGGTTCCACTCGTTGAGCACCTGGGTGAAAACGGTCGCCGACTGGCCCTGCCAGGCGCTGCCGAGCGTCGCCGGGATCTGGGTCAGCCGGTTGTGGATCTGCATGATGTTCTGGTGGGCGATCAGCGCGCGTTCTGCGGCGCTGTGCTGGCTGCCCGCCTCATAACGTGTGGGCTCTGGCACGTGCACCTCTCGGTCTCGTGGCCCGGAAATCTCGACCGGGTTCCCCGTACTTTCCGATCAACGTAAGTGGGGGCGAACGAGGCGGGCTACCCTTTCAACTTTCCTGTAAGTGTCACTGCGCTCCCCGCGACGTTCCCCGCGCGCCAGCCCCGGCGACGGGCCCTGGGCAGCGTCAACGCCAGGAAGACCACCAGCGTGGTGGCGCCGAGCGCGCTCGCGGCGATCCCGATGGCGATGGCCTGCTTGCGGGCGTCCGGCACCGGGGCTCTGGCCAGCACGATCGGCGGCGCGGCGGCCCTCTCCTCGGCGGGCGGCGTCACCGAGGTGACCGCCAGCAGCGGGTTGATCAGGCCGGCTCCGGTGCCCGCCGCACCTCCGCCCTCGGCCGTACGCTCCAGCCTGCGCTTGATCTGCCAGTGGTCGAGGTCGGGGTGCCTGGCTCTGACCAGCGCGACCACGCCGGACACGAACGGGGCGGCGAAGCTGGTGCCGTCCAGTTCCGTACGGTACCCGCCGCCGGTCCAGGCGCTGGTGATCCCGGCCCCCGGAGCGGTGACCGAGATGCGGGTCACGCCGTTGGAGAACTCCGACTTCGCGCCGTCGGGCGAGGCCGAGCCGACCGCGATCACGCCGGGATACTCCGCCGGGTACGCCGCCGCGACGGCGCCGTCGTCCTGCTTGACGTTGCCCGCGGCCGCCACGATCACCGCGTCCTTGTCCTGCGCGTACGTCACGGCCGCCTTCAGGTCCGGGTGGTCCTGGGCCTGCACGGACACGTTGATCACGTCGGCGCCGAGGTCGGCGGCCCGCCTGATGCCCCTGGCCAGCCTCGCCACGTCGCCGGAGCGCCCCTCCGTCTGTTTGATCGACAGGATTCTCGCGTCCGGCGCGACCCCCATCACGGGCACGCCGCGCGAGGTGAGGTCACGACCGGCGATGATCCCGGCGACGGCCGTGCCGTGGCCCACGCAGTCGCGTCTGCCGGTGCCGGTGAGGTCCTCCTGCCGGATCACCACGCCGGACAGCTGGGGGTGGGTGGCGTCCACGCCGCTGTCGACCACGGCCACCGTCACGCCTTCGCCCCTGGTGAGCCGCCACACCCGCTCGAACCGCAGCCGCTGCTGCGGCCATGGCTCGCCGGTGACCTCCGCCACGCCTGGCTCGGGTTCGCAGCGCACCGCGGGAGTGGTCGCGGGGGTGGGGGCGGGCGAGGGGGTGGGGCTGAGGGCGAGTGCCAGGCCGATGGCCGTGGCGCCGGTCCAGGAGAATGGCACAGTACGGAGTCTGGTGATATTTCCGTTTTGTAGTCACTCTCTTACAAATATCTTGAAATAAGGCCTTGCCAGGTCAGGCCCGAGATAGGCAGGTGTCGGCAGGTTCGTCGACGTGGAGAGTGAACAGTGGGGACACCTCAGGCCGAGGGCGGCGACGCGCACGGCGACCCCAGGGCCGGCCTGGGCCTGTCGGCCGAACAGCGTGACGTGCACAGCTACACCTCCCCGAAAACCGGGCTCACCACGGAGTGGACCGAGGATCCCGCCAACGTCGAGGAGGCGTACGCCGACCACATCCACTTCCACCGCAACGGCGACTACCCCGCCGAGCCGCCCGCCCCTGCGGCCCAGCAGGAGTACGCCGACCTGCTCGCCCGCAACCGCGTCGACCCGGGCACGGCGAAGGACGAACTGTTCATCAAGATCGGCGCCTACGAGGACCCCGCCTCAGGGAAGACGCTGCCGACCTCCCCGGTGGAACAGCTCCGGCATGACCTCGAACGCCTGCAGGGCGAGACGGGCGGGCAGAGCCTCAAGGTGCGCCTCACCCTCGCCGCGCTCAGCGAACGCGACCTCGGGGCCTGGCAGGCCGCCACCGACTTCAAGGCGACCACCGACATGGCGCAGTCCACGCTGGGTGCGGCCGTCGAGCGCGTGTACTCGGTGTACGCCGCCGTGCTGCAGGCGCTCGACGAGACCGTCAAGACCGCCAAGAACGCCGACCAGGCCGCCACCGGCGCCTGATCCCGCGCAGCGACGAGGGGACGATGACTGAGTACTGGGTCGAACCGCTCAAGGACACCAGGGCGCCGCAGATCGAGGACACGATGCCCGTCGGCGGCGACGGCGACGCGGAGAGCAGCGACGGTGTCTCCGCGCTCATCCAGAGCACCAAGCCGGACCGGGTCGCCGAGGCGGGCCGGCAGTACAAGGCGATCGCCGACATGTGCGAGGAGTCCGTGGAGCTCCTGTACAAGCAGGCCGGATCCATCGCGGAGACGCTCGGCGGCGAGACCCTGGAGCAGGTCTTCAAGACCATCGGCGAGCTGCAGAAGGACCTCGCGCGCATCGCCTTCGCCGCCCGGTCCGTCGGCGAGCCCCTCCGCTGGTACGGCGAGGAGGTGCTCCCCTGGTTCCACCACAACGTGCCGAGGACGGGCGGCGTCGGGCTCGACGACTCGGTCGGCGACTTCTTCGGCAGCGACACCAACGGCCACGCCCTCGCCCGGCACCACCTGCGGCAGCTCAACCGGTTCATGGGTGAGGCGTACAACGCCATGGGCGACTACGTCGAACAGCGGTCCAGGGCGCCGCAGACCGGCATGAGCGGCGCGTTCGGCCCGCAGCCCCGCCTGGGGTCGGACGGCGGCCCGTACCTGGGCTCGCCGTACGGGTCGCCCGGTCTCGGCGGCACGCCCGGGCTGGGCGGCCCGGACGTCCCCGGCCTCGACGACCCCTCCCTGCGAGACCCGTCCTTGCGGGATCCGTCCCTGCAGGATCCGTCGCTCAAGGACCCGTCACAGCAGGACCCGTCACAGCAGGACCCGTCGCTCAAGGACCCGTCACAGCAGGACCCGTCGCTGCAGGACCCGTCACAGCAGGACCCGTCGCTGCAGGACGCCGCCCAGAACCCCGACCTCAAGACGCCGGACCTGAAGACCCCCGAGGTCAAGTCGCCGGACCTGCCCCAGCCCCCCTCGCCGACGGACCTGTCCGCCGTGCCGCAGACCTCACCGCAGAACCTCGGGAACGTCCCCGCCACCGGGCCGGGCGCGCCCTCCGGCAGCGCCCCCGCCACGCAGCTCGGGAGCACGACGGCGACGCCCCCGGTCGGCGGGCGGTTCGGGGCGGCCGGCATGCCGATGGGCATGATCCCGCCGATGATGGGCGGCGCCGGGCAGGGCGGGCAGGAGCGGGACCGGGAGCGCGCCACGTTCCCGCTGGTGGAGGACGAGGCCTTCGAGACCGATGACATGGGCGGCCCGTCCGT
Source organism: Nonomuraea sp. B1E8 (assembly GCF_039871515.1). Taxonomy (NCBI): domain Bacteria; kingdom Bacillati; phylum Actinomycetota; class Actinomycetes; order Streptosporangiales; family Streptosporangiaceae; genus Nonomuraea; species Nonomuraea sp. B1E8. Next base: position 91,755 of record NZ_JBDPLS010000012.1, on the reverse strand, counting down.
GATCGCATGACTGTGATCACCGAGCGGGTCCGCGGCTACCGGCTGCTGGAGCGGGCCGGTCAGGACGGCCCCTGGGTCGTGCACCTGGCGCGGTCCGCGGCGGCCGGGGCCGACGTGCTGGTCAAGACGCTCGCCTGCCATCGGGTGGACAAGCGGGCGCTCAAGCGGATCGTCCGCGGATTCGGTTTCCCCGAGACGCTGGCCGCCCACGCGGGCGTCGTCCCGGTGCTGGAGGTCGGGGCTACCGGGGACGGGCGGCCGTACCTCGTGACGCCGGTGCACGAGGGCCTCACGCTGGCCGAGCGGCCCGGACGGAGCCTGCCGATGCCGCCCGCCCAGGCGGCGGGGCTGCTGCGGTCGGTGGCGGGCGCGCTCGCCGCCACCCACGCGGTGGGCGGCGTGCACGGGCGCGTCAAGCAGGAGAACGTCATCGTGACGGCCGGCGGGGTGGCGCTCACCGGGTTCGCCATGTCCGCGCTCATGTCCATCGTGGAACTGCCCGACGGGACCGTGCCCTCGGTGCACGCGGCACCGGAGGAGCTCGAGGGCCGCGCGCCGGCGCCCGCGTCCGACGTGTACGCGCTCGGGTCGATGGTGTACGAGCTGCTCGCGGGGCGGCCCGCGTTCCCGCTGGACGGGCCGGCGAGCACGGCCAAGTTCACGCTCGGGGTGCTGACGGAGAGCCCTGCGCCGCTCCCCGCCGGGCTGCCGGGCGAGCTGGCGGACCTCGTGGCAAAGGCGATGTCCAAGGACCCCGCGGCCCGTCCGGCCGCCACCGACCTGGCCGCCTTCACCATCGGCGCCGCGGGACGAGCGCCCGCGTCCGCCCCGGGTCGCGCGCCCGCCGGGGGTGTGCGGGCGCCGCTCGGCGGGGGCCTGCCCGCTCCGGGGCCGGACCTGCCGCTCCCCCGCCCGCCTGCCGACCGGCCGTACGCCGGGGCGCCGGACGGGGAGGAGGACCCGGAGAGGTTCGAGCGGTCGGCCCCCCGCGAGCTGGTCTGGACGGTGGACCCCGACCGCTCGCAGGTGAGGCCGCCCGCCGGACCTCAGCCCTTCCTGCCGCCGCCTCCCGACGTCGCTCCGGAGGAGGCGCCCGCGCAGGAGCAGCCCGCCGGCAGGAGGGTTCCGCTGTTCGTGGCGGGCGCGTCGGCGCTGGCCGTGCTCGTGGGCGTGGGCAGCGTGGCCCTGGCCATGAGCGGCGGCTCCGGCACCGAGGTGCAGCAGCGGCAGCCCGTGGCCGCCACCGCCCCCGGCGACCCGGACCCCGCCACCCCGCCTCGGGCCGACCGGCAACCGCCGGCCGTCCCGCAGACCTCCCAGCCGGACCAGAACTCCCCGCCGGACGAGTCGCGCACGCGGCCATCGTCCGGCCCCGCGACGTCGCCGCCCGCCGACCGGCCGGTCACCGACCCGCGGGACGTCGCCAGGTACCGTCCGAAGAGCCTCAAGGTGGTCGCCGACAACGGCACCACGGTGACGCTGGCCTGGAAGGCGGTGCGCAAGAGCGGCTATCCCACGGTCGTTCAGCAGGCCCCGGGCGATCGCCTGATGTCGGCGACCGGCGACGCCGGCACGTACACCGTCGGCGGCCTGGACCCGGCCACCGGCTACTGCTTCAAGGTCGGCGCCGTGGTCGCCCTCGGCCAGCCCTCGTCCGTCGCCTGGTCGCCGGCGCTGTGCATCCGCGGAGCCACGGAGGCGGACCCGCGCGGGCAGGACGACGAGACCCAGCCTCCCATCGTGCTCCCCCCGGCCACCCTGCCTCCCTCCTGACGGCTCTCCACCGCCCCCGCCGGCAGCCTCAGCCGAGCAGGGACCGGGGTGACAGGCGGCGGGCGAGCCGGCCGGGCAGCCCGATCCGCTGCCGGACCAGCCGGTCGATCTCCGCGACGTGCCGCCAGGCCAGGCCTGCGGCGGCTTCGTCCACGGGCGCGTCGCCGAACGTCGCGAGGTTCGCCAGGTCGGCGAGCGCCGTCAGCGGCTCCCGCGCCGGCTCCCCCAGCACGGCTCCGGCCCGTACGGCCACCTCGCGCGCCGTCGACGCGCCCGAGCGGGGGACCCCGGCTCCGCGCAGCCGGAACACGGTCTCCCGCCACGCGCCCGCCACCCGCTCGGCGGGTGCGGAGCCGCGGCGGCGGCGCATCCGCCGCACGGGCGGCACGACGGCGACGGCCAGCAGGTACGCCGAGGCCACGCCTGCCGCCACCGCCACCCAGACGAGCGGTCCGGCCGGCGATTCACGCTCGGCGGGCTCAGGGGTCGGCGCCGGGGTGGGCCGTCCAGCCGCCGTCGGGGTCGGCTCGGGTTCCGAGGAGTCGCTGTTGATCGCCTGCTCGATCTCCTTGGCCTGCTTCGGCGTGCCCTCCGCCACGTCGCCGCCCCCGCCCGAGCGCGTACGCGAGGGCGTCGGGTAGAACGGCACCCATCCGATCCCCTCGAACCCGACCTCGGCCCAGGCCAGCACGTCCCCGCCGCGCACCTGCCGCACGCCGCCCTCGGCGGCCCTGCCGGGGCGGAAGCCGACGACGATCCTGCTGGGCAGGCCGATCGAGCGGGCCAGCAGCGCGAACGACGCGGCGAACTGCTCGGTCGTTCCCCTGCGCGACTCGGTCAGGAAGAACTCGATGGCCCGGTAACCGTGCCCGGGCGGCGCGGTGACGTCGTTCTTGGCGTGCTTGCGCAGGTAGGTCGCCAGCCGCGCGGCCTGCTGGGCCGGGCCGCGCGCCCCGGCCGTGGCGCGGCGGGCGATCTCGGCGAACCGGGCACGCTGCGGCGGCGTGCTTCCGCCGGGGCCGTCCGGCAGGCTGACCAGGGCGGGGTCGGCGAGCGGGGTCACGTCCCGCAGCTCGCCGGAGACGTAGCGGCGGACCCCCGACGTCACCTCGTACGTCATGCCCTCCCCCGCGTGCGCGCTGGCCAGCATGCCGGTGGCCGGGTCGGCCACGATGCCGGCCCCCTTGGCCAGCACGGGACGGTCGGCCGCGGGCAACCACGGGCCGGGGAGCTTCTGCAGGGTGAGCCGCTGGCGGACGGTGTCGCGGGCGCCGTCCTGGCCGGGCACGCGCCCGCCCGTGGGGACGAACCCGGCGTTCGACGCCCAGGTGACGCCGTCGAACGTGTCGAGGACGGCCAGCCGCAGGTTGGCGTCGGAGCCGGTACTGACGGTGAACAGCTCGCGCTGGGGGTGCTGCAGCCACGCCGACACCTGGTCGAGGGCGCTCACGCCGGAGATCGGGCGCGGCGGGGGTTGTTCGACGAGCCGGCGCACGTCGTACGGGCGATCCGCCATGGGCAGGACAGGCGCCGTCACGACGGCGGCCGGCACCAGGCAGGCCACCAGCAGCACGCCCACCACGCAGGTCCACGCCGGCCGGCCCGCCCTGACCAGCGCGAGCAGCAGCGCGACCCCGGCGAACACGGCCGCGTACGGCACCACGGAGCCCGTCCCCGCGACGCCGAGCACGACGGCGAAGGCGAGCACGGGCAGCGCGGCCACGGCGGGCAGCAGGACGGCCCTGGACCGCAGCGCGAGCTCGCACCCTGCCGCCGTGCCCGCCCACACCAGGAAGCTGACCAGCACGATCGCCGGGCTGTCGGGGGCGGCGGGAAGGATGGTGGTCAGCAGCCAGCCGGTCGCGTCGCGCACGCCGAGCAGCGCGGCCCGCGCGGCGGCCGGGCTGGGCACGACACCGAGCCACGCCTCCGCCTTGTAGAGCGTCGCCGACACGGCCACCAGCCAGGCCAGCACGTGCACCGGGATCGTGCCCCACAGCGGCAACCGCCCGGACAGCAGCAGCGACACCATGCACGGGGCCACGGCGGCCAGGGCGACGACGGGGAGCAGCGCGGCCGGCGGGAACACCCCGTCGAACGCCAGCCCGGCCGTCGCGACGAGCAGCGCCGCGACGACCCCCGACCCGGCCCTGCGCGCGGGCGCCCCGGCGGCCGCCGCCCCCGGGGCCGGTGCCGCGTCGGGAGTGGAGGCCGCCCGTGGCGGGGTGGTCAGCGTGGCCATGCGGTCGCCAGTTCGTCGAGGTCGCCGGCTTCGAGCACGGTCACCCCCGCCGCGGCCGGCGGCCCGCCGTCGCGCGGATCCCCGACGCGGACGAACACCACCTGGTCGAAGCGCCGCCGCACCGCCGCCGCGTCGGCCAGCGCCGCGTACGTACCGCTGACCAGCACCAGCGCACCGCCGGAGCCGGCGCGGCGCAGGGCCTGCACGGGCGGCTCGGCCCGCGGCTCGCGCTCCACCAGCGCGAGCCGGTCGAGCACCTCCTCCGCCTCCCCGGGGGAGCCCTTGGCGTGCAGCAGTTCGCCCGCCCCCGTGAGCAGCCGCACGGGGAAACGGTCGCGGGTCACCGCGCACGCCACCGATGCCGCGATGTCGACGGCCAGCTCGAACTCGTCGTCCCCCTCGTACGCGGAGTGCCGGGTGTCCAGGACGGTGACGGTGCTGGGCAGGGTGACGTCGGTCAGTTCCTTGACCATGAGCACGCCGGTGCGGGCCGTGGAGCGCCAGTGCACGTGGCGCAGGTCGTCGCCGACCACGTAGTCGCGCAGCCCGTTGAAGCCGACCGTGCCGTTCGGCGCCGATCGGGAGGCCAGGCCGTCCAGGTGGCGCCGCCGCCCCGAGAGCGGCGGCCGGAGCGGCACCGTACGCGGCCGGACGAGCAGCAGGTCGGGGCGCCCGTACGCGACGGAGCGGCGGGCCAGGCCGAACGGGTCGGTGCGGTCCAGGCGCAGGGGCCCGACGGGGGTCTCGCCGCGCCGCCGGGTGGGCAGCCGGTACGACACCGTCCGCGCCGTGTCCCGGGCCAGCGCGGGCACCTCCACGGCGACCGTCGTGCCCCGGCAGGTGTCGCGGGCCACCAGCCCCGCGTGCCGCCACCGGCCGGTGTTGCGTACGTGCAGGATCGCCACGGCGGGCTCGCCGCGCGCCACCTTCGCCGGGGTCACCTCGCGCCGCACGTCGAGGCCCGCGCCCCTGAGCGTCCACAGCGCGCCCGCGCCCACGGCGGCGATCCCGGCCACCGCCAGCACCGCCGCCTGGGGATACCCGAGCGGCGCCCCCACCGCGTAAAGCAGCGCCGACGCGGCGGCCAGGCCCCGGCCCGCCCTGGTGATCACTCGCACTCCCAGAGCGGGGCGGCGGGGAAGCCCCCCTTCGGGGTGTCCATCAGCACGTCGTTCAGCCAGCCGCTGCCCCTGCTGGACTCGACCTTGTTCCAGACGTTGCTGCTCATGCCGGTGTCGGTGTCGGTGTAGGAGGCGCCTCTCTGCTGGCAGATGACGGTCATGGTGATGTACTCGCCCTTGGGGATGCGCCCCGCCTCGCCGCCGGGGCCCGGCCCCGGCCGGATGAGCGTGTTCCTGTGGTCGTTGTTGGCGTTGCGGAACTGGGCGGGCGGCGGCCGCAGATCGGCCGTCGCCTCCGCGCGTTCCTGGCTCTCGCCCGCTTCGTTCTTCGCCCGCAACGTCCACGTGTAGGACTGGCCGTTCTTGAGCCCCGTGACCTCGGCGCCGGTGCCGCCGGGGTCGGCCGGGTGGTCGCCGGGGCCCTCCAGCGTGTACGTGACGCCGCCGTCCTTGGCGTTCTCGGGAGCTGACCAGGTCAGGTCGGCGCCGTGGTTCTTGCCCTTGGCGGTGAAGCCGGCCGGCCTGCCGGGCGCGACGCAGGGACGTACGGGGATCGACGGCTCGGACACCACCTCGCCGCCGTCGTACTCGGCGGCGACCCTGAACGTGTACTCCTGGTCGCACCGGCCGCCGGTGATGCGGAACTGGAACGGGCCGTCCGGCCTGGCCCTGGCCGGGGTGACGTCCGCGCCGGGAGGCGCGCCCTTCAGCGTGTAGCCGGTGACCTCGCCCTGGCCGGAGGGCGTGAAGACGACCTCCATCCAGCCGGGCCCCGAGTCGGCCGTGACCGACCTCGGAGGGTCGGGGGTGCGCGTCGGGGTCGGCGTGGGCGTCGCGGTGGTTTCGGTGGGGGTCGGCCCGGAGGTCGGGGTCGAGGTCGGGGTGGCGGTGACGGTCACGGTCGCCTGCGCGGTCCCCGTCCTGGTCGTGACGGACGTCGGCGTGCCCGTGGGCCGCTCGGCCCGTCTGGTCGGCTGTGCCGCCGTGGGCGTGTAGGTGGGGATCGGCAGCGGCGTGGGCGTGTCCTTCTGGCCGAGCGCCTCGTCGTACTTGCCGACCCGGCGGCCGCTGCCGTCCTTCTCGATGACCAGGGCGGTCTCGCTGAACTGGTCGTTCACCCAGAGCAGCCCGTCCTTGACGAACACCTCCAGCGGCCCGGACTTGCCCGTGACGACCTTCTCGGGCTCGAACTTCTTGGCCACGGTGTCGTACACGATGAGCCGGCCCGTGCTCTCGTCCGGGATGTAGATCCGCCGGCCGAGCGCCTGCGGCGGGCCGAGCTTGCCGCCCTTCACGGAGACGGTCGTGAGGGCGCCGCTGGAGGTGTTCACCAGGACGAGCGCGCCCTGCGCGGGCGCGAGGACGGGCACGACGTCGCTCTCGGCCACGGCGGGCACCAGCAGGCCGCCGGTGCCCGCGTCGGTGACGGTGCTGGGCAGGCTCACCTGGAGCCGGGTGCCGGTGGAGCCGATCACCATGGCGGAGGCGGCGGCGGAGTTGGTGACCAGCGGCACGCCGTTCGCGATCGTCAGCGTGAGCGGGTCGCCCGGCTCGCCGACCGTCACGGCCTTGCCCTTCTGGGCGCCGTTGACCTGGACGAGCGTGCCCTCCTCGGGGACGGGCACCCAGAGCGTGCCGTTCCTGTCGATGCCGGCTCGCCCGAGCGGCGGCTTGAGGCCGATCGGCGTGCCGATCGTGGCGACGGTGAGCGGGTCGAGCTGCTGGACGGTGCCGCCGCGCGGGTCGACGGCGTACGCCTTGCCGGCGGCCATCACGACCTCCGTCCCTGCGGCGCTCAGCTTGCCGGTCTGGGCGACCTCCAGCTGGGTGGAGTCTATGCGGCTGACCTTGCCCGTGGTCTCGTCGACGACGAGCACGTTGTCGCCGTCCTGTACCACCTTGAGCGCGTCGCCCTCGGCGGAGGCGAGGTCGACCCGGCCGTCCACCTGCCCGGACAGGCCGTTGGCGTGCACGACCTCGCCATTGAGCGCGCTGGCCAGCCAGGCCCCCACGTCGGAGAGCTCGGGCCGGGCGCTCGACACTCCTGTGCCCAGGAACAGCCCGGCCCCCATCAGCACGGCGACGAGTGCGGACGCGACGACTCCCGCCGCGCGCCGCCCCGCCGCGCTACGCCACCTCATGGCCACTTGTTCACATCCCGCGAGATTCCGCACATACGTGTCCGCGGACACACTAGGGGCGGGCCCGCGCCGCGCTCCGTCCCTTCAAACAACCTGGAAGTGTCGCTCAGCGCGCGTCGCGCTGCCGATCCTCCAGCGCGCGGAGTTGCTCCTCCATCGACGCCTCGTACGACTCCAGCAGATCGTCGAAGTGTTCGTCGGGGAGGTCGGAGCCGAGCGTGCCCGCCATGACCGCCTCAACCTTCCGCGCCACGTCGTCCTGGGCCTCCTGCGCGGCCCGCAACATCGCCTCGGCCAGCCGCCGGCTGTCCATGCGCATGGCGCGCGGCGCCAGCTCGACCTCCGTCAGGCGGCCCGAGGCGCCGACCGTCACGCGCACCTGGCCGTCCGCCGCCGCGCCGTGGCCGACCGCCACGTCGATCTCGCTCCTCAGCTCCTCGACGCGGGCCAGCATCTCCTCCGCCCGCGCGGTGATGCGTTCCAGGTCCTCGGGGTCGAAGTCGTTCACCGTACCTCCCGGCTCTTTGCGGGGAGAGTACGGCGGGCGGACCCCACTTCGGAAAAAGTTGAAGGGTGCGAGAAGTCGTTGCGTCTACATACACATCAATGGCACATTTCCCCCGAGTGGCCGGCAGGAAAAACGCCTCATCCGAGCGGCGTGCGCACACCTGCTCCAGATGTCAGGAGACGCCGCGCGTCTCATGTCCGCCCAGGGGAAGGTGTTCGTGTGAGTCCAGGGTTCGTGTCCATCGGCCCCGGCGGTCTCGACGAACTCGGCAAGGCGGGAAAGGCGTGCGCCGGGACGGCCGCCGCGCTGTCCGGGATTCTCCGCGACTTCCAGGCCCGTGCCGCCCCTGACGTGGACACGTACGACCTCATCGAGGAGGGCGCCGCCGAGTTCGCGAAGGGCTACGAGGCGTTCTTCAACGGCCTGTCGTCGGCCCTGTGGCAGCGCGAGACGATCATGCGGGAGCTCGGGGAGGGGCTGCGGGCGGGCGCGGTCACCTACGACGCGGCCGACAGCGGGCAATCCGGGGCGCCGCCGGTGTCCAAGGCTGTCGAGCCGCCGTCGCCCGGCACGGTGTCGATCATCTGGAACGCCACCCTGGACATGCTCGGGATGGGCGGCGCGTACGAGGAGCGGCTCGCCCAGATGCGCGAGAGCTGCCTGGCCACCGCGGAGAACCTCAGAAGCGTCCACGACACGCACATCTCCGCAATCGAGGCGCACGTCCAGCGGGCGGACTGGCGCGGCGACGCCGCCGACGCCTTCCGCGAAACCTGGCGCACCCGCGTGAACCCGCCGGACGGGAACGCGGAGACACCGAGCCTCGCGGCCCTGGCCGCGCGGAGCGACGAGGCGGCCGCGATCGTCGACAACGCGATCAAGGCCACCCAGGAGACCAAGAAGTACGTCACCCTGCTCCTGGCCAGTCTCGGCGTGGCCGTCGGGGCCGGCGCGGCGCTGAGCCTGGGCGCGAGGGCCATCAACCGGCTGGCGGCGCGGCAGGCCCTCGGAAGGGTGGCACTCCTGCTGTCCGGCCGCCACGCCAAGCTCGGCGCCATGCTCCTCCGTGTCGCCGAGAAACTGGCGTTCCGCTCGGGCACGAGGCTCCTGGGCGCCAGGGAGGCTGGGCGCGCGGCGCTGTCGGCGTACGTGAAGAACTCCGCGCTCGTGGCGGGCACCAACTACGTCAACTCCAGCCTCGCGAACACCCTCCGGGGGAAGGAGGACCCGTGGGGGGTGAACGTCAAGATGGCCGGCACCCTGGCGGGCCTGTCGGTCCTCGGCGGAGGGGTCGGCTTCGTGAAGGGCCTCGCCCCCGTGGCGCGGCTGGCGCAGAACCATCCGATGGCGTTCGCCGTCGGGCTCGAAGGGGCGCTCAACGCGGGCGCCAGCGCCGGTCTCAGCCTGCTGTACGACGGCAAGCCGCTGGGGGCGGCGCTGAAGGACGGCCTGACCGTCGGAGCCGTCAGTGCGATCTTCGGCGGCGGCTACGCACGTCTCCTGCGCGACAGGACCGGCCTGCGGCACCATGCCTTCCACAAGGCGGAAAAGTGGGATCTCAAGCTGTCGGCGGCGGACCCGTCGAAGCCGCTGACGCCGATGAACGCGCACTTCACCCCGCGCCACCTCTTCTCCTGGATGGACCCGGCCAAGCACGGGTACGTGCCGGTGGTGGGGAGGGGCGCGGGCGACCCCACGACCGTCTGGGCGCCGAAGACCAGCGTGTCGGCCAGGGCGCGGGAGTTCCAGCTGTGGAACCCCCAGCCGGCGCTGAACAAGATCAGCACCTGGCCCAAGGCCATGCAGGCGCCCGCGCAGGGGCTGGTGAACTTCAGCTCCAAGCCGGTCAGCACCTTCCTCGACGGCTCGCCGTTCGTGAAGGGCCGCCTGCTGGGCCTCCTGCCAGGAACGATCTCCTACGGCCTGGTGCCGCGCGGCGAGGTCGACACGCCGGCGCTGTCCATCCCCGAGCACGACGACTGGACGTCCAGAGCTCCCGTCCCGCCGCCGGAGCAGGCCGTCCCCGAGCCGCCGCCCACGCTGGGCGGCGGGGAGCGCGTCGTGGCGCCCGGCGACACGCTGGGACACATCGCCGCGGACGAGTACGGCGACCCGCGCCACGCGCGGACCGTCTACGAGGCGAACGACGACATCGACGGAATCACCCCTGACCACATCGAACCCGGATGGCGGCTCGACATCCCCGAGATCCCCGCCGGCGAGAGGCCTTCCGAACCGTAGGAGCACGATGATCCGGATCGAGCCGGAAACGCTGCTGACCGCCGGCGACCTCTGTCACGAGGCCGCGCTCGCCCTGACCGCGGAAGCGCGCCTGTTCGAGAGCGGCGCAGCACCCACCGACGGCTGCTTCGGTCTCGTGGAGCGGGGCGCGGACGAACTCGCCGCGTCGTACAAGAGCTTCCACGAGGAACTGCTCGCCTTCACCTTCGACCTGGCCGACAAGCTTGATGACAGTGCCGCCGGGCTGCGCGAGACCGCGCGCACGATGGGAGGTCTCTGAGTGGCGGGCCCCTTCGACCCGGTCCTGGACCTGGTCAAGACGCTGACCAACGCGGTGGCGTCCATCGGCGGGGAGGAACAGGAGCGGCGGTTGACGGAGATGGCCGCCGCCTGCCGCCGGCTCAGGAGCACCATCGAAGAGCTGGAACCGTCCCTCGATGCCGTGCCCCGGACCCTCGACGGCTGGGCCGGCGACGACGCCGACACGTTCCGCGAGAAGTGGCGTGAGCAGCTGGCCCCCGAGTACAGGCAGGAGGCGGCCGCTCACCTCGAGAACGCCGCGGCGGTGCTGCACCAGGCCGTGGAGTCGTCCCGGCAGACCAGGAAGGCGCTCAACGAGCTCATCACGTCACTGATCGTCTCCGTCTCCGCGGGTGCGCTCGCCTCGCTCGCCGCGGCGGGCCTGAGCACGTACGCGGTGTGGGCGTCGAGCGCCGCCACCGCCGCCCGCGGCGCGTCGGTCGCCAAGGGCATTCTCAGCCGATTCTCCGCCGTGCGCGCCGCCGCCGCCGCGGCCATGCGCACGTTCGCCACCGTCGGCAGATCGAAACTGGTACGCGGGCTCGCGATGTACGGCGGGCAGGGCTTCCGCGCCACCGCGCTCGCCTCGCTGCGCAAGTACGGGCAGATCTACGGCTGGTCGTTCGGCGGCAACATGCTCGCGGGCGGCGTCGCGAGGGGCGTCTTCGGCCAGAACCCCTTCGACGTCTCCATCCTCTCGCTGGCCCAGACCGCCAACGCCTCCACCGTCGCCGGCCTCACCGGTCCTCTCAGCCAGACCCGCTCCTTCACGGGCCTGGCCTCCAGACGGCCGTTCGCCAACAACGTCGCCATGGGCGCGCTCGCGGGCGGCGTTCCCGCCTTCTGGAACGCCAGGATCGAGGGCAAGTCGTGGAGCGCCACCTTCGGCGACGTGGCGCTGTTCAGCGGGATCGCGGGCGGGTTCAACGGCGTGGTGGGACGGGCGTTCAACCCGCGTCCGGGCCAGTGGGGTGTGCCGTCGCCCACCTGGTTCAAGCGCCTCCCGCCGATGGCGCAGAGCTCGCTGCTGGGCTTCACACCCAGCGTGGGGCTCAGGGTGGTGGTGCCCTTCGCCCCGTCGGCGCCCCCACCCCGCTTTGACAATTAGCCGTTTCTTGAAGTGGGACCTCCCGTCAGGGATGACCGCTAGCGTCGGCCGAATGTTCTCCGCTATCAGAAAGTCCGCGACGGCCGTGGTGGCGCTGGCCATGGTGTTCGTCGCCGGCGCCGCACCCGCGCACGCCGCCGGTCTGGGCACGTACGGCGATTTCTCCCGCATGTTCGACAGGAGCGCCGGCCAGTTCTGGTCGGGCTCGTGGCGCAACCAGTGGGCATGGGAGCCGAAGGGCGGCAACGTCTCGTACATCAGGTGGGGCGACCCGGCCAAGTGGCCGCCGGCCAACTACGAGAAGTTCGAGCGCGTCGGCGACTGGGTGAAGCTCGACGGCTACGGCAACAACGAAGGCATGCTCAAGCAGCGCGTCACCAAGGAGCAGATCGGCGACGTCAACTGCAAGAACATGAAGCCGCTGCTGTCGCTCGACGGCAAGCAGCACTATGTGAAGTGGACCATCCAGCCGGAGGCGTACTGCCTCGAGGCCTGGGGGAAGATCCTCATCCCCGGCGGCACCGACGTGGACTTCTACCACAAGCAGGTGTGGTTCCCGCCGTCCGGGCCCACGTGCGCCAACAAGTACTTCACGGGCCGGACCTGCATCAAGCAGTTCGAGATCTGGAAGGACAACAACCGGGGCAACGGCGACGTCGGCGGGCCATTGGAGCTGCGGCACCAGCGGGACAACATCTTCGCCAAGGGCATGGGGCCGGCGTTCATCATCCACAACTACTTCCCGAACAACGGCTGGCAGGCCGAACTCCGCCAGGCCTGGACCTACTGATCGACCTCACCGCCTGTGGTGGCGGGCGACCAGCGCGAAACGGCGCGCGGTCGCCCGTAGCGGGCGGCCGCGCAGGTCACCCGCCGTCGTCATGCGGCCATCGAACACGGCGAAGTCCCAGCCCTCGAACGGCGTGGCCAGCGCCTCCCGGAGCAGCTCGTCGTACCCCATGCCGCGATCATGCCCGCTCCCCCGTCTCCGCGCCTGCCGCCAACCGCCCCGGCGCCTCGTGGAGGGAGAGCCAGGGCCGATGTCATGGCGCCGAGATGACGCGTGTCATATCGAGGCGGTGACTCCGCTGACTGCCGACCACCTGCCCGGATACATCAAGATATCGGTCATGATCTCCCCTCGAATGCGACACACCAGGCGGCAGGCCGCCGCAGCCGCACTGCTCACCACGGCCACCCTCATGGCCCCGGGCACGGCGGCGGCCGCTCAGGAGCCCGCGCTCGACCGGCAGGCGCTGCAGCAGTCGCTGGACGCCGCGCACAAGGCGGGGATGTACGGCATGCTCTCGACGGTCCGCGAAGGGAACCAGACGTGGCAGGGCGCCACCGGCGTCGCCGACGTGACCACCAGGCGGCCGATGAACCCGAGGATGACGCACCGGGTCGGCAGCATCTCCAAGACCTTCGCGTCCGTGGCCGTGCTGCAGCAGGTGGCGCGCGGCACCGTCGAACTGGACGCCCCCATCGGCCGCTACCTGCCCGGCCTCGTTCCGGGCGGGCGCGGCGAGAAGATCACCGTACGGATGTTGCTCAACCACACCAGCCACATCGCCGATTACATCGCTCCGGCGTTCCCCTCGCTGCTGGAGGGCAGGACCAGCAGCCTGGACGAGCACCGCTTCCGTAAGATCAAGCCTGCGGAGCTGGTGAAGATGGGCCTGGAGGGCACCCCGACGGGTGAGCCGGGCGCGACGCCGGGCTCCTACTCCAACACCAACTACGTACTCATCGGGCTGCTGCTGGAGAAGGTCACCGGCGAGAACGCCGAGCGCCACATCACGCGCAACGTGATCCGCAAGGCGGGCCTGCGGCACACGTCCTACCCGCGCACACCGCGCATCCCCGGGGCCCACTCGAAGGCGTACGAGTCGTGGTACGGGCTGATCGACCCGCCGCGCGACTACAGCGTCTACGACATGTCCTACGTGCGCACCGCCGGTGACGTGGTGTCCACGATGGACGACCTCAACCGGTTCTACCGGGAGCTGCTGCGCGGGCGGCTGATCGGCGCGGAGCAACTGGCCGAGATGCAGAAGACGGTGCCCGTGAACGCGGGCGGCGGATACCTGCCCTACGGCCTCGGCCTCTACGCCGCCGACCTGCCGTGCGGCCGGTTCTGGGGGCACGACGGAGCCGTATTCGGCATGGGCGCCCAGTCGTTGTCCAGCCCGGACGGCAACCGCCAGATCTCGTTCGGCATGAACCTCATGAAGTACCAGAAGATCGGCGATGACGGCCAGCTGGAGCCCAGCGAGATCGACACCGCGATGGCGAACCACCTGATCTTCGCGCTGTGCGGGAAGGGCGGCGCGACCGCGAAGTCGGAGAAGAAGCCGTTCGTGCCGCTCCCGACGAGCCGGATGGCCGTCAAGCGCTGACCGCCCGTCGCCGCCGCGGCCGGCGGCGGGCAGGCGGGGGCGGCCAGGCCTACGCGGGGTGCTTCATCTGTGGATTTGTCCACACACGCTTCATGTGTGGATTTGTCCACAGATGATCGCGGCGAGTCTCCGTAATGTCTCTGATGCCGGGAACGACCGGCACACCGACACGGGGAGGGAACCCAATGCGTAAGACCCTTGCGATCGCGAGTCTGGCCGGCTCGATGGCCGTCACCGGCATCGCTCTCACCCCCGCCGCCCAGGCGGCCACGCAGTCCACCGCGACGACCACCGCGTCGACCACCGCCACCGCCTCCTACGGCGGCAGCTGGGGCAAGTTCTTCTCCAGCGACCGCAAGGCGTACACGTTCGGGAAGACCTGGAAGCAGCACGGCAAGGTCCACACGAAGTGGTACGGCGTCGACAAGCGCGGCGGCAAGAAGGCCTGGGTCTGGTTCGAGGTCTACCAGAACGGCCACTGGAAGAAGTTCAACAAGGCCTGGGACGGCAGGGTCGCCGGCAGCTGGAGCGGGCGGGGCGTCAAGAAGGCCTACACGTTCACCTGCTGGGCGGGCAAGTTCGACAACTGCGGCCGCAAGTACCGCATCTACTAGACACCACCACCGCGCGATCACCGAGGCCCGGCGGCCACCCGCCGGGCCTCGGCCATGTCAGGAGAGGAAGGACCGGAGGTGCGGGGCCAGCACCTCCCACGAGACGTTGTGGTCCTGACCCTGCAGCACCGTGTGCCGGGGGGACGGCAGGAGGTCCACCAGCGTCTCGGCCGCGGCCAGGCTCCACGCGCCGGTCTCGGAACCGGTCAGGATCAGGGCAGGCGCCTTGACGCCGGCCAGCTCGGCCGGCGGGCGGCCGTCACCCATGATCGCGGCGTCGTAGGCGAGGGTCGGGGCGATCGCCTCCATCGACGCCCACATGGGCGCCTGCCGCATCTGGCCGATCATGCCCGGCGGCATGCCCACGGAGCTCAGGAAGAGCGCCATGGCGTCCCCGCGACGGCCGTCGGCCAGGCAGGCGGCCAGCTCGGCGGCGTACGCGCGGGCCCGCTCGGGCGCACCGGCGTCGAGCTGGAACGGCGGCTCCCACAGGGCGAGCCGGGTGATCGGCAGCCCTTCGGCCGCCGCGCGCAGCGCCAGCACCGCGCCGGAGGAGTTGCCGAACACGGCCGCCGGGCCGCCCGCCGCGTCGATCACCGCGGCGAGGTCCTCGATCTCGCGCCGCACGTCGTACGGCGGGGTGTCGCCGCTGTCGCCCCGCCCCCGCCGGTCGTAGCTGAACACCGTGTGCCCGTCCGCCAGCAGCTCGGCCAGCGGCGCGTGGACGCCCCTGGCGCAGGAGGCGCCGCTCACCAGGACGACCGGGCTGCCCGAGCCCAGCCGGTCGAAAACGATCTCGGTTCCGTCGGCGGAACGTGTGAAGGTCATGGTCACCACCCTTTCCCGTGGTCCGTTTCGCCCTTCCCACGAACGGCGGGCGCCCCGGCGGACACCTCGCCAGGAGAAATCTCGGCGAGACGCCGGGCGAGGTAGCGGCGTTCCGGCTCGGTCGGGGCCAGCGGCAGGGCCTCGCGGTAGGCGGCGGCCGCCTCGGCACGGCGGCCCAGGCGGCGCAGGAGGTCGGCGCGGGCGGCGGGCAGCAGGTGGTAGCCGCCCAACTCGGGCGCGAGCGCCTCGACGAGGGCCAGCCCGCGCGCCGGCTCGCCCATCCCCACGGCGACCGCCCGGTTCAGCCGGACGACAGGGGACGGCACGAGCGCCTCCAGCCGCCCGTAGAGCGCCGCGATCTCGGCCCACGGCGTGCGTTCGAAGGAGTCGGCGCTCGCGTGGCAGGCGGCGATCGCGGCCTGGATCTGGTACGGCCCCGCACGGCCCTGACGCAGCACGCGCTCCAGCATGGTGACCGCCTCGCCGATCCGCTCGTGTTGCCACAGGGAGCGGTCCTGCTCTTCGAGCGGCACCAGTTCGCCCGCGTCGAGCCGGGCCGGGCGCCGGGCGTCGTGCAGCACCATCAGCGCCAGCAGGCCGGCCGCCTCCGGCTCGCCGGGCAGCAGCGAGACGAGCATCCGCCCCAGCCTGATCGCCTCGTCGGACAGGCTCCGCCGGATCAGGTCGTCACCGGCGGCGGCCGCGTACCCCTCGTTGAACAGCAGGTAGAGCACGCCGAGCACCGTGGTGAGCCGGCCGGGCAGCTCCGCCGCGTCCGGCACCTCGAAGGGGATGCCCGAGTCGCGGATCCTGGCCTTGGCCCGGGTGAGCCGCTTGGACATCGTGGCCTCGGGGACCAGGAAGGCGCGGGCGATCTCGGCCGTGGTCAGCCCGGCCAGGGTGCGCAGCGTCAGCGCCACCCGCGCCTCGAACGGCAGGGCGGGATGGCAGCCGGTGAACATGAGCCGCAGCCGATCGTCGCCGAACACCTCCTCGCCGTCATCAGGCCGCGGGGGCCAGGCCGCCGCCAGCTCGCGCAGCTTGGCCGCGCCCACGGCGGCCCTGCGGAGACGGTCGATCGCCCGGTTGCGGGCGGTGGTGGTGAGCCAGGCGCCGGGCGCGGGCGGCACACCGTCGGCCGGCCACCGCTGGAGCGCCTGGGTGAAGGCGTCCTGAGCGCACTCCTCCGCCAGGTCCCAGTCGCCGGTCGTCCGGATGAGCGTCGCGATGATCTGCCCCCATTCCTCCCGGAACAGCGCGTCGACCGTCTCGCGGACGTTCACGGCAGCAGCGCCCGCACCTCGATCGTGCCGTGCCGCGCGACGGGATGTGCCATGGCCGCTTCGAGCGCCTGCTCCCTCGTGGCGCACTCGATCATGCTGAACCCGGCCACGACCTCCTTGGCCTCGACGAACGGGCCGTCGGTGAGCAGGACCTCACCGTCACGCGCCCGGACCGTGGTGGCCTCCGCCGGCGCCTCCAGACCACCGGTCTGCAGCAACCGGTCCCCCTGCGCCTCGGCCCACGCCTTGCAGTCGGGCAGGAAGTCCGGATCGGCCAGCATCGCCTCGTGGGCCTGCTGATCTCCGCAGATGAGCAACAGGAACTTCATGCCCCGAGCCTAGGCCCGGCGCTCGCCGCGGAGACAGTCGGTGGCCTCGACGAGCCGGTGCAGCGTACCGGGCTCCGCACCCGCGTTCGAACCCCCTGCGGTGGCAGGCGCGCACAATGACGAGCAGGTCCTCGTGCCGCCTGCCGTGGGCGCGGCCGCCGCCTGTGCGGTGCGCAGGAGGGCGTCGTCCTCCCAGCTGTCCCACACCAGCCGATAGGCTCGGCCCGTGGCGCCGCCGACCGTTGGAGCAGTCAGATGATCTTCATTACCGCCAAGTTCCGCGTCCTGCCCGAACACGCCGACCGCTGGCCGGAGATCACCGCGGAGTTCACCGAGGCGACCCGCGCCGAGCCCGGCTGCCTGTGGTTCGACTGGTCACGCAGCCTCGACGACCCCACCGAATACGTCCTGGTCGAGGCGTTCCGCGACGACCAGGCCGGCGCGGACCACGTGGGCTCGGAGCACTTCCGGCAGGCCCGGCAGACGCTGCCGCCCCACCTCGCCGAGACCCCGCGCATCGTCAACACCACCGTCCCGCAGGACGACTGGTCCGAGCTCGGCGAGATGGCCGTGCCCTCCCGCGACTGACTCAGCCGCGCCGCCCCTGCCCTCCCCCGGCGGTCCGCCGCCCCTCGCGTTCACGCGGCGCCGAGGGCCGTTACGTGAACGTTATAGCCTGCCCTCGGGCCCTCTCGCGCCCGCGTCTTCGCAGGTCAGCGCAGCGAGCGTGACTGAAGGACGGATTTTTCCGGGTTATTGACGAAAAAGATGGTGAGTAGGCAGACTCTGCCGTATGTCACAACCCGGTGGCCCCCTGTCACAGCTCCGGCGCGGGCACGAGGAGCTCGTGCTCGGGCTGCTGCGCAAGCACGGCCCGCTCAGCCGCGGCGAACTCGGCAGGCGCTGCGGGCTGTCCCGCACCACCCTGTACGACATCCTCGCCGAGCTCGTGGCCGGCGGCGCGGTCGTCACCGCGAGCGAGCGGGAGACGCCGCGCGGGCGCGGCAGGCCGGCCGAGACCCTGACCCTCAACCCGGACGCCGGCCAGGCGATCGGCATCGACTTCGCCCGGCGCGGGCTGCACGTCGCGGCCATCAACCTGGCGCACGAGATCGTCGGCTCGGCCAGCGAGCCGCACGACGCCGACCTGCCGTGGGAGCAGCGGGTCGAGCTGGCCGGCCGGCTCGTCGGCTCGCTCACCGGCGGCACCCTCAGCCTGGGAGCGCTCAGCGCGATCGGCGTCGGCGTGGTCGGCCCGGTCGGTGACCCGGTCGGTGACGCAGCCGGTGACCCGGCCGTTGACGCAGCCGTTGACCCGGTTCAGGACCCCGAGGAGGACGGCGCCAGGGAGCCGGCCGGGCCGCATCCGGCGCAGGTGCTGCTGCGCGAGCGGTTCGGCGTTCCGGTGCTGCTGGACAACAACACCAGGCTCGCCGCGCTGGGCGAGGCGATCTGGGGCGCCGCGGCCGGCGTACGGGACGTGCTGTACCTGCGGCTGTCCCACGGCGTCGGCGGCGGGCTGGTGGTCGGCGGGTCGCTGCACCGCGGCGCGTACGGCCTGTCCGGCGAGTTCGGCCACATCACCGTCGACCAGGACGGCGCCCGCTGCGACTGCGGCGGCACCGGCTGCCTGGAGACCATCGCCTCGATCAGGGCCGTGCTCGACGCCTACCGCGCCGCCGGCGGGCGCGCCGGCGATGTGCCCGAACTGGCCAAGGCGGCCAGGGCGGGCGACGCGGCGGCGCTGGCCGTGCTGGACGGCGTGGGCGCCGGTGTCGGCGGCGTGCTCGCCGCCCTGTGCAACGCGATCGGCCCCAGCGTGATCGTGGTCGGCGGCGAGCTGGCGGAGGCCGGGAGCGCGCTGATGGACCCGATCGAGCGGGAGTTGCGCGCCCACGTCATGCCGATCTCCCGGCACCGGGTGAGCCTGCGCCGCGCCACCCTCGGCGAGGTCGCCGGCGCCCTCGGCGGCATCGCCCTGGTACTGCACGAGTCCCCGCTGCTCTCGCGCTATCCGGCCGGCCCGGAGCTCGCGGAGGACCCCCCGACGACCCAGCCCGGCACGAGACCGGCGAAGGAGAACCCATGACCCAGCTCACGGCGCTGGGCAAGTCGCCGGCGGCCCCGGCCGCACGGCGCGGTGCCAGACGCCCGCGGCGCGCCATCGCACTCAATCTGATCGCGGTCGTCATCGGCCTGCTCGTCTGGACGCTGCTGGCGTCGATCGGGGTGCAGGGCCTGCCCGGCCCCCTGCAGGTGGCGGCCAAGGCGGGCGAGCTGATCGCCGACGGCACCCTGCTGGACGACGCGCTGGCCAGCCTGCGCAGAGTGCTGCTGGGCTTCCTGCTCGGCACCCTGCTGGCCGTCCCGATCGGCTTCCTCATGGGCTGGTACGCCACCGCGCGTGGCCTGCTGGAGCCGTACGTGCAGTTCTTCCGCACCATCCCGCCGCTGGCGATCATTCCGCTGGCGATCGTGCTCATGGGCATCGGCGAGGTGCCGAAGATCTTCGTGATCTTCCTGGCGTCGTTCCTGTCCAGCGTCGTGGCGACGTTCCAAGGCGTGGTGGACGTGGACAGGACCCTCATCAACGCGGCCCGCGTGCTCGGCGCCTCGGACCGGACCATCTTCCTCAAGGTCGTGGTGCCGGCCTCCACGCCGTTCATCCTGGTCGGCATGCGGGTCGGTCTCGGCTCGGCCTGGGGCACGCTGGTCGCCGCCGAGCTGATCGCGGCCCAGGAGGGCCTCGGCTTCCGCATGCAGCAGGCCCAGCTCTACTACGACCTGTCCACGATCTTCGTGGGGCTGATCGCGATCGGCCTGCTGGGCCTGCTGATGGACCGGCTGCTGCTGCTGGCCGAGCGGCGCCTCACCGACTGGCAGGAGCGCAGATGAACACCAAGATCTCCTTCACCGACGTGGTCAAGACCTACCCGATCAAGGACGGCACGTTCACCGCGCTCGACCGGGTGTCGCTGGACATCGCCGACCGCGAGTTCGTCACGGTCGTGGGCCCGTCGGGCTGCGGCAAGAGCACCCTGATGAGCATGGCCGCCGGGCTGGTCGAGCCGACCTCGGGCGAGGTGCTCGTGGACGGCGTGCCGGTCACCGGCCCGGGGCCCGACCGGGGGGTGATCTTCCAGCAGTACGCGCTGTTCCCGTGGCTGACGGTGCGCAACAACGTCGAGTTCGGGCTGAAGCTGGCCGACATCCCGGCCGCGGAGCGACGGCGGCGGGCCGAGCGGGCGATCGAGCTGGTCGGGTTGTCCGACTTCGCCGACGCGCTGCCCAAGACGCTGTCCGGCGGCATGAAGCAGCGCTGCGCGATCGCCCGCGCGTACGCGGTGAACCCGCAGGTGCTGCTCATGGACGAGCCGTTCGGCGCGCTCGACGCGCTGACCAGGGTGCAGTTGCAGGACCAGCTGCTGGACACCTGGAGCCAGGAGCAGCGCACGGTCATGTTCATCACCCACGACGTGGACGAGGCCGTCTACCTGGCCAGCCGGGTCATCGTCATGGCCGCCAGGCCCGGCCGCATCCAGCAGATCATCGACGTGGACCTGCCGTACCCCAGGACGGAGGAGATGCGGCTGTCGCCCGAGTTCGGACGGATCCGCAACGAGGTCTGGCACGCCGTCTACCACCAGGCCCCGGCCGCGGCCTGACCCCCACCCTGCCCCCACCCAGGGGCCCCGGCCCGCAGACACCTCCCGGAAAGGACTGATCCGCCATGCGTACTCTTCGCCGCGCCCTGACGGCCGCCTCGGCGGTGAGCCTGTTGACACTCTCCGTGACCGCCTGCGGCGACGACGGCTCCACGGTCAGGTTCGGCTACATCAGCGACTACAACGGCGCGAGCCTGCTCGCCATCGCCGACAAGCAGGGCCTGTGGGACAAGCAGGGCCTCACCCCCGACATCAAGGTCTTCACCAACGGACCGCTGCAGATCCAGGCGCTCGGCTCCGGCGACCTCGACTTCGGCTACATCGGCCCGGGGGCCATGTGGCTGCCCGCCACCGGCAAGGCCAAGGTCGTCGCGATCAACACGCTCGCGTACGCCGACCGCGTCATCGGGCGGCCGGGCGTCAAGACCATGCAGGACCTCAAGGGCAAGAAGGTCGGCGTGCCCGAGGGCACGTCCGGCGACATGGTGCTCAACCTGGCGCTGGGGAAGGCGGGCATGACCGCCGAGGACGTCCAGAAGATCCCCATGGACCCGGCCACGGTCGTCTCGGCGTTCTCGGCCGGGCAGATCGACGGCGCCGGGATCTGGTACCCCCTGATCGACACGATCAAGCAGAAAGTGCCGGGCACGGTGGAGCTGGCCAGCACCAAGGAGTTCCCTGACAGTTCGTTCCCGACCGCGTTCGTCGGCGGCACCGGCGTGGACCAGGAGGTCACCCGAAAGGTGATCAAGGTGCTGCAGGAAGCCAACGACTGGCGGGCGGCACACCCCGAGGAAGCGATCACCGAGGCGGCCGCGCTGCTCAAGCTCGACGTGGCCAAGGTCAAGGCCGACGCGGCGAACGTGCAGGTCATGAGCACCTCCGACCTGGTCGCCAAGACCAAGGACGGAACGGTCGCCACGTGGCTGAACAGCCTGAGCGACTTCTTCGTCAGCACCGGCCAGCTGAAGTCCCGCCCGGATCCCGCGACCTACTACACCGGCGACCTCTACACGGAGGCCTACTCCAAGTGAACCTGCTGTTCCTGATGACCGACCAGCACCGCGTCGACACCCTGGGCTGCTACGGCAACCCGCACGTGGCCACGCCGAACCTGGACCGGCTGGCCGCGACCGGCACGCGGTTCGACCGGTTCTACACGCCGACGGCCATCTGCACGCCGGCGCGGGCGAGCCTGCTCACCGGGCAGGCGCCGTTCCGGCACCGGCTGCTGGCGAACTACGAGCGCAACGTCGGCTACCTGGAGGACCTGCGGGAGGACGCGTTCACCTTCCCCGAGGCGCTGCAGGAGCGTGGCTACCAGCTCGGGCTGATCGGCAAGTGGCACGGCGGCACCAGCCGCAACGCCGCCTCCTACGGCTTCGACGGCCCCGACCTGCCCGGCTGGCACAACCCGGTCGACCACCCCGACTACCTGGCGTACCTGGAGGAGCGGGGGTTGCCGCCGTACCGGATCTCGGAGTTGATCCGGGGCACCACGCCCAACGGCAACCAGGGCAACCTGCTGGCGGCGCGGCTGCACCAGCCGGTGGAGGCGACGTTCGAGCACTACCTGGCGACCAGGGCGATCGAGCACATGGAGCGCTACGCCGCGGACGGGCGGCCGTTCTTCCTGGCCACGCACTTCTTCGGGCCGCACCTGCCGTACCTGCTGCCGGACGAGTACTTCGACATGTACGACCCGAGCCTGGTGGAGCTGCCGCCGTCGATCGCGGAGACGTTCGAGGGCAAGCCGCCGGTGCAGCGCAACTACAGTGCGCACTGGACGTTCGACACGATCCCCATCGAGGTCACCCGCAAACTGATCGCGGTCTACTGGGGTTATGTCACGCTGATCGACCAGCAGATCGGCCGGATCCTCGACCGGATGGACGAGCTGGGGCTGACCGAGCAGACGGCGGTGTTCTTCACCGCCGACCACGGCGAGTTCACCGGGGCGCACCGGCTGCACGACAAGGGCCCCGCGATGTACGAGGACATCTACCGCATCCCCGGTATCATCCGCATTCCCGGCGAGCAGCCGCAGGTCAGGGACGAGTTCGTCACGCTCACCGACTGCACCGCGACGATCCTGGAGCTGGCCGGCTGCGACACGAAGCCGGCCGTGGACAGCCGCAGCCTGGCGCCGATCGTCCGCGGCGAGCACCCGGCATGGCCGGGCGAACTGCTCGCCGAGTTCCACGGCCACCACTTCCCGTACCCGCAGCGGATGATCCGCGACGACCGTTACAAGCTGGTCGTCAACCCGGAGTCGGTCAACGAGCTGTACGACCTGCACGCCGACCCGCATGAGCTGAGCAACCGCTACACCCATCAGGAGCTGGCCCCGGTCCGCCGCCGCATGATGCGCCGCCTGTACGACCTGCTGCGCGAGCGCGGCGACAACTTCTACCACTGGATGACCCCGATGTACGACATCGGCGCCCTCGACTACGACCCCACGCTGAGCTCCTTCGAGAAGGAGGGCAGCGCGGGCTGAGAGTCACGCCGCCCCGTGACCGGGCGGGGCGGCGTAGGAGGAGGTCAGCGCATGGCGTCCAGGCCCCTGACCACGCTGGTCGTCAGCGTGCCGACCTCGGAGACGGCGATGCTCACCGTGTCGCCCTCCTGCAG
Source organism: Nonomuraea sp. B1E8 (assembly GCF_039871515.1). Lineage (NCBI taxonomy): Bacteria > Bacillati > Actinomycetota > Actinomycetes > Streptosporangiales > Streptosporangiaceae > Nonomuraea > Nonomuraea sp. B1E8. Next base: position 68,569 of record NZ_JBDPLS010000012.1, on the reverse strand, counting down.
CGTGAACGGCAGGTCGGGGACCAGGCAGGTGCCGGTCGCCAGCACCGCGCCGTCGGGGAAGACGTCGGCGCGGAACAGGTAGGCCGCCAGGTCGTCGAGGCGCCGGTTGAGCTGCGAGGTGTTCGCCTTGCCGTCCCACACCGTCTCGCCGCCCCTGGTGATGGAGAGCGTGATGTCCAGCGCGTACGGGTCGGCGACCTCCCACGCGGGCCTGATCGCCGGGCCCACCGCGCACGCGCCCAGATAGATCTTCGCCTGCGGCAGGTAGAGCGGGTTGACGCCCTCGATGGTGCGCGAGCTCACGTCGTCGACCACCGTGTAGCCGACGATCTCCCCTGAGGCGTTGAGCACCAGCCCGAGCTCGGGCTCCGGCACGTCGATCTCCGAGTCGGCGCGCGCCGCGATGCGCCCACCGTGCCCGGAGACCTTCCACGCCGCCGACTTGAAGAAAAGCTCGGGTCTTTCCGCGTCGTAGACCAGCTCGTACACGTCGGCGGCGCGCTCGCTCTCGACGACCCTGGCCTCGCGCGAGCGCCGGTAGGTCACGCCCGCGGCCCACACCTCCATCCGGCCGTCCACCGGAGGCAGGATCCGCACGTCCGCGTAGGCGTGGCGGGGGCCGTCGGCGCCCTCGCACCGCGCGCGGAACTCGGCGGCCGGGAGCCCGAGCAGTTCGCTGACGGTGGTGACCCCGGACAGCTCCACCACCTGTTCACCGTCGTCGACGCCGACCGCGTCCGCGCCGGTCAGAGGGCTGGTGAACCGTACGATCTGCATGCCTGCTCCTAGCTCCATCAGACGAGGGGCGAAAATGTCATCCGATGAATTGTCCCCTATCCAGTCAAGTGAGGGTATTTGTCCGCCCGGTTTCGGGGCCCGACGGCATCGCCGGGCGAACACCGCACAGAAGGGACCGCACTAACCGTAGTCGACCAGGTACGCTACGTGACGTCGGACCGTACGGATCGATGGCGGTGACCAGTGACACAGGACGGCGCGCTCGGCGCACGGGAGGGGCCCGGAGCGCGGGGCCGGTCGCTCAAGCGGGCCGCCGGCCTGCTCTTCCCGGCCGCGACGGGTGTGACGGGCAACCTGGCCACCGGCAACCTGGGCAATCCGTGGTCGTGGGGCGCGCTCGCGGCGGTGCTGGCCGTGCACGCCGGTCTGCTCCTGGCCGCTCCGTCGCGGTGGTTCGGCGGGCCGGTGCGGGCGGCGGCCGTGTCACTGGCCGCCGTCGTCGTGACCGGCTTCCTGGTCCTCGCGCCCGTGTCCCCGGGCGAGGCGCCCGCGTGCGCGAAGGCCGATCCCCGCACGTCCATCAAGCCGCCGGTCGAGGACCCGGACCTCGGGGTGACCTGGGAGACAGGCTTCGCCTGCGCGAACGCCGGAGGCACGGTGCACGCCGGGCCCGGCGCGGCGACCGCGAAGGTCGGGCGGCTCGACCGGCAGGGCCCCGACGTCTTCCTGTGCGTGGTCGAGACGGGCGACGGGCATTGGTACCGCACCGTGGCCGACGAGCCGTGGGCGCACGGCGGGTGGGGATACATCTCCGAGGCCCACGTCAGGGCCGCACACCCCGTCCCCGGCATGGTTGCCTGCCCGGAGGCCGGCGTCAGCCGTTGATCGAGGCGCCGAGCACGCTGCCGGCCAGCCAGTCCTCCCACGACTTCGCCCACGGCGTCGGCCCGTTGCCGAACCGCAGCTTCCCCGAGGTGCCTGGTGTCACATTTTCCGGGTCTTCCCCGTCTTATAGGTGACGAGCCAATCGAGACATAGGCGGATTGACGATGAAGGGCAGCTCACTGGCCGGAGCACTCGACGACCGGATCGGCGGGGCCGGCTTCCTGAAGAAGGCGATGCGGAAGGTCTTCCCCGACCACTGGACGTTCCTGCTCGGGGAGATCGCCCTCTACGCGTTCGTGGTCGTGCTGCTCACGGGTGTCTTCCTCACGTTCTTCTACAAACCGAGCATGCAGGAGGTGGTCTACGACGGTTCGTACGTGCCGCTGCAGGGCGTCGCGATGAGCGAGGCGTACGCCTCCACGTTGGAGATCAGCTTCGACGTGCGCGGCGGACTGCTGATGCGGCAGATGCACCATTGGGGCACGCTGGTCTTCCTCGCCGCCATCGTCGCCCACATGCTGCGCAACTTCTTCACCGGCGCCTTCCGCAAGCCCCGCGACCTGAACTGGCTGATCGGCGTGGCCCTGTTCGGCCTGGTGATGCTGAACGGGCTGTTCGGCTACTCGCTGCCCGACGACCTGCTGTCGGGCGCCGGTCTGCGCATCCTGCACGGGGTCACGATCTCGGTGCCGCTGGTGGGCACGTATCTCGCCATGTTCCTGTTCGGCGGGGAGTTCCCCGGCGGGGACATCGTCTCCCGGCTGTACAGCCTCCACGTGCTGCTGTTCCCCGCGCTGCTGCTCCTGCTCATCCCGCTGCACGCGATCGTGCTGACCTGGCGGCAGACGCACACGCAGTTCAGGGCGAAAGGGCTGAGCAACCGGGTGGTGCGCGGCGCGCCGTTCTTCCCCACGTTCCTGGCGAAGACGACGGTGTTCTTCCTGTGGGTGCTGGCGGTGATCACGCTGCTGGCGACGCTGTTCCAGATCAACCCCATCTGGCTGTACGGCCCGTACCTGCCGAGCACGATCAGCGCGGGCTCGCAGCCCGACTGGTACATGGGCTTCCTGGAGGGCGCGCTGCGCATCATGCCGCCGTGGGAGTTCACGGTCTTCGGGCACACGGTGCCCATGAGCGTGCTCATCCCGGCCCTGGTGGCGCCGGGGCTGCTGTTCACGGCGCTGGCGCTCTACCCGTTCCTGGAACGGTGGATCACCCGTGACCACGCCATCCACCATCTCCTCGACCGGCCGAGGGACGTGCCCGTACGCGCCGGCCTCGGCGTCGCCGGGATCGCCTACTACGGCGTGCTCTGGCTGGCCGGCGGCAACGACGTGATCGCCTCGACGTTCCACATCTCGCTGAACGCCACCACGTGGATCTTCCGCGTCGCGATCGTCGCCGCCCCCGTGCTGGGCTACGTGATCACCCGGCGCATCGCCCTGGGGCTGCTGGCGCGCGACCGGCACACCGTCACCCACGGCGTGGAGACCGGGGTCATCGTACGCGGCCACGACGGCGCGTACAGCGAGATCGAGCGCCCGGTCACCGAGGAGGAGACCGCGGTGCTCGTACCCGCCGCGCTGCCCGCCCTGCCCAGTGGAAACGGCTCGGGCGACGGCGGGAAGAGGCCGGGGAACGGCGAGGTGCCGCCGCCCGCCGGGCGCAGGGTCCGCGACGCCCTCCAGCGTTCCTGGAACCGCTGAAGCGGCCACTCGACACGCGGCCGGGGCGGCTCACGGGGCGACAGCGGAGGCACCGCGACCCTGCGCCACGACCTGCGCCGCAGCCGTCCACGGCCGCCATGGACGGTGCGCGGCGTTCCCGCACGGGGAAGCGCCCCGAGGCGTCAGGCGAGCAGCCCCGCGACGGCCAGGGCGGGTTCGGGATGGGCGGCCAGGAGGGCGGTCACCTCCGGGGCCGCGCGACCGCCACCCGAGCCGGGGTCGCGCCACTCGCCCTCGCACCCGAGCAGCGCCGCCACCCCGTCGCAGGCCGCCGGATGCCCCATGAGCAGCTCCGCCACCGGCCCGGACGCCACGGGCGCGCCGGCGGCGGGCTTGGGCTGGGCCGACCACGGCGGCGTCCAGGAGTCCACCGCCGGCAACGAGCCGGGAAACGTACGGCCGGCTTCCCGGACGAGCACCGGCACCAGCTCGGCCGCCCCGGCGCGCAACGTGGTGATCAGCTTGGGCAACCACGGCAGCAGCACGCTGTCGGGCAGCCGCCCGAACGCCTTGGAGATCACCTCGACCACGAACCCGGACAGCGCGGGAGCGGGCTCCATCGCCTGCACGAACCCCATGATGTACTGCGGGACCGACGGGATGACCAGCGGGTTGGCGAGCAGTTCGTCGCAGCGAGCCCGTAGGTCGGCCATCGTGAGCAGCCCGAGCTGCGTGTGCGCCGCCCACAGCAGCGCCACCTTGGCCGGGGCCTCCGGATGCGACTGCTGCACGGCCAGCTCCAGCTGCGCCCGGTCGCAGCCGAGCGCCAGCGCGAGACTCTCCATCGTGAACAGGAACCCCAGCATGGCGCCCACCTGCCGCACGCCGGTGTCGTCGTCCACGAAGGCCGTCGGCAACAGCGTGCAGTAGTGCGCGTAGCCGGCGGTCACGAACGCCTCGCACCAGGCCGGCAGCTCGGGCTCGTTGGCGCGGTAGTACGCCAGCAGCCGCCGGATCCTGCGCAGCACCTCCGGCGCGTCGTCGACGCCGCGCTCGGCCGCGAGCAGCTCGACGGCGCGCGCCCCCAGCTCGTCGGCGAAGCGCCGGCTGCCCAGGAAGAGCACCGCGTCCTCGACCGCCGCCAGCGCGACGGCCGCGGTGGCCTTGGGGTCCCACACGGAGCGCCGCAGCCGCTGCTCCAGCACCTGCTCGATGGTGACGCCCTCGTAGCCGAGCTCGATGATGGAGCGCTGGTGTTTGCCGAACGCGAGGTCCCAGCTCTCCTGGATCGACCGCTCCCCCAGCCTGCGCTCGCCCATGATGGGGCGTACGGCGTCGTCAGGGAGGAGATAGCGCAACATCCAGAGCAGGTCGGAGCAGGGCACCAGCCCGGGGTGGGCGTCGAGGTCGATCAGCGCCCGCTGGATCGTGCGTTTGCCCAGGTCGAGGCCGAGCGGCGCAAGCCGGTCATAGACGTTCCTGGCCAGCGGCGGCAGGGCGTCGTAGCCCACCTCCCCGACGCGGTCGCCGCCGAGCAGGATCTCGCACAGGCGGCGCACGTCGCGGCGGCCCGGCACGACGTCCTTCTCGATGCAGGTGACGGCCGCGTCCTGGAAGTCGTAGGGGGTGGGCCTGGCCCTGTTGCGCAGCCCGGCCAGCAGGATCGACGTCTCGAACACGGCGATGGCGTCGGCCGTGCTGGCCAGGTAGCCGTTGCGCCGGGCCAGCCTGACGATGTCGACGCACCAGCCGAGCAGCTCGGCCTCGTCGAGCGCGTCGAGGGCGGGCGGCCGGGACAGGAACCCGGTCAGCCGGTCGGCCGGCGCGGCGTCGGCCTTCGGCGGCGGCAGCTTGGCCCGGGTCCCGCGAGCTCCGGCGCGTGTGCGCGTGCCCTTCTGGCCGGCCAGCTGGAACGGGGTCAGTTTGGTGCGGGTGACCGCCTTGGCCCAGGTCGCCGCCGCGATCGACACCGACCCCGGTGCCAGCCCGAACTGGGCCTCGATGGCGGAGTGGCTGGAGGGGATGAGCCCGTACAGCCATGTCGTGCCGGTGCGCGGGCTGATCTCGAACGTGGCCGTGGAGTCGAGGCCGAACTCCTCGACGCGGCTGGCGGCGTGGAAGGCGCCGCAGACGTAGAGGCAGTCGCCGGGGTCGGCGCCACTGGCGGCCAGGTGCTCGCGCATGCGGGTCCACATGTAGCGCTCGCGGTCCTCGTCGACGGCCAGCCGGTCACCGTCGGGGGTGAGCCGGCGGAACAGGCTGCCGATCAGCACCATGACCTGGCGGTAGGTGTCGTAGTCGGCCCCCGAGAGCGGCTGCTCGACGTATTGGTCCCACCACTCCGACCAGTGGCGCACCTTGCCGTGGTGCAGCAGGTGCTCCTCCAGCTCGGCGAAGCGCGGGCGCAGGTCGCCGATCTCGACGCCCACCGCGTCGCCGTGCAGGCCGGCCTCTTCTTTGCGCTCCTTGGCCTCCTCCTTCGGGGCCCACTGGAAGACGTGGTCGGTCGAGCGGTCGACCAGCACCAGCTCGACGCCGGGCGTTTCGAGGGCGTAGGCGATGGCCTGGTATTCGGCCGACGCCTCGGTGATCGGCGCCACCACGCTGAGCGGCGCCCACGACTTCGGAAAGCCGTCGAGGTCGGTCGCGAACGCCTGCACCGCCACCGGCAGCCGGCAGTTGCGCAACTCGGTCAGGAGCGGCTGCAGGTCCTCGCACAGCTCCAGGTAGATGACCTTCGGTTGCTTCTCGCGCAGCCGCCGCACCATCGCCAGCGCCGAGGCCGGCGAGTGGTGGCAGACCGGGAAGATCTCCAGCTTCTCGCGCAGCGCCCTGTCGACGTCGTCGACCAGCCCCGCCAGGATGCCGGACACGGCCACGGGGCTGTCGGCGAACGCCGCGGCGGCGTCGAGCAGCTGCTCGCGGAGCGAGCCGAAGGTGCTCGTCTCGTCGATCATGAGAGCGTGGCGATGGCCTCGCGGCCGCCCTCGAGGAACTCGGGCCACTGCCCGCCGTCCTTCTTGCTGCGGGGCTCGACGACGCCGTGCCAGTATTTGTTCAGGATCGCCAGGTCTTCGGGGCTGCGCCGGGCCAGCGAACCGACCAGCGAGCCGGCGAGCGTCTGCGCGCGCAGCGTGCGGTCGCCGAAGAAGTGGCTGTGCAGGATGGCGTCCTCCAGCACGCCGATCTGCTCGGCCGTCGACAGCGCCGACTCCAGCTTCTCGTCGTCGCTGGTGGCCGAGGCCGCGGCGGAGCGCAGGTCGGCGAAGCTCTGCAGGAGGATGTCGAGCAGCGTGGGCGGCAGGTCCAGCTCGATCCGGTGACGGCGCAGCAGCTCTTCCGTGCGGAAGCGGACGATCTCCGCCTCGCTCTTCTTGTTGGTCACGACGGGGATGCGCACGAAGTTGAAGCGGCGCTTGAGCGCGGACGACAGGTCGTTGACGCCCCGGTCGCGGCTGTTGGCGGTGGCGATGATGGAGAACCCGGGCTGCGCGAAGACGATGTTGTCGTCGTCGAGCTCGGGGATGGAGACGTATTTCTCCGACAGGATCGAGATGAGCGCGTCCTGCACGTCGCTGGTGGAGCGGGTCAGCTCCTCGAAGCGGCCGATCACGCCCTGCTCCATCGCCGTCATGATCGGCGAGGGGATCATCGAGTCGCGGGACTGACCCTTGGCGATGACCATGGACACGTTCCACGAGTATTTGATGTGGTCCTCCGTGGTGCCGGCGGTGCCCTGGACCACGAGCGTGGAGTTGCGGCAGATGGCCGCCGACAGCAGCTCGGCCAGCCAGCTCTTGCCCGTGCCCGGGTCGCCGATCAGCAGCAGGCCCCGGTCGGAGGCCAGGGTCACGATGCTGCGCTCGACGAAGCTGCGGTCGCCGAACCACTTCTGCGCGATCTCCCGGTCGAGCCCGTCGGAGCGCTCGGAGCCGAGGATGAACAGCCGGATCATGCGCGGGCTGAGCCGCCACGAGAACGGCTTGGGACCGTCGTCGACCGACTCCAGCCAGTCGAGCTCCTCGGCGTATTTCACCTCTGCGGGGGCGCGCAGCATATCGTCACTCATTCGGGGGTCTCCTAGGTGAGGAAGTTCTTGAGCTCGGACACGAGCTTGCGGATGTGGCCCGAGAGCACCGGGGTGCCCAGGTCCTTGAGTTTCTGGCGATACCACGGGTCGACGCTCTGGGAGCCGGAGCTGTTGACCGAGCCGACGGGGATGAACTTCACCCCCGAGCGGTGCACCGCCTCGAAGTCGGTGATCAGCGAACGGTTGTCGTAGAAGTCGGAGATCCACACCATCACGGTGTTGCGCGGATCGGAGATCTTCGGCCTGGCGATGGCCATCGCGGCCGTGCCGTCGGTGCCGCCGCCGAGCGTGGTGCGCAGCAGCACCTCGAACGGGTCGTGCACCCACGGGGTCAGGTCGAGCGCCCGGGTGTCGTAGGCCACCAGGTGCACGTCGACCTTGGGCAGGCCGGCGAAGATCGACGCCAGGATGGTGCAGTTGACCATAGCGTCCACCATCGACCCCGACTGGTCGACGACCACGATCATGCGGGCGGGGGTGGTGCGGCGCGCGGTCTGCTTGTAGTAGAGCCGGTCGACGTAGAGGCGTTCGTCCTCCGGGCTCCAGTTGGTGAGATTTTTCCAGATGGTGCGCTCGACGTCGAGGTTGCGGAAAACCCGCTTCGGCGGGACCGACCGGTCGATCTCGCCGACGCTGGCCTTCTCCACCTGGGTGCGCAGCACCTCGGCGACCTCGTCGACGAACCTGCGGATCAGCGCCTTGGCGTTGGCCAGCGCCACCCCCGACAGGTTGTGCTTGTCGTGCAGCAACTGCTCGATGAGCGACATGCTGGGCGTCAGCTGCTTGGACAGGACCGGGTCGGCCAGCACCTCGCGCAGGTGCATGCGCTTGACCAGGTCACCCTCGATGCCGGCGAGCACCGCGGCCAGCTCTTCGTCGCCCACGCGGTGGCGCAGCCCGCCGGGCTCGCAGCCCATGCCCTTCTCGAACCAGCCCGCGTCGTTCTTCCAGCTCTCCAGCCGGCTCGCGGTGACGTTGCCCGTGCCGGTGGCGAAGACGTTGAGCAGCAGCTTGGAGACCAGGGCCGCGCGGCGCACCTCGGCGCCCTGCTCGTGCTCCTGCTCCGCCATCAGGTCCTGCAACTCGTCGCCCAGGCTGGGGAAGCGCTGCACCAGGGTGTCGACCGACACCCCGGGGTCGAGCAGCGCGGGCGGCAGGCCGAGGTCTTCGACGATGGCCATGCTGGCCGTCTCGAGCGCCGGCTGCTCGTCGGGGCCGAACAGCCGGGACAGCAGGCGCCAGTAGAGCACCTGGCGCCGCGTCATGTCGGCGCCTTCCAGGATGTCGGTCATTTCCGCAGCAGCCGTCCCGCTCGTTCGCGCAGCACGGCGACCACGTCGCCGGCCCTGGCCTCGGCCTTGACCACCTTGGGGTCGGTGGGGCCCATGGCCCAGTCGCCGTTGTGCGCGGCGACCGGCTTCTTCTTCACCGTGGCCTGGACGGCCAGCGGTTGCAGCAGCCAGCGGCCGTCCCAGCGCATCAGGCCGATGCACGCCGACGAGGCGGCCACCAGCTCGGGGGTGAGCGGGCCGCCGCGCGGCAGGCGGTCGAGGTCGAGCGGCAGCGCGCGGCCTCCCCCCGCCGGCACCAGGCCGAAGGAACCGCTGTCGACGGAGTAGCCCTCCAGGAAGACCGGCTCGGCGATGCGCACGGGGTGGCGGTCGAGCGGCGGGACCGCCGGAGCGCTCGCCCCGGACAGCGCCACCCGCGCCGTCGTGAACGGGTCGGCGGGCTCGCCCGCGACGGCCTGGTCGTCGTGCCACACGAGGTCGCCGCCCGGCAGCAACGGCATGTCCGTGATCTCCAGGCTGTGGTGACCGGCCAGCGCGCCCAGCAGCACCGGATGACCGCCCATCAGCCGCCACACGGCCGGGCCGACGATCGTGTCGACCTTGGCGGCCGCCACGCTGGTGCGCACCAGCGTGGCAGGACCGCCGCCCGCGGGCTCCAGGACGCCGTGCACCTGCGCCCGCACCACGGTGGCGTGCTCGTGCACGTCGGCGCCGAGGATCAGCAGCCGCCCCGACACCGGCTCGGCGCCGCCCTGCCACGGGCCCCGCTGCGCCAGCAGCAGGCCGCGTGTCCACAGGTCGGCCCACCTGCGCGCGGGCAGGCGGTCCATCGTCGCGACCGGGCTCGACGCCCGCAGCTCCGCCGCCAGGCCGTCGAGCAGCACCGCGAGCCCGCGCAGCTCCGGCACGGCGAGCAGCGCCTCGATCGTCTGGTCGGCCGAGCCGGCGAGGTCGTGGTCGACGCCACGCCACCCGACGATGGCCAGCTCGCGCAACCAGACGCGGCAACCGTCGAGCAGATTCCCGAATGCCGGCCCTCCACCGGCCGAACCGCCCGGCGCCGCCTGACCGTCGGACGGATCGCCCGGCGCCGCCTGACCACCAGGCAGGTCGCCCGGGGCGCCCTGGCCGTCTTGTGCCGGTTGCCACGGGGCGCGGGATCTGCCCGAAGCCGTGTCGAGACGGCCGAGCAGGGCGTCGTGGACCGCGCCGGACAGTGCGGCGCGCCCGCCGGCCAGCGCCGCCAGGTGCTCGTCGCCGACCGATCCCGCGGCCACCTTGCCCGCCGCCTCGCTCACCCGCTCGCCGATCGGGCTGGCCGCCAGCGCGCCGGCCAGGGCGGCCAGCGCACCGGCCGCCTCCTCGCCGACCCTGGCGAACCCGAGTGCGAGCGCGTCGTCGAACCCCGCCACCAGGCCGAGCGCCTCGCCCGCCCCCTCGGGAGCGCCGGCGAGCACCTCTTCCAGCTGTACGTCCAGCATCAACGCGCCGCTCCCGTCTCCGCCGCCGTCGAGGGGAACCAGTGCAGCTCGACCAGCGGGTCGGTGCTGTCGGGCACCTCAAGGTAGGCCAGATGGCGCAGGAACCTGCTGAACACCACGGCCGCCGGGGTGCGCTCGGGCTGCCCGTGGAGGCAGCTCATCAGAGCGTCACCCTCCGGCACCTCGACCCGCAGGTAGCGGGCCACCCGGTCGAGGCCGTACTGCACGACCGCCTCGTCGGCCAGCATGCGGATGTGCTTGCAGGCGTAGCCGTGCAGCGCGCCGCACGGCCGGTTGTTGTTGGTGCTGCAGCTCAGCGCATGGGTGCCGGCGGTGATCGAGGAGACGTAGACCCGCTCGATGTCGGATCCGCTCGACACGACCCCCTGCAGCCGCCCGTCGGCCAGCTCGACGAAGGGCACCTTCGCCAGTTTGCGCGGCGCGACAGGCGGCACCACACGCACCACGCTGCGCCGCTCCCACGCGGTTTCGTCCGCGTCCACGACCTCAGAACCTCCCGCCCCAGCCGGTGCGCGGGCGCGGGCGGGAGTGCCCACGCCGCCGCGAACGGCTGATCATGGTCCGGGAACTTACCCCACCCGACCGACAGAACGGGGCCGAACGATCAAGGCTCCGATCCCGCGGCACACCCCACGCACGGGCGCGGTTGTCGATAATATTGCTGACCAGGACGGGTTCGTACGGCATCGGGAGGATCGCGTGGCCCCAGGGTCCCCGCAGGAGGAGACGCTGACCGGCCGGGTCAGGGCGGCCGTCCTCAGCGGGGACTTCGTGCCCAACCAGCGGCTCGTCGAGGCCGACGTGTGCGAGCAGTTCGGCGCCACCCGGGCCGCGGTGCGCGAGACCTTCAAGGAGCTGGCCGCCGAGGGCCTGGTCGAGATCCTCAAGAACAAGGGCGCCCGCGTGCGGGCGGTCTCCAAGGCGGAGGCCGTCGAGATCACCGAGGTGCGGATGGTGCTCGAGGGCCTGTCGGCCGCCAAGGCCGCGGAACGGGTCACCCCCGAGCAGGGTGCGCGGCTGCGGGAGATCGTCGCCGCGATGCGCACGGCCGTGGAGTCCCACGACCTCGACCGCTACTCCGAGCTGAACGCGACCCTGCACGCCGAGATCCGCGAGATCGCCGGCCACCGCACCTCGGCGGTGATCATCGAACGGCTGGGGGCGCAGGTGGTGCGGCACAAGTTCCGTCTCGCCCGGCAGCCGGGGCGGGCCTCGGTGTCGCTGCCGCAGCACGAGCTGATCGTGGCGGCCATCGTCGCCGGCGACCCCGAGGCCGCCCAGACGGCGATGCAGCAGCACCTGCGCAGCGTCGCCAAGGCCCTGGAAGCCTCCGACGCCTGACCGTGACGGCACCGCCGAGCGATCGTGATCGCACGCCTCTCGCAGTGATTGGCGATGAAAGTGCCGACAATCGGCGTGGTGGTTACGCCACGTGCTCCTTGATCGCCACGCTCGTCAGGGCGAACAGCAGGTCGAGGTCGGGCTCCGCGTCGACCTGCACGGCAACCCAGGCCCGATCGGGGCATGCCTGCACCTGGGTGCACTCGCGCAGGTAGGGGGCCAGCCGGTCGATCGCCGGCACCGTCAGCCGCACCTGGACCTCGTCGGCGCCGGCCAGTCGCAGGATCTCGGTGCCGTGTACGGCGAACCGGGGGCCGCGCCGGGTGTCGCTCACCGCCAGCGCCGGCCACGATCGGAACTCGGCCACCGCACGGACCACGTAGGGTCCGTGGCGTTCAGCGGTCCGCCGCCAGGCGGTAATCCCTGCCACGCCTCAATGCTGGGGCACGGTACACCTCCACGTCAGCGACCGTTCCGCAACCGTTATCTACCCTCCGGGTGAGATCGCCGACGCGCACGACCCAGCCCGGTGAGCCGCGCGGAACCCGCTCCGGATTCTGATGAGATTTCACCATCTGCGCGTCGCGTATTGACGCCTCCCCGGCCTGCGGTTACCGTCCATTTTATAAGGAAACTTTACTAATAGTTTCTATGGCATCCCATCCCGTACACCCCCCAACCGGATGTCGGAGCATCATGAGACACACCATCCTGCGCAAGGCCCTCGCCGGGCTGGCGGCGTTAGTGCTGCCGCTCACCGTCCTCGTCGCCGCCCCCTCCTGGGCAGCCACCTCCTCCTCCGCCAGCGCCGCCATGGCCGACTGGTCCGCGTGGACGGCCTACACGGCGGGCACACGCGTCACCTACAACGGCGTCACGTACGAGTGCATCCAGAGCCACACCTCCCAGCCCGGCTGGGAGCCGCCGAACGTCCCCGCGCTGTGGAAGCCCGTCGGCAGCGACGGCGGCGGGGACGACACCAGCGCCCCGAGCGTCCCCGGCAACCTCCGCTCGACCGGCGTCACCGACCGCAGCGTCTCCCTCGCCTGGAACGCCTCCACCGACAACGTCGGCGTCACGGGCTACGAGGTCTACCGGGGCGGCACCCTGGTGGCCACGGTCACCGGCACCACCCACACCGACACCGGTCTCAGCCCCGAGACCCGCTACTCCTACACCGTCAGGGCGCGCGACGCCGCGGGCAACCGCTCGGCCGCCAGCGGCGCCGTCAACGCCACCACCGCCAAGGGTGACGACGGCGGCGACCCCGGCGGCCCCGGCGACGGCGGGAACAAGGTGCTCGGCTACTTCGTGCAGTGGGGCGTCTACCAGCGCGGATACCACGTCAAGAACATCGACACCAGCGGCTCGGCGGCCAAGCTGACGCACATCAACTACGCCTTCGGCAACGTGCAGAACGGCCAGTGCACGATCGGCGACAGCTACGCCGACTACGACCGCTTCTACCAGGCGAACGAGAGCGTGGACGGCGTCGCCGACACCTGGGACGCCGGCGCGCTGCGCGGCAGCTTCAACCAGCTGCGCAAGCTCAAGCAGAAGCACCCGCACCTGAAGGTGCTGTTCTCGTTCGGCGGCTGGACCTGGTCCGGCGGCTTCACCCAGGCCGCGCGGAACCCTGCCGCGTTCGCCGAGTCCTGCTACCGCCTGGTCGAGGACCCGCGCTGGGCGGACGTGTTCGACGGCATCGACATCGACTGGGAATATCCGAACGCCTGCGGCCTGTCCTGCGACAGCAGCGGCCCGGCCGCGTACAGGAACCTGATGCAGGCGCTGCGCGCCCGGTTCGGCTCCGGCAACCTGGTGACCTCCGCCATCACGGCCGACGGCACCGACGGCGGCAAGATCGACGCGGCCGACTACGCCGGCGCAGCGCAGTACGTCGACTGGTACAACGTCATGACCTACGACTATTTCGGCGCCTTCGCCCCGCAGGGCCCGACCGCCCCGCACTCTCCGCTCACCTCCTACAACGGCATCCCGACGCCCGGGTTCCACTCCGACGCCGCGATCCAGAAGCTCAAGGCCAAGGGCATCCCGGCGGGCAAGCTGCTGCTCGGCGTCGGCTTCTACGGCCGCGGCTGGACCGGCGTCACGCAGGCCGCGCCGGGCGGCACCGCGAGCGGAGCGGCGCCCGGCACGTACGAAGCGGGCATCGAGGACTACAAGGTGCTCAAGACCCGCTGCCCGGCCACGGGGACCGTCGCGGGCACCGCGTACGCCCACTGCGGCAACCAGTGGTGGAGCTACGACACGCCGGCCACGATCGGCGGCAAGATGAGCTACTCGAAGAACCAGGGCCTCGGCGGCGCGTTCTTCTGGGAGCTCAGCGGCGACACCTCCAACGCCGAGCTGCTCACGGCCATGCGGAACGGCCTGGGCTGATGTGACCGTCGAGGGCCGGCACCGCCACGGGCCGGCCCTCCCGGGTTCAGTCCAGCTCGCGCACCTGCTCGGCCGTCAGCGACACGGCCGAGGCGGCGAGGTTCTCCTCCAGGTGGGCAACCGTCGACGTGCCGGGGATCGGCATCGTCACCGGGGAGCGGGCCAGCAGCCAGGCCAGGCTGACCTGCGCGGGCGTGGCGCCGACGGCCTGGGCGACGTGGTCCACGGGGCCGCCGGGCTCCGCCAGCCGGCCCTTGGCGATGGGGCTGTAGGGGATGAACCCGATGCCCTCCTTCTCGCAGTGCTCCAGCACTCCCTCGGAGACCCTGAGGGTGAGGTTGTAGCGGTTCTGGACGGTGGCGATCTCGACGACGCGCCGCGCCCGCTCCAGCTCCTCGACGCTCACCTCGGACAGGCCGACGCTGCCGATCTTGCCTTCGTCCCGCAGCGCCCCGAGCTCGCCCACCTGGTCCTCCAGCGGCACGGCCGGGTCGATGCGGTGCAGCTGCAGCAGGTCGATCCGGTCCACGCCGAGCCTGCGCAGGCTCATCTCGACCTCCTGCCGCAGGTACGCGGGCCGTCCCACGGCCTCCCACTGGCCCGGTCGCGGGCGGACGAACCCGGCCTTGGTGGCGATCAGCAGCCGCTCGGGGTACGGGTGCAGCGCCTCCCGGATGAGCTCCTCGTTGACGTACGGCCCGTAGGAGTCGGCGGTGTCGATGAGCTCGACGCCCAGCTCGACGGCCCTGCGCAACACCCGGACGGCTTCGTCGTGGTCGCGCGGCGGACCCCAGACTCCCGGACCCGTCAGGCTCATGGCGCCGAAGCCGAGCCGGCGGACGGCCTTGCCGCCGATGGTGAACGTGCCGGGCGAATAAGACATCAGGACCCCCTAGGTGCGACGTTCCAAGTTCGTGATTCAACGGATACCCGGCCCATCTTCCTATGACCCGGTCCCGGCCGAAGGACCGTCAGGGGCGGGGCTGGTGGCCGAAACGGACCGGCTTGGGGCCGTGGAGCCGGACGGCGGGGTCGGTCATGCCCTGGTCGGGACCGGCCAGCTCGGCGGCCGGCTCGATGACCGGCTCCGCCTCCCCCGCCGCCACGATCCGTCGTACCAGCCGCTCCCGCAGCCCCCCGGCGACCTCCGCGTGCGACGTGCGCCCCGCCAGGTTGACCAGCTCGTGCGGGTCGTTGTCCAGGTCGTACAGGGCCTGCTCGCGGTAGCGGGCGGCGGCCGGGACGTCCCACGGGTCGGCGTCCTCGGCGACGGCGTAGTACTTCCACCGCGCCGTGCGGATACCGCGCCCCACCTCCGACTCGCTCACCTGGAAGAACGCCTCCTCGGGCCACGGCGCGCGCGGATCCCGCACCAACGGCAGGAACGAGCGGCCCTGCATGGACGCGGGCACCGGCAACCCGGCGGCCTCCAGCAGCGTCGGCGGCAGGTCGACGGTGCTGACGGGGCGGGAGATCGCCCCGCCCCCGTCGAAGCCCGGCCCGCGCAGCGCGAGCGGCACCCGCAGCGACGCGTCGTGGCAGGAACGTTTGTACTCGCCGTTGCGGGTCTTGAAGTGGTTGCCGTGGTCGGAGGTGTACGCCACGATCGTGTTGTCCAGCAGGTCCATGCTGCGCAGCGCGTCGAGCAGCCGGCCGAGCCCTTCGTCCAGGCGTTTGACCTGGCCGAGATAGCCGCCCATGTGCTGGTGGGCCGTGCCGCCGAGCGCGGCCAGGTCCTGCGGCATCCAGCGGCCCTGATAGCGCTCCTCGTAGCCGTCGGGGGCGGGATAGTTGTCCACCTCGTTCTGGTGGTGCGGCTCCAGGAACGACAGGAACAGGTAGAACGGCTCGTCGTGGTGGTCTGCGGCGAAGCGCACGGCCGCGTCCACGAGGGCGTCGGAGCGGTAGCCGGGCAGCATGACGGGCTCGTTCGCCTCGTCGTACATGATCGTGCGGTAGGCGTCGGAGGTGTGCTCCAGCGCGTTCGCCGCCAGCCACGACCGGTAGCCGCCGCGCTCCTCCTCCGGCACCGGCTCGCTGCCCGCCAGGTGCCACTTGCCGATGTAGCCGGTGGCGTAGCCGGCCTCCCCGAAGTGGTGCGCCAGCGTGCGCTCCCCGGCCGGCAGGACGCGGCCGTTGCGGTGGACGCCCGTCGTGGTCGGGTAGCGCCCCGTCTGCAACGCCGAACGGGCGGGCGCGCACACGGGCTGCGGGGTGAGCGCGACCGTGGCCTGCGTGCCGTGCCTGGCCATCCTGTCGAGGTTGGGGGTGAAGGGTCCGACGGTGTCCCACCGCTGCTGGTCGGTGAAGACGACGATCACGTTCGGGGGCACGTTCGGGGGCACGTTCGGGGGCACGTTCGGGGGCAAAAGGAACTCTCCTAACGGACTGACTATTTGATGCCGGTCAGCGCGATGCCACGCACGAAGTATCGCTGCGTGAAGATGAACAGGACGGCGGTGGGCACGAAGAGGATCACCGAGCCGGCGGCCGTGAGATGCCACAACGTGAAGTACTCCTGGTTGAACAGGGTGAGCCCGACCGGGATGGTACGCATCTCGGGCGTCGTGGTGGCCACCAGCGGCCAGAGGAACTCGTTCCACTGGAAGACGAACGTGAACAACCCGAGCACGGCCAGCGCGGGCCGCGTCTGCGGCAGGATGACGCTCCGGTAGATCCGCAGCTCGGAGGCGCCGTCGATGCGCGCCGCGCTGATCAGGTCGTCGGGGATGGGCTGGATGAACTGCCGCATGAGGAAGATCCCGAACGCGTCCATGAGGAACGGCGTGATCAACCCCTGGTACGTGTCGAGCCACCCCATGGTGGCCATCAGCACGTACAACGGGATCATCCGCACGAAGAACGGCACCATGAGCGTGGCCAGCAGCGCCACGAACAGCGTGTTGCGCAGCGGGAAGCGGAACTTCGCGAAGACGTACCCGACGAGCGGGTCGAACAGCAGGTGCGCGAGCGTGATCGCGCCCGCCACGACGAGGCTGTTGATGATGAAGTTGCCGAACGGCGCGCGGGTGAACAGTTCCGCGTAGTTGCCCCACTGGGGCGAGTCCGGCACGATGACCGCGTTCGCCGACAGGGTCTCCGCCTCGGTCTGCAACGACAGCGACACCATGTAGAGCAGCGGCACCACGGTCGCGAGCGAGGCCAGTCCGAGCAGGGTGTAGAGCAGCGGCCTGCGCATCAGTACGTGACCTCCCCGCGCCGCCCGGCCCGCAGTTGCACCAGCGTGAACGCCACGATGACGACGAGCAGCAGCACCGACTGCGCCGAGGAGTAGCCGAAGTCCCTGGCGCGGAAGGCGACGTTGAAGATGTGGAAGACGGACAGGTCGGTGGCGTCGCCAGGACCTCCGTTGGTGATGATGTACGCCTGCCCGAAGGCCTGCAGCCCAGAGATGACCGCCATCACCGAGACGAACAACGTCGTCGGCGCGAGCAGCGGCAGCGTGATCCGCCAGAAGCGGCGCCACGCGTCCGCCCCGTCGATCTTCGCGGCCTCGTGGTAGGTCTCCGGGATGCCCTGCAGCCCGGCCAGGAACAACACCATCGTGTAGCCGACGCTCTGCCAGAGCGTGACGGCGGCGATCGTGAGCAGCGGGGAGGTGTTGAGCCACGTCTGCTCGGGCAGCCCGGCCGCGCCCAACACCCGGTTGAGCACCCCGAGCTCGGGGTCGAGGATGTTGCGCCACAGCAGCCCGACGATCGCCACCGAGGTCAGGTACGGCACCAGCAGCAGCACCCGGAACACCACCCGCCCCTTGAGCGGCTGGTCGAGCGCCAGCGCCAGCCCGAGCCCGAGCACGATCGAGCCGACCACCACGATCACCGAGAAGATCACCGTGACGAGGAACGAGTGCCGCACCGCCGGGTCGGCCAGGGCCTGCGTGTAGTTGCCCAGCCCGGCCCACTGGTCGGCCTGCGGCCCCGTGCGCAGGCTGGTGGCCACCACGTTGCCGATCGGCAGGTAGAAGAAGGCCGCGAAGAACAGGATCGCCGGGATCAGGAACAGGTAGGCGGTCCTGGCGTAGCGGCCGGAGAGGGTGCGTGGCCGCAACATCGTCATCGCAGGAAGCCCTCCGCGGCCTCGGCGAACGCGCGCAGGGCGTCGGCGGCCGGCTCGTTCTGGATGATGACCTGCTGGTAGACGACCTTGAGCTGCTCGTCCCACTTGCCGAGCTGGCCGGTCAACCGCACCTCCTGGGTCGAGTCCTTGGCGATCGGCAGTGCCTCGGCGAACACCTTGATGGCCTCGTCCTGCTGCACCTCGGGCAGCTTGGCCCAGGAGACGCGCGGCATCAGCATGCCGCTCTCCTTCGTGGCGGCCTGCTCGACCTCGACCGCGGTGATGCGCTTGATGAAGTCCCACGACAGGTCGGGCCTGGTGGCCTTGGCCGGCACCAGCATGCTGGTGCCGGCCGCCTGGGTGACCTGCTCCTTGTTCTTCAGCGGCGGCGCGACGCCGAGGTCGATGTCGGCGCTGGTCTTCTTGATCGGTTCGAGGTCCCAGGGGCCGGTGAGGATCATCGCGGCGCGCTTGGCGGAGAACAACTTCTGCGGGCCGGAGTAGTCGGTGCTGGACACCGGCACCGGGGCCACCTTGTGCTTGTGGATCAGGTCGGCCTGGAACTGCAGGGCGGCGATCGCGTCCTCGATCGGCGTCATGACCTTGCCGGTCTCCGGGTCGAAGGGGGTGACACCGGCCTGCATCATCCACGGCCAGATGTAGGCGTGGTCCTGGTTGAGCGCGACGCCGTGCACGCCGTCCCTGGTCAGCTTCTTCGCCGCGGCGAGGAACTCCTCCCACGTGGTCGGCGCTTCCAACCCGGCCTCGCCGAGCATGCCCTTGTTGTAGAGCAGCGTGTTGCAGGTCAGGTGGAGCTGCACGCCGTACACCTTGCCCTGGTAGGAGTTGCGCTCGACGGTGACCGGCTGCCAGTCGGAGGGGAAGCCCATCGCCTCGCCGTCGCGGTCGACGTAGTCCTGCAGCGAGCGGGCGTTGCCGGAGATGGCGAACTCCTGCACCCACCCGCCGGGCTCCTCGACCACGTCGGGCACGGTGCCGGAGGCGAAGTCGGCCAGCAGCCTCGTGCGCAGGTCGGGCCACTGGTATTTCTGCAGGTTGACCTTGACCTTGTTGGCCTGCTCGAACTCGGCGATCACCTTGCGGTAGGCCTGGTAGTCGTGGCCGGCGTTCCAGTAGACGGTGAAGGTGCCGGGGGCGGCGGTCTGCGCGGGCGGCGCTCCCGCGCAGGACGACAACACCGGCACCGCGGCGGCGGCGCCGGCCAGGCGGAGCAGGTCGCGGCGGGTCATGTGGGGGGCGTGGGGAGACATCTCGGATTCCCTTCTAGGAGGAGCCCCGGCGCAGGAAGGTCCAGGAGCGGACGATCTCGCGGGCGGGCGGCGGCTCCTCGGCCTGGAGGCGGTCGAAGAGCAGGCGTACGACGTCGGTGTAGTCGTGGCGGAGCGGGCCGACGGTGCTGAGCTGCGGATTGCTGATGAGGCCCTCGTCGATGTTGCCGACGCCGACGACGGCCACGTCGTCGGGCACGCGCAGCCCGGCGTCCCTGGCGGCCCAGATCACGCTGATCGCGGCCCGGTCGGAGGCGGCGAAGATCGCGTCGGGGCGGTCGGGGGAGCTCAGGAGCTCGGCGGCCGTCTGGTAGGCCGAGACGCGGTCGTCCGCGCCGGAGGTGACGATCCGCTGGTCGACACCGTGTCGTTCGAGGGCGGTGGTGTAGCCGAGCAGCCGTCCCGCGGGTTTGTCGCGGTAGAGCTCGAAGCGGTGCGCCATGAACGCGATGCGGCGCCTGCCCTCCGCCAGCAGGTGCTCGACCGCCTGCGCGCACGCCTCGGTCTCGGGGGCGCGGACGACGTCGCAGCCCTCGAGCCCGCTCTCGTTGCTCAGCACCACCATCGGCAGGCCGGTGGCGGCGAGCCCGGTGAGCAGGTCGTGGGTGAAGTGGTCGCCGACGACGTTGACCAGCGCGCCGTCGGCGATGCCGCCGCGCAGCACGTCGATGGCCGCGGTCGCGCGCGCCTCCGAGTAGACCGTGAGCGTGACCACGGAATAGCCGCGGGCGTCTGCCATCTCGTGCAGGTCGGTGGCCAGCCGCTCGTCGCTGGGAACGCCGCCGAGCGAGCTCAGCACCAGGCAGACCCGCTGCGTGCGGCGCTTGCGCAGGCTCCTGGCGGCCTGGTTGGGGGTGTAGCCGAGCTGCCTGGCGGCCTCGAGCACCCGCTTCCTCGTCTCGGCGGCCACGGGGCGGTCCCGGCCGCTGAGCACGTAGGAGACGGTCGCCACGGACACGTTCGCCAGCTCGGCCACTTGTCGTGCGGTAGGTCTCATGTTAGTCGAATAACGTAGCATTCCCGACTGGGATACGGGGAATCTTTCTGGGAGAACATCGCGATCAGGGGGAACATATAGGGCACTTCCACCCGAGCGTCCTCGGGCGTGTGAATCGATTAACACCATATTTTGCGCCGCCCGCCCGATCAATAGGCGAGCGCGCCCGGAGTTCCAGGCCCTTGACCCGATCCCCGCGTGGCGAAAGGCGTTTTCCGTCACTCTCCGTTACCTTTCCAGGTGAACGGGGGAGGATCTGTGAAGAATCTGGCAATCGGGCGGGTATCACGCCGGACGTTCGTTACCGGCACGTTCGCGGCTCTGGGACTCGGCGCCGCCCTGGAGTCGCCGGCGGCCGGCCCGGCGGCCGGCATCGTGGCGCGACCGCGCGGGACGGTGCTGCGGGCCAGGCCCGCCAAGGTGAGGCTGGGCAAGCGCACCGTCTCCACCTGGACCTACAACGGCCTGCTCCCCGGCCCGCTCGTCAGGGCCACGGCCGGCGAGACGGTCGTTGTCCGGCTGGTCAACGACCTGCCCGCGCCCACCACCGTGCACTGGCACGGCATCAGGATCGACTTCCCCATGGACGGCGCACCCGGCTTCTCCCAGGATCCCACCCGGCCCGGCGGCACCTTCGACTACGTCTTCCGGGTGCCCGACCCCGGCACGTACTTCTACCACTCGCACGTCGGCACCCAGCTCGACCGCGGGCTGTACGGCCCGCTGGTCGTGGCCGACCCGCACGAGCCGCTCCGGTACGACGAAGAGTTCACGATCGTGCTCGACGACTGGCTCGACGGCATCGACGGCACCCCCGACGACGCCCTGCGCCGGCTGAACTCCTCCACCGAGCACGACGACACGCTGCGCAGCGAGGCGCTGGGCGGCGTGGCCGCGGAGTTGCGCCACCCGCTCTACCTGGTCAACGGCCGCCCGCCGGCCGCCCCCAGGACGCTCACCAGCTCTCCCAAGAGGCGCGTCAGGTTCCGGGTCATCAACGCGGCTGCCGACACCGCCTTCCGCTTCGCGCTCGGCGAGCACCGCATGACCATCACCCACGCCGACGGGTTCCCGTGCTCGCCCGTCACCGTGGACACGTTCGTCATCGGCATGGGAGAGCGGTACGACTTCGTCGTCACCCTCAAATCGGGCGCGTTCCCGCTGGTGGCGCAGGCGGAGGGCAAGGGCGGGCGGGCGTACGCGGTGGTGCGGACCTCGCGCAAGGCCGACACGCCGCCGCCGCGGGTCAAGGTGCCTGAGCTCAAACGACGGATGCTGAAATATCAGGACATGGACGCCCGGCCCACCGACCACCTCCCCCTCCCGACCAGGGCCGTCGCCGTGACGCTCGGCATGCGCGAGTCGGGCAACGAATGGACGCTCAACGACCGGCTCGCGAGCGACCCGCTGCGGCTGCGCGTCGAACCGGGCGAGACCCTCAGGATCGTCCTGGACAACCAGTCGCCCATGTGGCACCCGATGCACCTGCACGGCCACACCTTCCAGCTGCGCGCCCGCGGGCGGTCCGGGCCACGCAAGGACACCGTGAACATCAAGCCACGCGAACGCCTGCACATCGACGTGCACGCCGACAACCCCGGCGAGTGGATGTTCCACTGCCACAACCTGTACCACCAGGAGCAGGGCATGATGGGCGCCATCGGCTACGGCCAGGCCCCGCCGCTGCGCCCCGGCATGATCCACGGCGGACACTCCGCCGGCAAGGAGAGCCACTCATCTGGTGAGAAGAGCCGCCCCAGCGGCCACTGACGCGCGCCGGCACTGCCATGTGGCACATCACTTTGATCACTCTTGCGACCCGGCACCGGGCTACGCGAGGATCGCCGGACTGGATCCCCGCCCTGCATGACGACACGGAGAGGCTTGTCGTGCGCGCTTCAGAGAACATCGAGCAGTTCGGCTACCGGCAGGAGTTACGCCGCGGGGTCGGGTTGACCGACCTCGTGTCCTACGGCCTGGCCTTCATGGTGCCGATCGCACCTTTCGCGATCTTCGGCCTGGTCTATTCCCGCTCCGGCGGCATGCCGGTATTGGCGTACCTCGTCGGGATGATCGCGCTCCTCTTCACCGCCGCCTCGTACGCGCAGATGGTCAAGGCGTTCCCCCTGTCGGGCTCCGTCTACACCTACGCCGGGCGCGGCATCGCCCCGCCGGTCGGGTTCATGACCGGGTGGATGGTCCTGCTCGACTACATCCTCGTGCCCTGCCTGCTCTATCTGGTGGCCTCGCTCGCCATGCACGACCTCGTTCCGGACGTCCCCGTCTGGGCCTGGCTGATCGTCTTCGTGGCCGTGAACACCGGGATCAACCTGCGCGGCATCCGCATGACGGTCCGGCTCACCCGCCTGATGATCGGTTTCGAGCTGCTCGTCCTGGGGTTGTTCCTCGTCGTGGGCCTCTGGGCGCTGCTCCAGGGCAAGGGGCGCGGGTTCAGCCTCTCACCGCTGTTCAACCTGGAGACCTTCTCCTGGCCGGTGATGTTCGCCGCGGTCTCCGTGGCGGTCCTGTCGTTCATCGGCTTCGACGGCATCAGCATGCTCGTCGAGGAGTCCACCGGCGGCTCGGCCCAGGTGGGCAAGGCGATGCGGGTGGCGCTGCTGCTCGCCGGCCTGCTCTTCGTCACCCAGGTCTGGGTAGCCTCCCTGCTGGTGCCCGACCCCGGCGGGCTGCTGGTCAAGGACAGCGGCACCGCGTTCTACGACGCCGCCGCCGTGGCGGGCGGCGCATGGCTCAAGGACGTCACCCTGACGGCCACCGCGCTCTCCTGGGGCGTGGCCAACACCATGGTCGCCCAGGTCGCGGTGTCGCGCCTGCTCTACGCGATGGCGCGCGACCGGCAGCTCCCGTCGTTCCTCGCCAAGGTGTCGGTCAGGCACTCGGTCCCGGCCAACGCCATCGTCTTCGTCTCCCTGCTGTCCGTGGGCGTCGGCCTGTGGATGTCCAGCCGCTCCGACGGCGTCGACCTCCTCACCAGCCTGATCAACATGGGCGCCATGGCCGCCTTCATCGTCCTGCACCTGTCGGTGATCGTGCACTACGCGCTGCGCCGCGGCTCCGACAACCTGTGGTCGCACCTCGTCGCGCCGCTGATCGGCATGGGCATCCTGGTCTTCGTGGTGATCAACGCCAACGTCCTCGCCCAGGTGGCGGGCCTCGCCTGGCTGGGAGCCGGCGTCGTGGCGCTGGCCGTCCTCTATGCCCTGGGCCGCCGGCCGTCCCTGGACGGCATGCCCTCCGAGGCCGGCCCAACGCCTGCGAGGACCTCCGCTCCATGAGCGCGCTGCCCCTCCACCAGGACCTCTACCTCATCGCCCACGACCAGACGGGCAGGCCTCTGGTCCATCCGTCGTCGATGTCGCTCGGGCTGGCCGGCGCCGTGCTGCTCGACCTCGCGCTCGGCGGACGCGTCGCCGTCGCCAAGGGCCAGGCCGCCGCCACCCGGCGCGCTCCCACCGGCGACGCGATCGCCGACGACCTGGTCTCCCTCCTCCTGCGTCACCACACCGGCAGGGAGCTCAGGTATCTGCTCAAGAAGACGGCGGACGGCATCCACGACCGCGCCCGGGAGGCGCTGCTCGCCTCGGGCGTGCTCGTCCAGGTGAGCGGGCGCCGTCTGGGCGTGCTGCCGTACACACGGTACGAGCCCGCCGACATCGCCTCGATCGTGCGGGCCTCCGCCGGGGCGCGCTCGGCGGTCGAGGGCTGGAAACAGCCGGACGCGCGGTGCGCCGCGCTGTGCGGGCTGGTGGCCGTGCTGCGGGTCGAACAGGAGCTCTATCTGGACCTGCCGAGCGCCCGGCTGGTCGGCCGCCTGCGCGAGATCGCCCGCGAGAGCTCCCCCGTGGTCGGCGAGGTGGTCACGGTGGTCGACGCGCTCGTCGGCGAGGCCGCCGTCGCCGTCTACCGCTGAGCACCCGTCCACCGCCCCGCCACACCGTTGTACGGCCGGCAGGCGTCCGTCCGCCCGATGAGCGCGGCGGAACCGCCCGGGCGACCACGAACGGTCGGCCCGGGGTGCGGTCGGACAGCTGACGAGCCCGTAGGAGGCGCCCGCCGGGCGGGGAGGGCGTCAGGGGAAGAGGGCGCGGAGTTGTGAGACGACCTCGACGACGGGGGCCACCTCGGCGGCGCGGGCGGAGAGCCGGCTGAGCGCGTCGAGGATGCGCGACCGGTCGGGCTCGGTCTCCGCCAGCTCCTGCCGGATGTCACCCGCGTCTCTGCGCGCCCGCGCAGGCTCGGCGAGGTCGGCCTCGTGCGCCGCGAGCAGGCGCTCCAGTCGTTCCAGAAGCGCTCCCGCCTCGCCGCCCGCCGGATCGCCGGCGTTGACGACGACCGCGCGGGCGTGGGCGCCCATCGCGATCGGCCCGCTGATCCGGCCGTCGCCGCTGACGTGCACGCCGTATTCGTCGCCCATGGAGTCTCCTCGCTCGTCACGCGCCCGGCCGGGCGCCGGCGTGGACGGTCGCCGACGCGTGCCGGCCGAAGGCGATGGGGCCGCTGACCGAGCCGCCCGCGCCCACGGACACGGTGTTCATGGTCACGCTGGCCGCCTGCAACCGGTAGGCCCCCGTGTCGACCTCGTGGTCCTCCAGGAAGTCGAGGACGGCCTCGGTGAGCCGCTGCTCGATCATCCGGGTGTATTTCGCGACGTCGAGCACCTGGATGTGGGTCTGCAGGTCTTCGCTCGCCCCGAGCTCGCGGACGCTGAAGCGGGCGCCGTAGGGGTAGACGATGTGCTTGTGCGGGTCGGGCGTCATCAGGCTCTGGCGCACGGCCTGGACCGCGGTGCGGGCGACCCGCGCGGGGGCGGCCAGCACGTCGCGCAGCAGCCGGAGCTTGAACATCTTGACCGCCTCCCACGCGATCCGCACGCCGGTCATCGTCGGCAGCTGATCGACCACGTGGTAGGCGCCGAGGGCCGGCGGCAGCACGGTGACGACGAACTGGGTGTAGAGCATCCGCCCCTCGACCGCGAGGTAGATGAAGGCGGACGTCAGCGCCTCCTGGTCTTCCGCGGGGGCGACGAGGTTGCCGCTGGGGTCGCGGATCTCCTGGCCGTCGTTGTTGATGGTGAGCCGCTGGTAGTAGCGCACGCCGCCCTGGGGGTGGCGGATGATGGCCTCGATCTCCTCGGGCGTGACCTCGCACTTCGGCAGGCCGTGCCGGCCGATCATCGGATGCGCCGTCCTGGTGCGATCACCGTGCCAGTCGCTGACCGTGAAGATGCCCCTGGTCACCACGTGGTCGCCGATGTCGAGGCGCTGGATGCCCTCGTTGGGCCGCAGGACGCGGTCGCGCATGTCCTTGAGGCGCTCGCGGACGAACGCGTGCAGCTCCACCGGGTCGATGTCGACGGGGTCGTTGCGCCGCCTGCTCACGTGGTCGTGGCGGACGCGGTCGAGCTCGACGGCGATCGACCAGCTGCGCTCGATGGACCCGGCGCCCATGAAGGCGTCCTCGTTGGCGTACATCGTCACGTTGCCCCACTGGGCCCTGCGGATGTAGTCGAGGCGGCGGGCCGTCTTGGGGTGGGTGACCCCGGTGACCGGCTCGGGCGTGCCCGGCCTGAGCGTGCCGGCGAGCGTGAGGTAGATCGCCACGCGGTAGACCACCACGACGGTGAGCGTGGCGGCCGGGATGAACAGGATCTCGACCAGCGTGCTCCCGTCGCCGGGAGAGGACTCCGGCTCGTACGCGCTGGAGCCGGGCGACCCTGAACCGGTCAGGTCGTCCAGCATCGGGGCCAGCCCGTACATGAAGGGCCACAGGATGAGGAACGCCCCCGCGAGCAGGATCGTCACGCGCACGCGCAGCGGCGCCCGGCGGACGCTGTCGACCGTGAGCAGGACGAAGGGCACGAGGACGAGCATCCACATGATCGTGGTGAACGGGGTGAGCAGCAGGCCGGCGGCGAAGAGCAGGGTGATCAGCGCGTCGCGGACGGTGAGGATCGCGCGGGCGCGCCGGCAGTGGTGGAGCACCGGCATGAGGTCGAACCCACCGTAGGAGGGCGGGATCGCCCGATAGGGGTCGAACAACAGCTCGTCGAGCACCCGGTCACGGAAGCCGTGGTCGAGGTAGGCGGCGGCGCAGAGGTAACGCGTGGCGTTGCTGACGGGCGGCGGGCCCGATGATGAATCCGCGGTGCGCCGGAATTTCGCGGACGAGCTGTCGACGGCCATGTGTTCCGCCCTTCCTTTTACGTTCGGAACCGACCCTAGGGGAGCTTATTCAAATAGTCTCGGCGTCAGCAAAGCGCACGCAAAAAGGCGTAGGACAAATGCAGCATTTCGCCGGAATTGATGAAATATGCGGGAGGACGCGTTGACCCACGACCCCGGCTCCAACCGCCTGTGCGGACGATGCGGGTCCGACGTCGGCGGCCTGCTCCAGTGCCCGCGCTGCCGGGCCCGGCTCTCCTCCCCCGGCACGCCCTCGCCGGGCGCGCACCGCCCCGGCCCTTTCCGTCCGCGGCGGCGCGCACCCCTCTGGCGGCGGATGCCCCTGCTCACCGGCCTGGCCGCAGCCGTTCTGGTGATCGCCGTGATCTGGTGGGCTGTCGCCGGCCGCGCCCCGGCGCCCGCCGAGACCGCCGGCGCGGGAGAGGCCGGGGCGTCCGCGCCCGCGGGCGACGCGCCCCCATCGGCCGCCTCCGAGACCGCATCCGCCTCGCCGCCGGGCGAGCCCACCCCCTCGCCGGGCGCGTCGGCGGAGCAGCAGGCCGCAGCCGTGAACGACCTGCTGTCCAGCAGCAGTTCCGCCCGTACCAGCCTCTCCGGCGCGATCGAGCGCGCGCGGAGATGCGAGCGGCGCGGGCGCGACATGATCCAGGACATCACCGACCGCCGGCGCGGGCAGCTCACCGACGCCCGCGCGCTGGAGGTGACGGCGCTCGCGGGCGGCACGGAGCTCAAGGACGCCCTCGTCGACGCGCTCAGCGCCTCGTACGAAGCCGACGCGGCGTTCCTCGCCTGGGCGCGGCGGCAGAGCGGCGGGAATTGTACGGGATCCACCGCCGGCGACCGCGACTTCCGCCGCGGCATCGACAGATCCGAAGACGCGCAGGCGGCGAAAGTCCGCTTTTCCGAGATGTGGCGCTCAATAGCGACGAAATACGATTTGACCGCATGGAAGCCGGACCAAATCTGACTTATCGATATTTGTAGCACCGCGGAGCAGGCCCGCCTCACGGGCACGGTCGTGACCCTCCAGGGAATCTGACGCTCAGCCCCAGATCTCCTGGGCGGTCTCCACGATCAGGGCGAGCTTGGCGAACTGCTGGTCGGCCGTGAGCTGGTTGCCCTCGACGGTGGAGGAGAACCCGCACTGCGGCGACAGGCAGAGCTGGTCGAGGTCGACGAACTTGGCGGCCTCGTCGATGCGCCGCTTGAGCGTGTCCTTCGACTCCAGCTCGCCCGACTTGGTGGTGACGAGCCCGAGCACCACCATCTTGCCCGGCGGCACGAAGCGCAGCGGCTCGAACCCGCCCGACCGCTCGTCGTCGTACTCCAGGAAGAACCCGTCCACCTTAAGCTCGCTGAACAGCGCCTCGGCGACGAAGTCGTACCCTCCTTCCGCCGCCCAGGAGGAACGGAAGTTGCCCCGGCACATGTGCGTCGTGATCGTCATGCCGGCGGGCTTGGCGGCGAGCGCGGCGTTGATCTGGCGGATGTAGCGCAGGTGCATGTGGTCGGCGTCGTCGCCGCGCGAGGCCAGCTCCGCCCGCTGGGCCGGGTCGTTGAGGTAGGCCAGGCTGGTGTCGTCGAACTGCAGGTAGGTGCAGCCCAGCGCGCCGATCCTGCGCACCTGCTCGGCGTAGGCGGCGCTGAGGTCCCGCCAGAACTCCTCCACGTCGGGATAGACCGCGGGGTCGATGGCCGCGGGCCCGCCCCGGTAGTGGACCATGCTGGGCGAGGGGATGGTCAGCTTGGGCACGACGCCGGCGCCCCGGACGGCGAGCGTGTCGCGCAGGAAGGCGAAGTCGTCGGCGAAGACGGGCTCGTTCAGCTTGATCCGGTCGTGGACGCGCAGCGCCGCCGGGGTGAACTCGATGTCGCCCCGCTCGTTGTGGAAGCGGACCGTGATGTGCTCGTCGGAGGCCTGGCCGATGCCGCCGAGCTGGTAGATGAAGTCCATGTGCCAGGAGGCCCGCCTGAACTCACCGTCCGTCGCGCTCTGCAGCCCGGTCTCCTCCTGACGGCGTACCACCTCTCTGATGGCCTCGTCCTCGACCTCGCGCAGCGCGTCGCCGGTGAGGCTCTCGCGGGCGCGGAGCAGCGCCGGCGGGCGCAGGAGGCTGCCGACGTGGTCAGCGCGGAAAGGGGGTGTGGTGCGCACTGCTGATCATCTCCTCGGATGGAGGCCGTGGTCGGGGCCTCCGTAGAGCGTGCGGAGCGGGGCTTTGAGCAGCTTGCCCGCCGCGTTCTTGGGCAGTTCGGGGACGATTTCCAGATATTTCGGGATTTTGTAGCGGGCCAGCCGACCGTCCAGGTGCGCCAGCAGCTCGGCGGGCTCGGCCTTCGCGCCCGGCCGCGTCACGACCAGGGCCTTGCCGACCTCGCCCCACCTGTCGTCGGGCACGCCGATCACCGCGCACTCGGCGACCGCCTCGTGGCCGTAGAGGACGCTCTCCACCTCGGCCGGGTAGACGTTCTCGCCTCCGGAGATGATGACGTCCTTGAGCCGGTCGGAGATGCGTACGTAGCCGTCCGCGTCGGCGACGCCGACGTCTCCGGAGCGGAACCAGCCGTCGGGCGAGAGCACCTTCGCGCTCTCCTCGGGCCGCCCCCAGTAGCCGGGCATCACGTTCGGGCCCTGGACGTACACCTCGCCCGGCTCGCCGGGACCCGCCGCGGAGCCGTCGGGCGCGACCAGGCGGACATCCGAGAAGAAGCACGGCACCCCGGCCGTGCCCGCCTTGGCGATCGAGTGCTCGGCCCCCAGGAAGAGGGCGCCCGGCGCGGTCTCGGTCATGCCGTACCCCTGCAGGAACGTCAGCCCACGCTCCTGGTAGGTCCTGATCAGCGGCTCGGGCACCGGCGCGCCGCCGCACAGCAGGTGGCGCAGGCTCGACAGGTCGGCGCCCGCCCAGCGCGGCGACCGCGCGAGGAAGCCGAACATCGACGGCACCCCGAACATCACGGTGACCCGCTCCGACTCGATCAGGTCGAACGTGCGCTCCACGTCGAACGACGGCTCCAGGATCGCCCTGCCGCCCTTGAGCACGGTCGGGATCAGCGTCTGGGCCAGCGCCGCGATGTGGAACAGGGGGGCGCTGACCAGCGTCACCTCGTCGTGCGCGAGCGGCACGTCGACCAGCAGGTTGACGGTGTTCCACGTCAGGTTGCCGTGGGTGAGCATGGCTCCCTTGGGGCGGCCGGTCGTGCCGGACGTGTACATGATCAGGCACACGTCGTCCTGGCCAACGGGCTCGTCGATGGGTTCGGACGACCCGCTCTGCAGGAAGTCCTCATACGCATCCGGCCGGAGGAGCCCGCCGGGGAGATCCTCGCGGTCCTGCCCCTCGCCCAGCACGACGATCTCGGCGCCGGCGTCCTCCAGGATGTAGCGCAGCTCGGGCGTGGCCAGCCGGGTGTTGAGGGGCACGAACACCGCGCCGAGCAGCCCGGTGGCGAAGAACGTCTCCACCATCGAGGGCTGGTTGGCCCCCAGGAAGGCCACCCGGTCGCCGCGCCGCACGCCGAGACCGGCCAGCGCCGAAGCCAGCCGGTACGAACGATCGCGCAGGTCACGATAGGTCTGGTCGCGCCCGCGATGGCTCAGCGCAACCCGCTCGGGCGTCATGCGCGCCCTGCGTGCCGGCCACGAGCCCGTCCCCTGATTCCGCATCGGCACTCCTTGACGCTCAAGCCCTCAAGTTAGGCCACTTCACGATCGCTGTCATCGTTCTGCCCAACTTTCGTCGGGGACGGTGTCGAGGAGCCCGTTCGCGACCGCCACCGCCTCCGCCCTGAACCGCTCGTGCAGCGCGTGGCAGACCCGCTGGGCCTTCTCCGCGGGCCAGTCGTGCGGCAGGTAGCGCAGCGGGAGCCGCGGATCGGCCCTGATGATCTGCAGCCAGCCGGTGAGCAGCATCAGGGAGCGGGCGAGGTCGTCGGGCGCCTCCGGCGCGGGATCGGCCCGGTCCCAGCGGCTCAGGAACTCCCGGTAACGATCGCCCAGGCCCTCCAGGTCGTACGCGTCGCGCACCAGCGTGTGCATGTCGGTCGGGCGCCTCGGCTCGGCGGAGAAGACCTTCACGTTCGCGCCGAGATCCTCGACCACCTGGGCCGGGTCCACCTCGCCGGGAGCGATCCAGAGCCCGTTCTGCAGCGGCCCGAACCCGGCCCAGATCAGCCGCGAGCGCAGCTCGTGCCGCTGCCGCTGCCACGACTCGGGCAGCGAGAAGCCGATCAGCGTCCAGCGGTCGTCGCCCGCGTCGTTGACCACGCCGCTGTGCCAGATGCGCCGCTCGCCGTCCTTGAGCACCTCGGCGCTGGTCGGGGTGAGGCCGAAGTACATGCGGCGGCCCGAGCGGCGCCGGCGCAGCAGGCCGCGGCGGACCATGCGGGTCAGCGTCGAGCGCGTGGCCTCCTCCGAGATCCCCACCCTCGCGAACGCCTCGATGAAACTTCTCGACGCGACGCAGACCCCGCGACCGTATACGTGATCTCCGAGAAAGGTGAGAATCACCGATTGAGGCCGCATGGCAGGCCCTCCCAGATATTCGGCAATCTATTGACAGCCGTAATGTACCTGCCTACATTCAGGCCACACGCGACGGCTCCCTAGCGACCGAGCCGCCTCACGCAGTGAGCACGGAGGTCCTGATGCGCAGGTTGCTCCCGTCCCTGGCCGTTCTCGTGCTCGCCGTCGCCGCGTGCGGCGGCAGCGGCGGCGGCGGTGACGGATCAGGCGCGCGAGATCCGATCAAGGTGGGGCTCATCGTCTCCCTGACCGGCAACTACACCCCGCTCGGCAGCGAGGACAAGAAGGCCGTCGAGCTGGCCGTCGAGCAGGTCAACGCGCAGGGCGGGCTGCTCGGCCGCACCGTCGAGCTGGTCACCCGGGACGACAAGACCGCTCCCGACCAGGGCATCGTGGCCTACAACCAGATCAAGGGCGAGATCGACGCCCTGATCGGCCCGGTGTTCTCCAACTCGGCGCTCGCGATCGAGCCGCTCGCGCAGCGCGACAAGATGCCGTACCTGTCGCTGGCACCCACCCAGGAGCAGGTCGAGCCGATCAAGCCGTACATCTTCGTCACCCCGGCCCTGTCCAGCATGTACGCCGAGCGCTACCTGCAGTACATCCAGGCCGAGGGCATCAAGACGATCGCCGTCGCCTGGGACTCCAAGAGCGCCTACTCGGTCTCGGGGCACGAGGCGATGGTCGAGCTCGCCCCCAAGTACGGCGTGACGATCGCCGTCGACGAGTCGTACGAGACCACGACCTCCGACTTCAGCCCGCTGTTCCAGCACGTGCGCGACTCGCCTGCCGAGGCGCTCGTGTTCTGGGGCTCGGGCGCGCCCGGCGTGACCGCCGCCAAGCAGTACGTCGCCTCCGGGCTCAAGACGCCGCTGTTCCTCACCGCGTCGCAGGCCAGCAAGTTGTGGCTGGAGCCGATGGGCGACGCCGCGGAGGGCATGACCGTGCAGAGCGCCATCGGCGTGGTGGGCGAGCACCTGCCCGACGGCAAGCAGAAACAGGTCATCGAGCAGATGGCCACGCCGTACGAGCAGAAGCACGGCTACGGGCCGCCGCAGTTCGCGCAGGACGGATACAGCGCGAGCCTGCTGCTGTTCGAGGCGATCAGGAAGGCGAAGAGCACCGACAAGACCAAGATCCAGCAGGCTTTGGAGACCATGGACCTGATCACGCCGAACGGCCGTTTCCGCTACTCCCCCACCGACCACTCCGGGCTCTCCCCCGAGTACATCTCGGTCAACACCGTGAAGGACGGTGAGTTCGTCCCCACCGACTGGGCCAAGGACGAGCTCGCCAAGACCGTCGCCGCGGCGGGGTAGCGCGTGCTGGAGGTCACCGGGGTGTCCCGATCCTTCGGGGGCGTCTACGCCGTCCGCGACGTCTCGCTGAGCGTCGCGGACGGCGAAGTCTGCGGCGTCATCGGCCCGAACGGAGCCGGCAAGTCCACGCTGTTCAACCTGATCACCGGCCATCTGGCGGCCGAGCACGGCCGCATCTCCTTCCTCGGGCACCGCGTCGACCGGCTCGCGGCGCACCGGCGGGCCAGGCTCGGCATGTCCATCGTCTTCCAGGCCGCCCGCGTCTTCCGCGGCATGACGGTCAGGGAGAACACCATGGTGGGGCTGCACGGGCGCACCCGGGCGGGGTTCGTCTCGGCCGCGCTGCGGCTGCCGCGGCACCGGCACGACGAGCTGGAGATCGCCGCAGAGGCCGACCGCGCCCTCGAACGCGTCGGCCTGGCCGAATGGGCCGACCGGCCCGCCGACCTGCTGCCCATCGGCCAGCAGCGGGCGCTGCAACTCGCCCGCGCCCTGTGCGCCCGGCCGAAGCTGCTGCTGCTCGACGAGCCCGCGTCCGGCCTGCGCGGCAACGAGCGCGAACGCCTCGCGGCGCTGATCGAGGAGCTGCGGGCGAGCGGCCTGACCATCCTGCTCATCGAGCACGACGTGGCGTTCGTGACCCGGCTCGCCGACCGCGTCGTGGTGCTCGACCTCGGGCAGGTCATCGCCGACGGCACCCCCGCCGAGGTGCGGGCCGACCCACTGGTGCTCGCCGCCTACCTCGGACAGGCCTCATGATCGACGTCAAGGACCTGGTGGTCTCGTACGGCACCGCGACCGCGCTCGAACACGTCACCCTCACCGTGCGGCGCGGCGAGATGGTCGCCCTGCTCGGCCCGAACGGCGCCGGCAAGTCGACGCTCGCCAACACCCTCGCCGGCCTGCTCAAACCCACCTCCGGAACCGTGGAGGCCGGCGGCCGGGTCGCGCTCATCCCCGAGGGCCGCCAGCTCTTCCCCGACCTGACCGTGGCCGACAACCTCGCCCTCGGCGGCTGGCGCTCCGGGCAGCGCGACCCGTCCCTCGTCTACGGCCTGCTGCCCCGGCTCGCCGAGCTCGCCGGCCGGCGGGCGGGCGTGCTGTCCGGCGGGGAGCAGCAGATGGTGGCGTTCGGGCGGGCCATGATGTCGCGGCCCGACGTGCTCATCGTGGACGAACTCTCCCTGGGCCTGGCCCCCAACGTAACCGCCGACCTGGCCGCGCACCTCACCGCGCTCAACACCGAGCAGGGGCTGACCGTGCTGCTCATCGAGCAGAACGCGCGGCTGGCGTTCGAGCTGTGCCGGCGGGCGTACGTGCTGGAGTCCGGGCGGCTGGTGACCGAGGGCGAGTGCGCGGTGCTGGCCGACGACCCGCGCGTGGCCAGCGCGTACCTGGGAGGAGCGATCACATGAGCGCACCTGGAAAGGGCGGTCACATGAGAACGCGCCGGCGGGAGGCGGCCGCATGAGCGCCTTCCTCACCTATCTCCTGAACGGCCTGGCGGTCGGGTGCGCGATCGCGCTCATCGGCAGCGGCCTGGTCGCCATCCACCGGGTCACCGGTGTGGTCAACTTCGCGCAGGGCACGTTCGCCGTCGTCGCGGGGCTGTGCACGTCCTCGCTGCTCGGGCTCGGGTTCCCGCACGGGCTGAGCGAGCTGGCCGCCGTGCTGGCCGCGGCGGTCGCGGGCCTGCTGACCGGGCTGGCCGCCATCGGCAAGCGCGGCACCACGCCGCTGTCGGCGCTCATCGTCACGCTGGGCGCCGGCGTGCTCGCGTACGCCGTCGAGATCATCCTGTGGGGCGACCAGCCCCGCTCGGCGCCCGGCCTGGCCGGCTCCGTGACCGTGGCGGGCGCGCGCATCCAGACCCAGCACCTGCTCGTCATCGGCGTGACGGCGGCCACGTTCGTGCTGCTCGCGCTCTTCTTCGGCCGCACCTACCTGGGCAAGGCGCTGACGGCCTGCGCCTCCAACCCGTACGCGGCGCGGGTGGTCGGCATCGACGTCAGGAAGATGGGGCTGCTGGCGTTCGCGCTCGGCGGGTTGCTCGGCGGCATCGCCGGGGTGCTGGTGACGCCGCTGCGGCCCATCTCGTTCGACACCGACGTGACGCTCATCGTGAACGGCTTCGCCGCCGCCGTCTTCGGCGCGCTCACCCGGCCCGTCATCACGCTCATCGGCGCGCTGCTGCTCGGCGTGGCCGAGACCATGGCCGCCGGCTACGGCTACGGCTCCCACCAGCTGGAGGTGGCGCTGGGACTCATGCTCGTCGTCATGATCGTCCAGGCCGGCCGCCGCTCGGCCATCTCCCTGGAGTCCACATGATCAGGCTGCCGCTGAGAACCGGTGCCGGGCTGCTCATCGCCGCCGTCACGCTCGCCCTCCCCGCGGTGCTCGACGACAGCGCCCTTGCCGTGTACATCCTGCTCGGCCTGGCCGCCATGGTCACGGTCGGGGTGTCGCTGCTCATGGGGTACGCCGGGCAGGTCTCGCTCGGCCAGGGCGCCTTCTACGCCATCGGCGCCTACACCGCCGCGCTGCTCGCCCTGAACGGCGTGCCGCCCCTCGCGGGGCTCGTCGCCGCGCCCGTGGTCGCCGCCCTGTCGGCGCTCGTGATCGGCACACCGCTGCTGCGGCTGCGCGGGCACCACCTGGCCTTCGCGACGCTGGCCATGCAGCTCATCCTGCTCTCGCTGGCCGGCCAGCTCGAGTTCACCGGCGGCGACATCGGGTTGCAGGCCATCCCGCAGTTCTCCGTCGGGTCGTTCGAGGCGGCGGGCGCGGCCACGTACGCGTACCTGACCTGGGCGGGGCTGGCCCTGGTGATGCTCGTGACGCACAACGTCATCGCCTCGCGGCCGGGCCGCGCCCTGCGCGCCCTGGCCACCAGCGAGACCGCGGCCGCCTCCTCGGGGATCCCGGTCGGGCGCTACAAGCTGGTCGTCTTCGCGCTGTCGGCGGCCTTCGCCGGGCTGGCGGGCGGCATCTACTGCTTCTACACCGGTTACGTGGCGCCGGGGTCCTTCCCCGTGCTCATCTCCATCCAGTACATCGTCATGGCCGTCGTCGGCGGGCTCGGCACGATCTGGGGCGCCGTCGTCGGGGCGAGCGCGATCACGCTGCTCCTGCAGGCGCTGAACACCCTGGGCGCGCTGCCCGGCATGCCGACGTACGCGCCGAGCGTGCTGTCGTACGCCGTCTACGCCCTCGTCCTCATCGGCGTCGTACTCTTCCTCCCCCAGGGCCTCCTGCCCGCCGTCACCGACCGGCTGTCCAGGAAACGGCGGGCCGCTCCCGCGCGGACCCGCTGACGCCGTACTCGATAAGGTGGCCCGCGCCACGATATATCGGGGAAAGATACGGCATGGCGCACGATTGGCCGAAATTCCTGCCGGTGGGGGCAATCCGTTTCGCCCGGCCGACGGCCCGCTTCGACGACTGCCTCGTCTTCTACCGCGACGTGCTGGAACTGCCGGTGATCGCGTCCTGGCGCGGGCACGACGGTTACGACGGAGCCGTCTTCGGCCTGCCGGGAACGCCGGTCCACCTGGAGCTCACCCAGCACGGCGAGACACCCGAGATCCCCGCGCCGTCGGCGGAGAACCAGCTCGTGCTCTACCTGCCCGGCGCCGAGCCGGTGGCGGCCGTCGTCGAACGGCTGGCCGGCCTGGGCCACCGGCCCACCCCGCTGGACAACCCCTACTGGGCCGACCGAGGCGCCGTCGCCTTCGCCGACCCTGACGGGTGGATGATCGTCTTCGCGCCCTGGGTCTTCGGCAAGGACCCGGTCCCCACCGTCACCTGAGAGCCATACGTCTTGCTACGCACGAGCCGTGTTCGTGACGGCGGTCCGGGTTCACGGTTTGATCAGCGATCCGTACGCCGCACGCACGTCCGACCTGGACGACTTGACGAACTTCTCCGAGGGCGGGCCGATGTCGACAGCGTAGTACGTGTAGTGGATGCGAGGGGGGCAGCTGGAGCCACCGATCTGCACGCTGCGCGGGCCCACGCGCTTGCCGGTCCGCAGCTCGTAGACGCGAACAGGGATCTTCCGCTTCCTGAACGTCACGTTCTGGATCCCGCCGATGGCGAAAGACGAGTGGTAAGGGCAGGTTCTGACCGCGGACCCGTCCTTGGTGTCGCCGGCGCAGATCACCAGCACCGCGTCGGCAGGGTCCTTGGCCAGCCAGGAGGAGGGCAGCTTCTCCTTGTGATCGCCCCTGCCCAACAGCATCGCGCGGTGCGGCCCCTTGCCCCGGTAGGGGTCCGCGCCGCGGTAGGGCGCCGGATGGGCGCAGTACTTCGGCTCGTCACCGGAGCCGCCCTTGAGCAGCCGCCGTACGTTCGCGAGCTCGATCTGCAGCCCGGCCCGCTCCTTCCCCTTCTTCGCCCTAGCCGCGAGGTCGTCCTTGGGGTACTGGTCGAGCAGCTGCTCGTACTGCGCCTTGGCCTGCTTCCATTCCTTGTCCTTCGCGAGGTCGTCGCCGCATCCGACGATCGCCGCGGGCGCGACCTTCGGGAGGACGTCCGCGGCGCGGTCCAGTACGCCGCCGCCGGCCGGACGCTCGGCGAGCCAGTCGGTGATCGTCTTGGTGTCGCAGGCGTCCTTGACGGGCAGGTCGCCTAAGAACCCGTCCAGGACCTTGCCCACCTCGGTCTCCTGGCCGGTGAACTCCCCGAGTACCTGCGACAGGCGGCCGAAGCCCGCCGCCAAGGCTTTGGTGTCGCCGGTCAGGGCGGTGTTCAGTTCGCCGGCGGCCTGCGCGAGGAAGAGGTCGGCCCTGCGCCCCTCCACGCCCTGCCACAACGCCCCCGGATGAGCGCGGTAGGTCTCGAGCGTGTCGGCGGCCAGCAGCGGATCGTCCGCGGCCTGCCGCCCGGCTTTCACCAGCAGCCGGCAGGCCGCGATGCTGTCCTCGGCCCGGGCGGTCCGTGGGGCGTCGGCCACCCGGTGCCCGGCCCACAGCTCTCCCAGGATCGACAGCGCCCGCATGCAGTCGTCCCGGCGGTGGGCCGCTGCGGCGTCCTGTTCGATCCTGGAGGCGTCGAACCTCAGGTAACCGACGGCCAGCAGCACGACGAGGGCCGTACCGAGTCCGACGAGCCGCTGCGGCCGCACCCACCCGCGCCACTCCGCCGCGGCCATCGGCCCGGCCTTCCGCACCGGTTCGCTCCGCCGCAGTCGCCCGCCCGCAAGCCACCAGCCGTGCACGACGACACCGACCCACCACAGGAGCACCACACCCTCGAACCAGGCGACCCGCGCGACCAGGACGAGCACGGCGAGGAGCACGACCGTGACCGCCCCGGCGCCGAGGGCAAGTCTGCGCCGGCCCATCATCAGGTAGCCGAGGCCGAGCAGTGAAGCATTGCCGAGGGCCACGGCCAGCGAGTCGGAGGCCGGCTCCGGTCGAGACGAACGGTCACCGGGGCTCGCCGGGATCGGATCCATCGTGGCGCTTCCTCCTATGAACAGCTCATCGCCTTGTTCAAGCCGCCCACCATTGTCGGCGCCCCGGTCTGGGAGGGGTCCCGGCGATCAGCGCCGGCGACGCAGTGAACCCTTTTCGGGCGCACGCTCGATGAGGAGCGGCGCGGTCTCATGGGTCGGGCCGGCCGAACACGATCAGGCCGAGGGACGCGAGTGTGAGCAGGCCCAGTGCGACACCGGCGAGCACAGAGGCGTCCACACCCGACACGG
The DNA here is from genome assembly GCF_039871515.1 of Nonomuraea sp. B1E8. Taxonomy (NCBI): domain Bacteria; kingdom Bacillati; phylum Actinomycetota; class Actinomycetes; order Streptosporangiales; family Streptosporangiaceae; genus Nonomuraea; species Nonomuraea sp. B1E8. The sequence continues at coordinate 30,531 of NZ_JBDPLS010000012.1, read as the reverse complement.
GTTCTTCGTCACCGGCCAACCTGGCGTCCGCCCCTCCCTCGGGGTCATAGTGCACGAGGACGCGCTGGTTCACCTGCAGGATGCGGTCGGACTCCATGATCGAAAGAGGGCCTAGGGCATCGCAGTCCAGCCGGTAGACGGGAACGGTAGCGGCCCCGTTGACGCCCTCCATTTCGGTGACGCCCAGGACCCGGCACGTGGTGAACCGGCCGCGCTCGTGCATCGCCCGCTCGCTGAACGCGGCCGGAACGGTACCGGCGAAGAACAAGGCGACGAGCCCGGCGACGACCACGCCAAGGGGGTGCGCCCCGGCCTTGGCCAACAGGGCCACCCATCCCCTCATCATCAAGAGAGCAGCCACGACGAACGCCAGCAGCGCCCCTCCCTTCATGTCGTCCGGCCCGGCGGTGATCGCCCACGCCATGCCGGCCACCGCAGCGGCGAACAACGACAGCAGGCCCACCATCGCGATGCATTGCACAAGCCGCCGCACGCCTGTCCCCTCCGTCCGCCGGTTCGCGGGCCCGCCCCGATCGGTTCAGCCGTTTGCCTGGCCTGAAATTCTGCCCTCGGCCGCGGACACGTAGGAAGTGAAAGCCCGCAGCGTGTGTAAGGCCCGGCGGTCCCGGCCTGCGCGGACGGACGACGTGCACCTGCTGGACCCGGTCCCCACGGTCGAGAGCCATACGTCCCTGCAGGTCATTCCAGCAGGCACGCCACCGGGCGCCGCGAAGGGATCGCGCACGAGGTGACCCCGACGTGAAAGCCGAGATTTCACCTCTGAGTATGTGCTGCACAGGTAAATTCGAGGCCTTGTGTCGGCCACCTCAGTCTCGGGATGGTGCAACGTGGGGGAGGCTCCTGATGCCGAGTGGCAGTTCTATCGCACCGAGACCGGGCGCCCCGTCGTCAGCGAAGAGATCCACGAGGTGCTGGGAGATGGCCCTCCCAAGAAGGAGCTCGGAGCGCTTCTGAGCAGAATTCAGTACAACCGAGCCTTGCCGCGCGACACCAAGCCGCTGGGCCAGGGACTGTTCGAGGCTCGCCTGACGTACCTCACCAATGAGTACCGGCTCTACTACGCGAACGGGCCTCAGGGGGAGCGCGTCCTGCTAGGGCTGGCTTTTCACATGAAAGGAAGCAGGGGAGCTCAGGATCGCGTGATTGGCAAAGCGAGGGACCGTCTGGCCGACTGGCTGCGGAGAATATAAGGTTAACCCGATACGAGGAGGTTGACTGGGATGGATCCGCACGTCGCAGAGCTGCTGGGCATCGACCTGGCCGATCCGGACGTACAACGCGAGACCGCCGCCATCGACCGCGACATGCGGTTGATCGAGACGCTCGTCTCCATCAGGAAGCATCGACGTCTGACGCAAGCCGAGGTCGCAGAACGCATGGGGCGCAGCCAGCCTGCGGTCTCCGACTTCGAGCGTCTGGGTGGCGACCCGCACCTGTCCACCATCCGCCGCTATGCGCTGGCCATCGGCGTGGAGGTCGTGCACACAGTGACCACTTCCGCGAGCACCACCACCACGACATCCGCCGGCGCGAAAATCAGTGTGCGCGCTGTGGGGATCCCGCAAGGGACGGACGCCACGCAGGGGACGGCCAACCTCGATCTGCAACAGGTGCCCCTGTGATCGAAGCCTTCCTCGTCCTGGCCGACTCCGCCACGACGGACAGGGCGTCTGGCAAGGTGCACATGCTGGGAGCAGGATGGTCGCTGACCGGCCCCGCCATTCCGCCATCCGCCATCACCGGGTTCCTCCGCATCCCGTGGAACGAAGCCGGGGACGAAGTGCGATTCCGGCTCCAGTTGCTGGATGACGCTCACCAAGCGGTCACACTTCTCCACGACGAAGCCGACACCCGGCCGGTGCGGTACGAAGGAACAGTCGCGCTCCGTAATGCTCAGCCGGCGGACGAGGTCATGTGGCAGGTGCCCATGAATCTGTCTTTCGCCATCTCCATTCCCCCGCTGCCGCTGGCCTCAGGGCGCACCTATGAGTGGATGCTCGAGGTCGAGGACGTGGAGGTCGCCTCCGTGCGCTTCGCCGTACGACCGGAGGGCGAACAGCCGGCCTAGTGCGCCGCGGGCTCGTCCCAGATGGAGGTGCCGTAGAGCACCTGGTACTGATCGACGGGGATGACCAGGTCGGCGGTCTCGACCGGGCGCGCATCGGCGTAGTACGTACGCTCGATCGTCAGCACGATGGCAGGAGCCCCGACGTCGAGCAGCTTCGCCTCCTCCACGGTCGCGTTGCGGGCGGACACCACCTCGGCCGCGTGGGTCACCTGAACGCCGATCTGCCGCATGCGCTCGACCACGCCCTTGCCCGCGTGCGGCCCGTCCTCAGGGAGCACGATCGGCGTTCCCCGGGTGAGCTCCAACGGTTCCCAGGTGGTCGACACCATGACGGGACGGCCGTCCCCACGGAACAGGTAGTCCGTCCGGACGACGTCGGGGTCATCCCCGGCCGCCTCATCGAGCGCGAGCCGCTCCCGGACCTCTTCGGGCGCCAACGTCGTCCTGCTGTTGTAATCCCAGGATCCCGCCAAGCCCTGATCTGCCATCTCACCGGCGAAGGGACTCCCGCCCCGGGCATTCCGATTCCAGCTCCGAACGAGTCGGCGTTTCTCCGGCTGCTTACGCACATACGTGCCTGAGCCGGGTCGCGCGGTGGCGAGCCCTTCTCCGGTGAGCACGTCGAGTACCGCGGCTGCGGTATTGCGCGCGATGCCGTGTTCCTTCGCGATCTCCGGAATGGAGGGCAGGCGATCACCTACGGCCAACTCCCCTGAGCGGATTTTGGCTCGGAGTTCGTCCGCGATGCGCAGATACTTCGGCCGCTCGGCGTCCTGATTCACGAAGACAGCTTGACGGGTTACCTAGTCAGGCAGCAAGCTATCTATGACACGCACAATCCTTCCTAGGATGCAGGTGAGCCCCCAATGCTTCACCAGACACTTCCCGGCACCCCAGAGGCCGTCGAAGACGCTCGTACGTGGATCGAGAAAGCCCTGAGCGCCAGACAACGCCCCCAGATCTCCGTCGCCGACGCCGTCCACGTCGGCACCCACCTGGTGGCCACAGCAGTCCGCCACACTCCCAAGGACGGCGTCGTCGAGATCAAGCTGATCCCGGCACGGAACGGCGGGCTCGTCATCGAGGTCAAGGACCCCAACTCGCCCGCCGCTCCGCACGTCGGCTGCTGGGCGAAGATCTCCTGCATGGTGAGGGGCTTCGGCACGAGCACGTCCATGGAAGGCGGCCACATCGCCTGGTGCGAACTTCCCGAGGCGATCACCTCGGGCCCGACCAGCAGGCCGGACACGTGACTCCGCCGCGCGAACCGGCGGGCGACCCCCGATGGATCAGCCGGCGCGACCGGCCGCCCCCTTGCTTCAGCCCTCACGTGAGCCCGCCGACGTCCCATTGCGAACAGCTCGTCTGGACCGTTCCAGAACGATGGGCTCCCGCGGGGCGCGTTCTGGCCTGGACGTGCGACTGCGAACCGACCTTCTACGAGCTGCGCCAAGCATGCGGCCTGCGCTTCATCCGCAGGATCGAGCAGAGGAACGCCCTGGTCGAGGAGAGCGATCGGTGGCGCGCGGGAATCGCGGCGGCACAGTGGAACGCCCTCCTCATGGGCCACCTCCGATAGATACCGGCAGGCGTGAGATCACCGGCTGATCCAGATCGTCCCTTTCTCGTGAGACGTCCCCAGGCGACACTGGACGGTATGTCCAATATCGCACCCGTTCCCGTGTTGCGCGGCCGCGGCGAGGAGGAACGTGTCCTGCTCGGGCTGCTCGACGGCGCCCGCTCGGGTTCCGGCGGGGCGTTGCTGCTGGCGGGAGCGCCGGGGATGGGGAAGACGGCGCTGCTCGACCTGGCCGCCACGCACGCCGCCCGGGACTTCCGCGTGTTGCGGGTCGCGGGCGTCGAGCCGGAGTCGCACCTTTCGTACGCCGGGCTGCACGGTCTGCTGCGCCCGGTCGCCGCGCACGCCGCGGTGCTGCCGGAGGCGCAAAGGCGAGCCCTGATGGAGGCCATGGAGGCCGGGACGCAGGCCGGACTCGCCCTGCCCGCCGCCGTCCTCGGCCTGCTGACGGCGGTGGCGGCGCGGCAGCCGGTCCTGGCCTGCGTGGACGACGTGCACCTGCTGGACCCGGCCAGCCGGGAGGTGCTCGCCTTCGTGGCGAGGCGAGTGTCGTACGAGCCGGTGGCGCTGCTGTTCACCACGAGGGCGGACGGGCTGGAAGGCGTGCCGGTCCGGGTGCTGGGCGGGCTGGACGAGGCGGCGGTGCGGGAGCTGGCCGACGACCTGGCGCCCGGCAGGATCGCCGGCGACCTGCTGGCGGCGCTCGACCAGATCGCCCGCGGCAACCCCCTCGCGCTGGCCGAGCTGGTCGGCGGCCTCACCCCGGACCAGTTCGCGGGCCTGGCCGCCCCGCCCGCCACGCTCCCCCGTGACGGGCGGCTGTGGCGGACGTACGCCGCCCGCCTGGCGGTCCTCCCGGAGGACACCCGGCGGCTTCTGCTGCTGATCGCCGCCGATCCCGGCCTGGACGTGGCGACCCTGATCCGCGCCGCCCGCCCCGGCTGCGCGCTCACCGCGCTGGAACCGGCCGAACACGCGGGCATCCTGCACACGGCAGGAGACCGTTATGACTTCGACGATCCGGCGGTACGCGGGGTCGCCTACCACGGAGCTCCTCTCGCCCGCCGCCGCCACGCCCACCGCGTCCTGGCGACGCTTCTGGACGAGCAGGACGCGGAGACTCCCGAGGGCCGGCTGCGGCAAGCCTGGCACCGGGCCTGCACGCTCGACGAACCGGCGGGACAAGGCACGGAACGGCTGGCCGGCGAGCTGGCCGCGGCGGCGCTGGAGGCCCGGCCATCCGGTCACGGCCGTCCCTGCGGGCCGGAGCCCTACCTCGCGCTCGAACGTGCCGCCGAGCTCACCGAGCACGGTCCGGTCAAGGCCGAGCGGCTGGCCGCCGCCGCCAGGCACGCGTGGATGGCGGGACGGCCCCAGGTCGCCCGCGCGCTGCTGGCCAGGCTCCGCTCGCTGACCGCGCCCGACGACGTACGCGGCCGCGTGCAGCTGCTGCGCGGCAGCCTGGAGCTGCTGCGCGGCGAGACCGGCAGCGCCCGCGAGGAGCTGCTGGCCGCGGCGGCCCGCCTGCTGACCAGCCACCGCACGCTGGGTGTGCGCGCGCTCGTCAGGGCCGCCGATGCCAGCTACCGGGCGGGCGACAACCGGGCGTTCATCGCGATCGCCCGCCAGGCCGCCGCGCTGCGCCGCCCCGACGATGCCGCCCCGGCCCAGCTCATGTTCGAGTATCTGGCGGGCATGGCCTCCACGTTCAGCGGCTCGCACCAGGAGGCCGCCGGGCCGCTGCGGCGGGTGGTCGAGCTGGCCGGTTCCGTCCGTGATCCGGCGGTGCTCGTGTGGGCCTGCGTGGCCAGCCTGCTGCTCGGTGAGGACGCCACCGCGCACCGCCTGTCGGCCCGCGCCGTCGAGGCGGCCCGGGTGCGCGGCGCCGCCTCCGCCGTGCCGCAGCTGCTCGAGTACATGATCTACCCGGAGTTCTGGATGGGCAGGTACGCCTCCGTCGCGACGACCGCGGCCGAGGGGCTGCGCCTCGCCCAGGACACCGGCCAGCTCAACACGGCGGCCCAGCACCTGGCCTGGCTGGCGATGACGGCGGCCGTCGAAGGGGACAGGGAGACCTGCCGGGTGCGTGCCGACGCCGCGATCGAGCTGGCCGACGCCCACGAGCTGGGCATCGCGGGTGCCATCGGCACCTGGGCGCTGGCCTGCCTCGATCTGGCCGCCGGCCGCCCCGCAGGCGCCGCCGCCCGGCTGCGCGCCGAGCGGCGTAACAACCACGTCGTGATCCGCGTTATGGCCACGCCGCACTTCATCGAGGCGTCCGCGCGTACCGGCGACCGCGAACGGGCCGCCGCCGCGCTACGCGTGCTCGAACGCTGGGTCGGCAGCACCCGCAGCCCCGACCTGCGCGCGCTCGTGGCCCGCTGCCGGGCGCTGCTCGCCGCGCCCGGCGAGGCTGACGAGCTGTTCCGCGAGGCGCTCGACCTGCACGGGCAGGGGGTGTGCGAGTTCGAGTCGGCACGCACCCGGCTGCTGTACGGCAGTGCGCTGCGCCGCGAGCGCCGCCCGGGCGCCGCCAGGAACCACCTGCACGCGGCGCTGGAGACGTTCGAACGCCACGGTGCCCGCCTGTGGACCGAACAGGCGAGGACCGAGCTGCGCGCGTCCGGCGACCCGGTACGCCTCACCAGGCCGGACACCACGCGGCAGCTCACGGCGCAGCAGTTGCGGATCGCGCGCATGGTCGCCGAGGGCGCCACCAACAAGGAGGTGGCCGAACGGCTGTTCCTGAGCAGGCGCACCGTCGAGCACCACCTCAGGAACATCTTCGACCGGCTCGGCGTCCGCTCCCGCGTCGATCTGGTACGGCTCATGTCCTGATCGGAGACCGGTGATTTCACCGATGCACGGCTGACTCCGCATCCGAACAATGGCGACAGACAGCAGTCACCCCCACTTCGAGCAGGGAGTAAGACGACGTGCAGCTCACCACCCCCCACCGCGGCGCGCGAACGTTGACCAAGCTCGCCCTCACTCTCGCACTCCTCGGCGGCGGCCTCGCCGCCGCTCCCGCCGCCCACGCGGCCGGCCCGTACGAGCGCGGCCCGGACCCCACGGACGCCTTACTCGAGGCGAGCCGCGGACCGTTCTCGACGTCCCAGCGGAGCGTCTCCTCGCTGGTCCTCGGCTTCGGCGGCGGAGAGATCTACTATCCGGACGACACCAGCCAGGGCACGTTCGGGGCGATCGCCATCTCGCCCGGCTACACCGCCAGGTGGTCGAGCCTCGCCTGGCTCGGCCCGAGGATCGCCTCGCACGGTTTCGTGGTGATCGGCATCGAGACCAACACCATCTACGACCAGCCCGACAGCCGGGGCCGCCAGCTCCTCGCGGCCCTCGACTACCTGGTGGAGGACAGCCCGTCGACGGTCCGCAGCCGCATCGACCCGTCCAGGCTGGCCGTGGCCGGCCACTCGATGGGCGGCGGAGGCTCGCTGGAGGCCGCCGACGACCGGTCGTCGCTCCAGGCGGCCGTGCCGATCGCGCCGTGGAACCTGACGAAGAGCTGGTCGGGCGTGCGCGTCCCCACCATGATCATCGGTGGTGAGAGCGACAGCATCGCCCCCGTCTCCACCCACTCCGAGCGCTTCTACGAGAGCATCCCGTCCTCGTCGGAGAAGGCGTACCTGGAGCTCAACGGCGCGAGCCACTTCTTCCCGCAGACCCCCAACACCACGATGGCCAAGTCGATGGTGGCCTGGCTCAAGCGGTTCGTCGACGACGACACCCGCTACGAGCAGTTCCTGTGCCCGCCGCCCAGCGGGCTTGCCATCGAGGAGTACCGCGACACCTGCCCCAGCTCCTGACCCCTCCGTCCGGTGACGGCCGCCCCTGTCACAGGGGCGGCCGTCACCGGCGTGCATGCGGAGCTCGCCGTCGCGCCAGGAGACGTTCGGCAGGGTCAGCACCCCGAGATAGGCGCCGATGAACGCGCTGAAGCGGGACTCGTCGCCGTCGTAGTAGATCTCGCTCAGGTCGTCGCGCATGATCTCGACGTGCCGGCCGGAGGCGGCGCCGAAGATCTTGGAGAGGTCCACCGGACGGGACGCCGTGTGCCCTCCCAGTGGACGGTTCACCGGTCGGTGCCGGTGGCCCGCTCCTCGACGCGCGGGAGCAGGCCCATCTTCTCCGAGATGTCCATCGCGGGCCGGAAGAGGTCGACCGCGACCCAGGGGCGCGTTCCACGACGGTGACCTCGAAGCCGTGTCTCGTGAGCCAGTAGGCCGGCACCGGACCGGCGACGCCGGCGTCGGCGCCGGAGACAAGGATCCGCAAGGCAGCCCTCCTGGTCATTCAGTCCGCCCTACGGCGTGGAACAGTCATGAGCCCACTGTCGCCGCCGGTACGCGCCGCTGGATTGGACAAATGTCGCCCTCCGCCGGCCGGCCTCGACGACTGGGGGCGGGGGCGGCTGCTGAGGCGGTCAGGCGGGGAGCTCGGTGCGGCGGGGGCGGCGCCGGATCCGGCCCGCGCGGGCCGCCCGCCGCAGCAGGACGATCGTGGGCGCCAGGCAGACCAGCAGGGCGAGCAGACTCGCCTCGGGTCCGAAGGTGCCGCCGGTGAGCACGGACGGGCCGGACAGCGTGACGTTCAGCAGGCCGTGGGGCGGCGCGTCCGATCCGGAGATCAGGACGCCGAAGACCCCGGCGTGGGTGAAGTTCCAGGCGAAGTGCAGGCCGATGGGCAGCCACAACGAGCGGGTGGCGACGTAGGCGGCGGTCGTCATGGTCCCGCCCGTGAGGGCGATCGCGAGGGCGCCCCACAGCGTGGCGTTGACGTTGACCAGGTGGGTCGCGCCGAACAGCAGCGTCGACACGACCAGGGCGATCACCGTACCGGTACGTTCCTCCATGATGCGGAACACGACCCCGCGGAACACCAGTTCCTCGGCGACGGCGACGCTCGCCATCATGCCCGCGGTGCCGAGGAACCCGCCGAAGGAACCCCAGGACACCCCCTGCCAGCCGCCGAACACCGCGATCAGCACCATCAACGCGACGAACAGGCCGGACCCGAGCAGCGCCCCGCGTCGCAACAGGGACCATCTGCCCGTGTTCTCCAGTTCGGGGATGTCCGGACGGAGCTCGACGATCCGGCAGAGCCGCCGGTAGCAGGCCACGGCGACGAAGGCCAGGCCGATCCCCACCGGCAGGGCGAGCATCGGTACGGGCGAGACGAGCTGGTTGATGCCGGCGCCGGCCACCATCACAGCGAACAACGCGACCAGCAGGACGGGAAACCGGAACGTACGCAACCGGCGCCGCCCCGCGGACAGGTCGTCCTGCGGGGTGGTGTTCTCCTGGTGCTCCGTGGACGCCACGAGCGCGATCCTCTCGATCAGGTTTCTCGCGGTGTTTTCCGCGGTGCAACGGAGATTAGAGATCGCGGCGGGGCATACCATCCCCCTGGAACGAACAATCGGGGTAGCTCTCACGAGGGATGCAGAGGCTGCACGATGAGGTTCCAACCTCCACACCCGGGTCGTTACGCCCGGCGGCCAACAGATCGGACCATGGGCGTGGCAACTGCGTATCTGGTGCTCGGCTCACCCCCGCAAGAGTCGGATCATCTGGACCTTCTCGACGATCTCCTGGGGGAACTCGATGAACGTCTCCAGGTCGACCTGACCTACCAGGAGCTCGAGGCAGCCGCTCACCAGCTGGCCGACCCTGTTGAGCCCCCTCGTTCACCTCTACCTGAACCACCCGGAAACCGACACGCGTCTGTTGGCCGGCCTGTCGATCCAGGGCCTGATCGCAGCCTGCCCTGCCGGCGGGTCACCGACCACACGCAGCCCCGGAAGGTGACCCGCTCCAGGCGGCGGCCGCCCTGACGGGCGGGCCGCCACCACGGTCATCCGTCCCGCATCCCGAGGACGGTGCGGATGACGTCGCGGTCTTTCTCCTTCTCCGCCTCGGAGAGCAGTTCGTACGGGCGGCGTTGTTCCTCCCCGGCCCAGGAACCGTTGCGGGCGAGCCACTTGTCGTGCACCACCGAACTCGACTCCTCCATGAACCGCTCGCCCCGGACGTTCACGCCGCTCGCACGTGCCTCGTCGACGAGCTGGACCCCGATGCGCGCCGACTCCCGGTTCTCGTGCTGCCAGTCGGCGGGCAGGGAGCGGTAGCGGGTGTTGGCGATGTCGACCTGATCGGTGCCGTGCTTCTTGATCCAGGCCGGGTCCGTGGTGGTCTTCATCCTGGGCTCGTAGGTCCTGTCGGGGAGCCGGCGCGGCGCACGCCACTTGTCGTGGAAGCGGCCGGCGACCTTCTCGACCCTGCGGTTGGTCAAGGTCGTGGACATGCTCCGCATCAGGGCGCCGATGCGGGCGAGGAGCTCACGCAACCTGGAGGAGAGCCGGGCGGCCAGCGTGCGCAGCTGGGGCAGGAGGTGGGGCGCCTGCACCGCGACCGCGAGGGCGAGCAGTCCCAGCCCGGCCAGCATGCCGCCCACCCAGACCAGTACGCCCCTGGTGGAGCGCAGGGTGGCGGCGGTGAGCGACAGGCGGTGGGCGAGATCCTCGGCGGTGGCGATGGTTCCCTCGCAGCCGCTCACGTGGGCGTGCGCCGCCTCGGCGGCCGGACCGCTGTTCGCCGCGGCGAGCCGGAGGGCTTGCCTGCTCCCGGTCGCCAGTGCCTGGTGACGTGCGGCGGCCTCGTCCAGTTCGGTGATGTGCCGGTCGATCGCGTCCAGGTCGGGCATGGGCGGGACACCCAGCAACGCCAGCCCGTTCGCCACGGCCTGCTCGCTCACGAGAGCCCGCCGTCGGCGCGCGGACTGCCGGTGAGCCTGCCGTTGGCGAGTTCGGTGCGCCTGTTGACCATCGCCATGGCGATCTGCCCGGCTTCTGCGTGATCGAGCGAGGCGGCGAGCTGCTCGCACGAGGTGCGGAGACTTTCCCTCAGCTCGCGGTAGCCGGCGGCGAACTCCTCGTACGGCAAAGGCGCCTCGTCGGCGCGGCGCAGCCCCTTGACGTACGCCGCATATTCGCCGGCCAAGCCGCCCATCGCCCTGCCGGAGGAGTCACGCCCGTCCGCGTCGATCGTGATCCCGGTCATCTCGTGACCCTGGTGAAACGTCCCGGTGTCGTTCAGGGGACACCTCCTTCGGCGTGATCGCAGCGAGTGTAGACGAGCGCCGAGTCATCGTCGATCGTCGGCAGGACGCCGGCCCCGCGCGTCACCGTGGCGCTGATCGGCGGCGTACGCACCTCATGACGAGGAACACGGGGAACCGGGCGGCATCGGGGCGGGTCGCCGCCCATTCCTGGGCGGGCTCGGGCTCGTCCATCTCGTCCAGCCACAGGCTGTGGCGGCGCAACGTGTTGACGTACGTCGAGAGCGTGCGGTGGTTGGCGCCCACCTGGCGGCGCAGCGTCGAACGTTCGCCGTCGGCCCGCCACCAGCCCTCCGCGTGATAGCGGGCGTCGCCCGGCCACGAGCCGGAGACGCCCTGCCCGCCGGGGAAGCACGGGTGCAGGATGGAGCAGGCGAACACGCCCCCGGGACGTAGTGAGCGGGCGACGGTCGCGGCGGCGCCGTCGAGGTCGTCGATGTCGGACAGAGCAGGCGCACGGACGCGGGATCGTCGACGTCGTCGGGCCAGCCGGCCGTGGAGAAGCCGGCGACCTCGTCATGGCGCGCGGCCTTCGGCATGACACCGACCCTACGTGTCGCCGCGGCGCGTTTCGAGGCACGTTCGTCGAGCGCGGAACGGCGTCCCGGCAAAGAATCCGCCACGGCGGCGCATGATTCCGGTGTGCACCCCGCCGCCGCCTCACCGGCCGGTAGAAAGATCGGCCCCGGGGTCGAGCAGGCACGGCGGTCAACGCGGGGGTAGGACATGGGCATGGCCCGGGTCGCGACGGTCATCACGTTGGCCGCGCTGGGCGGCGGCGCGGCCGCTCCGGCCGCGGCGGGCGGGCTCGGGCCGACGGCGGCGGGCCTGCGGATCGCTCAGAGCGCCGTTCCCGACCCGTTGCTCATCGGCGGGCAGGCCGTCTACACGGTGACCGTCACCAACGTCGGGGAAGCGACCGCCGAGGCCGTCACCATCACCGGCGCCCTCGACGAGCACGTGTCCCCCGGGCCGCTCCCCGACGGGTGCGACCTCACCGGCCGGACCATCACCTGCGGCGGACCGGACCTGAGGATCCCGGCGGGCCGGAGCGTGACCCGTTCGTTCCCCGTCGTGATCGACTCCGGGCTCTCCGACGGCACCGCGCTCACCAGCCGGGCCGAGGTCACCGCGTCGGGCGCGCAGGGCGACTCCTCCCAGCTGGTCACCCAGGCCAGGGCGGCCGGGGCCGACGTCACGATCACCAAGGCGGCGACGCTCACCGCCGGCGGCGCCATCGCCTACGCGGTGACCGTCGTCAACGAGGGGCTCACGCCGGCGACCGGCGTGACGGTGCGCCACCCGGCCGGCGGCCGGGCTGCGATCGCCGACCGCCCGGCGGAGTGCCCGGGAGCCGGTCCGGCGCTCGTCTGCCCCCTCGGCACGCTCGCGCCGCGCGAGAGCAGGACGTTCATGTTCACGCTCGCGCCCGGCGAGCCCGGACTGGTCGAGAACTGCGCCACCGTCAGCGCCGAGGGCGACGAGGCGAACACCGCGAACAACCGCGCCTGCACGTCCACCGCCATCGAGCCGCAACGGGCCTCCGCCCCGGCCGGCACGCCCTCCCCCGACGAGGCCGCCCCGGCCGGGGAACCCTCCAAGAAGAACCGCGCGCGGCCCGTGCACGAGCCGCGCCACGCCGCCCCCGGGGAGCGGGCGGAGCCGCACGAGCACCGCGCGGCGGAGCGGAAGCGGGATCGGGAGCGGGAGCGGGAGCCGCGCGCTCAGCGGCTCGACGACGGGCGGCCGCTCCCCATGACCGGCGTGTCGATCTGGATGCTCGGTCTCGGGACGGCGGTGCTGCTGGCGATCGGCCTGCTCGTACGCTATTTCTCCCGCCGCGACCGGGCCAGCGGGATGCCCTGATTCCAGCCGCTGCGCGGCGCCAGCGCGTCGCGCGTCCACGTCCCGAGCACGAGCAGCGTCTTCGTGCCCGTCACGTCGCCGGCCCTGCGCAGCCGGTCGATGACCTGCTGGAGGTGCCCGAGGTCCCGCACCCGTACGTGGATCAGCGCGTCGGGGTCGCCGGCGATCGTGAAGACCTCCTGCACCTCGGGCACGTCGGTGGCCGTGCGGACGATCTCGCTGACCGGGGTGGTGCCGGGGTAGCGCAGCTCGGTGAACGCCTCGATGCCCCATCCGAGCTTGGCGTAGTCGATCTGCACGGTGAACCCGGTGATCACGCCCAGGTCCCTGAGCCGGTCGACGCGCCGCTTGACGGCGGCCACGGACAGGCCGACCCGCTCGGCCATCTCGGAGAACGTCCTGCGCCCGTCCTCCCGTAGCAGGCGCAGCACCTGGTGGTCGATGTCGTCGACGTCGGGCATGCGAGAACCTTCCCCTGGGCGCAAACATCTTCGGACATCAGGCACGCCGCCGTAGATTGTTTGCGTCTTGCGAGCGCTTTCTCAGCTCATACTTGCGCATAGTGTGCCCGCATTGCTGTGCTGGGAATCCCACGTACGAAGCCAGGAGGTCCGCATGAGCCCCAGCGAGACTCCCGCCCCCGTGTCACTCGACGACAAGTACGCGGCGCTCGACGGCCGGGTGCTCATCTCCGGCGTCCAGGCCCTGGTCCGCCTGACGCTGGAGCAGCGCAGGCTCGACCGGGCGCGCGGGCTGGACACGCGGGCGTTCGTGTCCGGTTACCAAGGGTCCCCGCTGGGCGGTGTGGACCTGGAGATGGGGCGGGCGTCGCGGTTCCTGGACGACATGGGCGTGGTGTTCAAGCCGGGCCTGAACGAGGAGCTGGCGGCCACGGCGGTGGCCGGCACCCAGCTGCTCGACCAGGTGCCGGGCCGCCGTCACGAGGGCGTGACGGGCTTCTGGTACGGCAAGAACCCCGGCCTCGACCGGGCCGCCGACGCCATCAGGCACGCCAACACGGCGGGCACGGCCCCGCTCGGCGGCGCGGTGGCCTGGATCGGCGACGACCCCGGCTGCAAGTCGTCCACGCTGCCCAGCTCGTGCGAGCCGATGTGCCAGAGCCTGGCCATGCCGCTGCTGGCGCCCGGCTCGATCGCCGAGATCATCGAGTTCGGGCTGCACGCGGTGGCCCTGTCGCGCGCGACCGGGCTCTGGGCCGGGCTGAAGATCGTGGCCGACATCGCCGACGCGTCCGCCACGGTCGACCTCGGCCCGCTGCGCGAGCACATCCCGTTCCCGGACCGCGCCGCCCGCGCGTCGTCCCCGATCCTGCTGGGCGCGGCGGCGCTGGACGCCGAGCACGACCTGCTGACCCGCCGCCTCGACCTGGCCCGCGCGTACGCCCGCACGCACCGCCTGAACCGGGTGATGGCCGGCGAGGGCAACACCGCGCTGGGGATCGTCGCGTCCGGCACGACGTACGCGGTGGTCTTGCGGGCGCTGGCCGACCTGGGCCTCGACCGGTCCGCCCTGGACGACGCCGGGCTGAGGCTGATCCGGCTCGCGATGCCGTTCCCGCTCGACCACGCCGAGCTGGCCGCGATGACGTGCGACCTCGACCGGGTGCTCGTGGTCGAGGACAAGGTGCCGTTCCTGGAGGGGCAGCTCAAGCAGGCCCTGTACGGCCGCGACCGGGTGCCGGCCGTGCTGGGCAGGGAGCTGCTGAGCGCCCGCGGCACCCTGAGCGCCGAGGACGTCGCCAAGGCCCTGGTCGCCTGCCTGGATCCCGACCGCCTGCCCCGGCCCGCGGTCACCCTCGACTCAGCAGGGGGCGCGCCGAAGAAGTCGCGCCCCCTGCTTCCGCTGGTCGCCGCGCGCACCCCGTACTTCTGCTCGGGCTGCCCGCACAACACCTCCACCCGCACCTCCGACGGGACGCTCGTCGGCGTCGGCATCGGCTGCCACGCCATGATCGCGCTGGACGGGCACGGGCGCGGCACCCAGGTCGGCATCACCCAGATGGGCGGCGAGGGCGCCCAGTGGATCGGGCTGGCGCCGTTCACCGAGGACCGGCACTTCGTGCAGAACATCGGCGACGGCACCTTCCACCACTCCGGCTCGCTGGCGATCAGGGCCGCGGTGGCCGCCGGGGTGACGATGACGTACAAGCTGCTCTACAACGACGCCGTCGCCATGACCGGCGGGCAGCGCGCGGAGGGCCGGCTCGACGTGCCCACGCTCACGCGGGAGCTGGCGCTGGAGGGCGTGCGCCGCGTCGTGGTCACCACGCCGGAGCCGGAGACGTACCGCGGGGTGCGGCTGGCGCCGATCGCGTCCGTACGGCACCGCGACGACCTGCCCGAGGTCGAGAAGGAACTGGCCGCGCTCGACGGCGTGACCGTGCTCATCCACGACGACCGGTGCGCCGCCGAGGAGCGGCGGCTGCGCAAGCGCGGCAAGCTGCCCACGCCCACCGAGAAGGTCGTGATCAACGAGCGGGTCTGCGAGGGCTGCGGCGACTGCGGCGACGTCTCGACGTGCCTGTCCGTGCAGCCGGTCGAGACCGAGTACGGCCGCAAGACCCGCATCCACCAGGCGTCCTGCAACACCGACCTGAGCTGCCTCAAGGGCGACTGCCCGTCGTTCCTGCTGGTCGAGCCGGGCACCAGGCGGCCACACCAGGCTCCGCCGCTGCCCGCCGAACCGCCGGAGCCCGCCGTCCGGGTGGGCGACGACGTGCTCATCAGGATGCCCGGCATCGGCGGCACCGGCGTCGTCACCGTCTCCCAGATCCTGCAGATGGCGGCGCACCTCGACGGCCTGCACACGGCCGGGCTGGAGCAGACCGGGCTGGCGCAGAAGGGCGGGCCCGTGGTCAGCGACGTGCGGATCTCGCCGCGCCCGCTCGCGGGCTCCGTACGCGCCTCCCACCGCATGGCCGACGTGCTCATCGGGTTCGACCTGCTCGGCGCGGCGGCCGACGCCAACCTGGCCGTGGCCGCGCCCGAACGCACCATCGCCGTGCTGAACACCTCCGTCGTACCCACCGCCGCCATGGTGACCGGCCGCGCGCCGGTGCCGGGACACGCCGGCGCGGTCGCCCGCGTCGAGCCGGCCGTCAAGGCCGTCGAGTGCGTGGCCGCCCACGAGCTGGCCGACGTCCTGTTCGGCGACCACATGCCGGCCAACCTGCTGCTGCTCGGCGCCGCCTACCAGCTCGGCTGCCTGCCGGTCTCGGCCGCGTCCATCGAGCGGGCCATCACCCTCAACAGGGCCTCCGTCGAGCAGAACCTCGCCGCCTTCCGCTGGGGCCGCACCGCCGTGTCCGACCCCGCCGCGGTGCGCGAGGTCATGGCGCCGGCGCCCGTGCCGGAAGGGTTCGACGAGGTGGTGGCCGCGCGCGCCGCCGACCTGACCGGCTACCAGAACGCGACGTACGCCCGCACGTACGCCCAGGACGTGCGCCGGGTTCGCGCCGCCGCCGTCCAGCGCGCCGGCAAGGAGGCGGGCGCCGAGATCGCCCTCGCCTACGCCCGCGGCCTGCACAAGCTCATGGCCTACAAGGACGAGTACGAGGTCGCCCGCCTCCACCTCGACCCGGCCGAGCAGGAGCGGCGCGAGCGCGAGTTCGGCGCCGACGCGGCCGTGTCCGTGCTGCTGCACCCGCCGCTGCTGCGCGCTATGGGCATGAAGCGCAAGATCAGGCTGCGCCGCTCGGCCCCCGTGCTGTTCCGCGGGCTGCGGGCCGCGCGGGTGCTGCGCGGGACGGCGCTCGACGTGTTCGGCCAGGCCAAGGTACGCCGCGTCGAACGCGAGCTCGTCACCGAATATCGTGATCTCATGCGCGCCGCCCTGTCCCGGCTCACCCCCGGCACCGCCGCCGCCGTCGCCGAGATCGCGGGCCTGCCCGACCTGATCCGCGGGTACGAGGACATCAAGCTCGCCCGGGTCGCCGACTTCCGCGAGCGCGCCAGGACCGCCCTGGCGCGGCTGGACGAGCCCGCCCCGACCCAGGAGTGACCGTGACCGTCGACCGTCTGCTTCCCGACCAGGACGCCAAGGACCTCATCGACCTGACGCGCGAGATCGCCGACAAGGAGCTCGCGCGCCGTGTGGACGAGCACGAACGCGCCGAAACCTACCCCGACGGGCTGTTCGCCACGCTGGGCGGCGCTGGGCTGCTCGGGCTGCCGTACCCGGAGGAACTGGGAGGCGGCGGGCAGCCGTACGAGGTCTACCTGCAGGTGATCGAGGAACTGGCGATGCGGTGGGCGGCCGTCGCGGTCGCGACCAGCGTGCACACCCTCGCCTGCTTCCCCGTCCACGCCTACGGCACGCCCGAGCAGCGCGAGCGGTGGCTGCCCGACATGCTGGCAGGACGCGTCATCGGCGGCTACAGCCTTTCGGAGCCCCAGGCCGGATCCGACGCCGGCGCCCTCACCTGCAAGGCGGAGCGGGTCGAGACCGGCTACCGGATCACCGGCAACAAGGCGTGGATCACCCACGGCGGCATCGCCGACTTCTACGCCCTGTTCGCCCGCACCGGTGAGGGGTCGCGCGGCGTCTCCTGCTTCCTCGCCCCCGGGACCGCCGACGGGCTCTCCTTCGGACGCCCGGAGGAGAAGATGGGCCTGCACGCCGTCCCCACGACCAGCGCCCACTGGGACGGCGCCGTCCTGGACGCCGACCGGCTCATCGGCGAGGAGGGTCAGGGGCTGCAGATCGCCTTCAGCGCCCTCGACTCCGGCCGGCTCGGCATCGCCGCCTGCGCCACCGGCCTCGCCCAGGCCGCGCTCGACGAAGCCGTCGCCTACGCCAAGGAGCGGCAGACGTTCGGCAAGCGCATCATCGACCACCAAGGGCTCGGGTTCCTGCTCGCCGACATGGCGGCCGGGGTGGACAGCGCGCGTGCGACGTACCTCGACGCGGCCCGCCGCCGCGACGCGGGGCTGCCGTACGGCCGGCAGGCGAGCGTCGCCAAACTGGTCGCCACGGACGCGGCGATGAAGGTGACGACGGACGCGGTGCAGGTGTTCGGCGGATACGGGTACACGCGGGAGTTCCGGGTCGAGCGGTACATGCGCGAGGCCAAGATCATGCAGATCTTCGAAGGCACGAACCAGATCCAGCGGCTGGTGATCAGCAGGCATCTGGCCAAGTGACCTCTGACATGCGAGAACCCCGCCTTCCGGTGCTGGGAAGCGGGGTTCGCTCGTCTTCAGAAGGTGTCGTAGATGATCACTGTTCCGTGCCTGTTCCGTGAGAGACGCCGCGCGGACGGAACAGCCGATCGTCGATGGCCTTGCGGGCACGGTCGTGGGAACCGGGCATCATGTGGGCGTAGACGCGGAGGGTGAATCCTGGATCGGCGTGGCCGAGGTATTCGGCGAGTTCCCGCACCGAGACGCCACCGGCCAGCATGACGCTGGCGTAGTAGTGGCGGAGCTGGTGCAGTCCCTCTTTGCGTGAGGTGATGTAGCGGCTGCGCTGGCGGGGGTCCTTGCCCGCTGGCGGGATCACTTTTGCTTGGACGAGTGCGGGCTTCCACACGATCTCGCTGTAGGTCCGTGACCTGATGTGGCGGTCGTCCGTCCAGCGGAAGAGCAGGTTGTGCGTGCGCAACCTGCCGTCCAGCCTCTCCCAGGGCAGCGAGCAGACCAGTGGGGGATAGGTCGAGACGTGTCGCTTGATGGCCTCGGCCGCCCATTCGGGGAGGGGCACGACCCGTTCCCGGTCGTTCTTCGGCAGAGCGTAAGCGTGATCGCCACCCAGCTTCTTGATCTGTCGGCGTACTCGGACAACGCGCTCTTCGAAGTCGATGTCCTCCAGGGCGAGCCCGCACAGTTCACCCTGCCGCAGCCCGCAGGCCGCGCCGATCATGGGGAGCAGGCGGAACAGCGGAGGGTGAGCGTCGATCACAGCGCTGACTCTGTCGTCCGACCAGGCGACGATCTCCTCGGCGGCGCGCTTGGGCACTTGCACGATCGGTGACTTGGCAGGACTGCGTTTGATCGCCTCGTCGGCTACGGCGAGGTTGAGGATGCCCTGGAGGACCAAGGCCGTCTGTACGGTCGAGGTGCCGAATCGGCTGCTCAGGTCACTGATCCACGCCTGGACTTCCGACGGCTTGATGCTCTTCACTTGGCGCTTGGCGAAAGTCGGCGAGACGTGGAGGCGGTGGACGTACTCGTATCGGATCTTCGTCGCTGGGTCGACGATGCGTGAGGCCAACCAGCGCTCGGCTACCTCGCCGAACAACACCTTGCCCGCGTTGGGGTCGATGTAGTCGCCACGGGCGATGTCGGCGCCCATAGTGGCGATCTTGCGCTCGGCGTCGGCCTTGCGGTCGTACGCGGTCGAGCGTTCGTTGCCGTCGGGGTCGACCCAGACGGCGAGCCAGCGCTTGCCCTTGCCGTGGCGTGCGGTCTTGATCTTCTGCGGCTTGCCGTCCGGGTTACGGACTGTCTTGGTCCACAGGTCCTTGACGAAGGCCATGGGCTACTCCTGGTCCTGGACCCAGGACATGACGTCCTCGGGCACGTAGCGGAGGTGACGGCCGATCTTGCGGCCTGTCGGCCCTGTGCGGTGGTGTCGCCACTGGTAGAGCGTGGCGACCGGGACGCCGAGGAATGTGGCTACGTCCTCCACGGTCCAGAGCTTGGCGAGGGTGTTCATAGGCACCCTCCGGTGATGGCAGCGGCGAGGAGTTGGTCGCCGAGGGAGTGGCCCTTGCCTGCGTACTCCCATTCGCTGATCACGAGGACGGTGTCTTCGTCGAAGAGGGGGAGGCGGCCGGTGGTGATCTCGTTGTCGCGGGCGTGGTGTTCGCGGGCTGCTCGAAGTTGGCCGAGGGTGGTGGAGTAGCGGCGGGATCGGGTGGAGAAGTGGCCGCGGAAGCCGAGCATGTGGGCCCAGTCGGCGAGCCGGAGTTCGGCCAGTTCTCTGATCGCGCCCAGTTCCAAGCAGGTGGTGATGAGGCGGCGGGCGTGGTCGCGCAGCCCGAAGCCTTCCAGGTTGTCGAGGGCGTTGATGCGGCGGTCGAGGGTGCCGACGCATTCGGCGGCCTTGGTGGCGTACTTGGCGATGTAGCCGGCGACGGCTTGTTCGGTGAGGTCCCCTCTCAGGGTGATGGGGCGGATGTCGAGTTGGCTGCCCCAGCGCAGGGCGCGTTCGGGCTGGTTCTGGTGGGCCGGTGCGTTGGCGGAGACGGCCTTGGCGGCGTGCTGGATGGCCTGAGTCAGGGTGTCGGCAGTCGCCCAGGCCGGACCGGAGGCGGTGTAGCTGGCCCGTCGGGGCCGTCGAGGCGGATGACGGCGTGGAAGTGGACGACGCCGCGCCGTTGGTATTCGGCGACCTTGGCGAAGGACAGGGTCAGGTGGTGGCGTAGGTCCTTGAGGAACAGGCCGCCGAGTTTGGCCAGGTGGCGGCGTACGGAGTCGGCGAAGCGTTTCCACAGCAGCGGGGCGCGGGCGTTGAACAGGACGGAGCCGGTGTAGTCGTAGCAGTTGGGGCAGAGCGGTTCGCCGAGGCGGGGGTCGTCTTTGTGGTGCCGTTCGGTGCAGGACATGGCGCGGCCGTGTGGGCAGGTCTCGGCGTTGCGGCGGGCGTGGCAGGGCAGGACCTTGCCGTTCTTTTCGCATCGCGCGTGGACCGTTCCAAAGCTGGGCGCGGTGAGGGTGACGAACAGGGTCGGGTGGCTCGTGACCGTCTCGGGGACGCCTTTGCCGCCGATCAGTCCGGCGCGGATGAGGTGGTAGGTGTCGGCTCGGTAGGTCTCGGCGCACGCGGGGCAGCGGGAGACGCGGCGGGTCTTGCACGGGACGCGCAGGATGCCGTCGGGTTCGTGCTTGGTGGTGTAGCGGTGCAGGAGTTGGCCGGTGGCTTGGTCGTAGTGGTCGACTTTGCCGCGTAGGTGGATGGGTTGGCGGCAGCCGCCGGTGGCGCGGATCTGGGATGCCCAGCGGTCGTAGTCGGGGTGGTTGAGTCGGGCGATCATGCCCGCTTTGGCGTGGGTTGTGGGCAAGATGGTGTCCTCCTTTCGCTCGTTCGGGTGAGGGGATGGCCTCCGACCTGGCGTGTGTCTTGGCGGATGTGCGGCCAGGCCGGGGGCGTTGCGCGTTTAGGCGCCGTGGTTGTCGATGCCGGTGCCGTCGCAGTCGAGGCAGCGGTCATGGTCGGTGTCGAGTCCGGTGCCGTTGCAGGTGCAGCAGCGGTAGTGGATCACCTCGTTCATGGGGTCACTTCCGCTCGCGTGGGGTGGTGGTGAGGTAGATGCGCCAGCGGTGCGGTTTGGCGCGGTCGGGGTAGACGCGTGAGGCGCCGATCACGGTGAAGTGCAGGCGGAGGCGGAACAGGGCGTCGACGATTTCGGCGCGGGTGCCGTCGAGGCGGATACGCACGGTGGAACCTCCTAGGTGTTGTCGGGCTGGATGCAGCCGTGGTAGCTGCTGTGGGCGGCGTGGCGGGCGCGGGCGGTGGCCAGGACGGCTACGGCGCGGTATTCGACGGGGCCGAAGAATCGTGAGGTTGCGTAGTGGCCGTGTGGGAGGTCTGTCTGGTCGATGGTGGAGCCGACGCGGGCGGCGATCTGGTCGATCTCGGCGCACATTTCGGCGTCGGTGAGGTGGCGAGGAAAGTGGTTGACGATCACGTTCTTGGTGACGGGCACGCTGGGGTTGGCCTCCAGGAAGGCGGCCAGTTCGAGCAGGCCGTTGATGAGGGCGGTGCGCGGGTCGTGGGTCATGGGTGTGGTCTCCCTTCAGGCGGTGCGCAGGGTGCGCAGCAGGTCGGAGGCGAGTTGGTTGGACACGCCCAGGTGGGTACGTAGGGCGCCGCGGGTGATGGGCTTGCCGTGTTTGGCGTGGTGCTCATCGGCGATGCGGCGGGCGTAGTCGACGAGCGCGGGGGCCAGGTCGCGGTCCTGGTCTTCCCGGCTCTCGTCCTGAGACTTGTCCCGGCGTGGGGCGTCGTTCGGGACGAGCTCTGGGACCGGGGACGAGGCCAGGACGGGCGCGGACGAGGACGCCGGAGCGGCGGCGGGTTCGGGGCGGGTGGCGCGGCGTTCCAGCATCGAGATGGCGATGAGGAACGCGGCGGCCGGGGTGGCGGCGGTGATCCAGCCCCACATGGTCGGGGCGGCTTGGGCGAGGTTGGCGGCCAGGGACAGGACGATGCCGCCGGTCAGGACGAGGACGGGCCAGGAGATGCGGCCCGGCCGGCTTTTGCCGGAACGCTTGTCGCGTTGGCGCTCGCGGGCGGCCATGACACAGGTCAGGTCGATGCAGACGGCGATGGCCCAGGACATCCAGCCGGTCTGGCCGTGCTCGGTGGCGGTGTCGCGGATGTGGGTGAACGATCCGGCACCCGCGATGGCGGCCAGGACGAGGACCGGACCGGTGTCGAGCAGCCAGCAGGCGAGACGTCGCATCGTTCCTCCCTTCATGGTTCAGGCGTTGATGGACTCAGGTAGATGGGCGGTGATCTCGTCCCAGGACGGGGCGAGGTGGGCGTGGACACGGGCGGCGAGTTCGGCGGTCTGCTCGGTGACGTAGAAGGAGCGGGCGCGGTACCACTGGCCGTCTTGTCCGGCGACGATGGCCACGCCGGGTGTCTCTGCGGCGATGGCGCGGGCGGAGACCAGGGCAGCGGGGTCGAGGTCGCCGAGGGTCATGGTGGCGGTCTCGGGGTCGTTGACCCGATGGCAGATCCGTCCCGAGCACTGGGCGCGCAGGGCGGTGACGCCAGGTCCGAGGTCGGAGCCGATCCGCTGGCCGCAGCAGAACAGGTAGATGCCGAACGCCCGCCCGAGCTGCGCGACCCGCAGCAGCGCGGTCGAGGTCTTGGCGATCTCGTCCTTCTCGGACTTGTCGGCCATCAGGTACAGCTCGGCCAGTTCGTCGACCAGGACCACGACGGGCACCGGGCGAACACCTGGGGGCAGTTGCCAGATGTTGCGCGCGGCGGCCTGGCGGCACAGTCCCATGCGGTCGATCATCAGCCCGACCAGGTCGGCCAGCAGGCTGACCGATTCGGTGCGCGAGGTGGCCAGGGCCGACAGCCTGGGCGCGTACGGGGTGAACTCGACTCCGCCTTTGAGGTCGAAGCCGACCAGCGCCACCGGCTGTGGCGCGAGGCCGACGATGAGGGCGTTGGCGAGGTTTGATTTGCCGGACTGGGTCGCTCCGGCGTTGAGCCAGTGCGGGACCGTTCGGAAGTCGATGATCCACGGTTTGCCGGTCTCCAGCCGTCCCACGTTCACCTTGAGCAGGTCGGGTGAGGGCCGGAGTTGGTCGACGTGGACCAGCGGGTCACGGATGGTGGCCATGAGGACGACGCGGCCGGGACGGGGCGAGGAGACGCGGATGGCGTGGACCCCCCAGGAGTGGGCGAGGCGTTCGGCGGCGTCGGCGTAGTCGCCGGGTGTCTGGCCTTCCAGGGTGTGCAGGGTGACGCGCCAGCCGTGCCGGGTCGGCAGGGGCAGCCACATGAACGGCTTGGTGTCCACCGCGATGCGCTGCCACTTGCGCCTGACCCGTACGACGCCGGTCGAGGCGACCAGGCCGGGCACGGTGGTGAACCAGAAGCGTTGCCGCTTCTTGGTCAGCCCGCAGCCGAGGGCGACCCGCCGCCAGGACGCGCGGGCGGACAGAGCGGTGAGCGGGAAGCCGATCACGAGCCAGAAGGAGGCGGGGTGCCAGCGGCGCCAGGCCCACAGCCCGGCCGCCACAGCGGCCAGGACTGTGAGCAGGAGCTGCGCGTCAGACATCGGCGGCCTCCCTGGCTGGGAGGAGGGCGGGGGCGCGGTAGGCGATGCCCCACCGGCCGGCGATCTCCCAGACGTAGCCGAGCAGGCCGACGGCGTTGACCTGGTCGCCGGTGGTGATGGGCGGTTCGCCGGTGGTGCCGATCTTGACGAGTTCGATCCGGCCGAACTCGTCCTCGACGGAGACGGTGACCTCGTAGACGGTGTTGCCGTTCTTGTCGGTCTTGATCTCGCCGGTGTCGCGGTTGAGCACGCGTGGGCGGGGTGCCTTGACGCAGGTGATGGCGAGCTTGGTGGTGTCCACAGGGATCGGGACGGTACGCATGGGCTGTAACCTCCTTATTCGTCGTAGTCAACATAGTTAACCTAGTTGGCTTGGTTGTCAACGTCCTCTCGGTTGGCTTGGTCGAACTTTCGTGGTGTGATGGACGCGATGGTCAAGAACACCGGGCGGCCCGGCTACCTGCAGATCGCCGACGATCTCCGCGCGCAGATCCGAGGCGGCTCCCTCGCGCCCGGAACCCCGCTGCCGTCCACCGCCCAGCTCGCCGAGCAGTACGACGCCTCGCTGTCGGTGGTGAAGATGGCCGTCGGCATCCTGCGCAACGAAGGCCTCGTGATCGGCCAGCAGGGCAAAGGCGTGTTCGTACGGGATGCTGGGGAGGCGCCCGCCGGCGGCGAGCTGGCCGAGCTGCGCGCCACCGTGCAGGACCTGTCGGTACGGCTCGCGAGGGTCGAGGAGCAGTTGGCTACGTCCACGACGCCCCGTTCCGGACGTAGCAGCCGGTAACCTTCCGGGCCAGCGACGCCGACGCGCTTGACGGGCTGTGGTGCAGGCTGAGCGCCTTGTCCTCACGGCGGATGCCGATCAGGACCGCGGTGTAGCCCACGAGCAGGATGACGCCGAGCAGTCCGGCGATGATCAGCGCGATCACGTCCACGTCACCCCCGCCATGGCCGTACGACGCGGGCCGCGCGGGGGACGGCGGGTCTCGCCGCGCCGCGCGTGCTCCCGGCGCCTGACCGTCTGCTTCTTGACCCAGCGGTCGCGGGCCTGGCACTTGCGGCAGCGGGTCTGTCCCTCGTCCAGGTGGGCGCTGCATTCGCAGGTGGGGTCGGGGTAGATCTCGTCGGTCATGTGATCACCTCTCCTTTCAGTCACGGGTGTTGCTGTGTGACACCGAGAATGCGACGGAGAGTCAGGACGAGATCACTACACGACGGGACATGTTCAAGACGTCCGGCCTACGATGTGCAGGTCCCCAGACGTCCTCCTGAGCAGGTGACATGGCGAACGAGCGGTTGCGAGCGGCCCTGTTGCAGCGCGGCGTGAGCATCGCCGAACTGGCGGAGGCCATTGCGGTCGACCCCAAAACGGTCGAACGGTGGGTGACCAAAGCCCGCCCCCCGTACCGAAAGCACCGATATGCGGTGGCTTCGTACCTCGAAACCGACGAGACCTACCTCTGGCCGGAGGCCCTGACCCGCGACCAGGTCGCCTCAGCGTCGGAGTCCGAGATCGTCACCGTCTACCCGCAACGCTGGGCCGTCCCGAGGGACGTGTGGGGACGACTGTTCTCCACCGCGTCCGAAGAGATCGGCGTGCTCGTCTACAGCGGACTCTTTCTCGCCGACGACGCCGGGATGGTGCGCATGTTCGGCGAGAAAGCCGAATCGGGCGTACGGGTACGCATCCTGCTGGGCGACCCCGACTGCGCCGAAGTCGCGCAACGCGGCAAGGACGAGGGCATCGACGACGGCATGGCGTTCAAGATCCGCAACGTCCTCGTCCTCTACAAGTCCTTGATCGGACGCGAGAACGTCGAGTTCCGGCTCCACGCCACCGTGCTCTACAACTCGATCTACCGCGCCGACGATCAGTTCCTCGTCAACACCCACGTGTACGGCGTCCCCGCCGGCAACGCACCCGTCTTCCACCTCCGCAAGGTCATCGGCGGAGACATGGTCACCACCTACGCCAACAGCTTCGAACGCGTCTGGGACGGCGCCCGGCCGATAGAGTCCTGAGCCATGGCCAAGCGGATCGACTACTACGACGACCCCGACGCCCCCGCAGCCAACAGCCTCGTACCATCCGTCAACGTCATCGTCACCAACGCCGCAGGCGAGGTACTGATGATCCGCCGCACCGACAACGACAACTGGGCCGTCCCCGGCGGCGCGATCGACCTGGGCGAATCCATCCCGCAGGCCGCCGTGCGGGAGACACTGGAGGAAACCGGGATCACCTGTGAGATCACCGGCCTGGTCGGCACCTACAGCGACCCACGCCACGTCATCCTCTACACCAGCAACGGCGAGGCGCGTCAGGAGTTCTCCCTGGTCCTGACCGGCCGCGCCGTCAGTGGCAAGCCGACCCCGAGCGATGAGTCCCGTGAGGTCCGCTGGGTGCCTCGCGACCAGGTGCCCGCGTTGCGCATGGACCGCTCGATGCGGATGCGGATCGAGCACTACCTAGCCGGCACCGGCCTGCCGTACATTGGCTGATCCTCGATGACCATGCTGGTGCACATCACCGCGGCCAAGAACATTCGCTCAATACGGCGCAGCGGCATCCGGGCGGTGAGCGGCGGGCACAACGAAGCGGGCGTCTATTGCCTGCCAGTGCTCCCCTCCTACCAGACCACCCATCAGTGGGTACGCGAGCTGCGGCGAGGCGGCCAGCGAACGCTCATCGCCGTGTACTTCAGAGTCCCCGACAACGAACCGGTGCAGGTCGGCCACTACAACCGTTTCCCCGCCCACCTGAGCAGCGCCGAGGCCGCCGCACTGATCGCGGCCCAGCCCGACCCGCGCGGGTACGAAGTCTTCATCCCGCGTCCCATCAGAGCCGGCGAAATCCACCGAGTCCGCAAGGTGAACCAGCTGACCGGCTGGCGCTACATGCCCGACGCCCACGGAACACCGCCATGCGCCTGCCCGATCTGCAACCCCAGAGGCCAGTACGGCGCAGCCAAGATCCGGACGGCGTTCGGCGATCCGGAGGATTAAGTCCTCTCAGCCATCCGCCGTTCGATCTCTCGGACCGCAGTGAGGATGCAGGGCGTTGACGCGGCGATGGAGCGGGATACCAGATGGTCAGGGCCGTACCGCGAGTGAATCTCGGCCAGCCGATCAGCGACGTCGAGATGCACTCCGTCCGGGCCGGTGGTCATGTCGCAGTACGTCACCGCCTGGATCAGTGCTGGCCCCTCGTCGCCGAACTCCGCGGTGAGCTGGGCGAAGAGTGAGCGTTCGAGAGCCTCGTTGACCGCGCAGGAGTGGTGAGCGACCAGGCGGCACAGCGTGTCGTCCGCGTGGTGCACATCGCGCAGGTAGCGGGCTCCGTCGAGGGGGTGGAAGCCGGTGATGACCAGGCGGGGGGCGTAGCCGATGTCATGCAGGTAGGCGGCGGCGGTCAGGGTGTCGGTCGCGTCGCCGAGGATCGGGGCCAGCGACACGGCCCGGGCAGCGACTCCTTGGGTGTGTGCCCAGCGCCGGGGAAGGGCCGTCTCCAGTAGGTCTTTGGCCAGGTCATGAGCCCATTCAGCTTGTCCCACGCCGTCTACGATAGGCAGGGGATGCCCGGTGCGTGCCAGTCTGCCCGCCAGGACGTCCTAGGACGTCTCACCCTTCACGAACCGGCCCCGCCCCTGCTCGGCCACCACCAGGCCCTCTCGCTCCAGCAGCGCGAGAGCCTGCCGCACCGTATTACGCGAGGCCGCAAAGCGCTGCCGCAGCGCCAGCTCACTCGGCAACGCCGCCCCCACGGCCAGGTCACCGCTCTGGATACGCTCGCGCAGCTCGCCCGCGATCCGTTGATAGCTGTACGGAGCATCCGGCGACTGGGCAGGGTCCGCCGTGACGATGCGGCCCTTGGACGGCACCGTCACGATCAGACCTTCGTCCTCCAGGATCGCCAGCCCGCGCCGCACGGTGTTGCGGGCGATCCCGAACTCCCGGCACAGCGCCGCTTCCGAGGGAAGCACATCGCTCGACGCGTACACACCAGAGGCGATCCGCTCCCGAACCCGGTCCGCCACCTGCGTATAGACGCGCCCACCCGTCAGCCAGACCCGCTCTTGCGCCATCGAAGGTCAGGTACGGTAGGCGTCGACGATACGGTTCAGGTCCACCCCGAGCTCGCCCTGCTCACCCTCGTGCCAGCCGTCCCGCGCGGCCTGCTCGATCCGCTCGACCGCCGCCGGCATGCGCAGCGAGGTGACCCGCTCGTCCTCCCGGTCACCCCAGTAGAACCAGCAGAACGCCAGATGGGCGAAGACCCGCCGCGTCCGGAACCGGCTGTCGGTCACGTCCAGCCCAGGCCGGCCATCGGCGGCCACCACCAGCACCGCCGTGATCTGCCGCTCGACCAGCTCATCCCGCAGCGTGGTCAGCAACCGCTGAGCGTAGGCGTGCTGCTGTTCTTTGATGCTCTTCATCGCCGGGGCGTCCTCTCGCCGTCACTGTCTGTGTACGTCGAGATTCGCCCCCAGCGTGGAACCTCTACACCGCAACTCGGGGACGTCTAGGGACGTCTCGTGTTAGCTTCGCAGGCAGAACACCCCGTCCCCGCCGGAGGTGCGCCTTGAACGACAACCTTCGCCACGCCCTCACCAACGCCCGCCTCCAGCCCGCCGACGTCGCAGCCCGCCTCGCCGTCGACCCCAAGACCGTGCACCGATGGCTGAACGGGCGCATCCCCTACCCCCGCCACCGCTGGGCCATCGCCGACCTCCTCCACGTCGACGAAGCCGACCTCTGGCCGGACGCGGCCCAGCACCACCGCGTCATCTCCGACGAGGTCCAGGCCGTCTACCCGCACCGCTGGGCCGTCCCCCAGCACACCTGGCGCCACCACTTCGAGTCCGCCACCCGCGAGATCGGCGTTCTCACCTACAGCGGCCTGTTCCTCGCCGAAGACACCGGCCTCATCCGCCTCCTGGCCGCCCAAGCCCAGGCCGGTGTCAACGTCCGCATCTTGCTCGGCGACCCCGAGGCCTCAGCGGTGGCAGCCCGCGGCATCGACGAAGCCATCGGAGCATCCGTCATGGCCGCCCGCGTCACAAACGCCCTCACCCTCTACCGCGCCGTGCTCGGAAGCGGCAAGGCCGAGATCCGGCTCCATGGGACCGTGCTCTACAACTCGATCTACCGGGCCGACGACAGTCTTCTGATCAACACCCACGCCTACGGCACGCCCGCAGCCCAGGCACCGGTCATCCACCTACGAGCCACCGAACAACAGGCAGCAGTAGACACGTACCTGGCCAGCTTCGAACGCGTCTGGACCGCCGCAACCTCATACACAGATGCCCTTTGAACAGGCAGAACACCGGGTCCAGCAAGATCAGAAAGCAACTTATCTACACGTGATCAAGGGCAGCCCGCCTGTGGCGGCCTGCCGCACGTCGGGCGGTCGCTGGCCGCGCTGCGGCTCTCCGGCCGGTCGCGGCCAGCACCGCCCACGCGCCGACGGTCGTTTTGGCAGACGGTCGTCTTTGTGAACATTCGGCGCTTTCCCGCTTGCCGGATTAGTCTGTACCTATGGCAGATGTACCAGGATCTCGTCACGAGACGGCTGGCATAGGAGGTGGCCTACGTGAGCAGTTCCCAGGTTACTTTCCGCCCAGCGATAAAGACCTTAAGCATTTCATCACCGAAGGCTTGATCGCGTTCGATACCAACGCTCTTTTCGATCTATATCGATTCAACAAACAGGCGCGGGAAGAATATCTTGCATCAATGAGATTGCTCGCCGATCGGCTCTGGGCGCCCAACCGTGTCGCAGAGGAGCTACTTGATCGCAGGCTAGAGGTGATCAGAGAATGCTCTCAGGCAATATCGAAACTAACAACCGATCTTGATGGCACATTTGAGACGCTTCGTCAACAAATTCGGTCGTTCGGTAATCGGCGAGGCCTGTCTCCTGAAACAAGGGCAGGGCTTGAAGAGATGATCAACAAGTCCAGTGGCGAACTACTGGCAGCAGCGAGCAAGTCTTTTACCTTTGAACTTAATGTGGATAATTCCATTCGAACCGATCCCATTCTTGGCGAGATTGAGCGCGTCTTAGATGGCAAGGTGGGGCTCTCTCGAATGTCCGGGATATGGCTATCGCGGATGTTCTTCAGGTTGATACGGACAGCGACGGCAACATTAGTCACTCGATGTTCGTTACGGATATCGGGCTGGGTGGTGATGGTGAGGTTGACGAGCAGTATATGACGTATCACTCCAACGATACGAAAGACAAACCTCTTACCAGCGTAATCGCTGCGTACCCTAATGGGACATGGTACGCCCACAGGACGTAGACTCTAGAGTATGACCAGGATGCGACGTGGCACCCGGTTGGCGATCACTATGATCCTAGTCGGGTGCTTGTCTTTAACTGCTGCATGCACAACGACACAGCCAGCTGCGGAAAGGGGCGCACCGAGCGCGCAAGGGGCCATCGAAAGATACATCGACGGCCTAAATCGCACCGATCACAAGGCGATCGCTCGACTGATTCCCCTGAATAATGAAGCCACAACCGAAATAGATCAGCTACTCCGTACTGATGGCGGTAAGGCTATCAAACTCACATCAGTGGATATTCGGAGCGAGATCTCACCCAAGTATGCTAGGGTCTTCATTTCCGGGGTTTGGGCGGATGGTGTTTTTAACGACACTGTTGATGTGTCGAAGGACTCTGATCGCTGGTACATCGTACTTGGCAGAAATCCCAACCTGCCCAAGGGGCAGACGACAGCGTCTACTGAGCGTCCTTAGGCGGAGCGGTTGAGTCTTTTGCCCAGCATAGGCATCGTGGGTTCCTGAGCCTGGATGCACGGCGTGAATTCTTGTGATCGTTTTCCGGCCCAATTCCTCGACGAGGGCTGGCCACGCAGCTCGCGTTCCGCAGCTAATCGGGGTTGTGGGGCGTGATCGAGCGTGAAGGTGCAGGTCGGCGGCATGGGGCATAGCGGAAATCGCGAGAACGCCTAGTAACACGACTTCCACGAAACAGCAGTCACACGCAGTGCTTCAGCTGTTACGGTCTGGTGGCATGTTCGTCAGGAGCTCCGCCCGCAGGAACAAGGACGGCACGGTGGT